>NZ_LT732529.1:4451112-4551291 GCF_900156865.1 Litchfieldia sinesaloumensis | reverse complement strand
TCCGCCGCTAACTTTTGGGAGCAAGCTCCCAAAAGTTCGCTCGACTTGCATGTATTAGGCACGCCGCCAGCGTTCATCCTGAGCCAGGATCAAACTCTCCAATAAGAGTATTGATTGCTCAATAATTGTTACCAAAATTAAAACGTTGACGCTTGTATTGTGTTCAGTTTTCAAAGAACTTTTTTAACTCGTCGCTCAGAAGCGACTTTATTAATATATCATGGTGATATATTAATGTCAATAATATTTTTTTAGAACTTTTTCGCTGCTCTGTGTTTCTTAAGCGGCGAAATCTAATATAACACGGCGGATTATTATCCGTCAACATAAAATCAAATATTTTATTAAAATAATAAAAACTCCTCAAAGTATATGGAGGAGTTCTGAGATTTACCCATTTACATGATATGTTCTATGGAAAATTCCTTTTCCTTTTGTTTCAAGCATTTCTACATTTATTAAATGTTTTTCTACAAGGAATTCTAAATATACCTCAAGATCCACTGAATATACATTAAGTTCAGGGAGTTCCATTATTTCGCCAAATGTCCAAGCTTCATCCCTTCTAGATAATACATTTAGAATATGACTAGCACCACGTTTAGCTCTTGAATGGATAAGAAATTCGCTTGCTAGGAACAGGAGTTCCAATCGTTTTTCCAATGATTCCTCACTCTCTAGAAGTTCGATATATAATTTATAAATTTGAGGATCGATTTGTTTTACTTGATTCCAAACTGTGACTTCCGGATGAAAGCCATTTTCTATGATAGCTAGTCTAGCTAAGTGATGTAGTGCATGAATGACATAGTTGTATGCGTCAAGGTGTTGCTTTGCATTAAAAAAGGCCTTCCCATCCTGGTAGCGCCGAATTAGTTTTGCAAATTCGATACCCATTTTGATTTGCCTTACCTCTGTAGGAAATTCATGTAGTTTATCTCGAAAATTAATTATGTATTCATTACGGTCATATAAGACTTTACCGTTCAGTATCCAATCCACTATTTTTCGGTTCGTTCCAAAAAATAACCAATCCTTTAGTTGACTTTCTTTCACAGTATATAAAGAAGCTTTTTTGTTGTCATAGTTATAATGCTTGATGAACACATTCCTATCAGCCTCTTTAACAATTACAAGTAAGGCGATATCAAAGTAATCAACATTTGAAAAAGTAGCCTTACCCTTTTCTACAAAAATGATCCCTAGAGTATTGGGCTGGCTGGCTCTCTCTTGGTAAAGGGGTCGAAGTAAATCTTCCATTTTGATTTCCTCCATTCAAATCCATTGGGTATATATTTCGACGCTTAAAAAATAAAACCCTGCTCTTTTTGGGCAGAATCTTTTTTTTATTTTTATCTTTCTTTTTTATATTGTATAGTATATGAAGGAGGTTGTATGAAAAATGGGTGTAAAATATTCAAGTAAAATTAATAAAATCCGTTCTTTTGCTCTTGGTTTAATTTTTGCTGGATTTATTGTTATGTACGGTGGCATCTTCTTTAGAGAGAATGTTATTGTAATGACTATTTTTATGATTCTCGGTTTGGTTTTTATTTTAGCAAGTACAGTTGTTTATTTCTGGATTGGTTTACTTTCTACTCGAACCATTCAAGTAACATGTCCTTCATGTGAAAAACAGACAAAGATGCTAGGACGTGTTGATGTTTGTATGTATTGTAAAGAACCATTAACACTCGATCCGGAACTTGACGGAAAAGAGTTCGATGAGAAATACAACAGTAAGAGATATAATAAGATAGAAAAAAGCTGACAAGTTTAACTTGTCAGCTTTTTTAATGTGCTGAATTCTTTTGACAATCTTGACATGAGCCGTAGATTTCCATTCTATGATGACTTACTTTAAAGCCCGTTACATGTGCTGCTAATGCTTCCACTTCATCTAGACCCGGGTAGTGGAAGTCCACAATTTTACCACATTCTTCACAAATGACATGATAATGCTGAGTTGTAATAAAATCAAAACGACTTGATGAATCACCATATGGTAATTCCTTTACCAAGCCAACTTCTCGAAATACACGGAGATTATTGTACACTGTTGCGACGCTCATGTTTGGAAACTTACCTTCAAGTGCTTTATAGATATCATCTGCAGTCGGGTGACTCATTGAATTAATTAGATACTCTAATATCGCATGACGTTGCGGAGTGATTCGTACCCCGGTTTCTTTCAACGTATCAAGCGCTTCTTTCAACTGATTTTCTGACACCGCCATGCACCTCTTTTCTAGTAAACATTATTACTTTATAATCCTTATAATTAGTGTATCTCGCTCCGACCGTTTTTGTCAACATATCTACCATTACTATATGACTTATTCCATCGAAATACGCTTATTTCTTCTACTATTCACTGATGAAGTGTAGGTTCACCTTGCCCAAGCCTATGATTTACAAACCGAGCCGCGACAAAAAGAAAATCTGATAGTCGGTTTAAGTACGAGTTAACAAGTGGGTTTACTTGTTCACCGATTGAAACAGCTTTTCTTTCAGCTCGTCTCACAATTGTTCGTGCAACATGGAATGAAGCACCCGCTTGACTTCCACCTGGTAAAACAAAGTTTGTAAGAGGGGGAATTCCTGCATCCCATTTATCAATAGTGGCCTCTAACAGTGAGATATCCTCTTCAGAAACTTTCCATTTTACCTCTTTTCCGGCAGGTGTTGCTAATTCTGCACCCACGTGGAATAGAGTTGTTTGAACTCTTTTGAAGACCTGCTCAACTTCATCCTTTCCTTCGAATACCGCCTCATGTAAGTGACTTAACCCTAATCCGATCATCGAATTGGCTTCATCGCATGTTCCGTACGCTTCTACACGTAAGTCATTTTTTGAAACCCTCTGACCATAAACTAATGAGGTTGTACCTTTATCCCCTGTTTTTGTATAGATTTTCATGTTAATACCCCCGGTCTACATCAATTTTATTTATAAAATGACTACCACCTTGTATAAATATATGAAGGTTTTTTTCAAAGATTTCAAATGATCGTGGTTGATAATAATTCGATTTACTTGAGATATGTGGAGTTACCGTCACATTTTCAAGTGCCCAAAATGGATGGTCACTTGGTAGGGGTTCTTGTTCAAATACATCTAAAACTGCATGTGAGATCTTATTATTTTGAACAGCCCTTAGTATGACCTCTTCTTTCACTAAGTCGCCTCGGCCAATATTAATAAAAATCGCTTCTTTTTTCATTAAGTTAAAATGAGAGTCGTTTAAAATATATTTAGTTTCATCTGTACTCGGAAGGACAGAAACAAGGTAATCCGCATTCTCACAAATGTAGTTAAGTCCATCGAACTGAACCATTTCATCTATAAATTCATGTTTTTGGCCACTACGGTTTAGGCCGATAACCTTCATGTTGAATGCTTTAGCAAGTCGGGCAATTTCTCCCCCGATTGCACCAACACCTAAGACTCCGATAGTTTTCGCATGTAACTCACTTACCGGAAAATGGGTTAGCCGGTCCCAACTTTTATTTTTTTGCTGCTCGACGATTTTTTCATTTTTCTTTGTAACATGCAACAACATCGAAAATGTGTATTCGGCCATCGGGATTTTGTGTATTCCCCTTACATTTGTTACAAGGATTCCTTTTTCTTTAATGGCTTTAAACGGCATAAGTTCTAGTCCCGCTGATATTACCATTATCCATTTAAGATTTTTTGCCATTTCAATATGTTCTGATGTTAAATCTTCCCCATATGTTAATAAAATATCTGTATTATGTAGTTCCGGCAGTGCCTCTTCAATGTCTTCGCAATAGATAAAGTCTTCATCCGGAAACGCCTTTTTCATCTTTTCTGTTACTTCTTCGATTGGTTTGAATGTAGATAAAATTCGCATTATTACGCCTCCTTATACCTATAGTAACAACTTTCATTAAAAGGTGGAAGTACAAAAAAAGGTGCGAGATTTCTCTCGCACAAAATACGCTAACATCTGAGGAGGTATGCCCTACACTAATAAGATACGTCCGTTATAACGATATTGTATAGACGTTTGACACTATCTTATAAAAATAGGCACCCTTTACTATTAGTCAGTCCATTTAAAATTTTTTAGACCAATGAAGGTTGCTACCATTAATATTCCTACTAGTATTCCGATATCAAGTAGCGCATCAGTTGTAAAGAGAGTTCCGTTCCAGCCATCCCTTAAGACATTTACAACATAGGTTAATGGCACGAAGGCAGCGATTTTTTGTAGAAATACAGGATACGTTTCTAAAGGAATTGTGGCTCCTGACAAAAACATCATTGGATACATTGAAATCATTGCGATTCCTAAAGCTGTTTGCATACGCTTTGTAACACTTGAAACAATAAAACCGATTGAGAAAAACGTGATTGCACATAATGTTAAAGCTACTAGAAATTCAATAGGGTGTGTCGTTAGTTGTGAGCCGAAACCAAACTTTGCAATCAATAGGATTTCAATGGCACCAACGTAAATGGCAATGAATCCTTTTATGATTGTTGCTATGAAAATGGCATTTTGATTAATTGGTGTACCTTTTAATCGTTTGTACACTCCCTTCTCTCGGTCAATAACGATTTGTAGGCCCATCGAGAAAAAAGCGGTAGTAAAAATGATAATGGCAATCATGCTAGGTATATATGCTTGAAAGTAATTTAGCCCATTGTATGTGTTTGAATCAAACATAAAACCGAAAACAATAAAACTGACAGCTGGGACAATAAAAGTAAACAATAAAGCTAATGTTTCTCGAAAAAATAGTTTTAACTCCATTTGTGTATGTGTAATAATTGTTTGCATTTAACTTTCCTCCTAATTATGAAACAGCGTATTTTAAGTACACATCTTCCATCGTTCCTGCTCCTTGCAAATAAGCATCGATTAAGTTCTGAGGTTGATCACACGCAACGAGTTTTCCCTTTTTGATAATAGCAATTCGGTCACAATTTCTTTGGGCTTCATCCATGTAATGTGTAGATAATATGATTGTTTTACCTTCTTCTCGATACCGATTAATGCAGGACCAGAGGTCGCGCCTTGCTTGTGGATCTAACCCAGTTGTAGGTTCATCAAGAAAAATGATTTCCGGGTCGTTTACTAGCGCTAAGGCTAATGATGTACGTTGTTGCCAGCCACCAGATAGATTTTTTACATATTTATTAAGGTAAGGTTGAAGTCCAAGAGTATCAATAATCTCCTGTAGATCTCTTTTACTTTCATAGTACGAGCTAAATAAACTCAAGGCCTCTTTAACTTTAATTCGGTCGTATAAGGCTGTTTGCTGAAGTTGGATTCCAATTTTTTGTTTAATTTGGTTTGATGCTTCATCAACATTCATTCCAAGTACATTGACAGTTCCCGCGTCTGCTTTGCGAATGCCCATCATGATTTCTAATGTTGTTGATTTCCCAGCACCGTTAGCCCCGATAATTCCGAGTACTTCACCTCTTTTAACCTCTAAACTAATCCCATCAACAGCCTTCACATCTCCATAGCTTTTTGTTATATTGTTAAGTTCAATAACCGTTTGTTTCAAGTTAAGGTCCTCCTTTTTACTTCCTTTTGTTTTGTTATCTTTATCTTAGTCAACGAACCTTAACTGAATCTTAAGTGAGTCTTATTTCTTACTTAACAATTCATTTTTTCTATAAAAAAGTAAAAGGCATAGCAGCTGCTATACCTTTTCAAATGGGAGCACGATTATAAAGTTCGTTTTTCCTCGTTTTGGTGACGTGTCGACTTTGATACACCCGTTATGGAGCTCAATGATTTTTTTAGTAATAGCGAGTCCAAGACCCGAACCACCGTCAGTCACTCTACTTTTATCCCCTCTTACAAAAGGTTCAAATAACGATTGCGCAAGTTCCTCATGGATACCCACACCATCATCACCTATTTCAACAATTAGATGGTCTTCCCTTTGATATAATTGAAGGTAAATCTCTGTGTTCACAGGGTTATATTTTATCGTGTTTTGCAATAGATTCGATATTGCTCTGTATAAAAGTTTTTGGTCAAAGGAGTACATCATTTTCTCATCTGGAATATCGATATCAAGCAACATCTCTTTTTCTTCGAATAAATCATAATGCTCCGCGATGATACCACGGTAAAATTCGCAAATATCAATATAAACTCTTTGAATAGGAACATTAGGACTGTCTAATTTTGAATACATAAAAAGTTCGTCAATTAATGATGTAACCCGGATGGATTTATCATAAATGTATTTTAAATACTTTTTCGTTTGTTCTTCATCTTTCACAACACCTTCATACAACGCCTTAGAATATCCTTGAATCGTAGTAATTGGCGTTTTTAAATCATGTGAAATATCAGCAAGCATTTGCTTTTTACTTTCTTCTAGTCGAGTTTTTTCACGATTTTTGTTCTCTAATTCTTCTGCGGTCCGCCTTAAATTTTCGCTCATTTCCTTATACTTAATAGATCCCTTCATGAAAAAGGGTAAGATTCCACCACCAAATAAGGGCGGTCCTAAATTGAGAAGGGTATAATATTCTTCGGTGAGGATGACCTGATAGCCGAGTACAAGTCCAAAAAAAGTGAATAGTCCACATACAACATAAAGCATCTGCATTGGCAGTCGAACCAACTGGTATACACTAATAAATATCATAAAAGTATACAACGGATCATACATGAAACCGAATAGTAGAATAATTGATATCTGAATAAGAATAAGCATTGGTATATGTTGCGGGCTCCAGTAAACTTGTCGATACGCGACAATAAAAATAGCCATTAAAAACAATCCTAATAGCAGTCTCCCCCCTGATTCCTGAAATAAAAAATAGAGTGGGAAACCTAGGTTCGCAATGTATACATACGGAATAACGCCTTCTTTTTCCGGGATAATCCGATAAAGCAGTTTCTTCATTAAATTGTCCTCGTAGATTCATAATTTAACTTTGTTTTACAAATTTATAGCCTAGGCCTCTGATCGTTTTTATGTAGATTGGCTTCTTCATGTTTTCTTCGAGCTTTTCCCTTAATTTTGATATATGGACATTAATTGTATTGTCCTCTTCACCGCCCATATAAAAATCATCCCAAGCTCTTTCGAAGATTTGTTGTTTTGTATAAACCCTTCCCGGCGAACCCATGAGGAGTTCAAGTATTCGATATTCGATTTTGGTTAGGGATATTACAACACTACCTTTTATCACCGAAAAGGAACTTTCGTCTAGAACGATTTCTCCTACCTTAATCTGTCCTTTTTCAGTCATTATCTCAGTAGTTTGAGTATAGTTATAACTTCTTCTAAGAAGTGCTTGCACCCTTGCTATGACTTCCAATGGATTGAATGGTTTTGGTATAAAATCATCCGCACCAAGGCCAAGACCTAATATCTTATCGTTATCATCATTTTTAGCAGATATGATAATAATAGGGATTTCCAATTCCTGTCTAACCCTTTTGATAAGCTGGTACCCATTGATGTTGGGCATCATTAAGTCAACCAGCATTAAATCCAGCTTTTCCTTATTAATAATTTCCAACGCCTCATGCCCATCAAAAGCTTCTAGAATTCTATAATTCTCTTTTTCTAGATATAGGCTTAATAACTCCACGATCTCTGGTTGATCGTCAACAATTAATATGGTTCGAGTCATCGGAATACCCCCTCCCACTAATTCCAGTTTCTTACCAGTAGTATAACAGATGGAGAAAGTTCTTTATAGAGGTTAGTTTTGCGTATAAAAAGGATTCATAATCCTAATTCTCAGCTATACTTTATCCTTTTTGTAGAACATGCTTTTCTTTTTATCCTTCATGCATGTACCTCTAGACTCTTCTTGCGGGACACGCTCTTCTCTTTTTCCGTCATGCATGTACCTCTAGACTCTTCTTGCGGGACACGCTCTTCTCTTTTTCCGTCATGAGTGTACCTCTAGAACTTTCTTGATGAACATAGTCCATATCACCTACCAGATTCAAGTCCAAAAAAAGCTGCCCAGATTATCAGGTTTCCCCTAACTATCTGAACAGCTTTCTAATTCATCTTTATTTTAACTCAGCTAAAATTTCATCGATTTTCGCTAACTCAGAGGTCAAGCCGCCTCCACTTATATACCACAATACACCGTCTAAATACACAATTCGTTTATTTTGATAAGCTTGCGTTTTCTCAATGATTTTATTTTCCATGTCCTTTGCAATATTAGATTGGTCACCTACCGCTGCTGTACGGTCGATTACAAACAATACTTCTGGATCCATATCCAAAATAGCTTCAAAACCAAAGTTAGATCCATGAGAAGAAGCAGCAATATCATCAATTACTGGTTTAAATCCATAAATATCATAGATATAAGCAAAGCGAGAGTTTCTTGCAAAACCAGATAATTTACCTTCATTGTACATAGTCACTAACGTTGTTTCATAGTTGCCCGCAAGAGTCTTAACTTCTTCGATAGAAGACTCAATTTTTGCAATATGCTCTTCTGCTTCAGCTTCTTTATCAAACATTTTAGCCGCAACATCTACAGATTTTAAGAATGTATTCCAGTAGTCATCCTGTGAAGTGCCAACGAAAACTACAGGAGCGATTTCACTCAATTCTTCGTAGAAAGGGGATTGACGACCAGAGATGAATATAGCATCTGGACCAATTTCAGCGATATCTTCTAGTAGCGGTTCTTTTAGAGTTCCAACATTCACATACTCATCGCCTGCATACTCTTCTAAGTTTGATGGTAAGTTGGAATCTTGCGGAACCCCAACAACTCCCTCAACACCTAGTGTATCCAATGTATCTAGGAAGCCGTAATCGAATACAACCATTTTTTCCGGCATCGATTCAAACGTTATATCTTCAAAATTTACTGTACCCGCTTCTTCTGTATCAGTAGAAGCAATTGTTGGAGAAATTGTCATAGGGTACTGACCAGTTACTTCATTAGTTCCTTGTTCCCCTGCTACATCCGTTTCGTTTGTCTTCTCTTTTGTAGCCTCATCATCATTACCACATGCTGTAAGAGCAAAGGTTAGTGCTAAAACTGCACCTGCTAATTTCCACTTTCTCATTTAACTTTCCTCTCCTTTTGGACATTATGTATTTTCACTAAAAATGAGAATCATTATCACTGATAACAATTCTCATTATAGAGCCATATAAATCTTACGTCAATATGAAATGAAGAAATATTTTTATATTTTCCCCGGTTTTTAAAAAATTATAAAAAAAGATCCAGAGACTTATTCTCTAGATCGTTATGCGTGTGAATTAAAATAAACACAAATACGACATCCATTTTGTTCCTGGATAGGAATGTCCATATCATAAATTTCCCGTAATGCATCTGAATTAATGATTTCATGTGTTGGTCCATTTTTAACAAGCTTGCCATCTTTCAGTGCTACGATTCGATCAGAATAGACGGAAGCAAAATTAATGTCGTGTAAGACGATGACAACAGTCTTGCCAAGCTCATCCACAAGTTTTCGAAGTATCTTCATAATTTGGACAGAGTGCTTCATGTCCAAGTTATTCAAAGGCTCATCAAGTAAAACATAATCTGTATCCTGTGCAATAACCATAGCGATAAAAGCACGTTGTCTTTGTCCACCTGATAATTCATCTAAAAACTTATCCTGTATGTCAACCAGGTTCATATACTCAAGAGCTTGATCGACGTATTTCTCATCTTCATCTGTAAGACGTCCTTTTGAATATGGATAGCGTCCAAATGAGACTAATTCACGGATCGATAAACGCACATTTAAGAAGTTTGATTGCTTAAGTATCGAAACACGTTTTGCAAACTCTGAGGACTTCCATTTTTGCACATCATTTTTATCTAGTAGAACTTCGCCAGTATCTGAATCTAATAAGCGACTTACCATCGAAAGAAGCGTGGACTTACCAGCACCGTTCGGCCCGATAAACGATGTAATTGTACCGGGTTCAATCGTTATTGAAACATCTTCAACAACTGGCTTTTTTCCAAAATACTTGGATAATCCTTTGATTTCAATCATGATGCAGACCTACTTTCTTTTAATAGTAAGAAGATAAAGTAAATACCACCAATAAAGTTAATAATGACACTTAATGTAGTACGAAGTTCAAAAATATGTTCAACTAGGAACTGTCCACCGACGAGTGCAATGACACTCATTAAGCTTGCACCTAGTATCAAAATTGAGTGTTTATATGTGACTAAAAACTGATACGCTAGATTTGCTACAATTAACCCAAAAAATGTAATCGGGCCAACTAATGCAGTGGCTGTAGCAATTAGCACAGAAGATAGAATTAATATATTCATGACCATCTTGTCATAATTGACACCTAAGTTCATTGCATTTTCACGACCAAGAGACATAACATCTAATTTACCCATGATTGTATAACCATAGATAAAGGCCATGAGTAAAATTCCAATCGCTATATATAACAACTCCGCTTTTACGTTTGAGAAAGTTGCAAATAAACGATTTTGTAAAGCAAGGTATTCAACTGGGTCTATCATAACCTGCAAGAATGTCACAAGACTTCCCAATAATGTTCCGATAATCATCCCTATTAATAGAAGCAAATAAATTGGATGTTTATCAGATTTAAAAAGAAACCGGTACAAAATAAGTGCAAATATGACCATTGCTGCAATTGCAGCACCAAAATTTAAATACTTATTTAACACCCAGATAGACATGGAGCCAGCAAAGAAATAAATCAGTGTTTGAACTACTTCGTACATGGAGTCAAGCCCCATAACGGAAGGTGTTAAAATTCGGTTTTGTGTAATTGTCTGGAATACGACAGTCGAATAGGCAATTGCAATACCTGTTACAACCATTGCTGAAACGCGGATCATTCGTTTAGGAAAGGCATAATCGAAACCGCCTTTTAAATCATAAAAGCCATACAATAAAATACAGACAATGGCAATAACTGCTAGGATGATTAACTTTGTACTATTTCGCATATGCTCTCCCCCTAAATAACATAATTAAGAAGATCGCACTGCCGATAACTGCAACAGTCACATTGACTGGAATCTCATAAGGATGAACTATAATTCTACCTAAAATATCGCAGATTAGTAGAAACACAACACCTAATGCTGCTGTATGTGGAATTGTTTTCCGTAAATTATCACCTAAATAAAGCGAAACGATATTCGGTACAATTAATCCTAAAAATGGAATGACTCCAACCGTTAGAACAACAGTAGTTGAAATAATAGCCACTAGAATGAGACCTATATTTAGAACAACCTTATAGCTTAACCCTAGGTTCTTTGCAAAATCCTCACCCATGCCAGCAACAGTAAATTTATTAGCGAAAAGATACGCTAGGATAATTGTAGGAACAGCTATATATAAAAGCTCGTATCTTCCTGCAATTATTAATGTGAAGCTCCCCATCAGCCATGATGAAATATTCTGAATAAGGTCAGCCTCATAGGCGAAAAACGTCGCAATAGAAGATAAAATATTTCCATACATAATACCAATTAAAGGAACGAAAATCACATCTTTAAACTTAATTTTGTCTAAAATTTGCATAAAAATTAGTGTACCCACTAAAGCAAATGCAAAACTAAAAATGATTTGCTGTGTATACGTTACGTTTGTAAAGAACAGCATTGAAATTAAAATCCCAAGTTTCGCAGCATCTAATGTACCTGCAGTTGTTGGGGATACAAATTTATTTCTACTTAAGCTTTGCATAATTAACCCTGCAATACTCATTCCTGCTCCCGCTAATATGATCGCCATTAAACGTGGCACCCTACTTATGAGAAAAATCTGAGTCTCGTCAGACTCCCAATCAAGTAGGTCCATTGGTGTAATATTAATAGCTCCTATAAATAGCGATATGAAGGATAGAACAATGGCAGCGATTATTAATATCCATAGTCTCATTTGCCAATCCTCATAACCTGTATATTCTTAGAACGATAGTTGAAAACGATTATCATTACTATTAACTTCATTATAAGTAAAGAAAAGTCTAAAATCAACCTACAAATAGGGAAAACGGGTGGTTCCATATTTACCACCCGTCAAATTTCTAAGCCATTGTCCCTACTAGGTTCATAACTACACACTAGGATAAAATAAGGCGTTTTTTTCTATTACTTCACAAAAACTTCACAAGTTATCTGTTACTCAACAGCGATTTATTGAAGATTTTCTTTAATGTAAGCAAGTGCTTCCTCTACATGACCTTTAACTGAAACTTTCCGCCATTCCTTCACAAGCTTTCCTTCTTTATCAATTAAGAAGGTTGAGCGCTCAATCCCCATATATTCCTTGCCGAAGTTCTTCTTAAGCTTCCAAACCCCATATTTTTCTGCTAGCTCATGCTCTTCATCTACCAATAATTGAAATGGAAGATCGTATTTATCGATAAACTTTTTGTGGCGTTCAAGTGAATCTGTGCTCACACCTAGGATTACAGTATCTAGGCCACTAAAGCTCTCATGTGCATCTCTGAAATCACAAGCCTCCGTTGTACATCCTGGTGTCATATCTTTCGGATAAAAATACAATACGATATTCTTTCCTTTAAAATCAGATAAAGAAACAGATTCTCCGTTGCTTGCTGTTGCAGTAAAGTCTGGCGCATTTTGTCCAATCTCAATCGTCATTTTCTTACCTCCATTATTTTGCTATTAATTAAATGGTACAAAACTTTCTCGCGTTATACAAATGAAGCGTCCTTGACACATATATTTCATCGATGTTTTTTCCCTTTATAGGCTTTCATGCTAAAATAGAATAGTTGATTTAAATGCTAGGAGGAACAACATAAATGAATTTTTCAAAATCAGAAGATCTATATAATGAAGCTTTAGAGCATATCGTAGGTGGCGTAAATAGTCCGTCACGTTCATACAAAGCCGTTGGAGGCGGTGCCCCCGTAGCAATGGAACGCGCACAGGGTGCTTATTTTTGGGACGTAGATGGAAATAAATACATAGATTATCTTGCAGCATATGGCCCAAATATTACTGGCCATGCTCATCCTCATATTACCAAAGCGATCACAAAAGCAGCAGAAACTGGTGTCTTATACGGGACACCAACACAACATGAAGTGAAATTTGCAAAAATGCTGAAGGAAGCAATTCCTGGAATGGACAAGGTCCGCTTTGTAAATTCAGGTACTGAAGCCGTTATGACAACCATCCGTGTAGCAAGAGCCTATACAAATCGAACAAAAATCATTAAATTTGCTGGGTGTTATCATGGACATTCAGACCTTGTGCTTGTAGCTGCAGGTTCTGGCCCTTCTACATTGGGTACCCCTGATTCTGCAGGTGTTCCAAAGAGTATTGCTCAAGAAGTAATTACCGTTCCTTTTAATGATATTGAGCCTTTCAAAGAGGCACTTGCAAAATGGGGCACTGAAATCGCTGGAGTTCTCGTTGAGCCAATCGTTGGGAACTTTGGAATCGTCGAACCAAATGAAGGCTTCTTAGAACAGGTACTTGACCTTTCTCATGAGGCAGGCGCACTTGTCATTTTTGATGAAGTGATAACAGCTTTCCGTTTTATGTATGGTGGTGCTCAAAACCTATTAGGGATCACACCAGATCTAACTGCTCTTGGAAAAATTATCGGTGGTGGACTCCCAATCGGAGCATATGGCGGTAAAAAAGAAATTATGGAACAGGTTGCTCCGCTAGGTCCAGCCTATCAAGCAGGAACAATGGCCGGAAATCCAGCTTCCATGCTCTCAGGTATTGCTTGTTTGGAAGTACTACAAGAAGAAGGATTATATGACAAATTGGACCGTCTGGGTGCAATTCTTGAAGATGGAATACTACAGCATGCTAGAAACTACAATGTTCCAATTACAATTAATCGACTAAAAGGTGCATTAACAATCTTCTTCACGGAAGAAAAAGTTGAAAACTATGAGCAGGCTGAGAATACAGACGGTGAAATGTTTGGTCGATTCTTCAAATTGATGCTCAGCCAAGGGATTAACCTTGCACCTTCAAAATATGAAGCTTGGTTCCTCACTATCGCACATACTGAAGAAGATATTGTGGAGACACTTGAAGCAGTCGAATATGCGTTTAAAAATTTACATTTTGAATAATATAAATTGCAAACCTGCCGAAACTGGCAGGTTTTTTTACTTCGAATCTAGATTCTTATGACATTTTATTCTCAATTATAGGCATAAAAACCTATTATATTTTTCGAATATTCAACTAAAACCTAATCCGTATAATAGGCACCCAACTCGGGACATGTTTCCCTTGCGATAAACATAAAATCAATGTATGATACTGTATTGGTTTAGATTATGGAAAAAAAGCTAACGCTAAGAAAACTAGCTTTTTTATAGAAAGGAAACGTAAAAAATGACATTTGGTGCCCGCATCTTAAAAACGGGAATTGCCATTACACTAGCTTTAATGCTTGCAAAACTATTGGAACTACCTTCACCGGTTTTCGCCGGAATTTCAGCGGTATTTGCGATACAACCATCCATTTACCGGTCCTATTTAACAGTAATTGAACAGATACAAGCAAATTTAATCGGGGCTATCTTTGCCGTCTTATTCGGAATGTACTTTGGTAATAATGCCTTCATTATTGGACTTACCGTTGTTCTTGTAATTGCGATTACACTTAAGTTTAAAATGGAAAAAAACATTCCAGTAGCAATTGTAACGGTAATAGCTATCATGGAAAGCCCTAGTGAACAATTTATAGAGTTTGCTAGTCTTCGATTTCTGGCAATTCTTCTAGGTATATTGTCCGCTTTTGTGGTTAACCTTGTCTTTCTTCCTCCTAAATATGAGAAGAAATTATACGATCGGATTGTAGAACAATGTGAGGAAATCTTTAAATGGGTGCGGGTAAGTACACGTCATGCATCCGAATACAATACACTTAAAGATGACATTGAAAAAATCAAGGAAAACATCATTCAAATTGACCAACTCTTTCTTCTTTATAAAGAAGAAAGGAATTATTTTAAAAAGGTGGAGTATGAAAAGTCTCGTAAGCTTGTCTTATTTAGACAAATGATTACTTGTACAAATCGTGCATTGGATATGCTAAGAAAATTACACAGGCATGAAAACGAGCTTCAAGATATGCCGATTCCTTCTCAACAATTATTTGTGAAAGAAATTGACGATCTCATCCATTTCCATGAACAGATTCTTTTAAAATTTGTTGGGAAGGTAAAGATTCAAGCACCTGATGAATTAAAGCTTGATTTTGCATTTGATCGTAAAAAGGTAATTGATACATTTTTAGAAAATCAGCAACCGATGGATGATGAAAATCAAGAAAGTTGGTATCATCTCATGACTCTTGTTTCATCTATCCTTGAGTATTCCGATCAGCTTGAAAGATTGGATACCTTAGTAGACAGCTTTCAAAACTTTCATAACGAAATAATTGTTGAGGAAATGGATAAAGGATAGAAAAAGGTGCCAACTTTATGCGGTTGGCACCTTTTTTAATTTGGTTTTTTAACTCTTAATAGATGGTTTGAAGTTCCTTATAATTTACAACCCCATCTTCTACAAGATGACATGCAACTTTATACTCATCTCCATGTACACTATGAAGCTTTGGTTCTTCCGTTTTACAACGGTCCATTGCATACGGACAACGTGTGTGGAAGCGACAACCAGTTGGAGGGTCAATTGGAGAAGGAACATCCCCTTTTAAGATAATTCTCTCTCTTTTTTCTTCAACTACATTCGTACTTGGGATAGCTGATAATAGTGCACGTGTATATGGATGCTGCGGATTTTCAAAAAGTGATTTTTTGTCACCAATTTCAACAATTTTACCAAGATACATAACGATAATTCTATCAGATATATGACGAACTACACCCAAATCATGCGAAATAAATAGGTATGTTAGGTTGAACTTACGTTGTAAATCCTTTAATAAATTTAATACCTGAGCCTGAATTGACACGTCTAATGCAGAAACAGCTTCATCACAAATAATTAATTTAGGGTTTACTGATAAAGCCCTTGCGATACCAATACGTTGTCGTTGACCACCACTAAATTCATGTGGATATCGATCTATCTGATGAGAACCAATTCCTACTGTTTCAAGTAACTCCTTAATCTTTTGGCGTCTCTCATTTCGAGGAACAACGTTCTGAATAGCTAATGACTCTTCGAGAATCTGACTTACCGTTTGTCTTGGATTCAAAGAAGCGTATGGATCTTGAAAGATAATTTGCAAGTCTTTTCGTTTCTTTCGCATTTCCGATTTACTTAATGATAGTAGATCGTTTCCTTCAAAGCTAACTTCTCCCGCATATGGATTATCCAATCTGAGTATGGCCCTACCAGTCGTTGATTTTCCACAACCAGATTCTCCTACGATACTGACTGTTTCTCCCTCAAAAACGGAAAAGCTTATATCATCAACAGCTTTAACATGGTTAACCGTTCGACCAAATACTCCACCTTTTATTGGAAAATATTGTTTAAGGTTTTTTACTTCTAAAAGTGGCTTTTCACTCATGTCCGCACACCAACTTCCTCTTGTTTCTCCCAACGTTCTGTATACATCCAGCAACGAACCTGATCACCATTTTCTTGCGTCTCTAATGTAGGTAACTGCGAATGGCAGATTTCTCTAGCATGAGGACAACGGGGAGCAAATCTACACCCCTTAGGTAATTCAAACGGACTTGGAACTGAACCTTCGATTACTGCTAGATCACCTTCAATATCCTCATCATGCTTCGGTATTGAATTAAGAAGTCCAACCGTGTATGGGTGCTTTGGTTCTGTAAAAATCGTTTTTACATCTGCATATTCAACGACCTTACCACAATACATAACAGCTACCTTGTCACACATTTCAGCCACAACACCAAGATCATGGGTAATCATCATTAACGATGTACCAAGCTCTCTTTGTAATTTTTTAATTAACTCGAGAATTTGTGCTTGAATCGTTACGTCCAATGCAGTTGTCGGTTCATCTGCAATTAGTAATTCAGGATTACAAGCTAGAGCAATCGCAATCATTACACGTTGTCTCATCCCACCTGATAGTTCAAATGGATATTGATGTGCACGTTTTTCAGGCGAAGGAATCCCAACTAATGTG
Source organism: Litchfieldia sinesaloumensis (assembly GCF_900156865.1). GTDB lineage: Bacteria > Bacillota > Bacilli > Bacillales > Bacillaceae_L > Ferdinandcohnia > Ferdinandcohnia sinesaloumensis. The sequence goes on along the minus strand of NZ_LT732529.1, from coordinate 4,534,186 downwards.
AGCATTTCCACTGCCTTTTCCCATGCCTTTTTCTTATTTAACTTTTGATGAATCCGAACTGATTCAGCAATTTGTTCACCACACGTTAATGTCGGATTTAAAGAAGTCATTGGTTCTTGGAAAATCATCGAGATATTATTTCCACGAATCCCCATCATTTCTTTTTTGGATTTGTTTAATAGGTTTTCTCCCTTAAACACAATCTCTCCACCGACTATTTTACCAACAGGCTCTTGTAAAAGACGGAGAATGGATAAAGAGGTGATACTTTTTCCTGATCCTGATTCCCCTACGATGCCGATTGATTTCCCTTTTTCAATTGAAAAATCAACCCCATCTACAGCTTTAACTTCGCCTTCATCCGTAAAGAATGATGTACGTAAATCCTTTACCTCAAGGATTTTTTCAGTATTTGATATAGTCATAGTTTTCACCGTCCCTGCCTTTTTTTGAACATCCTATATTAGTTCAAGTCAATACGTTTATTTATTAGACGATACGTAATATCTACTAAGAAGTTAACCATTACGAAAAGTACTGCACAGACAAGGATTGTACCTTGTACCATTGGAAAATCGTGCGCACGAATTGAATCAATAATGAGTCTTCCTAATCCGTTAATCGCGAATACTGTTTCAGTTACAATTGCTCCACCTAATAAACCACCAAACTGTAAACCTACCACGGTTACAACAGGAATTAAGGCATTGCGTAGAGCATGTTTATAGATGACTAATTTATCACTTACACCCTTCGCATAAGCGGTGCGAATATAATCTTGGTTAATAACTTCAAGCATGCTAGAACGAGTCATACGCGCAATAATTGCGGCTCCGCCCGTCCCTAAGGTAATCGCCGGCAATATCATATGTTGCCATGTACCCCATCCTGCAACTGGTAGCACACCCATATTTACTGCAAATAGATAAATTAACATGATTCCTAACCAGAAGTTTGGCATCGATAATCCGAATAATGCGGCTATCATTACCGAAACATCTATAAATGAATATTTTCTTGTAGCTGAGATGATACCAGCTACTAACCCTAACAGAACTGAAAGTGCTGTTCCAATAACAGCAAGTTGTACTGTGATTGCAAAACGCTGATCAAAAATTTCATCTACTACATCACGTTTTGTTCGTATTGATGTACCTAAATCTCCTTGAATTGCATTACCCACATATCGAAAATACTGAACATATAAAGGATCGTTTAACCCTAAATTTTCACGCATTTGTTCGACCTGCACTGGGTCAGCAGCCTCACCTGCCATAATCCTTGCTGGGTCACCAGGGATTAGATGCATCATTAGGAAAACCGCTAATGTAACACCGATCATTACCGGTATAATCTGAATGAGTCTTCTAAGTGTATATATTAACAATTTTAATCACCATCCTTTTATTTATTCGATTTTGGATCTAATGCATCTCTTAGCCCATCTCCAAACAAGTTGAAGCCGATTACGACTAATAAGATTGCAATACCAGGGAATAGAGTTAGATGTGGTGCATAAGAAACATACGAACGACCATCACTTAACATCGTTCCCCACTCTGGTGTAGGTGGCTGAGTCCCCATCCCTAAGAAAGATAGAGCACTTGCCGTAATAATTGCTGATGCTATATATAGTGTAGCTTGAACAATTATCGGAGAGACAATATTCGGAAAGATGTGTTTAAAAATGATTCTGAAATCTGTTGCTCCCATTGCTCTGATAGCATCAATATATTCTAATTTCTTAACGGTTAATGTTGACCCTCTGACTATTCTAGCGAAGGTAGGAACAGCAAAAAATGCAACTGCGATGATAACATTTGTTGTACTTGAACCTAGTATACTAACAATAGCTAATGCTAATAATATCCCTGGAAACGCTAGCAGAACATCACAGATTCTCATAATCAATGAATCTATCCACCTACCATAATATCCAGATACAATTCCCAAAATAATTCCAACGAATGCTCCTAAGACTGTCGATAAAATACCAACCATTAATGATATCCTTGCCCCAAATAATAGTCTGCTTAATATATCGCGGCCCTTATCGTCAGTCCCAAGCCAGTGTTCCCCAGATGGAGTCTCTAATTTTTTACTCATATCAGGCAACTTTGGATCATATGGTGCAATCAGTGGTGCTAGAGCAGCGAGAATCACAAATAATAAAACAATAATAGCACCAGCAATAGCTGCCTTATTCTTTGCTAGCTTTTTAAAGAAAGAAGACCAACGAGTAGTTCGTGTCTTATTTGCTTCTACAAAAGCCCCATTAGGTTGAAGCTGTGGTGAACTCATAATTTTCTCATCCTTCCAGTGAAAAATTTGATATTTTAATATAGTTTTTATATTCGCAGTTTTTTCTATCATATCAAAATATTTTCAAGTGTTACAATACTTTATTTTTAGTTTCACTATTTAGTAATTTAACGGATTAAACCACTAAAATCAACTACTCTACTATTTAATTACATAATAAATATTAAAGAATATATATTCAAAATTTTTATATATATTAAAAAGGATTTACAATTTTTACAGTTTGAAATATTTTTTTAAAAATATTATTGCATATTTCAGATTTGTTGATTAATATAAACAATTGTAGGGTATGCTTACAAACAACCAAAAGAGGGGGAATAAGAATGAAGATGAAAAAGAATCTATTTCTTATGCTTTTACTATCATTAGTATTAGCACTTGCTGCTTGTAGCAGTGATAATTCTTCAAACGAAGACAATAATGATGAGAAGGAACCTGAAACTGAAGCTCCTGCTGAAGCTACTGAAGGCGGAGATTTAGTATTTGTTACAGGTTCAGATGCACCGACACTTGACCCTCATGGTCAAAACGATACAGCATCAAATAATGCAACATCTCAAGTCTACGAACGTCTAACAGATTACGCTGAAGACGGTAGTGTAGTACCTTTACTAGCTACTGAGTTTAGTGCAATTGATGAAACAACTTGGGAGTTTAAGCTTCGTGAAGGTGTAAAATTCCATGATGGATCAGACTTTAATGCAGATGCAGTAAAAGCGTCACTTGAGCGCTTAATTGATCCAGAGTTTGCTTCTCCAAAAGGATTTATCCTTAACATGATTACAGAAATTGTGGTAGTAGATCCATATACTGTTCATATTAAAACTGAAACACCTTTTGCTCCACTTCCAGCTCATTTAGCACATAATGCAGGTTCAATTATTTCTCCTGCAGCAATTGAGGCAGATAAAGCTGGAACTACGTTACTAGCTGAAGTACCAGTTGGTACAGGTCCTTTTAAATTTGAAACTTGGTCCCGTGGAGACAACATTAAGTTTGTTAAAAATGAAGATTACTGGGGCGAGAAAGCGAAAGTAGATACACTTACAATTAAAAACGTACCAGAACAAGCAACTCGTGTTGCAATGTTAGAAACAGGTGAAGCACACGTTATGTTACTTGGTTCTTCAGACGTTAAACGTGTTGAAGCAATGCCAGATATTGAGATTGATAGAGTACGTGGAACACGTATGGACTATCTTGGATTCAATATGGAAAAAGCTCCTTTTGATAACCTAAAGGTTCGTCAAGCAATTGCAATGGCAGTTAACAAAGCTGATATCGTTGACGGTATCCTTGATGGGCAGGGACTTGAAGCTGTAGGTCCATTAGCTCCAACTGTTGTAGGAAACTATCAAGATTTAGAACCACTAGCATATGATGTTGATGAAGCTAAAAAACTATTAGCTGAAGCAGGTTTTGCTGATGGCTTCAAAACAACTCTATTTGTAAACGAAGGTAACAAAGAACGTGCTGATATTGCAGAATTAATTCAAGCTCACTTAGCACCAATTGGTATTGAAGTTGACATTCAAATTATTGAGTGGGGAACTTTCTTAGAGAAAACTGCTGCTGGTGAACACGAATTATTTATCCTTGGATGGACTACAGTTACTGGTGATGCAGACTACGGTTTATATGCTCTATTCCACTCAACTATGTTCGGTGATCCAGGAAACCGTTCTTTCTATAAGAACGAAAGAGTAGATGAATTATTAGACCTTGCTCGTACTGAATCTGACCAAGACAAACGTAATGAAGCTTATAAAGAAGTTTCTGAAATTCTAGTTGAAGAAGCGCCAATGGTATACCTACAGCACCCTGACTTCGTTCACGGTCTAAATGGTATCGATGGACTATTCGTAAACTTCAGTGGTACTCCATTCTTCCAGAACGTAGTAATCACAAAATAATAATTAGTGGTTTTAAAGTACCCCCTATTTAGATAGGCGGGTACTTTTTTTATGCCTTTTTTTTCTTTGAACTCTACAAACGAATATTTCCACGGAAATACAAAAATAGACACGGTTTTACAAACCGTGTCTACACAAATTCTTCAACTGACATCTTTATATTCATACATTCCCCAGACTGACTTGAAAACGTTTGTCAGACGAGGCGCGCAGCCGATTGGACGCGAATAGAAGTTACCTTCATGAGCGGACGAGAGAGGCAAGCAACGAAGTATGCGAGCGTTTTTCAACAGTCTGAGACACGTTTTTACAAACCGTGTCTCAGACTATCAATCATCGAGTTGTTGAACCTGAAATAGATTATAGTAGTTCCCCTTTTTACTCATAAGCTCTGCATGTGTTCCTACTTCGACTATTTCACCGTGTTCTATTAATACAATTTTATCTGCATGTGTAATCGTTGATAAGCGGTGTGCCACGATAAATGTAGTACGATTTTTAGCTAGTTCTTCAAGAGATTCTTGTATCAAATGTTCGCTTTCAAGATCCAATGCTGAAGTAGCTTCATCCCATATTAATAGCGGAGGATTTTTTAAAAATACACGGGCAATTGCAATACGCTGTTTTTGACCTCCTGACAGTTTCACGCCTCTTTCTCCTACTTTTGTATCATAACCCTGTGGGAGATTTTCGATAAACTCATGGGCATTTGCAGCTTTTGCTGCCTCAATAATTTCTTCATCAGTAGCTCCAGGCTTTCCAAGAAGAATATTATGCTTAACCGATTCGCTGAATAAGAAAGTATCCTGAAGCACCATACCGATTTTATCACGGAGTGTTCTAACCTTTAAAGATCGAATATCGGTTCCATCAAGTAAAATTCTACCTTCTGTTACATCATAAAATCTCGGTATTAGGCTGACCAATGTAGACTTTCCACCACCACTCATTCCAACTAAAGCAACGGTTTCCCCTTTTTCTATATTGAGATTTATATTCTTTAATACAACTTGGTCATCATCAGGCTCTCCGTAAGAAAACGAGACATTTTCAAAGTTCACCTTACCAGACACATTCTTACATTCAACTGCATTTGGCTGATCCGTGATATCATATTTCTCATCTATAAATTCAAACACCCGATCCATTGACGCTAGTGCCTGTGTTAATGTTGTTGAAGAGTTTACAAGTCGTCTTAATGGATTATAGAGTCGATCAATATAAGCAACAAAGGCTACTAAAGAACCTACTGTTAAGTCTCCTTGAATAACCTGATAACCGGCATAACCAATCACAAGTAACGGAGCAAGATCGGTTATCGTGTTTACAACAGCAAACGTTTTGGCATTCCAACTTGTATGATCTAACGCTTTTTGTAAGAAGTTACTGTTTTGTTTATCAAACAGCTTTTGCTCATGATTTTCGATTGCGAAGCTACGAATAACTGGAATTCCTTGTACACGTTCATGAAGGTAGCCTTGCACCTCTGCCAGTGCCTGAGATCGTGCTCTTGTAAGATGGCGAAGTCGACCATAAAAGTACTTAATCGATAGACCATAAAGTGGAAACAAAATAATGGATACAATCGTTAGTTTCACATCAAGGGTTAACATAATAGCGATTGCGATAAAGATAGTAAAAAGATCTAACCATAAATTCATTAACCCTGTAATTACAAAAGTCTTTGTCTGCTCTACATCATGGATGACTCTTGATATAACTTCCCCCGCTCTAGTATTGGCATAAAACTTAAGACTCAACTTTTGAATATGATCAAAAAGCTGGTCACGAATATCATATAGTATTTTACTACCAACCCATTGCGCATAGTATTGACGATAATATTCAACAGGTGGGCGTAATACAAGAAAGATAAAAAACATGATTCCCATTGCAAAGAAAAGTTTTGATAGTTTTTCATCTTGTGTTATTTCAGCAGCAATCACATCATCCAATACATACTTCAGTAGTAAAGGAGTCAGCATTGGAATCGAAAATTTAATAATACCAATCAGAATGGTAATAAAGATTTGAAACCGGTACGGTTTCACGAATTGCATATAACGTCTAGTACTCCCCAAACTAATTTACCTTCTTTCAACTTTAGTGCAAAAATGAAAACCTGTTGCTTAGTTCCAACAGGTTTTTCGTAAAACGGTTAACTTCGATAGGTTAAATAACGCTCATACCATATATCTATAAAATCAGGTGCAAATGGACCTTTGCGTCCCCGAATCCATTGGATAAGCTTGTCCACATTATTTTTTAAGATTTTATCGATAACATCAGGATAGTTCATTTCACGACGATGTTTCTCATATTCGTCCTCATCCAATAAAATGAATGTCATATCTGGAAACACTTTGATATCCAAATCATAATCGATATATTTTAGTGCTTCATCGTCAGTAATAAATGGCGAACTAATATTGCAGTAATAATACACTCCATCCTCACGAATCATTCCGATAATATTAAACCAATGGCGCGCATGAAAATAACAAATAGCCGGTTCACGCGTGATCCAGGTTCGACCATCAGATTCCGTCACAGTTGTCCGATCATTCCCACCAATCACTAGGCTTTGTGTGCCTTTAAGGACCCTAGTTTCTTCCCATACACGGTGAATATGACCATTATGCTTGTAGCTATGGATTTGTATTTTATCTCCTTCCATGGGAATACCCATTCTCTCTCCCTACTTTCACTTTTGGGCAGCTTTGTCTTATACATATCTTAATCTCTACTTTTTATACAATAAGGTTAATACCGAACTCCCATATCGTAAGTATAAAAACAAAGAAAAACCTTTTCTATTATTATAACGGTTTAATATGGCATTTATCAAATATGGCATGTCGGATATGCGAATAATGTCATACAAAAGAGCCACCGAATTTTCGATGACTCCGGGAACAACTCCGATTCTTAAACAGTTTGATGAACCTTTCCTTGATAAGATCGGATGACTTCTTCAGTTTGCTGCTGAAATAGGTCATGAATTTGCACTAGTTCTTCCTGCATACGGCTAATCTCGTCTTGTATTGATTGAAGTTCTGTTTCTTTTTGCAATTCCAGAATTTGTTTTTCAAGTTCTTGGCATCGTTCAATTTCGGATTGAATGAAAAGTAACTTGTCCATTGTTTTTAGCTGTTCACCAACAAGGTCATCAAAATTGCTCATCATATTATCCTCCTATTGTCTATGTAGCGTTAGTAATGTTATATCCTATTACTTCTTTGTATAGACTTAATTTCCTTTGTCTTTGTATGTAGTTATTTAGGAGGTTTTGTCAAAAGCACCTCGAACCAACGAACTCCAGAAAAAAAGCACTCCCTAACCGAATGTAGGAAGTGCTTTTTGTATTAAGTATTAGTTACTTTACGTATATTAGCCTTGTCCTTTGTTAGACTGAGACTGTTGGTTTTGACGTCTTACTTCTTGTGCGTTAGTTTCGCTAGCAAACTCAGTACCAAATTGACCTTGTCCTTGAGATTGAGCGTTTTGTTGTCTTACTTGTTGTACGTTTGTTCCAGATTGTGTTTTGTTTGGTTGTTTAGCCATTGTTATCACCTCCACGAACATTAATTTATCCCGAAATCGGTTTTTATATCCGTAAAAATAATTATATAATTTTCGAATTAGAAGGATAATTTTTCATCAAGTGGATAATCTTATTAATTGAAACGGACTGAACAAAGTGAAACTTCAAAGGAGGGAAATTGAAGATGTATGCTGGTCGAGACATGACTCATTTATCAATGATCCCAAAAAATGAATGGAAGGAAAGTGAACTTGCTTTTTTTCACCATTCCTTTCAGCAAATTGTTCCGTACTTGAATGCGGAGGGAAGATCCCTTCATAATGAAATCGTCCAGGAAATTGAAGCAAGAGGCGGTTTCCATCGTAACCCTCATTATACAAATGATATACGTTTGTCGTACGATAATCCCTATTAATAAAAAGAAGCTTTCTCTTATTTGGTGAGAAAGCTTCTTAATATCTTTTGGTGAGAAACTGGGAACGTAAATGCCTCTAACTCGTCTAAACTAACTAGTTTGAGATGGTCCGTTTCATGGATTTCTCCTTTTATTTCTCCTTCAAATACAGTAATGTTCCATATAAGGTGGGAAAATACATGCTCGATTGTTGTAAAGGCTTGTCCTATTTTTGCGTCCACTTCATATCCTGTCTTTAGAAATTCAGTCAGTTGTTCTTTCGGTGTTTGTAAATCTGAAATGATTTCATCATTTGGAAACTCCCAGAGATTTGCTAATAAACCTTTTTCAGGACGTTTATGAATTAGTAATTTACCATCCTCATTTTTCAGAACAACCGCCGCCATTGAGATTGCTCTTGGTGCCTTTTTCTTGCTTTTAACTGGAAGTTCTTTTTGTACTCCTTCTGCAAAGGCCTTACAGTGTTCTTGAACTGGACATAGTAGACATGCTGGGTTTTGAGGTACACAAATCAATGCACCTAATTCCATTAACGCCTGATTAAAAGCAGAAGGATTTTCTTTTGAAATAATTTCTCTTACAATATCCTCAAACAACTGGCGGGTTTTGGGTTTCGCGATGTCATCCCACACCGATAAGATTCTTGAAAGAACCCGCATAACATTTCCATCCACAGCTGGCTCTGGTATCCCATATGCAATACTTAAAATTGCTCCAGTTGTGTACGGTCCAACTCCCTTTAGACTTGAGATTTCCCCCACTGTATTTGGAACTTTGCCACCATACGTTTCAGCAACTTCTTTGACCGCAGCGTGCAGATTTCTAACCCTTGAATAATAACCCAATCCTTCCCATGCTTTAAGGACTTTTTCTTCCTCGGCTTTAGCAAGGTCTTCAATGGTTGGGAACTTTGACACAAAATTCTCAAAGTATGGGATAACTGTATCAACTCTTGTCTGCTGAAGCATGATTTCAGACACCCATACTTTATAAGGATCCTGATCTTGTCTCCATGGAAGATCTCTCTGTTCTTTTTCAAACCACTCAATTAAATCACGTTGAAATGCATTTATTGAAAATTTATCTAACATTATCATTTATTTATACCATTCCCTCTCACAAGGTGCTAAAATTATACTAATTTACCTACTGATGTCTAACAAGATTGATTTCGAAATTTCATCGGTTTGCTTTTTAAATTAAGATTGTTGGATACATTAAAGATAGGACGTATGAAAAAAGGAGGTCTCGTATTTGGATACAGGAACTCATGTCGTTATGGGTCTTGCCTTAGGAGGCATTGCTACACTGGACCCAGTTGTTACAGTAAATCCCGCTACAACTCAAGCAGTCATCTTCGGTACACTTATTGGGTCACAAGCACCCGACCTTGATACCATATTAAAATTACGTAATAATGCTCATTATATAAAAAACCACCGAGGAATTACACATTCTATCCCTGCAGTTTTATTGTGGCCAATATTAATAACCGGAGTTCTTTTGTTCTTTTTTCCTGAAGCTAACTTATTACACCTTTGGATGTGGACCTTTATTGGTGTCATTCTCCATGTATTTGTTGATATATTCAACGCATATGGCACACAAGCATTACGACCTTTTTCACACAAATGGGTTGCATTAGGGGTAATAAATACGTTTGATCCATTTATTTTCCTCATACACTTAGCAGGTATAATCGTATGGAAATTTGGCCTACATCCAGGTATCACGTTTTTTTCGGTATACGTTCTACTATTTGCTTATTATATCATCCGATTTAGAATGAGAAATAAGGTCGAAACGGCAATAAGAGCTAAAATTGATGATACGATATCGGACATCATTATTTCTCCGACCTATCGATTTAATCAATGGCATATTGCTGTTGTAACGGATAAGTATTTTTATGTGGCACGTGCAAAAGACAATGAGATTAGTATACATGATCAATTTGCTAAATGTCCTGTTCCGGATACACCGGTCATACATGCTGCGAAAAAAGATAAAAACTTAGCTGCCTTTCTTCACTTCTCACCTGTTTATCGATGGGAAGTAGATGAGTACGATGAGTATTATGAAGTTCGGTTTATCGATCTGCGTTATCGAAGCAAAGGGCATTATCCTTTTGTTGCAGTTGTACAGTTAGACCTCGATTTAAAGATAATTACTTCTTATACTGGTTGGATTTTCAGTGAAGAAAAGCTCCGCAAGAAACTGGAATTAGTCCCAGGATAACCGATTTTCCCCATAGTAACTATTACTATGGGGATTATTATTTGTTCTATGCATTACCATTAATTCACGTTCTTCATTTTACATGTTATAAGGACAAGTACTCCATACTAGTAATACGTGTTTAAAGGAAATACACCTTTCCTTTTTACACGACGTCCAATTTTGCTTCTAATAGGAGGTATTCGCATGCGGAACAAGAAACGAGGATTCCCAAACCAGAATCGTAATAAGTTTCAGGGTGAACCCAGAGCAAAAGCAGAATACGCTTCAACAAGAGCAGATGGTTCCATTAACACACATCCACAAGAGCGAATGAAGGCTTCAAGTGAACGACACGATTTTTAACACAGAGGTTTTACGGTCAAAGACTTATTACACCACATCTGTAGCAACGTCTTTGTAACCCACATCCCGGGGCAAAAAATCGAATCGAGACTTACTTGGAGGTGCGTGTTATGGGTAAAAAAGGGTATAGACAAAACGAATATTCTAGTCCGTTCCAAAAAGCATGGGCTAATCCAAAACATGCTTGGGCACAGGTGAATGGAGAAACTAGACGTACACAAAACCTCATTATCTTAGAGCATCAAACAAGAAAACAGTCCTAACATGGTATCATAAAAACCAGGGAGGAAAGCCTCTCTGGTTTTTATAATTGCTTTATAAGTAATGAAATCGGTAATGCTTCTTCTTTATCCTCTTGTCCCACTCTATAACCCCAAGCAAATACACCGTTTATATAGTCAATTTTAAAATAGCTACCGGGATCGCCGTCAATTTCATATGATTCTCCTGGATGAAAGTCCTTAGGATTAAGCAAATATGCTTTTGCCATGGCAGCCTTTCGTTCAAGTACAGCTAGTTCGTTAACCATACCCAGTTGCTCTGCTTTTCGCGCTTGTTCTTTTAAGCCCGCAATTTCCTGTCTTAATTCAAACTCTGTCATTTGGCTATATCGTTTTTCCTGCATCTTACTAGTCTCCATCCTTAATATCGTTAATGTATTTTTCAATCATATCTAAATCGAACCCTTTGCGGAAGAGAGCTTGTTTCATCTTTTGCTCGTATTCCCAGCCTTCTAATTTACAGTATTTACGGTGAGCTTTCATACCATGATGCTCGAGAGCACCCCACTCTTCATCCGTATTTTTTTCAATAACTGCCTCTTCCATGGCGATTTGGATAACATCCCATGTAAAACCTTTGCGTTGTAGTGTTTGCTCAATTTTTTGCTTTGTCTGACGTTCTGAGGCTTTATTGTTCTTTGGGATTGTTTTTGAGATGAGCTTTATTGCCTTTTCAACCTGCTCGCCCATCGTATATAGGAAAAGACTCTTCAAAAGGATATCCTGTTCAATACCCTTTTCAATAAGCTCTTGTTTAATAACCTCTGGTCCCTTGATTGCTGTATTGACTTGAGTGCGGACATACGCTTTCGCGAATTCCTCATCATTTATATACTTATAATCAATAAGTTTATGGATTACATCGGGAATAATCGGGTCATCCACTTCTTTTTTCTTAAGGTAATCCACAATTTCTTTTTTGGAGCGCATTCTATACGATAAAAAAGTAAGCGCCATATTAAAGGCTTTCTTCACTTCGTCTTCAAACTGAATTTCTGTGATATCTAGCTCATCCAGTTCCATTCCTTTTTTTAGTTGAAAACGAATAAGAATGTCTTGATCAACGCTGAACGCATACTCCTCGCCCTTGCCATGATCAAGAAAAATATTATATCTCTCTGCATTTTTCTTTTGAGTTGTGATTTTTGCTATAATTGCCATTTGAATTACACCTCCCTTATATAGTAGCACAAGAATTTTAGAGGATATATGGAAAAGTTATTGAATTATGTAGGAAAAGGAACGAAAGGAAGAACATAATGAAGATTGCAATAGCAGGTGGAACCGGTTTTGTAGGAAAGCGACTTACTGACTATCTTTTAAGTCAAAATCATGAAGTGTTTATATTAACAAGAAGCAGAGACAAAACAAGTAGTCAACCAACACTCCATTATGTGGAATGGCTCACTCCAAATAGTAATCCAGAAGCAGAGTTAATGGATATGGATGCCTTCATAAACTTGGCTGGAGAGTCACTAAACAGTGGACGTTGGACAGATTCTCGAAAAAAACGAATCGTGGATAGCCGGGTGACAGCAACAAAGGAGACACTTCGCATCATCGCTTCCCTCCCGAAGAAACCTAAAGTGTTTTTAAATGCGAGTGCAATTGGGATTTATGGAACTTCCGTATTCGAGACCTTTACGGAAGAGTCCAAACAAAGGGGTAGTGATTTTCTTGCAACAACGGTTGCTACTTGGGAGAATGAAGCGTCAAAAGCCTCCGAATTTGGAATTCGCACTTGTTATTTACGTCTTGGTGTTGTACTAGGTGAGGGTGCTGGAGCACTATCTCGTATGATTTTACCTTACCATTTTTATATTGGAGGTACGATTGGTTCCGGAAATCAATGGTTATCATGGATTCATATTGATGATGTCTTAAAAGGAATCGAATTTTTATTACACATAGAGAATCTTAGTGGACCGGTCAACTTTACCTCCCCTACCCCCTTACAAATGAAAACCTTTGGTCAAACTGTTGGCACAATCATGAATAGGCCTCACTGGTTACCTGTACCTGGTTTTGCCTTAAGGTTATTACTCGGTGAAATGAGCATATTGGTTTTAAAAGGACAGAAAGTGCTACCGAAAAAACTGATGGAGCAAGGGTTTTCCTTTACCTATGAAAAACTCGATAAGGCACTCATTAACATTCTCAAAAAGTAACTCGACATAATTCTACAAGAATCAAATAGATACGTCGAAATTACCAATAATTTGATACAAAAATTTCACAAAAAACCTATTTATTTTTACAAAAGTTTCGAGTATGATACCTAGAGAGTGAAGTAAAAAAATTGTGCTCAACAATAGAATATTAACTTAAATTTGGCTAACAAAAATTGGCTAACTTTAGGGAAGGCAAATGGTGCGCCACCAGTTTCACTGGTTCTAGTGGGTTCGATTCCCACCCCGAAATTTTTTATCTCTTAGTGATGTTTACTTGAACATCACACAAAAAATTTCGAGGGTGGATTCGACATACCACAGGTCCGGTCTGTCCTCACATTGGAGGCGAAACTGATGCTAAAAAAGCGTGAACTTCAAGATTGTCAAGCTCTTTATGATCTTATGGTGCACCCAGATGTCTTCCCATTTGTGCGTCAAAAAGCATATTCATATGAAGAGTTTTTATTTATAACAAAGCAAACGATTGAGGCAGAAGAGCGTGGTGAATTGATTTCACGTACCATCTTAGATGAATGGGGCTCTCCAATCGGTACAATTAACCTATATGATATCGAAGATAATGCAGGCTTTCTTGGAACTTGGCTCGGTAAGCCATTCCATGGCAAAGGGTATAACCAAGCTGCTAAGGATGCATTCTTTTCAGAACTGTTTTATGAGCTTGAAATTGAAACGATTTTCATGAGGGTCAAGAAAGTAAATCTTCGTTCTACCAAGGCAGTTCAAAAGCTACCTTTTGTCACTTCTGCAAATGAAACGAGAAAGACTTTGCTCGACCAGTTAAATGCTAATGGTGATATTTACAATCTCTTTGAAGTTTCCAAGGATTTATATACAATGCATACGCTACGAGTTGGACATATAACTGAAGAAGAACAATTGAAAGAGGCATAACCCGTTTTTTTAAACGGGTTTTTTGTTTGGATTTTTTTGGGATGGTTAAAATAATAGTACATTACTTAGAAAGTGAGGAATTTATCATGGCAAAAGAAAAAAGACGTGACAATAAGTCAAAAAGTACATTAAGCAGTATGCAAGAGGTTGTCTATTCTAGAGAATTTAAACTAGCAGACCAAGCTGGTGGCTACACTAAAAAACAGGCTCGTCACTAAAATTACATACAAATTTCCACTTATTAAGTTGATTCTAAAGGTCATCCTAATAATTGAGTAGGTTGAAATTGCAACCTCTCCATTAATGTAGGGGTGGTGTCTGACAATGGGAAGAGCACAAGGACATAAAACACGTGATAAAAACAAGGCAAGCTTACCACAGGTTCCAAAGAACATGAAATCTGATGGTCGAGATGTAGAGTTCTCACGTGAACTTGCTGACCAGGACGATTTAGAAGCTCTAGCACGTTCAAATGCAGCAGATGCCAGAGCAAAGGAACGAAAAAAGAAATAATCATTAGTTAAGAAACCGAGGGATTTGGTCCTTCGGTTTTTGTTTGTTTACTCACCTCATTATTACCTCCATGTTACAAAAGTATATTTTTGGTACAGTACAAACTTAACGAACATAGAATGAATCGATTACTCATTTTTTCATGGAGGTGAATGAAATGGAGTATCCAATTACAAGAGATTATATTCGTTTTGGAAATTCACGTTCAGGACAAAAAGTTTCAAAAGTACGTTTTATCGTAAGTCATGATACAGGTAATCCTGGTTCCACTGCGTATGGGAATCGAAATTATTTTGACCGCTCCCAGCCGAGTGCATCTGCCCACACTTTTATTGATGATAAATATGTATTAGAAATAATCCCACTTACCGAAAAGGCATGGCACGTTCGCTATAATATAACTGCTGATAATGAGCGTTTCGGCGATGATGCGAATGATGCGGCAATTGGAGTTGAGCTATGTCATGGTGGGAGAATCAATTTCCAAGAAGCATATAAGCGATATGTTTGGTATCATGCCTATTTGTGTGACAAGTTCAATTTAGACCCGAAAAGACATATAGTGGCGCATAGTGCCTTGGATCCATCTAGACGAACAGATCCTCAAAATGCGCTACGCCCACATGGTATTTCTTGGGAGGAGTTTATAAATGATGTCCAAGAATCATATAACCGTGATTTTAAAGGGATTCCTACAAGCAATCCGGCACCTGTAGTTGCTGGTGTTTCAACAAGATTGCCGATTCGTAGAGGGAATACAGGTCCTTTTGTTAGGGAAATACAACAAGACTTGATTAAAGCTGGTTTCCCCCTACCACGCTATGGCGCGGACGGTAGCTTCGGTGCTGAAACTGAGAATGCAGTCATGCGATTCCAGAAACGATATGGATTAGGTGTAGATGGACTAGTTGGGCCAGCTACTTTAAGTAAACTTGAAGAAGTTATTAAACAAAACAATTCAACTGATGAAGAGTTTCCACTTCCAGACGGAGTATGGGGACGAGGGGACAAAGGTGAAGAAGTTCGCATGATTCAACGTGCACTAAAACACATTAACTTTGACCCAAAAATGATCGATGGTAGCTATGGTCCTTTGACCGAAGATGCCGTTCGAAGATTTCAATCGATGTATGCTGCACTTGCAGATGATGGCATTTACGGTCCACAAACAAAGAAGTATATACAGATGGAAATTAATGATATGTAACCCACTGGTTTCAGTGGGTTTTATTCATTTTTTCTAGTGACAGTATTTTTGGTTTAGTGACAGTATTCTAACCAAAGGAACTGTCATTACTGTTTATTAAGCACTTTCCAAACCTCTTCATATACTTTTTTCAATGGAATACTGTTGTTTTCTGCTATTTTGCGACAATCCTCATATTCTGGAGACCTTTGAATCGCTTCTCCTTCGAAGATTCCTTCTTTTACTGTTACTTTACCCCATTTTGTAACAACCTCGGTAAATGTTCGCTGTAGTCGATGGACGGTTAGTGGATAGTATCTCAAACCAAGCGTTGTTGTTTCCGTAAATAAAATTTCCTTCATCTTACCCAATTTCTGTTTGGTGCATAACAGTTGTAATAGCACCGCTGGTCGATTTTTCTTCATATAGATTGGTGTGTAGTAGACGTCATTAGCACCTGCATCGAATAATAAATCCATAACATACCCCAACCATTCACCCGACATATTATCAATATTTACTTCAAGTTTGATCATCCCGTCATCAATATGCTCATGATTAGGAGCTAACTTTTTATCCATCTGGACCTTCCTTCCTCTCAAATTCATTATCGCTAGTATATCATTGGAAATCAAAAATAGCCCACGTATTAGGTGAGCTATCCATAATGAATCCTTAATGTTACTTTTTAGAACTCAAAGTATTCTTTTGCATTATTATAGCAGATTCCTTTTACAACATCGCCTAGTAAATCCATGTCGTAAGGTACCTCTCCATTTTCAACCCACTCACCGAGTAAATTACAAACCAAACGTCTGAAGTATTCATGTCTTGTATAAGATAGGAAGCTTCTAGAGTCTGTTAACATACCAATGAAACGGCTGAATAAGCCAAGGTTTGCTAGCGCCTTCATTTGCTCAAGCATACCCTCCTTTTGATCGTTGAACCACCAAGCCGTTCCAAATTGCATTTTTCCAGGCTTACCTCCACCTTGGAAGTTACCAATTGTTGTGCCAAGGATGTAGTTGTCATTTGGATTTAGAGAATAAAGAATTGTTTTTGGAAGTGCATCTTCACTATCTAATGCATCCAATAATTCGTTTAATGGACGTGCTATTTCTCCCTCATTAATGCTGTCATAACCAGTATCAGGTCCTAGTTTGCTAAACATTCTAGAGTTATTATTACGTAGTGCATGAATATGTAGTTGCATCGCCCAGTCGCGTTTTGCATATTCTTTGCCAAGGAATACAAGTGTATATGATTTATACTTAGTTTCATCTTCAACTGAAACCTTTTCACCCTTAATTCCTTTTTCAAATACTGCTGCAGCTTCTTCCTTCGTTGTATGTTCATACATCATTGTGTTAAGCGCGTGGTCAGATACACGTCCTCCAAGCGAATGGAAGAATTCGATTCTATTTTCTAATGCTGTTAAGAAGTCATCGTAGCTTGAAATCTCAACACCAGATACTTCACTGAGTTTTTTCACCCAACCTACAAACGTTTCTTGGTTAATTTCTAAACCTTTATCTGGGCGGAAACTTGGTAATACTTTGACATCAAAGCTTGTATCTTCAGCAATAAGCTTGTGATATTCAAGTGAATCGGTTGGATCGTCAGTTGTGCAGACTACTTCAACTTTTGATTTTTTAATTAAATCCCTTGCACCGAATCCTTCGCCAGTAAGCTTATTATTCACTTTTTCCCAAATTGCCGGTGCAGACTTTTCATTTAAAATCTCATGAACATCAAAGAAACGTTGGAGTTCTAAGTGTGTCCAGTTGTATAATGGATTGCCGATAGTCATCGGTACTGTTTTTGCCCAAGAAATAAACTTATCATAATCAGATGCATTACCTGTTACAAAATCTTCTTCGATTCCGTTAGCTCTCATCGCTCTCCATTTATAGTGATCACCATACAACCAAGCTTCTGTAATATTTTTGAAGGTTTTGTTTTCGTAAATTTCTTGCGGACTTAAATGACAATGATAATCGATGATCGGCATATCTTTCGCGAAATTATTGTACAGAGTAACTGCAGTGTCATTTGACAATAAGAATGTTTCATCCATAAATTTTTTCATGTTACTATAACCTCATTTCTATTTAATAGTTAGTTAGAGTAATCCTACAAAATTAACTTAACATAAATTGCATAATCTTATTCTTAGGTATTCTCGAAAGCCAGTCATATGTATTTATCAATCACCCCATATTTAGAGATTCATTTAAGCTTCAAAAATATCCTATGATTATAATAGAAGAATAAGCCCCTTAACTTAATAGCTTTCACTAAGTCAAGGGGCTTATATCGTTTACAATTTATTTAGTTCGCAATTTTTTCTTCTTTTTTAGTAGTATTCTTAGATTTTTTCTCAGCTATTGTCGCTTGGATTTCTTCCATTTTCTCAGCACTTAATTCATAACGGCTCATAATTAAACCAGAAATAAGTAGTGCTAGAGCTGGAATACCGAACGCTAAGATAATTGTTACTACTTTAAGTTCAGGTGTTAACACATCTGTAACAGATGGGAATGCATCTTTAAAGCCGATTAAAGCGACTGCAAAACCAACGATAGCAGGTGCTAAAGAAGTGATGAGTTTATCAATAAAAGAGAACAATGTTCCAATCATACCTGGTACATATCTTCCAGATTTTGAAGTTTCATAATCCGATACATCTGCGATCATTGGATTAACTAGAGTTGACGGTACTTGTCCAAAGCCCATTGCCATAGTGTATAGAGCAATAAATAGGACTGTTGCAATTCCAACGTTACTCATTGAAATGGATGAACCATCAATTAACACAAACATCGCAATTAGTGCAACGAATGTACCTAATGCAATCCATGTTGAGAATAAGAACGCTTTCTTCATACCTGTTTTTCTTGCCTTTGCTACTGCCCAGAAAGTAATTAATAGCGTTGGAACAATTGTGATCATTGAAATTGTACCACTTAATGCATAATCACCAATCAAGATACCGAACAACATAACGACTACTACAGCGTGACGTAAAAGTGAGAATGCTAATTTGTCAACGGTTACAGCAGTAACTAATTTTAACAATGGCTTATTGTTTTTTAAGATTGGCCAGAAATCACGGAATTTTGTTTGTACTGTATCCTCAGCCAATCCGAAATATTCCTTCTTGTCCTTACTAGAAAGTCCAATTACAGCTAATACTGTAAATACACCCGCAAGAATGATTGCAAGAGTATTTAATTCTGTAAATAATGCCATATTGAAATCACCGTGTTTTTTCACAAGGTAAGACGCTACATAAACTTGTCCACCAGTGAAAATCAATGTGTTGTAAACGCCATCAAAGATTGCGAATAAAGGACGTTGTTTTGGATCATTTGTTAAAACTGTTTGTGCTGCTTTTGTTACAGACGTTTGACATGTATATCCGATAATATGAACCGCATAAATTAAGATAAAGAACAATAGTCTAAACGATTCAGGTACTAGATGAGTTACATTATACATTACAAGTATAGAAGCGGCTAGAATGATGTTTCCGATAACCATAAATGGTCGGAACTTACCAAACTTACCTTCCGTCTTATCAACTAAAAATCCTACGATTGGATCTGTGATACCATCAAAAATTCGCATTGCCATTAAGATTGTACTTACTACAACAACCGCAATACCTGCAACTCCAGCTGCATAATAGGATACAAATGCCAAGATGAACATATATAAATTCGTTGCGGTATTATTTAATGCGAAGAAACCAATTTCCCAAAGCTTTGCTTTGTTGTATTGCTGATTATTTACAGCTGATGTTGCTGACATATTTGTAACCTCCCTAGCGTATTAACCGCTTTCAAATGGTTTATTATTTTTCTACTAAACAAACTAACTACAAATCTATTCGCTATCCACCGTTATTGGATAGTTTATAATTTGTTTGGCCAACAAATTAACTTTATAAACTTATAATATATGAAACCGCTTTTATATACAAGACTTTTTTCTACAAATTTTTTATATTTTTTTCGATGTGAAAAACTAGAAAATGTTTATAACCGAGATAAAAGCAAAAGGACTGCCCTAGTTGGTACAGTCCTTTTTACTATTTACATTTTTACATCGCGATTGTATTGTCTTTTCCTTTAGACTTTGCAGTTGCGATATTTTGCTGAACACCTTGCATTGTTTTGCTATCAAGTTTATAGAAGTGCATTGTGATGATTGAAATTAATAAGCATAATGCTGGTATTCCAAAAGCTAAGACTAATGTAGCTGTAAATAATGGTGTTGTTAAAGCATCGTTTACAGTTGGGAATGCATCCTTAAAGCCGATTGACGCTACCACTAGTCCGACGATCACTGGTGCAAGTGATGATACCAATTGATCAATAAATGAGAAGATTGTACCGAACATACCTGCTACATAGCGTCCAGATTTAGAGGTTTCATAGTCCGATACGTCCGCAATCATAGGAACTACTAGAGTGGTAGGTGCACCTCCAAATGACTGAGAAACGATACGAAGCACCATGAACACAATTGCAGCAAAACCAATTGACTCCATAGAAATAGCAGTAGTTGGGTCATCTAATAATAAGAAAAACGGGAAGAATGCGATTAGTGCAAACATACCTGCGTAAGCAGAAATTAAGTATGCTTTTCTCAAACCAGCTTTTCTCGCTAACCATGTTACAAAGAATGTAACGAATAATCCCGGAATTAAAATCGCTGCACTAATCGTACCACTTAACGCGTAATCTCCGAGTAAAATACCAAATAACATTACGGTAACAACTGATTCCCTCATTAAAGATGTTGCTAACTTATCAGTCGAAGCAGAAACTGTAAGTAATTGTAATTGGCGATTTCCTTTAATAACTTGCCAGTATTCACGAATAGATGTTGTTTCTACTGTATCTTCACCTAAACCAAAATACTCTTTCCTATCCTTAGAGGAAATTCCGATAACGGCTAAGGTTGTTAAAACGGCTGATAAAATAATAATTGTTGTTACAAGTTCAACGAATAGCGGCAGTGTAAAGTCACTGTATTTTGCAATTAAATAACTTGCCACATAAATTTGCCCGCCAGTAAAAAGCAATGCATTGTAAACGCCATCAAAAATCATATAAAGTGGTCGTTGTTTAGGATCATTTGTTAAAACTGTTTGTGCTGCTTTTGTAACGGATGTTTGGAGTGAGTATCCAATTTTGTGCACGATTAAAGCAAAAATAATGAACGCAATTCGTGTAGGTTCAGGTAATAAATGTGTGATAAATATTAAGATGACAGAAAGCATTGTTACAAAGTTTCCAATAATCATTAAAGGCCTGAATTTACCGAATTTAGATTCTGTTTTATCAATAATCCATCCAATTGTCGGATCAATTAAACCATCAAAGAATCTTGCGGCCCCAAGTAATGTACTTACTAACACAACAGCTAGTCCCGCAATACCTGCGGCGTAATATGATAAAAATCCAATTAAAAATAAATATAAATTTGTTGCGGTATTATTAAATGTAAAGAATCCAATTTGCCAAATTTTAGCTTTGTTATAATCAATTTCGTGGACAGTTGACATGAATACTTCCCCCTTAAAAATCTGCCTATTAAAATAGTAAACATTTCTCCCAATTTACATCCCTTTAAATAATTAGATTGCTATAATTTGTTCTTAATGTGAATTGAAGTTTTGTCATTTCATATTTGTCTAACATACAAACTAAATAATCAAAAAATTTAATTATTCAATATGAGTTACGCAAATCATCCTCCTTGCGTTGGTTAAACGCTTTCATTTCACTTCCAATTAGAATCAAAAATACAAATCTACTAAGGAAACCTTTTTTATTTCATTTGTTTCCTAGTCAAACTATCTATGTTTCTATAATAAATGTAAGCGTTTTAATTATCAATAGTTTTTTTGTAAATTTTCGAAAAATAATGTTATCATTTGGTTTTCTATAAATACGGCTAACTTCAGTCCACCTAAAATCAAAAATATATAAACAACATAGTCTTGAAACTACCCTAAATAAAAGAGGTACTAATTGTAAATACCTCTTTTCTATACAATGATTACTACTACTTAGATTTAACTTTATATTACCCTTTACTTTAATAATACATTACATATTTACTTTCGCTTCTCTATCTAACTTTGAAAATTTTAGAATTGCAATCCACATTAGCGCAAAAGCTAGTAAACTAATATTTAGAATGAAAGTGATTATAGGGATTAGCTTCATTACGTAGATAAACACACCTATACAAACTCCCATAATGAGTACTTGGATTGGACTAGCAAGAGCGATTAACATTGATTTTTTCAACACACCAAGCATTGGAACATTATAATGAGCGAAAAATGGAAATAAGAACAACAATGTCATACAATAGATAATCGCGAGCATCACAATTACTACACGACCAATTGAATATAGCCATCCATCAAACCCTGTAATAAGATCATAATAAAAATAAAGACTGAAGCCTATGCATACCATAATCCAACCGACTGCATTAGCTTTCATAAAATCCAGCTTATATTGCTTCCAGAAAACCGAAAAGACTGAAAACTCATAATCGCCCCTAATCCATTTCCTTACTACAGCAAACATCGCTAAGGTCGCTGGAAATATTCCAACAATAACCCCACCAAGCAGCGTTGTCATAGTCCATAAGAGCTGTAAATAGGCAAATTGCATAATCCATTCCATACCCCTATATATTGGTGCCATTCTTCCGTCTGTATCCATGCTGAAACCCCCACCATCAAATATTCGCTTTTTTACGTTTATAGGGAACCGCTAACCTTATATTTGTCCCTTTATTTAATTCACTAAAGATTTCAATTCCAAAGCGATGACCAAACAACAATTTTGTTCGCTTGGAGACATTTAGTAATCCAATTCCCTGGTCAACTTTTGGATGGAGCTCCTCGTTTTCTAGACGCTTACTAAGCTCTTCTAATTTCGTAGGACCTATCCCCATACCATTATCTATTACCGAAATATATAAAACATCTCCACTTACTTCCGCTTTAATTGTAATCTCAAAGTCCTCAGATATTCTATCAAAGCCATGTTCTATTGCATTCTCAACTAGTGGTTGTAGGCTTAATTTTACGACTTCTGTTTGCATTAACTGCGGCTCGATATCAATCGTTAATGAGATCTGCTTGTCCCATCGATGCTGCTGGATAATTAAAAAGCTCTTAATATGGGATAATTCCTTTTCGATTTTAACAACTTCAATGTTTTGAAGAGAATATCGAAACATATTCGCTAATGCTTCTGTCATCTCAGAAATTTCATCTTCTTCTTTCATGATGGCATAGGAATTGATGGTCCCTAACGTATTATATAAAAAATGTGGGTTAATTTGAGCCTGCAATGCTTGAAGCTCTACCTTTTGTTTCTCTAATTCTCTTTCTTGCAATAGTATTTTACCCTTTTGGTTTTCAAGCTCTACTTTATAGACCTGATCAACTAAAGTGGATAATCGATTTACCATTCTATTGTAATTACGAACTAAAGTACTGATTTCATCATGTCCCTCAGGTTCAGGTGCTAGTTTCCAATTGCCTTTCTCTACATATTTCATTGTACTTTCCAAGACGCGTATTGGGTTCACTATTTTCCGAATAAAATGTTGAGCTAATATGAGAGACAAGCATAACGCAATCACACCAAAAATAGCTACGGTTGTTCGAATAACTGAAATTGGCTCGAACAATGTTGTTCTCGGTACAGCTAATACCAGTTTCCAACCCGTAAATTCAGATGTTTTAAAATAGAAAAACGTATTTTGATGATTCCAAGTCTCATAGAAGTTTCCATTCGTTGTAAGAGCTAATTCACTCTTTATTGATTTTTTAATTTCTTTTCCGATATTCTCATAGTTTGGATGAAAAATGATTTTGTCATCTTCATCCACTATCATAAAGAAACTGTTCTCATATACTTCAATATTTTTCCATAACCTAATTAATTTGGATGCATTTAAATCTACCGCCAATATACCTTTCGTATCATACGTACTTGTTCCACGTATTTTTCTTGCTAATGTAATAACGAATTGATTATTCTCAACTCGGGGATAGGTGATAATTCTCCCGCTCTCCGGAGTACGTTCATGTAAATCCTGATAAAATTCGCGGTTCGGAAAAACACCTCTTTTTTCGATGGCCCGGATATAACGACCTGTTTCTTCCATTAAATATATTTGTTCAATCTCAGGACGTTGTGTAATTAATGCTGACATTTGACTCTGGATCTCGTAATGATTTAAATATCTTTCAAAACTAGTATTCTGAATTTGCTCTACAAACGCGCGAACCTCATCATTTGTTACAAGTGGTAGGGTAGCCAACTCATAATTATGTAGATAATCATCCATTTGGAAAGAAACATTATTTACAATTTGTTCGAAATTTAATGTGGCTTGTTGCTCTATCGTACTTGAAGCTTTTATATAGGTTGTAACGACTACTAATACTAATGAAGTAACCGTGATAATCGAAATTGACAGTAGTAGTCGTTGAAATAAATTCAATCTAAGATATAGGGATTTCATTATTTTATCTCCAATGTTGAAATATATTGTGAAGGAGATAATCCCGTGTACTTCTTAAATGTTCTTGTAAAATGTGGAAGGTCTTCATAACCTAAACTATTTGCAACTTCCGTTATTTTTAAACTGCCATTTTCCATTAGCTTCATTGCCTTTTCCATTAACAATCTTTTGCGAAACTCGACAAAGCTTGTTCCTGTCTCTTTTTTGAAAAGATGGCTAAAATAGGATGGGCTAAGTCCTAATCGGTTGGCTACATTTTCAAGAGATATTTTATGATTGAGATTATCTGTTATATACTCTTTCGCATATTCAATTGGATCTAGGAATTGACCCTTACGCTGTGTACGAATTTGCTCAATTAGAATAATACATTGTTCCTGAAAGCTTTCAATACTCGATTCCTTATTCTTCCCATTTACAGAAGAATCCTTGGCATCTATAAAAACACTGCCCCGATCATTAATTCGCTGAACAAGGTTGAAGTATAAATTATTTAAGGTATTTTGTAGATAACTAATTTCGATTTCTTTCGTTCTAAACGTGTCACACATAGAAGAAATGATTGATTTCATAGAATCTACGTCAAGTGTCCATATTGCTCCTTCAAGTTTCTGTAGATATTCATTTAGTTCATTCAGACTAATGAAATTGTTTGTTTGTTTTTTATGATTTTCTAAGAGTCTTTCTAGTGTTCGACGTGCACTTTTTTTCGATACTGGTTTTAATAGATAATCCATTACACCTAGAGTTATAGCTTTTTGGGCGTAGGAGAAGTCATCATATCCTGAGAGAACGACCCATTGGGTCTGACTGAGCCTTGTTCTCCATATATCAATTAGTGTTAAACCATCCATCCCTGGCATTCGAATATCAGTAAATACAATGTCAAACTCTTGTTCATTTAACAGCTTTTCAGCAACCGCACTACCATCTGCCTCAACGATTTCAAACTGTACATCGTCTACTTCAATATGCCGCAAAATATAACTGATACCTTTTCGAACTATCGGTTCGTCATCAATAACTAAAATCGAGATAATAATTGTTTCTCCCCCCTACCCATGTTGTTGATATACTAATATATTTTATTTTAACGCATTTTTGATAGCTTAAAAATACTATTTTTACAAATATTCTTGCATTTTATTTAGGTTACGTATAAAAGCCAGCCCTTTTAAAATAAAGGCTGGCTTTCATGTCATAATACGTTACCGGTCTTTTGCTTCTTGATACAAGCCTTGTTCGTATTGGGCCTTGGCATCTTCTAGTAATTTCTCTCCGCCTTTGCTCTTCCACTCTTCCAATACTTTTTCCCAATTAGAGATTGGCTCTGCACCTGTTATCATTTTTGCAATATGTTCCATCATAAAATCATTTGGACCATCGATATTGTTATCTTGTAATGCAGGTTGATTGGTTAAGGTTTGCAATGGTGGTTCAAACACAATCCGCCCTCTTCCTTCTTTCATAAGAATATCATCATAAATACTCAATAATTCTTTTCCTTCAGGAGTCAACTCCAATAATCCTTTTGTATAAGTTGCATCACCGATTAACCATAACCAGCCTGTACGGAATGCCTCCCTGTTAACTCCATCCTGTGATTCTGGATCATTATAATTGATTTTCCCAGCCTCTTTCGTATAATCCGTACCTTCAATACCATACGTAAAGAATTCTTCGGCTTCTTCTGATACCATCCAATCAAAGAACTGAATAATCTTTTCGGGATTCTTTGCTTCTGAATTAATCAAGAAGGTTCTAAGTGTATTACTGTACAGAACATATCCACCTTTACCATCTGGGCCAACTGGTGATGGAATGATTGCAATATCTGCATCAGGTACACTTTTTTGCAAAATTTGTTCCCAAGAATTAAGGACATTGGCATTTGCTGACCACATACCACCCTTACCTGATTGAATGATGTCTTTATATTGGCTTGATTCTTGAGTTAAAAACTCTCGATCGATTAAGCCTTCATCATACATAGTTTTATAGAAATCAAGAGCTTTTGTCATATTTTCTACATCAAGATACTTCGGAACTGGATCTCCTGATTCATTTAATTCAAACACAGGTTGAACATCAAAGGAACCAAAGAATGTATCCGAATAGCTTAAGCCTTTTCGTGCTACATATGGCTGTTCGACTCCCATCTCTTTAAATGCACGTAATACCTCCAGTGTTTCCTCTGCTGTTTTAGGAATTTCTAAACCAGCTTTGTCTAATAAATCTTTTCGAATGAATGTTGCTCTTCGTGCTGGATTAGACAATATTTGTGGGATTGCATAGATTTTTCCGTCTTTATAACGATGTGTTTCCCAAACTTCTTCAGGGATAAATTTCTTTAAGTTTGGACCATGTTCTTCAATCAATTCATCCAGCGGCATGAAAACACCTGCTTCAACCGCTTGTTCAAGTGATTGTCCAGAAGAGTAGTAGTTGTTCATCCCTTGTACAACATCGGGTATATTACCAGATGCAAACATAAGGTCCATTTTTGTTCGATAATCATTATGGTCCATTAAACGAATATCAAGGTCCGTATTTGTTAATTCTTCTAGCTTTTTAACAAGTTCATCTTCGTTAATATTTGGAGAGTTTTCGATATACGGTAATGCAAGTGTACGTAAGGAGATGGAGATTTCTGTTTTCTCCTGAGACTCATTGTTTCCTTTGTTCTCCTTGTTTTCTGAATTTGATGTTTCTCCTGAACTACAACCAGTAATAAATAATGTTGCAGCTAAGATGGATGTCAAAAGCATATTCCTGCGTTTCTTCAACTTCATAACTACTTTCCCCCTAATCTTTTTTTGTTAATATGAATATAAAACTATAGTTACTCTTTAACCGACCCTAGCATGGAACCCTTTACAAAATACTTTTGTAGGAAAGGATATACAAGTAGAATTGGTAAGGTTGCAAATATAATCGTTGCCATCTGAATACCCTCAGGAGAGCTTAATGCCATTGATGTTAGAGTAGCTTCTGTGTCAACCATCTCATCAGAAATAATCATATTTCGTAACTTTACTTGAAGTGGGTACAATGTAGGGTCATTGATAAAGTAAATGGCAGTTTGATAACTATTCCAATGACCAACCCCATAGAAAATTCCTAGTGTTGCTAATGCAGGTTTAGATAATGGTAAAATTATTTTAAATAAAATCCCTAGTTCTCCAAGCCCATCAACCCTAGCAGCATCAATTAGTGTGCTCGGGATATTCATAAAAAAGGATCTCATGATAAAAAAGTTAAATGCACTTATTAATCCGGGTATGACTAGCGCCCATAAAGTATCAATCATTTGCAAGTTCTTTATCACTAAGAACGAAGGAATTAGAGGGACGGAAAATATCATTGTGAATAATACCATTAATAAGATTAACTTTTTCCCTTTAAATTCTGGTCTTGATGTGGGATAGGCTAACGTTGCTGTTGCAATCAGGTTTAATAATGTTCCACCAACTGTAATGAGAACAGAAATCCCAAACGCTCGCCAAATTGAATTGTCTTGCATGACATATTGAAAGTTGTTCAAGGTAAACTCAACTGGCCAGAATAATACTTTTCCATTTGTTATTGCTTCGACTGAACTGAATGATTTTGCAATGATATGGAGAAATGGGAGCAACATACTTAACGATAGTAATGTGATAAATAAAATATTAAAACTAGTAAATATACTTCCACCCAAGCTTCGCTGTTGCTTCATATATATCCCCTTTCTTAGAATAAACTGTTCCCTGTAAATCTTTTACTAAGGAAGTTAGCAATCAGAAGTAAAAATAACCCAACTACTGATTTCAAGATACCAATAGCGGTTGTAAAGCTATACTGCGCTTGTTGTAATCCCACTTTGTAAATATAAGTATCAAGTACCTCACCATTTACTGTATTTAATGGGTTCAGGAAAACATAAACCCTTTCAAAACCAAAGTCTAGGAAATTACCGATTTGTAATAAAAAGAGCACACAGAAAGTTGGTAGAATAGCAGGTATCGTGATGTGGATAGTTTGCTTCCAGCGGTTAGCACCATCAACTTTTGCTGCCTCATATAATTCTGGGTTTACAGCCGTTAACGCTGCTAGGTAGATAATCGTTCCCCAACCAACGCTTTGCCATAAGTGAGCAATAATTAAGATTGGTCGGATAAAATGTTCAGAGCCTAAGAAATAAATGGGCTCTCCACCTAGCCATTGAATAAATTGATTAACAATTCCTGTAGATGGAGACAAGATTCCGATAAAAATCCCACTAATAATGACCCAAGATAGAAAATGTGGCATGTATATAACGGTTTGAACAATTCTCTTGTATATCGCCAGGCGCAACTCATTCAACATCAATGCTAGGATAAGCGGTGCTGGAAATACCAAAATATCGTAAAAACTTAATAAGAGTGTATTTTTTAGGATTCTCAATGCATCTGGGTTCACAAATAATGCTTCAAAGTGCTTTAGACCCGCCCATGGGCTATCAAATACACCTTTGAAAATGTTATAATCTTTAAATGCGATAACAGATCCCATTAAAGGGATATATTTAAAAATAATAAAATATAAGATTCCCGGAATGGCTATGTAATACAACATCTGGTATTTTCTTAGATGGGCGATAGTGGATTGTATCTCATTTGAAAGCTTCGACTCTTTTTTTATCTTTGATGTATGATTGTTATCTATTACTGTTTCTGAATTTTTCACTCATTCAAGTCTCCTTTCAACTAATTCTCAATTGCGCTCAAATTCTTAATAAATCAATTTGGTAACCGCTTTCAAAAGGTGTGATTGAATGATATCATCTACATCTCGATTATTGTTTGTCTGAATTTTAGGCCTATTGTTGTTTTTTACGAAATTAAACTAGGTCCTTCTATTTCAATGTATCTAAGCAATTAAAAACTGGTCAAACCCTATAGGTTGACCAGTTTTTAATTAATTATTTGCTTACAACAATTGCCTGCTCCTGTGCTTTCAAGCATAACTCAGCTGCTTTAAAAGCATGTTTTTGTGTCATAGCATTTTCAGTACGGTTAATACAATCTAAAATGAGTTGTCCGAAGAATGGGAATCCAACTTCTCCACGTAACTCATAATGTTTTTCACCTTCTTTATTAACTAAGAAAAGATGATCACCTGACTCACTTTTAGCAACATCGATATACTTTCTTAATTCAATCGTACCTTCAGTTCCTGTAATAAATGTACGGCCATCGCCCCAAGTACCAAGACCATCAGGAGTAAACCAATCCACCTTAAAAATGAAAGTAGCGCCATTTTCACCAACTAGTGTTGCATCACCATAGTCCTCTAATTCTGGATACTCTGGGTTATTGTAATTCCCCACTTTACTATGAAGAACAGTTGCATCCTCATTACCTGTGTAATATAAAAACTGTTCGATTTGGTGGCTTCCGATATCACATAAAATGCCCCCATATTGTTCTTTATTAAAGAACCAATCAGGACGACTGTCGGCATTTAGGCGGTGTGGACCAAAGCCTGTTACTTGAATAACTCTACCTATTGCACCTTGTTTGATTAGATCTCCCGCGAAGACTGCTGCCTCAACATGAAGTCTTTCACTGAAGTAAACCATGTATTTCTGGCCAGTGCGTTCTACAACTTTCTTCGTTTCCTCTAATTGTGCTAAAGTGGTGAATGGAGTTTTATCAGTAAAGTAATCCTTACCTGCCTCCATTACCTTAATTCCTAGTTCACTACGTTTATTCGGAATAGCTGCTGCTGCAACTAATTTAATTTCTTTATCCTCTAAAACCTGCTCTAATGATTCAGCAACTTGTACTCCAGGGAATGCTTCAACAAATTTTTCTACCTTTTCAGGGTCCGGATCATAGACCCACTTCAATGTTGCACCTGATTCCACTAATCCGTTACACATACCATTAATATGCCCATGATCAAGGGCTACTGCTGCAATTGGAAACTCTCCTTCTTTAACAACCGGATTGGGTTTCCCTTTTGGGGCATAATTCATTCCATCTTTACTCATTGATCTATCACTCCTGTTATTTAATGTAGAAGAAAATGCAAGAGCACCTGAAAATTGATCATCACCAGGTGCTTGCTTATACATTTTACTTAGTTTTCTATGTCTAGCTCAGGCGCATTGCGCTTTTCTTATTAAAACCAGTCAGCATATCCAATTTTTCTTAAATGGTTAGCTGAGACTTCAAGACATTCGAATGGGTCACGACCGTATGTGTCATCTTGTTCGATTAAGAAATATTGAACGCCACTTTCCTTACCTGCTTCAATCATAGATCCAATATCCATGTTTCCTTCACCAAGTTCTGCGAATTGAATAATGTTTGAGAACTTGTTCATGAATCCAGCCATATCCTTCATGTCATCTGGATTGAATTCAAACTTACTAACACGGTAATCTTTTAAGTGAAGTAATGAAATACGATCTTTGTATTCTTGAATAATTTTCACAGGATTTTCTCCAGCACGTTGAATCCAGTGAACATCCAATTCAAAGCCTAGTTTAGTTGTGTTTTGTTTAATAAGATCTAATAAATAAACACCATCATATTTTTCAAATTCAACATGGTGAGTATGATAATATAACTCAATTCCATGCTCAGCTAAACGGTGTGCCATTTTTTCAGCTCTATCAATGAAGCTCATAATTTTTTCTTTATCACCCATAACTGTAAATGGAAGCATACCAATACGGACAAAATTACAGTCTAGTGTTTTACAGTCATTTACAATTTTTTCAAAATGAGTTGATAACGCCTCGCCTGGAGCACCTTCAAACATTGGCTCTAACCCTGCGGATAATGCTGCGATTTTTATATTAAATTCTTGGCTTGCTCTTTTTAACTCTGCTACATTTTCTTCAGTCATAGGAATTTGTGAAACCTCTACAGCACCAAATCCAAGTTCATGAATCTTTTTCATGGTTTCATAAACACCAAGTTCTTCTACTTTTTGCTTAAGCATCATCATTTGAACGCCAATTTTACCTTTTGTCATTTGTATACCTCCATTTTGATTGGAATTTTAACTTCTGAAGATCTTCTAATTGCACTAATCATTTCCATCGACTTTTGGGCATCTTGAACATGGATATAATCATCGGTGTCATTAATAATTGCATCATAAAAATGATTGATTAATGTATCATGACTTGCACCATAGTAGAACTTGCTTCCTGGAAGCTTAGAATCCTCTACTAATCTTTCTTTCACACCGTCACTATTTGTAATCGTAAGGACACTATCCTTAATCGTTAGTTTCCCTTTTTCAAGGATTACTTGAAACTCTACAGAAGAATTCGTTGCATATGTTGTTGTTGCAAAAAACAATCCAGTTGCACCATTCTTAAATTTGATGTTAGCTACTGCTGTATCTTCTACTTCATATCCGTAATCAAGTAACTGATCAATTGATCCACGAATTGTTTCAATTTCTCCACCAATGAGTTGCATCAAATCCAGCGTATGAATGGATTGGTTTATCATGACACCACCGCCAGCAAGCTTCATTTTGCCACGCCAAGGTTTAACGTCATAATAGGATTTTGGTCGGAACCATGTAACAAGACCTTTAATTCCGGTAACCTTTCCTAATTCACCGCTATCCACAATTTCTTTTAACTTAATGAAGGTTTCGTTTAAGCGATTTTGCAGACTCACACATACCTTAACATCTGGGTGCTGTTCTGCTAAATCAACGACGAACATCCCTTCCTCTGCACTTCTAGCTAGTGGTTTTTCTAAAAAGACATTTACGCCCTTTTCCACACATGCCTTTGTTGCGGAGTAATGGGCATAGTGTGGCAAACAAATATGAACACAGTCTAAACTTTCTTTTTCTAGCATCTCATCAAGATCTGTATAAAAGTTTACATTTTCTACCGTACTGCGGAGTTCTTCATTTGTATCGCATACAGCAACTAATTCTGCTTTTGAACTATTTTGTATGGAGGGGATATGAATTTTCGAAATATCACCTAAGCCGACAACAGCTACTTTAAGCATAGTGTTCCTTCCTCCTCTATCTACGAGTGAAGATGAATAACTAGAAACCTGGTATCGCGGTTTCTAGTTACTTCTTTTAGTTATTTTTGAATTGGATTCTTTTTTTCTTCTTCGATGCGCTTATTTAACTCTGCTAAATAAACTTCTTCATCTACTGGAATTTCGACTTCTTTACCAAGGAAGCTTGATAAGTGAATTGCATTTGCTAGTTGAACACCGTTGATTCCGTCGCTTCCTGGAGCAATTAGAGGAGTTCCGTCCAAGATGTTGGCTGCAAAGTTTTCTAATACAGAAGAGTGTTGAGCACCCCATACGCTTTCAAACTCGATTACTTCTTCAGTGAAAACTTTATCATCAGATTGTCCCATGAAAATTTTCATGACGTCTTGCATGCTCATGCTGTCGCTCATTTCTTTTTCCGATCTTGTTAAGCGTTTAATCGTAACTTTCTTACTGTCATCAACAACGATTTTTCCTTTATCTCCAAGGATTTCAAAACGGTCTGTACCTACAATATCATGTGTACATGTAACAAAAACACCAGTAGCTCCATTACCGTAATCAAACATAGCAGTAACTTCGTCTTCAACTGCAATATTTCGTTGGTAACCATACTTAACGTTTGAATACACCTTTTTCGGCATTCCACAAATCCATTGAAGAAGGTCTAATTGGTGTGGAGCTTGGTTAACTAAAACACCTCCGCCTTCACCTTCCCATGTTGCTCTCCATGCACTTTGATCGTAATAACCTTGTGGTCTCCACCAAGTTGTAATAATCCAGTTTGTACGACGGATTTCACCGATTTCACCATTATCAATAATTTCTTTTACCTTTTTGTAAAGTTCATTTGTTCTTTGGTTGAACATGATTGCGAATGTTAATTCTGGCTTAGAAGCAGCAAATTCGTTCATTTCTTTTACTTGTTTTGTATAAACACCTGCTGGCTTTTCAGCTAATGCATGAATATCTCTTTTTAGTGCTTCAATTGTCATTTCAGGGTGTAGATAGTGTGGTACTGTTGTTACAATTGCATCCACATCTCCGCTTTCCATCATCTCGATATAATTCTCATAAAATGGTACATTCGGATATTTTTCTGCAGCTTCAGCCTTTTTGGCAGGATCGATATCACAAATTGCTCCGATTTCCATATTCGGTACTTTTCCCTCTGCGATAAATCCAGCATAAGCTCCACCTTGTGCGCCTAAACCTACAATACCTAGTCTTACTTTTTTCATATTTTTTCTTACTCCCCTTCTTCTTTTATTTGTAATTTGCGATAATCCTTTGGGGTCATCCCAACTTTACTTTTGAAATAACGACTGAAGTGTGAGGCGCTTTCAAAACCACAATCAAAGGATACATCCTTTAAAGGTTTATCCGGTTCCAGAGCAAGCATATATTTTGCTTGTGTTAACCGTGTCGCCATTAAATATTCCATCACTGTAAACCCAGTTATTTCTTTAAATAGATGTGAAAGATAGGATTTGCTTAAATTAAGCGACTTTGCAATTGAATCAATTGTAAGTTTCTCCATATAATGTTCCTGAACAAAGGTGACGATATTCTCGACATAATCCGTCTTATCATCTTTTGTATCAGGTTTTTTATACGAGTTTGCTCGTCCCATCTTATCAATTAGTATCAAGATCTGGATCATGATAACCTTCATTTCAACTTCTGTAGCAGCTACTTGATTCTTATCTGACATTCTATATAATTCATCAAGCCGACAAATTAATTCCTCCAATTTCTTCGATTGTTGGTTTTCATTTGTCCGAATCAAACAGTGCTGTAATTTCCGAAATACGTCTAATAAGTAACCCGCATTCAACTCTCTTAAAACGGTTTCAATCCAATGCGGAGAGAAGTGAACTGTACTTCGGATATACTCTTTTTCCGGAGAAACAATGGGTTTGTGTAACGTTTTTCCATCCATCAAGAGGATATCACCGGGTTCCAAATCATATATCTGATTTTTTATCAGATAACGGCAGGTTCCACTATGAAAAAAATAAATTTCATATTCTTGATGTGAATGATAGTCTAATATAAATTCTTGCCTACCGCTTAATCGGTATATTGGCAAAATGGGATGTTTCACAACTACCATCCTTTCAATCAATCTTGATGTTAAACTTATCTTATCATAATAAAAGTGAAATTATTTGACTGAAAGCACTTAATTTTCTTCGAAAATTGACTGAAACTGCTTTGAG
This sequence comes from Litchfieldia sinesaloumensis, assembly GCF_900156865.1. Taxonomy (GTDB): domain Bacteria; phylum Bacillota; class Bacilli; order Bacillales; family Bacillaceae_L; genus Ferdinandcohnia; species Ferdinandcohnia sinesaloumensis. Next base: position 4,499,532 of record NZ_LT732529.1, on the reverse strand, counting down.
TTTGACATTATGGTGAAATTTTCTTATTTGTATAAGTTAATAAGTTCAACGTTTGTTACGATGATTCTTAGAACCCTCCCCTTTTTGCAAAAAACAGTTATAATTTCATCATAAAATTGTTAATTTCGTATATCTAAGTTTCAATATCTGTTATAATTAGATTATCTACTAAACCAACTAATTTAATGTAAGCCTTTTCAATAAATTTTGACATTTTTGATTGCGATAAACAATCGTAATTGACATAAAGGAGCAAAATAAAATGGTCACTGGGGACAGTTCATATATCAAAAAAATAAATCGTAGTTTAATAGTACAAAAAATAATAGAATACGGTTTAATATCACGGGCAGATTTATCAAAGATTACAGGATTAAATAAAGCAACAGTTTCTGTACAAGTCGCAGATCTCTTGCAGGAGGAATTAATTTGTGAGACACAATTAGAGCAATATTCAATAGGTCGAAGACCAATTATGCTCTCTATTAATAAAGATGCAGGATACGTGTTAGGGATAGATTTAGATTATAAATCTATTACGTACACAATCTCTAATCTCAATGGAAATGCCGTTTTTGAAACGGAACAAAAACTAGATACGGATGATTATGATACCATTGTTCAGATTATCATTAAGAAAATTAAAGAATATCAGCTAGAGTTTTCAGACAGCCCCTATGGTCTCGTAAATGCCGTAATTGGTATCCATGGCACAGTAAATAAACTAGATGAAAGTATACGTTTTAATCCAAGATACAAATGGATTCAAAAAAATATTAAAGAGGATCTACAGAAAGAGATAAGAATACCTCTATTCATAGAAAACAATGCTAATTTATCTGCATACGCTGAAAAGGTTTATAAGCATCATCTTAGCAATAACTTGCTTACTGTCATCTTAACATCAGGTATTGGATCAGGGATGATTATCGATGGAGATTTGCACAAGGGTTATCACGGTTACTCTGGCGAAATGGGCCATATGATCATTTATCCAGATGGAGAAGCTTGTAGATGTGGGAATCACGGGTGCTGGGAACTATATGCATCTGAGCCAAAATTATTAAGAAAATTAGAAGACGAACTCCAGCTAACCAATCTAACTATAGCTGATATACAAACTTTCTTAGAAGATGGCCATGTAATTGTAAAAAGCTATTTTGACCAATATTTACGATATATTTCGATTGGCCTTAACAATATTATTAATCTATATAATCCTGAAACAATTGTGATGAACAGCCAATTATTAAAAATCTACCCTGAAGCAGTTGAGAAATTAAAAGGACTCCTAATTTCATCTGTTGGTGAATATGGAGAACTAGTACTCTCTGACCTTGGTAATCGTTCTTGTGTTCTCGGAGCTTGTGCACTTGGAATACAACATTTCTTAGACGTTCAAGAAATCCGATTAACATTACCTGAAAGAACAGAAACGCATACGGAAAAAAGCCCTGTCTAATTGGAAAACTGACAGGGCTTTTTTACCTAAAACAATATCCTTGCTAAATAAATCATAATTGACACGGTTATCGAACTAAATATGGTTGAAAATAAAACAATTTGCGCAGCAAATCCCGGATAGTTATTATACTCCTCAGCAATAATTGCACTATTGACAGAGGTAGGCATACTAGAAGCAATAAAAAGTGCTTGAGCAAAAACTCCTTCGATATCCAATAGATAAATCAGCCCCAGTGCAATCGCAGGTCCAACGAGTAAGCGAAAACCAAGACTCCAATATACCTTTGACAAACCAGCTTTGAAATCAATTTCAGCAACCTGTGCACCCAACGTAAATAAGGCAATTCCAACCATAGCATCAGCAATATAGTTCGCAGGAACCCAAACAAAAGACGGAATTGGAACAGATAAATAGTTCAATAGAATACCAGTTAACATTGCATAAAGCACAGGCATTTTTAGGTAACCTTGCATTGCTTTTAGTTTTCCAATTTTAGCAGATTGAAGTGAAAATACACCATAAGAAAAAATTAAAATATTTTGCAAGGTAAGGACAATCACCTGAATGGACATTGCAAATGGGTCTCCCTTAAAAACAAGGTCATTGACAGGCACACCATAATTTCCTGAATTAAAAAAGATTGCACTATTGGAAAATGTAATCGTTTCTCCATTTTTAAGGCCAATTACCCTTGCTGCAATCGTTGAAAGTACATAAAGGATGACAATAATAATAATAAAAAATAACAGAACAAAGCCAAACAATTGAAAGGATAATTCCGTACTATATAATTTAACGAAAATAAAGGCTGGTACCAAAAAGTACATATTTATTTTTGCTAAAGTTGGTACATTCATCTTAAACTTTCTTTGAAGAATATAACCAATTGCAATAATGATAAATATCGGTAAGATAATATCCCTGACTATATTTACAAAATCAATCATTCTTCACACTCCTTCCATAGCATTGTACATGACCTGGAAAAGAAAATGGCAGTTTTTAAAAAATTCTCAAAAACCGCCACTCCAATTATCTTAAGGTTAAATACTATATTTAGATTGAAAAATAACGTTTTGCATTCTCGTAGCAGATGCCCCGCACGTATTTTTCTAATAGAGCCATGTCCTTAGGTGCTTTTCCTTGATCCACCCAAGTTCCTAGAATATTACATAGTATTCTTCTGAAATATTCATGTCTTGTGAATGAAAGGAAGCTTCTTGAATCAGTCAGCATTCCAATAAAGTTGCTGATTAAACCCATACTTGACAGTGTTCTCATTTGGTCTTCCATACCATCTAATGTATCATTGAACCACCATGCTGTACCAAATTGTACTTTTCCTGGTACTTCTGAGCTTTGGAAGTTACCAGCCATTGCAGCTAATACATTATTGTGATTTGAGTTCAAGCTATATAAAACAGTCTTTGGTAGTTTGTTTTGTACTTCAAGTGCATCTAGAAGTCTAGATAATTTATCTGCAATCATAATATCGCCAATCGAGTCATATCCAGCATCAGGACCTAATTGGTTAAACATACGAGTGTTATTATTTCTAGTTGCACCGATATGAAGCTGCATTACCCAGCCTTTTTCAGCATAAAGCTCGCCTAATGTCACCAATGTATATGTCTTGAATTGGTCAACCTCTTTCCCAGAAAGCTGATCACCTTTTAGTTTTTTCGCAAAAATCGCTGATACTTCTTCCTTCGTTGCTTCTTCATAGAATAGTACACTTAAACCATGGTCAGAGCTCTTACAGCCTTGTTGATCAAAGAATTCAACACGTTCTGCAAGCGCACTTAAAAACGCTTCATAATTTTCAATGTTTTGGTTTGTAACTTGACCTAATTTTTCAACCCACGCACTGAAATCATCTTTTTCAATGGTTAAGCCTTTATCAGGACGGAATGATGGAGAAACATGAACTTTATAGCCTTCATCCTTGATTTTAATATGACTTGCTAAGTCATCGGTAGGGTCATCTGTCGTTCCAACAAATTCAATATTGAACTTATCGAAGATAGAACGTACGGATAATTCAGGTGAAGATAATTTTTTATTTGCTTCCTCCCAAATAGCTGGAGCAGTTGTTTCATCTAATAAATCATCGATGCCGAAGTAACGTAAAAGCTCCAAATGAGTCCAATGATAAAGTGGATTTCCAATAGTGTTTGGAACAGTTTTTGACCATGCCATGAATTTTTCATAATCTGATTTGTTACCTGTAATATAATCTTCACTTATACCATTCGCTCTCATTAATCTCCATTTATAATGATCGCCACCAAGCCAGATTTCAGCTAGATTACTGAAGTTTTTGTTCTCTAAGATTTCAACTTGGTTTAAATGGTTATGGTAGTCAATAATTGGTAAATGTTTCGCGACATTATGATACAACTCTTTTGCAGTATCATTATACAAAAGAAAATCATCGTTAATAAATGTTTTCATTTCCTTCATCCTTTCAAATATCTAGCATGAGCTAAATTATTAACAGTATACTAATATATTCCTAAAACAATTATACATTAGTTCGGTTAGTAAACAAACTATTTACCTACTACTAATAATAAGAGAAAACGCTTTTATTTTCAATAGAGATATTATGGAATTATTATACAAAATAATAAAGGAATACGAATCTCTCATATTCCTTTATGTCTTTTCTAAAGATCTATATTTATATTCCCCTGGGGTCATTCCATAATACTTTTTAAATGTTTTTGAAAAGTAACTTTTATTGTCAAAGCCTAACTCAAATGCAATTTGCTCAATTGATTTTATCGAGTGATTAAGTAACTCTATAGCCTTTGCCATTTTAACTTTCGTTACATATTCGATAAAACCTTCTCCCGTTTCTTTCTTGTACATTCGACTAAAGTAACTTGAATTCAAGTGCAGATGTGTAGCTACATCCTTCAAGGATATTTTCTCCCCTATACGGGTTTGTACATATTTTTGGGCCTTGATAATATCATCATTTCTACTGGTCAAATCAATAGATTTTATCTGTTCAATAAACATATAAAAGATTTCATGTAACACTGATTCCATATGTTCAAATGTTTCCACCTGCTGAATAAGCTGGTCAGAAACAGTTATTGCTACAGAATGTGCTTCAAAATGTTTTAGTGTATTTAAAGATAATTTAATATCAATTATCAGCTTGATTGCCCAATCTTTTACCGATTCTGGTGAATACTTTCTTTCTTTTATTTTCCTTAATTGTTGTGAAATACATTCAATAATTTCACTTTTTTCTTCCCTTAATAAGAATTCCTTAATTTTTTGCGCTATCTCTACATAATCTCGAAAAATTGAATCTCTTGTATACATAATTGGACTGAAATAATGGATGCTATCATACTGGTAATAAAAACGTTGATCTTTGTTTTCAAGTAACAATCTCATGTTATCTATTAATTGCTGTTCCTCTTCATTTTGTGAACCGATGACCGTTGTAATGCTAACCTTTAAGAAGGCCCGAATTTTTCGATGTATTTCTTTTACAACGGATTCTATTGTGCGCTGGGCTTCTCCACTGTTCCTGTCCTTCAGTGGAAAAAGAATAAAGAACTGGTTTTGTATGAAGAATATCTGTACTTTTTGTTTAGAATTTGCTAGTACTTCTTCTACCAGGTTATTTATACTAAACTGAAGTGAAGTCTCATTTTCATAATGCTTCATTACATCCTGAAAATGATCAATAAAGCACAGTACCGGTGTATAATACATAAATGAGAAGTCGATTCCTAGAAGTTCCTTCTGCTCTCTCCACCATCCAGTCTTTTCTAGATTATGTTCCTTCATTAGTGTTTCTATTAACTTAGACTTAAGAGTAAGATTATTTCTTTCTAAAAACGTGGAAACTCTTAAGTGCTCATTTAGTATAATTTGATCACGGTCCAATTTTTCTTTAAGTCTTTCAAGTAGTACAGTTATACTTTCCTCTTCCATCGTTTCCTTTAATATATAATCATAGACTTCTAACTTTAAAGCTTGTTGTGCAAATTGGAACTCGCCATGACAAGAAAGGATAATATGATGAGCATTTTCCTTATGACTTTTTAGTTGTTCAATTAATTCAATCCCATTAAGTTTAGGCATTCCTATATCCGTGACTAATACATCATATTCATGTTCCCTCAAATAGTCTAAAGCAAGAGTACTATCTTGAAAGTGAGCAATAACTTTAAAACCATACTTCTCCCATGAAATAAATCTCTTTAAGAACTCAATTACGATTACATCATCATCTACCAAGACCACTTTATACAATTGACTCACCCCTTATGAACTGGTATATGAAAGATTACCGTCGTACCTACACCTTCATTACTATCTATTCCCATATGAAAATCATCTCCATAGACTAATTTCATCCTTTGATAGACATTTTGTAATCCAATTCCATTGAATGATTGATCATTTTTATCATATTGCTGATTAGTTGTCTGATAGACCCTTTCTTGCAATTGTTTTAACGTAACCTTGTCCATCCCTTTACCATTGTCTGTAATGTATAATTTTAAATGTGTGTTTATCTGTTCAGCGGCACTTATTTGAATTGTCTCTTTACGATTATTATTGCCATGAATAATTGCGTTTTCAATTACAGGTTGCAAGAAAAACCTTGGCACATTTATAGCAGATGCAATTTCACCTACGTCAATCTTTAGCACTACATCATGTTGGTGACGGAAATTCATCAATTCTACATAATGCTTTACAATCGATATCTCTTCATCTAATGGAATAAATGCATTATTACGATTTATTGTCATCCTCAGTAAAGCGGATAATGAATAAATTAGTGAAGCGCTCCCATTATTTCCCTCCATCTTAATCTTTAAGCGTATTGCATTTAATACATTAAATAAAAAGTGTGGATTAATTTGAGCTTGGAGCATGTCTAATTCTGCGTTCCTTTTGGCCTCTTCCTGTATTTTTATTTGTTCAATCATTTCCTCAATTGTATCCAACATATGATTAAAGGAATGTCCTAACTGAGCTACGTCGTTACTTCCTGAAAGTTGGATCCTAGCTGATAAGTCCCCCTTTTTGATCGCTTTTGTGACAGAGTTTAATCGGATAATTGGTTTCGTGAATTCACGCACGAGCATAATAAGTCCAATTAAGAACAGGACCAAGAATCCTCCTTGAATAAGAATGGTCGTTCTAGTAACCATATTGATTGATCCAATCGTGTCCTTATAAGGAACAAGGCTAACTAATCTCCAATCCGAATAGGATACTGGGTATGAGACCATTAGATGCTTCTCTTCTTCAAAATTAACGATTTGATAATCAGAGTCCCTTAATTCGTATGGTAATGTGGTTCCTATTTCATCTGTATTTAAACTCGAATAAACTTCACCATTCCTATTTGTCAAATAAAACTTAGCACGTTTTTCTATCTGATATTGACTAAATAGTCTTCTTATCTCATTTTCTTTCAAACTTATGATTAAATATATATTTGATGAATTTGCTTGTTGTATTCTTCTCCCAATTGTAAGCAAATATGGGTATGTATCTTTCTCTGATTGAATATAGTTATCATGTGCACCTAGCCAGTAGGTCTCATAAAAACTTAAGCTCTCTACCTTCTCAAACCATGAGGTTTCCTTAAACTGTAAAGGATCAAAATTCACTAAAGAATAGTTGTTGTAATATAAGTCATTCTCAAACAAAATTGTAATATAGAGGGGCATTAGTAATTCGGTAATACTTGATAATTCATTTGATATATGGATATAGTTAAGGGCAATCTCTTGTTTTATGGTTGGAGAATCTGCATTAATTAGCTCGTGTGATTTTAGTAACTGACTCATATTTGAATCAAATTGGATATAGTTTGATGTATACATAATATCATCAAAAATATTCCTTATTCCTAGTTCAATCATTCTTAAATCATCTTCCGATTGTGCTGCGGCACGCTGCTCTAAAACATCTTTCGTAAAGTAGTTTGAAACAATAAACGTACTAACCCAAGGTAATAATATGCAAATGATAACTGAGATCATTAACCTTGTTCGTAAGGACATTTGGTTTACTTTTTCCCATAATCTCTTCACTGCTGATCTCCTTCATAGTAAAAATAAATAGAGAGAAAACGAGTGTTTTCTCTCTATTATATCATGAATATTCTAACTATTGGTTAGCATCTACAAGTGCCTGTATTCTTTTTTCTACATTATCCATTGTTTTATCTAAATCCTGCTCACCAAGGAGATATAATTCAACCTCTGCAGTATATTCTGTATCCGCTTCTGTAATATATGGTGGCGGTGCAATTGGTTTAGATGGTTTTGCTTTGGAAAGAGTAGACTTCAAGGAATCCATATGAATTGCCTCAGGTTTTGCAGTTCCATTTACTACTGTTTCTAACATACTATCAAAATCTGCTTCAGCCCAAGACGGAATCCAAATTCCTTGTTCTAGAAGACCCTCAGTTGACAACCAACGCATGAAGTCATATGCCTCCTGCTTATGTTTTGAGGATTTTGCGATTGAAATTAAGTCTCCATTCATCGGTACTAGACCTTCGTCACTTGCATTATTTTTTGGCCATGGTGCCCACGCAATTTCAAATTCTGGTGTAAATTGGCCCCATTCTGTTACCATATAACTTCCGATAGGAATCATCGAAGCTGATTGACTAAAGAATTGCTGACGATAATCCATTTTTTGAGATAAGATTTCAGTAAATGGAACAGAAGACTTATCCACGTTTTCTAATTGATTACGTAATTCGAGTGAAGCACGAAGCATCGGATCAGTTGCATTTGAAGTACCATCTTCATTTAATATCATGGTTCCCTCTGATTTACTCATCAATTTCAATGATGAAAACAAGTTATGCCATGTGTGGAAGTAAGAACCGTAGTGTTCGTCAGTTGTTAGCTTTTTCGCATATTCAGCATAGTCATCCCATGTCCAATCTGTAGGAATCTCCAAGCCCGCTTCATCAAGATGTGCTTTATTCATCATCACAAGCATGGTCACATTTTTCATTGGCAAACCATAGTACTTACCATCCACGGATGGATAGGTGTTATTGTAAACAGTATTAATATCAATACCCTCTGCATCTAGATATTCATTGATTGGTTCAACTAGACCTGCGTCTATACGTTTGACTAAGTCACTTACATTGGAAAACAGAATTAAATCCATATCATCTCCTGCTGAGGCCATTAAATCCAATTGTTTAAAATAATCGCGTGAATTCATATTTTCAACAAGCGGTATAGACTCAACCTTGATTCCCGGATTTGCTTCTTCGTACTTTGAGATAACACTTTCCCATTTCCCTACATCTTCATTCACCCAGTGGACAAATTTTAGCGTTACTTCTTCATCAGTTGATCCTTCACCTGTTGAAGCATCATCTTTTTCAGAACAAGCAACTAAAGCAAACATTGCGAAAAAGCCAACAAGTAATAATAACCCCCATCTTTTCATCTTTAAACCCTCCCTATAATTTTTGTTTTGTATATCAACTCTCCCAATCTAAGCTAAGAGTACATACCGTTTTACCCTTTTACCCCACCCAGCTGAATTCCTTCAATGACGTTTTTCTGTCCGATAATAAAGATAATTAATAATGGTAAGATTGCCGACACAGAAGCTGCCATCATTAAGGAATACACGCTACCATGTTGATCCGAAAAACTTTGTACACCGAGTTGAATGGTATATAACTCTTTGGAACGAAGAAATATTAATGGATTCTGGAAGTCATTCCAGGTCCAGATAAACCGTAATATCGCATAAGTTGCAATTGCCGGCCTTACTAAAGGCAGTGCAATCGAAGCAAATATTCTAAGATGACCTGCCCCATCCATTCTTGCTGATTCAATAATTTCATTACTAATTCCGAGATAGAATTGGCGAAGCATAAAAGTACCAAATACACTAAAACTATTTAATAGTATGAGACCTGTGTGTGTATCGTAAAGACCTACCCATCTATATAGTAGAAATTGTGTTACTAACAATGTTTGAGGCGGAATCATAAAGGTCGCCAATACAATTAAAAATATTAAATCCCTACCTTTAAAATTGATTTTGGCAAATCCATATGCTGCTAAACATGAAACCGTACATGAGATTAAGGTAGTTAGAACAGTAACTTTAATAGAGTTCCAGTATAAGAGTATAAATGGCATTGAGCCTGTCCAGACCTCTTTATAATTTTCAACTACATTCCACGTTTCTGGGATCCATTTAATCGGAAATGACAATACATCTTCTTCTACTTTTAAAGAAGCAGAAATCATCCACAAGAATGGCATTAGAAAAGCAATTCCTAGTAGAATCATTATGACTGTCGTGAGTAATTTACGCATATCTAATTTTGCTACCATCTGTACTGCTCCTTCCTATTTAATAATTTACCCATCTTTTCTGACCAACAAATTGGATATAGGTAATAATTAGTATGATGATAAACATTACTAATGAAATAGCTGAAGCATAACCTGTCTTTAGTTCTATAAATGCCTGCTGATATAAATAAACAACTGGTGTAATAGTTGAATTTGCTGGTCCACCATTCGTTAAGACAATAATCAGATCAAATACTTTAAAGCTTGAGATAACACCGGTAACAAACAATAAGAATGTTGTAGGTGACACTAACGGAATTGTAATTTTGGTAAATTGGGACCAAGCTGTAGCACCATCAATTTGTGCAGCCTCATATAATTCCTTAGGGATATTCTGCAAGCCTGCCAAATAAATGATTAAATTAAATCCAATTCCTGTCCAAATCATAATTAACATAACAGATGGCAGGGCATAAGTGACGTCTGCAATCCATGCAGGTGGATTATCAACCCCGAGCGATATGAGTAATTGGTTAATTGGACCTTTTGTTGGATGGAACAACACCTGAAAGACAACTGCTACGGCAACAATGCTCGAAATAAACGGCATAAAATAAATCACCTTAAACAAATCCTTTAAGTAGACATACTTATTGATAATAACAGCCAATCCTAGAGATACTATTAAAGTAATTGGGATGGCTAAAATTAAGATAAAGTTATTGATTAAACCCTTAATGAACAGTGCATTCGTAAATAATTTGGAAAAGTTCTCAAATCCTATGAATCTAGCATTCTGGTAACCAGATACAAAATTCCAATCTGTAAAACTTAGAACAAACGAAGAAAGAATCGGAAATAAAACCAATACAGAAGTACCAATAAACATTGGTGCTACAAATGCATATCCAGCAAGATTCTCCTTCCATCCACTAAAAGGACCACTCTTTCTTTTTTTGGCTCGCACATGATTTTTCGCTTTTTTTACGATCTCTGTCTCGAGCTTTGCTTCACTACTCATAATCTTTCACCTCTTCTTATTGAAGATTAGTAATCTAAATGTAGTCTAAGTATAAAATTTGAAATCGCTTTCAACAACGAATAATTTTTACACTATTGGCAAAATTTTTACTACATTTCTACCCCTTATTTCAACTACAAGACAGTTTGTTACTATTAGAGCTTTATTTTTACCTTTTTGATAAATTTTTTACCTTCTTAGAAAAAATAAAAACGCTATAATCTATCACGTGATATAGTTATGATAAGGAGGGGTACTATGCAATTAGGTGCATTTTCAAGTTCAGTTCTTACCTTTTGTGAATGGGTGGCGAGACTTGCATATTTAAATATCCTGTGGATTCTATTTACATTAAGTGGTTTTGTGATATTGGGATTTTTCCCAGCTACAATTGCAATGTTAGCTACACTAAGACAGTTTCTAATGAAGAATCATCCACCTGTTTTTAAGACCTTTTGGGGTTATTATAGAAAAGAATTTTTAAATAGCAATAAATTAGGATTATTTATTAGCGTTATCGGTTTTATTTTGTATATGAATATACGCTTTTTAAGTTCTACTTCTAATGAGATTTCTACATTTCTTTTTTATTCAAGTTTGATTATGAGTTGCATTTATCTCCTTATCATTTGCTACACCTTAGCTTCCTTTGTTGAATTTGAACAACCTTTAGGTACTCATTTAAAAAATGCACTTCTAATTACTATCTACAACCCGATGCCTAGTCTTTTTATTATTTTTGGATTTGCCGCGGTTTACTTTGCCGTTGCCAACATATCTGGATTAGGATTCTTTTTTGGTATCAGCCTATTAGGTCTAGTGATTCTTTCTTCAGCAAATCTCGCTTATAAGAAAATCGCAAGGAAACAAGAGGAATTAAGTAATCGGGTTGGAGGTTAGTTTAAACTCGAGGATAAATATAATATGAAAAATAAGGGACAGTTTCGGTGTCCCTATTTTAATTTGGTGAGTCAATTGTCACCACTAAAACTTTATTGTTCTAAATTCCTCAACGAATTCATTGGTATTCTCCGCTAGCTCTTGTAAGAGATGATCTAGATTATTTCTATTACCACTGTTAACAGCCATAATGACTTCTTTCGTAAGTTCATGTACATTCTTATGTGGTATATACATTTTCCGTACTGTTTCGTGTGTATGGTCCGTTTGATTTAAGGATTCAAGCATTCTTCCAAGGTTACAGTCCATGTAATCTCCTAAGCTATTTTCATTTAGTTTTACAAATCCACAAGCAACATTATAAGCTTTCCATTTAAAGAGTAAGTGGTCAACCGTCGCTACCTTTTTAATTTGCTCTTCTTTTAAATCTTTAAAATAAGGCAGTGCCATTTCCTTAGTATCCTGCAGCATACTACTTACATCATAAATTCCTTGTCCTGTTTTAATACATACCTCATTCAATGCTTGCGTTTGAACGTTCAACTCAGAAAGTTGCCCTGTAATTTCCTGTGTTGTTGCCGATTGCTCCTCAACATTAGCCGATATTTCTTCAAACACTGTTGAAATACTTCCTAATGACTGCTCCAATTGATTCATTGAAAGTACAGCCTGATTAATTTGTTCTTTACCCTTAGTAAAAACTGTAACTGCACCAGTAATTGTTTCTTCTGATGCTCCAATCTCTCCTCTTAGTTTCGTTACCATGTCTTTTATATAGTTAGCCGATTGTTTGGTATTGTCAGCTAATTTTTTTATTTCCGTTGCCACAACAGAAAAACCTCGACCGGCCTCTCCAGATCTTGCAGCTTCAATACTAGCATTTAAAGCTAACAGATTGGTTTGCCCCGCTACATTATTAATAATGTTCACGACATTTTCGATTTCCTTTGTGACTTCTACAACGTTCTGCATTTTGTCTTGAACAGCCTTTATCTCCTCAAAAGATTCATTGATATACTTAAAAGAATCATTGATTGTATCAAGAGAATTTGTTGAAATAGAGATTGTTTCATTTGTTGTGATTAAAGAATTCTGAACGAAATCAGAAATTTGTTCAATTGAAGCACTCATTTCCTCACTACTAGCTGCCACGTCATCCATGGATGATTTTTGAATAGAAATATAGTCCACCATATCCTTCACATAATCCATTTGCGTAACAAACTCCATAATTTCAATGTTTTTGAGGAATTGTTCCCTAATTTGAGCGTTTTTTAGTTCTAATAGCTTATTAATCCATACCTCTATTTCACTATCGCCTGATAAATATGGAACATCCTTTGACAAGCCATCATAGTTTTCATTTTGTTTATAAACTTTTTGTAGTTCTTCTACCAAATAATTTGAAAACGCTTCCTCTTTATTGATTTCTTCTTTTTTTCTAGTTAATAGAAACATCTTCTTTCCCCCTATTTTATATGCATTCTAGTATATTTATATATTTAGTATACCTCCCAAACAAAAGACTTGCTATTAAAATTTTGTGCAATTTCTCAGAAGAATGAAAAGTGTTAAAAAAGAGCCTTTCCGAAAATCATTGAAAATGACTCTTACGGAAACGCCCTTATTTGGTAGGGTTTTTCGAACGATTAACCCATTAGCTACAGTTGAATCGGTCTTCCTTCTCGTGCAGATTGATACATGGCTAGCACCAATTGAAGTGATTTTTTTGCTTCCAATCCAGTAACTAGAGGTCTACGATTAGCTGTTATTGCTTGAACAATATCTTCATATTGTCTGATAAAGGATGTTAAATTTGTGGATACGTTCTTTTCTTCCCTCTTTTGCAAGCCACTTTTAAAATTCCAAGCCTTTATATTACCATTTTCGATAACGACACTTCCATCTGATCCAAATATATCAAGAGTTGAAGAATATCCAGGATATGCTGTCGTATTTGCCTCAATTAATCCGAGTGCACCCGACTTGAATTTCACAGTTGCAACTCCTATATCTTCAACCTCTATTCGCTCATGTGTCCTTGTAGCGCAATATGCGTGAACCTCCTCAACCGGGCCCATGATATAAAGAAGTAAATCGATATAATGAATGCCTTGATTTATGAGAGGTCCCCCTCCATCCATCTCCCAAGTTCCACGCCACTTGCCACTATCATAATACTCTTGTGAACGAAAAATGGTTGTTCTAGCTGCACCAAAGTTCAATTGTCCAAGTTCACCATTGTCAGCAGCTTCTTTCAGATTGCGCGTTGCATCATTAAACCGATGCTGAAAGATGCAACTTAAGGTAACACCTGCTGTTTCACATACTTCAATCAGTTTATTCGTACTCTCAATGGAAACATCAATAGGTTTTTCCACAACAACATGTTTCCCCGCATTTGCAGCAATTATCCCAAGTTCGGCATGTGTTCCATGAGGTGTGACTATACAAACAGCATCAATTCCTGAGGAAGTTAAAAATTCTTGATAATCTGTAAATGCCTTAAGATTATACGTATCTCCTAACCTATGAACAGTTTCTTTATTCCGAGAGTAAATTGCAATTACTTCTGCATTTTCCGTTTCTAAAATACTCTTGATATGTGTATTCGCTATATGCCCCGATCCAACGATTCCAAATTTTACTTTCGTAGTCAAGCTCATCCCCCCACCATTTTGTGTAAACGTTGTCAGTTTAATTATAGGAGGGGAACTTCATGATTATCAATAATAATAAGTAGGTAATCTGCTATGCTTTGTGGTTTTAGATTAATGATTGTATGACTGCTGCAATACTCAATGCCAATCCAATGAGAATCAAAAATGAAAAAACAGCTAGCTCAATCATTTCCTTTTTCTTTACAAGCTTTCGTGCTTCCCAGAAAAAGACTGAAAAAAATAGAAGTATTACTAAAATTATTTTAGCCATTTTCATAATTCCTTTTAAATTTCATTTGATTGCTTACTTAAGCCGATTCTTTTGATGGAAACCGTTGGCTTAATGTCTACCGTTAGTTGTGAAAATTCCTCTTCCCAGTTTTCTCTATAGATTGAGTTCCATTGTTTGGGATACTTTTTATAAATAGCTTGACCAAAGCCAAAAATATCAGATTGGTATTCCTTCTGCACAATATCTATAACACTTTGGATTCTATCACTAATTTCAGATTCAACTTTACTTTGGAGGTCTTCAAGTATCTTGGAATCATCTAAATTTAATGTTGAGTCATTTTCCATAACATTCATATTTGCATTAACATTAATTGTTATTGCTAATTTACCATTTTTCATTTGCGGGTTAATCTTCACTTCAGTTTGAACAATATCAATACTAATATTTCCATCTCCGTCTTCCTCTGGGACTTTGACTGTAATAACCCCTTTTTCCATTTCATTGCGGATCCATAATAATCCACGAGTTGTGGATTTGTCTAGCCATCCTACCAGCTTATCATCTTTAAATACTGCCGTCCCATTAACAGCCTGTCCTTCCTCTTTCCCGTTCTTATCTCCAACTTCTAATGGTGTGAGTGTGAGTTCAGGCGCAAATGGCTCCATTCCATCCATAAGCAGCATGCTCAAAAAGTCTCTTACATAAACTGTTAATCCAGCACTTAATTTAATGAGTTCCTTTGTTTCTTCAGCAGAAACACTTTCTAGCTTTGGCATGGTTTTGATGAATTCCGCAGCCTCTCCTTTTGTCAGCATGACAAAACTGTTAATACGGGGTTCGTGATATCTCGAATGAAAATCAATAATATTACTCACGCCTTTTTTAGCCATTTCTTCTCCGATTAATAAAACCCTGCTTTGTGAAAAGAAAATACGTCTTGAAATTTTCAATTGTAAATTTCGGTAAGCCTCTGAAAGTGTTTCTCCAGTCTCGGATATAATATACGTACTTTTTCCATCGCTACTACCAGTTCCACTAGCACCGGTTGGTCCCAGTGCTGATGGAATTGCCACCTGTAGTGACAAGCGAATTTTATCATCTTTAATGAGATCTAATCCGATTGCAGTAACAACGGCTATGTCATTTACCTCTAAGCGATCCCAACAGCCTGTTAATACATTCATGGTGACTACTAAAATCAGAAGCAATCTCAGCTTTTTCATGTACACATTTCCCGTCCTTTTGTACTGATTCAGTATTTCCGTTGGCGAATACCTACCCGCTTTATATTTCGTTTTCCGGTTTGTTCTGGGCGTTCGTCCATCTTCCACCAAGGAACACGAACGAATATATCCTTCATATTGTTAAAGTTAAATGGGGCCATCGGTGCAAGATATGGAACACCAAAGGAACGAAGTTGTACTAGATGGCCCAATATAAAGAAGACACCAAGTAAAATCCCATAAAAACCTAATGTTCCGGCGAGAAAAATCATGATAAAACGCAGGAGTCGAATTGCTCCTGTCAGTGGATAATTTGGGAACATAAAAGAGGCTATTCCTGTTGTTGATACAACGATTACAAGCGGAGCTGAAACAATCCCTGCTTCCACTGCTGCTTGCCCAATTACTAAAGCCCCTACTATGCTTACTGTTGATCCGATTGGTCTTGGTAATCGAAGACCCGCCTCACGTAAAGCTTCAAAGGTTATTTCCATCAATAAGACCTCTACAACTGCAGGAAAAGGCACCTTGTCCCTTGAAGCCGCAACACTAAATAAAAGATTTGTTGGCAACAATTCTTGGTGAAAAGTTGTTACTGCAATATAGATAGATGGAAATAACAATGCAACAAATAAAAATAAATACCGGATAAACCGAATGAAAGATGACATGATGAATCTTCCGTAGTAATCTTCAGGTGAGTTCATCATCTGAAAAAAAGTAACGGGAACTATAAGAACAAATGGGCTATTTTCAACAATTATTCCGACTCTTCCCTCAAGTAGATTCCCTACAACCCTGTCAGGCCGTTCAGTTTGTAACACCTGTGGAAACACAGAATAAGGATTGTCCTCAATAAATTCAACAATGTAACCACTGTCCTCGATTGAGTCGATATCTATTTGATTTAGCCTATTACGAACTTCCTCTATAATCGACTTTTGTGCAATATTTTCAAGGTAGGTAATGACTACCATAGTATTTGACATCTTTCCGATTTGCATCGATTCAAACTTTAGCTTTGTCGTTTTTAGCCTTCTTCTCACCATACTAATGTTTGTTTCAATATTTTCCGTGAACCCTTCTCTTGGACCTATAACAACCGCTTCGGATAGAGGCTCTTTAACAGAACGTTGCTCCCATTTTTGTTCACTAATAATAATGGCTTTATCAATTCCATCGATAAGAAGTACTGTATTACCAGCTAAAATTTGATCAATTGTTGACTGAAGTCTATTGTCTTGATTTAAATTTGCTGAGCTTAATTTATCAAAGATATACTCTATACTTAGTTCCGTGTTATTAGCCTTTGCAAAATCTATATGTAACAAAGGGTGAATCACATGTAATTCAATCTTCTCAATATCAACCAATCCATCCAGATATAAAATCATGGCGTGAGTCGAATTAGTAATTTTAATTCTCCGATAAGTAAAATCGGTCGCCCCTTTAAAAAGGCTCTTTATCCGATCCCCATCCTCTTTTAAATTACCTGACAACAATGTTTTTTCTTTTTTTACCGCATTCCCTTCCTCTTCTGGATTTCCTGGTTCTTCTTTTTTCTCTGGTAAAACGTCTTGTTGCTTACCATTTTTATTTGAGTATTCTTTTTGTAACCGCCTATAACCTCTCACGACACACACCTTCCATTACTGGGGACGTCCTCTTTGCTCTCGTTTTTTACGGATAAAAGCGATAGATAACAACAAGATTGGTATGATAATTTGCAAGATAGTATGTACATAAGGTATATAAAACCGAAAACCTATTTCTAAGTGTTCAATATAGCTTGTTGCACTCACAAGTGATAGGGGGGTAATAATCGTTGCAAGTGCAATTAGCACTGAACGAAACTGTTTTAATTTTAATAATTGAACCACTGCAAATGCAGCTGCTAACATAAAAGCACCCACTTTAAAAAATACGCCTGCTACCATCATTAAAATAACAAGAGCATCAAATCGCTCGAGAAAATCAGCAACAGAAACTAATTGTACTGCTGCTAGGAAG
This sequence comes from Litchfieldia sinesaloumensis, assembly GCF_900156865.1. GTDB lineage: Bacteria > Bacillota > Bacilli > Bacillales > Bacillaceae_L > Ferdinandcohnia > Ferdinandcohnia sinesaloumensis. The sequence continues at coordinate 4,481,679 of NZ_LT732529.1, read as the reverse complement.
TTAAAAATATTTACATTATAAATCTCCGGACCAATAACGGATAAAACCATAATCGAATTGATAGCTAATAGTAATCCACCAAGCAGGATACTGAATATACCTACTTTTCTTAGATTTTGTTTATTGCTTAGAAGTGGAAAAAACATCATAATCACGATTGTCTCCCCAAAAGGAAAGTTTATTGAGTTCGGAATTGCTCTTTTTAAAAATGGAGAAACACCCTGCCCTAATATAGGAGTTAGATTTCCTAGGCTAAATTGATCAACAGTAAACAATAGAATCCAAATTAGAATAAGAGAAAAAATATAAACTGGAAACAACATTTCCGCCATCCGCCCTAACGTCTCCAACCCACCTCCAAGGCAATAGATCATTAACACCATAAAACTACCGATTACAATACTGATTGGAGTTTCTGTTAAGATAGTAGAAACGATTAGGTCTCCTAATTCCCTAGATCCTCTTGCTGCTGAATACGTAAAATGAAAAATATATAACATTATGATGGGGTATGAGAGATACCTACCGACCACTTTCTGGAGAATCTGGACTAACGAATCGCCCGGATAATAGGTTGATAATTGGGTATAGATGGCCATAAGAAAAAGTCCACCTACTGTACCTATTAATAAAAATAACCATACATCCTGCTTTACTTCGACGCCTACTCCCAAAATAAGTGCAGTACCCAATACATAACCAGTCATTAAATAGAAAAGCTGGATGCCACTCACTTTGTTCTTATCCATTCATTGAAAAACTCCCTAAAGGTGTGTTTTAACTCTAAATGAAGTAAAGGTGCAAGATACTTCTCCTGCTATTGTTTCTTTATACTATTTTCCTATATAGGAAATGTTATACATTTACTTAGGGATATTTGGATAACCCCGTTCCAAACTCATACTCTTAGTGAAGGTATCTGACATAAAGTGAAGAATGGTAATATGAACGTGAAAACTTAGGTATCCACTATTTTTCAAAGGTTCTATTCAACGAAATAAAAAAATCGCCTAGAAAGAGTTCTTTTCTAGGCAATTTGGTTAAATAACTTTACTATTTTAACTTTACTATTTATTCTTGTTATTTTTTTTTGGCTTTTGTCTTTTTTGATATTACTTTTTTCTCTTCACGAGCATCCACAATTTCACCTTTATAAAAATCCTTTTTGGTGAACGTAATCCCTAGATCATGCCCCATTTTTTTAACGAAGCTCTCCTCACGTGCATTAACGATTGAAATAACAACACCCTTTTTACCCATTCGACCTGTACGGCCCGAGCGGTGTACATATTGACTGGTTGTTTTCGGAAAGTCAAAATGAATCACATATGTTACGTCTTGAATGTCTAACCCTCTTGCGGCCACATCTGTCGTTAGTAACAATGGAATTTTACCCTCACGAAAGTTTTTCAACGATTGCTGCCGCTCAAGTTTTTTCGCCTCTCCAGCAAGCACTGCCACTCCGATATGATTATAGGTTAACTTCGCCTCTAGTTCTTCCACTTTCTCTAGGCTCTTTATAAATGCAATGGCCTTCTCCGGCTCTGTAACCATTATCTTGCGCAACACATCAATTTTATCCCGTTGCTCACAGAGGAAGTAAATGTGAGATGTGTTTTCCTGATCAAGGGTTTGTTGTACTCGGATGAGCTCCGCATCGCTCATTAGGGACTTCGCCACTTTTTCAGTTTGCTCAGAAATTGTTGCCGAGAAAAAGAGGGTTTGGCGATCCCGCAATGTCGACTTAATGATGCTTTGAACATTGGATAGATGTTCATTTGAAACGAGCTGGTCTGCCTCATCTACGATTACGGTTGACACTTCATGCATTTTCATTTTTTTCAATTTAATAAGTTCTACAATACGACCTGTTGTACCAATGACGATTTGTGGCTTATCTTTAAGCTTCTCCACTTGTTTTTTGATGTTTGCCCCACCAATAAAAGCACTACTTACAATATTAGTACCTTTCGTCCACTTTTTGACCTCATCAAGGATCTGCATAACAAGTTCGCGAGATGGGGCTAGAATGACGATTTGAATACCATTTTTTGTTTCGTCAAGCTTTTGGATAGCTGGTAGCAAGTAAGCAAGGGTCTTACCAGTTCCCGTCGGAGATTCGCAAATGACATCCTTACCTTCCAGTATTGCGGGAATCGCCTTTTCTTGAATGTTTGTTGGTGTTTCAAAGCCTGACTCTTGCCAGATTTTCTGTATAAAAGGTTTCATTTCTTCTAATTGAGACCATTTTGACATTTTATGTACCTTCCTTAATCTGTTCACTTTTACTTTGACTCGTTTTTATTCTAACCATCTTTTTGTTAAAGTGCAAAAAGTACCATCAATAGAATCGTGAATCACCCTATACTTTACAGGCTGTGATTTTTTCTAACTTTTAAAAGTCTTTTTAATGAAAAAATATTCACTTTTCCTTCTTTACGTTCTATCGAGCTAATAAAAATCCTTACAACGATTAATTCAGCTAGTAGTCCAAGTGAGGTTCCTATTCCACCGATTATTCCGTTCCATTGAGACGCTAGATTTACTCCGATAATTAACGCTAGCAATGTAACAATGAAATTTGCGGACTGAGAAAAAACCGTGATTTTTGTTTGCTTATAGACCATCAATAATCCATTAAAATAATCGACAAATGGAAATACTAATGCCATTAACATAGTAGCTCTCAATACTTGCATACTAGCATCTAATAATCGACCCTCGACCCCCATTATATTCGCTAAGAATAATTCACCAAATGGGGTAGTTGTTAATATTGCGATTATAATAAACGGTATAAATCCTATGGTGAATAAAAATTTTGTCACGATACCGTTATGTTCACTATAAAAGTTAATGACAATTTGATGGGTAAAGGTAAAAAAACTTAAAATCAACTGAGTCACGCTTAGCGCAATCGCATAGCTTGCAATGGCTAGCTCGATATCATCTGTTTTACCTAAATAAATATTAATTGCAGGTCCAATCATAACGACAATTACCGAAGAATACATAAGTGGACTATAAAACTTAAATATACTTTTCTTCGATTCTATCCGTAGTTCCTCATTCTTATCGGGCATTTTTCGAACCAATTTTCTCGCTTCGATAATACTAACCAAACTTTCAATCATCATTCCTAGTAAAAAGATAATTGCTCCAGTTGTCCCAGATATCTGACCACTCTTAATAAAGTATAAAGACAATGCGTACATAGCAGTGATCCTAATGGCCATTCCGATTGTTAACCATTTCGTTTGTCTGTTAAAAATAATGACTCCTTGGGCAACACAACGTGCTGCGGAAAAAATTGTAACAAAAATTAGAACCTGATAAATGGACTTAATTTCACCCACCATATTCGCATTAGCACCAAATACTTTGGCAAATATAAAATCTCCAACAGGTGTATAGGCAACAAAAATAGCAACCACCATTAAGCCAAATATAAGGTAAAAGGAAAAACGCACCATTAATTGATATGAAGTTTTATCTCTTACAAGTGCAGAACACGTTTGCCGGAGTAAATTTCCTAGTCGTTCTGTAATTCCAAACAAACTCATTGCAATTGCATAACTTGCTAAAACAAACTCAGAATTATCCGCCCTTACTAACGTACCATTGATGATAATATGAGATAAGGTCACAAGACTTGCAGACAATCCTAAGGGTATAAAAAATGCGAACAAAGATGTCATTTTAATAGTTTCTTTTGTCTTTTCCATTCTCGCCAACACCTTTAATGAGTCTTTCTATATTTATTTCGGAACTCGAGATTAATATTTAAACCAAATTCCTCCCTCTCCTAAAGTGGAGAAGGAGGAATTTGGTTTAAAAAAAGCTGAAGCGCTTTTAAAGCGAATCAGCTTTTTATTTTATCGTGCCAGCCAGCCACCGTCTACTGCAAGTGTATGACCGTTCACATAATCTGATGCACGGCTTGCTAAAAATACGACTGTTCCCATCAGGTCTGACGGGCTTGCCCAGCGTGCAGCAGGAATACGTGATAGGATTTCTGCATTACGCTTTTCATCTGCACGAATTTGTGTTGTGTTATTTGTTGCTACATATCCAGGTGCAATTGCATTTGTTTGAACTCCATATTCAGCAAGTTCATTAGCAAATGATTTTGTAAGTCCGTGTACAGCATGCTTACTTGCTGTATACGGCGGAACAAATTTACCACCCTGGAATGAAAGCATAGAAGCCACGTTGATAATTTTTCCACTCTTTTGTTCAACCATTACTTTTGCAGCCTCTTGGCTTAAAAAGTAAAGAGAGTTTAGGTTAAGATCAATAACCGCATCCCAGTCCTCATCCTTGTACTCAAGAATTGGAGAACGACGGATTGTACCTGCGTTATTTACTAAAATATCAACTTTTCCAAATGCTTTTACACATGCTGAAACTACTTCTTTTGCATTTTCACGTTTAGATAAATCTGTTTGGAAAAATTCGACACGACGTCCTTCTTTTTCGATTAATTCTCTTGTTTCATCCCAACTAGTGCCATGAGTTGTTATGAAGAGGTCTGCTCCAGCTTTCGCTAACGCAACCGCAAAGCCTTGACCCAGACCAGTAGCACCACCAGTTACGATGGCAACCTTCCCAGTTAATGAGAAAAAGTCTAATGAGAAATCAGACAATTGAGTTGTCATTTTTGATAGTCCTCCAATTTTTTATCGTAATTTTTCCATTGGTACAACATCCATGTCCGTGTATGTGATGTTTTCTCCACACATACCCCAGATGAATGTATAGTTGCTTGTTGCAGTACCTGTGTGGATGGACCAGCTTGGTGAAATAGCTGCTTGCTCATTTTTCATAACAAGATGTCTAGTTTCCTCTGGTTGACCCATGAAGTGGAATACACGAGTTTCTGGTTCCATATCAAAGTACAGGTAAACTTCCATTCTGCGCTCATGTGTATGACACGGCATAGTGTTCCATACGCTACCAGGAGAAAGCATTGTTAGTCCCATTTGAAGTTGGTTACTTTCACATACATTTGGATGTACATATTGATAAATTTTACGCTCGTTTAGAGTTCCAGGCTCTCCTGCTTCTAAAGGCTTAATTTCATTAATGTCAATTTTCACAGTTGGATACTTGTGGTGGGCTGGTGCTGAATTGATATAAAACTTTGCTGGATTGTTAGGATCCTTAGAAGTGAATAAAACTTCCTTCGTTCCTTTACCTACATAAAGTCCATCTCGACGAACCATGTTATATTCTTCGCCATCAAGAATAACCATTCCTTCGCCACCAATGTTAATAATTCCTAATTCACGGCGCTCTAAGAAATACTCTACCCCTAATTCTTTATCAAGTTTAATCGTTAATTCTTTGTCAGTCGGAGTTACTCCACCAAAAATCATACGGTCATTATGTGTATATGTTAATTTAACCTCTCCTGGTTCAAAAATGGTTTCTACCAAGAATTGGTTCCTTAATTCATCTGTATTGAATCGCTTAATTTCCTCGGGATGATTTGCATAACGTGTTTCAATTTTTGTTTCCATTTCATATTCCTCCTAAAAGTAATATTTAATATTTGAATATCTTATCGGACGATTTGACCCGTTGCATTTTTAGCAAATGCCAGGATATCTTCTTCCGAAAAGACATTACTATCTCCATGAACAGTATGTTTTAATGCGGATGCAGCTGTTCCAAAGCTGACAATTTGCTCCGGTTCCTTACCTTCTAAAATTCCAAAGAGAATTCCAGAGGCATAAGCATCCCCACCTCCAACTCGGTCAACGATTGGATTGATATCATGTACCTTTGATTGATACAACTTCCCATTTACAAATAAATTCCCTTGTAAACTGTTATGTGAAGCTGAATATACCTCTCTAAAAGTGGAATACAAATACTTGATGTTAGGATACATTTCACTAATTCTTTCATAATAGAAAGTGAGTTTTTGAGAATGATCCAACGAAGCATCTGCTTCTTCAATTCCTAACAGGTTGAGTGCATCCAATTCCCCACATGAGCAAATATCTACATATGGTAAAAAAGGTTGAATTGCATCACGAGCTTCCTGAAGGCTCCACAACTTTGCACGGTAATTGAAATCAAAACTAGTTTTCACACCTATTTCCTTCGCTACTTTTAATCCTTGTAATGTTAATTCCTGTAGGACCGGTGAAAGGGCAGGTGTGATTCCTGTGACATGAAAAAGGTCCGCATTTTGCAAAATATCTTCGAAATCCACTTCATTAGGAGTAAGTTGTGAAAAACTTGAACCTTTTCGGTCATAGATGACTTGCGCACTTCTCTCTCCTATACCTGTTTCCAAGTAGTATGTACCTAGTCGCTCACCACCTTTAAGGAGATAATCGGTTTGGACACCAAACGATTGCAAATGTCTCTCATACGCGTATCCGAGTGAATTATTTGGTACTTTACCAATAAAATAAACATCGTACCCAAAACGAGAAAGGGATGCTCCAACATTTGCCTCTGCACCACCGTAATTTAGGGTTAATTGATTTGCTTGTAAAAGGCGTTCACCCATGTTAGTTGATAAGCGAAGTAAAGGCTCTCCGAATGCAACAATCTTCTTTTTCATGGTTTTACGCCCCTCTTGCTTCTTTAACTTTAGCAACATATTGTGCTGCATATTTCGTTATGCTAGCGAAGTCTCCTGTTTTTGCAGGTGCAACCAAATTACCACCCACACCAACTGCAACACAGCCATTTTTAATCCATTGATCAATGTTATCCAGACTTACACCACCCGTTGGCATGATGTTCACCTGTGGAAGTGGTGCTTTAACCGCTTTCACAAAATCCGGTCCGAAGGCATTTCCTGGAAAGAGCTTAATAATATCTGCACCAGCTTCAAGTGCACGTTTCATTTCCGTAATTGTCAAGCATCCTGGCATATAAGGAACTTGATATAAATTACATAGCTTAGCCGTTTCTTCATCAAAACTTGGACTTACAACAAATTGTGCTCCTGCTAAAATAGCAATTCGTGCAGTTGTTGAATCCAGTACTGTTCCAGCCCCGATTACAACTTCACTATTTTTGTAGATGGAAGCAAGTTCCTTAATAACCTCGTCAGCACCATCGACTGTAAAGGTCACCTCGATTCCTATAATTCCACCCTCTACACAACTTTCTGAGATTTTTACTGCTTCTTCTTTTGTGTCTGCTCGGACAACTGCGACTACGCCGCAATCCGCGATTTTTGAGAGTACATTTAATTTCTTCATAATTGCCTCCAAAACCCCTTGACTATTTCCTATTTGGAAATTAAATTTATTATATGGAAACTATAAGGCTATTATATATAATCGTGTAAGGGATTTCAACCGATAGATTGTTAATTTTTTAGAAAATTTTATAAAGTGAGTGATTACCTTGACTGATAAGAAGCAACCGTATGGAACCGTGCTGATTAAAGCTGATACAATTTTAAAATTCCTGTCTACTACTGATAAATCTCAAACTCTTCAACAAATAGCAAAAGAAACAGAATTAACAAGTTCCACCGCATTAAAAATTTTAGACACGCTACAATTAATTGGTTATGTCCAAAAGGATGAGGAAACAAAAAAATTCCGTCTAGGAAAATCTATTATTAAATATGCAAACAAAGCGTTAAATCAAACGGATATTAAGGATATCGCAAAGCCATACCTAGAAAAACTTAGAAAACAAACGACTGAAACTGTACATCTTGGAATTCTTGACCAAGCAAGCATTGTTTATATAACCAAACTAGAAAGCTTCAATCCTATCTCTTTATATTCTCGTGTTGGCAAAGCGATACCCCTTTATTGTTCGGCAATGGGAAAAGCAATCCTTGCCGACCAAAATGATCAACAAATAGAAAGTTATTTAAATAGCATTACGTTAGAAAAAAAGACAGAAAATACACTAACAACTAAAGAGGACTTTATGATTGAAATAAACAACATCCGTGAACGAGGATACTCTTTTGATAATGAAGAACACGAGGCAGATATATTTTGTGTCGGGGCAAGTATAACAGTGGACGGTAAAAACCATGGTGCTTTTAGTGTCAGTGTCCCGAAATACCGAATCACCGAAGACTTCATCAAACAAATCATAGAAAATGTCCTTACTTGTAAAAAAGAAATTGAAAGCGAACTGATTTAATGGGACAAGGCACAGGTGCCTTGTCCCACCTTATTCTCCACCACCATCTCTTTTTAATTACGTGCAACTGATTACTTAGTTGAGACCTTCATGTAAACCTTTTCCAATACAAAATTATATAAACTATCAAAAAATTTGTTGACTGGTAATTTTTCTTCTGATAATATACCAATATATTAAAAATCGATGACGAGAAAGAGTACGATAGGAAGTCTGATCCCCAGAGAGTCGACAGTTGCTGAAAGTCGATGTTCAGATTCTATCCGAAAATCATCTCTGAGGTGCAAAGCTGAAATAAGTAAGCTTTGACGGGAGTCCGCCGTTACAAGGAACACGTATGATTGTACGTTAGTGAGTGTCGTAGTCTATGTTGGCTGCGGAATTTGGGTGGTATCGCGAGTTAACCTCGTCCCTTTTTTAGGGGCGAGGTTTTTTATTTTGTCTTGGGACAACGGACCTGTCCCTTCGTCCCTATTTTAAAATAACAATTAAGGAGAGATTTGATGTGAAGAAGTTAGACACTTTGTTTATTGGGTTTATGTTGTTTTCGATGTTTTTTGGTGCTGGTAATTTGATTTTCCCACCATTTTTAGGTGCTGGAGCTGGTACAAGTTTTTGGACTGGCATGCTTGGGTTTATTGTAACAGGTGTTGGGTTACCGGTTCTTGTTATCTTTGCAGTTTCTCTTGTAAAAGGCGGAGCACAAGCAATGGGTAATCGTGTTCACCCCGTGTTTAGTACAGCTTTTATGGTGGCTGTTTATCTGTGTATTGGACCGTTCCTTGCAATTCCGAGAAATGCGAATGTTGCGTTCGAAATGGGAATTACACCATTTCTAAGTGAATCAACTAATAGCGCCCTTATTCTATTGCTGTTCTCAGCTATTTTCTTTGGAATTGTGTATTTTATCAGCCTAAATCCAACTAAAATGGAACAATATATGGGCCGGATCATTGCTCCAACTCTAGTAGTTGCAATTGTAACTTTAATCATTGTAGGGTTATTCAAAATCGATACACCTTTCCTGAATCCTACAAAAGCCTATCAATCAGGTGCCTTTTTCACCGGTTTCCTAGAAGGCTATAATACGATGGATGCATTAGCATCATTAGCCTTCGGAATTGTAATTTTAAACGCTATTCAAAAAAGAGGTATCAATAACCGATCTCAATTAACAAGATATACGTTTAGAGCTGGAATCATTGCAGGTATTCTTCTATCGGCTATCTATATTGGAATTGGATTAATTGGTGCAAAAATGGCGAGCCACGGGACATTTGATGACGGTACAGGTATCTTATCTTCTGCTGCAACCCTATTATTTGGGCAAGGTGGAACTGTGTTTCTTGGCATTATCTTTACCTTAGCCTGCTTTACAACAGTTGTTGGATTAACAACCGCTTGTGGCCAGTATTTTTCAAACTTAATGCCAAAGGTTAGTTATAAAACCGTTGTCCTTCTAGTTACGTTGGTCGGGTTTACCCTTTCAAATTTAGGTTTAGCACAAATCTTAAAAGTATCGGTCCCATTCTTAGTAATGACTTACCCGCTACTCATTGTGTTAGTCGTATTAACTTTCTTTAGTCGCTATTTCAAAAATGTGAAGGCCGTATATGGGTCAGCGATGTTATTTACAGGTGTATTTGCACTACTTAGTGGATTAAATGCATTTGGGCTTGACCTCGGACCTCTTCAGTCATTGAAAGATACGTTACCACTCGCAGCTGTTGGTTTAGAATGGGTTGTTCCTGCACTCATTGGTTCAGTATTAGGGCTTACGATTAGCCAATTTAGTAAAAAAGAAGAATTGCTTGATCATAAAGAAATCAAAACCTCATAATAGATGTTCGAAAAAAGGGTACTTATTGAATGGTACCCTTTTTCATTTTGACCTCGCAAATACTCCATTCATCCGGATAAGTTTGGTAAATCAACACAAAATATAAGAGTACTCGTCGATTTTTTTTATTACAGGAGGAAAAAATATGAGAATAATGGCCCTTATCCTATTCGGTATAGTCAATGTATTTTTATTATCCGGATGCAACACCGGCGAGGCTGGTGTAACAGAATTCAAGCTGGCTCATAATCAAACCCTAGATCACCCTGTTCACCTATCGCTAGTTGAATTTGGACGATTAGTTGAAGAAAAATCTAACAATAAAATGAAAGTAGAGATCTATGCGAATGGCCAACTAGGAAGTGAGCGTGAAGTACTTGAGTTAACACAATCAGGTGCTGTTGATGTGGCCAAAGCCAGTGCAAGTGCCTTAGAAGGATTTGAATCAGACTATTCGATTTTTAGTTTGCCATACCTATTTGAGAGCTACGAAGAGTTTGAGAAAAAAATGAATGATGAAAACATTACCAATGAGATTTATTACAAAACTGAAGACATTGGTTTTATTGGCTTAACCTACTACAACGCTGGAATACGTAACCTGTATACAAAGAATCGGGAGGTACATACAGTTGCTGATGTTGCTGGTTTAAAAACAAGGGTTCAACCAAGCCAAACCAGTGTAAATATGATTGAAGCATTTGGTGGACTCCCCACTCCTATGGCATATGGTGAAGTGTACACTGCCCTCCAATCAGGCGTAATTGATGCTGCTGAAAATAATGAAACCGCCCTAGTCGGTAATAACCACGGTGAAGTTGCAAAGTACTATATGTATACAGGGCATCAAATCGTGCCTGATATGCTCGTAATGAATGCAAAACGTTTTAATAAATTATCAGCTGATGAAAAAAAAATCATCCAGGAGGCGGCGAAAGAATCTACCATTTATCATGAAGATGTTTGGATGAAGGCTATTACAGAACAGACAGAAATCGCTAAAACAAAAATGGGGGTTCAATTTATTGAGGTTGATAAAACCTCCTTTATCAGTGCTGTAAAACCGCTGCACGAAGCCTATGCAAAAGATGAAGAAACAAAAGACATTTACCAATTAATAAAGGGGAATTCGTCAAATGAATAAAGTGAAACAGCTTCTGGACAAGGTGTTGATCATCTTCTCTAGTTTACTGCTAGTCTCGATGGTAGTCCTGTCAACATGGCAAGTCTTATCGAGATACGTATTTAACATCTCCTCCCCAGGTACAGAGGAATTAACACGATATATGCTAATTTGGTTTGGATTGATGTCAGCAGCTTACGTATTTGGAGCAAAAAAGCATATCGGAATTCTATTTATTAGAGAAAAATTCAATCCAAAAGTACAAATACAGTTTGAATTCATCACGGATATTATTATTCTGTTAACCGCCACGATTTTAATGGTTTATGGTGGAATTAGAATTGTCATGCTTACATCTGCACAAACAGCAGCTGCCACTGGACTTTCCATGGGTGTCGTCTATGCAGCGATTCTCGTTAGCGGAGTTTGCATTATTCTTTATCAGATTCACAGCTTGTTATCTTATAAGGACAGAAAAAGAGAGGTGATCCTTTAATGGAAACAATTGCAGGAGTCATACTTTTTGCCACTTTTTTTCTTCTCTTATTATTTGGTGTACCAATTGCGATTTCAATCATCTTGAGTTCAGTGTTTACCTTTTTGCTGATACTTCCCTTTGATGTTGCTATTTTAACTTCGGCACAACGGATGGTTACAGGTATTGATAACTTTACCATGTTAGCGATTCCCCTATTTGTTTTATCAGGAATTATTATGAATAACGGTGGAATTGCGTTTCGACTTGTTAACTTTGCTAAAGTATTGGTAGGTAAACTTCCAGGTGCTTTGGCACACACAAACGCTGTAGGCAATATGCTGTTCGGCTCGATTTCTGGATCAAGTGTTGCGTCTGCCGCTGCAATGGGCCGCATTATGACACCGATGCAAACCAATCAAGGCTACAAACTGACCTATTCAGCTGCGGTGAATATCGCTTCTGCACCAACCGGGTTAATTATTCCTCCTAGTTCGGTCCTTATTGTCTATTCATTGGTGAGTGGGGGTACATCTGTAGCTGCATTATTTATGGCTGGTTATATCCCTGGGATATTATGGGGCTTGGCTGTAATGGTAGTCGCTTACTTCATGGCGAAAAAAGCCAATTATCCAGTGTCAGAGTTACCCAGCACGAAGGATATTTTTTATATTATTGTAAGTGCAATTCCAAGCCTATTGTTAATTTTCATTGTTATCGGGGGTATTGTAGCTGGTATTTTTACAGCAACAGAGGGTGCTGCAGTTGCGGTGATCTATTCAGTCATCCTTTCAATTATTTATAAAAGCTTTAAACTAAAAGATTTGCCAACAATATTCACCGAAACCATTGAGATTACCGGGATGATTCTATTTTTAATTACCGCGTCAGCTCTCTTTTCACTCGTAATGTCATACATGAGGCTACCCGAGGCAATTAGTAGTGCCCTACTTTCCATTACGGAAAATCAAATAGGGATTATCCTAATTATTATTTTTATCCTATTACTTGTAGGAACCTTTATGGATATCACACCTGCAGTTCTTATTTTCACACCAATCTTTTTACCAGTGGCACAAAATTTCGGAATGGATCCAGTTCATTTTGGAATGCTACTCTGTTTTGGACTCTGTATCGGTAATATGACTCCACCGGTAGGAAGTGCTTTATTTGTAGGATGTAGTGTTGCAAAGGTAAAAATAGAAGAAGTAGTTCCAACTTTATTACCTTATTTCGGAGTGGTAATTATAGTATTATTACTCGTTGCGTTTATTCCACAACTTTCATTGTTTCTACCTCAATTATTTGGATTATAAAAAAAATAGGATAGTTACCATTTCGGTAGCTATCCTATTTCTTTGTTAATCTGTTCTAATATCTAATAATTTTTGACGCAGTTCTGTTTCCATTGAAGCAAGCTCTAGTTCAGCTTGACGGCGCTTATTTCTTCCTTCTTCTTGAATTCGTAACGTTTCTTCTAAGGTAGAAATAAGATTCTCTTTCGTTTTCTTTAAGGTTTCTATATCAACTAAACCACGTTCATTTTCCCTTGCTGTTTCAAGCGTATTGCTCTTTAACATTTCTGCATTTTTTAATAAAAGTTCATTCGTTGTTTTAGAAACTTGCTTTTGTGCCTCAACCGCATGACGCTGTCTAATTAGAGTTAAGGCAATAGCCACTTGGTTTTTCCACAATGGAATGGCAGTCATGATTGATGATTGAATTTTTTCAACTAGTGCTTGGTTTGTGTTTTGAATTAAGCGGATTTGCGGTGCACTTTGAATCGTAATCTCCCTACTTAGCTTTAAGTCATGTACACGTTTTTCTAGACGATCCGCAAATTGAACCATGTCGTTTACTTCCTGGACCTTCATTTGATCATTTGTTGCTTCCGCTTGTTTTTTTAGTTCTGGTATTACTTTTTGATGCATTTCTTCAAGCTTTAATTCTCCTGCTGCAATATAGACGTTTAACGCATCAAAATAGTCCTTATTGTTGTCGTATAGTTTTTCAAGAATAGCAATGTCTGAGAGAAGAACATTTTTACTTCTATCAAGCTTTACACTGATTCGGTCAATTTGTGCACCTGTTTTTTGATATTTTGAAAGTACCTCTTGTACGGAATTTGAGATTTTCCCAAACATGCGTGCAAGCACAGATCGTTTTTCGGGATTTAACTCCTCTGGCTTCATATCATCCAGACGCTTCATAAGGTCTGAGATAATTTGTCCAACTTCTCCTACATCATTCTTTTGAACATGTTCAAGCATTGTGTTTGAAAAAGAAAGCAATTTATTTTGAGCAGGCGTTCCGTACGAAATCATGGCTTGATGATTCGTTGGATCTATTTGTTTCGCAAGTTGGAGTGCTTTTTCTTTATTTTCCTCAGGTAGCACATCCACTAAACGTACAGGCTTTTTCTCTTCTTCCTGTGTAATAACAATTGGGTTTTCCTGTGAATCTTTATTCTCATCAAATGGATTCGCTAGTAATTCATCCATTAAATTCGAAGGCTCTTTATACTTTGGAGAATTTTGTTCACTCATACTCAATTACCTCCTATTTTGATCAATAAACGCGGTATCTTGTGCTTGTTTATTTGAGTTTTTGGCTACATCTATTTCGAAATGCAAGTCCTCTATATCATTCGAAAGCATTCTGTGTAAATCCTTCTCGATTGTATGTGTTAATTCTTCTAGTACTCTACGCGTTTCATGTAGTGAGCGCTCAAGTTCACTATTTCTCTTTGGCTGTGATGAAAGAAAAGCATACTTCTCTGTCAATTCCACGACTGAATCAAGATGCGAAAAAAAGAATCGTTCTGCCTTATAGAATCGTTTCGGTTCACTCTTGGATAGCCGGTAGATTTTTTTCGTGACGCGATGCAGGTCAACTCTTTGTTTTAATGAAGGAATGTGACGAACGGTAAAAAGTGATTTATTTAGTCTAGCAAGTTTTTTTCTTGCTTCTTTTAAATTTCTCTCAATATACTGATATTCCTTCCTCGTTAGCCCATGTTTCCGTAAAAAGGCTTGTTTCATTATGACAGACGTGCCGAAATAGGCAATTCCTCCGCCTAATAAAGCATAGCCAGACGAAAGTAGGAACGTTTGATTTAACGCAAAAAAGCTTATTAACCAAACAGTAACCGTTGTCGGCACTGAAATAAACGATTTAACAATAAAAGCGAGTATCGAATTCATACAATCGACTCCTAACATTCTGTCTTATTAGTATATACGAACCAAAGTTATCGTTGGTTTCAAAAAACTTCGAGGAAAAATTTGGTGTTTTGGTAATGCTGTGTTTGAGTTTTGTTGGCTCGAGTTTGTGCAGGACTGGGGCCCGCTTTTCTTTTCATATCGTCGATGAACGGGAATCGCGCGGCGCTGGGCCAGGTCTCCCTCTTCACCGGAACTCTAGCTCCGTTCAGGTCTTCATCACCTCGATGAGGACCTCTTCACCAAAACTTTAACACTATTCAGATATTCATATAAACCTCAGTTCACGTACCACTATAAAAATTTCATTAATCTGTATTTTTCTCAAATTAACTATACTATAAGATATTTATTCTAACTATGGACCTAGACATTACAAGAAACTAAGACTTGAGATGTATTTTTAAAAAAAGACATTAAAACCGGCCTTCTATCACCTAATTATATACATTTTTAAAAATTATAGTAAACATTCTGGAAATTCATCATACTTTGTAGTATAGTACATTATATCACTAATGCACTAATGTACATAATCACCTAAGGAGGTGTTTATATGATGTTTAAGCAGGATGGCGCAAAACCCATCTATGTTCAGATTTCCGAATGGATTGAGACTGAAATACTAAGTGGCGCTTTCACAGAAGATCAGAAGGTATTTTCCCAGTATCAGCTTGCGGAGATGTTCAATATTAATCCTGCAACTGCAGCAAAGGGACTTAATCTCCTTGCAGATGAAAACATTCTATATAAAAAGCGAGGCTTGGGCATGTTTGTTACGCCAAATGCTAAACAATTTATTTTAGAGAAAAGGAAGAGTCAAACGATGAAATCTCTCGTGTCAGAGCTTGTGATGGAGTCAGAGCGTTTAGGAGTGAGTGAAGAAGAATTAGTGAACATGATTAAGGCTGAAAAAGAAAAGCAAAGGGGGAATATGGATGAACGCGATTGATTTTCAACAGGTAACTAAACTGTATGGAAGCACTAAAGCTCTTGATAACCTGAATTTTACAATTGAACCTGATACAATAACGGGGATTATTGGAAGAAATGGAGCAGGAAAAACAACTCTTTTAAAAACAATTGCCGGGTTCTATCCTGTTTCTTCAGGGGAAGTTCGTGTTTTTTCAGAGGATCCGTTTAACAATTTGAGGATATCAAACAATCTTATTTTCGTAGATGATAATATGGTTTTTCCACCATGGTTAAATTTAGCTGAATTATTGGAAGCAAGTGCTCGTTTTTATCCAAACTGGGATAAGAAATTGGCAAAACGCCTTTTTGAATATTTCGATTTTAATCCAAAGCAATTGCACCATCATCTATCAAAAGGGATGAAAAGTACATTTAATATGATTATCGGCCTATCGTCCCGTTGTGCAATAACCATTTTCGATGAACCGACAACCGGTATGGACGCGGCCATTCGGAAGGATTTTTATAAGGCATTATTAAAGGATTACATCGCACACCCTAGAACCATTCTATTTTCAAGCCACTTATTGAATGAGATTGATAGTATTTTAGAAAATATTCTCTTAATCCGTAATGGTACAGTTGCGCTTCATGAAACAATTGATGATTTAAAAGGATATGCTGTTGGACTGCGTGGAAAAACAGGTGCTATTGAAAAAACAACAAAAGGTATGGAGGTCATTTACGTAGAGGACTTAGGCCATGATTACACCTATTCCGTTGTAAAGGATATATATCCAGAAGCTACATGGTTGGAGGCAAAAAAACTAGGAATTGAGCTTTCAGCTGTGGATACAGAGGACCTTTGTGTATACCTAACAGCAAAAAACAAAGGAGGTATAAATGATGTCTTTGATCGAAACTAACCTTCCTGAAGTCGTAAAAAAACAAGTGCTTTTTAAAGTAAAGTCGTATTTTGGGACGTTTATAAGCTTAGCAAGCGTACAAGCGATAGCCCTTCTTTTTTCTTTCAATGGAGTAGGTCAAATGGGGCTTGGTGGAAACTTATCCATTAACAGCTACTCAGGAAGTACAGTCTTTATTTTTACTGCTTTTTGGGCTTTCATTATAGCAATTACATTAACCACAAAGTCTTATCATTATATCGATTTTTCATTTGTGACGAACAGAATGAGCAGTCATCTTTCAACAGTTGGGATGTTTATCGTCTATGCATTCATTGCCAGTATCACCTCGTCCTTTGCAGATATTCTATTAAGGGTCATCTTATTTTTCAAAGAGGGTGGCGATAAGATAATCGCTGAACATTTTTTCATGTCCTTCTCTGATCTCCTGATTGGGATTTATACTGGAGCCTTATATTTGCTACTGATTGCCATGATAGGATATCTAATTGGGATGTTCACCCAAATTAACAAGTTGTTCGGATTTTTACTCCCAGCATTACTAATTGGATGGATGATATTTGAAGTCAGAACGTTCAACACCTATTCTACCTTAGCCTTTTTCTTTAAAGAAACGTCAATCCTTCTTTTCTCAGCTAAAATAGTCTTAGCGTCTGCCTTATTAATCTGGATTGTTATTTTGGCAACAAATCGTTTGGAGGTGCGGAAATAATGTCATCTATTGGTGTATTAGTACTTCCTATTTTAATTCTATTTATAGCAATTATCGTTTTGCTATTTGTATACATGCGAAAAAGACTCTCTGGTCCGAAAAACACTAAAGCTTTTTTAGGAATCTATTTTGGTATTTTAACAGTGTCCGTGATTGTTTATTATTTCATCCCTACATCTAGCTTTGTTTCTGAAAAACCTGAGACAAAGAATATAACCTATCAAGAAGTCCATGAAGCCATTGATTCTGGTCGAATTAAAGAAGTTGAAGCAATAAGAGAAAAAGAACGATGGACACTTCCTTATAGCGGCAACGAACTCAATATCGAAACAATTGAAAATGTCAATATGTTAACCATTTATGAAAAAAAGGACACCAATGACTCTACTATCGAAGTCATTTATTATGTAGCAAATACAAACTACAACGGGTATGACTTTTATAGTGAAATTCCAAGTCCTTTCATTTCTATCGAAAATAATCAATTGCTTGCATATCCACCCACGCAATATGAAATTCAATTGTATAGTTTCCATAATAATATTGTAATTTCCCAATTTAGAGGGGGTGGAATTACGGAGGAATTTGATAGTAGCCTTAATGATGATAAGCCAGTAAACTATGATTTTCTCTATATCAAGGTTCCTAAAAACCTAACCTTAACTGGAAGTGAGTTTATTAATTTTATTGGAGAATAGTTTTAAAAAAGGAAGGGTTGGCCCCTTCCTTTTTTACTATGCATATTTTTGTTTGTTCTGGTCTTTTAATACTGTCGAATAGCTATAAAGAAGCCTTTCAAAAATAATATCCCATTTTTGGGAGAGTGCATATTTTCGTCCTTCCATTCCCATGCGATTACGGTTCCCGTCATTTTCAAGTAGCTGCAAAATCGCTTCTGTTATACCCCCACTATTACCAGGCTCACACAAATATCCAGTCATGCCTTCTTGAACAATATTCTGAACTCCTCCAGCTTTTACAGCAATTACAGGTGTACTACTGGCCATCGATTCAAGTATGACATTTCCAAAAGTTTCAGATGATGAAGGAAAGACAAAAATATCTGAGGCTGCGTATACCTCAGCCAAATCAGTTCCTCTTAAAAACCCAGTGAAAATCATATTTGTTGGAGCCTCTTCCTCCATCTTACTTCGTGAAGGTCCATCACCTACAATCACCCATTGAATTTGTTCACTCCACTGGGCTGGCAATGATTTCGCTACTTCAACAAGAATTTCTATGTTTTTTTCCGGCGCTAACCTCCCAACGTACGTTAGCATAAACTTTCTAGAAACGTGATGCTTTTTACGAACGGCAACTTTGTCATAATACGGATTAAACAACTCACTGTCTACCCCGTGAGTCCATATTTCTATTTGTCCAAACCCTTTATTCTCAAGTTGTTTTTTTGTCACGAGTGATGGAACATACAGCTTTTGAAACGGTCGATGAAACCATCTCATATAGGACCACAAAGGATTAGATAAAAATTGCAAGTCATAAAACTGTAGGTAATAATCAAAATCTGTATGATAGGAGCCTACAAGTGGAATATTTAACTTCTTTGCATAATGAACTCCACAAAATCCAATATTGAAAGGTGTCGCGACGTGTATAATATCCGGAGAGAACTTCTCTAATTCAGACCGAATTTGAGGCATATTGGGAAATGCAAGTCTACACTCTGGATATAAGAAAAATGACAAACTCTTAAATCGATGAATATGACTAGAAACATATTCATTCGAACCTGACATTGGAGCAAATACCTTAACATCAATGCCTTGTTCCTCTAGAAAATCCGTAAACCTCTTCAATGTTCGTGCAACACCGTTTACCTCTGGATAATAGGTATCTGTAAAGATCGCTATTTTCATAAGATCCCCCTTAAGGTAGATTCCATTATTTGTTGTAAGAAGATATAACTTAATAATCCTGTGATGGAACCTAGAATACCGCCAGCCATCACATCAGATGGATAATGCAAACCCAAAAAGATCCTCGACATACCTACACATAACCCAATCGGGAACAGTAATACAGCAAGGTAGGGTAGATATAAAACAAATGGAATAATAACCGAAAATATAGCAGTTGTATGTCCTGAAGGGAATGAATGATCTTTTAAAGCTTTTATAGGATACTTCGATTTTTCTACTATTAAATAAGGTCTTTTTCTAGGATAAATTTTCTTAATTACTTGTACAGGTATATGACTCAGCGCAAGAGAAAGCGCACTTGCAGTAGCCGTTATTCTTGATTGGTTCGTCGTCATAATCGCCAAAGCTAGACAAAGAATGATTGTAAAAGTAGCGCCACCAAGAAATGTAATTCTAGAAAAGAAAAAATGGAGCCATTTGTTCTCATAATGCTGGTTTACCTTTTGAAAAATTCGACAATCAGCATGATAGATTGAAAGAAAAAGCTTCATATGCATTAGCTCCTTTCAAGAAAAATCACAGTCTATTTATTAACGTATTCATTACTGTAGGTCTCCCAATTGAAATGTATAATAGTGGATATTTCTGTACCTCTTCTAGCGGATAGCAGTTTCTGCCGTCTATTATTTTTGGCTCCTTCATATATAAATGGTACATATTTAATGGAAACTGTTTAATTTGTTCCCAATCTGTTGTTATGATTGTAAGATCTGCGCCTTGAATGGCAGTAGTAATTTCATCCGTGTACTCTATGGTATTGCCAAACAGCTCTTTTGCACTTTTAATTGCAATAGGATCATATCCAATAACACTTGCCCCCTCCATTAGCAACTCTTTAATGATTGTAATGGAAGCTGCTTCCCTAATGTCATCTGTACCAGGTTTGAAGGATAGCCCCAGAACAGCTATCTTTCTTCCTTTTAAAGTACTGAGAATCTCTTTAGCTTTGTATACTGGGAATGATTTTTGACGATTATTGACTTTAATAACTGCTTCCAATAACTCAAAATGATGTCCCAAACTTCCTGAGGTATGCATTAACGCTCTTATATCTTTCGGGAAACAGGAACCTCCATATCCAATCCCTGCTTTTAGAAAATAGGGTCCAATTCGTTGATCCTTTCCAATTCCGTAGGTTATATCATCAATATTTGCCCCTACTTTTTCACACATTCTCGCAATCTCATTCACAAAGCTTATTTTCGTTGCAAGAAAGGCATTAGAGGCATATTTAATCATTTCGGCACTTTTTATATCCGTTTTGATGATTGGTATTTTTAGAGGCAAATAGATTTTTTCAATTACTGTTGCAATCTCGTCATTTTCAGCTCCAATCACAATGCGATCCCCATAAAAGAAATCAAATACCGCAGACCCTTCACGAAGGAATTCTGGGTTTGACACAACGTCAACCTGAAGGTGAGGAAGCTTCTTAGAATCGATGATTCGTTTTATTTTTTCATTAGTTCCCACTGGGACCGTGCTTTTTGTGGATATGATTACGTCATTCTCAATATGAACAGCAATTGTTTCTACTACTTCATACACATCGTCAAGATTTGCAGTACCATCCTCTTGCTGTGGCGTTCCGACTGCGATAAAAATCACTTCAGCATGAGTGTACGCATAACGTGGGTTCGTCGTGAAATATAGTCTCCCTTCAATCAGGTTTCTCTGTAACAATGGCTCCAACTCCGGTTCGTAAATAGGTGAAGTCCCTTCTTGCAGTTTCTCTACTTTCTCAGTTTGGATATCAATGCAAATTACTTCGTGACCAAGTTCTGCTAAACAAACACTTGTAACTAGCCCAACATACCCTGCACCTGCAACCGTAATTTTCATCTAACCCCTCCATACCCTTTTACAACATTTTATCGAAAAATTGCGATTATTTTCTTTAGCTAGAGTTAAGATATTGTAAAGTTTTGGTATAGAGCAAAAAAAGGAAGGGTTCTCCCCTTCCTCTAAATAGTTTCCTATTATTTGACTCCACGAAATCTATCTTTTTATAATCTCACAGACATTTCGTTTAGCCCTTTCCATTAAATTAACATTGAAGAAGAGTGTTTACTAACTAACCATCTTTTCCTCGGAGTACCATGTACGTTGGATATGGATAAGTCTTGCAGATAAACCAATACCAGCTGCAAGTAGCCCAAATGTCAGTCCAAGCCAATAGCCTGCTGCCCCAAGATCTGTAAAGTGGGCCAGTACCCATCCAGCAGGTAAACAGATGAGCCAATAGGCAATCAACGTCATAATGAATGCAATATTAACATCTTTATAGCCTCTGAGTGCTGCCTGAGCTGTTGCTTGAATCGCATCTGAGACCTGGAAGAACAAGGCGTAAATCAAGAACTGGGCAGTCAATGTGATAACAGCAGTCTCCGTTGAATACAGCCCCGCGACTTCATAACGAAAGATGATTACCAATAATCCAGTTATAAGTGCTATGAGCATTGATAGTCCAATCCCGAGCCAGCTATATATTTTTGCATCCCGATAACGCTTTGCTCCCACTTCAAACCCAACCAATACAGTTAAAGCCATTGAAACACTCACTGGTATCATATATAAGAATGAAACAATGTTCAGAGCCGATTGATAAGCAGCAACGGTTGTGACTGAGAATCTACTAATTAATATAGTGACAACTGCAAACATGCTTGTTTCAAAAAAGGTTGAAAGCCCCATCGGAATCCCAATTTTTAAGATTTCCTTACTTTCTTCAAAATTGAACCCACCAAGCCCTACAAAAATTTTATAGGATGAGAATGGCTCTTTTGTTCGAACAATATAGGCCGTAATTGCCACGATAATCCAGTAGGTAATTGAGGTAGCGATACCCGCTCCTCCTCCACCAAATGCAGGGAATCCCCAAGCTCCAAATATGAAAATATAATTTAAAATAAGATTAATAGGCACAGAGATTAATAAAATAAACATAACAACCCTTGTTATACCTAGAGCATAAATAAATGACCTCAATACATTAAAAATAAACAGTGGAAAGATACCAAAGCTTAGCCCTACTAAATAATCATATGCAGTCTTATGGACACTCTCAGGAAGGTTCATCATCATTAACAAAGGGTTTAATAGAACTGCTCCAGCTAAGATAACTACTAACCCAATGATGATACTTAAATAAATCCCACTTGAAACAACCGTCGATACGTCTTTGCCTCTCTTCTCCCCAAATCTCTGTGCAGCAATCGGGGAAACAGCCAATAAGATTGCACTAATACCTGTAAAAATGGGATTCCAAATCGACGAACCAATCGCAACCCCAGCTAGGTCAGAAGAATTAAACCTACCAGTCATAATCGTATTAAAAAATACCATAGAAAACATACTTAACTGCGTAATCAAGATAGGTACTAACATAACAAAAATTAATTTTATTTTCTCTCTAACCGTGTTTGTTTCATACATGATGCTATCCCCTTAGCCCAAATTCAACATAACCATAATTATATTCCATCTGCCATTGAAATGAACACTTTTTTAACGCTGTCTTTACATTATTTTCATATTTTAATTCCAAATTTTCTGTTATATTTAGAATAGTATAGAGAATTAGTTTCGGATGGAGGTCCTTATGTCTCGACTCACAGATTATTTACTAGTCATTTCATTTGACTGCCTATCATCACTAGATTTTCCCATTATAGAAAGGCTACCTAACTTTAAAAAGCTTCTAGAACGCGCATCTTATTGTCGGAATGTTGAAACCATCTACCCTTCTGTAACCTATCCATGCCATGCAACCATTGTTACAGGGAGATATCCCAAGAATCATGGGATAGTAAATAACACCCTTCTTCAGCCTGGTCGCCTGTCACCAGACTGGTATTGGCAAAGAAGGCATGTAAAAGGAACAACACTATATGATGAAGCTAAAAAAGCCGGTATGAAAACAGCTGCTCTTTTGTGGCCAGTTACAGCAAAATCTACGATTGATTACAATATGCCTGAGATTTTCGCAAATCGTTCATGGCAAAATCAGATCCTTGTTTCCTTATTAAATGGTAGTCCACTCTATCAGTTGGATATGAATCGTAAATTTGGGCATCTTCGGAACGGACTTAATCAGCCTGAACTTGATGATTTCGTCCTAGCGTCAACTGTTGAAACCATTAAAACAAGAAAACCAAATCTAATGCTCGTCCATTTTGTTGACTTAGATTCACAGCGTCATTATCATGGTTTTTCTTCTGATGAAGCTATGGCCGCTCTCCGACGTCACGATGAACGCCTGGGCAAAATTATAAATGCACTTAAAGAAAGTGGCATTTACGATAATACAACCATCATTGCATTAGGTGACCACAGCGCATTAGATGAGTCTAAAGCTGTAAAGCTAAATGTCCTTTTGAAAAAGTTGGGATTTATTACAGTCAACCATGATGGAAAAATAATAGATTGGAAGGCTTATTGCAAAAGCTGTGATGGGTCAGCATATATTTATATGAAGGATCCAAATGATACAGAATCACAGCAGCAGATAGAAGCACTACTAGAAGAACTTGTTAAGAATGAAGAAAACGGAGTTGAACGATTTCTAACAAGTAGCGAAGCGAGGGAAAAAGGTGCTGACGACAAAGCCACGTTCATGATTGAAGCTAAGCTTGGCTACTATTTCAAAGAGCATTTTGATGGTGAGTATATCGATGAGATCCAAATCGAAGATGTACGTGAAAAAAGATACACCTTTGCAAGCCACGGCTACTCACCTGAAAAAGAGAACTATACCACTGTATTCATTGCCTCTGGAAAGGGTATTCGTCCTAACATCGAGATTCCTTCTATGCACCTTGTAGACGAAGGCCCAACATTCGCAAGTCTACTCGGCCTTGATCTAGGAAAAACAGACGGCCGTGCTATTGAAGAGCTTCTAGACCTAGGGGTCAGTTCTTAAAGTTTTTGAAACTGATGATTTAACATATATTATCAGAGGGACCACTAGAGCCGTCCCTCTGGATACAAAAAATGATAGGGGGTTATGGGATGAAGGGGTTTTCGAAAGAAGAGTCGAGCTGGATGTATTATGACTGGGCGAATTCCGCCTATTCGATTATTATTACAACAGCTGTATTCCCAATATTTTATAAGGCTGCTGCGACAAACGCAGGTGTGGATGCTGCAGATTCCACAGCATATTTGGGCTACACGATTGCAATCTTTACATTTATTTTAGCCATGCTAGGGCCCATTCTAGGAACGATTGCAGATTACCGAGGCTACAAAAAGAAATTTTTCACCTTCTTCTTTACACTTGGAGTTTCTGCAACAGCACTATTAGCTTTTATCCCCAGTGATAATTGGTTGCTTTTATTAATTGTTTATACATTTGCAGCATTAGGCTCCACGGGAGCAAATATTTTCTATGATGCCTTTCTTGTCGATGTCACGTCCGAAGAAAAAATGGATCGCGTTTCTGCTCGGGGCTATGGCCTTGGTTATATCGGTAGTACAATCCCATTCCTACTTGCAATCGCAATTATCTTATTAGCACAGCAAGAAATACTACCAATATCAGCAACAGTTGCTAGCAAAATCGCATTTATCATTACCGCAGTTTGGTGGGGTCTTTTCTCCATCCCACTGTTTAAGAATGTACATCAGCGATACTACATCGAGCGTGAGCCAAATCCAATCATGAATAGTTTCAGAAGGTTGGGCAAAACCTTTAAGGAAATCAAAAAGTACCGTGCTGTATTTTTGTTCTTAGTTGCTTATTTCTTCTATATTGACGGTGTTGGTACTATTATTTCGATGTCGACTGCATACGGTACTGACCTTGGAATAAATGCTACAAGTCTCTTAATCGTATTATTTGTGACCCAAGTTGTGGCTGCACCATTCGCGATTCTTTATGGGAGATTGGCCCAGAAATTCACAGGTAAAAAAATGTTGTATGTTGGAATCTTTGTTTACATTATCGTTTGTATATACGCATTTTTCATGAAGACTACTCTTGATTTCTGGATCCTAGCAATGCTTGTTGCAACTTCACAGGGGGGGATTCAAGCATTGAGCCGTTCTTATTTTGCAAAGCTTGTCCCTAAGGAAAACGCAAATGAGTTCTTCGGTTTTTATAATATCTTTGGTAAATTCGCTTCCATTATGGGACCTTTATTAGTAGGAGCGACTGCACAAATAACAGGTCATTCCAATATGGGTGTCTTCAGCTTAGTTATCCTCTTCATTATTGGATTTATCGTGTTAACCCGTGTACCTGAACCAAGTAAAGCTAATTAAAGCATATCCACTTTCTCAATGGTATAATATAAAAAAAACTAAATGAGAAAGAGGCCAACTAATGAATAAGAAAGAACTGGAATACAAAATCCGCGAGCTAAAATTAGATTACGTCCGTCTTCAAAATGATTTAGAAAAACTCGATTCTGTAAATGGCAATATCTCACCACTTGAACGCCAAATCGCAGAAATCGAGGAAGAGATTAGCACATTATCTAGGAAACTTCGTGACATGTAAAAAAAGTTGCAACCTGAGTGTTGCAACTGCTTTTTTATTTAAATGCAATTGTTCCTACTATCGATGCCAAATGTACCTCATCGGCCCATAAAATAAAGTAATTATAGGTTGAACCCTCAATCTGCACAGGGACCGGATATCTAACTATTGCCGCTGCTTGTCGGCTCATTTCAGGTGGTTGGTCCGCAGACGGATAAATCAAGCAAGCCTCATGGTCACGTATTCTCGTGTAATAGATACGAGGTGATGATCCATAAGGCATCAATTGATGAAATGCCTCTCCTTTGCACACTTCATGAATATTATTTCCTCCAGCGATAGCTGAAATCTGGAAGAATCCATCTACCCCCTCATACCTTTCTGAATCTATCTGCTGCCAGTCTGCTGGATAAAAAAATTGAACTTTATACGAATCACTAATAAAGATGGCCCTTTTTGGGCGACTACCCCTTTTAGACCAACTCATATTTCCAATTTGAGCATCCTTCATTAGCAATACTGGAGTTCGATTATTTTGTACGTCCACCATCCACATCTCATTTGCAATCCCTTGTTCTGTACAACCAGATAAATAGGCGATTTTACGATTATCGGGTGACCAAGTAACAGGTGTTGCAAAACAAGATGATGTCGTTATCACCCTTTCATTTCCACCCCGTTTTCCAACTAATCGTATTTCATTATAATAACCACTTCCTTCTGCATATGCCGTTGCACTAAATGCAATATATTGGGAATTGGGCGACCAGGCTGGATAGTAATTTTTTGCTTGTTCCCCACCTCTTATTTCGTACAGATTACCCGATGACAAATCAACTGTTCGGACAAGTGAAATACTTGCTCCAGGCGTGGTATAAAGTGCAAATGTCCCATCTGGAGATAGTGATACTTCATTTAATGGGCTATCAGTCACATTTGAAACTTGTTTTCTCTCAAATCCATTTGTGGCAATGCGGAATAGTTGCTGATTACCAGAAGCGTCTAGACCTCGAAATAACAACTCCCTTCCATTCGGAAACCACTGAACTTGCGCGGCATCTGAGGCCGAAATACTTGTAGCACGGTGTGAAACAACATCATACATCATGATTTGATTTCGAGCTGTGTATGCAAGTGTCCGATGATTCGGTGACCAATCTAGAGTCTGATATCCACCTGGATTAATTTGATCAATTGCAGCAATTCTGCCAGTTGAAAGGTAAATCACATACACAATCCGATTTTTCCCTACAAAAGCAATCTTGCTATCATCGTCTGACCATACAGGCTTCGAAAGAGAGTCGGCTAGCCCGTACGTAAGCTGCATCCTGGTCCCATTTTGAACATCGAAAATCCATATGTCGTAATCCCCACCGCGACTTGTCGTATATGCAATGACGCCATTTGGTCGTACATTGAAATTCATTGACAAAACACATCACCTCTTTAACAGATGTCTTTTGCCTATTTTATTCATTTAACTGATATCGGTTCGACTATACTACTTTTTGTCTAATTTATTTTCCTACCTTTAGCATGAGAATAGTTTGTCCCTTCCAGCATAGAGTTATAGAAAAAGGAGGAAGGAAACTATGAATAAATCATTAACGACTATGAATCTCATACGTTATGTTGTTGCCTATGTATTTATTATTTCTGGGGCTGTCAAGCTCTTCACAAACGATTTACACTCTATGTGGATGACTTTACCAATACCCACACCGGATACGGTCATGTATGTTGTTGCAATCTTAGAAGTCGTATGCGGGATTCTTATCGCAATGAATAAGGAAGTTAAAAAAGCAGTAATTCCCCTACTTATTATTATGGTTTGTGCCATTCTATTAACTAAAATACCTGTCCTTCATACAGGATTGCTTCAGTTTGCTTTTGCCGCTAGGCTAGATTTTGTGTTATTGGTATTATTATACATCCTTTATAAATTTCACCATAAATAATTGTTAAATAATCCAAATATAGTAAACCCAAACAGATTGCAAGCGCAATCTGTTTGTTTTTTTAATAAAATAATACATAAAAGCCTTTCCAGTTATTTTAAGATTAAAAACCTTATAAAACATTTATCCTAATCAGAATTTTCATTTGTTTGACATTATAAAACTATTTAAATTATTATATTAACATACTATTTTGGAGGTTTTATTATGTCAGACTATAATAGACAGAAAATTGTGGACAGTGTTCCTCAAAAGGGTTTCTTCGGACATCCTAAAGGTCTATTCACTCTTTTCTTCACAGAGTTTTGGGAGAGATTCTCATATTACGGTATGAGAGCCATTCTATTATATTATATGTACTATGAAGTAACTGAAGGTGGTTTGGGTCTTCCTGAACATACAGCATTAGCTATCATGTCCATCTATGGATCACTTGTCTACATGTCGGGGATTATTGGGGGATGGTTAGCTGACCGAATTTTTGGTACTTCCAAGGCCGTGTTCTACGGTGGAATATTAATTATGCTTGGGCATATTGCACTTGCAATTCCTGGTAGCATTAGCTTGTTCTTTGTTTCCATGGTCCTCATTATCCTAGGTACCGGATTATTAAAACCGAATGTATCTAGTGTTGTTGGTGAGATCTACAGCGAAACAGATACACGTCGCGATGCAGGGTTTAGTATTTTCTATATGGGGATCAACCTTGGTGGTTTAATTGCTCCATTAATCGTTGGAGAAGTTGGCCTAAAGCATAACTTCCATTGGGGCTTTTCAATCGCTGCTGTTGGTATGTTCTTTGGTTTACTCATGTTTGTTTTCACAAAGAAAAAGAATCTTGGTCTTGCTGGAACAATCGTTCC
This sequence comes from Litchfieldia sinesaloumensis, assembly GCF_900156865.1. Taxonomy (GTDB): domain Bacteria; phylum Bacillota; class Bacilli; order Bacillales; family Bacillaceae_L; genus Ferdinandcohnia; species Ferdinandcohnia sinesaloumensis. The sequence continues at coordinate 4,453,086 of NZ_LT732529.1, read as the reverse complement.
AAACCCACTAGCACCTGGGGAGAAGAAAAAGGTATATACTCAAATTGGTATTGGTGCCGTAGTTCTTGCAATTCTAATAGCTGTTACAATAAATTTAGGTATTCTTACATTTGATTCATTCATTGCATTAGTTGGTATTCTTGGTTTCCTTATTCCAGCTATTTACTTTATCACCATGTATCGTAGTCCAAAAACAACTGACGTTGAGCGTTCAAGAATCTTAGCTTATATTCCTTTGTTCTTAGCTGCTGTTATGTTCTGGTCTATCCAAGAGCAAGGAGCAACCATACTAGCGAGCTATGCTGATAAACGTACTCAGTTAAATTTTGCAGGCTTTGAAATTTCACCTGCATGGTTCCAATCATTAAATCCATTATTTATTATCATCCTAGCGCCTGTGTTTGCATGGATGTGGATGAAGCTTGGTAACCGCCAACCATCTGTTCCAAAAAAGTTTTCACTTGCGTTGCTATTTGCTGGTCTTTCTTTCCTTGTAATCCTATTACCAGTATACTTTGGTGGACCTGATACATTAGTTAATCCATTATGGTTAGTTCTAAGTTATTTCATCGTAGTATTAGGTGAATTATTACTATCACCAGTTGGTCTTTCAGCTACAACAAAATTAGCACCTGCTGCATTTACAGCACAAATGATGAGCTTATGGATGCTATCAAACGCTGCTGCACAAGCTCTTAATGCACAGATTGTTAAATTCTATACACCTGAAACTGAAATGACCTATTTTGGGGTAATTGGTGGAGCTTCTATCGTTTTAGGTATTGTTCTCCTATTCGTATCACCAAAGATTCAAAAGTTCATGAAGGGTGTTAACTAAAAAAATGCCTGTCCATCGTGAACTGCCCCCTGTCAAGTAGACAGTGGAAATAATAAAAAGGTACTTAAACGGCTTTAGCTCTATATTCCATAGGGCTGAGGCCGTTTAGTCGTTTTTGATATCTATCATGATTATAGAAATGTATATACTGGTTTATAGCTCGAGACAATTCATCAAATGTCTCATATTTATGTAAATAGTACTTCTCACATTTGAGTGTTCCCCAAAAGGATTCCATTGGTCCATTATCAATGCATCTTCCTACTCTGGACATACTTAGTGTCATCTCTGCCTTGTCTATTCTACGTTTAAAGCCATGAGATGTGTATTGGAAACCACGGTCACTATGAATAAGTGGTTGGTCTCCATCCAACAACTTTATAGCTTGATAAAAGGTCTCGAAAACAAGTTTATTATTATTTGAATGCCCTAAAACATAACTAACAATAGACCCATCATATAAATCTTTAATGGCACTCAAATAAGCTTTCTTTGATGAACCATATTTAAATTCTGTTACATCTGTAACCCATTTCTTATTTGGTTTTTCTGCGGTAAATTCACGATTTAATACGTTTTCCGCCACATGTTGAGGATTAGAGTGCTTATGACGCTTCCTTTTTATTCGAATTACAGACTTTATTCCAGCCAGTTTCATTAGTCTGTAAAAGCGTTTGTGGTTGAATCGTTCATCTAGTTTTCTATTTATGGTCATCATCATTCTACGATAACCATAGATGCCTTCCACTTTTTCATGGATAGCTTTCATCTCTTTAATAATTACTTCATTCTGAAGTTCTCTTGCGGAAGGTGTACGCTTTAACCATTTATAGTAAGCTGCTCGTTATATACGAGCGATTTTACAAAGCATGATAATACTAAAATCTTCTTTCTCATGAAGTTCTTGAATTGCTAAATATGTATCTTCAAATCGGATTTCGCTTTCTAATTTTTTCAACTGAAGTTTGAAATTATCTTCTGGTGTTAATTCAGCTGCTTCCTTTTTCCTTCCACGCCCATCTTTAAGTGCTTCATCCCCAATAATTTCGTACTTCTTAACCCATTGGTATACTTGTTGATATGAGACCTTGAAGGTCTCGGCTGTTCTTCGAAAGTCTTTTCCGTTCCCCAAGCAA
>NZ_LT732529.1:4352869-4449429 GCF_900156865.1 Litchfieldia sinesaloumensis | reverse complement strand
GCTTCCTTTTTATTCGAATTACAGACTTTATTCCAGCCAGTTTCATTAGTCTGTAAAAGCGTTTGTGGTTGAATCGTTCATCTAGTTTTCTATTTATGGTCATCATCATTCTACGATAACCATAGATGCCTTCCACTTTTTCATGGATAGCTTTCATCTCTTTAATAATTACTTCATTCTGAAGTTCTCTTGCGGAAGGTGTACGCTTTAACCATTTATAGTAAGCTGCTCGTGATATACGAGCGATTTTACAAAGCATGATAATACTAAAATCTTCTTTCTCATGAAGTTCTTGAATTGCTAAATATGTATCTTCAAATCGGATTTCGCTTACTTTCGCCTCCTTTCGATCTCCTCTAACTTTTTTAAGAATAAATTCTCCGCGCGTAAACGTTCATTTTCGCTTTCTAATTTTTTCATCTGAAGTTTGAAATTATCTTCTGGTGTTAATTCAGCTGCTTCCTTTTTCCTTCCACGCCCATCTTTAAGTGCTTCATCCCCACTAATTTCGTACTTCTTAACCCATTGGTATACTTGTTGATATGAGACCTTGAAGGTCTCGGCTGTTCTTCGAAAGTCTTTTCCGTTCCCCAAGCAAGCATGTACAATTCGAATCCGTTCATCCCAAGTAGTTTTTCTACCTTTAGTCATAGAACTCGTCCTCCCCTTAGACGTATCCTTTAAATCTCTATGACTATTATACTTGTTAATCCACTGACGGAGTAAAGATCTACTTGAGATTTCATACCTTTTAACAATCTCATATTGAGAGAAATCCCCAGATAAATACTCTCTTACAGCCGCCTCTTTAAGTTCCTTGGAGTAGGGTTTCCATGATTTAGATCTTTTTAATCCCTCCGTACCATATTTCTCGAAATCTTCAATCCACTCTTTTAATGAAGTTTTTGAGATTTGGTATTTAGAACAGAGTTCTTTAATGGTGTAATCTTTATTCTCATAACTCCTTAAAACCTCATATTTAAATTCTAGAGAATACTGTTTGTTGGACACAAAAATCCCCCTAAGGTAAAAACAGATTTTTATTTTTTAATCTGTCTACCTTAGGGGGAGCATATCATATCATCGAGGACAGGCATTTTTTCTCTTATAGATTTTGGAAAAACAACCTAACAACGTCTGCTCCGCCGATAAATAGGCCTAGTGATGTACCAAGATTGCAGAGAACGATTATAAGTAGAATGCGCGTTACTTTATTATGCCAAAAGCCTTTCACACTGTATACGTCGGTTGAAAGGGTTTCAAAGTCCTTTACACTTGGACGACGCAACCAGGCCTGTACAAATCCTGCTATCCAACCTGCAGCGATCAATGGATGCATGACTCCAATCGGTGCTGCAAAGAAGGCAGTTAAAATCGTAAGTGGATGTCCTAAAGCAATCGCAGCTCCAATAGCTGAAAATGAGCCTGTCCATAAAACTAAGCTTAAGGTTTGCTGTAAACCGGCTTCTGGATTAGCAAAAAAAGTGTAGGCAATGATCGCCACAATTAAAATGGGAATCGCCCATCCGATTATTTTGGGTGCTTTCGACTTTGGCGGAAGTTGAGTAAGTTTCTTTAAGTCATGTTCCTTCTTAATCTCTTCTTTTATTCCGGGTACATGTGCCGCCCCAAGTACTGCTACTATTTTTTCTCCAGGAGCATGTTTTATCTTTTGCGCTAAATACTGATCCCGTTCATCGATTAGAGGTTTTTTTAATTTCGGAAAGCTTGTTGAAAACTCTGTCAGCATCGAATTCAGCATATCTTTAGACTTCATTTTTTCAAGCTCTTCTTCAGTAATGGTTTCATTACTGAAAATGCTGTAGATGATGGACATTAGCAATTTCATTTTTCCCGAAAAGCCAACAGACGTCCAAATGCGTGAAAATGTGACTTGAATATTCCTGTCTGCTAGTACCAGTTCTGCTCCCACTTCTTTTGCAGACTCAATTCCTTGAAGCATTTCTTGACCGGCATTTATTCCAAATTGACTTGCCATCCGCTTTTGAAATGAAGAAATAGCTAAATTCATGAGAAGCAATGTTGCCTTTTTCTCTTTGATGACCTTGAAAATATCCATGTCCTTCCACTTGTTACCCTCCATCATGGATTGGTATCTTGGTTCATCCAGTTCAATACATACCGAATCAGGTTTCTCTGCTTCAATCACTTCTTTTACCTGTTCAGCACTTTGTTTGGATACATGTGCAGTTCCAATTAATATGTATTCTTTACCATCTAATTCAATTCTCGTTATATTATTCTCTTCAGACATAGTAGACCTTCCTTATACATGCGCATTTTGTGTATAACTTTAATTTTAAACTAGAATGACATATATTTGAATTCTTTTATAGAAATAAAATGATTCTCACCTATAATGGCGAAAAACTGTAAGTAATATCCACTTTTATGAGTTTTTTAAGATCTTTTGATAAAACCATGTGAAACCGTGAGATTCGCATGGGTTTTACGAGTTTTCTAGACATAAACATGCGCAACATCCATAGTTTGGTAATTCCAGCTCTAAAACGGGCAATATTCGGAAATCTTTTCCACTTCCACATGCTTTTCTTAAGATCTTTTGATAAAACCATGTGGAACCGTGAGATTCGCATGAGTTTTTACGAGTTTTCTAGAAAAAGCAATGCGCAACATCCATAGTTTGGTAATTCTAGCTCTAAAACAGGCAATATTTGGAGAACCTTTTCACTTCCACATGCTTTTCTTAAGATCTTTTGATAAAACCATGTGAAACCGTGAGATTCGCATGGGTTTTACGAGTTTTCTAGGAAATGGCATGCGCAACATCCATAGTCTGGAAATTCTAGCTCTAAAACGGTTAATATTTGGAGAACTTTTCCACTTCCACATGCTTTTCTTGAGATTTTTTGATAAACCCATGTGAAACCGTGAGATTCGCATGGGTTTTACGAGTTTTCTAGGAAATGGCATGCGCAACATCCATAGTCTGGAAATTCTAGCACTAAAACGGTAAGTATTTGGAAACCTTTTCCACTTCCATATACTTTTCGTGAGATCTTTTGATAGAACCATGTGAAACCGTGAGATTCGCATGAGTTTTACGAGTTTTCTAGGAAATGGCATGAGTAAATTCCGTTTTTTGGAAATTTTAGCTCTAAAACGGGCAACATTTGTATAATTTTTCTACTTACGCATGCTTTTCGTGAGATCTTTTGATAAAACCATGTGAAACCGTGAGATTCGCATAGTTTTTACGAGTTTTCTAGACATAAACATGCGCAACATCCAATAAAGACCATATTCTAAGTTAACCATAACCTACTCTCTCCCATAACAATGGAGAACCAAAATCTAATCCCAAAAAAAGACCGAAAACCTCTAATAGGTTATCGGTCTACTTTTTTATCCTGGGAACGACTTATCGTCATTTGCCAACGAGCCTGAAGGATTGTCTTCATGTTTATAATCGTTCACCCAATAATCCGCATTTTTAATTCCTAGTTTTTCTGGATTAAAGATCGGATCAACGCCCGCCTTACGTTGTCGTTCGTAGTCTCGTAATGTGACTAACGCTGGTTTAGCTAGGATGAGAATCGCAATAACATTCAGCCAAACCATTAATCCTAAACCAATATCACCGAATGCCCAGGCAAGCTTCGCTTCATTTACAGTACCGTACGTCATCGAACCTAGTAGGACTATCTTTAATATAAACATGGCTACCTTACTATCCCTACCTCGGATTAAATAAGCGATATTGGTTTCAGCCATATAGTAGTAAGCCATAATCGTTGTGAATGCAAAGAAGAATAATGCAACTGCAGTAAATCCAGCACCGAATCCAGGTAGTGCAGTTTCAACGGCAGCCTGTGTAAACGCTGGTCCAGCTTCAACCGTTTCTCCTAGATTATTAACAATAAAGGATTCATCCTCCGCCTGTACGTTATACATGCCAGTGAATAGGATCATAAATGCTGTTGCCGAACAAACTAATAAAGTATCAATATATACTGCTGAAGCCTGAACTAGACCTTGTTTAGCAGGATGCGATACTTCCGCTGCAGCAGCTGCGTGAGGTCCTGTACCTTGACCGGCTTCGTTTGAGTAAATACCACGTTTTACTCCCCATGAAATTGCCATACCGATAATACCACCAAATGCTTGCTCTGCTCCGAAAGCGCTTTTAAAAATTAATGCAATTACACCTGGCAGTTGATCAATATTCATAATCATAATAATAATTGCCATTAACATATACCCTAATGCCATGAACGGCACTACATACTGTGCAACTGTTGCAATCCTTTTAATTCCCCCGAAGATAATTGCTCCGATTAAAACAACTAAAATGGCTGCTGTTACCCATTTATTAATCCCAAAAGCATTGTCTAATCCAGCCGCAATGGAATTTGATTGGATTCCTGGCATTAGAAATGCCATCGCTAGTAATGCTGCGAGTGCAAAAATAACTCCATACCACTTCCAACCGATTCCTTTTTCTATGTAATACGCTGGACCCCCACGGTATTGCCCATCTTGTTTCTCTTTGTAGATTTGAGCCAAAGTTGATTCAATAAATGACGTAGAGGCTCCGATGAAGGCAATTGCCCACATCCAAAATACGGCCCCTGGCCCTCCAAATGCAATCGCTGTTGCCGTTCCTGCTATATTTCCTGTTCCAACACGCCCCGATAAGGATACCGCTAACGCTTGGAAGGAAGAAACACCAGCTTCAGAGCTTTTCCCTTTAAACATTAGAGATGTCATATCTTTGATGTGCCTTACTTGTAAAAACCGAGTTAAAATTGAAAATAAAAGTCCTACTCCTAGCATTCCATAAATCATAACTGGGCTCCAAAGCACTCCATTCAGCCAATCAGCTAAAGCCTGCACATACATACCCCCTTATAGATTTTAGAAAATTTGGTATATTACGAATTATAAACTATCCGTATAGACAACTCAACATTATTGTTGTATAACAGTGTGTCCACTATATTTATATGAAGAAGCAATGATATAAATCACATAAATACTATTAATACTAATCTATAATGGGGATAGATAATATGAATAAAACATATAAAGGAGCGATTCAGATGAAGAAAGAAATGCTCGATAGCTTCATTGAATATAACGAAGAAAGACTTACAAAGCGTGTCATCTTTAAAGAAGGCGGAAGCACGGTCTTTGTACTTAACTTTATGCCAGACCAAGCCCTTCCTGCACATCAGCATCCAGGCTCAAATGTCTACCTACTTGTGCTCTCAGGTGAAGGTACTTTTACAATTAATGAACAAGAAGTAAAGGTGAAAAAGAGTGATGTGATTGTTTGTAACGGCGAAGAGAATTTGAGTTTCGTCAACAATGGCTCTGAAAACGTAAGCTTGTATGTTACTCTTACAAAGATTCCAGATGAAAGATATGCGCAAGACGTATAATCCTTATTATTTATACAGACTCCACTTTACGTACGGTTAATATAAAAGCACCTGGCTACCATTATCAATACGGTATGCTAGGTGCTTTATGTGTTTTCTAGGAATTACACCCCCGAATACGCCATAAACCCACCATCAACTGGTATGGTTACTCCAGTAACAAAACCTGACATATTCTCATCTACTAACCACAGCATAGTGCCTAGTAAATCATCTGGCTTACCGAATCTTCTCATTGGTGTATGTGATATAATCTTTCTCGATCTTTCTGTTAAAGAACCATCTTCATTAGTCAATAAGTTCTTATTTTGCTCAGTAAGAAAAAAGCCTGGAGCAATTGCATTCACCCTCAATCCTACATCCGCAAAATGGACCGCTAACCATTTTGTTAGATTTTCAACTCCTGCTTTTGCAGCACTATAAGCAGGAACTTTTGTCATCGGAGATGGAGCGCTCATAGAAGACATATTAATAATGACTGAACTTTTTCGGTTTACCATATCTTTAGCAAATTCCTGTGTTGGGAGTAATGTTCCAAGAATGTTTAAATCAAACACAAATCCGAAACCTTCTTTCGTCAAATCAAAAAATGTTTGAATGTTTTGATTCTCTAAGTCCTCTAAACGGAATGTTTCGTTTGTTGTAATCCCTTCCGGATGATTTCCACCCGCTCCATTTATTAAAATATCGCAAGCCCCGAATCGCTCGACTATTACTTGTCTTGCTTCTTTAACACTTTGCTGGTTTAACACATTACAGGAAACCGCTAGGGCTTCTCCTCCTGCGTCAATAATATCTTTTTCTACTATTCTACCCTTTTCCACATCACGATTTAAAAGTGCCACCTTCACGCCTTGTCTTCCGAGCTCTCTTGCCATAGCACTACAAAGAACACCACTTCCACCTGTGATAACAGCAACCTTCCCTTTGAGATTACTATTTAATGCAAACAAGTCATCACCCTTCTTTCATTCGTACCAGTGTATCCCAAATCCCCCACAGGTACATGATTCCAAGTGCTCGATCATATAAACCATATCCTGGGCGACATTCTTCATTCCAAATATGTCGGCCATGATCTGGTCTAGCGTACCCCGTGAAGCCAATCTCATGGTATGCTTTCACAACCTCGTGAACGTCAACTGAACCATCACCTGTTCGATGTGAGGTTTCAATAAAATCCCCGTTTTCATAGCGTTTTAAATTACGGATATGTGCAAAATGAATACGGTCTCCGAACTCACGAATCATCCCTGGTAAATCATTCAGAGGATTTGCACCTAATGAACCCGTACAAAAGGTAAGCCCATTGTTTGGGTGATTAACCAAACGCAAAAGTGTTCTTATATTTTCACGATTCGTAATAATTCGCGGTAATCCAAAGACTGGCCACGGTGGATCATCAGGATGAATGGCCATCTTAATACCATGCTGTTCTGCTACTGGTATAATGTGTTCTAAGAAATACTTTAAGTTATCCCATAGTTGACCTACTGACACATTCTCATATGCTTCGAATAGCTCTGTTAAACGCTGTAATCGTTCTGGCTCCCATCCAGGTAATGAAAATTCTTTATTCTCTAGGAAACTACTAACTAACTTATCAGGACTTATACCTTCAATTTTTGCCTTTTCATAGAATAAAGCTGTCGAACCGTCTCCTAGTTCCTTAAATAAATCACTACGAATCCAATCAAACACAGGCATAAAATTATAGCAAATGACTTTCACGCCTACTTTTGCTAGATTTTTAATTGTTTCGATATAATTATGTATATATTGATCCCTAGTCGGAAGCCCAAGCTTGATATCTTCATGTACATTTACACTTTCAACAACATCTAGATGAAATCCGTGTCGTTCTGCCATTTGTTTCACTTCAAGGATTCTTTCAATTGGCCAAATTTCACCCGGATTCAAATCGTGTAATGCCCACACAATTCCTTCCACCCCGGGAATTTGCTTAATATAGGAAAGGGGAACTGTGTCGTTCCCTTCCCCAAACCATCTAAACACCATTTTCATGTGTGCAGTCACTCCCTTCCCTGTGATGAGTAACTTTATGTATGTTTAAAAGCTCCCAGTATAAGAAACCCAATCAAAATACGCAGGTGTTGTACTTTCCTCGCCGTTTCCTGTTGCATACATTCCGAGACATACCCCGGTAAATGTAGTTGCATAGCCCCCATTTTTCTCAGGAGCAAGAAATGCTGCAGAAGCTTTTGCAATCTCAATCCATTCATGTTCAATAGAAGCAAACCTGAATAGATACGTCTCTTCGTTTGCTTTAATAGATAAGTGAAGTGGACCCATTCCGGTTTCAACTCGCGCGGTTTCAGTTGTTTTTCCATTTATCGTTTGGGTGGCAACAACAAACCGCTTTCCATCTATACATTTAAGACCTATTTCATAATGAGCATATTCATTTAAACGTACTGCTATTCCAGCTTCCTCTCCATCAACCACAGGATTAAAGTCTAGTAAAGTATTAAACTCCATATTATGATGCTGCTGAGGCCGACAAATAAATGCAGGTGTAGCAATATCATTTAAATTATATGCATTTCCAATCATCTGGAGCCAGCTACTACGTTCTGTTAAAGAATAAGTGTCTACTGGATTAGTGCGTAGAAAGAACCATGTTGGTGCTAGTCTACTATCGTCAAACTCATCTCTAGTAGTTACACTTTCAAGTAAAATCGATTCACCCAAGAGAGCATCCGTCTCCATGATTACATCAACCGTTCCTTCATTGTTATCAATCATCGGCCAGCCATCCTCTGTCCATGTGACGGGTGCTAAAAAGGTCTCTCTACCTAAATGTCCATATTCTTGATTAATAGAACGTATTCCTAAAAATACAGCCCACCAATTCCCATGTTTATCATCAACTAAATCAGCGTGGCCTAAGTTCTGTAAGATGTGATCCTTTAACCTGTTATGTGTTAAGATTGGATGCTCTAAACGCTCAAATGGGCCGTATGGATTTGCACTTCGCCCTATGATTGCTCGATGATCTTCTGCTGTTCCTCCACAAGCAGTTAACATATAATACATGCCATTAATTTTGTATAGATGTGGTGCCTCAGTCCATACACCTCCGTCACCATGGAAAACAACAACAGGCTCGGTTAGTGCTTCTCCTGTTTCAATATCGATTTCATATTGAATAATATGGGAACCTAATCCTTCTCCATTCTGAACAGACACATAAACCTTCCCGTCCTCATCGAACATTAAGGATGGGTCAATGTTGCCATATGGTATTTTTATTGGGGCTGACCATGGTCCTCTTGGTTCTTTTGCCGACACATAAAAATTCCCATGTCCCATTACATCCGTTACAATCATATAAAACGTACCATCATTGTATCGTAATGTGGGTGCATAAATTCCTTGAGAGCTTTTCGATTTTGATAGATTCACTTGATCTTCTCTCGTTAATACACTGCCAATTTGCTCCCAATTGATTAAATCTTTGCTATGAAAAATGGGTACTGCTGGAAAGTATTCAAATGAACTGGTTACTAAATAAAAATCATCATCTCCTACACGAATCACACTTGGGTCAGGATAAAATCCTGATATAACTGGGTTTCTATACCTCTTATTAGTAGTCATTAGTATCCTCCTCTGTTACTCACCCTTTGGCATCCAAATTTTATAATTACCACTTAAGGCAAGCATGCTAAATAAGTACAAACAATTATCGTAGTAACGTCTTATCCCTTTACGTACAGGTGTGTTCCAAAATAAATCCACCGTTTCTTTCGCATGCGGACCATCAACCGATGCTAATGAAGCCATGGCATTTGTTGCGATTAAACCCACTGGATGAAGAGATTTTTCTTCAAATGGCTCCCCATCAATTTTATATCGTCGGTAGTCTTCAGGTGTCTTGTCAGCAAAGAACCTTTGTATTTTATCTACTTCTTCTTTCGCCCACTCGTATTCACCAAACCATTCCGCATCTAAGCCAATATTAGCGGCTACTCGGTACGAATCACTAAAGAAGTGACCGAAACCTCTGATGTGGTTTGGTGTTCCGTCATAATGTGCATACTCTGGTGCTAAACCAGTCTCTGGATGGCAGGCAAGTTTTAAATATTCCCTACTTGCTTCGGCTGCTTCCTTCCAAAATTGTTGGTCCTCAGGATACGCCCAGAGTGAAAATAGTTCGTAAAAATGAGGCAGATGATAGGATGGATCTGAAAACTCGCAATCGGGGATAAACTTAATGAGTTTATTATCAGGATTCCACATAGGAAAACCATCATTATTTTCTCCTTTATGAATACAATCCTTTAGGAGTTCCTTGGCCTGAACACTATAATTAAACGGTTCCTCTCGATCACCCCAACGGTGCGAGGCAAAGAATAATGCTAAAGCAAAAAACTCCTCTCCATCTGGGGCAGGACCAAATGCATTCTTTTTTCCATCCAGGGCACATGACCAAGCGAAATAGCCAGCATGTACTCCTTCCGTCATATACATATTTTTCTTTGCCCAAGACCAGATGCGGTCAAATTCTTCTTGTTTATCTAGCTGTACAGCCATCATCATTCCATACGACATTCCCTCTGTACGAACGTCGTTATTTCCTGTGTCTACTAAATAGCCACCGCCATCTTCACTTGTATAATAGATTTTTGTATCTTCATCTCCGTAGAAGATCTGATTCCAAGTATCCTCAAGACGTGCTTGAATTTCCTCTTCTGAATATCCATATTCTTTAAACAAGTTACGATATTGTCCTGTATGAAATGCTCCTTTTGTCATTTTTTCTCTCCCTTTCTACGATTCGATTACTCTATTCATACTTAATAAATCTTCCGCTGTTTTTCGTCATCAATTCCTGATTTTCTATAAAAATAGGTGTTGATTTTGTCTCGCCACTCTTTTGAGTGCTCATGTTGCTCTTCTAATCGAGATAATATTCCCTCGTACCTGACCGTATCCACTTTTCCTTCGAGCTGTTTCCATTGGAACACTAGATTTTCCGTATCATCTACGCCCTCAAAATGAGTGTTGTAAATATGTTGAATGACAGTACAGCCAGATTTTAAAACATGTGTATACGGAACATGATGGAAGAATAAAATAAGTTCATCTGGACATGTTTCCAAAGATTCATAGAGTTCTTGATTCTCCTTGAAATATTGCCCCGTATATCCGGTTCCATTCTTTAATGTACGATTTACACCTATTCCTTTCCAATCAGCAAAATGATAGGTGCCCCACACGTCATACTCATATCCATCGACATTTGGTCCATAGTGATGACCCGGATTGACCATCCAGCCAACTCCTAAGGGAGCCGTGTATTTTTCATAAATGCTCCAAGACTTATGAAGCATATCCTTGATTTGTTCTAGCACGAATTTATCCTTACCAAATGTTTGTTCAATCCACTCTTCAGTTATGGTAGAGGCAGCTAAATCTGGATTCCATATAAGTCGTCCATATCCGTAGAAGTTCGCTTGTGCGAGAGTATGGCCATTCCAGTTCAGATTGTCACCAATATTAGATACAGCAGTGATTCCACTTAATGTATTTTGATACAGGGAACCCGAGACAATCTTTTTAATAGTAGATCCCTCACCTTTAGCAAACGTATCGAAGTCCAATACTTCCTTCCATTGAGGAATGAGGTAGCATAGATGTTTCTGTTGCCCTGTATATTCCTGGGTAACCTGAAATTCTAGAACTTGATTTGTTTTAGGCATTGCCCCAAATAACGGAGAAACAGGTTCCCTTACTTGGAAATCCATAGGTCCGTTCTTGATTTGTAAAACAACATTATCTAAAAATTGGCCATCTAGTGGCTGGAAATGATCATATGCCGCTCTTGCCCGATCAGTCTTACGATCCCGCCAGTCTTGAACGCAGTTATACACAAAACATCTCCAGAACACCACTCCTCCAAATGGGTTCAATGCTTCACCTAGCATATTTGCCCCATCTGCATGGGTCCGATTATATGTAAACGGTCCCGGACGATGCTCTGAATCTGCCTTAATGACAAACCCACCAAAGTCCGGAATATAGCTGTACACTTCTTTTACTTTTTCCTTCCACCAACTCTTCACATCCTCATTTAGAGGATCGGCAGTTTGTAGATCACCTAGCTGGATTGGACTCGCATAATTCGCACTTAGGTAGGTTTTAATCCCATACGCCCGGAAGATTTCAGCTACCTTTGCGACATCTGGTAGGTATACGCTCGTGATTAATTTCGTTTCAATCTCATGTACATTTACATTGTTTATCGAAACTGCATTTATTCCCACAGAAGCTAGTAGTCTTGCATAATCTTTAATCCTAGTCCAGTCCCCGATAAACTGATAATCTTTATAAAAAATCGATTTACCAGCGTATCCGCGTTCAATTGAGCCGTCCATATTATCCCAGTGATTTATCATTCTTATTTGGTTCACTGGTGCTTCAATAACGGTTAATGAAAGCAGGTCTTTTTCCTGTTGAATAAGCCGTAACAAATGGAAAGCCGCATATAATACGCCTTTTTCTGACTTACCTATTAAATAAAGAGAGTTATCTACTGTCTGGATCATGTAGCTTTCATCATTTAATGATCCTAGCTCTGATGTATCAACTGGTAATTGTTCATGAATGGTTGCCAAAATAACCCCTGATCCTCCATCACTTTCTGCCGAAACAGCGGGCTCACTCCCAAGCATGGACTTAAAACCCCTACTTAGCTCCTGTCTTGCTGAATGAATAAGCAAAGATTCATTTGATACTACTATCTGACTCAGCAGTGTCTCATGTTTTTTGACCCAGTGATTCTTCTCTTTAGGAGCATATTGTAACCATGCTGCATATTCACTTTTATTAATTTCGTTTTCAACTCGTTTTTCACTTATACCGCTATTCAAAGTAACTCCCTCCTAACCTTAATTGAAAAGGCTGATTTATAAAATCAGCCCTTAACTCCACCTATTGTTAGTCCTTTAACAAAGTATTTTTGTAAGAACGGATATACTAGAATAATAGGAACACTCGCTATTATCGTCATTGTTGCACGTATCGATGTTGGCGTTACTGTATTTGATGATGCATTAGTGTTTGAAAAAACATCTGCTGCTGATCTACTCGACATTGAAGCATTCGAGTTTTGAAGAATCTTCATCAACTCATATTGTAGGGTACTTAATTCGGGTATTGATGAATTGTATATGAATACATCAAACCAAGAATTCCATTGGTAAACTGCAACGAATAGCGATACTGTCGCTAATACCGGTAGCGATAGCGGTAATACAATCTTAAAGAATGTTGTAAAATCCCCCGCTCCATCAATCTTAGCTGACTCCATTAAGCTCTCGGGAAGCCCATCAATGAACGACCGTATAACAATTAAGTTAAATACTCCGATAACCCCAGGTAGGATATACACCCAGAAACTTCCGATTAATTCAAGGTCTCTCATAAGCAAGAAGTTTGGAATTAATCCACCATTAAAATACATCGTTAAAATAAAGACAATCGTTACAAATTTACGTAATACAAACTCTTTACGAGAAATTGTATAAGCTACCATCGCTGTACAGAATACGGATATTAGTGTCCCAACAACCGTTCGTAGCACCGACATAAAAAACGCACCAACTAGTTGTTCTTCACCAAATACATGCTTATAGTTGTACCATGTAAACTCTCGTGGCCAAAGGAAAATACCCCCTTTAATGGAGTCCGTTGCATCATTCAAAGAGAGTGCCAATGTATTTAACATTGGGTAAAGCATCACAGCACATAGTAGAATCATAAACGTGTAGTTTCCATAATCAAAGAGACGGTCCTCTAATGAGGAATGGCGCGCGCTACGTTTAAATGGATTTTTCATGTGTACGCCTCCTTAAAATAATCTTTCTTGACCAAATCTCTTGGCAAGTGAATTTGCACCAAATAAGAAGATAAAACTAACAACTGTTTTAAAGATACCTGCAGCAGTTGCGAGAGAGAAGTTCCCCATTGAGATACCGTATTTTAATACAAAGATTTCTAAGACCTCTGAATAATCAAGGTTCATTGGGTTTCCTAATAAATATTGCGGTTCAAAGCCCGATTCAAGAATGTGACCCAAGTTCATGATTAATAAGATGATAATTGTTGGTTTAAGTGCCGGTAACGTAATATAAAGCATACGTTGTAATCTTGACGCACCATCAATTTCTGCCGCCTCATATTGTTCTTGATCTATCATTGTAATAGCAGCTAGATATATAATTGTATTCCATCCTAGGTTTTTCCAAATTTCTGAGGCTCCAATGATTCCCCAGAAGTATTCTCCAACCCCTAACCATAAAACGGGTTCAAACCCTAGTTTTGTTAGTACGATATTAATAATTCCGTTATCAAGCGATAATGTATAAGACACAATACTTGCTGCAACTACCCATGAGAGAAAGTGCGGCATGTAACTTATCGTTTGGACAGTTTTCTTAAACCTAACATTTCTGAGTTCATTTAGAAGTAAGGCAAGCGCAATTGCTGTTACAAATCCTAATACGAGGTTGATTGAACTCATAGCAATTGTGTTACGTAATACTCTCAGAAATGAATCGTCTAAAAATAAGAATTTAAAATGTTCCAAACCAACCCACTCTTGTTCACTAAAACTCTTGGCAGGTTTAAAGTCTTGGAATGCCATTGTCCAGCCCCATAAAGGGACATATTTAAAAATAAATAACCATATTACGAAAGGCATGCTCATAAGAAGAAGTGCTTTTTGCTGTTTGCACTTAGTAAAGAAGAGCTTTATACCTGTAGGTTTTTTATTCGGAGCATTTGTAGGAAAGGAAACAGTTGATGTTTGACTTTTCATACTCACGACTACCCCTCCTTCTTTAAATAATGGGAAAGGCCTGCCTAAAATACCTAAAGGAAGCAGGCCTTTTTCTTATATTACTTATTACTTAGCGTCCTCTACACGCTTCTTTACGACCTCAGTCATAAACTTTTCATATGCATCAACATCTAATTTGTTAAATTCTGCAACGTACTCATCCCAAATCGCATCAAACTTGCTAGGCTCAGATAATACCAATTCAGGATAGTATTTTCGTTGAAGATCTCTCTTCTTTTGGTCGAAAATTTGTGCTGGTGAACCTTGCTCCAATTCAGCACTCCATGCAGGATACCATGGTCTTTCATCTGGCTCAGCAAATAAATCCGCAAATACTTGTGCATCATACTCTTTTAAGATTGCTAAGTCACCTTCTGTATACGATGCTTGAGCAACCTCTGGTTGTCTACGTGGCTCCCATGCGTTTCCGTCTGAGAATACCCCGTTTCCACGTGGCCAGTAGTATTCAAATTGTTGGAATCCAAACTCTTCCTTGAATTCTTGATTTGAAGTTAGTTCTATTTGCTCATCAGTTCTGTAGTAACGTCCGTTTTCATCTACTTCATACGTTTCGCCTTCAATACCCCACATAAATAACCTCTGAATCTCTTCTTTCGCCATATGATCTAAGAATTTAATAATACGTACAGGGTCTTTTGCACTTGTCGTAATACCGATACCACGATTATTTACGAATGCCGGTGGGTCAATATATTGATCTTTAATATCTTCATCAAATACGATTGGAAGTGCAATGTAGCGTCTATCATCATTACCAGCTTCCTTTAATGCATTTTCAGCTTGAGCAACTTGCCAACCATAATCGAAGAAGCCTAATACTCTTCCTGAAGATAGCTTCGCTAAGTACTCATCATAGTTTTGTACGAAAGATTCTTTATCATAGAACCCTTTTGCATTTTCTTCATTTAATTTCTTTAAATATCTCTTTGTAATTTCATCGTCAACATATACATTTGCTTCATGTGTTTCCATATCAACAATTACGCCACCATCGTTCGGATAACCAGCTAAGTGCATCGGTGGATTCTCAATCCCCATGAATCTCCAGTCATATGTTAAAGATGTAAAACCAATTGTTTTATTACCATCGAGTTCAGGGTATTTTTCAGCATACTTTTCAATTAAGTCAAAGTACTCATCTAGTGTTTTAATTTTTGGATATCCAAATTCTTTTAACACACCACGTTGAATAAAGAAAGCACCTTGGTCAATGTTAGGATTTGGTAGATATCCTTGATCCGCATTAAATGGAATGAAATAAATATTTCCATCGTCAGCCGTCATTTGTTTTAGGTAAGGCTCATAAAGTTTTTTAAGGTTTGGAGCATGTTCATCCATCAATTCATTTAATGGAATAAACGCTTCAGCCTCTAAAACTTTATCAATTGCAATGTCCGGAACGAGTAAATCAGGGTATTGACCACTTGCAATCATTGTCCCAATTTTTGTGTTAATATCACCAACTAGGTATTCCATTTGAACTGTTACACCCGTTTCTTCTTCTAACAGTTTACCGATTTTAGTATCAGTCGACTTGATGTCCTTACCAGGTGATCCCGCATTAAAGTAAGTAATCGTGATTGGATCTTTATCATCTGAAGAAGAACCGTCCTTTGAACCAGTTGTTGGAGCAGCACTATCATCCTTACACCCTACTAGTGCAACTAGTAGAACTAATGACAATAGCAGTGTCCACAATCCCTTTCTTGCCATTTTCATACCCCCTATTTTTTATTTGAAAGCACTTTCAATTTGAAAGTATCTTAATTATAGAACGCTTTCATGTTGCTATGGACCTTACAAACTATAGATAACGTTTAAGAAAGTTTATGTTATCTTCAAAGCAAGTCATGGAATCACAATAAAGGAATAAGAATTGCTCCTTATTCCTTTATTGGTAACCGAATGATTACGGTTGTCCCATTCCCGTCATCACTCTTAATATCAAAATAAAACTGATCCGCATAATAAAGCTTTAATCGATAATATACATTTTTAATTCCGACTCTGTCTCCCATCGCTTCCTGGGTACGCAAAGAAGTTAAAATGTGGGTTAGCTTTTCCTGATCAAATCCTGGTCCATTATCGCGAATGATAAATTCAAGATTATCCTCTACTCGTTTTAACGTTATTTGGATAACTCCTTTGCCTTTCCTTGGCTCGATGCCATGGATACTAGCGTTCTCAACAAAAGGAAGTAGAATCATATTAGGAATAATGACACTACGAACTTCATCATCAATATCGATTACATAATTCAGCTTGTCCTCAAACCTATACTTCTGAATCTCTAAGAATGAAAGAATAATAGTAAGTTCGTCCTGAACGGTTACCCAATCTTTCCCCCAAGTGAAGGATCTTCTTAGCATTTTAGCCATATTTTGAATGATTTTCGCCGTCTCAGTCTCCTTTTTGATAATGCTTCTCATCCGTATTGTCTCCAATGCATTGAATAAGAAGTGAGGATTTATTTGGCTTTGCAAGGCACTTAGTTGTGCCTGTTTTCGTTGTAATTCCAAATCCTTCTTTTGAATATTAGTAACATAAACATCCTGAATTAATTCTTTAATTTTATTTGACATCCGATTAAATTCACTGGTCAGTTCACCAATCTCATCATTATATTTTTCACCCATAATGGTTTCAAATCTCTGATTCTTCATTTTTCTCATATGCTGTAGAATTTTATATATCCGGGTATGTAGAGACCTAGATATGAGGACAATGACGATTGTCGGTACGATAAAATTCAAGAATCCTAGATATAAAATAAAACGCCGTGAATTATAAACACCTTGGAGCAGCTCTGTCTCTGATACGACGCCGACAACAGTCCACCCCTTAAAATACTCATTGCTGTCTACTTCTACTTCTAGTAATGAGGCTCCTTCTGGCAAATCTAATGTGTGAAAATCATATAACCTCTCTTTCCAGAGCACATCAGAGTTAGTCGTATACTCTACTTCTCCCTGATTGTTTAAAAGATATACCTCACCCTCAAAACGTACATTTTGGAAAATATGATGTATTGTTTCTTGTTTAAGATCGATTTTCATATACTTATTCGTATTATTATAGACACGGTAATAGTCTAGTTCTCTGATAACACTAAATGTATCCCTTATATCCCCGGTACCAGTCCTTGTTATGACCGGGTAATTTTTATTTTCGTTAACCTTTTTATACCATTCATTCTGTTTCATCTCTTTTGTGATGGGGAATACTCCACCCGAGTACAAAATACTATCATTATCGGTATAAAATAAAATAGAAGCCACAGATGAAAACATTGCACCGTATTTATTAAACCCTCTTAATGTCGCATCGTAGCTCCTCACATATTCAATCGGAGAAGAATATGTCTTATCTAATACCTCATTAATACTGTGATCAGCGTAGACCATGGATGAGACACTCACTGCGTCGTACACACTTTCTAAAAAATCATTTCTAATTTGTTGAAGGGCTATTGAAATATCCTTCATTTTCTGCTCTTTTACGTTATTTGTTGTTACAAGGTAGAACGTAATATTGGTGAGGATAATCGGAAGAAATACAGAAAACACATATAAGATAATAAGCTTCTTATTAAGCTTTAAGTTATTAAAAGAATAGCGCCTAAAACGTCTACTATTCTTAATCGAGAATTTGTTTCCTGTATTCAGTTGGGCTCATCCCTTCCATTTTCTCAAATTGTGTAACAAAGTAATCAGTGCTACCAAACCCCACCATTTCTGCAACTTCATATACTCTATAGCCTGTTTGTCTTAATAACTTTTTAGCTTCTTTAATACGAAGATCAAGTAAAAACTCTTTAAAATAGATACCATACGTTTTCTTAAAGAGTTGACCCATGTAAACAGGGTTGATATAAAACTTATTTGCAATTGCTTTTAAGCTAAGGTTTTTATGAAAATTCCGTTCCACATATGCTTTTATTTTACGGATGTCTCCTTTTACACACTCTTTTCTTAACTGATGAATTTTCAAAGCAGACTTCAGTAAATAGTCTTCAAACTGTTGTTTCAACTCATTTGGGTCTAAATTGTATCGATTCCATGGAAGTGAGGTGTAGTAAGCGGAATAATCCTTATCATTTTCCTCCATACTTTTCATTGTTTTAATAATTTGATGAACACAATAATTGATTGAGCCCTTGATGGCCTCTGGTGCGTAGTAATCCTTTTCAAATACGTTAAACATATCCCCAACAAATTTCACGATGAACTCATGATTATTTTCTTCAATTTGCTCCATCAACAATGAGCACATGTCATGGTCTAATTCCGAATATGTTACTTGATGATCCTTGATCACATCATAGTTAATGTATCCGCTTTCTTTTTTAGAGAACTTAAAAAGTGCTGTATGTTTTGCAGCTTGGAAGGATTCTTTAAGCCCGTTGATATGCTTAAATGCACTACCAACATAGAAAGAGGATTTTCCAAGCTTTTTACAACTAATCTTTGATGAAAGCTTCGAAAGCAGACAGGATAAATCATTATGAAATGCTTTTAAGTCATCTGAGTTAATAATCATCCCAAATTGATACTCTGGGTGTTCATGAATTGGGATATCAACCTTCAAGGTTTCGTATAAAATGCCTTGGAGTTCTTCCTTTAGTTGACTCCCAGCAGCTCGATTCAGATTCTGGTTAAAAATTTCAATCATCACATAGTAATGGTTTCTTTGTTCATTAATTCGGTATGTTTTTTCCAGTTGAGCTTCTTCACTTTCGGATAATTCACCTGCAAGAAGATTCTCAAACATGACTTGATGGTAAAGTAATTCCTGCATCTTATTTTTCGTTCTTTCACTTCTAATCGATGACGACAACTTTCGTAACGCTTCTTCCATTTCATCTTGATCAATAGGCTTTAAAATAAAATCATGAACACCATATCGTAAGGCATGCTGAGCATATTTAAAGTCGTTATATCCACTAATAACGATGAATTTAGGAGTTACATCCAGTTTAGTTGATTCAACTACTCGCTTAATTAGGCCTAGACCATCTAAGACAGGCATCCGGATATCTGTTATGACCAAGGCTGGTTTTGTTTGTTTAATGATTTCATATGCATCTTCCCCATTATCTGCCTCGTCGCTCACTTCAAATCCACATTTCTCCCAATCTATTAAACTTCTTAATCCTTTACGAATGAATAATTCATCATCAACGAGTAGTGCTTTTTGCAAGCTTAACCCCTCCTATGATTCAGTTATAGAAATCTACATCCCTAATTTCTCTCGCTTTTCGATAATTTTTTCAAAGCTTACTAGACCGACTTTCATCATGACTAACGCAAATATACTCGGGAAGAAAAATGGTAAAAAGCCTGGAACTACGTACAGAAAAAAAGCACAAAGGGCAAGTAGTGCCACCATCAAAATGGTGTGAATGGGATTTGCAATCCCAATGAATAGTGAATACCTGACATACTGAAAAAGCTTCAAGTCATAATGAACATATACCTGGAATAGATAAAGCACGATTACGAAATAAAGAATGGCAGCAAATAACATAACTATTGACAGAATGAGTTGTATTGTTCCTTGAATGACAGTGATATAAATATAATTAAAATAGAGAATATAGCCCACCAAACTTAAAATGATGCCTAGAACATTTGCTTTTAGGAACTCATTTTTATAGGTCTGAAAAAATGTCTGAAAAATAGGAATGTCCTCATCCATTTCCCATTTTCTAAGGACCGTAAATAGTGCAATTGTTGCTGGGAAAACTCCTAAAACGCCAAGACCTAGTATCGAAAATAAAATCCATAATAAATTGACATAAGCGAGTTTCATAATCCAATGACTAAATCTATATAATCGGCCAGTGGCCCAATTCGCCTCCATCTTCATCACTACCTTTCTATAATTATTCTTCTTTTGACTGACTGTAAAACTACTAATTATAAGACATTAAATAGTGGGGCTGTTGGAATGAAGTGGGTTGGAACTGATGGGAAGTTTTCCTGTATGGATTGTGCTAGATATTTCATACCAGATTCTTCACTTTCTGCGTGCCCCAAAACAAGTACAGTCTTGTTTTTACCTTGAGCGATTGCATCTCTTACATATTCAGGGGTTTCCCATTCAGGCCCTTCACCGTATATAGCTAGATCGAGTTGATATTTTTCTATAATTGGAATTGCCGTTGCTCCTCCACCTCGATAACCTGCAAAGATACCCACACGATTTACACCCATCTCTTTGTCTCCGACACTACGAACAAACCCAATTCGTAATTTTTCTTTTACATAATCTGCAATCCCCTGGACTGTTGTCGTTGGGATATTCAAGATAGTCGCTACAGGTAGATGTTCTTCAACATATGGCTCCCACTCTAGGGTTTGAATGAGTCCTCTCATAATTCCGTCAGGTTTGTATTTATGAATGTAATCATGGAGTCGAAAAATCGCAATCCCGGACTCTTCTATCAACCTTTCCTTCTCAAGAATAATTTCATTTTCACCTAACTCATTCTTATCCCAGTGACTAAAAAAAGCTCCTTCATGTGTAATGAGAAGATTAGCCCCTATATTTAGCGCTTGTTTTATTACGTTATATGTAGGCATAAAAGAAACCGCAATTCCTGTTATCACAGTATCTCCAGAGCCAAATTTTAATGTATCAACTGTATTTTCAACGGGATTAACAGGACTTGTTAAAAAATCTATTACCTCTTGAATAGATACCCCCATCTGTCCATTCCTTTCTATTCACATTTTTATTATATTTTAACGGAATTGTAAAAACCTTCATAATTTTAGATTACATAGTTCTGTGATGTTTGTCTAGATGATAAACAAAGTTATTTATTTCACATATTCATTTTTTATTAGAATGTTCCGTTAAACCTTTTATTTAATTTCCGCTAAACATGAGACTTCAATTATGTTTATAATTAATTGAAAGTAAAAAAACACCCACCATTCGTTGCAAAACGAAACTGGCAGGTGCTTACGTTTAGTTCATAACCCATTTATCTTTCATAAATAAGATACGACCAATTACAAAGAAGATAATCATACAAGCAATGTTGCTACCAAAAGCAAGTAAGATATGCTCATAGTTGATGATGCCGAACATCAATTCTTTTAGCAAAGTGAACAAATTCATAATTGGCACAGCAAAGTGAGAAGTCGTAAGTTCATTAACTCCAATGCCTACTATAATCATGGCTGGGAACATCGCAATCATCATTACAGGACTGCTATAGCTTCCTGCCTCCTTGATTGTCTTTGCGATTATACTTGTAATCATGATTAATGAAGCTGTGAATGCAGCGTAAATGATTGATAGTAAAGTTCCAATTAGGATGATGATAAAAGCGTCGTCTCCAAATGATACGGCATTTCTAAGATTTTCAGTTAACAAGCTAATCTCTAATGCAACTACAGCTAATGTAATAATGCCAATAACTGAACCGATTGTTGCAATCGTTAGCCATTTTGCTAGCAGCAATGTAGATCGTTTCACTGGTGTCATTAACAGAGCTTCCATGGTTTTCTTTTCTTTTTCACCTGCAAATAAATCGGCTGCTGCAGGTCCTGAACCAACTCCGATAGCAATTGATAGGATTAAAGGAATTAAAAATGCAAGCATTTCAACATTTGGATCCTCGTTAGTCATTTCTATTTGTTCTATCGTAAATGGCTGGATAATAGAAGGATCAATTCCACCTTCCTGAAGGTTTCCAACAACAACAGTTTTCTCAAAAACTGTTAATGCATTTAAGATGATTGCATTTAGTTGAGTAGACTTTTGGCTAAACGAATCCCCAACCAGCGTTATTGAAGCTTCCTCCCCATTATGTGTAGCTTCAATAAAATTTGGTGATAATTGAAGGCCAACTTGTGCATCCCCGTCCTCAATGGATTGTTCCAAATTAGACGTTTCAATGAGTTCTACATTTTCTACTCCGGAAAATATCTCTTTCGCTTCATTCATTGAAGCTTCTTCAATTGCAAGTTGGAAAGTGTCACTTTCACCATCAGAAATCATATTTTCATAGAAAAAAGTCATTCCAGACATCATTATAATTGGTAATAAGACAGTAAGTATCAAAGTTCTGCGATCGCGAAAGCAATCTTTTAATTCTTTAAGGTATATTTTACGAAGCATAAGTCTCGTTCCCCCTAACAAGTTTACTCATGAAAATGTAGTTCAAATCCTGGCTTCCTTCTAATTTATATAACTCATTTAAGTCACCATGATAGACAAGTTCTCCCTTGTGCATCATTGCGACTGAATCACAAAGCATCGAAACTTCCTCCATAATATGACTTGAGAAAATAATCGTTTTTCCATCTCGTTTTAACTGGTGAACAAGCTGTCTAAATACATTGGATGATGTTATATCTAATCCGGTCGTTGGCTCATCAAAGAGAATGATTTCAGGATTATGGATGAGCGTTCTCGCAATCGCTACCTTCTGTCTCATTCCTTTTGAGAACCCACCTACTTTTCGGTTCAAGTAATCACGCATTCCAAACATCCGAGCTAATTCATCGATTCGAACTTTCGTTTCGTGTTTACTTAATCCGTATAGAGCAGCGAAATATTCAAGGTTTTCACGTGCTGTGAGACGGTCGTATAGTCCGGTTTCACCACCGAATAATACTCCAATCCTCTTTTTCACTTCTTCTGGATTTTTTAGTGTATCATAACCCGCTACCTTCACATTTCCTTCCGTCGGAGTTAGTAGCGTTGCTATGGTTCGTAGGAGAGTTGTTTTTCCAGCACCATTTTCCCCTAGCAATCCAACAACCTGACCTTTATTAACGGTAAATTTCACATGTTTTAATGCTGTAATAGAAATCTTTTTATCTTTAAATCTTTTTGTCACTTCATTAATTTCAATCATGACTTTCACCTCGTCTTGTTCTTATGTCTATATCTTAGCCATACCTCTAGAGAAAATCTCTAGTTATGTCGCGAATATTCCATTTTTTGTCGCGAAAAGGTCAATTTTTACTATAA
Source organism: Litchfieldia sinesaloumensis (assembly GCF_900156865.1). Taxonomy (GTDB): domain Bacteria; phylum Bacillota; class Bacilli; order Bacillales; family Bacillaceae_L; genus Ferdinandcohnia; species Ferdinandcohnia sinesaloumensis. The sequence continues at coordinate 4,426,125 of NZ_LT732529.1, read as the reverse complement.
AGGTGTTAAAATATAAGAATACTAAATTGGAATTATGCAGGAAGTTATATCCCTGACGGAAGTTTCCTTTATGTGAGGTCGAATAGAAAATGAAGATTGGTCTTGTAGATGACCGTTTGATTGATTTGGATAAATTAAAAGCAATCGTAAGCGGTATTCCAGATGTAGAGATAATCTTCTCTACTTTATCCGCAGATGAAGCCTATGAACAAATCAAAAAAGAGGAAATTGATTTATTAATTGCCGACATCGAGATGCCTAGTTTGTCAGGGTATGAACTTGCTGATATTATCCACTCCCACGCACTGAATATTTCTGTAATTTTTGTAACTGGTAATAGTGGCTATGCAGTTCATGCATTTGAACTAAATGTCCATGATTATATAATGAAGCCCTATCCGAAAGAGCGTTTAGTAAAATCCATTGAAAGACTCCTAGAAAAAACAAAGTCGGCTGAAATACATGGAAGACTTTATTTAAAGCAAAAAAATGAAATACATATCCTGCAAAAGAAGGATATCATCTTTATTGAACGATCCGGAAGGTCAACTACCATCTACACCAAATCCGGGCCGATTAAAACCTATCAAACTTTGAATGAACTAGAGGGTGAGTTACGGGAGAGGGACTTCATCCGCTCACACCGATCATTCATCATCAATATTCACTTTGTAAAAAACTTTTCGCTTTATGCAAAGAACTCCTATATTGTTACGTTTGAAGGTATCGAAGAACAAGCAATGATTACAAAAGAAAAAGTCGACTTTTTACAACAAAATTACTTTTGAGGTGGCATAAGATTTGGTCATGCTTTATGTAGGAATTATTACAGTATTAGTGGTTATATGCGTATATGCACTATTATCACGACTTTCTGTTTCACGAAAAATGAAGGCTCTATTAGAAGAGGCGAGACAATTTGATGAGCAGCGTGTTCAATTTAATGAGACCTTCCGGGTTGTTCGAAGTGAGCGTCATGACTTTTTAAAGCATGTCTCAGCAATTCACTTTATGCTGGAGAATGGAAATAGCGAGGAAGCAAAACACTATTTAGATGAACTGGTTGAGGGCTATAAAGAAACAAACCTTTCGATTAAAGGCGAACGTGGAGTGATAGCAGGCATACTTCATCAAATGTATAGAAAAGCCAAAGCTCTCAATATCGATGTTGTTTATGACTTTGACTTGCCACTTTCCTCGCTTCCTCTTTCCGATCAACAAATCATTACCCTAATTGGAAACTTACTTTCAAATAGTATTGATGCTTGCGAAGAATGGCAACAGAAGAATGATACTCAAGCCTTCCTGACTCTGCAATTTTTCAAACGAAGTGGGTTGTATATTTTACAATGTAAAAATAGTACCCCTTCTATTCCACCTTCCATTCTCGATCAATTATTCGTTAACTTCGGCAATACGACTAAGGGTGATGGCCACGAAGGACTTGGTACAAAGTTAATAAAAGATATCGTCGATGAATCAAATGGCTTTTTAGACTTTGTATGTAAGGATGAGGAATTCTCGGTCAAGATTAAAATACCGGCAATTAAGGGGTAGCAAAAAGGAGAAATCCGTCTGATAGACGATTTCTCCTTTTTATTAATTCTTTGCAAGTTTCGGTTGTATGCCTTGTTTCGGTTTGTTTTTTCCGGTAATATCCTCTTCCTGTTTTGCACGTTTGATGAAAAATGCAAGAATTAAAGCAAAGAGAGTTAAGAAGGTGGAAATAAAAAATGTAAAATTGATACCGTCAAGCATAGCTTGCAACTCAATTTGAAGACTCTGTGCTTCTGTTGGTTGTCCTTGAAAATTCTTAAGTAGGTTGGCTGCAGACGCCTCTTCTCTTAATGACATAAGAGTAATTAAAAATCCTGTACCAATCGCAGCAGATACCTGATTAAGTGTGTTATTTACTGCTGTACCATGTGGATAAAGATTTCGTGGTAATTGGTTCAATCCATTTGTTGAGACTGGCATAAATACCATTGACATCCCAAACATTCGGATTGCATGTATGATGACTAAATACGTGTATGTTGTTTCGACTGTTAATTGACTAAAAAGATATGTAGTAACAGTCGTAATCGTTAAACCAATTACTGCCAAGATTCGTCCGCCATACTTATCAAATAAACGACCATTTATTGGCGACATGACGGCATTTAGGATAGCACCTGGTAAAAGCATTAGGCCCGTATGCATTGGCGAAATCCCTAAGATCGTTTGAGCATATATAGGTAAAAGCAAGAAACCAGAAAACATGGCCATATTGACAACCATAGATATAGCTGATGCTAATGCAAACATTGAATACCGATAGACACCAAAATTCAGCATTGGGATGTCAAGTTTTGATTGTCGTATAATAAACCAAGTTAAAGAGATGATACCAATCACAATTGTCCCATAGACGAATGGATTTCCCCAGCCCATGTTCCCAGCTGAACTAAACCCATATAGCAAACCACCAAAACCAATACTCGATAAAATTAATGAGAAAAAGTCTAGTTTTAGAATAACTTTTTCCTTTTTATCTTTAAGCATGATAAAGCCAAGTATAAATACAATACTTGCGATCGGTGTAATAAAGTGGAAGAGCATTCTCCAATCATAATGTTCTATAATCCAACCAGATAGAGTTGGTCCAATCGCGGGTGCGAACATTAGGATTAATCCGAATACCCCCATTGCAGTTCCCCTTTTTTCTACAGGGAAACTAACTAACATAACATTCATTAAAAGCGGCATCATAATTGCCGAACCGGAGGCTTGGATCATGCGTCCTGAAAGCAGGATTGAAAACTCATGAGCTGTACCCGAAAGAATCGTACCAATAGTGAACAATCCCATTGCTACAATAAATAAACGGCGAACTGTATATTTCTCAATTAAAAAAGCTGTCGTGGGAATAAGGATTCCACTGACAAGCATAAATCCAGTAGTTAACCATTGAACTGTCGATGGTTCTACTTGTAGCTCCGTCATAATAGAAGGAAGAGCTATGTTTAATAACGTATTATTCAAAAAAGATATAAAAGCTCCAACCATCAAAATGGAAAGAATACCATATTGAGGTCGTATCTGTTTTTCGGACAAATCCATTTATAATCCCCCACCATTTACCCTGTACATTTGATAAGACATAATTATTCCATCATACGATATATCTTATATCAGGGGTATTAGGATGTAAAGAAATGTAACTTTTCGATTTTGTTCTAGAACATGCTTAGGTTATAGTTTTTTGAAAGGAGTTCAAGTAACTTTATCCCAGCTATACTGTTACCTTTATCATCTAATGCAGGACCAAATATACCTATTCCAAATTTTCCAGGCACAGACCCCATGATACCTCCTGCCACACCACTTTTTGCAGGAATCCCTATTTTTATTGCGAACTCACCAGATGCGTTGTACATTCCACAAGTCACCATAAACGTTTTACAAATGCGAGCAATTTTTGCTGGCATAATCTGGTTACCTGTTTGCGGATCTTTTCCATCCAAAGCAAAGACAATGCCAATCCTAGCTAAATCAAGGCAGCTCATTTCAATCGCGCATTGTTTTGTATAGAGATCAATGAGCTCGTCTACATCCTCTTCGATGATATGATGCTGCTTTAAAAAATAACATAGTGCCCGATTTAGATGTGCCGTATCATACTCTGAACGTGCAATCTCTTGATTGAATTGAATACCATCATTACCAGATAGTTCACGAACAAACTGTAATAATCGTTGAAACCTATCCTCAATCGATTCTCCTTTTATCATATGAGTTACCGCAAGTGCTCCCGCATTAATCATCGGATTCAAAGGCTTAGATGGTGCCATCGATTCAAGCTTTGCAATCGAGTTAAACGGATCGCCTGTGGGCTCCATCCCAACTCGCTCAAACACATACTCCTTACCTCTGTCCATCAAAACGAGTGCCAGAGTTATAACCTTAGAGATACTTTGCAGGGAGAACTTCTTTTCAATGTCTCCCGCAGAAAAACAACGTCCATCGGGAAAATTGAGTGCAATCGACAAATCATTAGGATTTGCCTTTCCGAGTGCAGGAATATAGTCAGCCACACGTCCACTTTTTGTTATTTTACGTGCTTCGTTAACCAATTCCTTTAATTCATCATTTGATTTACAAGGCATTTTCATCACCAAAGGTAGTATTTACTAAATGGAGTGCTACTATGTTATAAAATTTATGTTGGACTTGACTAGATATGGGACATTAGCGGTCAGATATGGGACACAGGTTCAGATTTATGGGACATTGGTGAAATTTTTGGGACACAACTCTAAGTTTATGGGACACATAACAACTTATATGGGACAAAACCAGTATTCTAGCGTAGATTGTCGTTTCTAGCCCGATATTTAAAAAGGCCCATTCCCGAGAATGGGAAGGGCTATTGTTAACTACTCAACGCCAAATGCTGGTAGGCAATGTCCATATTGTTTTTGAGTTTTTCGGGATCATCATGATAGACGACCTGTCCTTTGCTTAAAATGTATACATCGTCAGCAATTCGTAGTGCTGTTGAAATATTTTGTTCGACTAGCAACATCGACATTCCGGATTCTTTTAAAGCCAAAAGAACATCCATCACTTCACTTACCATTAATGGTGAAAGTCCCTCAGTCGGCTCATCAAGTAAGAGGATTTTCGGATTCCGCATTAAGGCTCTACCAATTGACAACATTGACTGCTCTCCGCCACTTAATGTTCCAGCATGTGATTTTTCACGTTCTTTTAAGCGTGGAAAGTAATGAAAAATCTTTTCTAGATTCCAATCCCCTTTTTTCGAATCAGCAAAGACAGTTAGATTTTCAGTTACGGTTAAGTTCGGAAAAATTCTTCTCCCCTGAGGTACGATCCCGATTCCTTTCTTAGCAATCTGATGACTTTGAAGTGGGGTAATGTTTTGATCTTCAAACAAGATTTCCCCCTGAACCTTATTTACAAAGCCAATAATCGAACCTATCGTTGTTGTCTTTCCCATTCCGTTTCTGCCCAGCAAGGTTACAACCTGGCCTTCTTTGACTTCGAGATTAACACCATGAAGGATATGACTCGAGCCATAGAAGCTATTAACGTCTTTCAATTTAAGCATGTGTAGCCTCCTCCTGACCTAAGTAGATTTCCTTAACTTCTTCATTTTCACGGACGGCTTCTGGTGTTCCGTCGGCGATCAATTTACCAGTATGGAGGACGATTACTCGGTCCATGTTACCGAACAGGACATCGATATCATGCTCAATCATACAAATCGTTACTTTTTTTGGAAGCTTATTTATTAGCGCAATAATTTGATCGGTCTCAACCTGTGACATACCAGCTGTTGGTTCGTCTAATAGAAGTAACTTAGGCTTACCCGCAATGGCCATGACAATCTCAATTTGCCTTTGTACACCATAAGATAACTCTTGTACTTTTGTATTGCTATACTGTTCAAGATTCCATTCTTTTAAAAGTGCGTCTGTTTCATCATGCAGTGCGCGATAGTTTTTAATACTGATAGTCTTCCACCACTGGGTATGTTCCTTTCTCATTTTTTGTAATACAAGAAGTACATTTTCTCTAACAGTTAACCCAAACATTAAATTGTTCTTCTGGAATGTTCGAACGATTCCATTTTCTGTTCGTTTGTAATTTGGAACCTTTGTAATATCACGTTCAAAATACGAAATTGTTCCCCCGGTGGGGTTCAAATCTCCCGCAATCATATTGAAAAAGGTTGTTTTACCAGCACCATTTGGCCCGATTAGACCTACGCGTTCCCCAACAGAAACCTTCAATGTTATATCTTCAATTACTTTTAACCCTCCAAAATGCTTTGACAGATTATCAATTGAAAGAATTGTTGTCATCTCACATCCCCCCTATCCATTCATTTTCGACTGCTGTTTAATTGGTTCAATTGACTCTTCAATATATTTTTCCGGGGCAGGAAGGGGCTTTACTTTAAATAGGCTTCTTGACACCCTGTCGAAAATACCAGCAATACCTGAAGGAGCAAAAATGGTGAATAAAATGAAGGCTGTACCAATAATCATCATCCAACTTTCAGTGTAAGAGCTAATAATCGTCTCCAATACAACGATAAACGCTGCTCCTATAACAGGTCCCCATAACGTCCCAGCTCCACCTACTAGAACCATGATCAAGACCGACCCTGATACAGTCCAATACACATCTGTTGGGGCAACGAAACCGTTAAAAAATACATATAGACCACCTGCTAAACCACCTAATGTGCCCGCAATCAAAAAGCTAATATTTTTATAGAAAGTTGTGTTATATCCAATTGATTTCATTCGATTTTCATTTTCCTTTATACCGATAAAGACATATCCAAGTGGAGAATGAAGAAGTCTATTAATGCCGAAAATAACTACAGCAAATACGACTAAGATAAAATAATAGATAAACACTTGATTAGATAAGAAGAAATCCCCAAATACGCTCGGCGCAGGAATTCCTGATAATCCATTGGATCCGCCAGTTACATCTGTCCACTGATAGATAACAGAGTAAACCATTTGAGAACATGCCAGTGTTAGCATCAAAAAGTAAAAACCATGTGCTTTAGTAGACACAAATCCAATCAGAATTGCCAGTAAGAATGCAAGTATCATCCCGATGGCAATTGTCACAAATACATTCGTAGACAGATGACTCGCAGCAAGACCTGTTGCATAGGCACCTGCTCCAAAAAATGCAGCATGACCTAAAGAAACTAATCCGGTCTGACCGACTAAAATATTTAAGCTAATAGCAAATATCCCAAAGATTAAAATCTCCGACAAAATATTTATATAGTACAGAGAAACGAAAAATGGAGCAGCAACCATCAAAACGAATAATAAACTACCTTTCATCCATTGTTTGCCCATTTATGCTCTCCTTCCTATCAATCCTTGCGGACGGATAATTAATACAGCAGCCATTAGTGCAAATGTAATAATCAAGCTTAATTCTGGGACATAGAAGCGGCTGAATGTTTCAACCATACCTACTAATAGGCTTGCTGCAATCGTACCCGATACAGAGCCAAGACCCCCTACAACTAAAACGACAAGAGATAAGATCAGGATGTTAAATTCCATTCCAGGTGCTACCCCAAGTATTGGTGAACCTAGTACTCCACCTATTCCAGCTAAAAAGCTTCCGAAGAAAAATACGAGTGTAAAAACAAGGTGGATATTGATTCCTAGTCCACCAACCATCTCTTTATCGGATAACCCAGCACGAATGACGGCTCCCCATTTTGTTTTTTCCTGAGTGTACCAAAGGACAGCTGCAATAATAATTCCGACAACGATTAAGGCTAAGCGGTATGAGGGAATCATATTCCCCATAACCTCAACTGATTGGCTCAGGAATGCTGGTGGGGTTACGGTCATAATATTTTTCCCCCAAATCATCGCGAAGAGATCATGGAAGATGTATGCAAGACCAAAGGTTAACAAGACTTGTGAAAGGTGGCCAAGCTTATAAGTGGGACGTAGTAAAACGACTTCTAAAATCAATCCAACAATAGCTATAATAAAAGGCACAACTAAAAGAGCGACCCAAAATGGCAGCCCTGACTTTACCACAATTGAATAACCAATGTAGGATCCTAATAAGTAAAGGGAGCCGTGTGCCAAATTTAACACTCCTAAAATACCAAAGACGAGACTAATCCCACATGTAATAATAAAAAGGAGAAATCCGTAGCTGAGTGCATTCATCAATTGTAAGACTAACGTATCCATTACTAACCCCCTATTAGAAAAGCACAAGGCGCCTGGATTGAGGAACATCGACTAACTACCGCCACGTCCTGTGGCGAAACGTCGATGTCAGCACTTCTGAGTGCATGTCAAGCACAAGACAGCTGCTTTCTAGAAGGCGCTCTATGCCTTCCGAAGCGATTGGCTTGTGACCTCGAGCCGATGGCGCCTGGAGCTAGACATTATAAAAATAAGAAACTTATTGCTTACATTTCCTTATTTACCTGGATCTACAACTTCCGGTACAGTGTCAATTACTTTATTTTCTGTATTTTCACCGTCAAGGTACGTTTCAACGATATATAGGTTTTGAATAATTTGATGTGTTTCTGGGTCGAACTTAATTGGACCTCTTGGGCTATTGAGTTCAACTTTTGAGATTTCTTCCACTAGTTTATCAGGGTCAGAAACATCTCCGTTTAATGCTTCAATTGCCTTTGCCATAATCGCCGCTGCATCATAACCTTCTGCAGACTCGATACTTGGTCTCATGTTAAATTTCGCTTCATACGCTTCAACGAACTTTTTATTTTCAGGAGTATCAAGGCTATAATCCCAGAAGATTGAAGCGATGATACCCTCTGGAGCTGTACCTTGCTGTGGACGAGTATCCTCAGCTGTAAGCCACCCTGAACCAATCAATGGGATTTTCCCTTTTAATCCATATTGTTCATATTGTTGAACAAAACGGATTGCGTCTGTACCCGCAAAGAATGCATAAATACCATCAATGTCATCACGATTCATTTTTGCAAGGTAAGAAGAGAAGTCATTATTCCCTAGTGGTGCAAATACTTCTTCAACAATTTCTCCACCTGCTGCAAGGTAAGCATCTTTAAATGCCGCTGTTGCTTCGTGACCAAATGCATAGTCAGCAGCTGTTAAATAGATTTTCTCACCAATATTGTCATACGCCCATTGGCCCATTGAGTGTCCAATTTGGTAGGAAGAGAAAGAGGAACGCCAAATATAATCACTTCGCTTTGATCTTGTCAGATCATTTCCACCGGCATGTGAGACTAGAAATGGCACTTTGTTCTTATCAACCTCATCACGGATTGCATAAGCAACTGCTGTACTGATTGGTCCAGTTAAAATATCAATCTTATCTTGTTCCATTAATTTACGGAGCTTACGTAATGAAACTTGTGGATCTGCCTCAGTGTCTTCATGAATAATTTTTATTTCTTTACCCGCTACTTCCCAACCGATTTCCTCAAAATAAAGTTCCATACCATTCATTACATTTTCACCAAGTGATGCATATACGCCAGTTGATGGCAACAAAGCCCCAATTTTAATTGGTTCATCATTTGAAGAATCAGTAGTTGTTGGTTCTTCCTTTTCATCTTTCTTGTTATTCTCCGTAGTCGTACTAATCGCCCCTGAGCTACATGCAGAAAGTAATAGAACAAATGCCAACATGATCAACCAATTTCTTTTTACTAGTTTCATGGTAACCCTCCCTTATTTTGGAAACGCCTTCATTTTGACCCTCTTTGGTGGAAAAATTGATTTACACAAACAAACCGGTATTATGTAACAAATCCCCCCTTTCCAAACTTCCTAACTTTTTAATATTTTGAATATTATTATAGTTATAACTACCCAAATATTCAATACATTTTTAAAACTTTCAAATAAAAAACGTAATGAGTTTTCTGTTTTAAACACAAAAAAATTAGTTTGTAGCCTGAAAAAAGGCTCGGCAATTACCGAGCCTCGTTGAGCAATACAACCTATATCCACTGATAAGTACGTTTATTTATATCTTTTAGGATGTGAAACTATTTATTTTTAATTAAATTTTGACGTTCACAATTTATTACGCAATTTTTTCTTCCGTAATTTTAACGATTCACTATTTCCTTAATTTAAAACGTTGCATTTTGCCAGAAGCCGTTTTCGGAATCTCATCCATGAATTCTATAATTCTAGGATACTTATAAGGTGCCAGGTTTGACTTTACATACGCTTTTAATTCGGCCTGCAGTTGCTCTGATGGCGCCACTCCTTCTTTAAGTACAATACAAGCCTTTGGTAGATCTAAGTTATCTTCTGTCTTAACACCAATAACGGCAACCTCAAGTACAGACTCGTGTTTAAGTAGAGTAGATTCCACCTCGATAGGAGATACCCAGATTCCACCTACCTTCAACATGTCATCTGAACGGCCCGAATACCAAAAATACCCCTCTTCATCTTTGTAATATTTATCACCAGTATACATCCACTCGCCCTTTAGTTTTTTCTGATTTTCAGCGATGTTTGCCCAGTAGCCACCTGTTAGACTGTCCCCTTTAATCACTAAGTCACCGACCTCGTTTGGTCCAACTTCCTCGAAGTTGTCATTGACGATTTTCGCTCCATAACCAGGGACAGGCTTTCCTGTACTTCCTGGTCGAATATCTCCAACTCGATTGGATATAAAAATATGTAGTGCTTCTGTTAGTCCAATTCCATCTAAAATATCAAGATTAAAGAGCTGCTTCCATTTGTTCACAAAAGTATCAGGGAGGGCCTCACCAGCAGAAACACAAACTCTGACTGAGGATAAATCAGGAATTCTACCAGTTCGCTCTACATAGTTAATCAAACTACCATAAAGCGTTGGAACTCCAAAAAAGATGGTAGGTTTGGTCTTTTCTATTGTTTCAAACACTTTATCAGGTGTAGGACGCTCTTTTAATAGTACAGTTGTCGCCCCAGCCCCTAATGGAAAATACATTCCATTTCCTAGTCCATATGCAAAGAAGAGTTTTGATGCAGAGAAGGTAATGTCATTTTCGGTGATTCCCAGCACTTGTCTAGCGTACGTGGTATACGCTGCCTCCATGCTTCTCTGATGGTGAATAACACCTTTTGGATTCCCAGTACTACCTGAACTATAAAGCCAGAAAGCAGGGTCATCCTTCACTGACATAAATGAGTTAAGCTCTGTAGAAGCATTTTTCATTAGTTCGTGGTAGTCAATTTCAGTTGTGTCGACTGCCGTATTATCTGTAACGACGATAACATGCTGAAGAAAGACAAACCGGTCTCTATTTGCCTTAATTTTGCTCCAAAGATCCTCGTGAATAACGAGCACTTTTGAACGACTATGGTTTAAGAGGTATTCATAATCCCCTGGCTGCAACATAGTGTTAGATGGGATTGGGAGTGCACCAATTTTAATTGCCCCATAAAATGCTACTATATTCTCAGCAGTATCATGCATAACCATTAGCATTCGGTTTTCATTTTCAACACCAAGCTTCTTGAGAGCGTTTCCAAATTGGTTAACACGATTATGAAGCTCTTGATAAGTAACTTGTTCATCTCCACTTACTATCGCTACTTTCTCCCCAAGTCCATTTCGTACATTTTCTTCAATAAATCTATCGGCTGCGTTGTACTTCGTTGCGATTCCCTTTAAATCCGAAGCTACCTTTATCACACTTTTCCTCCTTACCTATCTCTTATTATAGATAGTAAAATTTAAGATAGTGGAGGTACATGACTACCTCCACTTTTCTGGAGTAATTCATAGTTGATATTTGATATTGGCACTGTAAATATAGTGCTTATAAGCCGTAATGAAGAATGGAATCTATTAATTTGATACTATTCAGAGATTTTTATTTTTAAGCTCTTTTCTTATACATTGTTGCTTTTTCAAAGGTTGATTTCCACTTCAGGCGGACGCTTTCCGCGGGCGTGGCTTGAGCCTCCTCCTGCGCTCTGCTACGTGCGGGGTCTCAAGTCTCACGCTTTTCCCGCTGGAGTCGCCGCCTTACGCTACAATCAATTAAAATTCTAGTATTTCTAGAAAAGATACAATAATTACAATACTGTCTACATTTATAATTATTAGCACTATGAATATAGTGTTATAGAGCAAAATGGTAGGATGGCCTTCGCGCCATGGGTCATTTTTTCACATAGAAATCCGATTACTTACCTTGCCAATTTGGCTCACGCTTTTCAATGAATGCACTTAACCCTTCTTGTGCATCTTGTGAACGGAATAATAGATTTTGAAGTTCGCCCTCATAACGGATCGCTACATTAAGTGGCATTTCTTTACCGTTCATAATTGATAACTTAATGTTAGATGTAGCATAAGTAGCGCTGTTTGCAATCTTCTGTGCATACTCTAACGTTTTGGCTCTCGTTTCTTCCTGTGGGAAAATGCGATCGACAAGTTTAATATCTAATGCTTCTTGTGGTGATAACGTTTCACCTGTAAGATTCAAGTCTAGCGCTTTAGAATGTCCAACCTGGCGAGCAAGACGCTGTGTACCACCAGTACCCGCTAATACACCTAGTGAAACTTCTGGAAGTCCAATTTTACCTGCTTGCTCCCCCATGAAACGCAAATCACAAGCTAGAGCCATTTCTAAACCACCACCAACTGTGTGACCCTCTAAGCAAGCAATCCAGATTTGTGGCGAACGCGCAATCTTATCTAGTGTTTCATTACAGAATAAGCAGAACTGCGTTTTAAAGCGTGGCTCAGCAGATTTTAAGAAATTGATATTTGCTCCTGCTGAGAAGAATTTTGGCATATCACTCATTAACACAACTACTTTAATGTCATTGTCAAAACGGATATCATCGATAGCCGCATTTAATTCTTTGTAATAATCTAGGTCATAAGAATTTGTTTTGTTAACATGAATGTGAACTTCAGCGATACCATCTGCTTTTTTGACAGTAAGAGTTTTTGTCTCTAAATTAATTGACATTTTTACATTCCTCCAATTTATCTAAAAATTATTTATATAAATTATATTCTGAAAAGATTTAACGGACGTTCCCCATTATATGAGACAACACTCTTTGTTTCAGTGTAAAGATCTAGTGTCTCAATACTTAACTCTCTTCCAAAACCTGACTGCTTATAGCCACCAAATGGTGTGCCTGGGAAGGCTGAGATTGGACAATTCACCATCACAATACCTGCACGAATTCCTTCTGCAACGCGGTGTGCTCTTCCGTGATCTTTTGTCCATACTGCCGAACCAAGTCCAAAGATGGAATCATTGGATTGCTTTATTACTTCTTCCTCATCTTTAAACTTCATGATAACGACTACAGGACCAAAGACTTCCTCTTGGGAAATTCGCATATCGTTAGTGACATTTCCTATGACGGTTGGTAAATACCAGTATCCTTTTTCGTATTCGCCACCTTCTGGTCTTTTTCCTCCATAGAGAATTTCTCCACCCTCTTCAATTGCCAATTTTACATATCCATCAACAACTTCCTCATGGTCTTTGGAAATAAGGGCGCCCATATGTGTTTCCTTATCAAAAGGATCACCAACCTTTAGTTTTTTTGCTTTTTCGATAAATTTTTCGACAAATTCATCGTAAATATTTTCGTGTACAAATAGCCTTGAACGTGCTTCACAGGATTGACCTGTATTGTAGAAGATTCCATAAATAGACCCCACTACTGCACCATCGATATCCGCATCATCGAATACGATATTTGGAGATTTCCCCCCCAGTTCTAAGGTCACACGCTTTAAATTTGTTGATGCTTTTGCCATAATGTCTTTACCAGTTTCTGTTTCACCTGTAAAGGCTACTTTATCAACACCAGGGTGAGTCGTTAAGTATGGACCAATTACGGAACCACTGCCTGTTATGACATTTACTACACCCGCTGGCACTCCAGCTTCATGGCAGATGTCAGCAAGCATATAAGCTGTGATTGGCGTATGTGAGGCTGGCTTTAGAATAACCGGGCATCCAGCAGCAATAGCAGGTGCAATCTTCCAAGCAGCCATCATTAATGGGTAATTCCACGGGATGATTTGCGCGCACACCCCTACTGGTTCTTTTACTGTATAGTTAAAAAATCCATTCGGAACTGGATTTGTGCGCCCTCCAAAGGTTGTAATCGCGCCTGCATAAAATTCAAAGTCCTCAATCGCTTGGCCGATTTGCCCCTTTGCAGCAGCAACCGTTTTTCCACTATTTAATACTTCTGCTTCAACAAGATCATTAAAGCGCTCACGCATAATTTCAGCAATTTTGTTTAGCACCCTCGCTCTTCGTGCTTGGGGCATTTTAGGCCATTTCCCATTTTCAAATGCGTTCCTAGCAGCGTCAACTGCACGGTCCACATCTTCCTTTGTCGCTTTAGCCACTTTCGCAATTACTTCACCAGTTGCAGGGTTATAGGTTTCTGTAAATTCATTATTGCTACTATTCGAGTATTCTCCATTGATCAACAGTTGGTACGTTTCTTTTAACTCCACCATAGATGTTTTTTCACTCCCTACATTTTTTCAATTATCGTTGCGATTCCTTGACCAACACCAATACACATCGTTGCTAGCCCATATCGTACATCACGCTTTTGCATCTCATGAACTAGTGTTGTTACAATTCGAGCACCGCTACAGCCTAATGGGTGCCCCAATGCTATCGCACCGCCGTTGACATTTACTTTTTCCATATCTAGCTCAAGTTCTTTAATACAAGCAACAGATTGTGCTGCAAATGCTTCATTTATTTCTATTAAATCGAGATCCTTAACAGTTAGACCTGCTCTTTGCAATGCCTTTCTTGTTGCTGGGACTGGACCAATTCCCATATAGTCAGGATGTACACCACTTACTGCAGATGTTACCACTCGAGCAATTGGTTTTAATCCTAGTCTTTCTGCCAGTTCTTTTTCCATCACGAGAATAGCACTTGAGCCATCATTTATTCCTGATGAGTTCCCAGCAGTAACCGTCCCATTCTTACGGAAAACAGGTCGTAGCTTTGACAGTGTTTCTAGTGTCGTCTCTGGTCTAGCATGTTCGTCTTCCTTAAAAAGGAGAGGGTCTCCTTTTCTTTGTGGAATTTCAATTGGCACAATTTCATCATTGAATCTCCCACATTGAAGTGCTGCTGCATACCTTTGTTGACTCCTAAGAGCAAGTTCATCTTGTTCTACTCTTGAAATACCATATTTCTCTGCTATATTTTCAGCGGTTTCACCCAAACTGATTGGGGGATACATTTCATTCATCACTGGATTTACCAGACGCCAGCCGAGCATCGTGTCATGTAAGGTTTGATTCCCTTTTGCATTTGTTACATGAGGTTTCATCATCACGTATGGTGCACGGGTCATACTTTCCGTACCACCTGCAATGAAAACATCACCTAAACCGGATTTAATTGCTACAGCTGCTTGATTTACAGCCTCTAATCCTGAACCGCATAAGCGGTTCACCGTTACTCCTGGTATTGAAACGGGTAGCCCAGCGAGGAGCAAGCCCATTCTTGCTACATTCCGATTATCTTCACCAGCTTGGTTTGCACACCCGAATAACACATCTTCAACGAGTGATGAATCGAGATCTACACGTGACATTAACTGCTTTATTGCATGACCAGCTAGATCGTCTGGTCTTATGCTTGTAAGTGATCCGTTTAGCTTACCAATTGGTGTTCGAACAGCATCAATTATGACCGCTTCTCTCATACTGAAAGCTCCTTATTTGATTGCTTTTTATAATGGTAGAAACATTTATCGGTCTCTCCGCCGATCCAGCCTGCGTATACAAGCTTGCGAATTAGTGGTGCAGGACGATAACGTTCTTCACCTAACTCACGATACAAGCCACTTAATACTGCATAAATATCATCAAGTCCAATTTCAGCTGCCCACTCAAGTGGACCCTTTGGATAATTGGTACCTTTTTTCATAGCGATATCTATGCTTTGCGCTTCTGCGGTTTGCTCTGTTAATGCATAGGCCGCCTCATTAATAATCATTGATAAAATTCTTGGGAAAACGAGGCCTACTTCATCCTCCACAAGCTCTACTTCCTGATTGATCAATGAAAAAATTGTCGCAGCCTGATTTATATAATCTCGATCAGCTTGTAATGGCAATGATACCTCGATCAGACTACCTTCTTTAAAATTCGCAAAGGTTCCAAACCCTACTACTCTTTCAGGGGTGGTTAACCACGAAGCAACCTCAGTCGCAGTGACACTAAGAGTCGTTGATAAAATTAAGGTAGTTGGTGATACACTTGCCTCAATTTCTTGGAGTCTACGTTTCTTTTCTTCCTTGTCAAGATTAGTCGTTTCAATCACAACATCTACTTGGACATTTCGTAACTGCTCATCTACTACTTGAACATGCGGATGGTCTCGAAAGGATTTGGAGAGTTCCTTTGCGAGTAAATTATCGCCTGCAATGATGACCGATTTAGTTGTCATATTCGTAGAACCCTCCTTTCGTTTTTCTTCCGAGACTCCCTGATTGCACCATGCGTTCCTGGTAATAATGTGGGCGGAATCTACTCTCTCCATGAAAGCCTTCATATACCGATTTTGTGGTAGCAAAATTGATATCGATCCCAATCAAATCCTGTAATTCAAACGGACCCATTTTAAAATTACCTGCTCGTTTCATGATTCGGTCAATTTGTTCAACTGACGCGATTTTATCATTCATAATCCGAAGAGCTTCATTGTAAAAAGGTCGTGCTACTCGATTCACGATAAAACCTGGAGTATCCTTACACACTACTGGGTTCTTATTGATTTCATTGGCAAATTGTACAAGAGTTTCAACAGTTGAGGAAGCTGTTTTTAACCCTTTTACCACTTCTACAAGCGGCATAATTGGCGCCGGATTGAAAAAATGTAAACCTGCGATTCGCTCAGGATTCGCGCTTTGACCAGAGATTTCTGTTATCGAAAGTGAGGAAGTATTCGATGCCAAAATCGAATCTTTCGTACAGATTTCTTCTAGTTGTGAAAAGATTGACCGTTTAATTTCAAGCCTTTCGGGCGCAGCCTCAATTACCAATTGGCATTGTGCAAAAGAGGCCATATCCGTTGTCACATCCAAATCCTTTTTTGCTTGTTCAGAGGAAGTAGTACTAATCTTTCCTTTAGCTACCAATCTATCTAACTTTGATTCTATTGTTTCTTTTGCACGTGTTACTGCTTTTTCATCGATATCGAAGAGAATGACAGGGTAGCCATTTTGAACGAGTAGTTGAGCAATCCCTGCACCCATGGTTCCTGAACCGATGACTCCTACTTTTTGGATATGCTGCATGTATTTTCGATCCTTTCTAGAGGATGTTCAAAAACTCTAACATCGTTCTTTCATCATCCTTTTTGAACACGCATTCTACTTAGCACCTTGTTCCTTTTGCCAGCGAATGTATTCGAATACACTTTTACACTCATTACAATAGTATTGCCTAACTAATTGGGCTGTACCAAAGGAGGAAATCTTCTTAACATTCTCAGATGAACAAAATGAACATTCAACATTCTCTTGATTAGCCGACATTTTGTTTCGCCACATCCTTTGAGAAACCTTCAACTGCGGTATCGAATTTCTCTACTAATCTCGCATCCTTTGGGATGATGTTTTCTGTGACGAGATACATATCATTTTCTACCTTAATCAACCATTCCTTGGCTTCTTGTGCCGTTTTTGTAATGGCTTCACGGCATCTTCTTGGAATGGAACCCTTATCAAGTAAAAGCTGCTCACACCAATTCTCAGAATAAATTAGATGCTCTTGCTGTTCTTTAAGCAACTTTGTAAAAGGAGGATTCACATTTGGATTGTTTGCTTCAATCATCGCTCTCATCACAAGATCAACAGCTACATTCGTTACGTATAGTCCCGCAATAAGTTCAATCCAGTTTCCAATTTCAACGTTCTGTCGGAAGGCTTTACCAGTCTGATGCTTAACTTCTTGTTTGACCCCCGTTAAATCTGATACCCAGCGGTAAAGAAGTCTTGAATGGCCAAGTTCCTGCTGAGCCATCGCAATTGATGAAAGCGTTGCTTCCAAATTAGGACCACTAATACCAACTTCAACTAATCGATCCCCTAAAATAAACTTGTTATCAGCAATTGTTTCGCCAAGTTCGATTAACGAAATATGTTCCTTAGTCATCTGTCTCACTCCTTCGCAAATAATGGTTCGGGACTTCGAACACTAACAAGTGCATCTTTTTTCACCACATACATTTCAACCCAGTCTTCTTCATCGTAAATATGCTGTGCATAAATTTTAGCTAAGTCATCATTAACCGCTTTGAATGTTCCCACATGAATAAGTTCATCCCCACGATTGATTCGAGTGAGAAGAAGGTAATCATGTTTTTTTGCTACTTCTCTTGTCATGAACTTACCCCCCAGTGCTTTAATTTGTTTTTCCCTTCTTCACTAAGGTTTGCAGTCGTCCAAGGTGGGTCCCAAACAACTTGGATTTTTACATCCTCAACCTCTTCTTCCTTTAACAAACGCTCTTTGATATCGTTTTCAATCCACTGCATACAGGCACAACCAGTAGATGTGTACGTCATTTCTACTTCTAATTCACTTCCATTTTGAGTTATGTTATAAATTAAACCCATATCCACAACACTTATTGGAAATTCAGGGTCCATCACTTCCTTAAGAGCATCCCAATACTTAGTTGTTATTTGCTCTTTTTGGATGATTCCGCTCATGTTTATGCCTCCTCTGCTCTCATTTGTTCTAACTCCCAAGCACCTTTTTGGATGCGAGTAACAAATTCCTTATTTTGAGGACCTCTTTGCTTAAAACGTTCGATTGCCCCTTCCCATGTGTCTGGTTGATCTGTAAGCCATTTTTTGTTTTCAGGATCAAATTTACAAGGGAACGGTACGTCGATTACATATTTACCTTGCTCTTCATCGTAATGTGCTGGGACTTTAATTCCGATAGATTCACAGAATGGAACAGCTGTAGATAACCATTTTTGTCTAAGTTCATCATTACTACGCCCTTTTAATCTGTAATCGAGTTGAGCTGAACGGCTCTTTAAGTTATCTGCCACCCCGAAGAATTCTAGTGCCATTAAGAACATCCAATCAACTGCGACCTGTACCTGCTTTGCCGTTTCTGGATTCTTCATCGCATTTTTCATAATGATTTCACCATTACGGAGATGGAATAATTCCTCTTTATCAACCTTTACTAGTGCACGTTTCCAAGGTCCATATGAAGTATGTTCATACGCATCCCCTAAAAGCGTATATCCCGAACGGTCAAACAAACCGTTAAAGACTCCTAGTTCAACCCAGTTATCTAATTTAAAATCGAATGCATAAGGATTTTTCCAGCGGTTCGGTGGTCGGCGATAGAGCATTTCTTCTGTATCCTCACCGAGGTCTTCTAGTAAGCGGTAAGCAATATGGGCATGACCAATTTCATCTTGCATAACTGCTAGTGCGGTAATTTTATAGTTTAGGTTTGGGGCTTGATCGTAGACTGTCAATAGTGGTGGGACGCTAAGAAGTTCTGTATCTCCTACAATCGCAAGTGTTTGTTTTAGCGCTTTCAAATATTCGTCATTCATATCTTCCATGCGCTCAACCATAAATCCATTTTGAACTTTCTCCTGTAATACCTCAGCTTCTTTTATACTCATCAATGAACACCTCTTTGTATTACGTTTTTTAAACTATCGTTTATATTATGTAATATAGAATATTTTAAATTCTTTGTCAACATGTTTATATTGTTTTTTAGACGTCAAATTTTAAATCGTAATAGATTGGTGGTTTTTTAGATGTGGGATTTTGAAATATTTCGTTATGAAGGACTTTTGTGCGGGAGATTCATGCATTCGGGATTTCATCGAGGCTATGAAGGACTTTGCGGACGTGGGATTCTTGGCGTTCGGGACTTCATCGGGGCTATGAAGGAGTTTGCGCGCGAGTTGACACTTCGTTTTCCTTTTCATCAAACCTTTGAAGAGGAGTTTGCGCCCAACGACACTCACTTTTCCCTGTCATCGAGGCTATGAAGGGGGTTTGGGGCAAGATACCTCATCTTTTTCCTTTTCATCGAGCCTATGAACGGGATTTCTCTCTTCCCGGAACTTCGTTTTCCTCTTCATCGAGCCTATGAACGGGATTTCTCTCTTCCCGGAGCTTCGTTTTCCTCTTCATCGAGCTTATGAACGGGATTTCTCGCCCCCCAAACAATCCGTTTTCCCTTTCATCACTCTTTTGAAGAGGATTTGGTACAATATCCCGCTTCGTCTTCCCTTTCATCCATCAACACAAAACCCCAAGATTGCTACTTAACTAGCAATCTTGGGGTTTCTATAAACATATTCATATTTTCCTAGTTTGAGTCGTACCTAACATACACAATCGGATCTTGCCTATGTTTCAGTATCCGACCTTCACGTTCTAGATAGTTGAGGTGAGCAATTGTTTCGGCTATCGCAAAACGCCATTGATGTGGGTTCAGTTCCCTATGCGAAAACAACACCTTCGCAATCTCATATGTCGTTTGATGGTCAGCCAAGCTTTCAATATAGGCTAGCCGCTCTTCATGATGGTATATCAGCTCAGCAATACGTTCGCCCACATTCAGAACAGGCGCATGATGCGCAGAGTAAATCTTTTGAATGGAGTAGGCCTTCACCTTTCGTAGTGAATCAATATACTCATGTAATGGATGCTGACTAGCACCTGGCCACACACTAATATTCGGCGTAATTCGTTCGAGTATATGGTCTCCTCCAATTAAAAGTTCTTCCTCTTCCTGATAAAAACAAACATGCCCTGCACTATGCCCAGGAGTATGAATGACAGACCATTGTTTATTGCCTAACTCGATCTTGTCACCGATCGGGTTTGGGAAAGGTAATGGGAGCATATTTTTATGTAACTTCTCCATATGCTCAGCAATTCCATCAGCTAAGTCTTCAGGAACACCATGCTGTAGTACCATTTCCTTCATTTTTTCAACCTGAGAACTACCTTCTCCCCAGACACGGGTAATCATTTCTGCATCTACCTCATGCATATATAGGGCAGCACCCGTTAACTGCTGCATCCAGCCAGAAAGCCCGGAGTGATCGGGGTGAAAGTGTGTGAGATAGATTGTATGAATATCACGTGGAACAAGCCCCAGGTGGTCAAAAATTTCCAGCCACGCATCTCGAGCTTCACGATAGTTTAATCCGACATCAATCATGACATATCCATCATCTTGCTTAAATAGATAACAATAGACATACTTCATCGGAAACGGCACTGGAATCCCTATCCGATAACCACCACATTCAATTTTTTCAATATTCATGGCTCACCTCCACTAAAAACTTAATTAGATATAAATCTCACCAAATGGATTGATTGCTTTATCACGTTGACTTTCAAACTCACGATCAGGTGCACCCTCAAAGACAGACTCAAAGTACCGGATGGACGGGATAGATAATAGCTGATGAATATTCCAAAATAATTCCCGAGCCTTTATACCAATCCATCCCTCAGGTAATAAATCCCTCGGGAAACCAGGATCTTGGTAGAGGAATTTACGATACTCATGAACAAGTACTGTTTTTTCAATAAAACATTCCTCGTCCTTTAACGTATTATTTAATGCCTTTTCACGTAGTTCCTCGAACTTGGGTGTAAAACGATCAATGAACGTTTGATACTCGTCCCTTACCATATCTAAGTCCCAACCGATATCAAGAATGCTCTGGTTATCATGTGAAACAATCGAAGATGATGTAAACAAGAAAGCGTAATCTTCAATTTCGTATTCCTTAATCATTTCTATCACTTGATTTTCAACTGGATTTGGTGTTACTAGTGTACTATTTGTCAGATTTCCAAACCCCGTCCAAATCAGCTCTTTACGGATTTTATTACGGATTTCTCGTTTTTCCTCTGGAAATGAGTATGTAAGTATTCTCCACTTTTGGTCCCATGTGTGATTTTGGGTAGCATAAACTCTGCTTACCCCTTCATCTACACGCCCTTTTGATGTGACAGAATAAAAACTTTTCTTCCCCACTTTCCGTACTTGTAGTAGGTTATTTTGAACCATCCGAAATAGGGCACCCCTAACAGACGATTCGGATACACCAAATTGTTTCATTAATTCAATTAAACTACCAACCCAAATTTCTCCTCCATAATATTTAATATACTCACCGTATAGCGTAAACATTAAGGATCTAGGTTTCATAAAAGTCACCACACCTATAATTTTTTATTATTTTCGAATATTGATTCTTTCCTTTTATTATAGAGGATTTTGGAAATTATGCATTAAAAAGTGGTCTTTTTCCTGCTTCATTTGTGTGGAGATTTTCTTTTAGTATGGAAAGTACGTCATTAGGTATTGGAACCGCTTTAATTTCAGTTGGTGTTTGTTTGACCCACCCGCGTATTTCATACCCATGTCCCGTTCTTGTCTCTCCTCTGAAAACTTCATGTCTGAGCTTAATGGTCTTTGTTTTTATTTCTTCAACCTCTGTTTTAATCGTAATAATATCATCATAAAATAATGTCTTCTCAAAACTGCATCTTGCGTCAAGCATGGGTAGGATAATTTTGCGTTCTTCTTCTAGAGTATTTGGTGATAATCCGCAACTTCTGAAAAACTGGTGTCCCGCAATGTCAAACCACTTAAAATAGTTCGGGTAATACACAATCCCAGCCTTATCGGTATCGCCCCAGTTAACAATGATTTGAAATTCATTTGATCTCACAGTACTCCCCCTAGTGTTAAAAAAAGCCCGGTAAAGGACACCGAGCCTTAAGAACATTAATTTGAAGTTTGATGCTTTTTAAATAGAGGTCGATATTAATTCAATTCAATTGACCTTATTGTCCGCTCCAATTTGCTTCACGCTTTTCAATGAATGCACTTAAACCTTCTTGCGCGTCTTGTGAACGGAATAATAGATTTTGAAGTTCACCTTCGTAACGGATGGCTACGTTAAGCGGCATTTCTTTACCATTCATAATTGAAAGCTTAATGTTAGAAGTTGCGTAAGAAGCGCTGTTTGCAATCTTCTGTGCATACTCTAACGTTTTCGCTCTTGTTTCTTCTTGAGGGAAAATGCGATCAACTAGTTTAATATCTAATGCTTCTTGAGGTGTTAAAGTTTCACCTGTGATATTAAGGTCAAGAGCTTTTGAATGCCCTACTTGGCGAGCAAGACGCTGTGTACCACCTGTACCTGCTAATACACCTAAAGAAACTTCTGGAAGTCCAATTTTACCTGCTTGGTCCCCCATGAAGCGTAAATCACAAGCTAGAGCCATTTCTAAACCACCACCAACTGTGTGACCCTCTAAGCAAGCAATCCAGATTTGTGGTGAACGCGCAATTTTATCTAATGTTTCATTACAGAATAAACAGAACTGAGTTTTAAAGCGTGGCTCAGCAGACTTTAGGAAATTGATGTTTGCTCCTGCCGAGAAGAATTTTGGCATATCACTCATTAGTACAGCTACTTTAATATCACTGTCAAAACGAATGTCATCAATTGCCGCATTTAATTCCTTATAATATTCGAGGTCATAAGAGTTTGTTTTGTTTACATGAATGTGAACTTCAGCGATACCATTAGCTTTCTTTACTGTTAATGTTTTTGTTTCGTTTACTGTAGTTGTCATTCTTCATTACCTCCTAGAATTATGTATTACGCTTTTTAAACTTTCGTAATTAATTTAAAATATACTGAATGTTTTTTAAATTATCAAACCTGTGTTTCCTTCGTTTTTTAGGGAAAATCATATCTTTTCTCTTTCATACTCTTACTTACTATGTTTTTGGAGGTTTTTTAGACGAACGTAAAAAATACATAATTAATATTCCATTATGTGTTATTATGGAATTAATTACATATTCTCTATTAAAAACGTGAATATATGATTATTAAGGAGGTACCAATGAAGGGAAATAGGAGATTCCACGATCTATATGAGAACCTAAATATTCATACGATTAGTTCCGGAATTGTTGCGGCCATCTTTGGATGTACAGGTCCTGCACTGATTATTATTGGTGGTGCAGCAAGTGGTGGTTTGACACATGAACAAACGATTAGCTGGTTATTTGCCGTATACTTCTTTGGCGGACTATTGGGTCTGTTTTTATCCTTAAAATATAAACAACCCATCGCTGGGGCATATTCTATTGCTGGTGCCGTGTTAGTTGCTGGTGCTTTGTCCCATTTTTCATTATCGGAGGCGGTTGGTGCCTATCTGATCGCAAATTTAATTGTACTTATACTTGGCATTACGGGTTTAATTAATAAAGTCATGAATTGGATCCCTGTTCCCATCATAATGGGAATGATTGTTGGTGTCATGATGCGATTTGCAATTGAGATGATTACTTCAGTTGAAGTGTCCCCTATCCTAGCAGGTTCGGCTATCTTAGTATATTTGCTATCTTCACGATTCATTAAAAAGATACCACCAGTGCTAACTGCATTAGTCGTCTCTGTGCTACTTGCCGTCGTGATGAATGAATTCAATTTTTCAAATGTACAAAGTTCGTTTGTACTCCCTCAACTAGAATTACCCACTTTTAGTTTTAATGCGATTATCTCCCTATCTATACCTCTTGCAATTTTGATCATTTGTACGGAGAATGCACAATCGACTGGAATCTTAATGGCGAAAGGGTATAAACCTCCCATTAGTGCCATGGCCGTTTTTGGTTCTATTTTAGGGTTTATTGCCTCCTTTTTCGGAGCGCACGCCATCAACACAGCCGGACCAATGACAGCTATTTGTGCATCAGATGAGTCAGGAAAAAAAGAGGGACGATTTGCTGCTTCCACTACAAATGGTGTTCTCTTTGCAAGCTTTGGTGTGTTTGCTGCCTTCGTTGTTCCTTTTGTTATTGCGATGCCAGGTGTGATTGTAAGTACAATAGCAGGGTTGGCGATGATTGGTGTACTTTTAAACTCTTTAAAGATTGCTTTCTCAGATACAAAATTTCAAATGGGCGCTTTTTTCGCATTCGTTATTGGAATGTCAGGTGTGAATTTCTTTAATATCGGTGCACCTTTATGGGCGATAGTTGGCAGTATACTTGTCTCCTTATTAATTGAGAGAAATGACTTCGAAAAGAAGATTAGAGTGGAGAATAATCTAAAACCTGGAGCATGAATGATTTTTGTAAATAGAAGGACATACTAACCACATGCGAAAATCTCATAAGGGGTGATCAACATGAATATAGATGTCACATCTATCTACGACAACATGCCAGATTTTTCGAATCATATGGAAGCTAGAGAATGGTTTAAAAATGAATTTAAAGACAGATTTTTCTTACGAACTCATACAGATAATGATGGGAAAATGTCTTACTTTTACCACATCGTTAAGGATCCTGAAACGTACCAGCGATATATGGAAAGTTTCGCAAGCGATGAAAAACGAGAAATCACCGAAATGTCAACATTTGAAAGCTACACTACCGTTGAAATCACAGAAGATGGAGATGTGAATATTACTCTATAGGAAAAAGGAGGCTCCTTTCAGGAACCTCCTTTTCAACTAATGCCTTATTCCCCTTTTATCGACTTCTCAGTTTGTAACTCTTTATTATTGAGTATAAATGCAGTCATATCGTCTTTGGAGATTGGACGGCTGAATAGAAAGCCTTGTATTTCATCACACCCCATATTCAGGAGGATGTCACATTCTTCCCACGTTTCAACGCCCTCTGCGACAACGTTTAACTTAAGACCATGGGCAATATCAAAGATTGATTTTACCATCAACGCCTTTTTATCGTTATTGTTGATATTCGCGATAAACTGCCGATCAATTTTTATCTCATCAATCGGTAGTTGCAATAATTGATAGAGAGAAGAATAACCTTTTCCAAAGTCATCAATTGAGATGTGAACACCTAACTCTTTTAATTTCCGTATCTGTTCTGCAACCTGATGTTGATCAGAGATAAACACACTCTCTGTGATTTCAAGCTTTAAATAGGATGGCTTTAATCCCGAGTCATTTAATGCTTTCTTCACCATCGATACCAAGTAATTCTGTTGAAAATGCTTTGCTGATAAGTTTACCGAAATTGGCACATGCAGCAGATTTTCTAGCTGCCATTGTTTATTTTGTCGACAAGCCTTTATCAGTGACCACTCATCGATTTGGGGAATTAGACCAATTTCCTCTGCAACCTCAATAAAAACACCTGGATTCACAGTGCCCAATTGAGGGTCATTCCAACGAAGTAAGGCTTCAATTCCAGTTATTTTACCTGCTAAGGTTTTTGGCTGATAGTATTGTTCAAAGCCTTCCTTATCAACTGCTACTCTCAGTGCAGTTTCAATAGCTATTCGCTCTTCAAATTTATATTTCATCGATTCATCAAAGAACTGAACAGTATTTCCGCCCTTTTCCTTTGAATTATACATCGCAATATCCGCTGACTTCACTAAAGTATCCAAATCTTCTCCATCATCTGGGTACATACTAACTCCAATACTCGCGGTGATGTAATGCTCTTGGCCAACTAATGTAAAATAGGATGAAAATTCTCTAACAATCATTTGTAATGTTTTATCTAACTCTTCATTACGATTAATAGAGTGTACAACAACAAACTCGTCTCCCCCTAGTCTAAAAACCTGCCTATTCTCTTCCTGTAGCTTCATTAGCTTTTTACCTGTCACTTTTAGAAGTTTGTCCCCTTCCTCATGCCCTAAGGTATCATTAATTTGTTTAAATTGATTGAGGTCAAGAAAGATAATGGCAATCTTTTGAGATAAGTCTCTGCGAATCAATTCTCGCACATATTTTTGAAAGAAATAGCGATTAGGCAAAGAAGTCAAGCTATCATAGAAAGCAAGCTTATGGAGCTTGTCCTCAGATTCCTTTAACCTTGCTGTTTGTTCTCTTAGTATGTGGTTCATTTCGATACTCTCTTGGAATTGCTCCTTAAGCTTATCCCCCATCTTCTTGAGGTTTTTACTCAACAATCGAAGCTCTGATATAGAACCTTGTGGCCATTGAATAACCTCCGAAGAATGCAACTTTTGTGGCAATCCTGTAGTAATTTTCGTCAATTGTCTCAAATTGTTTGTTAGCAATCGACTGATAGCCGTAACAAAAAAGATAGCCGAGATTGCAAGCAGTAGTAAATATTTAAGCTGATCAAGTGATATTCTAAAAATTTGCTGTTGATATTGAACAATTGGATATTGCAACACGATTTGAAATGAGTTCGTATCCTTCTTATAAAAATAAAACGCATCCATCCATTTCGTCATTGGCGATAGATCATCTTCTTTTATTGGCAAAGCCTCAAATAGATTGGATGTTATCTCCTTAATTTCATAATCGTTAAGATTGAGTTGTAGGGAGGCAGTCGCTGCAACTACATTATTCTCTTGATCCAAAACGATAATGTTGCTTTCAGGATTTTTGTTTCTTGATAGAACCTCTTCTATTTGTAAAACATTCAAATTCCCATGGTTTTGCTCCAATTGAAACAGTTCGTTCTCAATTCGATTTACTCTCGTTTCACCTGCACCAACTATGTCACTTTTAATCACTTCAAATGTATTTAACGTATTTGTAATTACGCTGATAAAGAAAGGTACAAGAATGGTGAAGATGGTTATTTGGGACAGAAACTGATGTACAGATACATTATTTTTATTGATTCGATTATTCTTAACAAATTTATAGAATGGAAAGTAAGCTAAAAGCATATCTGCTATTAACACATTTAACAAACCATTTGCCACTACTTTGCAGATGATGAAATAAAGTGCAGTCCCAGATAATGACCCTTGGAATGTAAAGTATAGAAGCGTAATTCCAATAAAAAACCAAAAAAATGCATCAACGAAGAACATTTTTGCTTTTCGATTTCGCAAGAAGAATGCACCAACAAAACAGGTTTCTACAAACATAATGATTGTATGATAGGAACTACCGGAATAAAATTCACCATAGAAGATGGCAATGACTCCGGTTACAATAGCAGCAAGATAGCCATATATGCGGAGGACCAAGAACATAAATATGCTCGCAAAAGTAAATGTAATTCCGTAAAGTAGCGTTAAGTTAAATTGTGACGCTAACAAAACCAATCCCATCAGGACTACCAATAGGATTTTGTCTGTATGTATCATACTTTTAATTCGCGAAAATCCTATCATAAATATCCCCTAGCTTTTAATTATGGTAAACGACATTTTCCCCTTGTTTATGTTAATAATATCATATATTCTACATATTTTTCCTATTTTTTCTCCGTTGTTTTTTCCCTTAGGAATGTTAAGTGTACTATTAATGATTTGGTGTACGATATCGATTCCTTGTAAAAAGGCAATAAAATTTGATACCCTTAAATAGCTAAATTTTGGTTGAGTGGGAAAGATAAAAATAATAAAAAGTAATATTAGTTAAAGAAAGGAATTTATGATGAAAAATATTTCTAATGTATTTTGGATTTCGGTTGCTATTGTTGTTGCGGCTGTCATATTTGGTGTTGCAGCACCCACTAGCTTTGAAGAAATTACAGGTAATATTCAATCCTTTATAACATCAGCCTTTGGTTGGTATTACCTCATATTAGTTACCATAATTGTGATTTTCTGTCTGTTTCTTATTTTTAGTCCTGTTGGTGCAATTCGGTTAGGAAAACCAGATGAGAAACCGGAGTATTCAAATACTTCTTGGTTTGCCATGTTGTTTAGTGCAGGGATGGGAATTGGGCTTGTCTTTTGGGGGGCAGCAGAACCCCTTTCACATTACATAACGCCACCTTTAGCTGAAGGGGCGACCAATGCGGCACAAAAAGAGGCGATGCGCTATACCTTCTTCCATTGGGGAATACACGCATGGGGGATTTATGCACTTGTCGCGCTTGCATTAGCGTACTTTAATTTCCGAAAAGGTGAACCTGGTTTAATATCAGCTACACTAAAGCCTGTTTTAGGAAAGAAAGCAATGGAAGGCATACTTGGTACAATTATCGATGTTTTAGCCGTATTTGCAACAGTCGTTGGTGTTGCTACAACACTGGGATTTGGTGCAGCCCAAATAAATGGAGGACTCGCTTACCTGTTTGGGATACCTATTAATTTTTTCGTTCAATTTATCATTATTGCTATTGTTACGGTCTTATTTATGATCTCAGCATGGTCTGGTTTAAGTAAAGGGATTAAGTACTTAAGTAATGCGAACATGATATTAGCGCTTGCGTTATTCCTGCTAATGTTCATTGCTGGTCCTACGATCCTAATACTAGACATGTTTACCGATTCTGTTGGAGGTTATATTCAAAACCTCATACAAATGAGTTTCCGAATTGCTCCCCTCAACGAGGAACATCGTTCTTGGATTAATGGCTGGACGATTTTCTATTGGGCATGGTGGATTTCATGGTCACCATTTGTAGGTATTTTTATTGCTCGTGTCTCTAGAGGTAGAACAATTCGTGAATTTATTATAGGAGTGCTATTGGCTCCTGCGCTGGTAAGTTTTCTATGGTTTGCAACATTTGGCACTTCCGCGGTTGAAGTTCAAAAGGAAGGTAATGTGGATCTTTCACAATTTGCTACAGAAGAAGTCTTATTTGCTATATTCAATGAATCTTCATTAGCAATTATTTTATCCATAGTTGCCATTATTCTGGTAAGTACTTTCTTTATTACTTCTGCTGACTCAGCTACATTTGTTTTAGGTATGCAAACTTCATACGGCTCACTTACACCAACTAACTCTGTGAAGTTGACCTGGGGTATTTTACAATCTACAGTAGCATTGATTTTACTATACAGTGGTGGTCTACAGGCATTACAAAATGCACTGATAGCGGCAGCTTTTCCATTTTCGATCATCATGGTCCTGATGATGGTATCGCTGTTCCGCGCCTTAACAAAAGAGAAGAAAGAACTTGGTCTATATTTAAAGCCAAAACCACGTAAAAAGGCAGAAACTCCACAGCGTTAATTTGATATTGTCACGAAAGAACCCTCGCAAATGCAAGGGTTCTTTTCAATTAAAAATGCCTCACCTCCATTATTACTGGAGGCAAGGCATCGAATTATTCTTTTACAAGTAACGCAACTGCTTCAACATGCACGGTGTGCGGGAATAGATCCACTGGTTGAACGACTTTTAGGGTATATCCAAATGGTTCAAGTTCTTTAATATCTGTTGCAAATGTTTCAGGGTTACATGAAACATAGACAATTCTTTCCGGCTGTGAGCGACCAATTCTTCTCATCACTTTGCCACCAGCACCCGAGCGTGGAGGGTCAAGTAAAAGCAATTCGGGTCTTCCAAAGCTTTCAAGCACTTCATCTATACCTTTTCGAGCATCCTTTGCTAAGAAGTACGTATTGGATAATCCATTATCTTTTGCATTTCGTTTAGCTGATTCAATTGAGCTTTCAACAATTTCGATACCGGCAAGCTTCTCTACACGGCTTGCGAAAGGTAGAGAAAAGGTTCCAACACCACAGAATAAATCAATCATTTTTTCAGTTTTCTTTGGTTCACCCATTTCAACGGCTAGGTCAACCAATTTTTGAGCTTGGGTAGGATTGGTTTGGAAGAAGGTATCAAACCAAACTCGGAAACGATATCCGTCCATCTCATCGTAAATAAAATCACGTCCAGCTAAGACATGTGTTTGCTCGGATTGAGTTCGATCTGCCCAGTCCGTATTCTCAAGCCACAAAAGGCTTTTTACTTTCGGGAACTTTTCTTCAATGCGTTTAACTAGGTCGTCCGCTGCTTCTTGAAGATGACCTTCTGGTGCTTCTGTTGCAAATAATCCGAGCATGATTTCACCTGTTACAAAGGATTGTCTCACCATAAGATGGCGAAGAAGTCCCTCATGACGGTCTTTATTATAGCCTGGTAACTGATGTTCCTTTGCCCAATCTGCTACTTCCATTGCACCCTCGACCATGTCCTCGCCTGCAATTAGACATGTTTCAAGAGAGATGATATTTCGGAAATTTCCTTGTTCATGCAAGCCAAGTAAGCCTTCAGGTGAGAAGGTAAATTCCATTTTATTACGGTAACGCCAAGGCTCGTCCATTCCAATGGTATCTTTAACAAGTTCTGGACTAAAGCCTTGAGATTCGACCTGTCGTTTCACATACTCTGTTTTATATTGAAGCTGGCCATTGTAATCCCAATGTTGCCATACACAACCACCACATTTTTCAAAATGCGGACAAGGAGGTGCAAGCCTCTGTTCATTTGTGGAAAGAATTTCATCAGCCGCCACTCTTCTTCGTTTACGGTCTGGCTGGTCAACGGTCACACGGACTTGTTCACCGATTAAGGTTTGTGGAATTGTTAGTTTTAACTTCTTTTTATTGCCGTGCTCATTTTCACGCCACACAACTCCTTGCCCTGACCCTTTTTCATCTAACTTTTTAATTTCTACAATCATCGTTTCTGGTTTTGTTACTGCCAATTGTTGTTCCTCCCTTGGTAAAAACGAAAATCTATATTGGAGTTCATTTATCCTAGTTGATTAAAAATACAGTATATTCCTTTTGTATCCCAATTTACAACATACTAACCAAGTATAATGCACAAACTACAAATTTGGAATTCCCTACACCCTAGAAAGTATTAACATTCTTTTAATGGTAAGTACAATGGTGAATATTTCCTTCCAATTTGCTAGATAATACCACAAAGAGAATTTATTTTTTGTGCGGGGATGATTGTAGGGTATGTTGTGGAAGAAAAAGAAGAAAGTTGAACAAACAAATAATCATTATGAGACGAAGGAAAAAACAGTGGATGAGATCTTTGAAAAGGCTAAAAAGTCTAGTGACTTTTCAACTATCTCTCCTATTAAAAATAATGAAAATATTACCTTAAGTTACTTTAAAACACTAGTTGATTCCAAAGTACTACAACAGTCTTTATTACCAAGTTTAAAAAAACAGGTTACGGACATCGAGACACTTTCTGATTTAAAAAATGTAATCCCAATTGAAGAAATTATCTTTACAAACGATCCTGAAGAAATTGATACTGCTCTCCACCAAGGCACTGTTACTGTTTATTTCAAGAACCAAATGGATGAGTTTGCTTTATTTAAAATTGGAAACGCTAGATTAGGTCAACGGGAAACCAATGAAACGGATAACGAATTTAGCGTAATTGGCCCAAAAGTTGGGTTCATCGAAGATATCGGGACAAATCTTCATATGCTAAGAGAACATCTTGATACGCCGGACCTTATACTTGAAGAAATGGTTATTGGAACCAGATCCAGGACAAAGGTTGTAATTGCCTTCATTGATGGGGTTACAAATCCTGAGATTGTAAAGACTGCAAAACAAAGGCTGAATGATATTGATGCTGATTCTGTGTTTGATAACACCCAGCTAGAACAATTTATTACTGATCATTCAAGATCGCCCTTTCCGTTATTTATTACTACCGAAAGAGTTGATCGAACAGTCGCATCCCTTTTGTTCGGACAAATTGTAATATTTACTGATAAATCTTCCTATGCCTTAATCGGACCAGCCAATCTTATGGATTTTTTTTCAAATCCGGAAGATTTTTATCTGCCATCCTTAATTGCATCCTTTTTTAAATTAATTCGGATATTCGGAATGTTATTTTCAATATTTGCAACATCCTTTTATGTAGCAATCTTAACCTTCCATTTCGAAGTTATACCAAAAGACCTACTTGGTCCACTCATTTTCTCTAGAGCTAATGTGCCCTTTCCACCGGTCGTAGAAGTTTTATTTTTAGAAATAACGATTGATTTGCTAAGAGAGGCAGGAGCACGCCTTCCAACAAAAATTGGACAAACTCTAGGAATTGTTGGGGGAATTGTAATCGGTCAAGCAACCGTCGAAGCAGCACTTACAAGTAATATTTTATTAATCTTTGTTGCACTTGCTGCCTTAGCCTCATTTACAACACCTATTTATAAAATGTCTAATGCTGTCAGACTATTACGGTACCCGTTCATCATACTAGCTGCAATTTGGGGTGGCTTAGGAATCTATGTTGGAATTCTCTTTTTAATTGGACATTTGGCTCGACTCAAATCATTAGGTATCCCTTATTTAGTTCCACTTTATCCATTTAGAAAGAGTTGGGCTATCGGTTCCTTTATCAGACCTAATTTTACAAAAACGAGCTCACGTCCGCAGTTCATGAGACCTTTAAGCAAAAAGCGGTACACCCCGGCTACAAATAAAGATCCAGATGATGGATTGAACTCAGAATAAAATCTTGTGGAAAAGGAAGAATCGTTTATATGCGGAAATGGAAAAACAGCCTAATAATTATCTTGATTTTTGTTTGCGCAGTAGGTCTAACAGGGTGTACCAGAACTAAGATTGTCGATAAATTAAGTATTATACATGTATTTGGTTTTGACTTAGATGATAACGGACAAGTGATTGGAACTGCCTTATATCCTGAGTATACGGAGAGTAAAAGTGATGATAAGATTTATTATCTAGAAGATGAGGCAGCTTCAGTTGCACTACTACGACCTAAGATGACGACCCGTACAAGTACCCCTGTCGAGTTATCAAAAATAAGAGTTTTAGTATTTGGTAAAGAATTCGCAGAAGCTGGGATTAATGATGTGGTAGAAAGACTTCTATTAACCCCACAAATTGCTACGAATATTCATATTGCCGTATCTACCCATTCTGCTAAGGAAACTCTTACTACTTTTAAAAAACAGGGCAGCTTAACGTTAGCTGAACAAATCAAACAAAACATGACGGGACAACTCCTCCCAAGGATGAACCTTCATACCTTTTTAAATAATTTTTATGGTGAAGGAGTTGATCCGTACGTGCCTATGCTTACCATTGATAAAAACGATAAAATACAGGTGGATAAGGTCGGTATTTTAAAAGACGATAAGCTCAAACTTCATCTAAATGCTAAAGAAACTTTTGTATTATCAACAATCGAGAATTATCGTTCTCAAGCAACGTATGAAATAATTATGAATAAGGAAAGTCGTAAAGATGTTATTCTTGTTCGTGCTTTTCGAAATAAAAGTAAATGGGATTGGGTAAAAAATGAGCAACAATTAAACCTCACGTTAAACCTCGTTTGGTCAATAACCCATCATCCTGACTACCTTAATTTAGAAAATCCAGAGGATCTTGAAACGATAAAAAAAGTGATTAAAGAAAGTGCGAAAGAGGAGATTGAAAATCTATTTAAGAAGTTCCAAGAAAACGGAGTCGATCCTATTGGTATTGGAAATATTATTCGTTCACAAGATAAGGACTGGAATGAAGCATCCTTTTATGAAGAAACATACCCTACATTACCCATTAATATTAAGCTAAATTTAGAAATCATACATTCAGGCCTTCAGGGCTAACTAGACTAGGATGGTCATAATGAACAGTACGATAAGTGAAAATAAACTCGTTTCACCCTATTTCATCTTTTTTTTAATTCATGGAGCCCAAACAGGAATTGCTGTATTAACATTTCAGGGAAAGGTAAGTAAAGGGGCTGGAAGTGAAGCATGGATGTCCATATTGGCATTGGGCTTAAGTCTTCATGTTTTGTTCTTTATGATGTTATATATTATGAAACAGGCACCTGCTGGTGATATCCTCTCTTTTCATAAAGCCCTTTTAGGAAAGACACTAGGAGGGGTATTGAATATAATACTAGCGTGCTATTTTTCGATAGCAGGCTTAGCTGTTCTATACTCTTATATTGACGCGCTTCAAATATGGGTGTTTGACGGTATCGCGAGCTGGGAATACGCCATTCTTTTAAGTTGCCTTATTTTTTACCTGGTCTCAGGGGGATTTCGAGTGATAACTGGAATTGCATTCTGGGGTGTCATCATTCCTGCTCTGTTACTTAGTACCATATTCTATATTGCTGGCTATTTGGACGTTTCCTATCTTCAACCACTGTTCAATCATAGTTTAAAAGACCATTTTATATCAGTAAAAGCATCCGTCACTTTATTTTTAGGTTTTGAAACGGTGCTTGTTTACTTTCCCTTTATAAAGGATAGTAAAAAGGCGAGCAAATGGGGACACCTAGCTATATTAGTCACAACACTCGCTTATACAATCATAGCACTCGTCACATTTATGTATTTTATACAGGGCAAACTAGAGCACTTAACATGGCCAACCTTAACCATGATTAAAATCATTCAGTTTCCATTTCTTGAGCGATTTGAATTTATCTTTATTTTCACGTGGCTCTTAGCCATTATGCCGGTTATTTGTATCTATCTATGGTCAGCTGTTCGAGCCATTAAATTTACTTTTCCAAAGGTAAAACCAACCTATATTTTATTATTTTTATTAGTTGCTTACGTCCTTGTTAATGCCAATCTTGTTGACTTATACTATACTCATTTAATTCAGAAGGTAGTAATCATTATGGGTACCGCATTCTTGTTTGGCTATATTCCTTTCTTATTTATTATTAGTGTTGTACGAAATGCTATCATAAATAAGAAGAAGAATACCTAAAAAGGGTTATCCCACATGCTCACAGTGTAGCGGACAACCCTTTATTTTACATTTAAATTGAATTAAAACCAATCACCATAACCCAGCTTTCGTAAATGCTTAGCAGAGATATCAAGGCTTTCAAATGGATCTCTTCCATATGTATCGTCTTGTTCAATAATGAAGTACTCAGAACCATACTCTAGCCCAGCATCAACAATGGCTTTAATATCTAAGTTTCCTTCACCAAGTTCAGCAAACTTTATATTATTATGAACATTTTGGACATAGGATGCTCGATCAGTTATGGCACTGAAATCGATTTCTCCGACCTTGTAATCTTTTAAATGAAGTAATCCTAGTCTTCCGGCATATTGCTTCATGTAGCTTACTGGCTCAACTCCTGCCCTTGCTACCCAATGTACATCGATTTCAAAGCCAAGCTTTGTCGTATTATTTTTAATAATGTCCAATAGATATTCTCCATCATATTTCTGGAATTCAATATGATGGTTATGGTAATAGTAATGAATTCCCTCTTCCTCAAGTCTATTGGTGAACGTTTCTAATTTATCGATAAACTCCATGATTTTTCCTTTGTCACCAAGAATATGCACTGGGATCATACCAATACGTAAATACTTACTGTTTAGTGTTTTGCAATCGTTTACGATTTTTTCAAAGTGGTCCGTCAGGTTTTCATTTGTAGTACCTGGTTTTGCTTCTATCGGAGCTGAGAGCGCTGCGATTTCAATATTAAAATAATCTGACGCTCTTTTAATTTCAGCGACATTTTCTGGTGTCATTGGAATTTGAGAAACCTCAACTGCACCATATCCAAGTTCACTAAGCTTTTTAAATGTTTCATAGACGCCGATTTCGGCAACCTTTGATTTTACTGTCATCAGTTGAACTGCAATTTTGCCTTTTTTCATTCTCCAAAAGACCTCCTAGTCGTTTGTTCGAGCATGATGGTAATAAAAATGATTATGTACCAACTCAAGGGAGGGAATACCTCCTCGCTGAATTGAAATCTATAGTAAAGGGGGTTTACTAATAAGTTTATTGTTTTACCGTATTAGATTGTATTTCTTCTTCAATTTTCTTATTTAATTCCGTTAAGTAGAGCTCATCATCAAATGGAAGTTCAACCTCTTTACCTAACCAGCTTGAGAGGTGAATTGCATTTGCTAATGCAACACCGTGCACGCCATCGCTTCCTGGTGCGATTAATGGAGTTCCATCTAAGATATTGGCTGCAAAATTTGTGAGGATATTACAATGCTGGTCTCCCCATACACTTTGGAACTCAATTACTTCTTCTTCATAGATTTGCTCAGGCCCATTACTTCTAATAAGTTTATTAAGTTCTCCCATGCCTAGGGTAGCACTCATCTCTTGCTCAGACTTGCGCAGTCTTCTAACCGTAAGTTTCTTACTATCGTCTACAATGATTTTTCCGTTATCTCCTAAAATCTCAAAACGATCAGTACCTAGGACATCATGTGTACATGTTGCGAAAAATCCAGTTGCACCGTTTTCATATTCAAATATAGCTTTTACATCATCTTCAACAGCAATGTCTCGTTTGAATCCGTATTTTAAATTTGAGAAAACCTTCTTAGGCATTCCACAAATCCACTGGATTAAATCAATTTGGTGTGGAGCTTGGTTTACTAAAACTCCGCCACCTTCACCTTCCCAAGTTGCTCTCCATGCACTTTGATCATAGTATCCTTGTGGTCTCCACCAGGTTGTTATAATCCAGTTGGTACTGCGTATTTCACCGATTTCTCCACCATCAATAATTTCTTTCACCTTTTGATAGAGTGGATTTGTTCGTTGATTGAAGAATACAGCAAATGTAAGTTCTGGCTTTGTTGCCGCGAAATCATTCAATTCCTTCACTTGTTTTGTGTACACACCTGCTGGTTTTTCAACAAGTACGTGAATGTTTCTCTCTAATGCGTCTATCGCAATCTTTGGATGGAGATAATGAGGAACTGTGGTTACAACTGCATCAACTTCTCCACTTTCTAGCATATCGATGTAATTCGAATAGAAAGGTATACCTGGGTATTGTTCGTTAACATACT
The DNA here is from genome assembly GCF_900156865.1 of Litchfieldia sinesaloumensis. Lineage (GTDB taxonomy): Bacteria > Bacillota > Bacilli > Bacillales > Bacillaceae_L > Ferdinandcohnia > Ferdinandcohnia sinesaloumensis. The sequence goes on along the minus strand of NZ_LT732529.1, from coordinate 4,388,986 downwards.
CCTGAAGTGATGGGTCTACATCGCTGAATGCTCCGATTTCCATATTCTTCACTTTTCCTTCTGATACAAATCTTGCATAGTTCTTACCTTGTACACCCGCTCCGATTATGCCTAATCTTACTTTTTTCATTTCTTTCTCCTTTCCCTATCAGTAACAAAATTTTTCTCAGTTATTCATATTCGTTCAATGTTGGATGAGATTGATAGAGTTGCTTTGAATTCGTTTTCATTTTTGTAGACTTAAAATTACTTTCTTTTCTATAAATGTTAGCAGTGATCTATATTGATTTCCATGTCATAACTTTCGATGTGTTGTGATTTCTTAAGGTAAGCTTCAAAGAATTCTAGATATTTTTGGTTATACTCACCTGACAAACGCGATATAATAAGTTTGGAGTTTATCGTCTAAGTTAGAAAGGGGAAATGAAAGTTGTTAAAAAAGTTCGCAGCAGACGCGTTAGGTTTATCGGATATCGGAAAAATTATTGGTCCTGAGGACTATGATAAAACAGATGCAGATGATTACATAAGACATGAGGACAATGAAAAGATTTACTTTTTAATAAAGACAAAGGCTGATGAATATTGCTTCACAAACATTGCTTTCATCCATGTTGACGGCGCAAATGCTGTTTCTTCAAAAAGAATGCTAAAGCGTTATCCATATTCACAGTACAAAATATCAAATGTGTTTCTTGAAACAGCTGGTAGAGTCGACTTAGATATTGAAATTAAATTCAGCCTAGGAAATCAATCTTACAGTATTGATGTGGATAAAAAACAGATTGATAAATTGAATGATTTATATAAAGCACTCGTTTATATTTCTGAAATTATTCATGAAAATAGCATCATGTACGATATGGCGGTCAATAGCCTCGATAAAGCAGCTTCAGTCTTGCACAATTCAAGGTTATCCGAAGTTCAACTTGCCGAAGAATACAAGCAATTAACCGAGTATGGTTTCTCCTGGCTTTCGTCAGCACGAGATCAATACCATCTAAAAGATTTCGGAGATGTATTTGAAAAGTATATAAACAACTAATATGTTTGATAATGATTAGCATCCATAAAGTCGGGATTCAGTGACTTTGTGGATGCGTTTTTGTTTCTTGGTTTATTTTTGCGTTAATGAAAAGGAATTCGAACATTCTTCTTGCTGTTTCTCCTCATCACTCCGCTTATGAAGAGGATTCACTGCTGCATCCTGTCGACTTTTCCCCTTCATACCGCTTATGAAGAGGATTCGCCGCCACTTCTCCTCTTCGCTTCATTCCCACAAAAAAACGGCGCCTAATTCCAGTGAGTGTACGAATTTACTAGGCTCCAGGCACCGATTGAAAACTAATATTGGTAGTTTGCTATACTAATTATTTAGTATAACGGTTTGCGTAGCTTGAGGCCACGAATGCATTTGGTTTAATTTTCGGTTCTACGCCGATTGCTTCCATGCGTGTGACCATTTCCTTCACAAATTCACGTGTCTTGTTTCTTTTTCCTGCTCCGATGTCAATATGCCCCTCCATTGTAAATGAGGCACCATCGTAAATATGTGGTAACACAATATCAATGAGTTGATTTTTCTTCTCTTCAGTAAATAATGAAACAACTTCCTCCGATAATGATAACTCATAAGATATACGCTCATGCAAATGATTCATTCTCCTTGGAACAACCACTTTTCGGATACAAGCCCACACACCTTTTCCTTCATTAAGTATGACAACCCCTGTAATAAAGGTGGTTTGCCTTGGATGCACTTGAGAATCTGTACCTATGATAAGCCTGAATCTCCCATTAGGTTGAGAACGCATGAACTCTTTTATATGTTCGAAAACACGTTCAAATGACATCCGTTTTTCCATTAGATTTTTAAATAAGTAGTGATTGTTTGAATTGTTTCTCATAAATTCATATCACAACTTTCCCAGTCTTTTATACATTTTATGACCGGAAATTAAATAATGTGTACTATTTGATGATTTGGTACAAAAAATGGATATAAACATGATAAACATGCCCATTCTCCCACTACTTTATTAGCTGCTTTTCCCCGCCCCTAAACTGTATAATGTTACCATAAAGGTTATATCAGATAAAAAAAGGAATGAAGCATATGGACAAAAACCAACTAATACAAATATGCAAATATGTAGGTATTGATATTCTTTTTGATCATCAAATTTTGAAGGAAAATAGGTCATTATATGAAAATTATGCTCAACTTGAGTTTAACAATGGTGCATATGAGTATGCCGAAATTAACTTTGAAAGACAGCCTAATTCAGACAAAGAGAACATCATAACGTTTACTAATGAAGCAAAGGCTACCAAATATTTCTTGATCAAACTGCTTAAGAAATTCTATTTTCCTACTATTTTCCCTGCTGATAACCCTGTCCACGATTTTAAAAATGTTAATGAGCTAACTGACTATTTTCTAAAACTTGGTGTCCCTATCAGCTACTCAAGTTTTAACACGATACAACCACAGACCATCTGCTATGAGGTTGATAGTAGTAATAAAATGGTAATCAGTTATATTAATTCAAGCAACAAAAAAAGCTTTACAACAATACCATTAAGTAGTGAAAGAGGTCTATTTGTCATGTATCGATTAACATATTCCTTAACTGTCTTGAAAGAACTTGAAATTAAGCTCATCAAACAAAATCTTTTAGACGAGAATTTTGAGGATGAGGACATTGAATTATTTATTAAATAGTCCCTCTTCTCGTCTTTCTTTAATTAGACTGACTTTACTTTTAAGAAAGGAGCACGAGATGAAACAAATATTTTCAGACTATGGGATTGAAATATATGATTCGAAAGGTCATTTCTATCTGACATATGATAAGGGGGAACTTGTTGTTAACATAACAACCATCGAAATCTCGAAATCGGATGCTGAAAAAGCTCAGTTAAGTGCAGAAGATGCGTATCAGGTTATTCTTAAGCACCAGAATAATGCAAAAGGAAACTCTCAGTGAGTTTCCTTTTGTAAAGTACATAAAAGTTTAATCAGTTCCAATTTAAAGGCTCTTGAAGGACTTTACCGCACCATTGTTATTTTGATTTGGTCCTTCATCACATCTTACTCGAAACCTCGTCACTTGAAACACCAGAACCGTCCCCGTGTTCCTCCTCGTGTTCCCCCTCAAAGACTCCTTTTAAATCGTCTTTTACACTTTGTTCGGCGAGAGGAACTTTAGCTCGATAGGCGGAACGAGCGATGGCGTGTGCTGCGACTGGGGCGGTAAGGAATACGAAGAAGATTCCTAGAAATAAGCGAATGCTAAAAGTACCTTCCATTATGAAGAATAAAAAGGTTCCTACTAATATAAAAAGGACTCCCATTGTAGATGCTTTTGATCCTGCATGTGTACGAGAATATACATCTGGTAACCGAATTAACCCCACTGCACAAAAGAAACTAAAGATAGCTCCCACTAATATAGATAAAACCGCAAAGACTTCAATTGCCTCAACTGGGTTACTTACGCCGCTCAATAACAACACCCCTTTCAATAAACCTTGCAAAGGCAATCGTTCCAATGAAAGATAGAATTCCAATTAATAAAATAACCTCAAAAAATCCGGTGTTCTTTAAGAACACAGAAAAAATAGCAACTGCTGAGATAATATTAATCCCTAATACATCAAGAGCCTGAATTCGATCAGAGGCAGATGGTCCTTTTACTAAACGATAGATTGTCGCAAAAATAGCGAAAGTTAGAAACCCCAACGAAATAAGTAAAATTGTCTTTATCATTTTCGTGTCACCTTCTTTATTGCCTCTTCAAATTTCGCTGTTGAGCGCAGCACGGCATCACTTGATTCTGGAATATCCATGGCATGGATATAGAACCTTTTCTGATCATGCGAAACTTCAACAACTACCGAACCCGGAGTTAATGTTAATAACATCGCAAGTAAGGTTATTTCAAGGTCACCTTCCAGTTCTGTCTCTAAGGTAAATATACCTGGTGTGATATTGATTTTAGGACGCATAACCTGCTTGACTACTAGCACACTTGAAGTAAATAATTCATGGATAAAAACAATAAATAACTTTAAAATAGCAAGTAATGTCACTACATAAAATTTATGCGGGAAATACCTACGCAAGATAAATAGCACGATTAAACCAAATAAATAACCACTAAAAAAAGTTAAAACAGACCAGCTATCTTGTAGGAACATCCAGATAAATCCGATTAATAAATTGATTAGAACCTGCATGGGCATTGAAACCACCCCTTTCTACTATACGCAACCTCGGTATTTTTTCTGTATCACATAAGTAAACTTTTACACTTAATCTATAAAGGTACTTCCTAAAACAGCCTCGATATAAATGGTAGGATCCAGAATAACCTCAACCGCAATATCCACATATTCACTAATTCCCTGCGATCCCAGCCCGAGTGCAAACATTAAGGCAGTTAGAATTCCCATAGGTAATAGTAAACCTTTTAATGATTTGGTTTCAGTATCTTCTGGTACATCTGTATAACCCCAAAATCCATTCATAAAGATTTTCATAATCGAGAAGAGCACCAGTAAACTCGTGAACAAACCAATGCCACCTAGCCATAAATAACCGGAATCGAATGTACCCTCAGTGATAAATATTTTCCCTAAAAAGCCACTTAGGGGTGGTAATCCAGCTAGTGAGAGACCTGCTATAAAAAACATCCAACCGAATTTAGGATGCAGCCTCATGAGTCCACTGAATTCTCTTATATTACTTGTACCTGTAAGATAAATAATGGTTCCACCTAAAAGAAAGAGAAGTCCTTTTACGACCATATCGTGGATTAAATAATAGATAGAACCTGTAATACCTGCTTCGTTAAACGAGGCAATCCCCGCAATTACAAATCCAATCCCCACGACCACGTTGTAAGTAATAATTCTTTTTATATCCCAGAACGCCACGGCACCAATTGATCCTAGAAGCATTGTAGCTGCTGCTAAGATTCCGATTAATAAATGCGTTACCTCTGGTTCATGGTAAAACACAAGCGTGAATACGCGCATAATCGAATAGATACCAACCTTTGTTAATAGTGCTGCAAAAATAGCTGCAATTGCCGTGGGTGGTGCACTATATGATCCTGGCAACCAATAAAATAAAAATAAACCTGCCTTTAAGCTAAATACAATTAAGAATAAAATTGCTACTGTTGTCATGACAGCATCCTGACCAACTTCAGCAATACGGACAGACAGATGAGCAAGGTTCAATGTCCCAGTCATCGCATATAAATACGCAATTGCCACTAAAAATAGGAAGGAAGAAATAAGATTTACCAAAATATACTTGATTGATTCCCTAAGCTGTATTTTCGTTCCGCCAAGTGAAATCAAGACATAGGATGATACAAGCATTACTTCAAAACAGACGAACAAATTAAAAATATCCCCAGTTAAGAAGGAACCATTAACACCCGTAATTAAAAACAGGACAAGTGGATAAAAATAAAATGACTCCCTATCCTTCCCAATACTATTAAAGGCATATAGTAGACAACAAAACGTAACGACACTTGTTACCATCACTAATATGGCCGCTAACATATCGGCAACCATACTTACACCAAAAGGTGCTTCCCAGCCCCCCAATTGAAGAACTTGAATCCCTTCTATTTTAATTCGGTGCATAAGTACCAAAGAAACCACAAATATACTCAGAACTGCCGCTATGCTAAGTACTTTTTGCAGCCTTATATTTTTTCGAAAAATAACCATGATCATCCCAAGAATAATCGGGATAATGATTGGAAATATAACTAAATTACCCATCGCTTTTACCTCTCAATGCCTGAGTATCGTCCGTGCCTAAGACCTTATATGCACGGTAACTTAGCACTAAAAATAATGCCGTTGTCGCAAAGTTAATTACAATCGCTGTTAACAGCAGCGCCTGTGGTAATGAATCTACATAGGATAAACCCTTTAATCCTAATAAGGGAGGTCCCCCTTTTTCAAGCCCCCCCATGGTAATAATAAGCAGGTTCACACTATGGCCGAGTACAGAGGTTCCTAGAATGATTCGTAATAGAGTTTTCGTTAATATGAGATAAATCCCAATTGCAAATAGGATTCCTACAAGAATAGACATTAATGTTTCCATTATCGATCATCACCTATACTCATAATAATTGTGAGCGATGTCCCGATGACTGCCAGAGCAACACCTACATCAAATAATACCGCAGTAGCCAGTTCTGTTTTTCCGAAAACAGGAATCTCAAAATACCCAAATGTTTGTGTTAAAAACGGAGCATCAAATAACAGGCTGCCCACTCCAGTACCAACAGCAATTAATACACCAATTGCAGCTACTACTTTAAAATCGAGCGGTAAATTTTTTCGAACCGTTTCTATATCGTAACTAAGAAACAGAAGAACCAATCCCGCCGAGAAGGCTAAGCCTCCAATGAAACCGCCGCCCGGATGATGGTGACCAGATATAAACAAGTTGATGGCAAAGGTGAAGATAATAATGACAGCAACCTTTGTGACACTTCGTATAATGACATCATTCGGCTCTTTCATCTGAACCCTCCTTCGCTAAACGTAACTTGATTAATGAATAAACACCCAGACCTGCAATACTCAAGACAAGAATCTCCAACATCGTATCAATCCCACGAAAGTCCACTAGAATTGCATTAACTATATTTTTTGCTCCCGCTAGTTCATACGAATTTTCATAGTAATCGGATATCGAATCAAATAGGCGATTTCCATTCACTGATAAAGCAACGATTGTGACAACACTCCCTGCCCCAATAGCAATAATTGCATTGGTTAACTTGAACGGAATTCGACTAATTTCTTTGCGTAATTGCGGTAAGTGATAAAAACACAATAAGAATAGTGCCGTCGTTACAGTTTCCACAACTAATTGTGTCAGTGCTAAATCAGGCGCACGGAAAATCACAAAGAAAAATGCAACTATGAAACCAAGTGCACCTACCGCAACAATTGCTGTAATTCTTGTCCTCGCAAAAAGAACCGTGACTGCAGTTACAACAGCAACAATCATTATTGCTATTTCAAAGGGGGTGACTAATGCGTCATCACGGGAGTCAAATGAAATTCCATCGAGTAACCAAATGGCCCCACCGACAGCTAGAATCATGAAACCAAAAATATAAACGAGGTAATCACGTATAAACCCTGTCATGTAAGAGTTTGTAATTGTTCCAGAAAACTGCTCCATTTTATCAAGAGCACGATTATATATATTGTTTATTGTTAACGACTGTGGATAGTACTGATAGACTTTATACCATTTCCTTAAATTGAGATATAGGATGGTACCAAGTACGACAACACCAACTGTCATCCAAAGTTCTAGATTCCAGCCATGCCAGGCTGATATTTTAAGTTCTAAAACAGCTGCCTCTGAAAGCACCGGCAGTATTGATGTTAACGCCGGCTTTAATAAATAGGTCGCAAGTACATTCGGGAAAAAGAAACCAATAATGACAAGCGCTCCTAGTATAATGGGTGAAATCAACATTCCAATTGGCGCTTCATGAACAACACGGGTATTGTCAAGCTTATACTTCCCTCTAAACGTCTTAAATACGAGTATCATACTATAAATAAACGTAAATACACTGGCTATCCAGGCGACAATAGGAATCAGTATCCCAATTGTCTCCATGTGGAAGAAGTTCATGCTTGAGGCATTATTAACTGCCGTAAAAAACATTTCTTTACTTAAAAAACCATTAAATGGAGGTAGTCCTGCCATAGAAAAACTCCCGATTACAGTAAGTGTAAAGGAAACAGGCATCAGACTCATTAACCCACCTAGTCTACGTATATCACGGGTTCCTGTTTCATGGTCAATAATACCGACCACCATGAAGAGGCTTCCTTTAAAGGTAGAATGGTTGACCAGATGAAAAATAGCTGCAAAGACGGCTGTACCATAAATAGTCGTCTCATTCCCTAAATCAAAATACAGAGCAGCAGAACCTAGACCCAAAAGGCTCATTATTAGACCTAACTGACTGATTGTTGAGTATGCTAATAGTGCTTTCAAATCAGTCTGCCTAATTGCATTTACAGATCCATACAACAACGTGATGATTCCGACGCCTGTAACGAGCCAAAACCATGTAGAAGTACCTCCAAAAATAGGGGTTAATCGAGCAACTAAATAAATTCCCGCCTTAACCATTGTTGCTGAATGCAAATAAGCACTGATAGGAGTAGGAGCTTCCATCGCATCTGGCAACCATATGCTAAATGGGAACTGCGCTGACTTTGTAAAAGCCCCCAGCAAAATCAATACCATGGCTGGAATGAACAATGAACTCGAAGTGATTGCCTCTACATTAAGAAGCATTTCACGTATACTGTACGTTCCCGAGCTACTAGCAATCATAATGAGACCTGCGAGCATTGCAAGTCCTCCAAAAATCGTAATTAGCATCGATTTTTGTGCTCCATAACGTGATTTTTCACGCTCATACCAATACGCAATTAATAAGAAGGAAGACACACTTGTGATTTCCCAGAATACATACAGTACAAAGACGTTATCAGAAAAAACTAAACCGAGCATTGCTCCCATGAATAAAAGTAAATACACGTAAAAATTATGAAGTGCTTCACGTTCCTTTGATAAATAAAAGATGGAATACAAGATAACTAATGCACCAATACCAGAAATTAATAAACCAAACGTCAAACTTAAACCGTCGATATAGGTTGAGAAATTAATATCATAGGCAGGTATCCAAGGTAAGCTAGAGATGATGGTATTCCCATCTGCAACTGTGGGAATAAATGTAAGTAGATAGGCGAATACCACGAGTGGTACGATGAATACGAACCAGCCCGTATGTATGCGAAAGGAAAACTTTTTATATAATATAGGAACAAATACAGCAAATATAAATGGCAACATAATTAACAGATGAAACCAATACACTGGAATCGCCTCCTTCTTGAAAGGTATTTTTTACAATTTAGTTTAATAGATTGACTCATTTTGTAGCATGCGCTATAGTCAGACATAGTTTAAAGAAAAGATTCATTTACAATTATTTTTTATAGGTGGTGTGTACATGCGAGCCCCCAGCTAAATAAAGAACTATCTATAATGGTTCCTTATTTTCAGGATATTTATAAATAAATCTGGTTTTGGCCTACGAGTTCACATCAAATTTTGGGGTGAGTAACTATGAAAATGAAAAAAGAAAGAATGGACGAGAGTATTCTTGTCTGTGTATATTATGGTCCAAATGGTGAGCGTCTCATCCAACGTGGTTGCAAAATTGCAACAATGCTTGATTGTCCACTATACATTCTAACTGTTGATCCGAAGCCTTTTGATGATCTTGACCCAGAAAAGGTTAACTACATTACGAGGTGGAAAGAATTAGCTGACCAACATAGCGCAGATGCCTTTATTATTAAGGACAATGAAAAAAGACCCATTTCAAAGGTAATTGCAGATGTTGCCAGGGATAAAGGCGTTACGCAAATTGTTCTTGGCCAAACCGCACAAAGTCGTTGGGAGCAAATGACGAAAGGTTCAATTATTAATTCGTTATTAAAGGAAATTCCTTTTGTTGACCTCCATATTATTTCAGTTGCCCGCTTCCTAAAAAACACAGAGGGGCATTTTGATAAAGGAGTTCGTGCTTATTTAGTAGAAGAGGGAGATCACTATCGTCTCAACTTTAAACACACTAAAAATGTTATATTCGAAGGAATCTTTTTTAAGGAATTCGGTACAGACTTTAACAACGGAATCTTTAAATTCATGAAAGACCAGAAAACTTTACAGGTCCAGGTTAACGAGGATATCGTAACTGATTTAACGAATGTAGATATGAATACAAACTTAGACGATGATAACTTTTTATAACACCTCCGCTTATTGCGGAGGTTTTTTTGCACCCCAAAAATTCCACTTACCTCAACTAATGTTACATAACATAAAATTAGCATAGATTGTGTAACATGACAAGAATCATGCTTACATTTTTTTAAAATTTCCGCTTAGTTTTCGGTACTACTATCATGGAGTTCTATCGAAGTTTTCTCTTCAGTTTAACCTCCTTTTTGTGGCATCAACTTTAAATCTATTTCAATCAGTACGAAAATCCTGTCACACTTTAACGCTTTTAAGAAAAAAATTATCGAAAAAGATTAAATATTGTAGAAAAATAATTAAAAGCTGTTATAATGTTCAATATCATCTAAATTTTACACACAATAGGGGGCTTCAACATGAAGGGAAAAAAACTTTCCTGGATGGTACTTTTCTTAGTGTTTGCATTAGTTTTAGCAGCATGTGGAGGTAAAGAATCCAGTAACGAGGGCGAATCATCAGCATCTGATGGCGCTAAAGACGAAGGAAAAACGTATACTTTTAAAGCAGGGCATTCTCAAACAGAGGAACACCCTTACCATCTTGCATTACTAGATTTAGCTGAAAATGTGAAAGAACGTACAGATGGAAAAGTGACGATTGAAATTTTTCCACTAAACCAATTAGGAGCAGAGAGAGAATTAACAGAAGCTCTTACACTTGGAACGGCTGATATGTCTATTTCATCTACAGCACCAATTGCTAACTTCTATCCACAGATTGGAATTGTTGATCTACCATTCTTATTTGAATCAAGAGAGCATGCATACAGCGTACTTGATGGACAAGTTGGTCAAGATCTTTTAACTGGCATGGAAGAAGTTGGACTTGTTGGTCTAGCTTGGGCTGAAAATGGTTTCCGTCATATTACAAATAGCAAGCATCCAATTACCAAACCAGAAGACTTAAAAGGATTAAAAATCCGAACTCAAGAAAACCAAATTCACCTTGACGCTTTCAACGCACTTGGTGCTCAACCAACACCAATGGCATGGAACGAAGCCTTAACTGCCCTTCAACAAGGAGTAGTTGATGCACAGGAAAATCCATTAATCATTGCTGATACGTACAAGCTATATGATGCAAATCAACAGTACATGACATTAACAGGTCATATTTATTCACCTGCTGTTGTTATGTTTAGTAAATCTGTTTTCGATACACTTCCTGCTGAATACCAAGATATCCTTAAAGAAGAAGCTAAAACAGCTGGTGACAAAGTTCGCGAACTGAGCACAAAAGCTGACACAGAATCACTACAGGTTGTCAAAGATGCAGGTATGGAAGTTATTGAAGATGTAGATGTACAACCATTCCGTGACGCAATCCAATCAGTTTTTGAAAAATATGAAGAAGACTTTGGTAAGGAAAATATTGAAGCCATTTTAAACGGAAATTAATCTAAATAAAAAAACTTGGTGAGTGCCTAGCACAATCCAAGTTTTTTTACCATCAAAAGGGGAAATACAGGTGATTAAAAAGATAGTAGATAGTATAAATGGATTTTTCAAATGGGTACTCATCATTTTATTTTTTGCATTAGTTGTCGTTGTCTTTTTGCAGGTCCTCTTCCGCTTTGTATTCGAACAGCCGTTGGCTTGGACAGAGGAATTAGGTCGCTACTTACTTGTGTGGACTACATTCCTTGGTGCTGGTTATGGAATGAGTGTAAAGGCTCATCCCGGTGTCGAGATTATTTATGATACTTCGGGACCAACCTTAAAGAAAATACTTAATGTAATTATTGCGCTTCTAGTAACATTCTTCTTTTGGCAGGTTATCGTCCACAGCTTTGACTTTATTGAACGTAGCATGATCCAAAAGTCTCCTGTCCTACAAATACCGATGGGATACATCTATACAGTAATTCCGATATCAAGTGTCTTATTTATTATCAATCTACTTTATGTCGTAATAACTGAATGGAAAAAGGAGGCGAAGAACTAATGGCTTGGTTATTATTTGGTTTATTAATCGTACTATTTTTAATTAACATCCCAATAGCTGTTGCTCTCGGACTCGCTTCTATGATTGTACTGATGATTCAAGATAATGTTCCACTGATGGTTATTGTCCAAAAAATGTTTACATCCACAGATTCGTTTACATTAATGGCTGTCCCCTTCTTCATCCTTGCTGGAAAGTTAATGGAGGTTGGAGGTATTTCTAAAAGACTCGTAGATTTTGCCATGACGATTGTAGGAAGAATGCACGGAGGTTTGGCAATGGTCTCGGTAGTAACATGTATGTTCTTTGCTGCTATCTCTGGATCTGGTGCGGCGACAACAGCAGCGGTTGGGGCCATCATGATACCAGCAATGGTACAAAAAGGCTATGATAAAAGCTTTTCTACTGCTATCCAAGCCGCAGGTGGAACAATCGGTGTAATGATTCCACCAAGTGTACCAATGATCTTATTTGGTGTTATTGCTGGAGCATCAATTAGCGATTTATTCATTGCAGGTATCGTACCTGGAATTTTTGTTGGTCTTTCTTTAATCGCAGTTGCCTACTTCATTTCTAGAAAACGCGGTTATGGAAAAGGAGAAAAGAGCTCCCTTAAAGATGTTTTCACATCTTTTAACAGAGCGATTCTGGCAATTTTAATGCCTGTTATCATTCTTGGTGGAATTTACGGTGGGATTTTTACTCCTACAGAAGCTTCCGTCGTAGCTGCTGTTTATGGATTAATTGTTGGTCTATTCATCTATCGTGAAATTAAGTGGAAAGACCTACCGGAAATCTTTATTCAATCAGCCGTTACTTCTGCGGTAATTATGTTTATTATTTCTTGTGCATCGATTTTTGGATTTATCTTAACAAGAGAGCAAATCCCACTTTCAATCACAAATGCATTACTTGCTATTTCGGAAAACCCAATTATCGTATTACTGATTATTAATGTCATTTTATTAATTGTAGGTACATTTTTGGAAACATCGGCTGCAATTATTATCATGGCGCCAATCTTGCTTCCAGTAACAACAGCGGTTGGTATTGATCCTGTTCACTTTGGTATTATCATGGTTGTTAACCTTGCGATTGGTTTCATCACACCACCAGTTGGGATTAATCTTTTTGTAGCGTCCAATATTGCAAACCTGCGATTAGAAAAAATCGTTCGGGCCATCATCCCATTTCTCATCATATTAATTGTTGACATTATCATTATCAGCTTTATTCCTGAGCTTTCACTGTTTTTCTTAGATAAATAAATGTTATACATTAAAAAGTGCTTGCATCACTTGTGAGATGCAGGCACTTTTTTACGAGATAAGCTCTCCGTTACCTTTATTTTAATCAAGTCCCCTCCCCCTTTCACCGAAGCCCATACGGATGCATAAAATAAATTCACGAATAACTTATGCTGTTCGTTCACTTCTAAGGGGGTTTTATATAAATGGAACTTACTGCGGCTCATTGGATGTATTTAGTGGGGACCGGTATCATTATCGTAACAATGTTATTTCGGCAAAATGTTGTCGTCCCTTCCATTATTGTCACTTTTTTAGTTGGTTGGATTTTTACAGGGTCGTTTTCATCAGGTCTACAGACCATTTTCAATGCGAGTTTAGTTGCAGCTGGAGAATTATTTAACATCTTTCTAATCATAGCCATTATGACCGCACTCTTGCATTCTTTAAAGTCACTCGGTTCTGACAAACAAATGATCACACCGTTTCAGAAGTTGATGAAAAACGGGCATATCTCCTTCTGGGTCCTCATTTTTGTCACCTATGTTATTTCATTATTCTTTTGGCCAACACCTGCCGTTCCATTAGTTGGGGCGTTACTTATCCCAGTGGCGATTCGTGCCGGGCTACCACCTATTGGGGCAGCAATTGCGATTTCACTAGCTGGTCAGGGAATGGCATTATCTTCTGACTATATCATTCAAATTGCTCCAACTCTAACAGCAACAGCGGCAGGAGCAGATGTAAGTATTGTAGCGGATCGAGCCATGATACTATCCGTTATTACTGGTGTTACAGCAATTGTTATTGCTTACCTAACCTTACGAAAGTATATTTCACCTCCATCAGAAGATCATTTGCATACATGGGAGAACAGTAATGCTGATTTTGACCAAGAAAACGGTGAAATCACTATTGAAGAGACGAAGAAAAGTAAATATAGTCTTCTGTTTTCAATCCTTGTTCCTGTTACATTTTTAATTATTATCGGATATATGTTTCTTGCTAAGTTTTCCAATTTCATCCCTTCAGTCGAAGGTGGAACCGGCGCAGCCTTAATTGGTGGGGCTTCAGCAATACTCCTTATAGCTGCTTCAACCTTTAAAAGTCCACGTTTGGCCCTAACCGCTGTAAGCGACAATATTGTAAAAGGATTCCTATTCGCTTTTAAAGCGATGGGTCCTGTCATACCGATTGCAGGTTTCTTTTTCTTAGGTAGCGGAGAATTAACAAGTAAAATATTTGGTTTGAATCCTGAGGAGTCTCCTTCTTTCTTATTTGATTTAGTGGTTTCAGGTCAGCATTTTATACCTGAAAATGCGTTTATAGCTGGGTTTGGAATCCTCTTAATCGGGGTTATTACAGGATTAGACGGTTCCGGGTTCTCAGGCCTCCCACTCGTTGGTTCATTATCTGGGGCATTAGGCGGGAGTGTTGGTGTCGACGTCGAAACATTATCTGCCATAGGGCAAATGGGCTCCATTTGGGTAGGTGGCGGAACGTTAATTGCCTGGTCATCACTCATAGCCGTTGCAGGCTTTGCAAAAGTGCCGGTCATGGAACTAGTCCGAAGAAGCTTCATACCCGTCACAATAGGGCTTATTGTGTCTACCATTATTGGCCTGCTCATATTGTAGATGTAGGTACACCTGAATCAAATATTATCTAATTGAGTTGGGACAATGGACCTTCCTTGTCCCACTTTATTTATCATTCTATAATGAAATGTAGTCAGAATATGTAGGAGGCAAATGATGCAACAAGAGATAGTATCATCCGTTATTATAAAAAACATAAAATCCATAGAGGAATTACAGCAAGTTCACAAATTAGAATCTCTGGTATGGAGTCCTGAAGATACGGTCCCTATCAGCCATACAGCTGCTACGGTAAAAAACGGTGGGTTTATTTTAGGAGCCTTTTATAAGGATCAATTAATTGGCTTTCAATATAGTTTTCCAGGCTTTGATGGTACAAAACCTTACCTAGTTTCTCATAGCCTAGGGATTCACCCTGATTTCCGGAAGCTGGGAATCGGTGAAAAATTAAAGCTAGAACAACGTAAGGTAGCGTCTGAAAAAGGCTATGACTTAATATCATGGACCTATGATCCGCTAGAAACAGTGAATGGAAATTTGAATCTACATAAATTAGGTGCAGTTTGCACTTCGTATATTGAAAATGCATATGGAGATATGAATGATGGCATGAACGATGGTATTTCTACGGATCGGTTTGTAGTAGAGTGGTCTGTTAACGAAATTGGACGAGCCATAAAACACAATGATTTAAATGGTTCTCCTGTCTTAATTAATACCGAAATAAAAAATGGCTGTTTACAACCTGGTGATATCTATTTGGAAGAGTCGGGAAAATATTTATTTGTTCCTGTACCAGGAAATTTTCAAGAGATTAAGACTAATAACTTTGAAACTGCCTTAATGTGGAGAGAAAAAACGAAGAGAGTGTTTAGACATTATTTGAACCAAGGCTGGATCGTCACAGACTTAATTAAAGCTCCTGAGTGCAACAATCAGTACTTTTACGTACTAGAAAAATAACAACTTTTACGAGGAGAATTAATCATGGAGATAAAAAGTATTAAGCTACGTTTTATGAGAATGAGCTTGCTTCACCCTTTTAAAACAAGTGTCGGAACCTTAACAGATAAAGACTTTATATTAGTTGAAGTGAAATCGAAGAACGGTCTTTCAGGTTGGGGCGAAACCGTCTCTGATCCAATTCCCATCTATCATGAAGAAACGGTTAAAACCAATTGGCATCTATTAAAGGATATTTTAATTCCTAAGCTTATGAACACGGAGATTCAACACCCTGATGATGTATCAAAAGCATTCAAGGATTTACGAGGAAACTACAATGCGAAGGCTGCATTAGATGGTGCGATTTGGGACTTATATGCGAAAGAAAAGGGAATTTCTCTAGCAAAGGCTATTGGCGGTGTGAAGGATAGAATTGAAGTAGGTGTAAGCGTTGGTATTCAAAAGTCTGAAAAAGAGCTCCTACAAAAAATCGAAGGATTTGTAACCAAAGGGTATAAACGAATCAAGGTAAAAATAATGCCGGGTTGGGATATAAATATTTTAAAAGCGATTCGCAAAGAGTTTCCTAGGATTCCGCTAATGGCAGATGCGAACTGTGCATATACCATCGATGATATACCTTACCTTAAGAAATTAGACGACTTTGATTTAATGATGGTTGAACAACCTTTCGCCTATGACGATTTAATTGATCATGCGAGACTTCAAAAAGAATTGAACACCCCTATCTGCCTGGACGAATCCATCCACACAGTTGAAGACGTTCGAAAAGCCATTGAGATTACAAGTGGAAAAATTATTAATCTAAAAATCGGCCGTGTTGGCGGAATTACGGAATCGTTAAAGATTCATAAACTCTGCACGGAAAACAATATCCCGATGTGGTGTGGAGGAATGCTCGAGGCCGGTATCGGTCGTGCACATAATATTGCCATTACTTCTCTAGCAAACTTCACTCTACCAGGAGATACAGCTCCATCCTCCCATTACTGGAGAGAGGATATTATAACGCCTGAGGTAACAATGAAGGACGGATATATAGAGGTGCCAACAACCCCAGGAATTGGTTTCGAACCGAACCATGAAAAAATTGAGGACTTCATGTTATATAGTGAGACGTTTCATAACCATAATTGAGAATACTAAAATCGATGGGTTCAAGAATAATCAATAAGCGGAACACATATCAACCTACCCGTATATTTCCTTTCAATTTGCAAAAACTACCACATACAGTTTAGATAAGGTGGTTTTTGTAATGAGGAACAGGTTAATTGACTGGCCGACTTTTATTGGTGCCTTTACATTGTTACTATTGGTTACCATCCCTCTCGTTATTTTCCCTGAAAAAGGCGAAGAGATGGTTAGTGTTGCGAATACCTACATTACCACAAATTTTGGTGTTTTATATTTGTTGGTCGGACTTATGATTTTCTTTTTTCTTATCTATGTGGCATTTAGTTCGAACGGGCAGGTTTTGCTCGGAGATAAAGGTGAAAAACCAGAATACAATGACTTTTCTTGGGCTGGGATGCTGTTTTGCGCAGGGATTGGCTCAAGCATCTTGTACTGGGGAACCATAGAATGGGCTTATTACCTTCAAGGACCTCCCTTTGGAGTTCAACCTGGCACCAAGGAAGCTATCGCTTGGGCAACAACCTATGGTATTTTCCATTGGGGACCGATTGCCTGGGCCATTTATACATTACCAGCTTTACCTATTGCTTATTTCTATTATGTAAGGAAAAAGCCTGTCCTAAAAATTAGTGAAGCAACACGACCATTAATAGGTAAACTTGCAGACGGTCCTCTTGGCACCATCATAGATATTTTATTTATGTTTGGTCTTATTGGTGGTGCTGGGACTACCCTTGCCTTGGGTACACCAATGATTGCTGAAGGGATTAATCGCCTTACTGGTCTTAATGTAAATATGACAGTTAAAACCATTATTTTATTGTTCGTAACCGTCATCTTTGCTGTTAGCTCGTATACCGGCTTAAAAAAGGGTATTAAGATCCTTTCGGATGTAAATCTATATCTGGCATTCTTTCTTTTGGCATTTGTTTTTCTCTTTGGTCCAACCCGATTTATTCTAGAAACAACTGTAAATAGCATTGGACTCTTATTAGATAACTTCTTTCACATGAGTACATGGACAGAGCCTTTTAATTCCTTAGGACCATTTGATTCAACGTCCTTTCCTGAAACCTGGACCGTTTTCTACTGGGCGTGGTGGTTAGTCTATGCACCGTTCGTAGGTTTGTTTGTTGCCAAGATATCCCGTGGACGAACAATTAAACAAATGGTGCTCGGGACCATGATTTATGGAACAATCGGAAGTATACTGTTCTTCGGTGTATTAGGGAATTACGCAATGCATCTGCAATTAACTGGAGAAATGGACATAATCAATACATTAAATACGGAAGGTGCACCAGTCGCAATCCTTGATGTAATTGGAAGCCTTCCAATGTCTTGGTTTATCATTTTGGTTTTTACTGTACTTGCAATTGTTTTTCTAGCTACAACATTCGATTCTAGTTCGTACGTGCTAGCGGCAGTCGTTCAAAAGGAGGTCAAGGATGAACCGATCCGATGGAACCGGTTGTTTTGGGCGTTTGCTCTTTGTATAATGCCGTTAACATTAATGTTTATCGGTGGTCTAGATACTCTACAGACTGCTAGTATTGTTGGAGGATTTCCGCTTTTATTTATTATGGTTATGCTTGGGTGGTCCTTCATGAAGGCATCGACCAGGGACATCAAGGCATCTGACTATTATGAATCAAAGAAGATCGAGTTGAATTATCGGAAAATCCTAGAGCGTTTACGCCGAAAGAAGAAAGCAAAAGACCAACAAGCAGAGAAGCAGAAAGGGCCAATTGACGCTCATTTTGAAAATGAAAAGGATAAATAAGATATGGGCAGAACTCTCTAGGGTCTGCCCTTTTTGTCTAATTCATAACATAATTGAAGTCCCATTTAATCTACACTAATTTTAACAATTTTAGTGTTGGTTAGTGGTGTTCTTCTGCTTCCATTGCTATCTTTTTCGTTTTATGGACAGTTCCGAATGGGTGATTTGGTGGCGCATAAATCGAGTATAGCTTTAACGGAACGTTTCCTACATTTGTGAGGTTATGCCAAGTGCCAGCTGGAATCACAATCGCATAATCATCTCTAACTTCTCGTACAAAATCTAATTGATTTTTACTATTTCCCATTTGCACAACTCCATAGCCTTGTTCAAGACGTAAGAATTGGTCAACATCTGAATGCATTTCTAAGCCAATATCTTCACCAGGAAGTAGGCTCATTAATGTAACCTGAAAGTGGTCGCCTGTCCAAATCGCTGTCCGGAACGTACGATTTTGTTTTGTCGCTTCATTAATATCAATTACAAATGGGTTTTTACCTTGATCTTTTAATTCCATTTCTCTAAACATCGGTGATTGATTATAGCCCCAATAGTTCCAGCCATACATCGGCGCATTCAAATAGTTCATATAATACGGATAATGATAATGGTATTGATATGTTGGATAATACATTCTCTAAATCCCTCCACAGATTGATAAAGTATCCTATGCAGAAATAATCGTGAATGTAACCCATTACATCCACAAAAAACATATCTATTAATTTAGGAAATTACTGCTATACTAATTTCATCAACTATTTTGAGGTGAGGTTATGTGGAATCTATCCAAACAGGCCAAGGAGAAATTCGCAAAATGTAATACACTTCCTATTCCTGAAACAGATGAAGAATGGGAAATGACATTAAACGAAGCAAAGGAAGAGGGAGCAGATCTTCTATCTCAGTTACAAGAGGAGCTAGAGGAAGTAAAAGCGGCATTGCTTCAAATTGTACCGACCAGGTTCATTCCATATATTGAAAATGGCACATTAAATCAACCATCATTACCTAAATCAGTTCGTGATGACTACTTACAATGGATGCGAGAAGCAGACAAGGAATTCGAACAGGTTTTAGATGCTGCATATGAGCAAACGGAAAAAGCAATATCTTTCTTATCAACGGAGATTCAAGATATGTTCGCGGAAAGCCTTCATGATTCAATCATTGAGCGCATTAAACGAGACGGCAATTCTCTTCATCTTTACATCAATACCGATAGTGGTTTCTCATCAAAAGCACTCATTCATCTTATGTTTGAAGATGTGATCTCTGAAGAATCTGATGAACCATTAGAAGTTGGCCAATGGATTATTTATAATGAATTGCAGAAAACCGAAGAGGGGTTTGCGTTTCGAGTATTGTTTGAATGTCCTGATGCCCAATGGACAATTGCTATGAGGAACATGGATGCTCAATACTACTATCGTCCGGCCCTCTATACTATATTGAATATCGAAGATAAATTGGCACAAACAACGTTTGAGGAGTATACCCAACAATTAAACCCAGACCTTCGCTATTGGTTGTGCACACCACACTTTATCCGACCTATTAAGTCTTTTTCGGATACTATTACACTAGAAAACGGTAAGGTTGAATTTAATCCAGATAAGATCGTTGTAAGTTTAGGAGATCAGCTGTTTACATATGAAATGGAAGAGAATAATCCTATTAGCTTTATTTATACGGATAAATATGAAGATCCGTATGCTCAATTGAATGAGCCACTACCATTTGAAAAAATTGAAGTTGCAGCTCTAGGCAAAGACCTTGAGTTACAAGTACGTGCTTGGAATACGATGTACGCTAATCCCGAAGAATTAACAGATATTATAAATCATATCTTTTCAAAGCTGGAGATTACGGAAGAAAATGAAATGCTCGTTACCGTTTATGTCAATCACTTCTACCAAAATGGAGTTCTCTCAGAAGTCATCGTTGAGAAATACCGATCATTGATAGGATAGAGTTTTAAGTGGGATTGGCCCTCGTCTGGTTTGGACACGGGTCAACCCCACCTATATCTTATTTATAGTTCATCTAATGATACAATTTCTCCTGTTGTTGCATGGACTGCAAATTGGCAGTCTATTTTACCACAAAGTACATATTGTTTTTGTTCAAAATCATAAACGTAATATGGTGATAACTCAAAGTGTTCTTTGAGTCTTTCGTAAGCCTCTTCTCTACTAATTGTTTTAGCTTCACTAGCTTTGAAATTATCAAACATCTCCAGCATCATCTGGTTGTCCATATAATTTACAACTTGTAGGCTCTCTGGATCCATTATGACATTTATTTTTCGTTGAAAGACACGTTTGTCCTGTTTGCTCGCCCTCAAGATTGCATGAATATAGCCCGATTCACGATGAAGTGATTTTAAGATCCAAATTCCAGATTCGTTTGGATATTCCTTCCGTAAAAAGTCCCGAACCCCGTGTATAATTTGTTCTTGCTCCGCTTCTGTAATTGGAACTGAGTCGGGTGAAGGTTCTCCTGAGAATGCTTGCTCCGCAGTGACCTCATCACGCCACTTAATTTGTTTGCGTTCTACTGATGCAGTAAGAGGTTGATTCCAATATAATGGTTGATCAATTTTTAGATATCCCCTTACATCCACAATGACTTCAAATGGTATTGTGGACAATTTGTCATTCCTAACATAAACCTCTTCAATTGCATAAGCACTCACAAGCCGCTTTTCATCAAAGTTTGGAAATTCAAGCAACTTCAATTGATGTTTTGCGATGTCCTCAATTCGATTAAAAGTCAATGAGTATGGTTCCTTCTTAACCATATCATGAGCAGGATAATGACCATGAACCGTAAACAAGGTGAGTCTACCTTCAGGATCATACTTCACCTCTATCAGGCCAGAAGGTGAAAGGGCAACACCTTCGATACATTCTCGAAAATGCAACTCTCCTTCCTCTTCCTTATGAAGCTCAAATTGTTGTCCGTAAGTCAAACCTGTTTCCTTTTCAATCCATTTCATACTATCATTCTTATCTTTGAAAGTGACTCCATCCTTTGCGAATGTCTGACCCATTACAAAAATAACACTTTCAAATCTATTACTATGTATATCTAGTGTAATGACGGCCGTGCCATCTGGATTTTCATCCTCAATCACTTGGTCCTTAGCCTCATTAGGAAACCACTCCATTGTCATTGTATAAACAGTCTCATTAAAAATCGTTACAGTACGATCAAAGCTATGTCTTTCTAGGTAATAGTCCCATAAGCCAAACTTTTCTCTTGTAAAATCGATGATTTCCTGTGTTCTTTTATCCACACTAGACACTCCTTTATTAGGACAAAGAACCTGACCCCTTCCAAGTTCTTTGTCTTATGTGTTGTTTGTGTTGTAATTACGATATAACCATGTAAACAGTAATGATAGAGATTACAAATGCTAAGATGACTCCAATAACTACTGCAATTGCGTTATACTTCCATGTATAGCCCTTCAGTTCTGATTCAGAGGTTGAGTTGTCAACTTTCCTGAAATGGATGAGCATACTGATATTAATGACAAGCAAAATCAAGCTAGTCAGGATTATCATGAAAATCGGCTCAAAATAAAAAACATTGTCCTCGTATCCAAGGCTCATATATCCTTGAATGAACATTAATCCACTTAGTACAATGCTCCATCCGGTGTTTGCTCTCCTTGATTTAAGCCATTCAATACCCATTTTTTGTTTTTCATAGATTGATACTTTTTCGAGAAACGGAATAATAGATTTTGTGGAATCCCTCTTCAAGAAGCCGTAAATTGTCTGAATGAGGATAATGACTCCTATTGTAAAGAAAAAATGATAAAATGTAATCGTAAATAAACTACTCAATGTGAAAAAGAGTACTAGTATAATTAACAACATCACGTTAGTTAAAAGTAACTGATTAATCCGTAACTTTCGAATTTCTTTTGGCTCCATCTGTATTCCTCTTTTCCTTTAAATTCCCCTTTATTACATTCCAAAATTAAGCTCTCCTTAGTACTACGATTTTACACGCCTACCGGTTTCACAATTTTTCCAATTATTTATTGCATAAAAAAACTGCACTATCCGAAGTGCAGTAAATAAAATGTACCTGTCTCATTTATTTCAGTAGATTTCCTATAAACTGCGGTAACGAAAAGCAGCTCTCTACTATTTGTTCATTCACATATTTTGTGTCCTTACTACTTAGCCTATTTGGATTTGCTTTGGTGTATTTCTTTGACCCAATCGTGAAGCTCCATAGCCCACCAGGATATGTGGGAACTACTGCCGTATACAGGTTAACCGCTTGGAATAGTTCTGAAATTCTTGTATACGATTTTTTCATTACTTCAGGATGAAAAATTGGCGATTGACTCTGGCACACCATAATTCCATCCTCTTTAAGAGCACTATGTAAGCTTTGGTAAAACTCTTTTTCGAAGAGGTCCTGTGCGGGTCCAATTGGATCTGATGAATCTATGATAATTACGTCATATTCGTTCTTCTTTCCTGCTGCAAATTTAACGCCATCGTCAAAAATAAACTGAACACGCGAGTCTGAGAGACCACCAGATACTTCAGGTAAATGCTCGATGCAAGCTTTTACGACAAGTTCGTCTATTTCCACCATATCAATCTGATTAATTTCATCGTACTTAGCTACTTCCCTCGCTACACCACAATCTCCACCGCCAATGATCAGCACCTTTTGCGGATTTGGATGAATAGACAAAGGCACATGTGAAATCATTTCATTATAGATATGGCCATCAACTGATGTTGTTTGAACAATACCATCTAACACTAGCATTCTTCCAAAATGATAGGAATCTAAAATCATGACATCCTGATATGGTGATTGTTGGTCAACAATCACATCTTTAATTCGGTAGCTTACTTTGAGATTGTCATATTCATCCTCAGTAAGCCAAAGATCTCCATTTTCCCTTGATAAATATGCCTTATTTCGTTCCATCATCATCCCCCATTCTCATCTGCATCTTCTATCTATTAGGATAAAAAAGAAAGAAGGAGCTGTCCAGTTAAGTGAGGTAACCTGGTTACTCAAACACGTGAAGCCCTACACACTTATAGATTTTACCTCTGCTCCTTTTGCCGGAAGATTCACTGTAATTTCTGTTCCAATGTTTTTAGTTGATGCAACCGCCATCTCACCACCGTGCAATTTAGCAATTTGCATGGCTATACTCATACCAAGACCTGTTCCTTCTACATGTTCTTCCGTGTTTGTTCCTCGATAATAGCGGTCAAATAAATGTTCGATTGTCGATTCATCCATACCAACCCCGTTATCTTTTACAACTATTTGTATCTCTTTCCTTTTATAATCTTCCACTAAGATAACCGAAATTTTTGTTCCAGGTGGGTTGTGTTTCAATGCATTATAGATAAGGTTATCTAACAATCTTTCAAACAATCGTTTGTTTACATATAGGAAATGATGGGACTGTATAGGGACAAAGGAAAGTATATAGTCTTTAAATGTTATGTCTCTTTTATATTTTTCTACCATACCATCCAATAATTGATTAATCTCCACTGTCTCCATTTGAATCTGGTTACCGCCATGCTTCAATTGAAAACTTAGTGAGAAGTCCTCGATAAGATGTAACATATAATCACTTTTCTCACGGATCGTTTTTCCTATTTCTTCTATCTCTTCAATGGTCCAATCATATTGTCCACTTTCTAATAGGTTTCCATACCCCTGCATAGTAGTCAAAGGTGTTCGTAAATCATGAGAGATTCCAGTCATCCATTCAGTTCGAGTTTTTTCTAATTGTTCACGTTCTTTTCTAGAAGCATCAAGTTTACCAGCCATATCGTGAAAGGCCTCAAATACCTCTTGATACAATTTAAATTTCAATCGTATCTTCCCATTCTTCCGATAAATCTTCTTCCTTTCGCGTTCTGTAAGAACTTCACTGTAATTTTCATTCCCCATTCGTCCTAGCCAGTTCGCAAAGACAAAAAGTGGATTCCCATAACGAAACCCGTTCCATATGGATATTACGATTGTAATAAAGAGGATAATCGCTCCAGTAATGATAAATCCTTTTGCAAGATCAATGTAAGCATCTAGTTTCAAAACCTCTTTATTTTCATCTGGTGTATACAACTCCCATACGAACCCATTATCTGTATCTACATAGGTTGTTTTTTTAGTCGAGAAAATATCAGGGGCTGCATCTCTTACAAAAACATCCAATGCTTTTTCCTCTAGATTATTAGCTCTACCAATCGTTTGGCGAACTACTTTATCAGAACCATATACTTTTAATGCTCCATTTTGATTGGTAAGAAGCGCCTCTACCTTAGGTAAATCTTTTTCTACTATTGTGCCCCTCGTCCCAAAATCCTCAACAAGTTGTTTCAGAAATAAAAATTCTTCATCATGATAGCCTAGAATAAATAAGTACGGGGTCTCATAAAAAGTCTCTAAGTAAAAGGCTAGAGAATAATCTTGTAATTGCTTTGTTTCCTTCATATTCTCTAAAGTTTGATACGTATATTTCTTTGGAAGTTCATCCGGAACATTCCCTGATTCAATCACATTACCTTCATGGTCAAGTATTTGCACCCAAATCTTTTCCTTTTCAAACTCACGATCCCAATCCTCGTTCATCTTGAACTTCGTAAATGAAGCTCCTGTATTTACTGAAATCATCTCTAGTTTTGCCTGATAGTAATTAAATGAAGAAACATCCTTTGCATAAATACCAATAACAATAAACAGAGTTAGAAAAATGACAATTACCATTAACGCAGCGACTGATATGAATTGTAATGAAAAATGAAGAAATAAACGCCATCTTAGTTTTTTCATAATCGAGTTCCTTTTACTAGTTTATACCCAAGTCCTCTTACCGTTAATAAATAGCGTGGATTACTTGGATCTTCTTCAATTCTTTCTCTTATTCTTCTAATATGTACGGAAACCGTATTCTCGTCTACGTAATTGTCATAGCCCCAGACTGCTTCAAGAAGTGCGGACTTAGAAAAAACAATATTCGGATGCTTGCATAAGTAAAGCAATAGCATATAAACCTGAGTAGGACATGGGACAGATTCCCCGTTTACAAATAATTCACCTGCGCTCTCATCTAATAAAAATCGATCAAAATCATACTTCTTTGATATCGCTTCGTTGGTTTGTATAACTACTTTAGAATTTCTTCGCAAGAATGCTTTTATTCTTGCAGCGACCTCCAATGGATTAAATGGTTTCGTCACATAATCATCCCCACCTGTTGCAAATCCGGTTAAAACATCCAAATCTGATACTCTAGCTGTTAAAAATAGAATATACGCAGTGGATAGCTCTCGAATTTTAGGGCAAAAGTCAAACCCACTACCATCTGGAAGCATGACATCTAGGATAATAATATCAATCTGGTTCTTATTAAGAATGGCAAGTGCATCCTTACCTGTATGGGCCGTATATATAGCGTGAAACCCTTCCTTCTTTAGCATCATTTCTAACATTTTTACAATAGCTTTCTCATCATCTACTATTAAAATAGTTGTATTTTCATTCATGGTCTCACCTCATTGATATCATACCAAAGCAACTTTACGAACAGTTGAACGATTCAACTAAAATTTTATATATCTGTAAGATAGTGGTCAAAATATGGAAAACTCCTCCCTCTACACTATAGGTAATGAAGAATGAAAGGGAGACGAGTATGAAAAAAAGAGTTCGATTAATTGATGGACTGAGAGGATTCAGTTTAATTGGTATATTAATAGCTAATATGCTTATTTTTCAATTTGGCATGTTTGGAAAAGATCAAATGGAAACTTATAAAGCATTAGCTACTGATCAAGCATCCTATATATGGATAAAAGTATTTATTGAAGGCAGTTTTATGCCAATTTTCATGTTTTTATTTGGATACTCGATGATTAAGCTATCGGATAAACTCCAAAGAAGTGGTAAAAAAGTAAAACGGCACTTAGTACGTCGCTTCATTATATTAATAACATTTGGCCTACTTCATTCCTTTTTCGTGTGGGAAGGAGATATTTTATTCAGCTATGGACTAATTGGCCTGTTCATGATTGTGTTTGTTAAACGAAAGAAAAAGACAATTTTAATATGGACTATTTCACTTTTTGCATTATTTACTTCATTAGGTGTTATCGGGGCTACCGAAGAAGTAGAGGAGCCACCAAATTTACATTCCTATATTCAAAAGGAATACGACGCCTATTCAAATGGAGGTTATTGGGAGGCTTATGATTTTAGAAATAGTGGTGAAGATCCTTATGGTTATCCAGGTTATGTGTACTTGATAATGTTAATTCTAATGCCACTTATGGTTTGTCCAATGTTCTTATTTGGAATGTATACCGCAAAAAGTGGTTGGTTCACTCATCCATCAGAAGAAAAGGGAAGATATCTTACGTTTGTATGGATCTTTCTGCCGATTGGTTTAGTATTGAAAACTTTACCTTATCTGTTTCCAGCATACAGTTGGACAGAATCAATATATACGATAGGTGCTCCTCTTCTTTCTATCGGCTACATCTTTTTATTTGCCTATTTTTATACAAAAGAAGCATTCACCCTTCTCACACTCTTTGAAAACGTAGGCCGTCTTTCAATGACGAATTATTTAACTCAAAGTGTGATTTGTACTATTATTTTTTATGGATATGGTTTCGGATTATTCGGGGAACTAGGAGTACTAAATGGAATATTACTAGGAATTGTAATCTACTTAGCCCAAATCCTATCGAGTCACTACTATCTCAAAATATGGAAAGTTGGCCCATTCGAAAAGATCATGCGAGTCGGCACCTACCTGAAATGGACAGGATTAAGTGTATTACATGAGTCTGAAGGGCAAATACCTCATCCGACAAATCGAACATTGGATAAGGGAGTTAACTCGTAATTATTATTTAACCGATTCGAATGTATACAAGAAACATATTTAAAAGGCATGGTCGAAACCATGCCTTTTATTATAGTTGGCCAAAGTAAGAATTTAAAATTTCTTAAGATAGACCTTTTCCATTCGATGGTCTTGTCCTTTTTTAAATACGGTGTCAGCACGACGTCGGGTTGGCAGAATGTTCTCACGCAAGTTCTTAGCATTGATTTCTTCCCAGATGTTAGTTGCTTTTTGAACGGCTTCTTCTTGGGATAACGTTTTATATCTGTGAAAATAGGACATCGGATCCTGGAAAGCGGTCTTCTGTAATGTTAAGAATCTCTCTATGTACCATTTTTTGATGTCTTTAACATCCCCATCAATATAAATAGAGAAATCAAAAAAGTCACTTACGAATACGGAATGTGTTTTACTCACTTGCAAAACATTGATCCCTTCAACGATTAAAATATCCGGATTTCGGATAACTTCAACTTTATCGGTCAGTACATCATACGTTAAATGCGAATATAATGGTGCCTCGACCTTTGGTTTTCCAGATTTTACTTTCATCATAAACTTGATTAACTTCTGAGTATCATAACTCTCGGGAAAACCTTTTCGACTCATGAGGCCCTTCTTCTCCAACGTTGCATTTGGATATAAGAAGCCGTCAGTTGTAACCAAACCTACTTCTTTATGCTCATCCCAACGTGATAATAAGGTCTGAATCACTCTTGCTGCGGTACTTTTCCCAACCGCTACACTGCCCGCAATCCCAATTATGTACGGAATTTTTTTAGCTTTATAGTCTAAAAATGAATTAGTTGCACCTTGCAATTGCTGAGATGCTTTCACCTTTAAATTAATCAGTCGTGTTAACGGTAGATAAATTTCTTCAACTTCCTGAAGTGAGATTTCCTCATTTATCCCCCGAATACTCTCTAGCTCTTCCTCAGACAACAACAATGGAGTTTTATTGCGCAGTGTCGCCCATTTTTCTCTGTTAAATTCGATGTAGTTCGCAAAAGGATTCATAGCATTACCTCTATTTTAGATTCACGTTCATTTTACCAAATTAATACTAGTTTGAATATCACAAAGTACCTATTATTAGTTGACTGTTAGAGTTAAAAAGAATGGGTAGTATCCGAAACTTGCATCACTCTCTTCATTCTATTATTTACAGCCTGAATGATTTTACCAATCAACAAAGCAATCACCAAAGTACCGATCCCGACAGGCCCCCCTAAAATAAAACCAAGTATAGCACCCGTACATTCAATCCCCATTCTAACTTTGTTAAAGCTCCACTCAAACCGGTTGCTAATTGCCACCATCATCCCATCAATTGGTGTCTTAGGCAAATTCACTTCCATATAAATGCCTATTCCAATTCCAGCGCAAAAGAGCCCCAATAGGAAACTGACAACCTGCAACTCCCATGAAGTAGAAAAATTAATGTTTCCTAGTACGATATAAAACCAAAAATCAACGAAAACACTTCGGATGAAAATCGGAATAACCGATTCAATTCGCAACCTCGTCTTCTCAAGTCCCCAAGTAATCAATGTGAAAATCACCTGGGTTAAAATTGACCAAGTACCAATCGTTAACCCTAAATGCTTATTAAGCCCGACGGCAACCGTGTCCCATGGCCCTGCCCCGATAAGTGATAAAATAACAAGGGCAATACCAAGGGCGGTAAGGGCGAGTCCTCCTAAATAGATACTTATGCGTTTTGTCATGCTGCACCTCAAAATTAAAATTTTTCAAAATAATTATTTTATTATAACGCTATCCTGAAGAATTCGTAGTATTTTTTCTTTATCGCAGTATCGCGCTAAAAACATCTAAAAACTTTGTTTATTCGTTATACAATCATTCCAATAAAGATCTATTAATGATAAAATGACACTGGGCCTTATTCCCTACTTTTCCAATAAATTGAGTTGCCTTAAATACAACGTTTACAAATTCTCACGCTATAATTGAAACAACGACTGATTAAAGAGGCGAACTACCAATGCTTAAAAAAATAAAAAAATGGAACACATTACGTAACCAAATTTTACTCATCTTCTTATTTGTGATGATTATTGTTCTATTGATTGTCGGTTCATTAACCTTAAGACAGGTATCTAATCTATTAAAGATTAATGCTGAAGAACAAATCCATCAGGTAGCAATTGAAGCAAACGGTAGAATTGAGTCTTTATTCGAGCAAATTAATATGTCATCTAAGCTCGTCATTACGGACGAAGGCGTTCAGGAAGTCCTAAGGAAAACCTACGACGGTACAGAAGTTTCGTTTCAGGAACGACAACAATTAGTGGGCCATGTTAACCGGATTATGGGGAACACTGATGGTATTTTTGAGTTTCAACTTTTCTCAAAGGACCAGAAGCGTGTAATACCACTTGATGAAGCCTTGCTGAAAAATCGTATCAATAGAAATTGGATTAAAAAAGCTGACGTGGCTAAGGGTGGATTAGTCTGGATTGGAGAAGACCCACATGATAAAAATTTCTTTCTGGCCATTCGAAGGGTTAGTTTAATTGAACGTAAGTATATAAATGGCGGTTACCTATTAGTCAGTATTAATCGCGAGCATTTTCAATTCGCAACACCAAATAATCGATATTCAATTCTATTAGACGAAAACGATACGCCAATTGTTCAGAATTACAATGGCGACCTTGCAGAGATTATTTCTAATCCGAAAGGCACTGTTCACTTAGATAAAGGCGATTATATTGTGAATAAGGAAACATCGGACCTCACCGGATGGACGGTTTTTATTTTAACTCCGGTCAGTGAACTCACCAAGGGGCTCGCAGGGATACGGACAAGTATCATCTTATCTGGTGTTGCTGGAGCGATAATATTTATGATTTTTTCATTATTCTTGTCAACGGTTATTACTAGGCCAATTGTTCGACTTACTAAGACCATGCAACGCGCCGGGCAAGGGGCCTTAACCCTGAACCCAAGTGTTTCTTCAGTCAATGAGATTAATGAACTTAACAGTACTTACAACCAATTAGTAAAAGAGACAAATCATTTAATCCGAATGGTCTATCAAAAAGAGATTTTACGCAGCCGAAGTGAGCTAAAAGCCCTTCAAGCTCAAATAAATCCACATTTTCTCTTCAATACCTTAGATGCGCTTCACTGGTCACTGGAGGAAAAAAATGAAGAAGAGCTATCTGAAGTGGTCATTGCGATGTCAGATTTATTTCGATACACCATTACAAAAGAAACAGATGATGATTGGGTCTTCTTAAAAGATGAAATTAAGCACATCGGCGACTATATGGAAATTATGAAGATGCGTTTTGGAGATCGACTCCATTGGAGGGTATCCGTTCCAGAAGAATTCAAGCAAGTCCAAATCCCCAAATTAATCATTCAACCACTTGTGGAAAATGCAATCTTACACGGGGCTGGAAATAAGGTCGGCGATAGCTTAGTCACGGTTACAGTTGAACCTGTAAGTACCGATAGGATACGAATAATCGTTCAGGACGATGGCCCAGGCATGGATCAAGAACGCATTCACCAAATTACAGAATCAACGAATAAGGGTGGTGTCGAGTCCACAAGAGGAACTGGCATTGCCATCTCAAATGTAAATAAACGCTTACGATTGTATTACAACGAGAACTTGCATTCCGAACTACTAATTGAAAGTGAACCAAACAAAGGAACACGGATTTCATTTGAAATCCCGAGTGGGGGGAAATAACATGTTTATCAAAAATATTGTGATTGTTGATGATGAACCAAGAACAAGACAAGGTTTGCAAAGAACGTTGGAAAGCTGGAATAATGGTGAATATAATATCCTCACTGCTGAAAGCGGTGAGGAAGTATTACAAATTGCAGAAAAACAAAAGATTCATATCTTGCTGTCAGATATACGGATGCCCGAAATGACAGGCCTTCAGCTCTTAAAAACGATTAAGGATAGAGGCATGTCCCCTGTCGTCATTGTTATATCTGCCTATTCACAATTTGAGTACGCGCAAGAAGCACTTCGTCTTGGCGTAGTAAACTATCTATTAAAGCCCATTAGCAAAACTAAATTGATTGAAGCGGTTGAAGAAGCATTACAAGTCTTAGAGAAAAAGTTTAGAGCTGGAATGATCGAAAAAGTAGTCGACAAAAAAATTGTTGACGCAACCACGAAAATAGAAACTACATCTAATGCAATTCGTGACGCAATCGCCTACATCGACCTCCACCTAAAAGATGAAATCACCCAGAAAGATGTTGCGGCTCACGTTCACCTGAACCCTAGTTATTTTAGCGTACTCTTTAAAGAAGAAATGAATGTTAACTTTAGCGAGTATGTAACGAGACGTAGAGTTCAACGCGCCAAAGAATTACTTCTATCTACCAAGCTAACCATCAATGAGATTGCAGAGGAAGTTGGGTATAAAACAGCTAAGTATTTTATTAAAATCTTTAAAGAATATGAGGATATGACACCAACAACATACCGAAAGACAGGCAATGAAAGGGCTTTCTAAAAATAGTAGTACTTTTCCCAATCATAGTTCCCTTTTTTGATTATTCCTTCGATGATAGACTTAATTTGTAAGTAAAAAGACCTAAACAAAACAAGGGGGTTTTGATTAATGAAAAAGAAAGCGTTTGCTACCATGATGTCAATGGCATTAGCTGGTGGATTAATTTTAGGAGGATGTTCCTCATCAGATGACACATCTAAAGATTCAGGTGGATCTAGCAGCGATAAAACAGTAGTGAAAATGATGCATTTATGGCCTGAGGGTAGCTCTAATGCTCAGTTCACAATTGTGGATGACATTATTAAAGCTTACGAAGAAGAGAATCCTGATGTAGACATTCAAACTGAAATCTTAGGTAACGAGCAATACAAAGAAAAAGTAAAAGTATTATCTGCATCAAATGAACTTCCAGACGTAGGTATTACGTGGGCTGCAGGTTATATGAAGCCTTTCGTTGACGGAAATATGTTTGCACCACTTGATGATATTGTTCAAGAAGACAATTTCGTAGCTGGTACACTTGATGCGTTCTCAGTTGACGAACAGACATATGCTCTACCATTAGAACTTAACATTACTCCAGTTTATTACAATAAAGAAATCTTTGAACAAAACAACCTAGAAGTACCAGAAACATATGATGAATTCTTAAATGTTGTTGAAACACTAGTTGATAACGGTGTCACTCCAATCACTTTAGGAAACAAAGACCGTTGGACAGGTTCTATGTGGTATATGTACCTTGCTGACAGAATCGGTGGTCCTGAAACATTAAATAATGCAATCAACCGTACTGGTACCTTCGAAGACCCAGCACTTGTAAAAGCAGCTGAAGAAATCGAAAAACTTGTTGAAATGGATGCATTCGTTAAAGGATTTAATGGTCTATCTAATGATGAAGCAAAAGGTTATTTCATGAACGAACAAGCAGCTATGTACTTAATGGCAACTTGGGAATTACCAAACTACACAACAACTCCAGATGTGGATCAAGCGTTCAAAGACAAAGTTGGTTACTTCAAGTTCCCTACCTATGAAGGCGGTAAAGGTGATATCGACAGCTATGTAGGTGGACCTGGTGTTGGTTTATTCGTATCTGAACAATCAAAAGTAAAAGATGAAGCAAAAGACTTTGTTTCTTACCTAGTTGATGAGTGGGGCAAGCGTTCAGTTGTAGACGCTGGTGTAATTCCAGCAACAGTTGTAGATACATCGAACGGTGACCTTCACCCAATGTATATTGATATTCTTAACGACTTAGGAAAAGCAACTAACTTAACACTTTATGCAGATGTTCAAATGTCTGCTGGTGTAGCTGATGTTCACTTAAATCAAATTCAAGCATTATTTGGCGGTCAAACAACTCCAGAGGATTTTGCAAAAACACAAGAGGAAGCTCTTGCTGCCGAAAAATAATTGTGGCTTAAGAGAGAGGGCATATTGCTTGTAAATATGTCCTCTTCTTTATAGAAAGGAAGGGGCAAAACTATGAAAAATGTGATGTCGAATAAATTCGTTATCGCCCTTTATACACTCCCTGCTTTACTTCTCATTCTTGTCCTCATCTATATCCCTATCGGATTATCTGGCTACTATGGCCTCATGGATTGGGACGGAATTGGTGAGATGACGTTTATCGGATTAGACAACTACGTTACTTTAGTACAAGATAAATTATTTTGGTCTAGTACCTGGCATTCATTTTTATTAGCAATCTTCTCTACTGCTAGCTTAATTCTTTACTTAGGGATTTCTCTTATTCTTGCTAGCAAAATCAAAGGCTCTGATCTTTTACGTAAGATTTATTTAATTCCAATGCTATTATCTTCAGTTGCAATTGCTCAGCTTTGGATGAAGATTTTCGACCCAACTAACGGTATGGCAAACAAATTGCTTGAGTTCTTTGGTGTTGAAAACACACCGATTTGGTTAGCTGATCCGAAAATTGCGCTGTATGCAATCTTCATTCCAATCATTTGGCAATACGCAGGTTTTTACATCTTAATTTACTATGCAGCATTAAAAAATGTACCTGATGAAGTCATTGAAGCTGCAAAAATCGATGGCGCAACTCCATTTCAAATTGCCTATAAAATTAAATTACCACTAATCTCTGGTGTATTTAAAGTAACGATTATGCTTGCAGTTGTGGGATCATTGAAATACTTTGATTTAATCTACGTTATGACTGGTGGAGGACCAAACGGAGCAAGTGAAGTAATGGCCTCTTACATGTACAAAGAAGCGTTTAAATTAAACAACTTCGGATATGGTAGTGCAATCGGATTTGGACTATTAGTTATCTGTCTAGTCATGACATTTATTACATCTCAATTAACGAAATCTAAAGACGATGTTCAATTATAAGAGGGAGTGAATCAAAATGAGTGAGGTTCGTACACAACAGTCAACACCAAACCTTTCTATGGAAAAACCAAAGAAATCCCTATTGAGCAAAATCGGCTTTGGACTTCTTTATCTCTTCCTAGGTGGATTTGCCATCATTCAAATCTACCCATTGGTTTGGTTACTATTCTTTTCTCTAAAATCAAACAAAGAAGTTTTTGGTATGTCTCCATTCGCTTTACCACAAGACCCACAATGGGGAAACTATACGAAAGCCTGGACTTCTGGAAATATCGGAGTCTACTTCTTTAACAGCGTTTGGATTACAGTATTATCAGTTGTTTTAACAATCATTCTTGCGAGTTTTGTAACGTTTGCAGTAACACGAATGCACTGGAAATTTAGCGGCCTTGTACTTGGATTATTCTTAGTCGCTTATATGATTCCGTTACATTCAACTATTATCCCACTATTCAAAATGTATAATAGTGCAAACTTAATAGATAACCCGATATCAATTGTATTATCCTATACAGCATTTAACTTGCCGTTAACAATTATGATTTTACTCGGTTTTTATAAAACATTCCCACGGGAAATTGAAGAAGCAGCGGTTATGGATGGATGTTCGATTCACCGAATCTTCTTCCAAATTACACTTCCAATGACAGTGCCCGTGCTATCAACAACAGCAATTATCAACATGATCTACAACTGGAACGAATTCGTATTTGTAAATACATTCATCAGTTCAGATAAGTGGAAAACACTAACAGTTGGGATCAATAACTTCGTCGGTCAATATCTAACGGACTGGGGCGCAATTGGTGCAACACTCGTTATCAGTATCGTACCAATCCTACTTGCCTTCTTATTCTTAAGCGATAAAATCGTTGAAGGTATGGCAGCTGGTTCTGTAAAAGGGTAAGCTTTAAGCTGTGTCCTTTGGATGACTAGTAATGGTAGAAGATGATGGTCATCAGCCGAAACTAGTAACTTATGAAAGTTGTAGAACGTCAAAAAAGACAGATAGGAAAGGTTCTAAGGAATCTTCCTATCTGTCTTTTTGTATTGGTTTGTGGTTGGGAGTGTGTGTGGTAAGTTATGCGGTGTTTTGTGGGTTGATTTGTAATGGGCACTAGTGGAAGGGTTTCGGATTGATGCTTGCTGTGTTTTCCCCTTCATAGACTTGATGAAGGGGATTTCTATCCGGCTTTTGCTGTGTTTTCCCCTTCATAGACTTGATGAAGGGGATTTCTATCTCGCTTTTGCTGTGTTTTCCCCTTCATGCCCTTGATGAAGGGGATTTCTATCCGGTTTTTGCTGTGTTTTCCCCTTCATGCCCTTGATGAAGGGGATTTCTTTCCGGCTTTTGCTGTGTTTTCCTCTTCATCGCTTTGATGAAGACCTAACCTCTAGCAATCTAACTGTCTTCGAGTCTTCATCACCTCCATGATGACCTCTTCACTACCAAACAACACAGCCTCGAGTCTTCATCACCTCCATGATGACCTAACCTCTAGCAATCTAACTGTCTTCGAGTCTTCATCACTTCCATGATGACCTCTTCACTACCAAACAACACAGCCTCGAGTCTTCATCACCTCCATGATGACCTCTTTCCGTCCAAGTAACACCGCTTCAGGTCTTCATCACCTCCATGATGACCTCTTCCCATCCAAGCAACACCGCTTCGAGTCTTCATCACCTCCATGATGACCTCTTCCCATCCAAGCAACACCGCTTCGA
>NZ_LT732529.1:4199505-4349822 GCF_900156865.1 Litchfieldia sinesaloumensis | reverse complement strand
CAACACCGCTTCGAGTCTTCATCACCTCCATGATGACCTCTTCCCATCCAAGCAACACCGCTTCGAGTCTTCATCACCTCCATGATGACCTCTTCACGACCAAGCAACACCGCTTCAGGTCTTCATCACCTCCATGATGACCTCTTCCCATCCAAGCAACACCGCTTCGAGTCTTCATCACCTCCATGAAGACCTCTTCACGACCAAGCAACACCGCTTCAGGTCTTCATCACCTTCATGATGACCTCTTCCCATCCAAGCAACACCGCTTCAGGTCTTCATCACCTCCATGATGACCTCTTCCCATCCAAGCAACACCGCTTCGAGTCTTCATCACCTCCATGATGACCTCTTCCCATCCAAGCAACACCGCTTCAGGTCCTCATCACCTGCATGAAGACCTCTTCACGACCAAGCAACACCGCTTCGAGTCTTCATCACCTCCATGATGACCTCTTCCCATCCAAGCAACACCGCTTCGAGTCTTCATCACCTCCATGATGACCTCTTCACGACCAAGCAACACCGCTTCAGGTCTTCATCACCTCCATGATGACCTCTTCCCATCCAAGCAACACCGCTTCGAGTCTTCATCACCTCCATGAAGACCTCTTCACGACCAAGCAACACCGCTTCAGGTCTTCATCACCTTCATGATGACCTCTTCCCATCCAAGCAACACCGCTTCAGGTCTTCATCACCTCCATGATGACCTCTTCCCATCCAAGCAACACCGCTTCGAGTCTTCATCACCTCCATGATGACCTCTTCCCATCCAAGCAACACCGCTTCAGGTCCTCATCACCTGCATGAAGACCTCTTCACGACCAAGCAACACCGCTTCGAGTCTTCATCACCTCCATGATGACCTCTTCCCATCCAAGCAACACCGCTTCGAGTCTTCATCACCTCCATGATGACCTCTTCACGACCAAGCAACACCGCTTCAGGTCTTCATCACCTCCATGATGACCTCTTCCCATCCAAGCAACACCGCTTCGAGTCTTCATCACCTCCATGAAGACCTCTTCACGACCAAGCAACACCGCTTCAGGTCTTCATCACCTTCATGATGACCTCTTCCCATCCAAGCAACACCGCTTCAGGTCTTCATCACCTCCATGATGACCTCTTCCCATCCAAGCAACACCGCTTCGAGTCTTCATCACCTCCATGATGACCTCTTCCCATCCAAGCAACACCGCTTCAGGTCCTCATCACCTGCATGAAGACCTCTTCACGACCAAGCAACACCGCTTCGAGTCTTCATCACCTCCATGATGACCTCTTCCCATCCAAGCAACACCGCTTCGAGTCTTCATCACCTCCATGATGACCTCTTCACGACCAAGCAACACCGCTTCAGGTCTTCATCACCTCCATGATGACCTCTTCCCATCCAAGCAACACCGCTTCGAGTCTTCATCACCTCCATGAAGACCTCTTCACGACCAAGCAACACCGCTTCAGGTCTTCATCACCTTCATGATGACCTCTTCCCATCCAAGCAACACCGCTTCAGGTCTTCATCACCTCCATGATGACCTCTTCCCATCCAAGCAACACCGCTTCGAGTCTTCATCACCTCCATGATGACCTCTTCCCATCCAAGCAACACCGCTTCAGGTCCTCATCACCTGCATGAAGACCTCTTCACGACCAAGCAACACCGCTTCGAGTCTTCATCACCTCCATGATGACCTCTTCCCATCCAAGCAACACCGCTTCGAGTCTTCATCACCTCCATGATGACCTCTTCACGACCAAGCAACACCGCTTCAGGTCTTCATCACCTCCATGATGACCTCTTCCCATCCAAGCAACACCGCTTCAGGTCTTCATCACCTCCATGATGACCTCTTCACGACCAAGCAACACCGCTTCAGGTCTTCATCACCTCCATGATGACCTCTTTCCCACAAAAAAAAGCCTTCAGGTCTTCATTTACCTCCTTGAAGACCCAAACGCTATTCGACCTTGATAAATCTTTAAACTTAACTTCGTGCGTCCCTCATCCCAACTGCTCTTTCTTATTCTCCATCTTTTTAATCGCACGATAGCAGGCTGCCATGATAATTGCCGCAGATAGACTGCCACCGAAGAAAAAGCCTAGGCCAGGCATATATTTTACAACAAAAAAGACTGTCACTAAACTGATGATCATCAAGATGTTTTCAAGCGGATTAATCAGCATTAACAAAAATGAATTTTTTATAATGTGAACCACCTTAAGCTCGAAGTGAGAGAACACTGGAAAAATGTACAATGCTGTCATTCCCACAACAAAGATAAACAAATAGATTGGGATTTGAATGGCACCAAATAAACTGCCACTAGAATTATTTACAACCAGTAAATTGAGTACAATCAGTCCACCAACTATTGCAATTATCAAACCCAGTCCATTGCTTCTCCAAAACTCGGCTTTATAGGTGCTCCAAAACGTACTAAAAACGGGGATATCAGTTTCTCCCATCAACCATTTGCGTATTATTGAAAACATCGCAGCCGTTGACGGAAAAAATCCCAAAACAACAAGACCAACTAGTGAGAAGCCAATCCAAAGTAGATTCAAATAAGCAAATTTTGATATCCATATTGTTGCAGCGTAAGCCCGATTGGCTGTTTTACTCATCAAAACCCCTCCAACATAGAAACACGACATATTATCC
Organism: Litchfieldia sinesaloumensis; assembly: GCF_900156865.1. Lineage (GTDB taxonomy): Bacteria > Bacillota > Bacilli > Bacillales > Bacillaceae_L > Ferdinandcohnia > Ferdinandcohnia sinesaloumensis. Next base: position 4,347,150 of record NZ_LT732529.1, on the reverse strand, counting down.
TACAAAAATTTTATCATACTTATCCCTTAAATTCCTCCAAGAGGCGACTTACCGTCACAAATTGATAACCTTGACTGCCCACCTCATGAACAAGCTTTCGAACCGCGTCAACTGATTGTGAGCGATCCCCGTACCCATCATGAAAAATCAAAATACTTCCTTCTTTCACAGCATCTAATGACGCTTTATAAATGTGGTCAACTCCAGGCTGTTCCCAATCGCGAGCCTCCCCATTCACAGCACCGATCATAGGATAACCTTTTTCTCCGAGAATACCAATAACCTCATCATTATAGTCAAAATACGGCGGACGAAAAACAACAGGTTTTTGACCTACCAGTTCCTCGACCAGATTCTCATTTCGCTCAATCTCGTCCAGACATTGCTCCATACTTAACTTCGACAAATGGGGATGTGTATACGTATGATTTCCGATTTCATGTCCCTCATCAAAAACTTTCTTGACCAGATCCCGGTGCTTTTTCATTTCTTCACCGACCATAAAAAATGTCGCTTTTCCTCCAACGGCATTAAAAATCTCTAAAAGCTGAGGTGTATAAATCGGGTGGGGGCCATCATCAAATGTAATTGCAATCAACTTCTCACGCATTGGAACCTCATGAATAATCGCCATACCTCTTCTTCCTCCTTTTAAAAAAGAACGAGACCAGGCTCGTTCTAAAGTTTAATATGCACCTCTGATAAAGTCCTTTACAGATTCATGGTAGAAGCGCTGAATTCTTTCCTTTTCTTCATTTGTAAAAGGTGCTGTATCAAGAGCTGTAAGGTTGTCTTGAACTTGTTTTACGTTTTTAAAGCCAGGAATAATACACGTAATTTCTTTGTGGTCTAAAATCCAGCGAAGTGCAGCACTTGCCATTGTATTGCGTCCTTCTGCAATCCACTTCAATTGCTCAGCAAGTTCAACTCCCTTTTTAAAACCAAGGCCAGCAAATGTTTCACCGACGTTAAATGCCTCACCATTTTCATTAAAACGACGATGGTCATCCTCTTCAAATTCATGATTTGGTGTAAATTTTCCGGTTAACAAACCACTCGCAAGTGGCAATCTAACAAGTAGCCCGACTCCTTTTTTATATGCTTCGGGAATTAAGGCCTCTAACGGCTTTTGACGGAACATATTAAAGATAATTTGAAGACTCTTCACGTTTGGATTTTCTAAGCAAATGAGCCCTTCCTCTACTGTCTCCACACTCACACCATAATGACGTATTTTCCCTTCACTCTGCAGACGATCCAGGACCTCGAACACACTTCCATCCTTAAGAATCTCTGTTGCTGGGCAGTGAATCTGGTATAAGTCGATTGCCTCACGATTTAAACGACGAAGGCTGTCTTCACAGTAGCGACTTACTTGTTCATAACTGTAATTTTGCGGATCAAAGATGTCACCTTGCCGACAAAACTTTGTTGCTATATGTATTTTATCTTCCTTGCCCTTTGTTGCCTTTGCTAATAACTCTTCACTGTGTCCATCACCATACACATCAGCTGTATCAAAAAAGTTAACACCTTGGTCAATTGCATAGTCTAACGATTTTAATGCCTCCGCATCACTTGTTTTCCCCCAAGCTCCGCCAATTGCCCATGTTCCAAAGCTTACTTCACTTATCTCTATACCTGTGTTACCTAATTTTCGGTAGTTCATTTTCATTTCCCCTTTCGAAAGAAACCCCACATTCAGTGGGGTTACATTTTATTTTCTAAACTCTCTTAATTGCTCATTGAGAGTCTTCGTTTGTGTATAAACCTGTTGATACAAGGCAAATAATTTTTGATAAGCTTCCACGTTTTCTGGAATTGGCTCATATGTTTTTGAGGTTTGTAAGAATGAATTTGCACATTCTTTTAATGATTCAAACCAACCACTGCCATACGCAGCAAGCATTGCAGCTCCCATTCCAGGACCCTGTTCAGATGTTAGTTTTTCAATCTTCGCGTTAAAAATATCAGCCTGCATTTGAAGCCATGTCTCGTTCTTGGCGCCTCCACCAATCGAGATGATTGTATCAATCGTTTTGCCACTATTTCTGAAAATCTCAATTGACTCGTTTAATGAAAATGTGATCCCTTCAAGTACTGCACGCGCAAAATGCTTTCTTTCGTGCGCTGCATCAACACCAATAAAGCTACCACGAATATTGGAATCCGCATGTGGTGTTCTCTCACCAACAATATAAGGTGTAAATAGTAGACCGTTACTACCCGCTGGCACTTCATTGACACCATCTAAAAATTGGTCAAAAGCCTCTTCTTTGGCAAACGTATCCTTGAACCAACTTAAGCTATAACCTGCTGCTAGAGTTACACCCATTGTATAATACGTATTCTCTTCACCATGGTTAAAATAGTGAACCTTACCTTCAAAATCAAGGTCATTACGCTCTTCATAGGACAACACGACACCTGAAGTTCCGATACTACAAAGTGTTTTGCCTTCTGACAAAATCCCTGAACCTATCGCACCACAAGCATTATCCGCGCCACCAGCAAAAACTTTTGTCGCTTCGGAAAGGCCAGTTACCTCAGCAAATTCAGGTGTAATAGTACCAACAAATTCATGTGATTCTACTAACGGAGGGCAAAACTCAGGTACTAGACTAAAAGCTTCCAGCACTTCCGCACTCCATTCACGATTTGCTACATTCAACATCAATGTACCCGCTGCATCAGAGTATTCCATGTGAACAGCACCTGTAATACGATAACGTAAATAATCCTTAGGAAGCATGAAAACGCTAGAACGTTCAAATATTTCAGGCTCATTTTCTTTAACCCAAAGAATCTTAGGTAATGTAAACCCTTCCAACGCAGGATTCTTTGTTACCTCTAATAGACGTTCCTTACCGAATGTTTCATAGATTTCTTCACATTGTTTTGTAGTTCTTGTATCATTCCATAAAATTGCATTGCGCAATACTTGGTTTTCATTGTCTAGTAAAACAAGTCCGTGCATTTGTCCGGAGAAACTGATTCCTTCTATGTCTGTTATATCGCCATCAAATTGCTCGACAAGTTCTTTAAGACCAGCAGTTGTTTTTTCAACCCACTCTTCGGGATTTTGCTCACTGTAGCCTGATTTTTCAATAATAAGGGGATATGATTTCGATACCTCTGCGGCCACTTCTCCATTTTGATTCACAAGTAAAATCTTTACAGCACTTGTCCCGAGGTCTACACCGATTACATATTTCATCCGAATCATCCTTTTCTATGAAAATGTGCTGGAAATAGTATACTTCCAGCACATTTTAGGTTTCTATCGATTAAGCATTTAGAGTTTCTAATAAATATTGGTTGATTTGAGCTTTAAGGCGCTCAGTTCTACCAGATTGATTTTTGACTCCAGTTAAGCCTAGAGCATATTTTTCAAGCTCACGGAAGTTTGTTTTTCCTTCCACGATATCTAAACCAATGCCTTGTGTGTAGCTGCTGTAGCGATCTTCAACAAAGCTATCAAGAACTTTGTCTTCAATTAATTTGTTAGCTACTTTTAATCCAACAGCAAATGCATCCATACCAGCAATATGTGCGTGGAAAAGATCGTCTGTATCGAATGATCCTCTTCTTACTTTCGCATCGAAGTTTAGACCACCCTTACCTAGTCCACCATTTTTAAGAATTTCATACATTGCTAATGTGTTTGTATATAGGTCAGTTGGGAATTCGTCTGTATCCCAGCCAAGTAGAGTATCCCCTTGGTTTGCGTCAACAGAACCTAACATACCATTGATACGAGCAGTTCTTAGTTCGTGTTCGAAAGTGTGACCAGCAAGTGTTGCATGGTTAGCTTCAATATTAAACTTGAAGTAATCTGTTAGGTCATACTTTTGTAAGAACGCAAGACCAGTTGCTACGTCGAAATCATATTGGTGCTTAGTTGGCTCTTTTGGTTTTGGCTCGATTAGGAATGGAACATTTAAACCGATTTCTTTTGCATAGTCTACTGCCATGTGGAAGAAACGAGCTAGGTTATCCATCTCAAGCTTCATGTCAGTGTTTAGAAGAGTTTCATACCCTTCACGTCCACCCCAGAATACATAGTTTTCTGCGCCAAGTTCTTTCGCTACTTCTAAACCTTTTTTCACTTTTGCAGCTGAGTAAGCAAATACATCAGCATTCGGAGAAGTTGCCGCACCATGTGTATAGCGTGGGTTAGTGAACATGTTTGCTGTATTCCAAAGTAATTTTACTTTACTAGTTTTCATGTAATCTTTAATCATCGCAACGATTACATCAAGATTTTCATTTGTTTCCTTTAATGTGCTTCCTTCTGGAGAAATATCAACATCATGGAAAGCAAAGAATGGAGCATCTAATTTCTCAAAAAGTTCAAATGATGCTTCAACACGAGCTTTTGCTAGGTCTAAACCTTTAAGGTGATCCCAAGGGCGGATCGCAGTACCTGCACCAAATGGATCTGTTCCATCTGCATTAAATGTATGCCAGTAAGCAACAGAGTAGCGAAGAATTTCTTCCATTGTTTTACCATTAATTTTTTCTTCTGGGTTGTAGTATTTAAACGCAAACGGATTCGTTGATTTAGCACCTTCATATTTAATCTTGTTAACTGTTTCGAAATAAGCCATTGGGTTATTCCTCCTAGTATTTTTATAGTTTATTTTAAGTGAAAATGCTTTCACTTTGATACTTAAGCTCATAACTTCAAGCTCTTTATACTCAGATTATAGCACCGCCCACAAAGTTTGTCTATACGATAAACAAAGTTATCGTAAAAAAATTTTATAAAACGTTTACAAACATCTCACTACATCCTATTCCGCCTTATTTTAAATAAGTTTTACGTTCGTATACTCATCAGACTAAGTTTTATGTTAAAATAGAACCATTATTAAATAAGGAGTTTTTTATAAGTGGGAACGATGACATGGAATCAACAGGTTGTGAAAAAAAATAATAAAGCTCTCGTTTTACAATTAATAATGGAGAATGAACCGATTTCACGTGCTGACATCGCTCAAACTTCAGGATTAAATAAAACAACTGTTTCTACATTAGTAACCGAACTATTAGAGGAAGACTTAATCTTTGAATCCGGCCCCGGAGTATCAAGTGGAGGTCGTCGTCCGGTTATCCTCCACTTCAATAAGGATGCTGGTTACACAATTGGTATTGATATTGGCGTGAACTATGTATTATCTATTCTCACCGATTTAAAGGGTAATATCCTAATTGAAAAAAACCAAACAGTGGGTCGTACCACGTATGCAACAATAATGAATATTGTTCAAGATATGATTCAGTCATTAATGCAAGAAATGCCGGAAAGTAGGTATGGAATTGTTGGGATTGGTGTCGGTGTCCCGGGAATTGTGAACAATGAGGGTTCCATCCTCCTAGCACCGAATCTTGGCTGGAGTAATATTCAGTTTAAAGAAGATCTTGAAAAACTTTATAATGTCCCTGTTATCATAGAGAACGAAGCAAACGCCGGTGCTGTTGGTGAACAACAATTTGGTGCTGGAGAGGACTTTAAAAACATCCTATATATCAGTGCTGGAATTGGGATTGGTGTCGGCATCATCGTAAACAAAGAGCTTTATAAAGGAATAAATGGTTTTTCCGGTGAGATGGGACATATGATCATTGATATGAACGGCAAGCGTTGTAATTGTGGCAGTCGCGGGTGCTGGGAAGCATATGCTTCAGAGCAGGCTTTGCTTGAAATGTCTGACCCAAGCCTTGAATCATTAGAAGCACTAATTGATTTAGCAGAGAGCGGTGACGAAAAAGCAATAAAGCTCTTTGAAGAGATTGGAAACTATCTTGGGCTTGGTATTAATAACATTATTAATACATTTAATCCGGAACAAGTCATTATCGGTAATCGACTAACAATGGCTAAACAGTGGATTGAAGCACCTATTCGGAATACGATTGAAAAACACACTCTCGCATTCCATCAAAACGACCTACAGCTCAACTTCTCAAAACTCAAAAAATACTCAACCTCGTTAGGCGTATCAGCATTTGTCGTTGATAATTTTATTAAGGGTTAAGCTAAAATCTCTTCCCTTGTATATTGAAGGCCTGCCCCAATTAATCAGGGCAGGCCTTTGAATTACTTATATATACCGTACGTGTTTTTTACATCTTGAATAAAAATTATCCCATTTCCAGGTTCATCAATTTTGATTTTCTCCCTAATGGATCCTACGATTGCTTCAGTGCTATCTCTTTCAGATAAAATCAACACAATTTCCTTCTCAGGTTCGATTTCCATCGAAAATAGTTTACTTGTTTCATGGATTCCTGAACCTCTTGCATTGATGATTGTACCACCTTTAGAGCCTGCTTCCACCGCTGCATCAATTACATTTTCCGCATTACCCTTTTCTACAATCACCGTAATCGAATGATACATTGTATTGTCCGCACCTCTTTCTTCTTTCATCGGCTCACCTTTACAACTACTCGCTCCAAAAATTTGACCAACAGAAGTTGTGAATGCTATTCCGTGATTTGGTTTAGAAAATTTAAATTTCTTATCAAGCTGCTCTAGGGCATATTCAACTGTCTTATTATCAGAAACCATTAGGACGATTTCCTTTTTAACATCATTTAAGGCTAAAAACTCCAAGAGGCGATTTTTAATCGTGCCTTTTCCGATCAGCACCGTGCCTCCAGAAATCCCATTTTTCTTAGCTGTTTGCATTATTTTGCTTCCGATACCTTGATTTACAATAATACAAACTAGTTCAAAGTCGGCTGTTTCAGAATTACCCAACATTCTTCTCCAGACCTCCTTTTTTTGATTTTAGTTTAAATACAAACCCTAATACTTGTAAAGCAATCAATGGTGTTAAAGCAACCATTGCAATCATTCCAAATCCATCTACCAATACATTAGCACCTTCAATGGCCTCTGCTGCTCCGGTGATAAACGCCAATATAAAAGTAGCTGTCATCGGACCTGAAGCAACACCACCCGAATCAAAAGCAATTCCCACAAACAGCTTTGGTACGAAGTAAGACATTGCAACGGCAATGACATAACCAGGTAATAGATAATGCCATAACTGTAATTCTGGAATTAGAATTCTAAGGATTGACAATGCTACTGCAAGGCCGACTCCTATTGATAAAGAAAACATGACCGTCTTTCTCGGTACATATCCACTTGTAACATCTTCTATCTGATGTGTCAACACGTGTACAGCAGGCTCAGCCAATATTGTCACAAGCCCCAAGATAAAGGCTACAATAACAACATATGCTTTATTATCCAAAGATGCAATACTATATCCAACAGCAGTACCTACATCCATAAATCCGGCATTCACTCCGACTAGGAACAAGACAAGTCCGACAAATGTGAATAAGAGCCCCATAAGTATCTTTCGAACCGCTTTCTTAGACTTTTTAAATGAGATCTTTTGAAAGATAAGAAAAAGCAATAAGATGGGTACCAATGCAACAATTATTTCAAACGCCACGATTGGAAACTTTTTTAAAAAGGGTCCAATAATCGAGTTTGAAACTTCATGATCTCCCAAACTTCCTGAAATTTTATCTGTTTTAGCAACGATGTTCATAATCATGACAGAAATGATAGCTCCTGTGGAGGCAATTGCTACTAGACCAAAGCTATCTTTTTCAGATGCTTTACTATCCTTTTTAAGTGCTGATACCCCTAATGCAAGCGCTAAAATAAATGGCACGGTCAATGCGCCAGTTGTTGCTCCAGATGCATCAAACGAGATTGCTAGAAACTCTGGTGAAGTAAATATCGCGAGTACAAAGATGATTAAATATAGTATGGTTAACAATTTATATAATGGGAAGTTGTAAACAATTCTTGCTAAACCAACAGCAATTAGGGCTCCAATTCCTATTGAGACAATCACGACAAGACTGGTCTTCGTTATCAATCCAGATGTTACAAGGTCAACCTGTCCTGCTAAAATATGTAAATCAGGTTCAGCAATCGAGATGAAAAAACCAAGGGCTAATCCAGCAATCCCCACAATCCATATTTTGTTTGTCTTTGCAATCGTCGCCCCCATTGACTGACCTATTGGTGTAATCCCAAGATCGACGCCGAATAAAAAGATTGATAGACCAACGATAATGAAAACGGCTCCAATAATGAAGCGAATTAATAACGGCATGTCTAAATGAACCACTGTAAAATTTAAAATCAAGACAATAACGGTTATCGGCAGAACTGCATACAGCACTTCTACAAGTTTAGAAACTAACACATTCAATTTTAATTCATTCCTTTCTATGTGAATTATTTAAAATGAGAACCTGCAAATTTAGTAATCTAGTAATTTGAATTACCAATTTGACTTGAAGGATGAAAAGAGGCTGCAAAAATTATTGTATGGTTTATAAATTGACATCCACTTTAATGACGTATTTTTCATTTTTCTCAATACCAATATAATGTAATGTCTCTGCAGAAGTTTGGTGGTGATAAACTTTTGAAAGAATAGAAACAGCAATTCCTTTTCGATACGCATGGTAACCAAAGGTCTTTCTTAATGTATGAGTACCGATTTTTCCTGGTATCCCCACATCTTTAGCGGCCTGATTTATAATTCGATAAGCCTGTTGACGTGTGATAGGATTATTATTCTTCTTAGATTTAAAGAGGTAATCACTCTCCTCCAAATTTACTTGTGATAAATACTTGCTCAGTTCTGTCTTTACACTGTTATTAATATAAAATTCAGCAATTTCATCGTCTTGGCTACCTTTTATAGTGACGAATTCTTTTATTTCATTTCCATCTCGTATATCACTGACTTTTAAAGAAAGTAGATCACTTACTCTCATTCCTGTATTAATGCCAAACACAAAGAATAACAAATCCCGCTGGGAATGTTGACGCAATACTTCTTTCATAGCTTTTATATCTGCAATTTCCTTTATCGGATCAACGAACTCCATAGGATTTTCCTCCTATCACCCATGTTACTTAACCCTATTTTAGCATCCGCTATGTCACATTACAAATCTGAATACCGAGATATTACGATGTAACGTTCATGTTGATTGTCCCAAATTCAAACGACTATAATGGCTCAAAAAAAAAATCGACAGGTGGAATCACCTGCCGAATCACTACTTAAATTTATTTATCTCCATATGGATCAATTGTTTGGATTGTTCCATCTTCATTGTATTTAATTTCAGTGAATTTTACGCTTCGCTTATGGTTAATTCCATTTGACAATGAGCAGTCATGATAGAAGAGATACCACTTATCTTTAAATTCAACGATTGAGTGATGTGTTGTCCAACCAATAACAGGAGTAAGAATCGTACCCTTGTACACGAATGGCCCCTGTGGGTTTTCGCTGACAGCGTATACAATTTTATGTGTTGTGCCTGTTGAATAAGATAGATAGTAGAGTCCGTTGTATTTATGAACCCAAGGTCCTTCGAAATATCTACGATCTTCATCGCCCGCTAGAATTGGATTTCCATCCTCATCAATGATTTTTATTTCTTTTGGTTCACTTTTAAAAGTAAGCATATCATCGGTTAATTCAGCAACAATCGGACCTAAAGCTGGTTCTGTTGGTGCTGGACCTTCTGTAACTTCTTCCTTGAAAGTACCAGTCTGCCATTTTTCAAGCTGTCCTCCCCAAAGTCCACCGAAATACATGTATGCGCGATCATCTTCGTCCACATAAACAGCTGGGTCGATACTGAAGCTTCCAGGAATATAGTTTTCTTCAGGAGTAAACGGTCCTGCTGGACTAGTACCTGTTGCCACTCCAATTCGGAAAATCCCGTCCTTGTCACGTGCTGGGAAATAAAAATAATACTTGCCATTTTTATAGGCTGAATCTGGTGCCCACATTTGTCTACTTGCCCATGGAACATCCTTCACATGAAGCACTTCACCATGGTCTACAACTTCTGGTGAATCCATGTCTTCTATTGATAACACGTGGTAGTCTTCCATCTTATATTGGTCGCCGTTATCATTTGACGGTTCATCATGTTCAAGGTCATGAGAAGGATAAATATAAAGCTTCCCTTCAAATACGTGCGCAGATGGATCTGCCGTATAAATATGTGTAACTATTGGTTCATTTGGTTTTACATTTTTCACCATAATAGCCTCCAGTACTTTTATGATACTTACACATTCATTATAATCATATCAAGATGACTTTGTATAGTGAAACAACTAACTTTTTATAAATTTAATAGGCTCTGTTAAACTTTGTTGTTGATTTCCGCTTCAGTCTGACGCTATTTTTCGTGAGAATTCGACTATATAAAAAAAGGAGCCTCACCTCTAGCTTTTATTTAGCTCAAGAGTTGGGCTCGTTATATATTGTATAGATAGTGAGGAAGCTGCAATTTTGGTTGCTACGTCTTAGAATTACGGTTTGTGATTGTTCTATTCGACTACTTTTAGTGTAAGTTTCATAGCCTCATGATCCTTGGTTGCTCCACAAAAGATTGAGCATAATAGTTCAAATTCTCCAGTAGTATCTGCTGTAAACACTACTGGTTTATCTGCTTTAAGGTCTATTCCCAATTCATCATTACTGATTCCATGTACTCCTTCCTCATTCACCAAATTTAGTTTTACATTTGATCCTTTTTTAATCGTTAATTCTTTATCTGAAGTGAACTCCCAGTTAGTGGCAGTGATTGTGAATTCTTCAGCATCTGCGGATGCAACTTCACTATTCGTTTCTTCCTGTGCTTTTACATTCGTCTCTTCTTTATCTCCCCCACAAGCTACAAGCCCGAGTGTTAATAAACCTAATACTAAAAACAAACCTATCTTTTTCATCTACTTTCACTCCTTTACCTTTTATAAATTAATAATATCCTGCGGAAAATAACATTTCTTTGACCTAGGTCAAATTTTTATATTCAGAGGTTCATATTCTCCTAAGGATTAAATCCCGTCTGTCACTCTAGTTGAATTTTTTAAGTAGAAACTATAGTTACTAGGGTTACAAGTTTACGCTAGAAACTAAATAATAGGAGTTGGAAAGCGTGTCTTAATTTTTGAAAGCGCTTTTCTAATAAGATTGTTTAAGGGGAGGAAGAAAATGAGGAGAAAGTGGATGAGGATTTTTTCATTGCTTCTTGTAGCCATTTTGGTTTTTCCATCAGCATGGATTACCCAGACTGCAGAAGCGAACGATGATACACCGTCAGAAACAAAAACGGTTTATCATGAGACCTTTGAAGGTGGGAGTGGAAAAGCGGCACAATCGGGAAATGCTAGCCTAACACATGTTCAGGATAAGGTGTTTGCTGGTAATGAAGACGGAGCAGCTTTATATGTGAGTAACCGAAACAATGACTATGATGCTGCTGATTTCAATTTCAGCGACATTGGCTTGGTACACGGGAAAACCTATTCAGTCACTGTTACTGGATATGTTGATGGTGATGAATCTATCCCAAATGATGCCAAAGTTGTTCTATCGACGGTTGACAGTTATACCTGGTTAACAAATGTTCCTTTTGTAGCCGGTCAAGCATTCACGTTGACGAAGGAATTTATCGTGGATACTAGTAAGGACTCAAAACTTCGTGTTCAATCAAACGAAACTGGAGTATCAGTTCCTTTCTACATTGGAGAAATCCTCATTACTGAAAAAGTTACCGAACAGCCTGAGGAATCCAGACCACAAGCTGAAACATTTAAGAAAATCGACTTCGAAGACCAAACAACTGGAGGCTTTGAAGGCAGGGCTGGGACTGAAACGCTGACAATTACGGATGAAGAAAACCATACTGAGAGTGGCACTTATTCCTTAAAGGTTGAAAACAGATCAAATACGTGGCATGGACCAGCCTTACGTGTTGAAAAATATGTGGATAAAGGAACCGAGTATAAGATCTCAGCATGGGTCAAGCTGATGTCTCCAGATAGTTCACAGCTGCAGTTATCAACACAAGTCGGAGACGGTGACGGTGCTAGCTACAATATTATAGAAGGAAAAACCATTAGCACTGAAGACGGATGGGTGCAATTACAAGGTACTTACCGCTACAGCAGTGTGGGAGGGGAGTTTTTAACCATTTACGTCGAAAGTTCGAATAATAGTTCAGCATCATTTTATATTGATGATATTACATTTGAACCGACTGGCACAGGACCTGTTGATATTGAAGATTTAACACCAATTAAAGATATCTACAAAGATTATTTCCTAATTGGAAATGCAATCTCAGCAGCAGATTTAGATGGTACTCGACTAAACCTTTTAACGAAGCACCATAATCTTGTAACTGCAGAGAACGCAATGAAGCCAAGTTATGCCTACAACGATCAAAGAGAGTTTGATTTTACAGCGGAAGATGAGCTTGTGAACAAAGCATTATCTCAAGGGCTCCAAATGCATGGCCATGTTCTCGTCTGGCATCAACAATCTCAAGAATGGCTCCACAGTGATGATGACGGTAATCCATTAAGTCGCGATGTCGCCCTCAACAATTTAAGAACCCATGTTAAAACGGTTGTTGAGCATTTTGGGACAAATGTGATTTCATGGGATGTTGTGAACGAAGCAATGAATGATAATCCTTCTGATCCAACTGATTGGAAAGGTTCACTTCGTCAATCAGGTTGGTACAAAGCAATTGGAACGGATTATATTGAACAAGCTTATCGTGCCGCAAAAGAAGTGTTGAAAGAAAATGGCTGGGATATCAAACTTTACTACAATGACTACAACGATGATAATCAAAATAAAGCCGAAGCTATTTATCAAATGGTAAAAGAAATTAATGATAAGTATTCAGCTGAGAATGACGGAGAACTTCTTATTGATGGAATTGGTATGCAAGGCCACTATAACCTAAATACGAATCCTGAAAATGTTAGACGTTCAATGGAAAAGTTCGTTTCACTAGGTGTAGAAGTTGGTGTAACGGAGCTTGATGTTACGGCTGGAAGTGATCATGTCCTAACAGAGCAACAAGCAAATGCACAAGGTTATTTATATGCCCAATTGTTCCAAATCTATAAGGAATATAAGGAACACATCTCTCGTGTAACTTTCTGGGGATTAAATGACGCAACTAGCTGGAGAGCTGCTCAAAGTCCTTTATTATTTGATAAAGATCTACAAGCAAAACCAGCCTATTACGCAATTGCAGACCCAGACAAATTTATCTCAGAGCATGAGGTTGATGAAAAAGAAGCAAATCATGGTACTGCAGTGTTTGGCACACCGGTCATGGATGGAACAATTGATGATATTTGGAATCAAGCAAAAGAACTCCCAATCAACCGTTACCAAACTGCTTGGCAAGGTGCGAATGGAACATCGAAGGTGCTATGGGATGATCAAAACTTATATGTATTAGTTCAAGTAAGTGATTCACAACTTGATAGCTCAAGCCCAAATGCATGGGAACAGGATTCTGTTGAAGTATTTGTAGATGAAAACAATGCGAAAACTTCCTTCTATGAAGATGGAGATGGTCAGTATCGTGTTAATTTCGAAAACGTTGCTTCTTTTAATCCATCAAGCATTGAAGAAGGTTTCGAATCAGCTACCCATGTATCAGGCAATGGCTATACAGTTGAAATGAAGATTCCGTTAAAAACAATCACTCCAGAAAACAACACGAAGATTGGATTTGATGTACAAATTAATGACGGTAAAGACGGTGCCCGTCAAGGTGTTGCAGCTTGGAATGATACTACCGGTACTGGATATCAAGATACATCTGTTTTCGGTGTTCTAACACTCGTGAAAGCAGATGAACAAAATCCAGAAAACCCTGAGAAGCCGGGGAAACCAGAGAAACCCGAAGAACCGGTAAAACCTGAGAAACCTGAGAAACCAGAAAAACCTGAAAAGCCTGAAACTGAACAACCAGAAAAGCCTAAACCAGAAAAATCAGAAGGCAAAAAACTTCCGGTAACAGCAACAAACTCATTCAATCTCCTACTTTTAGGTTTAATCCTGTTACTTGTAGGAACCACATACTTTGTAACATCAAGAAGAAAAAGAGCATAACGGGAAAAAGATACCGGTCCGTTGACCGAGAGCTACAAAAGGTGCACCTGTTATTTCAAGAAAATACCCCCTCGACCAGGTCGAAGGGGTATTTTTTAATTAATACACGTCGCGTAAGTAACGCCCTTGTGTTTTCAATTCTTTTAAATATGCTTCAGCAGCTTCTCTGTCCATACCGCCTTCTTGTTCAAAGATTGTGAGTAATGCTTCATTCACATCTTTTGCCATATGGTCTTTATCTCCACATACATAGAAATAAGCTCCGTTTTCAATCCATTCAAATAATTCCTTACTATGCTCGAGCATTTTGTGCTGTACATATACTTTTTGGTCGGAATCCCTTGAAAATGCGACATCAATTTTTGACAAGACTCCATCTTGCTGGTACTTTTCCAACTCGTCTTTATATAAGAAGTCAGTTGCTTCATGTTGGTCACCGAAGAATAACCATGAACGTCCTGTTGCTTTTTTCACAGCAAGTTCTTCAATGAACGAACGAAACGGCGCAACCCCAGTTCCAGGACCAACCATGATGATGTCTTTATCTAGTTGTTCCGGTAAGTGGAAGTGTTTGTTAACTTGAACAAAGACTGGTAGTGTATCGCCTTCTTCAACACGGTCCGCACATTGAACAGAACATACCCCTTTTCTTTCACGACCATGAGCAGTATAACGTACTGCACCAATTGTGAGATGAACTTCATCTGGGTGTGCAGCTAAACTGCTGGCAATCGAATAAAGTCTAGGTACCATTTTTCGTAATAAAGATACAATTTCTTGCGCAGAAGCCTTCCACGGGCCAAAGTCACGCAACATATCTAGTAAATCGCGGCCATCACAATATTCTTTTACAGCCGCTGTATCTTCTAAGAGCTTTTGTAGCTCTTCATTGTCTGTAAAAGCTGCCGCGCCTTGTAATATTTTCTTAGTTAGTAAAGTAATATCGAGGTACGTAACCAACGCTTCTTTAAGTGGCATTGACTCACCTTGGCGACCAACTGTTACAACTTCATCTGCATCCCACTTCATTTCTTCGAGTAAAGCTGCCACTAGTTCTGGATCGTTTGAAGGTGCAATCCCAAGTGTATCACCAGGTATATAAGAAAACCCTGATCCTTCTAATGATAGTTCAATATGTCTTGTTTCCTTATTAGAACCTTCACCATTTAAGTTAATATTCTTCAGAACTTTCGCTTGAAATGGATTTAATCTTGAATATGTTGTAGGAACAGGCTTTTTCGGATTTTTTTCATCATCTATAGTTCGTTGCATTTTCTTAAACCTCCAACAATTATATATTGTAAGAATAACACATGTACGAGTTATCTTGTGTGAAATTTGGCACATTATCTGATATTACATTAAATATGCTCCATCCCTATAATATACACTTTATCTTCGTTTTTCACTAATTCTGCATCAGATGATTACCGATTTATTTAACTGCAATTGTCTTCTCTAGATATAATTATCATATGAAACGAACTAAGATAATGGAATCCAAACGAGGATCAAATCATCACTTAAAACCAAACAAACCTAAATATAGGGTAATTTATTGGGCAACTTACATTTTCTCTCCTCTATCTAGATTAAGAACCTACCACGCTCCTTCTCGATTGTAAAAATTAGTAATTTATTACCATCATCTTTCATTAAATATAATACCTTTTTCCTAATTACAAAAATTGTAAATATTTGTAGAATATAGAAGAACTTTACATCAATTGCTTTTAATACTAATTGAATGGAGGTGACATTATACGTAAATTACTATTTTCAGTCGGCTTTTTATTCTTTATTATTTCAGGAATGTGGTTGTCAAATATGTATTCACAAGTGAAGTCTAGTAGCCCTGACACTCAAGTTAAAAATGAATTGATTTCGTCCCCACCGGAAAAGCAAGTAACACCATGGGGCATCAAGCAAGTTCATCCAAAGGTAGGACAACTTATAGAGGAGACTAGTAATGTTAAAGTGGCTGTACTTGATAGTGGAATATACAAAGACCATGAAGATTTAATAGGAATAGTTAAAAAACAATACAACGCTATTTCTCCCGATACACCAGTAATCGATGAGTTTGGCCATGGTACAGCCATAGCTGGAATACTAAGTGCAGCCAACAATGATAGTGGTGTAATCGGAATCAATCCTGCAATTGAAATATATGATGTTAAAGTTCTAGATTCTAACGGAAAAGGTAATGTTGAGTATCTTATCCGAGGTATTGAATGGAGTATTAATC
Source organism: Litchfieldia sinesaloumensis (assembly GCF_900156865.1). Classification (GTDB taxonomy): domain Bacteria; phylum Bacillota; class Bacilli; order Bacillales; family Bacillaceae_L; genus Ferdinandcohnia; species Ferdinandcohnia sinesaloumensis. The sequence continues at coordinate 4,330,896 of NZ_LT732529.1, read as the reverse complement.
AGAAAGTACATATTATCAACATAAGTTCAGGCATAACTAAAGATAGCCCCGAACTAAAAAATGTAATAGATAAAGCAATCTCAACAGGAATTATTGTTGTAGCTGCCGCTGGAAATACCTTTGGTACCGGGGTTGAATATCCTGCAAAGTACAAGGATGTAATATCTGTTAATTCTATTAAGGAAGATTTTAAGAGACCTGGTACAGCAGCAAGAGGAAAAATTGACTACATCGCTCCAGGAGAAAAAGTCCTTTCGACAGATCACAATGGAGGATATAGTTTATTTTCGGGGACTTCATTTGCTGCAGCACATGCTACAGGTGTAATATCCCTTTTTATAAGTAATCAAACAATTGAGGATACGCCTATATCAGAAGTAATGGCTTTGTTAAATGAAAAAGCAGTAAAAGATAAGAAATTCGTCGATGAGATTGAGTATGGTAATGGTTTAATCACATTTAATTAAAAGGAGATTGGTTATGAAATCTATGAAATCACTTATTATAACTCTAGTAGTCTGTCTAGTATTTACTAGTATCCCTTTTACTAAAGCAGCAGCATCCGAGACATTGGAAGCCCAAAATATTGCAACTGAAGTAATTGAAGAGGAATTCGAAGTAATTAAAGAGGAAGTTTACGAAGAATTAGGTATGGAACACACAGACGAAATTGATGTTGAGTTAACAAATATAAATGAAGAAACAATTAATATTGAGTCAAGTTTCCAATCTGAAGATATTGAACTAGAGAGCGAACTTGAATTGGATATTGAATCAGAAGATATCAACCTTCAAACAACATATACCGACGAAAACGGAGAAGAAATATACCAGGAATTTGAGGTAATTGTTGAGCAAGTAGAGGGTGAGGAATTTTTAGCTACTTTTATAGATAAAACCACGGGTGAGACGTATACGTATAATTCCGAGGAGTTATCTGCTTCTGCTTTACCGGCGATTATTGTTGGAGTAATTATCAGATCCACCGTTAAAATAGCATTTAAACTATACTCTCGCAGTCAAATCCTTAAGGCTTTAATGAATGTAAGTTTCAAGGCTAGTCAATTACAAAAAAAGTTCAAACACGCAAAGGATTTCGGAGTTACAGGTAACTATAGTAAGGCAAATGCTACTAAGTTCGAAACTGCATTACGTAATCACGTAAGTAAATCTACACATATCTATAAAACAAAACACAGTGGTCAGAGTAATCCTGTTATAATGCATATTAAAGGGAATAATGCCGTATTTTTTAAAGAAAACGGTGACTTTATTACAGGTTATAAACTTACTACGACACAAAAAAATAATTTCATTCGAATTGGAGAACTGATTATTAAGAGGTGAGTAAATTGACTGGTGGGTACGTAAATATTGGAGTTGTCTTCAATGAAGACTATCCTCTTATATCAACATTTGAAAAACTAAAGGAATTTATCCTAAAAAAAGGTGGTACATTTTTAAACCTTAAATACAGTGAAGATATTGAAGGGGAAAAATGGGTTGAAAATGAAGTCCAAAATAATAAACTGGATGTTTCCTTTCTAGATGGTTACTATATCTCTTCTGAATTATCCGGTGACATTTTCAACATTAAGTCAGAGAGTATCACTCTCACGGTTGAAAAAGAAGCAAATTACCATGGTTTTCTCTTTAGTATAGGCTGGGAGGATATCTTTCCGGATGAATCCGATGATTCAAGTATCAAAACTGCAAGACAAAGCATCATAAAGACCTTATTTGAACTGCACAAAACGATACCATTTTCATATTCTTTTGTAGGTCATGAAATTGAGATAGAAATGGATCCAAACGAATTTTCATCACAAATTGAAAATAATCATTCCTATCCAGTTGCCATGGTTGATACTCAATCAGGTCTAGATATTTATTATGGTTCTATAGGAATTGATGGTTTTTCTAAGGAAATCCCTAGGAAAGAGACCATCAGTAATTAAATTTATTTAGGGCTATCAAAATAGGATTTTATTTTGATAGCCCTTTTCCTATTATCTTACCGTTATTGCCACTTGTTTGCTGTATTGTTTTCCTGGGTGGTGAGCTGGTAGTTGGTTTCCTTGCCCAAATAGGCTGTCTCGTAGTGTTTCACCTTCGTATTCTTTTCGAACTAAGCCTCTTTCTTGAAGGATTGGTACAACGTATTCGACAAAATCTTTGAACGTACCAGGAGTAATTGCGTACGCAATGTTAAATCCGTCAATCCCGGTCTCTTCTATCCAACTCTCCAAATCATTTGCGACCTGCTCTGGGCTACCAACAGTAACAGGTCCTAACCCACCAATTCCTGTATATTTTTTAATTTCATCAATCGTCCACTTTTTATCAGAATCAATTCTTGTAAAGTTCTCAACCGTCGATTGAATAGCATCATTTTTTACAAACTTAAGATTTTCATCTGGACCATACTCTGAGAAATCAATTCCTGTCCAGCCACCTAGAAGTGCTAATGCCCCCTCATAGCTTACATGTTTTTGATACTCATTGAATTTTTCGTTGGCCTCTTCTTCTGTTCGACCAACAATTGGAGTGATACATGACAGTATTTTAAGTTCCTCGGGTGCACGCCCGGACTTAATGGCCTCTTCACGTAGTTTCTGTACAGAATGTTTAGCCGCATTTTTAGTTGGAGCACCAATAAAAATTAATTCAGCATGCTTACCAGCGAATGCCCGGCCTTTCGAAGAGGTTCCAGCTTGGTAGAGCACAGGCGTACGTTGTAGAGACGGTTCACATAAATGCGCACCTGGAACTTTGTAATACTTACCTTCATGATTGATATCATGTACCTTACTTGGGTCTGCGAAAATCCGATTCTCTTTGTCTAATAAAACAGCATCATCCTCCCAACTTCCTTCCCATAGTTTATAGCAAACTTGTAAATATTCATCAGCTATGTCATAGCGCTCATCATGTTTAATTTGGTCTTCCAATCCCATATTAACAGCTGCACTTTTCAGATAGGATGTGACGATATTCCAGCCCACACGTCCCTTCGTAATATGATCAAGTGTCGACATACGACGGGCAAATGTATAAGGATGCTCATGAGTAACAGATGCAGTAACCCCAAATCCTAAATGCTTTGTTACTGCTGACATTAATGGAACAACAAGTGATGGGTCATTAACAGGTGTTTGTGTACCTTGACGAATCGCCGCATCTCTAGACCCTTGATAGACATCATAAGGCCCTAATACATCCGCTAGAAAAATAGCATCGAACCTTCCCTTTTCTAAAATCTTTGCTAGTTCAATCCAATACTCGCTGTCTTTATAGCGATGTGATTGATCGTCTGGATGTGACCATAATCCTGGAGATTGGTGCCCAACACAGTTCATATCAAATGCATTTAAATAAATTCTCTTCTTTGTCATAATAAGTAGCTCCTTTTTATTGTATTTATTAAAATTCCTTAAAGGACGTAATCCCTTTTCCTATTTACAGTTTCCACGAAGTAATAAAGCTCTTTTTTAAGTCTTTCTAACACATTGACGTCGATAATTGGATTCCCTACCTGCTTCTTATCAATCTGGCAATCTTGGAAATAAACACCCTGTTGGCTCTGCCCCTTTAGTGCTGACAATAAAGGTTTAAGACTGTACTCAATTGCGAGTAAATGGGCTGGACTACCACCAGTCATGATGGGCAGAACTGTTTTACCAGCTAACACATCTTGCGGCAGTAAGTCTAGCAAAGCCTTCAATACTCCAGTGTAGGCGGCTTTATAAACAGGCGACCCCACTATTACCCCATCTGCCCCTTGGATAAGTAGAGTGAGTTCCTTCAAGGCTGGGCTGTCAAACCTTAGATTAAAAATGTCATCAGCTGGAATATCCCTAACGGAAACATGTGTTATGGAATAACCCTCTTGTTTAAGCTTCGTTCCAGCATATTGCAAAACCAAATCTGTTCTTGAATACTCCGAAGGGCTTCCTGACAAAAGTATAATTTCACTCATTTTGATCATCCTTTCATATTTGGCTATAAAATGTACACATCAAAATCGAATAAAAAAAGGCATCTTTATCTAAAGCGTCATTTATGGACGCTTTGAAAATAAAGATGCCTTTAGTGGTCTAATCGGCAAGTTATTTAGTGTTTTTATTCGTTATTTGTTGATGGGGTGAAGAGGTTTTTTTTAATGCAAAACGCCTTTTCTCCGTCGCATCAATTTGGGTGATTTCCCCATTGTGGACGGTAATCACAATAGATCCAAATTCCAAATCTTCCAAGCTAGATAAAATATGCTTCACTATCGAATCATCTAGTTTCGCCATGTAACTCCCCCTTATTCAAGGATGTATATCATTTAATTGCCACTGGTTGACCAGTGCGGCAATTAGATTATTTTGGCCAAAATAAAAACCCACTTCTATCAAGAAGAGGGCATACATGAATAGTTCAATACACTCTTCCTATCTGTCAAGCTTAACGCTTGCTGGAATTGGCACAGTACATATTGTCTGTTGCCGAGGCTTCAACGGGCCAGTCCCTCCACCTCTCTGGATAAGAAAAAAATGATATTTAATTTTATTTGTTGTTACTAAATTACACGGGATTTGACTATATGTCAATCCCTTTCTTCTGAAATTTTTAAATATATAAATTTTTAGGTCGTTAGTCATAGGTGCTATTTTTCATATTTTATAATCGGTATAGCTTTTATCGTTTTACGGTGTGGTGGTATATCGTTTTTCCCCTAATATCCCTACAAAAACGTACAACTTCCCTTATTCAGACGCACGTTCATTACCATTATGATTTCTAAACAGTTTAGTTATTGACATACTAATAAAATTCTATTATGGTTATATACATAACTATATAACCATATACGCAGATAACATAACTAAAGAATAGTAGGCGATTATTATGAGTAAATCATTTGATCAAGATAAACCAATCTATTTGCAAGTTCGTGAAAAGATTGAGGACCAAATTCTTAATGATCAACTGAAAGAAGGAGAGCAAGCACCTTCAACTAATCAACTAGTGAGCTTTTATAAGATTAATCATGTCACGGTTTCAAAAGGTGTGAACCAATTAGTTGAAGAGGGAATTCTTTTTAAGAAGAGAGGCATTGGTATGTTTGTAGCGCAAGGGGCTAAAGAAAAGCTCATTCAAAAACGCAAAGACTCGTTTATTGATGATTATGTGGTCAAGTTAGTTCAAGAAGCTTACAAGCTCGGTATCAAGGAAGATGAAATTATTGAGTTTATTAAAAATGTAAAAGGTCGTGATTTAGAGTGAAGATAAAGGCGGAAAACCTGCAGGTTAAATACGGTAATCACCATGCACTTAAAGATGTTACGTTTGAGTTACGCCACGAAAAAATATATGGATTATTAGGAAGAAATGGCGCGGGCAAAACTTCTCTTCTTTCCGTCCTAGCCTCTTTCCGTGAACCATCGGCTGGAATGGTCACCATTAATGGGGAAGAACCATTTGAAAATGCTAACTTGATGCAACAAGTACTATTTCTATATAACAAAGAGTATAAAGACGAATCTGATAATGTTGTCGAAATGCTTGAAGATGTACAACGATATCGCCCTCATTTTGATAGGGATTATGCCAATTATCTTGTAGACAAATTTAATCTTGATAAAAAGAAACCAATTAAACAATTTTCAAAGGGAATGCAATCATCACTAAATGTCATCATAGGGTTAGCAAGCCGTGCACCCATCACGATAATGGATGAGGTATATCTTGGGATGGATGCACCGTCCAGGGAACTATTTTATAAAGAGCTTCTAGAAGATCAGGAAAAGCATCCAAGAATGATTATCTTATCAACCCATCTTGTATCGGAAATGGATTATTTATTTGATGAAGTGATTTTATTAGATAATGGTTGTATTTTGCTTCAAGAGGAGACAGATTCGCTACTCTCAAGGGGAGCTACAATTACGGGGAATGCAGAATTAGTAGATGAATTTGTAGCATCTATGAAGCAAATTAACTCTCAGCAGTTAGGAAGTACAAAATCTGTGACTGTTTTTGGAGAACTTAGCGAGCAAGACAGAGCAAACGCATTTACTAAAGGACTTGAAATAGCACCCGTCTCCCTTCAAGAATTGTTTGTCCATCTTACTCAAGGAGGAAATAAGATATGAAACAACAGCCCATTTTCCGTAAAGTCGCGACTGACATGTTCGTTGTCCAGTCCATTTGGACGGGTGGATTTCTAGGAGTTATGCTCATTATTAACATTGTTAAATCAGTGATTGCAGGTAGCCAAGGAAATGAGATTGAGGGATACTTTAGTTCGATTTTTATTGCAGGTAGTATTTACATGTTGGTAATTGGCCTGCTGTCTATATACTTTCTTCCTCACTATGTAGGTAACGGCGTAACAAGGAAAGATTATTTTATGGGGACGGTTATTGCTTCCATTGGTTTATCCATTCTCATTCCAATCGTTACAATCATTGTATCTTTTCTTGAAAAATTCATCTTACATTTTTTTAATATAGCTTATAAAGAACAAACCATAAATAGTGTTGACGTTGGTGATCACATTATTGGAGAAATTGTCCAGTCTATTATTATATCTCCTCACGTTGATCCCCAGGATAATTGGCTGTTGGCTATGGGTGTTCTTAGTCTAAATATTTTCGTGTATTACTTACTTGGATGGTTAATCAGTGCTAGTTTCTATCGATTTGATGTCATAGTTGGGATTGGATTTATTTTAATTGGAATTAATATTAAAATGCTGAAAGACACTCTACTGAGAATTTCTTTGGATTTACCGATACCGGGTTGGTTCTCATCTTTAGATTTTCTGCCGTCGGCTTTCGCGTTAATAAGCATACTGCTAATCATCCTACTTTCAATCTGGCTTATCCGCCTGATGACAAAAAGAGTTGCTATTAAAATGTAATACATGGATAGTAAGGACTATCCAATAACCAAATCGAAAAGGACAGAACCTAATAAAACCGGTTCTGTCCTTCGTTTTACCCTTCTGATTCTTTTAATTCAGGTTTACCCGCTTCAATTAATACTTTATTTCTCCCAAGGAAGATAGCTAGGATGATGATAAAAATGCCGGTGCCAACTAGCAGCCATTCAATCTTGATAATGTCTGCAATTGGACCAAATATAAGCATACCAAGCGGCATCATGGAAGTTGAAATCATGCCCATTACCCCGAAGACTCTTCCTAGATAATCTTCTTCTACCTTCTCCTGTAGCAAAACGGTTGCTGGTGTATTAAAGATCGGCATGGCCAATCCGAATAATGCCATGAAGGCAAAATAAACCCAAAAGTTCGGAACAACCCCAAGTGCTAATGTGCAAGCACCCATAATAACACTTGCGAATCCCAATGTTTTTATTTTATTCTCAAAGCCGCCCCAAGTCGCGATGATTCCTCCACCAACCATCATACCAATCGAGAAGGCGATTTCGATTGCTGCTAATCTCCATTCGTCTCCACCGAAACTCCGTGTAACCTGTAGTGGTGTCAAAAATGCTGCAGGCGCCATTAAAACAAAGAAGACTGCAAAGAACATGAAGAACTTTTTGAGAAATTGATGATTGTTCACATAATGTAACCCTTGCTTAAAGTCGCTAAAATAGCTTGTTGTTTGCTTTTCCGCTGCCTTCTCATGCACGGAAATTTTCAAAAAGAAAAGCAGAGTAAATATAGCAATTGCAGCAGTAATCACATCGATGAAAAAGATAATTTCAATCGAGGTCAATCCCAATAATGCTGCACTAACCATCGGAGACACAAACATGATAATTGCCTGGATACTTCCATTCGTTCCGTTTACCTTCGTTAGTTTATCTTTTGGGACAATCTGCGGTAAAATCGCACTGACAGCAGGCATTTGAATTCCAGTTCCAAAGGCACGTACCGCCGCCATTACAAAAAGTAACCAAATTGCATCAAATCCCATTAGGTAGAGAATTGCAAGGATTAAGGTTGAAACTGCAATAAGTCCGTCTGCTAGGATAATCAGCATTTTTCGGTTATACCGATCTGCCCACACCCCACCGACTGGCGACATGAAAAAGGTTGGAATAAACCCACAGATGATATACAACGTCATCATCAAACCAGATTCCGTTGCAAGCGTGATATGCCACATGATTGCGTATTGAACCAAAGACGACCCGAAAAGGGAAATCGTCTGGCTACTTAAAAAGAGAATAATATTTTTTAACCAATTCTCTTTTAGATTCTTTTCTATCGTACTCATAGATTACCAACTCATTTCTAATGATTTTTTTACTTTACTCTTCGCCTACATCGCTTCCTTCAACTTATTTTTGAGCAACAAAAAAAGAGGGAACCCTTGCCCCTCTTTTTAAATAACCGTCAAATATAGGTTTCCTTTTAAAATAGACAGACTTATCCCGTTGCTCTGAACGTAGGCAGAGCTTTCAAACGTATTTAGTTAACGAAGAAAGTTGGGAATCGTAATCTCATTGACGCTGTCACCAGGAAAACCTCCATTTCTTTATAATCTTTATTATGATAACAAAATGGCTCACTTTATACAATTCTTATTTTAAGGAAATACCATGCGAAGTACATTGGGACAGAGAGTGTTCTAATAATTTTTCATAATAAGTCGTATAATTTTTTGTCATCCTAGACAACTAAAGTTTATTACCCTTATAGAAAGACTCAAAACTATTTAAAAACCTTTCACACTCATGCAGGGATTAAACGAGCTGGAACTCTTAATTCTTCTTTATTTTTATGATAACCTGCTAACTCTCCCTCATACACAAAATGTAATGTAGATAGCTGTTGAAGGTCATCTGGTGAAATTAGAGATAGGGGTTTTTCAAAGTAGATGCTGTCACATTCCTTTAGTACGGATGCAACAAACTGTGAACAGAAGAAAGCCTTCTTTCTTCTCATTGGTTTATTAAACATAACTCCAAATAACCCTATGAAATTATAGCGATATTCTCCCTTTTGTTTTTCAATTTCGTTAATACAGTTTCTCATCTTTTTCTTTTCAACCTCTGTAACGGTATACGAATAGATAATACAATCTGCCTGCTTAAACAACCCCCTCTTCACATCCTCTTTTACAAATCCACCAATAAAAGGGTTCTTAGCTGTTTTCCTACCAAAACTATAAACCTCTGACAATTCACAGTCGAAGGATATTGACGCATGATTATATGGCTTTTTCGTAAATAACTTTATTAGCTTTGTAAATAATGTTCCTGTATCTGTTAAAAGTATATATATCTTTTTTTCTCTCATTATTATCCATCCTTCATTTATCTCCATATCGCATTCGCAACCATATTTTTCACTCATATTGATCTTAGTTGATTATCAAGAAAGATTAGTTTCTTAAATCATACAAAATGATGGGAATCCGTTTAACCAACTAGAGTCTAAATATTAAATACGTCTAAAGTCGTATTTAATAAGAAAAGCGCTGAGCGAGCGCCCTATCGTGACAAGCTAGAGAAGGGTTAGATACAACCAGTTCTAAACCTCTCATCTTCTCATCAATTTCTCATGTTTCTTTCAGTAGTTTTTAAGATTGTAAATTTAATATGAAGATATCGTTAATAACGAGTTCATCATGTAATAAGAAGGAAGGCGGGAAAGGTTTTGGCAATAGAAATATTTAGCCGACGAGAACAAAAATATCTAATTACCAGATATCAATATGAAGCGCTAGTTGATTTAATGTATCCCTATATGCGCTACGATAAATTCGGTAATGCAGGACGGTATACCGTGACGAGTCTATATTTTGATAATGACGAACGACAAATTTATTTTGAAACGAAAAACAAGCTAAAATTTAGGCAAAAACTTAGATTGCGAATTTATGACGAGACGGACATCAATGGGACAGCTTTTTTTGAGGTGAAGCAAAAGCATAACAATGTGGTTAATAAAAGGAGAACGGCGATTCCTTTAATGGATGCGTATCGCTATATCAATAAACCAGATAGAGACCTTTGCAATTACCAAACTTCTAATCCGCAAATCTTCAAGGAAGTTGATTATTTCCGTAGATTTTATCAGTTAGATCCCGAAATGGTTGTAAGCTATGACCGGCATGCATTTCATTGCATCACCGATCCTGATTTACGGGTTACCTTTGATTTAAATTTAAGATGCCGTAATGAAGACCTAAATATCGAGTACGGCCCCTATGGTGAACACATTATTGATCCTAATCTAGTCGTGCTAGAAGTCAAAGTTACTCATAGCGTGCCATTATGGTTAACTCGATTTTTACAAGATTTAAATTGCGAACAAAGAAGCGCCTCAAAGTTCTGTACAAGTATGGAGTTACTAAGAGGAGAATCTATACCTACTAAAATAATGAATGAAAAAGTAATGATAGGAGTCGGATAAAATGGATGTATTATTTAATGGGCAAGGAACAGAATCTTCAATTCTCATGACTATGTTTGCGATGGCTACTGCAGCAATTCTTAGCCTGGCGATTACAAAAGTGTATCAGTTAACCTTTCAAGGTGAACGTTATTCACAATCGTTTGTACACACAATTATTATCATGAGTGTAGTTGTATCAGTCGTAATGAATGTGGTTAGTAATAATGCAGGAGTCGCATTCGGATTATTCGCGATTTTTTCCCTCATTCGTTTCCGAAGCGCAGTAACAGATGCAAAGGATATTGCCTATATCTTCTTCGGACTTTGTGTTGGAATGACGGCAGGACTTTATCAAATTAGCTTAGCTATTGTTTTAACTGTTTTCTCGTGTTTAGTGTTGTTTTTATTGTACAAATTTGATTATGGAAGAGGTAAGGATACTCAAATCTTAAAAATAACAGTACCTGAGAACTTAAATTATGAGGATTTATTTAACGATATTTTAGACAAATATACGGAGTATAATGTACTACGTCAAGTTGAAACAACAAATCTAGGTACGATGATCTTATATACATTTGCAATCCGTAACAAAATATCGACAAAGGATCACGATTTACTTAATGCCATTCGCGAAAGGAATGCGAACTTAAAGGTTTCACTCTCATATTTACAATCGAAAAATTAAAGCATTGGCCATGGGCATTGACCCATGGCCATTTTTACTGGACCAGAGGGACATCTCCTTTTCCCTCTTCACCATTATAGTGGTACACTGGACCTTTCCCCGTGTACCTACGCTTTAACCTTCAGTTGCTCTTCTTTAATACGTATTGCTAAATCTGGATAATCAGTGATTATGGCATTGACTTGTAACTTCAATATTTTTTCAATCTCATGTGGTTCATTGACCGTCCAAACCCTTACTTTATCATAGAGTCCATGAAGACAATCTACATAATCTTCATTGATTCGGTTGTTAAGGTAGGTGATTACTTCGATTGGAAGATGTTTGTCAAATTCCAGTAACTGCTGAAACAATTCAACTTTAGGCAATAGAATGGTTTTGTTTAAATGAAAGGCTTCCAGATCCAATTCCTCGAGATAATCGTGTGGAAGAGATACACCGTCATTCAATAGCAACGCGATGTTAGCACTTGAATCTAGCTTCTTTATTCGCAAGATTGTAGGCAAATGAAAGGACGAGTAGTTCACTTTCAGCTCTTTTGCATGTTGGTCTACTATTTTTAGAACCTTCTCTTCTATCCCTTCATATGGTACTGAATAGGTTTTTAGCTCTATATTTAGCTCAACTTGGTAAGGTGAGATTAATTCTAGTACCTCCTCAAGCGTCGGAACCTGTTCATTGTCCCACTCTTTCTCATATTTTTCAAAATGAGCAAACCTTTTTCCTGCACTGTATTGCTTAATTTCTGCTAGCGTTAAATCTTTGATCCAGCCGGAGCCAGTTGTCGTCCGCTCAAGTGTTTCATCGTGAATCACTACCACTTCTCCATCTTTTGTAAGATGAACATCAATTTCTAAACCATCAACACCTTGCTCAATTGCCTTTTTTAAACTAAGCAATGTGTTTTCAGGATAGATACCTTTTGCACCACGATGTCCATAAATTTTCGTCATCAAAACCCTTCCCTTCAAATTTGAATAAGGACGAGGGAGAATCCCCTCCGACCCAATTGGATAGTTTTTGTCAGAAAATGGTAGGACACGGTACCTGTCCCCGTGTCCCATTTCACTTAGTTTGCTCTGGCTTTGTTTGCTTGTTCGATAGCTTTGTTGAATTGGTCAACTGCCGTGTTGTAGGCTTCGTCGATATCTCCGCCGTTATATACGGATTCTAGGGCTGTTTCCATTACTTTTCTTCCTTGTGGAAGCATATCCATTAGTGCACCTTGTGTCGCAAATGATGATTTCGTTGCTTGTAATTGTTCGACTGTTACTTTTAATTGTGGTTTTTCTGCATGTGCATCAATTACTGTTTGTTGCTCATAAGCATCTGGGTTAATCGCGAAATACCCTGTACCAACATGCCATTTTGCTTGAACTTCAGGAGTCTGTAAATACTTCATGAATTCCCAAGCTGCTTTTGTTTCTGCCTCAGGTTTTTCATCAATCATCCAAAGGCTCGCACCTCCAATGACTACCCCTTCTCGTTCTTTGTTTTCCGGATGTGGTAAGAAAGCAATCCCTACTTCAAACGGAGCATTATCAATTACATTTCTTGCACTTGCTGAGGATTGTAAGAACATTGCTACATCACCTGCTAAGAATCCAGCAACCATGTTATCTCCATTTGTTCCATAGTTCGCAAATGTACCGTCATCTACCATACGTTTTACCCATTCAAAGATGGATTTTCCTTCTTCTTCAGTCCAACCAATCTCAGTCGGAGTGTCAGAACGGCCATTATCATTATTTAGAAGCAATGCACCTTGGTTTGCTAATAACTGCTCCCATAACCAACCATATGCTTGTAATGCAAAACCTTTCATTTCAGAATTATTTTCAACAATTGCTTTACCTGCAGCTTCAACTTCTTCATATGTTGCCGGAGGAGCTTCTGGATCTAAACCAGCTGCTTCAAATGCATCTTTGTTATAGTACATAACAGGTGTTGAGGAGTTAAATGGCATTGAGTAAAACTTTCCATCTAATGAATAGTAATTAATAATGTTTTCCTCTAATCCACTCATGTCATACCCATCTGCATCAATTAATTCCTGGATTGGAACGATATTCCCACTATTGATCATAGACATCGTACCAATTTCAAACGTTTGAATCATCGTTGGTGCACTATCAGTACCTGCAACGGCATTGAATTTTGTTAATGATTCATCATATGTACCTTGGTATTCTGCATTTACTTGGATTTCTTCTTGAGAGCTATTGAAGTCTGCAACAATACCATCTAACGCTTCCTGACCCGCTCCACCCATAGAATGCCAGAATGTCACAACCTGTGGCTCATTTTTCTCCTCTGAACCTGATTCACTTTTTTCTGACCCCGTTTTTGTGGAGCTATCTCCAGCTGTAGCTTCTCCTCCAGCACATGCTGCCAATAGTAAAACCAAACCTAACGCAAGGAACATCATGATTTTTTTCATTCTAAATTCTCCTTTTTAAAAAGTTATTGGATTCGAGAGATTTGTTATTTCACAGCACCCTCTGTTAAACCTGTTTGTAACTTCTTCTGTCCGAGGAAAAGCAAAATTAATGTTGGGATGATGACAATAACAGCGCCTGCCATAATGACACCCCATTCGTTTAATTGTTCCTGTGTTTGCAATTGCTTCAGACCAATTTGTATCGTCCGAACCGTATCGTTAGTAGTTGCTAGTAGTGGCCATAGATACATGTTCCACGATGTTAAAAATCCGTAAATCCCCAATGTCACTAAACTTGTCTTTGACACAGGCAAAACCACTGTTAAGAAAAATTTAAAATCACCAATACCAGCAATTTGGCTTGCTTCTCTTAACTCTTTTGGTATCTGCTTGAAGTTTTGTCTTAACAAAAAAGTTCCAAAGGTTGTTGCAAAGAATGGAATTGTTAATCCTGCGTAACTATCAATCCAGCCTAGATCACGGATAATATGAAAGTTTGGAATGATGGAAGCCTCAAAGGGAACCATCATGGTTGCGATAAACAAATAAAAGAGTAGGTCTCTACCTTTAAATTCTAAAAATACAAAAGCATAGGCTGCTAGACTTGATAAAGCAAGTTGTCCAAGCATAATCAAAACAGAAACTACAAAACTATTAATCAAAAATTGAATTAACGGAAATCGTTCAAAAGCAGCTATGTAGTTGTCCACTGTTAAAGTACTTGGCATACTGGCAGTTAAGATATCTTGGTTTGTCATAAAACTCATTACAATCGCCATTACAGCAGGTCCAGCAATAAGAAGTGCTGATAGTATCAATAAAAGATAGAAGATTAGCTTTCTCCCCAATGGCAAAATCATTGATAGTGAACCCTCCTCTCGCCTAGCTTAAATTGCAGTGCAGTCATCAGTAATATAAGGATGAATAACACAATGGCCTGGGCACTAGCTGAACCAAACTGATAGTTCACAAATGCTTCTCGGTATATGGAGTACACGATAAGATTGGTTTCATTTGCTGGTCCGCCCTGTGTTAAGATATCGATTTGTCCAAACGTTTGGAACGAGTTGATAATAGACACCGTAATGACAAAAAACAAGGTGGGCGAAAGCATAGGAACTGTAATTCTTCTAAACTTATAAAAATAACCTGATCCCTCAATATCCGCACTTTCATATAAAGAAGTATCAATCGATTGTAATCCGCCTAATAATATTAAAAAGGTGAAGCCAATATTCATCCATATGGTCGTTATGGCGATGGCAATCATTGCCCACTTTGGATCAGTAAGCCAGCCGATTGATTCTACCCCAAACATGTTCAATACTTGGTTTAATAACCCCATTGTCGGGTTGAATAGATACAGCCAAAACACAGATGCAGCTGCAACTGATATCCCCATAGTGGAAGTAAAAATGGTTCGAAAAAAGCCAATCCCTTTTAGTTTTTCATTCGAAATAACAGCTAAAAACAAGCTGACGACAACTGTTGCCGGAACCGTATAGAGTACAAATAGAAACGTATTTTTAAAACTTTTTATAAATATCGGGTCCGAAAACATATACAGATAGTTTTCTAGTCCAACAAATACCGTTGTAGCTCCTTTTGCATCAGTCAGAAAAAAACTCAAATACAACGTCTTAAACAACGGATAAAACAGAAAAACACTAAACAGTATAATAGAAGGTAATAAGAAAAGAATTCCTTTTAGTAAGCTTGCAATCCGTTTTTGCTTTTTAGCTCTTTCAAATTGAAATTCTATGGATTTATTTTCAATGACCGGGCTAATCACACTCATATCGCGACAACCTCTTGTCTTTTTCCGATATTCGCAGATTTAAGTAAATTGCCTGTATCCCCATCAAAAAACAAAATATGTTCTGGCGCAATTTGCACAGGAACTCTTTGCCCGTATTGGATTCTCCACTGTCCTGGCCATTTTGCTGTCCATAATTCTGAACCAATATCAAACGCAATCGATGTTTCATTTCCTAATTGCTCAACATTTACAGCTTCTAAGTATGTAATATGATTTTCTTTTTCAAAACCCGGCATCAAATGCTCGGGACGAATACCCACAACGAGATTTCGATTCCTAGGTAGATCCTTGACCATTATTGGGTCGATTGTGATATGTATTTGATTTTCAATGACAAGTTGTGAACTATCTTCTGTAAAAACAGCCTTACCTAGATTCATCTTTGGA
This sequence comes from Litchfieldia sinesaloumensis, assembly GCF_900156865.1. Lineage (GTDB taxonomy): Bacteria > Bacillota > Bacilli > Bacillales > Bacillaceae_L > Ferdinandcohnia > Ferdinandcohnia sinesaloumensis. Next base: position 4,315,199 of record NZ_LT732529.1, on the reverse strand, counting down.
GAGCCGATGAAGGAAGCAACAAATAAATTCTCCGGTTCATTATATAAGGTAATTGGTTTACCGACTTGTTGAATTTTCCCTTCATTAAGTACCATAATACGGTCACCCATCGTCATGGCTTCAACTTGATCATGCGTTACATAGATCATTGTTAACCCTAAACTCTTTTGCAGTCTCCGTATTTGAACTCGCATGTTTGCACGAAGTTTGGCGTCTAGATTCGATAATGGCTCATCCATTAAACATAGTGGTGCATGACTTACAACCGACCGCCCAAGTGCAACACGTTGTCTTTGACCACCAGAAAGCTCTCTTGGTTTACGTTTCAATAGTTCGCTTAAGCCTAACATTTCTGCTGCTTCAGTTAGCCTTTTTTGCTGTTCCTTTTTATCGACCTTTCTTGCTTTTAAACCAAACAGGATATTCTGTTCAACAGTTAAATGCGGATATAACGCGTAATTTTGAAAGACCATCGATAAATCTCGATTTTTCGGCGGAAGATGATTGACCGCTTCATTATTTATCTTCAGTATCCCTCCGGAGATTTCTTCAAGTCCCGCTATCATCCTGAGCAACGTGCTCTTCCCAGATCCAGATGGACCAACAAGTACAAAGAACTCCCCTTCCTTAATGGAAACATTGATTTCATTTAAAACATCCTTTTGCTTATCGTATGATTTGGAGATGTTAATCAACTCGACCTGACTCATGCGTAGCCTCCTCTCTAAATTACATTCCCATTTAACCACAATTTTCGGCTCAAAAAAGCCCTTTTACCGTATTTTTACAATCTTTAACATTCGGTTGACTTTCTTAATTTAAATTTTATAAACCAAACAATTTCTCCATAAAACAAAAAATAGCCAACCGAAATTTTCGGTTGGCTTTGACTTTTATTGATTTCCTTTTTTAACCCACTCTGCAACAGTGACAGTTCGCTTTGCCTGATGCTTAACCGCTGCTTGTACATCTTCAATCATTTTTCCATCCTGACCTACTGTTACGCTTGTACCGTAAGGATTCCCACCCGCACCAAATATAATTGGATCCGTATAACCAGGAGTAGCTATAATCGCGCCCCAGTGCATCATGCTAGTGTATAATGATAGAATTGTTGCTTCTTGTCCACCATGTGGATTTTGAGCAGAAGTCATTGCACTTACAACTTTATTAACTGTTTTACCTGTCGCCCAAAGTCCACCTTGAGTATCTAGGAACTGCTTCATTTGAGAAGGCATATTCCCGAAACGAGTCGGTACACTGAAAATAATTGCATCTGCCCATTCAATATCTTCAGAAGTAACCACAGGCACATCTTTTGTTGCTTCGACAGTTGCTTTCCAAGCCTCATTTGACTCAATTACAGATTCTGGTGCTAATTCTTGAACCTTTAATACTTTAACCTCAGCACCTGCTTCTTTCGCCCCTTCTTCTGCCCATTTCGATAACTGATAATTTGTACCACCCATGCTGTAGAAAATGACCGCTAGTTTTACATTTGACACTGTCGTATTCTCCTTCTTTCTTTGAAATGTAGTTTTTCAAATCTTACCAATTCTATTATGACTTTAATTAATTGTTTATATGCAGAAGGGACTGTTTTCTACTTCTCCCCCCGTCGTGAATTAGGTATTTTGTTTAAGATTTTAATGAGCGATCTGCTTATCTTCTGCCATATCCAGCTATACAGTAAAGAAAAAAGGAATGTCCCGAGAATAAGTTTGCCATTTATTTGAACTGATACCGACGATCCTAAAACTGCAAATTTAAACCCATATAGGAGCGTACAAATCCCTATTGTCAAACATAGCGCCGCAAATAAAACCACATACATTCTTTTCTTAAAATAAGTCAGTCCAATACCTAAACTTAAGCCTAATAGTCCTGTAGTAAAAAGGAAAACCAAGAGCTCAGTTGGCTGAATGAATACCAATAATAATGAAGTTACTAAATAAGTCATCACACCAATTTTGAGCGACAGAAGACACGCCACTACTAGCGGTCCAGTACTCATCATGCTTAGTACATAACCTAACCCTGCAAAAATTCCAGCTGATTGTAAAATGACAGTTAATGAACCTAGTAATGCTCCAATAATAAGTTTTGTTGTCTTAGAGTATCCTTCAATTGTTGGGTAGATATCTTCTCCCCATACAATCGATTTTACTTTTTTTCGTAACGACTGCATCTGACATCGCTCCCTAATAGGTCCTAAAGGCAGACCCCCATTGAGTACTAATAGTTCATTACTATTCATATTCTGATAAAAAGACACCAGTAGAAAGAGGGTAAACTGTTTGACACAACTTAAGGTTCGATTACACCCTATTGTAAATAGGTTAAATTTACCCACCGTATTGAAAACAGCCTTACTTCCTGGAGATTCCATGGAAAGACTATTTATTGCAACACAGGTGGGAGAGATTTTCTTCGTAGGTAACGGAGAGATAAGGACTTTTTTAGATATCCGCTCTCGCATTATTGAACTCGGTGGATATGACGAACGAGGATTGTTAGGACTAGCGTTTCACCCCCAATTTAATAATAACGGCTTGTTTTACCTTCATTATTCTGTAGCTGGAACACAAGGTCCAGGTGCTCTTCCTAAGTCGTATACTCCTGACCCCTGCGATCCAAAAACATTATCACTAAAGTGGACAAATCGAGATACCCAATATGACCATATCGATACGGTTGAGGAATGGATTTTACAAACTAACGGCCAACCGCAAAAACGAAGAACGATCCTTAATCTTAGAAGACCCTTTTCAAACCATAATGGCGTAAACAGCTTACAATTTTCACCTGAAACAGGGAAACTTGTACTAACCACTGGTGATGGTGGTTCAGGCTATGACCCATTCAATTTAAGTCAGGATGCAATGGAGATATGTGGGAAGATTATTGAGATTGATGTAAATAAAAACACAATGAATAATCCACCAGTTGTCTCGCGTTTCAATGAACTGCCTGTTAGAATTCAGGAAACACTTACCGTTACAGCCAAAGGAGTTCGAAATATACTCGGAATAACCTATCAAAGATATCAAAATCAGTTTATAAAATATGTCGGGAATGTCGGACAGGAACTAGTCGAATCCATCTTTTCATTTGTCCACTACAAACCTATTCCTGTTACTCAGCTCGTGGATCACAGGAACAGATCCATTGTTCTTCCAGGAACACCGGATTTGTCTCCAACAGACCAAGATGGGTTTATTAACCTAGGTTGGAGAGGATGGGAAGGTGATTTGCCAACAACGATAATAAAGAATTGTAATACAAATGAGGATTTGGATGAAAAGTCGATTGCCTTTTATCAAGAAGCAATTGAAACTTTAGTGCGCCGGATTCACCCTCTTACAAGTTATTACCATCAGGATCCTCGTACCAATACATTTAAAGGAACTGCGCTTACAGGAGTGCAAGTCTATATGGGAAACCAAATCCCAGCCTTATCAGGAAGTGTCGTATTTACTGATTTTGCCCGTAAGGATGAATCGCAACCCTCAGTTAAAGGAGCTTTAGCATATACTCGAGCGCGAACTGGAGGTAAATCAAATAACTACCAACTTATAGACACCGTCTATGACTTCGGGTCTCAATCCGCATATTTCGTTAGCTTAGGAACAAACCTTAACCAAACGAGGTTATATCTAGGAACTCATGGCTCGATGAAAGTAACTGATTATAATAAAGGGACAGTATTTGAGATCGTGTCTTGAGAGGCTCCTTGTTGACTGTTAAAAAACAGGAGGGACACGGTATTACATGTCCTCAATCATTATCAACACCCAAAACTATATATATCTCGCTAAAAAAGGTTGAATTGTTTCGACCAAAAAAGTGGTTGGCAGCGGTACCTATCCACTTGTCCCACTGTTTTTTGGTAAAATAGAAGCAAATACTTTTTAATGAGGTGTATGTTATGGAGAAATTGATGTTTATCGAGACTGGGATGGGGATTGATGTTCACGGCCAAAATATTACGAAGGCTGCCGTTCGTGCTGTGAAGAATGCAATCCATTTCAATTCAATGCCTGGCATTCGTTCTGTCCTACCAGGAAATAGTTTAGATAATATGGTTGTAAATGTAAAATTAGCGGTACCTTGTGACAAAGAACTGCTTGATATCGAGGCTGTTAAGGAGACCATTCCATTCGGAAAAAAAACAGTGGAAGTGATGGATGGAGGCATGCTGACAACAAGTGGAATTGTGATTGAAGAAAAAGGCGACCAAAATGATTTAATGTATATCGTTGTCGCATCAGTTGAAGTCGGATATTAATAAACAACAAAAACGTCAAACTCTAAAAAATAAGGTTTGACGTTTTTTATGGACAGAAGAATGTCCCCTATCCCACTTCAATCAAGATAAGTGGGACAAGGAACCGGCCCCTTTTCCTTAATAGGTTAATCCGTGGCCTAGTTTGTATACGTTGCCGTCGCTATCCTTGTATGCATAGCTTAATCCTGCTGGCATGTATTTGTCTTTATCATAACCAGGTACGTCATTTGGAGATACACATTCACCATCCTGTTTAACTGCAATAACATGGTCACTTGCAGGCAATGTCAATGGTAATACGCCTGATGGCTTGTAGTTACCTGCCATTACTTCAAACTGTGCATTAAAGAATGTATCATAGCCGGCGATAAGAGCATCAGCTAACGGCTCAACATTACCGAGAATCCATGGCAATACAACATTTACACTCATGATTACTTTTCCACCACGGTTATGAATGCTGTCTGCAATTTCTTTAAGATGTTTCATTTTACTTAATGTAGTCTCTTGATACAAGGCACCATCCAATGCCGTGTTTACCTTATCTTCACAGATTTCAAGCTCTAATAACCCTGGAGTGGCATCGAAATAAGCACCGGATTTTGGATTTAAGAAAAGAATAGCTGTATCGGCCTCTTCATAGTTTTCTGTCAGAGTAAATAGTCCAAGTTCCTTAGCCTGACTTCTAGCTTGTTCAGTGAAGGATGCTGCTTTCTCTAGTTCCTTATGGAAAACTTCCACATAAACCTTTTTATCAGTTAGCTTGTCAGCTGTTAAAGGTAGAGTTTCATTAGAGTTCTTAAGGATGGTTACAGACTTTTTATGTGCTTCATATGCCGCATCCCAATGTTCAGGTGTACGAATAACTTCAGTAGCTTTTTCTGGAGAGTTGTACGTGCGGTCATCAAATAAACCTAGAGTAAACATTTCTGTCAGCAATCTTACATTTGCTTCATCTATACGCTTTTCACTAATCCAGCCTCTGCTGATTGCCATTCTAAGATTTTCAATATCATTTGTATCAGCTACTAAATCAGTACCTGCATTAATTGCTTTCGCAAATCGTTCTGCTTCACTGCTATTTTCCATGCCCCAGCTCATTTTGTTAACGATACCACTATCACTATTTATATAGCCTTTGAATCCAAGCTTTTCACGAAGGATTTTATTTAAGAAATAATGATTAAACGTAAAGCCAACCTCTTCAAACGGGATATCTTCACCTTCGAAGTCTTGAACCACGCTCTTCTTAATGCTTGGAATCGAGTAATAAGGCATGATTGAAGAAGTTCCATGTTCAGCTGCTGCTCTAAATGGTGGTAAGTGATATTTTTCTAAGCTTCCTGGAGTTGGATATAGGTTCCACTTTCCTTCCTCATAATGAGGGTCAAAACCATTTTCTCTTGCGCCCCCACCTGGGAAATGCTTCGTTGTCATGGAAATACTATTCTTTCCTAACTCTTCACCTTGGAACTCGTCGATAATACGACCGATTACATCGGCAATAAATTCTGGGTCTTCACCGAACGTTCCATATGTACGTTGCCATCTTGGATCTGTCACAACATCAGCCATATACATATAACCTTTTCTAATTCCAGTTGCGTCCCATTCTTTACGTGCAATTCTAGCAAATTCGCTGATGAGTGAAGCGTCCCCACCATTTTTGATGTCGCCCTTAGCTGCTGCAGCAAGTCCTAATGTACCTGGCCAAGTAGAGAAAATCCCCGCTGCATCATTCATGCCAAATACAGGCTCAGCATTTTCATTTCTAGAATTCGAAGCAATGATAACAGGTATACCTAGGCGTGTTCCCTCTGCGATTTCGTTCATTTTATTAATCCACTCTGCCATTTCAGCAGGACTATAATTGTCCCTTAAAATAAAATGACGTAAATGCATATTTGCAATCGTATGTGTTGTACCATACATCTTAGCAATGGCAAATATATTCTCGCCCTTTTCAACAATTGCTTCATCTATTACACCATCATGGCTTGTTTTGCTTTTATCTTTTTGAGAGAGCCCCATTCTACGGGTATTGATAAGCATCATACCGATTTTTTCATCGATATTCATCAGTGATACCAGATTCTCTGCACGCTCTTTTGGGCTTAAGCGCCAATCCTCATATGGATCAAGCTTCCCATTGTTATTTAAATCTTTAAACTTAAGATTATCGACATCAATGATATTTTTCACTCTTACTTCTAATTCCGGCTGACTTTGGTTATTTTCCAACATAATGCCTCCTATTACTAATTGATACCCTCTATTAGTATGGTCCCTAGTACTCAAAAATAATTAACTATAATAGAGTACTTTAACAAGAACATATACTAATATATTACCACAAAAACACACAAAACTCGCAATAGTAAAACACAAAAAATTTGGACAGGTTCTCCAAAAATGTGGGATTCGAAATCAGTTCATGCGTGCTATCGACACAATTGTTATGTTGTAGTAATTTTTGTCATGTTTTGGCGTTTTGTGGAGACCTGTCAATAGGAGATTCCTAGTGTTTTCTTCCTTTTTTACCAATTAGTCAGAACTAAATTGTATCTTGAATGTGCCAAATCTATTATTTTTCAACTATTGCTCGGGATTAATATAGTAGAAAAGGTAGATAAGGAAAAGTCTTCCTTAATTATTACAAAAAACGCGTGCTATGATGGTGATGTATCAGTGGTACACATAACAAGGAGGACTGAATATGAAGAAAACTGTATTATCATTAGTAGTCGCAGGCGCTCTATTAGTAACAGGGCCGTTAGCTAGTTCTGCGTCAGAATTAGATAGTTCTAAAAATGTTTATGAAGGTCGTTACGTGGTTTCAGTTAACCAAACTACGAATTGGAATGACTTGATTCAAAGTATATTAAAAAAATATTATTCCCAATACAATCAAACGCAACCTAAGGTAGAGGAACCAGCACAACCAGTTGAACAGCCAACAGCACCAAAGGCACAAGAACCTGTTAAGGAACCTGTTACTCAACAGCCTGTTCAACCAAAACCATCAGAACCAACTAATGAAACAACGAACCCGGCTACTCACTCAGTAAGTCAGTTTGAGCAAGAAGTTGTGACATTAACGAATAATGAGCGTGCAAAGTACGGCTTACAACCTCTTAAACTCGATGTAAAATTGAGTGAAGTTGCTAGACTTAAATCATCTGATATGAAGCAAAACGGTTACTTTTCTCACACAAGCCCAACCTATGGTTCACCATTCGAGATGATGAAGCAATTTGGTGTTCAATACCGTGCGGCTGGTGAAAATATTGCAATGGGCCAACGCTCTCCACAAGAAGTTGTGAATGCTTGGATGAACAGCGAAGGACATCGAAAAAACATATTAAGCTCTACCTTTACTCATATTGGTGTAGGTCATGTTGAAGGAAATTATTGGACACAAATGTTCATTGGAAAATAAATAGTAACCAAAAAAAAGCGCCTTACCCCCAGATAGACTGAGGGAAAGGTGCTTTTTTTGTCTTAGTTTAACTTTTCATTGCTCTTATCACATTAACACCGTTTCTCTTTCATAAGGTTTGCTGAATAACCTCGCTACTTCCAAGCTTGGCAATGGTCTACTATAGAAATACCCCTGCCCCTTGTCACACCCATTCTCGATTAGAAGAAGCAATTGCTCTTTGTTTTCAATTCCTTCTGCAATTACGTCCAGGTTAAGTGTTTTTGCGAAAGTAATGATAGCCTTAACAATAGCATTGCTTTCTTCATCATTCGGTAAATCCCTGATAAAAGAGGCGTCTATTTTTAAGATGTCGATTGGCAAGCTTTTAAGATAACTTAACGAACTATAACCAGTACCAAAATCATCAATTGAGAGATGTATCCCAAGGTCTTTTATCTTTTGAAGAACGGGTGCGACATTCTCAATATCAGCAAAAATACTTTCTGTGATTTCGAGCTCTAACCATTTAGGATTTAATTTAGTATCTTCTAGAATCTGCTTAATTAGGTTTATAAGTTTAGGTTGACCCAACTGTTGGACCGATAAATTGACAGAAACTCGGACTGGTTCAAATCCTTGGTTTTGCCACTCCTTATTTTGCTCACATGCTTTTCGAAGTATCCATTCCCCTAGAGGTAAGATTAGACCTGTTTCCTCAGCCAACGGAATAAATGTTGACGGTGATATTAATCCTAATGCAGGATGCCTCCACCTCATTAAAGCCTCTAGCCCAACGATTTGAGTTGTTACTAGATCAATTTTAGGCTGGTATTCAATAAAGAACTGCTCGGAATGTATGGACTGCCTTAACTCATGTTCAAACTGAATTCGTTCTAGAGACCGTCTTTCCATTTCTTCTTCAAAAAGCAAATAGTCATTTCTTCCGCTTTCTTTAACAGCATTTAGAGCAATGTTCGATCGCTTTATTAGTGTATCAGCATCCTCTGCATCATCTGGATACATCGCTATTCCAAAACTGCATGAAATTGTAAAGGATCGTTCCCCCATAATAATAGGGTTTCGGAAGTATGTGAGAAATCGCTGTGCAACTTCCTCAATTTCTGACCTACTAGAAACATTCTTAATCATAATTGTAAATTCATCTCCACCAAAGCGAGATACTACATCCTCTTTTCGGATATGATTATTTATACGTTGAGCTGTCTCAACTAAGATAAGATCTCCAATCTCGTGCCCACACAAATCATTGATATATTTAAAACGGTCAATATCAACGGAAATTAACCCAATTTTCAATTGACATTTTTCAGCTTTCTTAACTTCTTTGTATAGTAAATCCATGAAGAGTCTGCGATTAGGTAAATCAGTTAATGTATCATAGAAGGCTAGATGGTAGATCATATTTTCTGTCTTTTTTCTCTCTGTAATATCCCGAGTAACAAACAAAATATGCCTGATTTGTCCAGAGTTATCTCTAATAGGGTTCAGAGTAGCCTCGACATCAATCAACTTCCCTCTTTTTGTCTTCAATCGTAGCTGGAGTTGCGAAAACCGTTGTACATTTCCAATGATATCTTGTATATGAGATCTCACTATTGCTCGATCATGTTCATCAATCCAACGAAATATCGTACTCGACTGAATTTCTTCTAAACTATATCCAAGATGAGCAGAATGGGAAGGCGATGCATATTCATAATTGCCATCGCTATCAATGATTGAAATTAAATCTGATGAGTTCTCTGCGATTATACGATATTTTTCCTCACTTTGTATTAAACTCTCTTCTATATTCTTTCTGGTAGTAATGTCATTTCGAATAGAGATATATTGATAGGGTTTACCCTTGTTGTTTAAAAAGGGGACAATTGTCGTATCGACCCAATAGTAGCTTCCATCCTTTGCCTGATTTTTTAATTCACCACGCCATGTTTTTCCTCTTCCAATTGTCGCCCACATGTTTTTAAAGAACACGGGCGGGTGGTGACCTGAGTTTAAAATACTGTGGTCCTGACCGATAAGTTCTTCGTATGTATACTGTGACATTTTGCAAAATTGCTCATTTGCATAGGTAATCCTTCCATGGTTATCGGTTATTGCCACAATAGAAGATTGATCAAGTGCATACTTCATCATCTCAAGTTCTTTTAATACATGATTAATAGTAGTCTGCTCCCTACCTTTTGATTGCGGATTAACTTCAGTAAGTACTTTTTCACCTGTATCTATAATTCTCATAAGTTATCACCAGTAGTATTATTTTTGTTAAGTGAAGATGTACCTCTCAGGCACTTGTATTGAGGATATAAATTTAGAAGTTTTTAAAGGGATTATTCTCTAGAAGTTTTCAGAAGCCCCTTATCATCTACTACATTACTTACTACCTATTATATTTCAAGAAGTACCAAAGCACTTAGTAATGTGAGAAATGTCACAAAATGGTCGATTTCTACTTATAAATCATTACAAAACGATGGTTTTAGAATAACGTTGTGTCAGTATAAGAAAAAGGGACTGGCTCAAAGCCAATCCCTTGTGAATACATACATATTAAACTAATACGGCTGATAAACTTTTAGCTACAGCTTCAATTTTTTCTAGACCTTCAGCAATAATTTTTTCAGCTTGATCTGGTGCTGCCGCATGACCTTCAATAATAACTTCATCCTTAATTTCCATACCAAATACTCCACCAACAACGTTTTTAATATAAGTTGCTGCCATCTCCATTGGAGCTGTTTCAGGTGTTGAGTAAATCCCACCACGAGCACTTAGAATAATCGCTTTTTTGTCAGTCATTAATTGTACTGCTTGACCATTTTCATCATATTTGAAAGAGTACCCTGCTTGGTACACATAGTCGATAAATGTTTGTAATTTAGCTGGAATTGTTAAGTTCCATAATGGGAAAGCAAATACAACTACGTCTGCTGCAGTTAATGCATCCATCGCTTTTTGTTTTGCTGCTAAAATACGTTGTTCTACGTCTGTCATTTCTTCGCCAGATTCTAATTTACCGAAAGCATTGAATAGATCTTGACCAAGGTAAGGCATATCTTCTGCAAAAACATCGTAAGTTTCCACATTTACACCTTCTAGGTTGTTTATGAAAGTTTCATACATTTTACTTGAAACAGCTTCAGAAGCTGGACGATTATTCGCTTTTACTACTAATATATTCATTATATAAAGTCTCCTCCATTTATCTTTAATCAAGGTATCTCGAAATAATGGTATATCAAAATAATAAAAGAATCAACGGAAACGACTTTTATACAAAAACTAGCGTTAACCCAGTATTCATAAGGATTAACCTACTTTATATCGTATGAACAGTCGTAAATGGTAATATTTTTCGATCTTCGAGAAATGCCTTAAATCATCGTAATATAACTTAGAACTTCCCATCAAGATAAAAAAGACCCATACAGGTCCCAAATTTCCAGCAATGGTTAATGTGGCTTTTTACCTACTTCTAACAAGTAACTCTACAGCTTCTTTAACCAAACCCTCTGTATTTTCTCCTTTTTCATCTGCATCTCGTACGCACGAAACTAGATTAGAGCTTACAATTACACCAATTGTACGATCAATGGCAGTTCTTGCAGCGGACAGCTGTGTAATAACGTCTTTGCATTCTTTATTTTCTTCCATCATACGTAAGATACCACGCAATTGCCCTTCAATACGTTTAATCCTATTTTTTGTCTTTTCATCATAATCCATGTAAGTGCCCCCTTTCGATAGGGTTGATTCTCAAATCTAATCTTAAGCTAAAACAACAGGGATTTAGAAACCCTGTTGTTTTATTTTTGCTCCATTTATAAAATTTATTTAAAATTATATTCCGTTACAATTTTTTCTCTACCTGTTACAACATCATTGAAGTATTCATAAAGGTTAACCCCTAAATAAGATCCAGAGATATTGTAGACATTCTCATACCCTAGATGTTGCAGGGCCATCACCATATTATAGCTTCTTTGACCTGATCGACAGTGAATATATACAGGCTGGTCGCTTGGAATTTCATCGAGTCTATTCCTAAATTCACTTAATGGAATGTTAACTGCATTTTTAAAATGCCCTGCCTTATATTCACCTTTTTCACGAGCATCAATTATGAACGCGTGATTTTCTACTAAGTCACGAACTTGAGAGACCTTCACTTCTTTATACCTTCCCTGAAGTAAATTTAAACCGACCAAAGCCGCATGATTTACTACATCTTTCGCAGTTCCTAGCATTGGTGAATAAGTCAATTCAAGATCTTTTAGGTCCTCTAGTGTTCCATTCATCGTAATCATTGTAGCTATGACATCAATTCGTTTATCTACATTTCCTTTTCCAATTGCTTGAGCACCTAGAATCCGTCCTGTCGGATATTCATAGATCAACTTAAAATGCATGGGATTACTGTTTGGCATCAATCCTACTTTATCCCCTGGCATTAAATACACATAATCATAGTTCATTCCTGCCTGCTCTGCTACTCTAGCATTGAGTCCAGTCGAAGCTGCATTTAGATCAAAGAGATGAATCGATGATGATCCTATGACACCTAAATTTCTACTAGGTATACCATACATATGGTCGGCAGCTGCCCTTGCTTGCTTTTGGGCAGGACCTGCTAAAGCTAATCTAGTTGGCTTGTGTAATAAGCGATGGTACACCTCAATCGCATCACCAACCGCATAAATACTTTTATCATTTGTTAAGTAGTTATGATCTACTTTAATCGCACCAGTCTCACCAACTTCCAGACCCGCCTCCGCCGCTATGCTTGTCTCAGGTTTTACACCTATAGCTAAAACGACCGCCTGTGCATCGATTTTCTTACCTGAATTTGTTGTGACAAATCCATCCTCAATTTTGGCTAATCCATCATTAACAATAAGGTTTAGACCATGGTCCATCATTTCTTTATGAAGGATTTGTGCCATATCATAATCAAAAGGAGCCATAACTTGATCCGCAAACTCAACCAAAGTTACATTATAATCAGCTAATTTCAGATTTTCCGCAACCTCTACCCCAATATAACCTCCACCAATAACTGCTACATCCTTAATACCATTTTGTTTAATATATGAATTAATTCTCTCAATATCAGCTACATTACGTACTGTAAAGACATTCGAATTATTGATTCCCTCTATGTTGGGACGAATTGGTGTAGCACCTGGTGAGAGTACTAATTTATCATATGATTCTTCATAGGTATTATTTGTTACCCAATCCTTAACCGTTATTGTTTTCAGCTCACGGTTAATTTTGATAACCTCTTGATGGACTCTCGCTTCAATATTGTATCTATTTTTAAACATTTCAGGGGACATTAAGACAAGTTTCTCACTATCTTCAACAATCCCACTTAAATGATAGGGCAATGAACAGTTGGAAAACGAAACATGAGGACCCTTTTCAAACATAATTACCTCTGCATTCTCATCTAATCGCCTTACCCTTGCTGCAACTGATGCACCACCTGCGACCCCACCGACAACTACTACCTTCTTTGACATAGAAAACCCTCCAATTCTTCTTTTATTATATCTGTCCTAAATTTCAATTTTTAACAATTTTGTTCATACCCATATGGGTATTTATTTGATTTTAAAAAGTTTGTTTGAAATATCACTACATGTGTAATTTTATACCCCGTGGGGTAAAAAGTCAATGTTATACATTTTACGCCGTGTGTATCCTATTTCCGAATGAAAAGGTCATTTTTGTGAGACCTTAAAAGAAAAAGGAGTTCACAATGAAATTAAAACTTCTTACACTCATTCTACTCTTGTTTAGTTTCACAACCGAAAGTCATGCCACAGAAATAAAGGATTCGAAAAAAGTCCTTGCCATCGTGATTGATGATTTCGGTAATGATATGGATGGTACTGAAGAGATACTAGAATTACCGATACCACTTACTGTAGCTGTAATGCCCTTCTTACCTACAACAGAACAGGATGCTAAATTAGCACATGCGAAAGGGCATGAGGTGATCGTTCATGTACCTATGGAACCAAAGCATGGTAAAAAAAGCTGGTTAGGGCCTGGGGCAATTACTTCTGATCTAAGTGATAAAGAAGTTAGGAAGAGGATTGAAAGTGCGATTGATAATGTTCCATATGCCGTGGGAATGAATCATCATATGGGCTCCAAAGTAACCGAAGATAAACGAATCATGAGGATTATTCTTGAGGTTTGCAAGGAACGTAACCTCTATTATCTCGATAGTAAAACAGCCAGAAAAAGTGTCATCCCCAAACTTGCAAAAGAATTATCTGTTCCATATTTAGAAAACGATATATTTTTTGACCACGTATATTCTGAAACTCATATCTATCGTCAAGCGTCTAAAATAACAAAACAATTACAAAAGCATGAACAAATCATAGCGATTGGACATGTTGGGATTACTGGAGATCGTGTCGTCAGTGCCTTAAAAACCTATATTCCTGAGTACGAAAAAGAAGCAGAACTTGTTACACTCTCAGAAATAATTACAGTTCCATTTTTAGAATAGAGTGTTATCGTAAGATATGCAATTGGAATACGAACAAAAATTCAATCAAACATTTGTTTAGCTTGTAAACCTTTTGGAATAGCCGTTTCCAAAATTCAATCAAGCGTTTGATTGAATTTTCTTTTATTATAGTGAGAAAGTGTTTTTCTTTATATAGTGATGTCTCCGTGCCAGGTACTAACAGGTGCGTTTTACTAATTTAGGGTTTTGCGCATGATTCTTTACGGTCTACCCACCTAAAAACATGTGCATTTCTATTTGCGCATGCTTTTATCGTATTGATGCTTAGAATTGATGTGCAGGTGGAAATATATTGAAATCCCAGCCGTTTTATAGGAGATTATTTCCACTTAATGGATTTTGCGCATGGTTCTTTACGGTCTACTTATCTAAGAACACTTTTCTATTTGCGCATGCTTTTATCGTATTGATGCTTAGAATCGATGTGCATATGGAAGAATATTGAAATTCCAGCCGTTTTATAGGGGTTTATTTCCACTTTGTGGGTTTTGCGCATGGTTCTTTATGGTCTACTCACCTAATAACATGCGCATTTCTATTTGCGCATGCTTTTATCATATTGTTGCTTAGAAATGATGCGGATGTGGAAATATATTGAAATCCCAGCCGTTTTATAGGAGATTATTTCCACTTAATGGATTTTGCGCATCCCATTTTACTGGCGCCCCACAGAAATGCATGCGAAAGCTTGAGGTCAAACTTTATGTGTATTTTCTTTTAAGCAGAAACGTTTATTTCATTAACAGTATCATTTTTAGTTCCGAGTGCTTTTATATAGCGTATAGCAAATCTGTCGAGTCCGTAGTAATGCCTTCCCGCTCCAACTAATAGTAGAATCATTGCCACTACGAAGAGCTTCATATCGAGGCTATTTAATCCTACCCCTGCCATTATAAAATTAACATTCATGAAGGCACCCGCAATCAATGCCGGGATTGTTGCTAGTCCTACAATTAATCCTAAGCCAACAAGGAATTCTCCCCAAGGGACAAGAATGTTGAAGAGCTCTATATTGGGTAACGCAACTTTTTTAAGGAAGCTAGCATACCAACTTAGAACTGAAGGTGAATCGGCGGCTGCCTGAATAAATCCACCTGCATCAAATCCATGTTTAATCTTTAGATAACCCGCTTCTATCCATTGAAGTCCTAACCAAACACGCACTATTGTCCATACAATGGCCATTTTTTTACCCTGTATAAGTTTAATCATTAATAATCTCTCCTTTTTAATGTGAATTTTTTCACAATCACTACTAAAGATGTGCTACACTTCATCTCTTCTTGTTACTCTCATTTTAAGGCCCTCTTGTAATTTTTAATTTGACCCAGGTCAAATTTTTTAGTTTTAAATAATCAATGGGCCTATGATTTAGTAAAAAATAAAATAGGCAACTTCCCACTATGGGGCAGTTGCCTACTTTAATATTTAGACTTGAATTTTTCAACTAAACGCCTTCTTTAATGCAGGTATAACCTCAGTTGCTAGTAATTCTATATTTCTTGCGACTCTATCGAATGGAATTCCACCAATATCAATTTGTGCTAAGAAACGGCTATGTCCAAACAATTCATGTTGGCGAAGGATCTTCTCCACAATAAGTTCTGGACTTCCAACAAATAAGGCATTTTGTGGACTTGCTAATTGTTCAAAATCGTTTCTTGACATTCTCGTCCCCAATCCCCGTTGACGATTAACATAATACCAATAATTTGAGTAGTAAGGATAAAATTCATCCTTTGCTTTTTCTGTCGTTTCAGCAAGATACGTATGTCCCGTTACACCGATGTTTAATTCTTCTGGAGAATGACCAGCTTCCACCCCTGCACCTCGGTAGATATCCACTAATGGTTTAAATCTCTTTAGATCTCCACCAAGTATCGCTAAGGCCATGCCGACTCCTAACCTCCCTGCTCGCGCAGCACTCTCAGGTGTACCACCTACTCCAATCCAAATGGGTAGTTGCTTTTGCACAGGACGAGGAGCAATTTCTGCATTTTTAAGCGAAGAACGGAATTTTCCATTCCAAGTAACAATCTCATTTTCATTTAGTTGCAATAACAAATCCATATGCTCACTAAACAATTCATTATAATCATTTGTGCTATAGCCAAAGAGTGGAAATGATTCAACAAATGCACCTCGACCAGCTAATATCTCTGCACGTCCACCTGAGATTAAATCTAGTGTAGCGAAGTCTTCAAATAACCGAACAGGGTCAAGCGTGCTTAAAACACTTGTCGTACTTGTTAACTTAATACGCTCTGTCAGCGCAGCAATGGCTGATAATACAACAGCCGGAGAGGAAACAGCATAATCTAATCGATGATGCTCCCCGACCCCGAATATATCTAGTCCAGCTTCATCAGCCAGTTTTGCTGCCTCAATGATGTTATCCATTCTCTCCTTTGGACTAATCGTTTTTCCTGTTAGGGGGTTCGGGCCTATATCTGCTAGTGTATATATACCTACCTCAATACCATTCTGTTTTAATGTAGACAAGCCTATTCCTCCTTACTTAAACAGCTAATTCAATCCGATTTCCAGATGGATCATAAGTGAAAATTTTACCGTTTTCTTCTGTAACAGGCACTTCGATTTGTTCTAAGCTAGCAATTGTCTGTTCAATCGCTTTCTCATCCGGAAGTACTAGTGTAAATGACTGCAAACCGACACTATTTTCAGCTGGCTTAGGAGCTCCGACTCCATTCCAAGTATTCACTCCAATATGATGATGGTACTTTCCTTTTGAAAGGAATAAGGCTTGTGTTCCATAACGATTGACAACATCAAATCCTAATCCCTTTACATAAAACTCTTCTGTCTTTTTTAGTTCTGCAACATGTAAATGAATATGTCCCATTACTGTCCCATTTGGAAGACCCTTCCACCCAGTATCAGGATTAGCACTTTTTAAAAGCGTATCAAAATCTAATGGGTCGACTGTCATTGCCACTTCTTCGCCATCCCATCTCCATTTTGAAGGATCTCGATCGGTATAAATTTCAATTTGGTTACCGTCAGGATCATTCAAATACAATGCTTCGCTAACAAGATGGTCGGATGATCCGAAACGAATACCCTTATTTACCAGATGAATGACGATATTAGCTAGATCTGACTTTTGAGGTAAAAGTAAAGCAAAGTGATACAGACCCGTCGTTCTAGCTTCTTTTGGTCTTACATCTTCAGGTTGTTCCAGTGATAAAATGCTTGTTTTACCATCTGTAGTAAGCCTTGCTGTTGATGTGGTTTGTTCTAAAATATCAAATCCAATAATTTCTTTGTAAAACTGTAACGATCTATTTAAGTCCTCTACTTTAATACTGACATGGCCGACAAATGTTGTTGGTTTACTGTGATATCCCATTGTAATCCCCCTACTAATTCAATTAAGTAAATACAATACTGCTATTATGCCCAGTTCAAAATTTGTATCTTATTGTTTTCTCTTTAAAATAACTTAGTTACTTAATGTAAGTAACTTTACTATTAAAATAACGTGTTGTCAAGTTACCTAATTTTTGTTAGTTAGTTACTAATAAAATATGTTATATTATAAAACAGGAGAGGTGAAGAAAATGAAACAAACAACGATTTGCCCAAGGTTTGAAAAAGCCATCTCATTGCTAAGTCAAAAATGGACAGCATTAGTCATATATCAATTATTGTTAGGAACACAACGTTTTAGTGAAATTCAGTCTGCGATTGGTATAAGTGGGAAAGTTCTATCTGATCGCTTAAAGGATTTAGAGGAACAAAAAATAGTGAAACGTGAGGTCATTCCAGAAACACCCGTTATCATTGAATACTCATTAACGGAAAAAGGTAGATCTATCGAGCCTATTATTAGAGATATTGAACAATGGTCTCAAAATTGGATAGAGCCCAACAAATAGATTAATATATATAAAAATCAAAGTGGTGTATTTGGATTTGATCCTACGTACACCACTTTTTTTGGATATATATATTTTTACTTTTTTAAAAAAAATGGCCCAGTTCAAGAACTGAGCCAAAAAGTTTCAATCATTTTTTATTGATTATAATGTATCGGAGAACCTGGTCCGATATCTACACCTGTTAGCATCCAGATAATTAACATGAGCACCCATACCACTGTAAATGCAATTGAATATGGAAGCATTGTGGAAATTAAAGTACCGATACCAACCTTTTTATCATACTTTTGCGCAAACGCAATAACGATTGCGAAATAAGGCATTAGAGGTGAGATAACATTCGTTGTTGAATCAGCAATTCGGTACACGAGTTGTGTTAACTCTGGTGAATACCCTAGGTTCATCATAATCGGAACGAATACCGGCGCCATGATTGCCCATTTTGCAGATGCACTACCGATAAATAGATTGATGAATCCTGATACAAGAATAAATGCTAGAATAAGTGGAATCCCCTTAAATCCTGTTGCTTCAAGGAATTCAGCACCGTTTACAGCTAACACTAGCCCTAATTTAGATTCACTAAAGTATGCAACAAATTGAGCTGCCACAAATGCTAGGACAATATATGATCCCATTGTCGCCATTGTTTCAGATAACTGATTTGCAACATCTTTATCATTTTTAATCGATTTAGTGATTTTCCCATAAACGAATCCAGGAATAAAGAACATAATAAGAATAATTGGAACTAGCGAGTGGAAGAACGGTGCATCGATAATATTCTCTTCTCCCCCACGTAATGGTCCCCATTCAGGAATGACTAGAAGAGCCATCACAGCAGCCGTAGCGATAAACACAAACAATGCTGCCCATAATCCCTTTTTCTCTTCCGGTTTTAAGTAATCTACATCTTCCTTAACTTGTCCCTCATATTTACCTAATCGTGGTTCAATCACTTTCTCTGTTACTAACGTACCAACAATTGTTAAAACAAATACAGAAGCAAACATGAAGTAGTAGTTCATTGCGTAGTTTATCGTTTCAGCATATTCAGGATTTAGAATGGCTGCTGCATCTTGTGTTAGGCCACCTAACAATGGATCTAGCGACGTTAAGAGTAAGTTTGCACTGAACCCTCCAGATACCCCTGCAAATGCTGCTGCTAAACCAGCTAAAGGATGTCTTCCTAAACCTGCGAACAATACTGCTCCTAGTGGAGTAAGGACTACATAACCAGCATCAGCGGCCATACTTGACATGATACCACCAAACACAAGCGCTGCTGTTATCAGTTGCTTAGGTACAGACGTAACTAGTCCGCGTAAGGCAGCACTAATTAAACCAGAACGCTCTGCAATTCCAATACCTAACATGGTAACTAGAACTGTTCCGAGAGGTGCAAACCCCGTAAAGTTTGTAACCATACTATCAAACAAATAGACGATTCCCTCAGAGTTTAATAGATTTTTAACGTGAATAAATTCCCCTTCATTTAGAGGATCTTCTACTTTTAAGCCCATTTTCGCAAATAGAGCCGAAAGAACAAGTACAACTAATGCAAAAATTGCAAACAATGTTACCGGATGTGGCAGCTTATTCCCCACACGTTCAATGCCATCTAAAGAACGCATGATAAAACCCTTTTTATTGGAATTTGACATTATACCTTCCCTTTCTGTTATTTAAATTTTCTAATAATTATTATTAAGGTCACTAAGAATTATAGGGGAATAATAAATAAATTAATAGGGATTTTAAGAAGTCCAGAATAGGAACATTATTCACAAGATTAGCATTAGGAAAATAGTTTATAACTATATAAAAATAAGAGGCTACCCTAAAAAGTCAACTTCCAATGACTCTTTAGACACAGCCTCTACTATCTTCTATTAAATTTTACAATGAAGTGAATTAAGGGTCCTCTAGTTTGATTATGTACGGTTACTAAAAATAGAACGCTTATAGATACGGAAGGACGTGCGTTTTAAAGTCTGCATAGTTTTCCAGATGAAAGTCTGCATCAATAGCCTCATTTTCAAAGGCAACTGTCTTGATTCCTAATTCTCTAGCTGGAATTAAGTCTAGCTCACGGTCGCCAATCACTAAATCAATGGGATAATCCTTGATCACATGTTTATACGATGCTGCATGTGGCTTTCGGTCAAATCCTTCTTCTTCTACTGAAACTACGACCTTAAAGTAATGGAGTAAATTAAACTTTTCCAAAAGGAACAGGGTAGATTCCTTATCCCGGTGCGTGACAATAAAATTGTCATCGGCAATGTTTAATACCTCTTCTAAATGCTCAAAGGGAGCACTATCAAATGAATATTGATTATATAATTTGATGTATTCGTTACGCTTGTTCTCATCAATTCCATAGTGTTGAAAGGCCACTTTTGAGTTAACCTTTAACCACTTCAGCACTTCATTCGGATCCAAATCCTTACCGCTCAGATGGATAAATCCCTTTACTAGTGCCGGATAGGTGTTAAACAGCGTTCCGTCAAAATCCCATAAAATATTGATGTGAATCCCTCTTTCTTTTACATTTAAAAAAACCTATGTTTTTACCTATGTTAAATATGTATTTCAAGAACTATCCCCTGTATTTGATCGCTAACCCTTTTAAGAAGTTTCTGGCGAAATTATCTCCACACTCTTTGTAATTCTTATGTCCTTCTTTACGCAACAAGGCCCCTAGTTCTCCTTTTGTAACCCGTAACCCTGCATAATCAAAGATGTCTAGCATATCCTCAGTCGTTAATGCCAAAGCGATTTTTACTTTCTTTAAAAGGAGATTATTTACGTTTCCACTCGTCTTTAAAGGAGTTTCTGGTGGAGTAGGCTGTCCAGGTTTGGGCTCTTGTTTTCCTCTTTTATAAATAATAAGTCCATTCAAAAATGAATCTAACATACTGTGAGTGCATTTAATTTGATCTTCATTCTCAAGGTCGTCCTCGTCGTATGTCTTTGTGAGTATCTTTGTCACTTCTGGCACTGAGACTTCGACACCACCAAGCTGAAAAATCTCAGCCATTTCTTTATTTTTTATTTCCAGTGCATATCTTAATCGAATTAATATATCGTTATTATCCATCGTTGACCTCCATATCAAGACTAGTACCTGTCACGTATCGCAACAGGTACCAAGTTCAGTTTATCTTAATTCAATTTATAGGATTGCGTCAACTGACTTTACCTCTTAGCCGTTTTTTAAAAATTTATTTTTTAGCATTTTAAACACTTCCATCAAGATGACGGCAAGAAGTGCGAGACCGGTAGCAATTAACCATTCGTCCCAACCAAAGTCAGAAGGAATCATAAAAATTTCACGGACAACTGGAAGAACGGTGATGCCATACAGTAGAAAGCCTACAAGCACCGCTCCTATCACAGCCTTATTTCTAAAGAAACCAGCCTGAATAGCCGTTTGTACGTTTGAGCGTGCTGGGAATGTTTGTAAGGTTCTAGAAAGAATTAATGTTGTAAAAGCCATTGCCACGCCCATATCTGTTGAATGTTCTAGACCGAGATGGAACGAAATAATCACAGCTATACCAATCAATGTTCCACGGACAATT
Organism: Litchfieldia sinesaloumensis; assembly: GCF_900156865.1. Classification (GTDB taxonomy): domain Bacteria; phylum Bacillota; class Bacilli; order Bacillales; family Bacillaceae_L; genus Ferdinandcohnia; species Ferdinandcohnia sinesaloumensis. The sequence goes on along the minus strand of NZ_LT732529.1, from coordinate 4,293,430 downwards.
ACAGCGAGTAATGTCCCACCAGCAAAAATTCCTTCTTCTGGATCACGAGGTTTCTTTTTCATCACATTCGGTTCAGGCTTTTCCACTCCCAGCGCAATGGCTGGTAACGAATCATTGACCAAATTGATAAATAAAAGTTGTAGAGCTGTAAAAGGATTCGGTAGATTTAACAATACCGCATAAATAATAGTAATAATCGCCCCGATATTACCGGCAAATAAATAGCCAATTGCCTTTTTAATGTTATTATAAACGGTCCGTCCCACTTCTACCGCTCGTACAATCGAAGCAAAGTTATCATCCGTTAAAATCATGGCAGCAGCATCCTTTGCTACATCCGTCCCGCTCCCCATTGCTACACCAATATCTGCTTGTTTCAATGCAGGTGCGTCATTAACGCCATCACCAGTCATCGCTGTAACTTGATTTTTACGTTGCCATGCCTGGACAATACGGATTTTATTTTCTGGCGATACCCGTGCGTATACAGAAATATCTTCTAGTTTCTGGTCTAATTCTTCATCAGACATCGCGTCTAGTTCCTGTCCAGATACAGCAATATCATCCTCATCCATGAGTCCAATATCGCGCCCAATTGCTTGTGCGGTTGTTTTATGATCTCCGGTAATCATAACCGTCTTAATACCTGCACTCGTTGCGTTTCGTATTGCTTCATAAACCTCTTCTCTAGGTGGATCAATCATTGCTGTAAGGCCCACTAATGTTAATTCATGTTCATCACTCTCTGAAATCGACTGCTGGTCCTTTGGCAGCTTTTTATAACCATAAGCTAATACCCTTAGGGCTTGACGTGAAAAGCTCTCATTTTCCTGTTGTAATTCATTAAGTCTTTCCTCTGTTAGAGGCTCTTCCTTTCCATCAATTAGCACATGACTTGCTCGGGAGAACATGACATCTGGCCCACCCTTCGTTAACATCAATCGTTCATTATCAATTGTGTTAACAGTGGACATTAATTTTCGATCAGAGTCAAAAGGAAGCTCCTCTTCTCGCGGGTAGGTTTTCCTAATCTCCTCATAGTCTTTGTTGTTCTGATTGGCAAAATGAATCAGTGCCACTTCAGTAGGGTCACCAATTTCTTTCCCCTCGTTATTAATATAGGAATCATTACAGAGGACGGCGATTTGAACTAACAGTTTTTCTGATGCACTCCAACTTTCCGGATTCCCATTTAACTGCTTGTTCGAGTTTCCAGGCACAAAATAATCAGTAACAGTCATTTTATTTTGTGTTAACGTCCCTGTTTTGTCGGTAGCAATCACACTTGCTGAACCTAAAGTCTCTACGGCAGGCAGTTTTCGAATGATTGCATGTTGTTTCGCCATTTTATTGGTCCCAACTGAAAGTACAATCGTAACGATTGCAGATAACGCTTCAGGTATGGCAGCAACAGCAACAGCCACCGAAAACATTAATGCTTTTAAAAGTGCTGTTCCCATATCAACATTATCGGCACCAAACCAAATTCGACCAGCTTGTAATGCAAAAATAAGAATGCTCAAAATTAAAATAGCAATTCCGAGCCTTTTACTAAAATGTTCAAGCTTTCTTTGCAGCGGAGTTTGTTTTTGCTCTGCTTTATTAAGCATATCCGCGATTTTACCAATCTCCGTCTTTTCCCCTGTTCCTGTAACCACAAAGGTACCATTACCATAAACAACAAGGGAACCACTATATACCACATTGAGCCTGTCCCCTAAAGGAGCGTCATCTAAGATCGTGTCGGAATTTTTCTCAACCGCTTCAGACTCTCCTGTAAGCATTCCTTCGTTAACTTTTAAAGATGCTCCCTGTAAAATTCGGCCATCCGCAGGGACATAATCACCAGCTTCTAATAGCACAATATCTCCAGGAACCAATTCACGTGCTGGTATCTTTTGTTTGGTTCCCTTCCTAATGACCTTCGCTTCAGGAGCTGACATGCTTCGCAATGCTTCCAACGAGCTTTCTGCCTTCTTCGTTTGAACAACACTAATGATTGAATTTAAAATAATCACGAGCAAAATAATGAGCGATTCAACGAGACTCCCTAAAGCCACTTGAATTCCTGCTGCGATTAATAAAACAAGTACCATCGGGTCTTTAAACGTTTCTATAAAGAGCTTCCAAGTTGGCACTTTCTCTCGATCTTTAATTTCATTATAGCCATCTTTCTCGAGCCGACTTTTTACCTCTTCCTGTCCCAGTCCATTCATAGAGGATTCCAGGGACTGTAATACATCCTCTTTATCCTGACGATAAAACTCCATTTGATACATCCTTTCAAAATCCCACTATATATATTTGAATATAGTTTCTATATTGCCACTGTTTTTCATTCATTGAATCATACTTTATTCGTAACCATAAGATTAGACGTAACAAAAGGAAGTTAAAGGGATGAAGGTAGTTCATGAGAAAAGTAAAATGGAGGTATTATATGAGGATTGCTATATATCTTTACATGTATAATAGCACTTAAAAGGCTTATATATATAAAGGGGCTGTCCGAAAAATCATTGATTATGACTTTTGATGACAGCCCTTTAGCTTAATATTCTATTTTTCTAGTTAACTCTTAAAGTAACTACAAAGCTACACAATGCTGAGTGTTTGATTTATTAGTTTAACTCCGGCCAGTAACCTTTGTTAGCTTCAATTAAATCATCTAAGATATCTTTCGCTACTTTTGCGCTCGGTACTGTTTTTGAAAGTGTTAAAGCTTGCCATAACTTTTGGTAACTTCCTTCTACATAAGCCTGTACAACTAATTTTTCAACGGTTACTTGCTGGTACATTAACGCTCTTTGGAATTCAGGAATTTTTCCTTGGCTCAATGGTTCTGGACCGTTATTGCCGACAATACACGGAACTTCTACCATAGCATCATCATCAAAGTTAGCAATTGTACCATTGTTTTCAACAATTAATAACATTCTTTCATGTGTATTAAATGCAATTGCACGGGCTAAATCAACAACGAATGTCGCATGTGCACCCATTTCAAATTCACAGCCTTCCGCTGTTCCTCTTTCAATGATTGTTCTTGCTGTTGAAAAGACCGTCTTTTCTCTACCCGCAATAACTTCATTCGCTCTTGTGTAATCTGGATTTGAAGTTTTTACTACATAATCAGGGTATAAATAATATTTTAAATACGTATTTGGCAAGAATCTAGGATCGACCGCTAGTAGGTCTTTGGCCTTTTTATGTGTTTCCTGCCAACTTGCATCAGTATGCTGAGTATCTACTTCTTTTTGAGTTAGATATCCGTTCTCAGCTACATAATCGCGAATTTGCGGAAGATATTCGTTGCCTTCCTTATCTTTTACACTTGTCCACCAACCAAAGTGGTTTAAGCCGAAGTAACGTACTTCTAAGTCTTGTGGGTCCTTGCCTATAATATGTGATATTCTGCGTAGTGTGCCCACAGGCATATCACAAATATTTAACACTTTAGAATCTGGACGAAGAACGCGGCAAGCTTCTGCTACAATGGATGCCGGATTCGAGTAGTTTAACATCCACGCCTCTGGAGAATATTTTTCCATAATGTCGATTAGCTCAATCATATCACCGATGCTTCTCATCCCATATGCAATCCCACCAGGTCCGCACGTTTCTTGTCCAACAACACCGTGCTTTAATGGTATTTTCTCGTCCTTTTCGCGCATTTCATATTTTCCTGTACGGATATGAGCAAAACAGAAATCGATATCAGTAAATGCCTCTTCTGGGTCAGTTGTAAAACAATATTCAATATCTGGTGCATTTTCTTTTAGAACAACCTCAATTGCTTCCCCTAAAACTGCTTGTCTTTCACTGTCATTATCATATAATTTTAATTTTCGAAGTGGAAAACGGTCTAGATTATCTAATAACATCATAACAATGCCCGGCGTATAGGTACTTCCTCCACCTGCAATTACAACTGAAAACTTTTTCATTTTCTCCATTCCCTTCTAGCATTCTTTGTTTTTTTAATACTTGTTTATTCGTCTGTTGTTAATCCTAAATAGCTGTCAACAGCTTTTCTTACCGTTGTCACCTGTAGGCCATAAACAACCTGAACATTTTTATCCTTAATTACAACTCCACTGGCACCTGTTTCACGTTTCAAGACTTCCTCATTAACCATCTCTGGATTATCCAACGTTAAACGAAGCCTAGTATAACAATTTGTTACTGTTTGAATGTTACTTGCTCCACCTAAAGCATCCACAATTACTGGAGCAATACCAGTTGAACCTTGCGAACCAGAGGTTCCAGTTTTTTCTTGGCTTTGCTTTTCCTTTAGATCCTTCTTCGTATATAATTTTGTCTCTTGGCCTTCTTCTTCTCTTCCGACTGTCTTGAAGTTAAATTTCTGAATTAAGAAGCGGAATAGGACATAGTAGATAACAAAGAAGACTAAACCGATTAAAATGTACATAGGCCAGCTTGTTTTTTCGATTCCAAGTGGTAAATTGAACAACAGGAAGTCAATCATACCGTTCGGCCCAATTGCTCTTACATCTAAGAGACTAAATGTCACCATTGCTAAGCCACTTAAAGCAGCATGTACAACAAATAGTAATGGTGCAACGAACATGAACGAGAATTCAATTGGTTCTGTAACACCAGCGATAAAAGAAGTAACGGCGGCAGGAATCAAAATTGCCTTAACCTTTGCCTTGTTTTCAGGCCTTGCCGTATGATACATCGCTAAACAAGCACCAATTAGACCAAACATTTTTGAAATACCACGTGCATCCCAAACAACGGATGACGAAAGCTGTTTTACAGTTGGATCTGCTATCTCCGCATAGTAAATATTTCTAGCACCTTCAAAGACTTGTCCACCAACCTCTGCTACACCACCTAATGAAGTGTATAAAAATGGTGTATAGATTAAGTGGTGCAGCCCAGTTGGAATTAATAAACGTTCCAACATACCGTATAAGAATATCCCAAAGCTACCACTGTGATTTATAAGCGTACCAAGATTGTTAATGCCACCTTGGAAGAACGGCCAAATATACGTTAGAGCGATGGATAAAAGTACAACTACTGGAATGAGTACAATAAAAACAAAACGAGATCCACCGTAGATTTGGAAAGCACCGTTAAATTCTATATCAACAAATCTGTTATGAACGAGAGCGGTTACAATCCCAAGAATAATTCCGAGAAAAACGCCCATATCAAGGATTTGAACACCTAAAACAAGAGTTTGTCCAGTACCTTGCAGGGAGTCACCTTGGAACAATACCCCGCTTAGGTCCATAAAACGATTCATCGCATTCACAAATACCAAATAACCTAACAAAGCTGTAAAACCAGCAACTGCTTTTTCCTTATTAGCTAACCCTACAGTAATACCAACACAGAAAATCAGTCCCAAGTTTCCAAGTATCGAAACAAGCGATCCGGTTAATATTGAACCGAAGCCAGTCGTAATAGGATTATCTAAAAATGGAATAACTTCTAATAACCTTGCATTTGTAAATAAATTTCCTAGAGCAATTAATATACCTGCAATCGGCAAAATAAGCACTGGAATGAACATCGCTTTTGAAAAGCGCTGCATACCTTCCATCAATTGAGCTTTCATTTAGCCGCACCTCCTACATCACTTAATTTCTTTCGACACGTTTAGAATACAATGCAAGCGTTTTATAGTCGATAGTTTCAGCATGATTAAAAACGTGTTTCACATATTGAAACACGTTTCATTGGTTACTATTCTTTTTCGCGCTTAGATTCTCAACATACTGCTTAAGAATGAATTCAAATAGCAATAGCATTTTAGGAAAGAAGCTGTTTGGCAGCATATTTCGATCATCTAGCTTATTGTCATCCGAAATTTTAAAATTTAATTCAGATAGTTCGGCAATACGATTCTCCGTTTCCTTCGTGAAAGATGCAGTAAACACATGATGTTCTTTGGCTGCATGCAACTTATCAATTACAGTTTGTGTCTCACCCGACTTTGATATAACAACTAATGCCCCGATATCCTCAAGGTTATTTTCAAATATGCCAACTGAATCAGTAGCGCTGGCAATAATTGTTTTCCGACCTAATACTAATAGTTTTTTATAAAAATACTCTGCAGCTATGGATGAAAAACCGGTGGCATATATAAATATATATTTCTGCTCTAGTTGTAAAACTTTCCTGATAAATGTTTCAATATTTTCTATTGAATTTAGGGTTAAAAAATCAGATTGAGTTATCTGCAAAAAGTCTTCTGTTTCACCATTTTGGGGTACCTCTACCTTCTTAATCATTGGTAAGAGTTGATAATACATATCCACAAATCCGGTATAGCCTAACTTTTTCGATAAGCGAATAACAGTAGCAGGCGATGTGAAATTCTCTTTAGCAATTTCACGTACTCCTTTTTGTAAAACATTATCAATATTACTTACGATATATTTAACGATTTGAACGTCTAAATCCGTTAAACTTTTCCCTTGAATAATTTTACTAATATCAATCAAACCTAATCACTCTCATTCTTGTGCCTCTAATAATCGTTTTTATTATGCCTCATCTCTAGTCGTTCAATCAAATAGTGGCGGACGAAAAAAAATCCCGGATTCCTTTGAAGCAATCCGGGAAAATATTAATTCTATAGTGAAATTTGTAATGCCTATCTGTAAGACACTAGTTTACTGTTCCCCGTTGCATCAAGATCAAGACTCCGACTGAAACTCATCTAGTAATTCGCGCACTGCATCCGTTGACTTTGCGCTCATCAACTGGTTTCTTAACTCACTTGCCCCTCGAAATCCCTTAACATAAATCTTAAAAAAGCGACGAAGTTGTCCCAAAGAACGTGACTGCAAATGTGCATACTCGTCAAAAAGATCAAGATGCAATCGCAGAAGTTCAAGCAATTCCTCACTGCTATGTTCTCTTGGTTCCTTCTCAAAGGCAAACGGGTTTTTAAAAATCCCTCGCCCTATCATAATTCCATCCACACCGTATTGTTGAGCGAGCTTCATACCCGTTTGGTGATCAGGAATATCGCCATTAATCGTTAAAAGAGTATTTGGGGCCACCTCATCACGAAGTTTCTTGATCTCCGGTATCAATTCCCAATGAGCATCCACTTTGCTCATTTCCTCTCTTGTACGCAAATGAATCGATAAATTAACAATGTCTTGTTTCAATATGTGTGTGAGCCAGTCACGCCATTCGTCAACTTCTGCGAAACCAAGCCTTGTTTTCACACTTACAGGCAATCCACCTGCTTTTGCTGCTTGGATTAATTCAGCTGCAACCTCTGGACGACGAATCAGTCCGCATCCTTTTCCATCCTCAATCACATTATCTACAGGACAGCCCATATTGATATCGATACCCCGAAAACCTTGTTCAGCCATACCGATACTCATTTTCCGGAAGTGTTCAGGTTTATCGCCCCATATATGTGCCACAATAGGTTGTTCATCTTCTGTAAACGTCAAACGTCCTCGTACACTTTGCTGTCCTTCTGGATGACAGTAACTGTCCGTGTTTGTAAACTCCGTAAAAAACACATCTGGTCTCGCCGCTTTACTAACGACATGCCGAAAGACAACATCTGTCACGTCTTCCATGGGTGCTAGTATAAAAAATGGCCGTGGTAATTCACGCCAGAAATTTTCGTTCATCTTTCATTCAAATCCTCTCATTATGGGATGCTAGGTTACACCTACTCCCAAAATATCATCTTTTACACTTATATCATGATTCCACACTTTTTATCAAACAGATTGAAACTGTTTATTTTCACCAGATTGGATTTTATAATAGGTCATCCAGTTTTGTTCCGAGATATTTTTGAGATTAAACGAAACATTCGCATGTACTTGATGGGTCGGATGGTAACTTTGCATGCGCTAGTTCCAGGACTTGGAAAATACGGCCTACACATTGATCAAAAATGTTATTTTTTTCCACTTTCACATCTTTTTAAAAGAAAAAAGTGTTAAAACCATGCGCAAATCCACTATTCGCATGCTTTCGATGGGTCGGTTGGTATTTCCGCATGCGCAAGTTCCAGGACTTGGAAAACATAGCCTCAACATTGATCAAAAAAAGTTATTATTTTCCACTTTCACATCTTTTTAAAAGAAAAAAGTGTTAAAACCATGCGCAAATCCACTATTCGCATGCTTTCGATGGGTCGGTTGGTAATTCCGCACGCGCTAGTTCCAGGACTTGGAAAATATGGCCTACACATTGATCAAAAATCTTATTATTTTCCATTTCTACATCTTTTTAAAAGAAAAATGTGTTAAAACCATGCGCATAACCAACATTCGCATGCATTAAGCACACGCTCAAATGATTAACATCCAATATAAAGCCACGCGCCCCTTACCACATGTCTAAACCACAAAAGTGCCCGCCTCTTATTCAAACCACACAAGAGACGGGCACTTCATCATTTTAACCTAACTTATTTACTCAAATACTCATTCAAAAATTCTTTTGCTTTTGCACTATCGGCAACAACTTCTAAACCTGTGTTAACTAGAGGACTTACTGTTGAAACAGCCTTCATTTTGTTACCTTGGTAGAACGTAATGAATTCCTCTTGGTTCACAGAATAAAGAATTGCCTTACGTAATGCTGCGCTTTCTGACACTTCACGGCCATTCATATTGAATGCAAGGTAAGAAACTCCATTACTCTTGTTTTGTTGAAGTGTTAATTTTTCATCTTCGTTTACAAGATCATATTTTGTTTCAGGTACACCATTTAAAATATGAATTTCTCCGTTACGTAATGCAGATAAAGCACTGTCTGAATCTTGGATGAACTTCACAACAACTTCAGAGATGTTCGGTTCATTTTCGGTTCCAGCCATATAAGCAGGGTTTTTAACAAAATGTGCTTCATAATCATTTTTAGAAGTTAAGATATATGGGCCACTCGCATATAGATGATTATCGTAGCTTGCCCCTTCTGTTACAGTTCGTTGATCTCCATAAGGGATATCTTTATTAATATCAAAGCTTGCTACATCATACGTATTGATGCTTTCCACTTGTTTTTGTGAAACGATACCAGCAGATTGGTGAGCTAAATAATTCAATACCTGTGGGAATGGGTTCACAGTTGTTACTTTCACAACCTGATACACACCAGAATTGTTATCTGCTTTTGTTTTATCTGATACTAATTGAGAGATTTCTTGGCCAATTCCATCTTCTAGTGCTTCACGAATTGTTTTGCCATCTGCCGTTTTTCCATCAAGCTCGCTTGCATCAGTCACGATCGAGATTTCTTCCATGTTTTCATGCAGACTGAATGTACGGTGGTCAGGAACAGATTTTGAATCCTTTGCACGGTTTAGAGAAAAGACAACATCTTCTGCTCCAACACGTTCACCCGTATCAACTGCTTTATTATCACTTACAGCCGCGAAATTAATATCATCACGAAGTAAGAAGTAGTAGTCTTCGCTTCCTTCAGCAATCGCATGATTTAGAGAAAGAGAACCATCGGATACTACTTGGTCATCATCAGTTAGGTTTACTAAACGTACATACATATTTGTATTTAATGTATTGATTGAACCATCATTACCTTTGATTGGGTCTAAAGAAGTTAACGAGCCAATAGCCTGATGTACAATCAACGCCTCACTATCACGTTTTGATTGATCTTTGAAATCATATTTTTCCCACACTGCCGCTCTTGATTTTGGTAGACGAACAGTTGATTCATCTATCAATTGTTCGTTAACAGCTTGCGCTTTATAGGAAGTAAATAGCGGTACAATATAGGCATTATCTAAAACAACGTGTTGTTCTAATTCTTTGTATGTTTCTTGGTATTCTTCTGGTAATTGAGTAGCTGCTTTTTCAACTAATTCATCCACTTTTTCATCAGCGAATAAGCTATTATCACCGTCAGAAGTAAATAAGGAACGAACGGCGTAATCTGGGTTACCCGTAACAGTTGTCCAGCTACTTACTGCTAGATCAAAATTACCCGCTTCTTTTTGTGCAGTAAAGCTGCCGTAATCTGGTTGGATATTTAATTTTACACTGAAACCACTTTTTGTTAACTGGTCACGTAAAATGTTCATATCATCTTCGCTTGTTGCCATTCCTAAAATTTCAATCGTTGGTGCTTCCCCTTTTGAATCTGATTTAGCATCATCACTTACATCTGATTCAGTTTGAAGACAGCCTGTTAAAAGCAGCATAAGTGCTAGTAGTAGAAAACCTAATTTCTTCATTAGTATTGAACCTCATTTCGTTTTGTATTGTTATTTAAAAGTAAAAACTATGAATCTAATTTTGGATCTAGCGCATCCCGTAAACCATCCCCCAGGAAGTTAAAGGAGAGAACCAATAGAATAATCGCGATACCAGGAAAAATCGCTAAGTATGGGTTGGTTTCTAGATACATACTTCCGATTTTTAGTATATTGCCCCATTCAGGAATATGTGGTTCCACACCCAAGCCTAAGAAACTTAATGAACTTGTCGCAATAACTGCCGTACCAATTGTTAACGAAGCTTTAACTATCATCGGAGCAAAGGCATTGGGAACAATCTGTTTAAAGATTATTTTCCATTCTTTTTCTCCTAACGCTTTGGCTGCTTCAACAAATTCCAAGTTTGAAACCATCAAGACATTTGCCCGCATCGTTCTCGCATAGGTCGGAATAGAACCAACACTTAATGCGATAATTAAATTAAACGTACTTGATCCAAATGCGGCTATAATCGCAATCGCTAAAAGAATCCCTGGCACAGCGTACAGCACATCTAGCAATCTCATAATAATATTATCAACCGCTTTTTGATAATAACCAGAGATGGCACCTAGAAATCCACCAATTACTAATGGGATTACTGTTGTCAATAGACCCACAATCAAGGAAATCCTTGCTCCAAAAATAATTCGAGTAAAGACATCTCTACCAAAATTATCGGTGCCAAAAGGATGTGCCAAGCTTGGTTCTAAAAGGAGTGAATCATAGGCATTGTCTGTAGCAAAGGTACCAACAAAGGTTCCGTAACTAACAATTGAGATCGCAAACATTAAAAACACGAATAAAAACCCAAGCATAGCAGTAAAATTATTGGCCATGCTCAACCAAAATTTATTCCATTTATCAATGGTGGATCCATCACTGCTTACTGACTTCATTACCAAACTATAGCCAAGTATTAAACCAAAAAAGTTACCTGTTAGTCCAATCAAAAATACGATAATACCAAACCATTTAAAAAGTGGTTTTACACCCTTTTCTAAATCAGTTCTAGCAAGGATGATGATCAGGATGAACTCTATGACCATCGCGACTAGTAATAGTGTCATCGTAATCACGAAACTATTCGAAACATATGGTTTAAACAAATTGAACAGTGAAATGGCAAAAACCAGAAAATGCGTAAGAAACATATAATAGGCAAACGTGTACTCAATCGAGTCCTTCTTTTTTAACATTCGAAACGCAAATGTCGCGGTAAAGATATTCCCGACAAAAATGCTGAGTATTTGAACAGCACTCAAGAGTCTTGTGCGCTTCTGAACAGCCCCGAAGGTTACTAAATCCTTTCTGAGAAGAAGAGCAATGAGACCTTGCCATATGGTTGTAACAAAATAAGCAGCCGATACAATTACCCATGCTACACTCCAAATCCCTTGTGAAAAATCATAGGCGTTGAAAGCAAATATCAACGTTAATACGAATGAAAGACTCAGAGAGAAATTAGCATTCTTATAATCTTGTGATTGTTTTAGTGTAAACTCCTGTTGTGGCGTCATTTCATTCACCTCTTAAGAACTTTTCATTTGAGAACGAATTCTCGGATTCAATAATGCGTAAATTATATCAACCACAAGGTTTACAAGAGAAATTGTAATTGCGATATAGACCACTCCGGCCAAGATTGATGGAATATCAGGTACAAATTGCTTATCCACTATATAGCTTCCTAATCCGCTTATATTGAAGACCTTCTCCGTAACTGCGGCACCACCAAGCATTCCGCCAAACTGTAAGCCGATCACAGTAATAATTGGAATCATCGCATTCCTTAAAGCATGCTGGATTAAAATCTTTCTAGGCTTCAATCCCTTGGCCTTCGCTGTCACAATGTAATCCTCATTGATTACCTCAAGAATGGATGAACGTGTCATCCGAGCAATCGATGCCGTCAAACCTGTTCCGAGTACAATAACCGGCATAATAATGGAGAGCCAGTCTTTTGGTGAATAGGTCGCCGGTAACAAATGCCATTTAATAGAGAAGTTTAAAATAAATACTAATCCCTGCCAGAAATTTGGTATCGATAACCCGATTAGGGCGATAAACATAAAACTGTAATCCCAAATGGAATTACGCTTTGCTGCCGATATAATACCAACTGGAATCGCTATAATGATAGCCATCAACAAGGATAATACGGCAATTAACAACGTAATAGGAAACTTATTCGCTATGCTTTCGGCAATGTTCTCATTACCTGTATAGGAAAACCCTAAATCGAAGGTTAGGATCCCTTTTATTGCATCCGTAAGCTGTACGATATACGGCCTATCGAGACCGTATTGGCGATTAAATTCCTCTCGCTGTTCCATCGTAGCTGCTTCCCCTAGAATGTTTGCAGCTGGATCCGATGGTGAAAAGTGCAAAATTGTAAAAACAAAGAATGCTACCGATACAATCACGAAGATCGTCATCAGTAAGCGCTCGAATATATATCGTAGAATATATTTGGAATAAATCCATAAGAACAAATACATGAGGATACCTGGTATAAAACTAACCCTAATAAAGGAAGGCTTATTTAAACACCCTTCAAAGAATTGTTGATAGGTCGATTCTTTAATGTTACTATCTATCATTCTAGCTTTAGCCAAGTCTTCAGCCTGTTCATCTGCAAGCTCCCTAGCCTCACGATGCATCTCTTGCTCATTTAACGGTTCATTGAAATATCGCTTTTTACTTTTATATTGGTCTTCGTAACGCTCAATCCATTCGCCGTATGTAGCAGAGTGTTGAATCGCTTCTGTCTCTTTTTGGAGTAATTGCTTATAAGACGAGTTAGTAGATTTAAATTGGTAATAAATCCAAGTAACCAAATGAACAGGAAGCCCAAGTAGTATAAAGAAAAAATGCAATAAAGGCTGTGAACGAATAATACGATAGTATTTTGCAAATCTAGAATCTATTTGTTCTTTTGTACGATCCTGTTCAGAAAGCAAATACTCACCCCCCTAGGAGATTATAAATCTTGATAATTCCGATTGTTTTAGTGTATATTAAAACCTGTAACAGTATAAAAGTATATTGATAAAGCATTTACATGTCAACTTAAAAAAATTCATATATATAATTACTAGAAAAAGAGGCACTTCACAATGGAAAAATTACTTACAGTCAACAATTTGCATATATCTTTCCTATCTAATAATGAAGATTTCGAAGCTGTCAAAGGCGTTACCTTCGACGTTCGCAAAGGGGAGACACTTGGTATAGTTGGAGAGTCTGGTTCTGGGAAAAGCGTTACGGCTCGATCGATTATGAAGCTGTTACCGTCCCCCCCAGCATTAATGAAAGAAGGTTCTATTGAATTTGACGGTAAACAGATTTCTTCTTTTACTGATAACGAAATGGAGAAAGTTCGCGGAAAAGAGATTAGTATGATTTTCCAGGACCCCATGTCCTCATTAAATCCAACCATTAAGGTCGGAAAACAAATCGACGAAGTCTTAATTAAGCATCAAGGTCTATCATCAAAAGATGCTAAGCAACAGTCCATCGAAATGCTGCAACTGGTCGGAATTAAAAACCCAGAAGAACGGTACAATCAATACCCTCATGAGTTTTCAGGAGGTATGAGACAGCGAGCTATGATTGCCATGGCACTTGCGTGTCGACCGAAGTTATTGATTGCAGATGAACCAACAACAGCACTTGATGTAACAATTCAGGCACAAATCTTACGTTTGATGAAGAAAATACAAAAGCAGTTCGGCACTTCCATCATCTTAATCACTCATGATCTAGGGGTTGTTGCAGGAATGTGTGACCGGGTTGTTGTCATGAAAAAGGGAGAAGTCGTTGAGACCAATACAACAGAGAAGATATTCTCCTCACCTCAACATCCTTATACAAAAAAACTATTAAATGCCTTACCTCGGTTAGATGAAAAGAAACAACCGAAGGGTCAACTCGATTTACCAGAAGATATTAATCCAGATCGCCCCTTACTTGAGGTACGAAAATTAAAGCAGATCTATCCATTAGGCGGAGGTAGAACGTTAAAAGCTGTCGATTCTATTAGCTTTTCGATTCAACCGGGCGAAACCCTGGGCCTCGTTGGTGAATCAGGCTCTGGAAAATCGACCACCGGAAGGCTGTTGTTACGCTTGCAAGATGCAACCGAAGGAGAAATCCTCTATAAGGGTATTGCGATCAATCGACTAAATAAGAAAGAATTAAAGCAACTTCGCAGGGAAATCCAGATTATCTTCCAAGATCCATATGCATCACTTAATCCGCGCATGAAGGTTCTAGATATTATCGGACATTCCTTAGATATTCACAAATTGGTGAAAAACAAGGCAGAACGGAAGGCTCGCGTTGAGGAGTTATTAGAGCTTGTCGGCCTGGAAAAAGAACATGCACAACGATTCCCACATGAATTTTCAGGTGGTCAGCGCCAACGAATTGGTATCGCCCGGGCTCTTGCCGTAAATCCAAAATTCATTGTTTGTGATGAACCGTTATCTGCGCTGGATGTATCCATGCAAGCACAAATCGTGGACCTATTAAAAGACTTACAGAAAAAACTGGGGTTAACCTACTTATTTATCGCCCATGATCTATCGATGGTGAAGCATATCAGTGACAGAGTGGCCGTTATGAATGCAGGTAAGATTATTGAACTTGCCGAAAGTGAAGAACTTTATGGCAATCCGCTCCATCCTTACACAAAATCACTGCTAGCAACAGTCCCAGTTCCGGACCCTGCAATCGAGAGAAATAAACTGAAGCAAGAAATGTCGGAATTGCCCAGTTTTGATTTCAGTCAAGAGACATTACAGGAAGTAAAACCTGGACATTTCGTATTAGCATAATTAACGTGGCCTATTCCATCTGCATATATCACGCAGGAGGAATAGGCCTTTATAGTAGGTAGTCTTTCTATTCTGTCCAAATGCGGCATTATTTGGAATGTTTATCCATTTACAAATGGTTTTAAAGTTAAAATACTATTAAAGTATGCGAAAATGTAGGTTATGCATGCTTTTACTAGATTGGGTGCCACTATTTCATGCGAATGTTCCAATATTAGGTAAATATAGGTCCAAACGCGACATTATTTGGAATACTTATCCATTTGCGCATGGTTTTAAAGTAAAATTGCTATTAAAGCATGCGCAAATGTAGGTTATGCATGCTTTTACTAGATTGGGTGCCATTATTTCATGCGAAAGTTCCAATATCAGGTAAATACAGGTCCAAAAGTGACATTATTTGGAATGTTTATCCATTTGCAAATGGTTTTAAAGTAAAAGTGCTATTAAAGCATGCGCAAATGTAGGTTATGCATGCTTTTACCAGATTTGGTGCTACTGCGCATAATCTAACGATAGGGCATTTATTTTTTAAACGTGTTTTTCTAATAAGCCTCAAGAATCCCTACTAAAATACTGATGTTGGAACATACACATTCTTATTGCATTATGATATTCGCCACCAACGAAAAATTCATCGATTAGTTCTCCTTCAAACTGAAAACCAAGTTTTTGATAAATGTGTATCGCCTTTTCATTGGTTTTATCAACGATTAAATACAGTTTATACATATTTAAAACGGAAAACGCATAGTCCATTGCTAAGTATGTTGCAGACTTGGCATATCCATGTCCTTGGTGATTTGGATCAATAATAATTTGGAATTCAACCCGACGATGGATATAATCTATCTCTACTAATTCTACCAGTCCTACCATTTCATCGCCTTTTTGCACAATAAATCTTCGTTCACCCTGATCGTGAATATGTTTATCATATAAATCCTGTAATTCTACAAATGACTCATATGGCTCCTCAAACCAATAAGACATGATGTTTGCATTAATATTTAATTTGTGGACAAATCCTAAGTCCACTCGTTCTAATGGCCTTAATTTTACATCACTCATTACCTTCATCCTCCGAATTCGAACCTCTTACAATTAAGTATTTCCTTTTTACCCCTTTTATTGACTTTTTTTCGAAAAAACTTCAGCTGTTTTCAAGAGCCAAGGAATTCGCTCGCTTTTTTATAGACACGTCAAAAAGGTAAGACAACTACAAAAAAGCAGAAGGTATAGATTCACTCTATATCAGCTGCTTTCCTATTAACCAACTCAAACCAAGCGACAGCTTTATATAAGCTAAAAACCGCATTTAGTAATGGGCGGTAAATTATGTAGGTTTGCCTTATTCTTATTGCTACCCACTAATTACGCATTAAAGCGCCATTAGCCTTTGGTAAGTCTTGCTCTGTTATCTGGTTGATTTTACAAAAGTGTTCAAAGAACTGTTGTGCAAGCTCTTTTTCCCGTGAGTCACTTTTCAACGATACGATATCACGTAAAATTTGAGCCATCCACAGATTCTCAAAATAGCGGTATTTACCTGTATTCCAAGTCATCCTGTGAGGAAGCTTTTCATTTACGTAATAGTTCCAGAAAAGCATCTGATCCGATTCTTGTTCTGTAAGTTGGAGTCTGTATTTTGAATGTGCAGGAATATTTCCGTCTTCACAAAGCTTACCAATAAAGC
Source organism: Litchfieldia sinesaloumensis (assembly GCF_900156865.1). Classification (GTDB taxonomy): domain Bacteria; phylum Bacillota; class Bacilli; order Bacillales; family Bacillaceae_L; genus Ferdinandcohnia; species Ferdinandcohnia sinesaloumensis. The sequence continues at coordinate 4,276,647 of NZ_LT732529.1, read as the reverse complement.
CTTCACTCACCATATACACGCCTAAGATACGTCTGTCTTTTTCAGGCTTACTAGAATCAACTGATGTTAAAAGAACAGCGCTATTTTGGTGTAGACGGATAGGTTTGTTGGGCTTTCCTTTATTTACACCACTTTTAATCAAACCTGAAAAAACCTTCCACTCAGAAAGAGAACTAGCCTGTTCTTCGGTGTCACACCAGAAAACCATTTGAGATTCCGGATGAAGCTTATGATTTTTCATAAGTTTTTCATATTCCAAACGAAGTTCGTGTTTTTTTCGTTGTAATTTAATTGCCTCTTCCTTCTTCTCTTCTTCCTGCTTAAGTTCCGCTTGCTTCTCTCGTATCAATTTTTCAAGAGAATTCGCGATATTTTTATCATGCAGTTTTAGGTGCTTTGCGAATACATCAGGGAAAACAAATTTTTTATTTTCCGATTCAAAATGTATTTCAATACTTGAGTCATTATGATCAACGACACTTCCCATGCCAAAACGCTTGTGTGTAACTTTCTTATTGATTAGATTCATTATTCTAGTCCTCCTTGTAGAATAAATATTCAGATACTAGTACCTACCGATTATTCATTCAAATAACTTACCTTTTAAAGCCCACACGACTTTTCCTTTAGTCAAAAAAACAATTGTAAGAGTATTGTAACATTTTTTTGTAAAAACCACAAATTTATTGTTGACAACCCAATTTGCTATAAGGTAAAATAAAATTTTATTATTTGTTTCCACTGCATAATCCATGCTGCTCACACGCTAAAAAGCACCAATCCTTAAGGAGTGGTGCCTTTTATTTATCCTATGCAGCATATTTGTATACTACTACTTCTTTTCCGCTAATTTCTTTAGAATTTCTTCACAAATTTCATGTGTTTTCAATGCATCTCGTGCAGAAATGAGAGGTTCTGAATTTGTGCTGATGGCGTGAATAAAATCGTTTACCATTTGCTCGAACCCTCTTTTAACCAAGGTTGGCTCCCAATCACTGCTACGAACTTCACTATTTTCCAATCCCTTCGAAATAACCAGATTGGATACATTGGTGACCGTACGTTTCTCCAACGGCCCCATAACTTGGGCAATCTCCTCAGTTGTTCCATTATCCCTATTCATAATGCCGATTGCCGTGCCACTTTTCGATACTAATTGAAAGACAACATGATATAAAGATCCATTTTCCAGACGGCCATTCACGATTAAATCTTCAATCGGGTGAGGGAATAAATACCTCATCGTATCTACTACATGGATAAAGTCATCAAAAATAAACGTTCTTGGCTCACCAGGCAAATTATTTCGGTTTTTCTGAACCAGCACCATATTCGGATCTGATGCTTCTTTTAAACTTACATACGAAGGGGCAAATCTACGATTAAACCCGACCATAAGAATAAGACCTCGATCCTCCGCCAGTTCAACTAATCTCTTAGCACTTTCATAGTTGTTTGTAATTGGCTTATCCACAAACACATGGATTCCATGATGAAGAAGCATCTCAACAATTTCTTCATGTGAAGATGTCGCTGAATGGACGAACGCTCCCTTAATTCCACTCTCCACCAGAGATTCAAGATTTGTGTGTATATGTTCAAACCGATACTGGTCAGCAATCGCTTGTAACTTTTCTTGGTTTCTTGTGTAAAAATGAAACTCTATTTCCTTTAATCCACTATAAACGGGAAGATACGCTTTTTGGGCAATATCTCCAAGTCCAATAACTCCGATTTTTATCACTATCAAATCCCTCTCTTCGGCCTCTCACAGTTTTACCATTAATAAACGCTGTATCAAAAGGTGATAGTTTAAAACCCAACCTTCTCCAAATACAACCCTTCTGCATCCGCCAGACGACCTGTTTGAATTCTTTCTTTTGATTCGAGAATACTCGGAATGGATGCAGCATCTTTCTCTCCTAATCCAACTTCAATTAACGTTCCTACAATTTTTCTCACCATATTGTATAGGAAGCCATTGCCTCGCACTTTGATTTCAATAAAGCCCTCATTTTCAGCTATCTCAAGTGAGTATATTTCACGCACCATGGACTTTTTCTTCGACTTTGCGTTGGAATAGGAAGTAAAGTCATGCTTGCCAAGAAAATAGTGAGATGCCCTTCTCATTTTTTCAACATCAAGCTTTTCCTCCACATGCATACTGTACTTTCGCATGAAGGGATGTGAGTACTGCTTGTTCCAAATCTTATATAAATAGGTTTTATCCTTCGCATTATAGCGAGCATGAAATCGGTCATGTGTTAGTGTTACATCCACAACACTAATGTCATTAGGAAGATATCTATTTAGATACTGCTGGACATCTTCTTCGGTTGCATCTTTACGCATTTTAAAATTAGCGATTTGAGCAAGAGCATGTACTCCTGCATCTGTTCTACCTGATCCAATGATCTCGATCTTTTCTCCTGCCATCTCTGTTAATACATTTTCAATTTTACCTTGAATTGTATTGTCACTATTCCCAAGGCGTTGCCACCCCTTGTAACGGCCACCATCATATTGAATCGTTAATTTATAATTGTTCATTGCGTTCTCCTTATTGAGTTACTATTTGCATTCTACCTTCACTATGACGTCCCGTAGATTATAAATGATAAACAAAAGCCCGCTCTTAGACTAGGCTTTTATAATTTCGACTACATACTTTACATCCACATCGTAAATTTGTGTTATGAAAGAAGCTATATCTTCTTTTATATTGTGGACATATACATACAGAGGTAATTTACTTTTCCTTTTGAAAATCATCAAATAGTTCACGAAGAAAATCTCTTCTCCCATGTAATATCCTATGAATAATAATTGAATCATCCATTATTTTATAAAAAATCAGATATGGAGGTACTACTATAAATCGAAAGCCCCGTCCAACTAGAGTATATTTCTCCTCAGAAAGCACTGTACCTATATAAGGAAATTCAGCAAGGCCTTCTATTTGGAAATCTAGATTTTCAAGGAGTCTTTCGCCAGCGGCAACATTATCGTGTGAAATATAGGAAAAGATTTCATCCATATCGTCTATTGCAGAAGGAGTATATTTAATTTCTTTCTTTTGCTGCATTAATTTTTCTCCGAATGGTTTCGATTACATCATCATGATTTACTAATTTTGCGCCTTCCGCAACCTGCTTTTCTGCAACCAAAAGCTTGGATTGGAGTTTATATCTTGCTTCCATTCTTCTGAATGTTTCATGACTCATCACGACCAAATCAGCTTCACCATTACGAGTGAGTACCACTGGTTCATCTAATTCATGACAATATTTTGAAAATCCATTATAGTCTTGGCGAATTGTTGTTGAAGGTTTGATATTCATAAGATTCTCCCTTATAACATTATTCTAATCATATTATAACATTATTCTATACATACCACGAGAACAATATAACAATACAGCATCATCTTGTGTTCTAAAAAAGGGAAATCAATTTTAGGGGAAATCAGACTTTCATAGGGTTGGTTGAGATTCGAGGGAAATTAAAGCAAGTAACCAATAAGGAGTCTAAGCATTCGTAATACAGTTCTGTAATAGTCTCAACTGACATTAACCAAATAACACTCTTATACTACCTTCTTTTTGTGCTGTTGTTAAAATGGGATTTATAAGTTTTGATTTGTAGGTGTTGAAACGAGTTAAATTTCTCTTTGAAAAGGGCGGATTTTTTGCGGCTGTTACTGTGACACTTTTGAAGGATTGGATTCGTTTTAACATGATTTTTTTCACATAAGCAGATTGGAGCATTCTAGGAACTGAGGATAATAATAAAAGGGGACAAATGCCTTTGAGGAGCTTGTACCTTATTTATTTTCCCATTCAAAGAATTATCTGTCACTGTTATTATTCAAAAAAACCAAGAGAAAATCCTCTTGGTTTTTGACTTTATTATTCACCAGTTTCAGCAAAACGTTTGATTCTTTCACCGATTTGGTCACGAACTCGCTGGAATACTGCCCATTTTTCTTCATCTGTTCCTTCTGCTTTTGCAGGATCATCAAAGCCCCAATGATCTCGTTTAACATGTGGTGGTGTCATTGGACATTTATCTGCTGCATCTCCGCATAGAGTCACCACAAAATCAGCATTGTTTAGGATTTCATTATCAATAATATCTGAAGTTTGGTTTGAAATATCAATACCTACTTCTTTCATTGCTTTTACCGCATTTGGGTTTAAACCATGTGCTTCTATCCCCGCACTTAGTACGTTCCACTCATCACCTAAATACTTCTTTCCCCATCCTTCTGCCATTTGGCTTCTGCATGAGTTACCTGTACATAAAAAGTAAATTGTTTTTTTTGACATAATCGAAATCTCCTTTTTTGTTTAATGAATAATAAGTAACCAAATATATAATCCAACTAACGTAATGAACAATGTTGGAATAGTTAGTATGATACCTGTTTTGAAATACGTACCCCATGAGATTTTGACACCTTTTTGTGAAAGAACATGTAACCATAATAATGTCGCAAGAGACCCAATAGGCGTAATTTTTGGTCCTAAATCTGAACCAATCACGTTTGCATAAATTAGTGCCTCTCTTATTACTCCAGTCGTATTCGTATCTGCGATTGCCAAAGCATCAATCATGACTGTCGGCATGTTATTCATGATTGAAGACAGAATCGCCGCAATGAATCCCATTCCGATTGTTGCTGCAAAAAGACCTTGATCAGCTGTAGCTTGAATAAGATCAGACAATATATCCGTAAGTCCTTCATTTCGAAGTCCATAAACAACTACATACATACCAATTGAGAAAAATACGATATTCCAAGGTGCTCCCTTTATAACAGACCTGGTATTTACAGCATTACTTCTTTTTGCCATAAGTAAGAAGAAGATGGCTACTATACTTGCGATAATGGATACAGGAATTCCTGTAAATTCACTTGCAAAGTACCCAATAAGTAGTATCCCTAACACAGCCCAGGATAGTCGAAACATTTTCATATCACGGATTGCTTCTGTTGGTTTCTTCAATTGAGTCATATCATAATTCGTTGGAATACTTTTACGGAAAAATAGATATAAAACCAAGATACTAGCAACTAATGAGAAGAAGTTTGGAACAATCATTCTTGAAGCAAACTCTACAAATCCAATACCAAAAAAGTCGGCAGATACGATGTTAACTAAGTTACTTACAACGAGAGGAAGTGATGTTGTATCTGCAATAAATCCACTTGCCATGATAAAAGGAAATACCATTTTTTCATTAAAGTTTAGGTTTCGTACCATCGCTAATACAATAGGAGTTAAAATTAAAGCAGCTCCATCATTTGCGAATAAGGCTGCAACCAACGCGCCTAGTATAGATACATACACAAACATCCGAACCCCGCTGCCTTTTGCCGCTCGTGCCATGTGTAGTGCTGACCATTCAAAAAAACCAATTTCATCTAAGATTAAAGAAATAATAATAATAGCAATGAACGCTAATGTGGCGTTCCAAACAATAGATGTAACATCGACTACATCCTTAAAATCTACCACTCCTACAAGCAGGGCTAAGACGGCTCCACCACAAGCAGACCAACCGATGGATAAACCCTTAGGCTGCCATATAACTAAAACGAGTGTAATTAAGAAAATAAATGAAGCTAAAAGTACTGATATCAATCTAAAACCTCCTACTACTTACATAGATGTATTAGTATCCCCCTGATGTCGGATCAATTAACAATCGCATTTTATAATTGAGATTTCTTGCAATTGATCAATAATAGACTGAATATATGGAGGCAACTCATCATTTAAGCGATAATGTTTCCATGTACCTGAGGGTCTTTCAACAACAATTCCAGCGTCCTTCAACTTCTTCAATTGTTGACTAACTGCCGGTTGAGAAATATTCAAAACACCAACAAAATCACAAACACAGACTTCCCCTTTTTTAAGACATGCTAATAGCTTTAAGCGGTTGGGGTCACTTACAGCCTTCAGCTGTTTTGCCATTAATTCAATGTTCTCCATTCAGTCTTCTCCTCCCTACATAAGGATTCACTTATATAACATTTTGCTTATACAATAATATACTACTCTTATAAAAAGCTCAACGATGAATTTTATGTATTTGATTAAAGTGAACCCATTAAAAAACTAGAATTAATAACTAAAAAGCTATACTATTATTATTGAGATAATTTAAACAATTTAAATGGGGAGAGTTGTCCATGACACAAGTTAGTAAGCACAATTATTATAAGGAATTAATTGATTTAAAAGATGTAGAAGCAGTCGAATCTCAGATTCAGAGTTTGCTTGATGCTCCGATTACATCCGGTTCTGACCTAGAAAACTGGTTGAAAGATGAAAAGGATTTAATGGTTAAAATAATAGAGGCGGCTACGGGTCACCAAGTTGACTTCTATCGAAATACGGAGGATGCGGACATTAAAGCAACGTATCTTCACGATCAGCAAGTTATTCAACCCCTTCTAATGAAATACGAAGCAAAATTAAATGAGAAAGTGATCAACTCTCCTTACATAGATGAATTAGATGAAGACCGTTACGGCCTAATGCGACGCGTTCGTGAGTCTAAAGTTAAATTGTTCAGAGAAGAAAACATTCCTTTAATGGTTAAAGAACAAGAGCTCTGTACGAAGTATAGTGAGATTATGGGAGGGTTAACCGTTGAATGGGAAGGAGAAGAAAAGCCTTTTCCGTTTATCCAATCCCAACTTGACAACCTAGACAGGGACGTCAGAGAAAAAGCATATCACGCGATGATGGCAGCTTATCGTCAAATCAAGTCCGATATGGATGCCATCATGGATGAGTTGGTTAAGCTACGTCATCAAATTGCTTTAAATGCAGGTTTTGAAAATTATCGTGACTATATGTTTGTGGTCAAGAATCGTGAGTATAGTGTCCAAGACTGCTATGACTTTCATGAAAACGTCGAGAAACATATTATCCCAGCTTGGAATCGACTAGCAGATGTTTTTAAGACAAAGCTTGGTGTCGATACGTATCGTCCATGGGATAACACAGCAAAGTTGATGAAAAACCCACCATACTCCGAGGTGTCTACTCTTATGGATGGCGTTTCTGAGATGCTAGGGCAAACCGATCCATATTTTAAAGACCGTTTCGAGTACATGAGAGAGCATGGGTTACTAGATTTAGGAGATCGAAAAGGTAAAAGCCCTGGTGGTTTCTGTACCTCCTTACCTGTTTCAGGCGATACTTTTGTCTTTGCCAACTTCAGTCCATCTTTCTTTTCACTGATTGCATTAATTCATGAGATGGGACACGCGGTGAATGGGTACCTTCAATTTTCTGAACATGGCCCAACTGAAGATTACCAGCAACGTATGGAAGTAGCTGAACTGTATTCCCACGGGATGGAATTACTCTTATTGGATAAGCTAGATCGTTTTTATCCAGAAGAAGAGGATTTTAAGAGCGCACAGCGTGAAGAGTTAAGACGTGCATTCACAATGTTATACGGTCCATTGTCAGGAGACCTCTTCCAGCATTGGATGTATACAAACCCTAATCATACCGCCAAAGAGCGTGATGAAAAATACTATGAAATCTCAAAACGTTATGGCCTAAACCCTGTTGACACTTCTGGATTCGAGGCAGAAATTGGTATGAGCTGGGCAGGTACCCTTCATTATTTCGAAGTACCTTTCTATAATATCGAGTACTCTATGTCTATGCTTGGTGCTCTACAATTACTTGAGAATTATCAGAAAGACCCTGAGCAAGCGATCGAATCCTTTAAAAAAGGAGCGAGTGCGGATTACAATCAATCCATCGCTGCTATTTACCAAGAAACTGGCGTCGATTTTGATTTTTCAGAGTCAGCCGTTAAGCGTATGGGTGAATTCTTAGAAAAGGTTATTCAAGAGATTCAGTGACAAAGTCGAAACACAGAAGTAAGGTTCTTAGTTAGAGGACAATCAATAATATATTACAAAAAAGGTACAACTAGTGGATTCGCTAGTTGTACCTTTTTTGGGTTTTTTATATGTATTATAAGTCAGAAATCATTCCGCCATCTACTACAAATTGAGCACCAGTAGAATAGCTAGAATCATCAGAAGCAAGGTATACTACTAAATTAGATACTTCTTCCACTTCTGCTCTTCTTCTTAATGGAATATCTTGTTCAAGTTGTTTCAGGTATTCTTCAACATCTGGTTGATCTGCCATAGGTGTTTTGATAATTCCTGGATGTACAGAATTTACTCGGATGTTATGTTGCCCAAGCTCTGCAGCTGCACCTTTTGTCATACCAGTTACCGCATGTTTAGAAGCACTATATGCAATTGCCGTTGGCGCACTCACCAAACCGTCTACAGATGAAATATTAACAATAGAACCTACACCAGCTTTTTTCATTGAAGGCAATACTTTTTGCATTCCTAAGAATACACCAAGCTCATCTACCTTAAATGTTAATTCAAAATCTTTTACAGTTAGTTCTTCTAATGTTTTGAAGATACCAATTCCTGCGTTGTTTACTAACACATTGATAGGACCAAATGCTTCTTCTGTTTTTGCTACAACTTCAATCCAATTCTCTTCATTCGCAACATCTAGTTTAAGAGCTACTGCATTTTCTCCTAATTCTTCTGCTAGTTTTTGTGCACCCTCAAGATTAAGGTCAGTAATGGCTACTTTTGCCCCTTCTTCTACGAATTTACGAGCGTGCATAGCACCCATACCTTGTGCTGCTCCTGTAATAATCGCTACTTTACCATCTAGTTTACCCATGACATATTCCTCCAATTTTTATTGACAAATCATATTGATCTATCATCAGACCTATTATTTGTCCGATGAATTTCCTTTATTCTTATCATTTACTTATACGAAAGCAGGGCCTGACTAAATTACGCTTATGTTTAATACGATGGGGTCAAGCCCTATTCAAAGCAAATTTGCACTTATTCAAATACAGCTACTAAGCGCCCTTTTACTTCATGATTTTTAAGTTTTTCAATCCCTTTGTCGACTTCTTCAAATGGAATTGTGATAAGAGCTGGATTCATTTTACCGGTAGCGAAGCAATCGTATACACCTTTTAGGTCTTCTACCGACCCACCATTGCTTCCTAAAAGCTTAATTTCTTTTGTGATCATTAAGTAAGTATTGATAGTAGATTCTAATTTACCCATACCAACAATGACAACTGTTCCTTTTGGTCTTACAGCTTCCAGTGCGTCAGAAGTTGTTTGGCCAAAACCAGCAAAGTCCACAATAACGTCACATTCTGCTTCTTTCATATCTAGAACCGTATCGAATACTTTATGTGCCCCTAGTTCTCCAGCAAGTTTTCGAGCTCCTTCAGAAACATCTGTTGCGTACACTTCGCACCCTTTAATCAATGCCATTTGAAGAGCAAATTGACCAAGACCACCGATTCCGATAATTCCTAGCTTTGTACCTTCTTTCGCTTGTCCAATACTGAAAAGAGCACGATAAGCTGTGATCCCTGCATCTGTTGAAGCTGCCCCTTCTATAAAGGAAACGCCTTCAGGAATGATTACGCATTGATCTGCAGGAACACGCACTTTTTCCGCATACCCGCCGTCATAGTTATACCCAGCCGTTACTTTTGTTTCTCTATTCATTGGGTTAGCTCCAACACGGTCGCCAACTTTAATATTTTCTACACCTTCACCTACTTCAATAACAACCCCAGCAAACTCATGTCCCATAATAACAGGACCATTTGGGAAAAGTGGCATCCAACCTGGATCTTCTAATGCTGCAACGTCTGAATGGCACAGACCAGCAGCTTTCACGTCTATTACTACGTGACCTGGAATCGCTTTCGGATCTTCTTTTTCAATCAATTCGAGTGGTTTATTTGTACCTGAAAATAGCCAACCTTTCATACTATCTCCTCCAAATTGCTCAATTTTTTTCTTGTAACTCCCCTACTAATTCTAGCTACAATTATAGTTTACTAGGTTTCTCTTTCTATAAACCATCCTTAAAATTTGCTATAATGTTGAGGAAACCCACACTTTCATCAAATCTGTCTAATAGGAGAGGAATATGATGAAACCTAATTCCACCCAAGCAATAAGGACTAAGAATTTCTTAAAAAAGGCATTTATTGAAATGGTACATAAAAAGGGATATAGTCATGTCACTGTAAAGGACATCGTTGATTACGCACAATTTAATCGAACAACCTATTATGTGTATTATCAAAACATACATGATCTTGTTGAAGAGTTAATGGATGAAATGTTTGAAGCCATTCAGTATTACAGCATGTCTAAATACCAAAGCGATAGTCGGGTACAAGTAAAAGAGTTAACAACAAACTCCTTCGACTTGTTGTATTATATTTACGATCACCGTGATTACTTTACATTAATACTATTAAAAGATACCTTGCCACATATTCACCAGCAACTGCCTGAAGCGATCTTTAATTTATTGAAAAATAAATTTGATATTCAATACGGCGTGTCTTCTGTTGATGATTACCACCAAAAGCGTTATATGGCATATGGTACAGCCGGGTTAATTATGGACTGGATTGCTCAGGACTTTGATGTCACACCCGGTGAAATGACAGATCGCCTCATCCGTATTTTTAATACAATGGCAAGAGGGTTTGTTATAAAAGAAATCGATACTTAACACACTTAATTCGGGGTTACACTTGCACGATTACAACCTAAGCAAGCGGCAATATCTCCTGAAGTAACAAAAATAGCTCTGATTTTTTTGATGCTTCTTTTCGCTGCTTGCTAATGCTTTCCGCGAAATATTCCTCTACTTCTTCCAATTCCTGATAGTATAACTCTTCCAACTTCCGTGTTAATACCCCATAAAAATAGGCAAATGGATTGTGTACCGTAGTTCTTTTTAGCTTGATAATCATTTGTTTGAAGGCTTTAATAGATAGCTCAATTATATCTACACACTCATGATCACGGTTGTGTTTACTAGATGCAATTGTCGCCATTTTCCAATACTCCTCAATTATTTTTGCTTCAGGAAAAAATGGTTTTACTACTTCCACAAAGGAAACAGGAACACGATCACTCGTAAATGTGAAATCTAGAGGAGCGTCTTTACGTACTTTTATATCTTGTTTAGTTTTAAAAGGATTACTAGTTTCTTTAGGGTGGTTCAAAATTTCCTTTTTAGGTGGTTCATTGTGGGTTGTAGTCATTTTTGGGTAACGATTAAACACGTAAAGATTGCTAGATTGTGAGCCATTCTTTCGCTCGGTTTCATAAACTGTAAAAATACCTAAAGCCGCTGCTTTTTGAACCATCCGTTTAAAAGTCGAACGAGACACACCATTTCCATTGTATTCCTCATGGATGGACTTCAGCATCGTACCAATCTTGGCATTGCAAATCCCCGGAATTTTTGCAGAATAACGAACAAGGCGTTTTAACCCTACTAGTTCGCCTTTTGAAAAGTCATTCTTGTATTTAAGCATCCACAGCTCCATATGTCTGTTGAACTCCGGTAAGTCTCCAAATTTTGAATAGTACTCAAAGCTATCAATTGTGCCCGATTTTAAATTCATACGAATGCACCACCCTTTCATCATTGTTATAGAGAAGCGGTGGTGAAAAAGGGGCATCTGTTTTTAAATATTTTGTGGAAATTTTGTAATTAAAAAGACTTAAAGGAAAATCTCCTCTAAGCCTATCACTTATATTCTATTAAGATTTCACTTGGAGTACGCATAGTAACATTAAAAATGAAAAAACTATCATATGTGTATATTTTAGAAGTACCTTACGATAATTCAGCGACTATTGCCCGTCCTGCTACACGTCCTGTAAATAGACAACCACCAACAAATGTCCCTTCAAGGGCACGATAACCGTGAATACCGCCGCCACCAAAACCAGAAACTTCTCCGGCAGCGTATAGCCCTGGAACCGGCTTTCCTTCAGAATTCAGGACTCTGCTCGACAAGTCGGTTTGCAGTCCTCCCAAAGTTTTGCGGCTCAAAAGATTCAGACGGACGGCAATCAACGGACCGTTTTGCGGATCTAATAGTTTGTGTGGTGAAACCACGCGAATCAATTTGTCACCAAGGTAATTGCGGGCCCCTCGTATCGCAGTAACCTGAAAATCCTTCGTGAAGGTATTATCGATTTCTCGGTCTCTTGCTTTTATTTGCCGCTCAATATCAGACAGATTCAGTAAATTTTCTCCTGTCAATTTATTCATGCCTTTAACAAGGTCGGTCAGATTATTCGCAATCACGAAATCCTCTCCTTGATCCATAAACGCTTTTACAGGATTAGATGGACCGGGCAATGCCCGTCCCAATACTTTACGAATACTTTTCCCTGTTAAGTCCGGGTTTTGTTCCGACCCTGAGAGGGCGAATTCTTTTTCAATTATTTTTTGTGTCAATATAAACCAGGAATAGTCATAACCGGTTTTTTTAATGGCTTCGAGAGTGCCTAGAGTATCAAAACCTGGAAAATTTGGGGCTGGGAAACGCTTGCCGGTTGCATCCAGCCAAATGGAGGATGGTCCCGGAAGAATTCGAATCCCATGATTAGTCCAAATGGGATCCCAGTTTTTAAGTCCCTCTGTGTAGTGCCACATTCGATCCCGGTTTACAATTCGTCCACCAGCTTCCTCCGTAATGGAAAGCATCCTTCCATCAACATATGCCGGTACACCTGTAACCATTTGCTTTGGGGGCTCTCCAAGCCGGCTTGGCCAATTTTTTCGGACTAGGTCAAGGTTTCCACCAATACCGCCACTCGACACCAAAACCGCTTGGGCACGATATTCAAAATTGCTGATCACTTCTCGGCTGCTATCCTCACCTCGGGCTGCAGAGCTAGGAACAAGAATTGAACCGCCTACACCAACAACCACACCATTATTGGTTACCAATTGATCAACTCGATGCCGCGGACGGAACTCCACTAGCCCTTTTTTCATGTGTTCACGAACCCGTTGTTCAAAAGGCGCAACAATGGCAGGACCTGTTCCCCAAACAATATGAAAGCGAGGGACAGAGTTGCCATGTCCATCAGCAAGATAACCGCCGCGTTCCGCCCAACCAACTACTGGAAAGAACCGGACTCCCATATTATATAACCAAGCCCGCTTCTCTCCCGCAGCAAAATCCACATAGGCTTCCGCCCATTTCCGTCCCCAATAATCCTCATCCTCTTCCCTGTCAAACCCCGCAGTTCCCATCCAATCCTGCCATGCCAGTTCCTTGGAATCCTTGATTCGCATCCGCCGCTGTTCAGGTGAGTCAATCAGGAACAAACCGCCGAACGACCAGAATGCCTGCCCTCCCATTGAGGCTTCAGGCTCCTGATCCAAAAGCAAGACCTTTTTCCCTGCATCAGCTATTTCTGCTGTTGCTACGAGACCAGCGAGTCCTGCTCCCACAACAATTACATCAAAATCCACACTATTTCCCCCGCCCAATATTTATTTATTTAAATTTTCAGTCAATAGTATTATATCATGTTGTTTGAGTTTGAAAAATAATCTATAATTCCACAACGAAAGGCCTGAGGACGTTTTGAAAAATCTAGATTAATAGACTTTCAATAAATTCTTAATGTTGGTATGAATTTTTAAGTGTCCTAAATTTAAACAGAATTGACGCTGCAGGTTATTCATTCTATAGTTGGAACTATTTATATTCAATAACGGCTTGTAAATCCTTTACAAGAAACGTTAAAAAGGCACAACTAGTGAGAATTTCTAGTTGTGCTACTTGTATTAAATAATTATTCCATCGTTTTTTTACGTCTTTTTATAATCAAGATCAAAACTATCGCAGTAGCTAAAATCACTGTACCCCATATATATAGATGATTTCCTTCATGCTTATCCGTTAGATCTATTTTTTCAATCGGAGGCTGCCCTTCACCGAGTATTTCCAAATCTTCCTGCGCAGAACCCAATTCAGTTGTTCGATCACAAATGATTGTTATGAGTGTTTCTTCTCCGTACATCGTTGACTCGTAAGCATAGACTAAATACTCTTCATCTTCTATAAAATCGAACCCACAGTCTCCACCACCTTGACCAGTGGTAATAATAATTTGCGATTGCTTTACACCTTTCCAGGTGTTGTTTACTTCAAAGAGAACGGACTTTGAGGTGTATCCATTTAGGCTTCGTTTCTCTCTGATATTAATAACTTTTCCACTGAACACCGCTTTTGAACGTTCTAATTCATCCTCCACACTTGGTGGTTGTGCACACGAACATGCACTTGTAATTGAAGGAAAAGAACCTATCAGAATCGTACAACTGAACATAAAAGCTAGAAACAGCATGACCTTCCTCATTTACACACCCCGTTCTCTTCAGTAATAATACCTTTCATATCAGAACACCAGTTACGACAATGGTTAATATTTAAATAGGCTTTCTATATGTATATTGTACGTCCCTTACATTCATTAACAAACTGTAGAATTTACATATAACAAAATAGGATTGAAAGTCCTGAACTACATTCATAGAACTTCCAATCCTATCCTTAACTCTCAAGGCTTTTTTCACAATACTCGATAATTGCTATTCATCACTTTTATTAACAACTTCTATTATTTCAGTTTCATTTTAAAACGAATCGTGACACTACCTCCGCGTGGCTATAGTGGTAATCGAAAACATATTGATGAAATGGTGTTTACCTTTATAGTTATCTGATTCCCTACATTCAGTAGTTCCAATCCGTATTTGTAGCCGTTTTCACAAGTTTTCACTAAAACTCCATTCAATTGTTAGTTTATCATTCTATCTTCTTCAATTTTACTATCTTTTCGTCTGGCATTTAATTCTTTTTGAATTTCTATCATTCTATCTTTAGTTAAAGGATAGAATTTCATAGCAATTAAGGAAATAATCCATCCAATCAGTACTATACCAATATTTAAGAACATTGCTGCCCAAAAAACGCTTTCAGAATATGGTGTGTTTACATCAGGAAATGCAGCTTTGAACCCAATACCAGCTAAAACTACACCAACAATTGTTTGAGAAAGTGAAGAAACCATTTTATCAATAAAAGAATAAGTAGTTGATATTATTCCAGGCACAAAGCGGCCAGTTTTAGAAGTTTCGTAATCTACAATATCAGGTATCATCGGATATGTGAGACCAGAAGATAACAAAATAAAAGCTGGACCCGCAAGAGCTAGGATTACAAAAGCAATTGTCATAAAGCCGATATTATCGAAACCTATTTGAGAAGGGTCTCCTAGCCATAAAAGGAAAAACAATGAAGAATATACAATTATACAGCCCCATACCGCAGTTACATAGCCTTTTTTTGTACCAAACTTCATAGCATATCTAATCCCCAAAAATAACATTAATAAATTCACTACAAGTCCAGGTATTGCCATTTGTCCACTCATTGCGTAATTTCCAATAATTATTCCATACAACATAACTCCAATAACCTGATTTGATTGGGTTTGTAGGGCAAGTTTGTCTGATGTTGCTGATAATACAAATAATTGTAATGGACGGTTACCTTTCAAAACCTGCCACATATCTTTAACTTTAATATTATTTACTTCCCCAATTCCAAAATTTTCAACTCTATC
Organism: Litchfieldia sinesaloumensis; assembly: GCF_900156865.1. Lineage (GTDB taxonomy): Bacteria > Bacillota > Bacilli > Bacillales > Bacillaceae_L > Ferdinandcohnia > Ferdinandcohnia sinesaloumensis. Next base: position 4,261,064 of record NZ_LT732529.1, on the reverse strand, counting down.
CTTTGACCAAATAGCAAGTATACCTAGTGTAACTAAAATTCCTGAAAGTATAACTGTAGTAATAACAAATTCTTGGAATAAAGAAGCATTATTAAAACCTTGGTGTTTAGGTACTAAATAAAGTGACAGATACATCCCGAAAAATGCAAAGTAAACAGTAGTGTAAGTAGTCTGAAAACCACCTAGTATTGGGCGCTGTTTGGGGTCTCTAGTAATAATTGCTTGACCTGAAAGATTCGCAACCCCAGTACAAGTGTAACCTAGAATATAAATTCCATATAATAAAATAAAATAAACAAGTTTTATCCCCTCGGGAGCAAGGTGAGCTGTAAAAAACATTAGTAAAGTAGATAGAGACATTAGTAAGAATCCGGCCAGAAAAAACGGTCTCACTTTACCATACTTTCCTTTAGTTTTGTCTAGAACTAAACCTACAATAGGGTCAGTAATACTATCGAATATCCTTGTTCCTGTTATAACTAGTGAGGCAACCACTGTACCGAGTCCTACTATACCTGCTGCATAATAGGAAACTAGCATCATTAGTCCCATAAATACACCTTGTGAAAAACCACCAGCAGGGAATAATATTAATTGCCACATCTGGGCACGATTAATGTTGTTTTCTTGTTCTCCAACTTGATCTTTTACTAACGCTTTCTCTTTCTTTTTATCCATCATAATTCCCCCCTCACAAATTTTCAAAGAATTAAAATTTAACAGCTAATCGTTTATTATGATACTTTTGGACCAAATAGTTTTACTATTCAGAAAATTAATCTCCTAAATAATCCAGTTCAATCTTCATATTTACCTTTCCCTCTTCCCTCCTTTAAACAAATTAGCTTTAATACCTCAAATTAATTTAAATAATAAAGCGCTTACGAGTAAATCTTAGCAGAACTATAGGTATCAGTATGGCAATTTAGTATTACTTTTGGTACATTTGTACTAAACATTTGTTTTTCAGCACTCAATTTAGAGAAAATATTATAAAGAAGACACAACAAGGATCCTCAAAATAAGTTGAAGTGACAGCATCAATACTGACCTATACTTTGATTTCTTAAGTAAGTTAAACTAGTCTTTCTTAATCTGTGTAGCATACCTTCGAACATCACTATGTTGTGTCTCTCTATTAACCAATCAAGTTTGTTAAAGTTACCTTAATTTCATTCCTCCTATATCCGAAACAGTAGTAAATTTCTTGTTTTAAAACTACTAAAATTAATTTTCGTTTTCAATAGAACAATCTAAGATTTCTACTTTTTAATCTTAACTAACTCTCGGTTTAATCGTTTAAGCCTGCGTTCGTCAAATAGTGAGTTTTCTCCTTCTTCTGCACTGGCCATTGATGCAAGTACATCAAGTTTAAATCCCTTCATCATGCCATACATTGGAATTTTTGTAAGATCCCCTAATATACTTAAAACAATATCTTTTGTCTCATCATTTTCAAACAATTCCTGTAGCGTATCTCCTGTAGAATACACGCCTTCTGGGACTTCAATGTCCCCGATTAGTTCATCATCATCAAACTCAGGTATGTCAAACCAGTTTGCAACCCTACCCGTATCATCTACAGGTGCATTATAGCTAAGATTTGCATTTGCTACCTTCTCAAACCATGCGTGATCATCAAATACCAAATCACCAGTCTGGGCTTTGACTTGTATGTAGTTTGACCCGTCTGCTAAAATAATATCTTTAAAGACAACAATTCTATCAATTGCTGACTGTGTTTCAATTTCTTCACCATTAACAAACAACGTAACTTGTTCACAGTTTGTATATACCTTAAAATCTGATTTTTCATTTGCACGTTCTACATAACGTTTACCTGTTAGGTGAACAAATAGATCGTTAGACCAATGCGCCTTGTACATGAAGAAAGCATCTTTTTTTACTTTTCTATCGTATGTGACAAGCCCTTTATTGTTTCGCCCCTTTACACCACCTTCATCACGAATATTCGCACCAAAGTCAAACATATTCCATACATAGGTAGCCCATAAAAAAGGGCGTTCCTCAAATATTTTCCAGACTTTTTCATGATAAAGGGCGTGGTATTCCTCTGTGTAATCTTTCACTTTTGGTTCATCACTATGGTATTCTATAATTCCCTCGGCACCGTATTCAGAAATACAAAGGCTCGTATTAGAATTTATTTCATGAAAACTATCTAACCATGGAGCAAAGTCCTCAGCTTTCCCATTGTACCAGCCGTAATACTTGTTATATCCAATTACGTCTGTCATAAAGTTATACTCATCTGTATCCTCTACCATGAAAACATTGGCCATTGTTGTTAAGCGAGTTGGATCTTCTTGTTTTGTCAATTGGTTTAGTTCACGAACAACTTGTCTAACCTCTTTTTCATATTTGCTTCCAATTTGAATTTCATTTTGAATACCCCAAAATAGAATAGACGGATGATTAAAATTCTGACGAATTAATTCTATCATTTGCAACTTAGCATTCTGACCGGTTAAATCCGTTTCAGACATTTCAGTAATGAAAGGAATTTCCGCCCAAACAATAATCCCTTCATGGTCACATAAATCATAGAAATATTGATCATGTTGGTAGTGTGCTAGACGAATAGAAGTTGCTCCAATTTCTTTTATAAGTTCCATATCTTCTTTATGCTCTTTATGTGTGATTGCCCATCCCATATCTTTTCGGTCTTGATGTCTAGCTACACCATTTAATCGTACATTCTTACCATTTAGGTATAACCCGCGTTTTGGGTCAACATGGAAATACCGAACACCAAATGGGACAATAACTTCATCTAGTGTATCATTGTAGTTCTGTAAGGAAACACGCGCTTCGTACATATGTGGATTTTCCATGCCATTCCATAACTTTGGATTATTAATAAATAAAGCTAAATCAACAGGTTTTGTTTCTCCACTTTTGAGGTTTACCTCCGCCGCTCGATTACTGACTTGATTACCCACTTGATCAAACAAATCAACCCACAGTCTAACCTTGGTGTCTATCTTCAAATTATTTGTAACTCGTGTTTGCAAACGAAGTTTAGCCAACTCATTTGTCACTTCTTCTTGTATCACATAAATACCTTGTGATCCATGATCCAATAAATCTATATGAACTGGGTTGACAACGACTAAATTAACATCACGATAAATACCACCATAGAAGGTAAAATCTGCTCTCAATGGATATACGTCTTTAAAGTCAGAATTGTCTACTCTTACAGCTAACACATTTGGTTTACCAAAAATAAAATTCTCCGTTAAATCAAAGCGGAATGTGGAATACCCTCCTCGGTGTTGACCAAGATGCTTACCATTTAGGAACACATCGGTTACACTATTTGCACCTTCAAACTCAATAAATACATGGTTTCTTTGCTCTTCTATTGGCAACATAAGATTTTTATGATACCAACATGCACCACGGTAAAATTCATTGCCATTCGCCCCATCAATTGCGTTCCATGTATGTGGTAAAGATACTTCCTCCCAGTTTTGATTATTAAAGGAAACTTCACTTATAATTTCTTCATGCTGCTTCGAAAATTTCCAAGAATGATTTAGATTTAAGACTTTTCTCATGCTATATCCTCCTATTTTTTATGAGAACTTATCGAGGTAAATTAGTTAATACGCAGCGATATACGCTTACTCACTCATACTAACAAAGACCACTTTTTCTTTATGGTATTTTAGTGCTTTTTTTGGTGTTGTTTATTAAGTTATTTAGAAATAGAAAAAGAGTAACATAAAACAGGAATTACATTGTAATTCCTGTTTTACAAACCTACATTATGCTTCTATTAATAATCGTACCGGCCCTAGCAAACCACTTGGCTCCTGGTGTCCAATGCGTGAAAGCATGTCATTGTTTTCCTTCACAAGGGTATTAGTAACTTCAATCTGCAGTGAATTTACTCCCGTCTGGAGATTGTTACTTAATTCAAACTGGTATGGAGCCTGAATCCGAACTCCTAGAGACTTGCCATTTACAAAAACCTCAACTGTTTCGTATGCATCTCCTAGATCAATGAACACACGCCTTCCATCTGGAATCCATGTTAATTCTTTTTCATACCTAATCGTTCCGGAAAACGTTTGTAGACCCTCAATACGACTCAAATCAGTTAATACTTCAAGTTCACCCCAAGGTGAAAATTCAGGATATTGCTCAGAGGTTGCTGTTGAAAGTGACCAAGGTCCTTCTATATTTGCTGACTGCTGTAACCTTTCAACAACAGGACTAAGCTCAAATACTCTATGTTCTAGACCAGCAACAACTACTATAGTTTCAAATGGAGCAAGCTTAATAGAAACAAGTGAATACTCATCCTTTTGAACCACGCGAGCTTTCCTTACCCTGTTTTCATATGCATCATAGTTGAAGATTTCCCCTGTAAACGGAATTTTAACCTCCGTCTCTATCTCATCCAATGGATGCTCATTGAAGAACATGAAAACATCCATTTCCTGTTGCTTAACATGATAATAGCGTAAATATGGCTGATATTCTTTCACTTGAATATCAAAGTATCCAGCACTTCTCATTGTCTCTGTAAGGTCAGCTAATGATATAGTTTCCACTCTTTCAGTTGAAACCAAAATGTCAAGTGCAATATCGATAGACTCACCTTCACATGACCGTTTAGGAAGTCCATCTATAAAAAATATTGGTAAACCTTTTTTCGCTAAGTCAGCTAATCGGTTTATCGCTTTAACTGGCAATGCTTCAGAATAAGGGATAATTAGACAGTCAAATGTCTCCTTATGACTAACTAGTTTCCCATTTTGGACTTCTACATCCTCTATAATGAAATCACATGGAAGAATATCGCAGTCTATTTGACTTCTCATCAGTTCTTTTACTGGTTTTTGGAAATACATATAATCGCCCGCTGCCCATTCTGCTTCTGCATGGTATAAGACAGCCACAGAGGCAACATGCGTACCTCCAGATAAGAGATGGCTCATCCGATTCGTATATTGATTTAGATATTTATAATAACGATATTGTGGATTTTTACCTCTCGCGTACATATGTGGCGGACAATCGTAATCCGGATATTCTTTTGGCGAAAAAGCATGCGGTACAAAATAATTCACGCCGCGAACTAGCATATGATCCGTCATCCATTTCATTAATTTTAACCCTTCAACCCAGCCATAGGCCCCGAAGATTTCTGCCATAGTACGGCCTTTCTTTTTTGGATCAATATGCGCAAGTGACGTTGCCATTTTAGCAAGTCCGTAATTGAAGAACTCGTTATCAGCTTCACCTGCAAACATCCGTGAAGGAATTCCATCAAATCCTGGATTGAGCTGCCAGAGTACAACATCAAGTCCCGACATATCCTGTCCACCTAGCGCTCTGAAAAAATGACCTGCGCCACTACCGAGTCGAGCATGCACATTATTGTCTTCTAGGACATGTCCAATGTACTCGACACCACGCTCTCGACACCAATCACCAATTTGATCTGTAAAATTTCGTGCATACAACTTAGTAATTATGTCCATATAATAATAGCGAATTTCCGACATACTCTTTCCGCCTTCATGCCAGAGAAGTGGTAAATACTTTTTATATTCTATTCCCATGTCCTTTTCAAATATTTGATACAGTTCTGGGCTCCACGGAAGCGAAACTTTTGGTTTACCGAGTTTTGAATCGTAATAAGCTCCTTCGCTGTCATTATAGAATCCTGGCTCATCAGAAAAAAAACCTGCGATAGTTTTCCCGAAGTCCTCACGATAACGTTCATAAAAAGCCTCGTGTACAGTATCAAGAAGAACTTTAACCGATTCCTTAACAATCGGATTTAAATAATCATTCTTCTTTAAATCCCCACCTCTTTCATTTTCAACTAACGTAAATATACGCCAATACCCTTCCGGAACATCCCAGTATAACTTCCCGTTCTCAACTTTTGATGTTACATCCTCCGCTATTTCTGTTAGCTCTCCTGTTACAGAATCCCTTTTAATAGCAATTACAGCTATAATTGTTCCTCCACCAGTGTCGTAATATCCTGGAACGTACGGAGGAGGCTCGACAATGAATGATGAATTTGGTCGTGGTCCGAATGCATCAATATGATCGACCGATAAAAAAAGTCGACGAAGCTCTTTAGGAGCATTCTTTATTTGACCTGCTGCGTGACCAGTGGGAAAATGATCATCATCAAGTATCCATACACGCATGTCACGCTTTCTTGCTTCCTCCATAATAATATCCATGTCTTTCCACCATTTAGGACCCAAAAAATCAGGATGTGGCCGTGCCTCTACACACACTGCCTTTATATTCGACTCATGTATGCGAGCCATTTCCTCTCGAAGCACTTCTTCCTCTTCTCCATGTTGCCAAAAAAAAGGTAATATATAATTATCCTCGTTACCTTGTAAGACATCATTTAATCTAGTTGTCATTGTTTCACCTCGTTTTTATTTTGCCGATAACCTAGCACCAGAAAAAGTAAAAAAGTATAATCTCTCTTATCTATTATTCTAGAATTTCTGGATGTTCCCATTTTACAGGGGTTACTTTACCTACACCTGATCCTGCATCAATTGGAATGACAGCACCGCTTATATATCTAGCTAAATCTGATGCAAGAAATAAAGCTAGATACCCCACTTCCTTAGGGTCTCCCAATCTACCATTTGGCGAGAAAATACTTGCGTATTGCTGGATTACTTCTTCTGACGCTCCCCCCCAAATAGAAGTACGGAACGTCCCAGGGCAAATAGCATTAACTGTTATATTATATTTAGCGTAATCTAGTGCTGCTGTTTTTGTAAGACCTACAACGCCATGTTTAGATGCAACATAAGTTCCCATTGCACTGTTTCCTTCAATACCTGCCATCGATGCAATATTTACTACAAAACCCGAAGGTGACTTGGATTTTAATATAGTTTCAATACCATATTTCATCCCTAAGAAGGCACCTTTTAAATTTATACTCATTAAGTGTTCATATTCTTCTAATGAAAATTCATGAATTGGTCTATTTTGAGCCGAGATACCCGCATTATTAACTATTCCATCTAGTCGACCATATGTTATTATTGCAAAATCAATTAGTTCCCTAACTTGCTCCTCTTTACTTACATCTGCAGCAAAAAATTCTACGTAACCTCCCTGATTTTGGAGTTCAACTACAGTTTGCATACCTTTTTCAACATTTACATCTGATATAATAACCTTCATTCCATTTTCACTGTAACATTCAGCAATTGCTTTCCCTAAACCATCTGCAGCACCCGTAATTATAACAACTTTTCCTTTCACGCTTAGAAAATCAGTCATAGATAACCTCCTATTTTTCTCGAAATAAGGTTTGTATTATTTGGAATAAAATTTAAATAAGTTTTTTTCAAAAGATTATCACTTGTTGATTAGCTTTTTCATTTGTTTAGAGATAATCCCAACTGCTCGTTTTGGACTCAACCGATATAACTTATCCATCATTTTCGAGTCTTTACCAGCAAGAACTCGGTACTGATCCGTTTCCATACCATTGATAATGATTTCCGCTGCTTCTGTTGGAGTTAATAATTGTGACATATTTTGTTCGCTTGCATTAGCTTTTTCAGCACCTGCAACACCAGAGTTTTTCATTATATCCGTTCCTACTCCACCCGGGAATACTACCGTTACTCTAACATTTGTACCCTGAAGCTCAGCGTACAGTCCTTCAGTCATAAGTTTCACAGCTGCCTTTGATGCTCCATAGATGGATTGACCGGGGACGGGCAGGAATCCCCCCATACTAGAAACGTTTGTAATATGCCCTAAGGGTCTTTTCAATAAATAAGGAAGGAACGACTTTGTCATATACAGCGTTCCGTAAAAATTAATATCCATTACTAACTTGATTTTATCGTAATCAAGGTCTTGAATATTTACAAAATCATGAATGATTCCAGCATTATTAATGATGCCATCTACTGAACCATGATAAGAAATGACTTGTTCCGGTAATACCTCAACAGCTTCTCTATCTGTTAAATTCACGACGTGTATGGATAGCTTGTCGACTTTTTCTCCTGCTTGCTTGACAGTTTCCTCAAGTGCATCCCTGTTAATATCTACTGCAGCTACGCTAGCTCCCTTGGAAAGGAGGTTAAGGACTAACTCACGTCCGATTCCACCCCCAGCTCCTGTAACAACTATTACTTTGTCTAGAACTTTTATTTAAATCGCCTCCAATGTCAGCCTTATCAAGGATGACCTACTTCTTATTTTCGGGCATTTGTTTTACTCATTTAATCCAGCCTTTTTTATATTTCCTAAAAAAGATAAACTTTCTTTTGGATATCTAGTTTGTGTAGTACGTTCAACTGCAATCAGTCCAAAGGTTTGTTCATAGCCCAACTGCCATTCAAAATTATCTAATAATGACCAGTACATATATCCAAGTACATTAATACCTTCTTCTATACATTGATGAACACCTGTTAATGCTCGTTCGATATACTCTACTCTTTCCTCATCATGATCGGTAGATAGACCGTTTTCTGTCACAATGATTGGCTTATCCCAATGTTTTGATACAAATCGTATTACATTTCCTAAAGCTTCAGGATAAAATTCATACCCCATCTTCGTTAACCTAGTATTTTCATCCGATTTCACATAACCATCAGGTCCGTGGATTTTCCGAGAGTAATTCTGAACACCTAAAAAGTCATCCTCTTGAAGATAAGGGAGGTAGTTTAGAAAATCCTCGTAATATTCTTTTTCTACAAATTTTTCTCCTCCAGGTAATGCTTGGTGATCATACAGGGAAAAAGTGATTCCAACCTTAATCTTTGGTTGTACTTCTTTGATTACATTTCTTGCTTTTTCATGACATTCCATGATGATACGTTCTCCATTATCTGTTCGAGGACTATGAAACGTCTGTATGTTTCTAGGGTCCATGCCAAAAGCCTCTCCTAGAGCTCGATAATAGTTCTCCATTTTCTCCTTAACATCGATAGTAAGTCCAACTTGAATATCTCCCTTTTTCCCTGCTTCATTTTTCTCATTAGCTCCAGTCATTCTTTTCATAATTTTTGCTATTTGCTTACCCATATTCGCTTCATTAATTGTGCAAATATATGGAATTAAATCACCCAATTCCGTAACTACGTATCGGGTATAGTTTTTGAAGTAATCAATTGTTGCTTCACTTTCCCATCCACCCTCAGTAATTAACCACTTTGGTGAGGAAAAGTGATGTAATGTAACTATTGGTGTTACATTCCTTTGTTGACAGAATTCCAAAACTTCTCTATAATGTTCGATTTCTCTTTTTTCAAAATTACCTTTAGTAGGCTCTATCCTAGCCCATTCTATTGAGAACCTATACGTGTTTAATCCTGCATCTACTAATAACTGAATATCTTCTTTAAATCTGTTGTAGTGATCAACTGCTTCTAACGATGGTTCTTTGTACATTGAGTATGGAACTTGCTCCATTGTCCAGAAATCACTATATATATTATTTCCTTCTACTTGGTGTGCAGCAGTAGCAGCTCCCATCATAAAATCATTGGCAAACTGTTTCATTTGATTCTTCCCCCTCATTTAATTTAAATTTATTTACTAGTGCTTGATTTAGAAATACATGATGTTATTAAAGTCTTTGGTGGCATTACAAAGAAATGGATTGATTTACGTCGATTCCAAATTAGTAGTCTTGTACTTTATACACAATCATTTCGATTGTAGGCTGTTAAAACCATTTCGGTTAAACATCCCATCTTATATAAAGTACAAATAGCCAGAAAATTAGGTTATCCGCTTTCAATATAATAGTAACATTACAACATTTAACATTATGGTATTTTAGTATGTATTTTTGTAATATTCACTTATAAAAGAAGAATTTTGTTTATTGTTAAGGTTTTTGTAAATATGTTTCTTAGTAATACTTTTTAAGTAAAAAAAAGATATACACAGTATTAGGTTCTATGTATATCTCCCTATTATTAAGATGTTTGGCTAACAATCTCAAATTGACTATTATACAGGTCAGCATAGAAGCCTCCTTGTACAAGTAACTCTTGATGAGTACCTTGTTCTATAATATCTCCATGGTTCATGACTAAAATGACATCTGCATCTTTTATAGTTGAAAGGCGGTGTGCAATAATAAAACTAGTTCGATTTTGCATGAGTGTTTTCATGGCTTTTTGAATTTTCAATTCTGTTCGTGTATCAACACTACTTGTTGCCTCATCCAGGATTAAAATTTTCGGATTGGATATTATAGCTCTTGCGATTGTTAAAAGCTGCTTCTGCCCATGAGATATATTCGATGCGTCTTGGTTTAGCATCGTATCGTAGCCTTCCGGAAGTTTTCGAATAAATTCATCAGCGTGGGCAGAATAAGCGGCTGCCTTAATTTCTTCATCAGTTGCCCCTTTTTTACCATAAGCGATATTTTCAGCAATTGTTCCACTGAACAACCACGTATCTTGAAGTACCATGGCAAACAAACTTCTAGCTTGCTCACGTGATAATACCTTAAGATCTACTCCATCTATTAGAATCCGGCCACTATTTAGGCCATAGAAACGCATAAGTAAATTTATTAAGGTTGATTTTCCCGCACCAGTTGGTCCGACAATAGCTACGGTTTGACCTTCCTTTATGTCCAGATTGATATCTTTCATTAAAATGGAGTTTTCTTCATAACCAAAACTCACATGTTCAAATGTCACTCGTGCGTTTAACTTATCTAGGTCAACCTTTGCATGTTCCTCTCTTACAAGTTCTTCTTCATCCAATATTTCAAAAACGCGTTCTGCAGAAGCAAGGGCGTTCTGAATCATCGTAGCAATTCCAGCTACCTGCATCATCGGTTGTGTGATTTGCTTGGAGTATTGAAGAAATGCTTGCACATTTCCAATCAACAAACTTCCGTTTAGAACAAATATACCCCCAATAATACTTACAAGTACAAAACCTAAGTTACCGATAAAGCTCATCATTGGGTTCATGATACCTGAGATAAATTGTGCTTTTTGACTAACCTTGTATAAGTTCTCGTTCATATCACGAAAACGTTGAATTGATTTTTCTTCATAACCAAATGCCTTGACGACATGGTGGCCTGAGAACATTTCTTCCACATGCCCATTTACAGCTCCAAGTCTATCTTGTTGTTGTTTGAAAAATTTCTGTGATCGAGAAAAAGTGATTCGAACAACTAAGAAACTTAAAGGGACGGTAATGGCAATTATAACTGTTAAGATTGGACTAATAACGAGCATCATCACAATAATACCTACAACAGTAATAACAGACGATATGATTTGGGTTAATGCCTGCTGAAAAGAATTATTTATATTATCAATATCATTTACTGCTCTACTTAACAGATCACCATACGAATGTTTATCAAAATATTTAATTGGTAATCTTGTTAATTTTTCATTAACCTCTTTTCGAAGGGTCGCAACAGATCGTTGAGACACTCCAGCCATTAAATACATTTGTAGAAATGAAAATAATGAAGTGAGCACATAAAGTCCGATTAAAAAGATTGCTAACTTTCCAAGAAATCCAAAGTTAATAGGACTATTAGATGTTACACTTTCAAATATCGAAGTTGTTGCATCTCCTAAAACTTTAGGACTGTAGACAGTAAATAGCGTTGAAAAAACACTAAATATAAATACGAGGATCAAAATTTTACGTTCTGGTTTTAAAAAACTAGCTAAACGTAGCATTGTTGCTTTTACATCTTTAGGCTTCTCCATTACTTTTGGTTGTTTGGAGGAAGTTTTCACTTTATCTTTACTCATGATACTTCTCCCTCCATACTCTGTGAATACACAATTTCTTGATATACTTTATTGGTTTCTAACAGGAACTCATGTGTACCTTTTCCCACCATTTTCCCTTCATCTAGCACAATGATTTGATTGGCATCCTTAATCGAGCTAATTCGTTGTCCAACGACGATTATAGTCGCGTTTAGTTTTTCCTTCAGCATTTGCCTAAGTCTCGCTTCGGTTTTATAATCCAGAGCAGAAAAACTATCATCAAAAATATAAAATCCCGGGTTTCTAACAATGGCTCGGGCTATCGATAGACGTTGCTTCTGGCCTCCAGATAAATTAGATCCTGCTTGATCTATCATCGTCTTGATTCCATTTTCTTTTTCGTGCACAAAGTCTATAGCATGTGCAACTTCAAGCGCTTGAATTATTTCCTCTTTGGTTACATCAGTTTTACCAAATCTTATATTCTCTTCGATTGTTCCAGTAAATAAAGAAACTTTCTGCGGAACATAACCAATTTTCTCTCGTAATTTTTTCTGCGACATCTTACGTATATCGATTCCATCAACAAGAACTCTCCCATCTACCGGATCATAAAAACGGAGGATTAGCTGAATGAGAGTTGTTTTTCCAGCACCGGTGCTTCCAAGGATTGCTGTTGTTTGACCTGGCTCCACTTCAAAAGATATGTTCTCAATCACCGGTTTTTCTGCTCCATCATATCGATATGTAACATTTTCTAATTGAATGCGTCCTTCTTGATTTACGTGACCATTTGTTTTGAGCGGATCCTTAATAGTTGCCTCCATTTGTAATACCTCGCCAATCCTCTTTGCAGATGCTTGTGCACGAGGTATCATCATAAACGCAATGGAAAGCATGATGAACGCCATAAAAATCATTAATGCATATTGTAAAAATGCCATCATGTTCCCAACTTGCAACACTCCTTGTTCAATTTGAATTGCTCCAAACCAAACAATTGCCACATTCGAAAAACTAATTATAATTCCCATAAATGGGAAGAGCAGGGCCATTATTTTATTTACCCTAATTGCAGTATCTCTAAAATCTTCATTTGCGACATCAAACCGTTTCTTTTCATGACTCACCTGATTAAATGCTCGAATGACTCGTATCCCTGTCAGACTTTCTCGAATAACTAGATTTAACCGGTCCGTCTTTTTTTGTATCGTACTAAAAAGTGGGATTGCCTTTTTAATAATTAATACAATTACCAATACAAGTACTGGTAATGCAATAATAAAGATTAAACTTAATTTTGGTTCCATCATGATAGCCAGGAAAATTCCCCCAACAAGCATTAAGGGAGCCCTAGTTGCCATCCCTAAGATTATACTTAAGACTTCTTGGATTTGTTTAATATCATTCGTTGTTCTTGTAATAAGTGAAGCAGTTCCAACCCTATCCAGTTCTTCCAACGAGAAGCCTTCAACCTTAACAAACAATTTAAGTCGAACATCTCTTGCAAAACCAGCAGCCACTTTGGATGTCAAATAAATACCGCCAATCGCTACAACTATACTCATTAAACTTAGCAAGATCATCCAAATACCTGTTTTAATGATATAAGGAATGTCTGAATTCACAATACCGATATCTACAACGTTTGCCATGAGTGTCGGAATGTATAACTCAAACATGATACCAACTAATGTTAATCCAAGTATTCCAAGAATCGGCCATCTGTAAGGTTTAATAAATATAAGTAATGTCTTCATCCTTTAAAACCACTCTTTTCTTAGCACTTTCAGACAACTTTCCTTTTGTTTATTGAGAACCTCTAAGCTATTTTCACATTGAAGTTTCATAGTTTTTTTCTTGTGTTCACATTAACCAAGCACCTTCAATACTTCTCCTTCTGTTATCCCCTTTTCATTAAAGGTATCAACTCGTACAAATAACGGCTGTCCTTTGATTAATGCGCCAATATTTATGTCATTTCTTCCTAAAACCATATAACTATGGTATAACTTATCAGGTGCAAATCCCCAAAGGACATTGTAACCAACTGCACCAACATCTTCCCATTCTACTAATAGGTCATGTTCACTTTTCAGTTCAAAAGTTACATCAGTTGCTTGCTGAGGTAGTTCACACTCTGCATTTCCAAACACTCTTAGACCTGAAATACAAGCACTTTGCTCATAAGGGAGCTCCTTTACAGTGCATCTAATATACCTTAGTTTCATTCCGTCTTCTTTAACAATAAGGTCATGAGATAAATCGGTATCCGCTTCCTCTTTATTTTCAATTATGAAATATTCTTTGCCGTCTAAGGAACCTTCGAGTAACCATCTTGTATAGTACTTGCGTTCCTCAATATAGCGTGACATTGATCCCGTATCTTTAGGAGTTACTCCATCAGGCAGTAGCAACTCTAATTTATCATCTGCAAAATTAAGTTGAATTGCACGTACATCACAGATTTGTTGGAGATCTACTTCAAGCCATTCTCCAGATTTATTTGTCGCTGCTTTCCACCAAGTTTGAACGTTTTCATCAGTAGCATTTGAAGCATCATTTTTTTCTACAAAAGATGAAACTGTCACAGGTTTTCGATAGGAAAGTAGCATCCACTCAGGATTGCTCCACGGATCCATTTTTAACTGTTCAATTTTCATAGGCCAATCACCATATCGTTGGTTGCAGAATAATTCTCCATCTTCATCGAACCCTGCTGGCCATAAGCCTAATCGTCTTTCAAATGGATGATTTACTGAAATTCTCATGGTTGCTGTGTGCCACAGGTTACCGTGTTTATCTGCCATTGTTGAGCCATGTCCCGCTCCCGGTATAAAACCGCCTGGTTTATAGGAATATGGATTATTCTTTGCCAAGTAAAATGGTCCAAGGGGACGATCTGAAACATATACACCATCTGCATACACATTATACTGTGTTCCAGGACAAGAATATTGCAGATAGTATTTTCCGTTATGTTTATCCATCCAAGCGCCTTCAATATAAGGATTGTCATTACTCAAATACATTCGGAGGGTACTAATCTGCTCTTCGGTTATACCTGGCATATTACTAATATAGGAATTCACCTTTGCCTCTAGTTCTTCTTCCGAAATTTTAGGTGTGACATGATTTTCTCCAACTCTCTCAAAGCCCAGCTCCTTTGGATTGCCAAATATTAGCTCAACTGGACTGGTCTTTGGTTTCATATTATCTGGTTGCAGTTCTACACCATAAATAGGGGTTACATTTGAACACCCCCAATAGAAATAGATTTTACCATCATCATCAACGAATAGATTCGGATCCCAGAACGGAAATGTTCCCTCAATTTCCTCAAAATCACCGTTTATCGGGTCCTTTGTTCGATAGAAAGGACAATTTTCATCTTTTTTTGAAGCAGAAAAATAAATATACTCACCAATCACACGAACATCCGGAGCATAATCATACACCGGTAGATCTATTAATTTGTGAAACTCCCAATCAATGAGATTATCACTACTAAGGAATCCTGTAGTCATTGAAGGAAACAGATAATATTTCCCTTTAAACAAAATCAGGGAAGGATCTGCTGCTTCTCTCGCAACAGTCAGGCCCCCACCTTGAAGAGCAAGAAACTGATACTTATACTCCATATTGATAGGATTACATACATAATTCATAGTTGGTTCCTCCTATATCTAATAATTTTTACTATTATTGGTTCAGTATATTAATTATCTATTAATTGATATGTTCCAAAAGCATGCATCACCTACAATTACATCACTCTAACTTTTCAACCAATTGAATGATAAAAAGACCAAGTTAGCTATTTACTAATAGTTACTGGAATAAGCTCCTTTGTACAAGTTATTTTGTAACTCTTAGGTGCACTGTTTACCAATTCATATCGCTTCCTTCATTTGATTAGAATGCTTCTATTGTTATTAATTAAATCAATCATAGCACTCTGCATTAAATCTTTATGGTGTTTATGTACTTTTTTTTGTAATATAAGATTAATCATTATAATTTTCTAAATTTTTCATTGCGATAAAAAGGAGTGTGCAAATGAGCCCGTATATCGAAACAATTCAGAATATCTCTGACCTCGTTTCAGAGACATTTACTTTACCTGTCATCTTTATTGATCCCATGGGGAGCATTATGTATGAAAGTCTAAAAAAGCGTGTGCTAAATCCACTTTATGAGAATCATAAACAAAAATTCTTTAATCCGTTGCGCTTTGATCCTGGAAGAGAATACGACTTTCCGGTCATTAGCAAATCGGCATTTTCAGAAAAGTTTATCTTATTAAGTGTCTATAATAATAAATCTTTTGAAGGAACTGTGTTAATTGGTCCGTCACTTTCCTATCCCTTATCAGACGAGAGAATCAATGGAATTATTAATGATACACGTGCTTTTTTTTATCGAGATAAAGTTTTTCAATATTATAAATCTCTCCCTGTTATAGAAAATAAACAACTAATTAATATTAGTACGATAGCTTTTAATTTGTTTAACCATATATTACTTTCTACAAAAACAGTCAGTGATAGAAATGGTGAGATAACTGACCAAAAAGAAAAAATTGAAAAAGTAAATTTGGCAGTTTCGAAAAATTTACAGACGAACACGTTTCATGAACGCATCTTTGAAAGAAAGATGTTGGAGATTGTTAAAGAAGGAAGAGTGGAAGAAATAAAAAATCTTCCCTATAAAGAGGAAGAAGAATCAAGTATTTTATCAAAGTCAAGTTTTATTCGGTCAGTAAAAAATCATATTATAACTCTCATTACCTTAGCATCTAGAGCTGCTATTGAAGGGGGATTGCATGATGAAATCGCATTTAGTTTACATGATCAGTTTATCCAACAAGTAGAAGAAGTGGATCGAATTGATGAGACTAGGGAATTAGCAAGAGAGGTTATCTATACATTTAGTAGAAAAGTACAACAGGCAAAAGGAGAGCAGTATTCAAAAACAATTACAACCTGTAAAGACTATATTTATAAGCATATTTATGATGATCTTAGACATGAAGACATTGCTAATTCTGTTGAACTTAGTCCTAAATATCTGTCTGCTTTGTTTAAAAAAGAAGTTGGTCAATCCGTTAGTGACTATATTCAAGAAACTAAAATTAATGAGGCTAAAAAGTTACTTGCTTATAGTAAAACCCCCATTTCTGAGATTTGTACTTTATTAAACTTCAATGACCAAAGTTATTTTACTAAAGTTTTTAAAAAAGTCGCTGGGGTTACACCAAAACTATATAGGGAAAGACATCATCTTTTAGAGAAATAAGTATAAACAGTCTTAGTTAATAAATTCTATAAGGATTTCGCAATAACAGATAGAGGACCAATTTAAGGTACATAGAATTCTAGGTTCAAATAGATATTCTGCTAAAAAAAGTATAATTTTGATTTTTAACCATCATTAGCAGGTAAAATAAATATGTTAACCGCAAGGATAGTGGTTAACCATTTTATTTAAGATTTGTATTAATGGATAATTCAATTAGATATTTTACCATTTCTCCTCGGTGGTGCTAATGGTCACTGAGAAAGTCGATTGGACAACTAACGATGGCGGAAAGAAAAGGTTAACTTCATAGTAGAAAACGGACAAAAGGGAGGATTAGTGAAAAATCCGCCGCTCGCTTTTCTCAGAAGCAAAAGGAATCTCCCAGGTGAAAGCATCCATTGGACAAGCAACGCTCAGGAGGTTCTTTTTGTTATGTCCAAAATCACTTGTTTTATCAAATCTCAAGTGACTTTGGTGCCTGTAGCATAGGGTGCCGTTACTAAAAATAAACAGCTTATAGTGAAAAAACACATGGTCAACCCCCAGTGCGCTAACACTTTAGTACAATGGGGGCAGACTAATTAATTGAGGAGATGTTCTTGTTTATTTAGAAACCTTATTATTCGTAAATTATTTTTTATTTCAAGCAAATGAATTCCTGTATCACCTGTTATAAATGCATATTCCTTATTATTAGCTTGACTAAGAAATGATTTTATCAGATTCGAGATAAGTCCCCCATGAGATACTATTGCAACTCTCTGGTAATCTTGATAATCAAAAATATTTTTTTGAAATACTCTTTCAGCTCGGAATCGAAATTCTAGCTCTGATTCACCATCTTGTATTGCTTCATGAACTGGTCTCCCATTCTTAGGTAGAGGATACTTAATAGATGCTTCTTCCCTTGATACCCCTGCCAAAACACCATTATTAAATTCCATTAAATCATGTTCCAGCAATAACTCACATCCTATTGCTTCCTGTAATATTTCGGCTGTTCTATTAGCTCTTTTTAACGGGCTTGATAATATAAGATTAGGAGGGAAATTTTCGGCTACAAATGTTGCCATCTTATTCGCTTGTAACACTCCTAGTTCAGTCAAAGGAAAATCAGCTCTTCCTTCATGAACTCCCAACAAATCCGCTTCTGATTGTCCATGTCTTATTACCAATAATTCCATTATAAGCCCTCCATAATCATATTTATTAACCTTAATATACTAAATTACGAATATAGCTCCTCATTTTTCCATCATTTTCTGCTATTATCTTATAGAATTTTAGTTAAGACATCTAATTTACTTCATATAACGATACTCCAACAAACTCTTCAGAGCAGAAACCTCCTCTAATAGTTCCTCCCCTACATTGGTTTCCAGTACCATTTTTCTTTCTACCACTTTGTCTACTAATCTTTTCACGGATAATACATCCATGCCATTATGTAAGACATTTTCTTTGGAATTAAAATGTTTATGGGCAACCAATTTCATCCCGAATGAATTATATAATAGAG
Source organism: Litchfieldia sinesaloumensis (assembly GCF_900156865.1). GTDB lineage: Bacteria > Bacillota > Bacilli > Bacillales > Bacillaceae_L > Ferdinandcohnia > Ferdinandcohnia sinesaloumensis. The sequence continues at coordinate 4,242,479 of NZ_LT732529.1, read as the reverse complement.
TATATCCAGCAATACCAGTAGTTGATTGATAGGCCTTTGAGAAGCCACCGTCAATCACAATCATTTTTCCATTTGCTTTAATTGGGTCTTCCCCTTCAATTTCTTTAACAGGGGTATGCCCATTTATGATATGACCATGATCGGGATCTAGATTAAATTCTAGTAGAATCTTACGGCAGATTTCTTCTTTTTCTCGCAAATAGTAATAGGGATTCTTTTTCTCTTTATGAGTCTCTTTATCTTTAATAAAATACCTTTCAAAGGTTGTCATTGCCCTTTTACCAAAAAGTGATGAATATTCGCCTGTCCATAAATACCAGACCATATCTGTCGATAGATCATCATTTTTTTCTGGATGCGCAAAAGCGTATCGTAAATGATGTTCAAAAACATCCAATAAATCTCGTCCCTCATATGTTGTATTTTCGATCACCATTTTTTCCATTTTTCCATGGTCATCTAAAGGGATACAGCCATGTATCAATAAGTTACCATTGTATTTCAAATATAGGCTGCCTTTCTTCATAAGGAAGTTCATATGTCTAGCCAACTTTTCCGAATGCTGCACAGAAAATAATAATTTATCGATTACCTGTTGTTCTTCCTCTAACAACTCACTTGGTTTTTTTGGATTCACAGTTGCAAAGCAAGTATTTTCCAGTGAATATGTCTTTCCATGAATCACGATTTCGTTTTTATCATAATTAATTTTCTCAAGTAATACCCTTCCCGACATATTAAAGAATGGTCGTCTCTTAATAATAGGAATTTCAAGTTTGAACTGAATCATGGCAATTGCTTGATGAATTTTTGTAATTTGTAATTCTTCTTCCTCTGATAGATTATTTCCAGAAGCTTTCTTCGGTCTAAAAGCCGGATTATCTTTATAGTATTTCTCTGCTAAATTTAGAAGAGGTCTTAAATTGATTCCATACACATCTTCGATAATATCTAAATTATTATACCGAGCACAGATACGGAGTATATTAGCTAGACAAACCTTGGAACCAGCATACGCACCTAGCCATAACACATCATGATTTCCCCATTGTATATCAACAGAGTGGTAATTAATGAGTGTATCCATAATTTTATGAGGCTCAGGTCCACGGTCATAAATGTCCCCTACCACATGAAGATGATCCACTACTAATCTCTGCGTACAATATGCAAGGCCAATAATTAGCTTATCAGCTTGATTAAGAGAAATTATTTGCTGAACAATTTTTGTGTAATAAGGTTTTTTATTTGTGGATTCTTCCTCCGTTTTGTATAACAATTCTTCTATAATATATACAAATTGCTCAGGCAATGCTTTTCGTAATTTAGAGCGTGTATATTTGGAAGAGGCAAAAGAAATAAGCTTAATCATTTGATTTATGGTTTCAGCATACCAACGGTTTAATTCTCGCTTATTTTCAAAGCTGTTCTTAATTAATTGTAATTTTTCCTCAGGATAATAAACCAATGTCGTCAATTCATTGATAGCCTTCTCAGATAATACATCCTTAAAAAGTTCTTCTACTTTCTCTTTTACTCTCCCAGACCCATTTCTTAGTACATGTTGAAAAGACTGGTATTCACCATGTAAATCACTTACAAAATGTTCTGTTCCTTTTGGTAGATTAAGAATCGCTTCCAAATTTATTATTTCCGTAACCACTTTTTCTTCGCTATCATATTTTTCGGCCAGCAAATCTAAGTATTTTTTATCCAAAGTGAAGTACCTCCCATATATTAGGGCCTTTTCTGATTATCTCTTAATCTTATAATAATACAGAAAATTAGAATATCTATCTAGTCCATCTGTTTATTTTTTAATAAATTAGCCTAAAAATGTGGTGTCCCTCTGGACATATGGGAATGGAATCGCGTGCAGGTCCTCAGATAGTGACGGGAGATGGTTACTACTTTTGTTGGGACTCAGGCCGAACATAATTTGTAGGGACGTTTTTGTGTTTCTAATTCAATAGATGTTCAAAATAAAAAAACACCCCCAAATGGTGTTTTTATGCTAAACACTATTAAATCCATAATTATTTAGTGAAGAACCACCACTATAGGTTTTTATTACCTATTAATCATAGATTTAATTATTATGGCATCTGCATATTAAATCAATGCTACTTGTGTTTAAAGGTTACGTTTTCAAAAAAAGAAGATTATAGCTAATGAGGTCTCAATAACAGCTATAATCTTCTTTTTTCTTATTTATTTTGAGCTGTTAACAGTCTGCAATATTCCCTGAAGCATTTCCTCCGTAAAGGCCCCATTGCTCATCATACTTGCGTTATGCAAGGTTGTTCCCAAAATCATTTCCTGCATACCTGCTCCTAGGCCATGATCTATATCACTTTGACCTACTTGTAATTGCATGGCTTTCAAAATTTCCGCACCGACAGGATGCTCCATTAATTCACCAAAGGTAGAATATCTCGTAATTACTTTTTCGATTTTCACAGTAGATTGTACATATACTGTCTCTCTTTGTAAAATATCACGAGAAGATGAACCAACTAGAATATCAAATGCACCAGACTCCACATGCCAATCTTTTAGCTTTGCATTATAGTAAGCAAATGCTCTTTTTCCTAACTCGAAGGTCACTGTTTTTTCTTCACCTGGTTGCAAGTAAACCTTATCGAATCCTTTTAGTTCCTTTTCTGGCCGAGGAACCGTACTATCTACATCCCTTACATATAGCTGTACAATCTCTTTTCCTGCCACGCTACCCGTATTTTTTACTTTTACCGACACAGTAACAGTATCAGTATCCTGTATTTCTTTACGATTAACACGAATATCACTATATTCAAAGCTGGTATAGCTTAACCCGTAGCCAAATGGGAATAATGGATCGACATCTCTTGTATCATAATGTCTATAACCGACAAATACTCCTTCACGATATTCAACAGTTTCCCCATCTCCTGGGAAGTTTAAGTAGGAAGGATTATGAGCAAGTTTTTTAGGAAACGTCTCCGCTAACTTACCACTCGGGTTTGCAAGACCAAATAGCAAATCAGAAACTGCACCACCTAACGCTTGACCACCAAGATAAGTCTCTAGCACAGCCTTGACCTTACTTAGCCACGGCATCTCAACAGGTGCCCCGTTGCTTAATACAACTATTACATTACTTTGCACTTTAGCAATCTCTTCAATTAGTACTATATGATTTTCTGGAATACCTAAATGCTTGCGGTCAAATCCCTCCGATTCATATCGTTCCGGCAATCCTGCAAAGATAACTGCAACCTCTGCTTTCTTAGCAACCTCAACAGCCTCTAAAATTAAATCTTCATTTACATCATCACTTTCAAGTGAATACCCTTTAGCATATTGGAGTGAAGTAGTAGGTCCTGCAACCTTTTCCATCTCTTCGAAAATAGTATCAACCATGGTCGGATTAATATGAGAACTACCCCCACCTTGGAATCTTGGATTTTTTGCAAATGCCCCAATTACAGCAATTGATTCTACCTCTTTTATCGGCAATATCTGTTTCTCATTTTTCAGTAATACCATACTTTCTTGTGCTACTTCTCTAGCTATCCTGTGATGTTCATTTTTACTATAACGAGCGTCTTTTTTCTTATTATTGACAGCTTGAAAGACCACATTTAAGATTCTCTCTACTGCTTGGTCAAGTGTTTCAATTGATAGCTTACCAGCTTTTACTGCCTCGACAATCTTCTTTTCACCTTGACCTCCACTCGAAGGCATTTCAAGTTCAAGCCCAGCAGCAATTCCATCATCGAGTTCGTTCGCCGCTCCCCAATCAGTCACAACGAAGCCCTCAAATCCCCATTCATCTTTAAGAATTTCCGTCAATAGATTTTTATTTTCAGAACAAAAATCTCCGTTAACCTTATTGTAGGCTGCCATTACTGTCCAAGGTTGTGCTTCCCTTACAGCCTCTTCAAAACTAGCTAAATAGATTTCCCGTAGTGTACGTTCATCAACGATAACATCAACCGACATTCGTTTATATTCTTGGTTATTCACAGCAAAGTGCTTTAAGGATGTACCAACTCCTTGGCTCTGAACCCCTTTTATATAGCTGGCTGCCAAATGGCTTGATAAATATGGATCTTCTGAGAAATACTCGAAGTTTCGACCGCACAGTGGAGATCGTTTGATGTTTGCACCTGGTCCTAGTACAATCGAAACGCCATTTGCTTGTGCTTCTTCCCCAATCGCAACTCCCATCTTATTCACCAAATCTTTATCCCATGAGCAAGCAAGACCTGCAGCTGACGGAAAGCAAGTTGACGGCACACTTTTATTTATACCAAGATGATCTGTTTCACCAGCTTGTTTTCGAAGACCATGGGGACCATCTGTCATCATGATAGACGGTATCCCAAGTCTTTCAATTGATTTTGTATTCCAAAAATCGTGACCCGAACAAATACCTGCTTTTTCTTCCAATGTCATTTGATTAATTAAATCTTTAATATCTTTAATATTTCTCATGTTTTTATTCCCTCACCTAGTTAAAAAATCACGTTTCAATTATTTATGTTTTTTCGATTCTCTAATTCTTTGACAATCTGTGGATACTTTTGGTCTAAATCATATTTACGAAGGATTAGATAGCATGCGACGAACAAAGCAAATGGCAAATATACTGTAAGAACTAAAATACTAGTGATTGCTGAATCGGGTTGCGTAGCTAATGTTCCATCATAGTTTCCGAGGGCTAGTGTCCACCCAATCATAGCCGCGCCAAGACCACTTCCTATTTTTATACCAAAACTACTTGCACTATTTACCATCCCAACGAGACGTTTTCCGGACTGCCATTCACCGTATTCTACTGTATTGTTTACGAGTACTCCTCCGATTGCCATCATTGGGATCGTGGCAAATGTTGCAATTCCTCCGAATACTAATGCCGCCATAAAACTATAAGGCATAAAAAGGCGGATTCCTGTTGCAATTATTCCTAGAAATAATCCAATTTGAGCTGTCCTTGCAAGGCCAAACTTTTTTATCATTGGCCCTACTACTGCAAACCCAATAATAATTGGAATTAATCCTACACCACCCATAATTGCAACCAAATTTTCATCGCCTAATATATACTTTGTGTAATAAACCCCTGTTGAACCATTTAGTGTTAGCATTATATTTAACATAAACATAACGAATAGCATAATGACCCAGTATTTGTTTTTGAATAATAATTTCAGACTTTCCAATAGTGAAACTTTTTCATCTACCTCATTTTTAGCTACATCATTATCTTCCTTAGATACGACGAATGTTAAGTATAAAGAAATACTTGATAAAACAGCTAGAACTACTCCTACAATTATCCATGCTTTCTGATCGCCGCCTAACATGTTCGTAATTGGTATTATTAATATGGCTATTACCATACCAACCGCGTATCCAAAAACAGCACGGCTAATACCCATCTTTCCACGTTCTTCTGAGCTGCGTGTACGCATTGCCATCAAACTGCCATAAGGAATAACAATCGCTGTATATACAATACCTGTTGCAAACGTTACGGTTAGGAAGGCATATATATTTTTAATCATAGGTGAAGCGTTTGCAGGAATGGTAAAAAGTAAAACGATGGCTACTAATGCAGGTATAGTCATCCATAATAACCATGGACGTGCTTTACCATATTTAGATTTTGTCCCATCCACCAATCTCCCCATATAGAGGTCTGTAAACGCATCCAATATTCTCGATAAAAGCAAAATGGTACCAACTGTCCCTGCCGCTAAACCTACCTTGTCAGTATAAAAATATGTTAGCATTCCGACGAGACCTGTAATCGAATTTAATGCGATTTGACCCGCTCCATCCCCAAGATAGTGATGAATTCTCATTGTTTTTTGAATCCCCTGAGCATCGAGGCCAAGCTCTTTTCTCTTTTTCTTCTGCGGACCATTTAAGTGTTGGTTTACAATTTCATTCTCGACCTTCATTCTTCTTCCCCCTTATTTATGCTAGAAAATAGATTTAGGAGGGAACTAAAGCTTTATCCCTTTAGTCCCTATATACCTCTAAACTGTTATTTTGGTTTGATTAAGCTGATCAATTACCATTTTAAATAAGCCTTCTGTTTCTTTTGGTGCATTAGCTACTATTTCACTTATTGATAATTGATAAGCAAACTCAATCATCGGATGGTTCATTATTTCCGGTGCATATTGATTAAACATTTTTAAAGCTATTGGTTCATCTAGAATTTCCTTTAAAGTAGAGTCCATTGAAAATCGTTCATGGTCTAAATTTGTTTCTGATTCATATTCAAAGAAGTAGGAACCAGACCCAACTTCAATTTGCTCTTCTTTTTCAGGCAAGTAAATAACAGCAGTTGTATTAGCTGGAACCACAACCTGTATCTCAATTTTTCCATCTTTACATGACCATGCACTTTTAATCTCTCCATAAACGGATTGATAGCTGGCCTCTACAGAAGTAATTCCTTTTATAAATTGTGGTTTGATTAAAATTTTCTTATATCCTGGTTCAAGTTGATTGATACCTGCTAGCTTTCTGTACATCCATTCTCCAATCGAACCATATGCATAGTGGTTTAACGAATTCATACCTGACTCATCGAAGTCACCGTTAGGTAAAATGGAGTTCCAGCGTTCCCAAATCGTTGTAGCTCCTTTCTTAACAGCATATAACCAAGAAGGATAATCTTCTTTTAATAATAGAGTTCCTGCTAAGTCATGTTCATCATTATCTGTCAAAGTATGGCATAAATAGGGTGTACCCACGAACCCAGTCGTAAGGTGGTTTTTATGGTTCGCAATATTAGTCGTTAAAGAATCTAGAATTCGATTTCTATATTTTTCTTCGGCCAAATCAAAGTGTAAGGCTAATACACAGCCTGTCTGTGTTTCACTCACTAGTCTTCCAGTTTTGGTGATATACTCTTCATTAAAAGCTTTCTTTACCTTTTCATAAAGCATATTATATTTTTCGAAATCTGCCGTTTTATTAAGGATTTCCGCTGTTTTCCTTACAATATCTGTTGAGTATGCATAGTAAGCATTAGCAACCAAGTACTTATCAGTAGCTCCTGTTCGATCAGCACCCTCTTCTTTGTCTAATGCGAGCCAATCCCCATATTGAAACCCCGTTTGCCATAAACCATTGCTACCACAACGTGATGATATATATTCAATCCAGCCTGTCATACTTTCATATTGCTCCTCTAAAACTCTCACATCCCCATATGTCTGATACACCACCCATGGAATAATGACAGCGGCATCACTCCATGCAGCAGCACCATCCTGGTCTCCTAAAATATTCGGAACAACGTGTGGTACTCCATACTCTTTCGATTGTTCAGAGGCTAAATCTCTTAACCATTTCTTAAAGAACAATGCTACATGATGGTTATAAGCTGCCGTTCCTGCAAACACCTGTGCATCCCCTGTCCAGCCAAGCCTTTCATCTCTTTGTGGACAGTCAGTTGGAATGTCTAAGAAATTGCCTCGCTGGCTCCACTGGATATTGCTTTGGAGTTGGTTTATTAACGGATTAGAGGTTGTAAAAGTTCCGGTCTCCTCCATATGCGTGTGTAGTACACACGCTGTAAAATTTTCAAGATTAATCTCCTCAAGGCCTTCAATACTGATATATCGAAAACCATGGAAAGTAAAACTTGGTAGGAAGGTTTGTTCTTGTCCATTACAAATAAAAGTATCAACAGAGATTGCTTGTCTTAATGTCTCTGGATAAAAGTTTCCGTCTTTATCCAAGACCTCTGCATGACGTATTATTATTTTTTGTCCCGCTTTACCATGAACTTTCATCTCCACAAATCCAGTGAGATTTTGGCCAAAGTCGATTACCTTTTCACCTTTTGGAGTAACAATCAATTCCTTTGCTGACAGCTTTTGAGTAATTCGAACAGGTTCACTTTCCTGTGCAACTAACCGATTTTTATCAAAGGAAGTTACCACAACATCTGAAAGATTCTTCTCCTCGAATGTAGAATCAATCGTTTCCCCCATATAGATTTCACTGTAACGAATAGATCCTGTTGTTACCTTCCAGTTTTCATCTGTTGCAATGATCTCCTTTGTCCCGTCAGTATAGGTAATATGAATCTCCGCAAGCGCTGCAACCCTATCCCCATAATGATTTGGTGTGCATGTAAAACCAAAAATCCCTTTATACCAACCATTCCCCACTGAAATTTCAATTTTATTTTGACCTTGGTACAATCCATCAACAAGATATGTTTGATACTGGAGGCGCTTTTTATAATTGGTCCAGCCTGGGGCAAAAAAAGTATCTCCTACTTTTTCTCCATTCATTTTTATCTCATATACACCTAATGAGGTAGCGTAGATTCGAACTCTCTCAATCTCTTTCTTTACAATAAAATCCCTTACAAAAATTGGGCTGGCTGTTTCTTCATCGGGAAGTTGATGTGTGATCCATTCTCCTTGAAAATTCGTCCCATTTAATAGCCCTGTTTCAAAGCTTCCATCAATAGTAGACTGATTGTCTTTGTTATCCCAAACTTTTACTTGGACCTTATATATAGAACAAGGTTTTAGATTTACCCCTTCGTACTCAATTAAAACAGATGAATCACTTTCTATTTTTCCAGTATCCCAAACCAATTCGTCCTTGTTAGTTATTACAATTTGGTAACCTGTTTGCTTTACATTTTGCTCATTTGACTCAATTTTCCAAGAAAATCGTGGCTGTTCCAAATCAATCCCTACTGGATTGGTTGCGTATTCAACTCGTAAATCAGCTACCTTCATATCGTCCCGTCCTTTCCTTATTGTCTTTCTTGTTGTTCTCATTCTATCTCGTTTTTATATTTAGTTCTGGTATTTTAAAATTACTTTTGGTATTTTAATTATTAACAACAAAAAAATTAAGCGTTTACAAAAGAGGTCATCAATTTTCTGTGATAACCTACTCAGTCTTTTTCAACTTAGTACTACGGTAAATTGTTTTATATTTAGAATTTTGTTGGGGGGGGCAGTGTATTTATGTCAGCACATATGAAAAAATATAGGCAATTATGTAAACTACTATCTGATATCCATGATGTATCCATATTCTTTGTCACAACATCTGGGGATATCGCCTTCGAGTGTATTGATGGTCGGATTTTAAATCCTCTCTATCTAAATGATAAGGAGAATCTATTTTCTCTATTAGATCTCGAACCAAATACGCAATATCATATTCCCATTATTAAAAGGACCTATTTTTTCGAAAATTATATTCTTATTAGCGTACTACACGATGATACATTCATAGGCACCGTAATCATTGGGCCGACTCTCCCATATGTCTTATTCGAACAGAAAATCCATGGGATTATCAATGACTTTCATTCGTTCGCCAATAGAGAACAAGTCTTTAATTACTATCAAACGGTACCTGTAATCACTAAAGAGAAGTTACTAGATATCAGCGTGGCGAGTTATTATATGATTAATCAAATTCTACTTTCTACTGAAGCGGTCGCATATCAGAATACCATTCTTAACCATATGCCTGAAAAAATGGAACCAACTAATTTAGTCACTACAAGAATGGACCAATGGAATACAACCCATCATGATCCTCTACTTGAAAAACAACTACTTATGATAATCAAAGAAGGACGTGTCGAGGAGTTGAAGAAATTCACAAAGTTAGAGGAGGAGGTAACAGGGGTATTATCGAAATCAAGTCATATTCGTTCAAAGAAAAATATCGGTATTATTGGAATTTCAATTGCAACTAGGGCTGCCATTGATGGTGGATTACATCCAGAAATCGCCTTTTCATTAAGTGATAATTACATACAGCGTCTAGAGGACTTGTCTACTGCGAAGGATATCGACAACCTTCTAACGGAAGCACTATTTACATTCACAAAAAAGGTTTCTGAAGTAAAAGAAGAAAACTACAGCAAAACAATTTCTACCTGCAAAAACTATATTTATACCAATCGATATGAAAAAGTAACACATGAGGATATAGCAATAAAAGTGCAATTAAGTCAAAGTTATTTGTCTAGTTTGTTTAAAAAGGAAGTTGGAATTTCAGTAAGTGATTATATTAGCAAGATAAAAATTGAAGAAGCAAAAAACCTCATTATGTATACGGACACACCGCTTTCGGAAATAAGTTCGTTGCTCCATTTTACCGACCAAAGCTATTTTACAAAGGTATTTAAAAAATTTGAAGGGATTACCCCGAAGCAATATAAGGAAAGAAATATAAAAGCGCCTTGACAAGGCGCTTCATTTACTTAACTAACTGTATGACCATATAATATAATTCAATTAAATTAATCCATTAGGTATACTTGATTTCTTCCCTTTTGTTTTGATAAGTAAAGCCCTTTATCCGCACGAATTAACACCGAATCCATGGTTTCTCCTCTGCGAAATACAGTAACACCAAAGCTCGCTGTTACATGAACGACCGTTGTAAATTGATGGTATTCAATCTTCTCTCTAATCTGTTCAGCCAATCCGAAAGCCTCCTCACCCGCACGTGTTGTCAGAATGATGAATTCTTCACCACCCCAGCGTGCAAAGAAATCGCTCTCGGATACATTTTCTTTCACCAATTCAGCAAGTTCAATGAGTACTAAATCACCAACCTTATGACCAAAGGTATCATTAATCTTTTTAAAGTGATCAATATCAAAAAAGATAATAGAAGAGGTAGTATTTTGTTGTTCAGCCCTTTTCATTTGATTCTCAAGCCATCTGTTGAATTGAAGGCGATTCGCGATTCCTGTCAGCGCATCTGTGTATGCACTTTTATAAAGGATGTCTCTTTCAACAAAAGCCTTCAAAATGTATTGAATAAAATACAAGACAATCACATACACAACTTGTGCCACAATATATTGGATAATAGGTGGGAAAGCTCCTGCCGGGAGTTCCTCCCAATAGTAAAGTGCAATACAAATTGTAATTCCAATAAACCCTGCTGAAAAAAACAAACGATGCCAATTCTGTAAGGTAATAAAAATGATAATAATATATAATGGCAGCCAAACAATAAAAACACCAAAGTCATAATCAAACCCTGGTATCATTTGGCTCACAATCGATCCGTTAAACACCATTAAATGATAAAAACCGGTGAATACCAAATTAATATACTCAAATAGTAGCATAAAAAAACGCTTGTAAATAGCGAACCAACATATTGTAAACCAGACAAACAGAGGGACGGTAAGGACTAAAAAGTCCTTATTTACTTGATCCAATTGGTGCCCAATAAGGAAACTAATAAGTATCGTCAAAATAAAAAATGGCAAAATCCATAGGTAGATTGCCCTTCTTAGTTGCGACAGATTTTCATATGGTAATTTCATAGTTCCCCTCCTCGGTCTATATTTAAACATTCAAGCTATCGTTATTTTTTATCCATACTAGATTCGCAAACAGCCTAAGGGGATCATGCCTATAAACAAAAATGGACTAGTACAGCCCCGTTTTCCTCACTTTCATTATGCCCCATTTTATTCAATCAAACGTTTGATTAAATTTGCAAGTCGTTGGTATAACAGGAAAAACCCATTAAACAAACGTTTGTTTGAAAATGGGTTTTTAAGAATATAGCTGATTAGTACAGATTTATTCTTATCCTTACTCTTAGGTCGGGAACTACGGAAGCATAGACAATTTCTGATCGTATCTCTTTTCATCAAATGGAACCTGATTCTTTAGCATATCGTACATTTCTTCAACAAGTACCCTACCTATCATTTCTTTAGACTCCATTTCAGTGAGACCTGAGGTCACCAAACGTTCCAACGTTTCCTTTGTGCTTTTTGGATCATTTATTTTAATTTGATTATCAACAATTTCTAGAATTTTAGATTTCATTTTTACGTTTTGCATTACTGTTTCCCTCCTGTAATTGAATTTAACTTATATATTGAAAGTATCTCCTTGTGAATAAATTGCCGAGCAAAATTATTGATTAAGGACTGATTGGTAAGTGTTCACTAAGATAAAAACATTGAAGTTTTATTAATTTCCTATAGAATTATAACAGAAAAAGGCCCGGGTTCCTAATGAGGAAAAACCGGGGTTGATAGTGAATCAGAATTGAAATCGGAAATGTTTATTATTTGGAAGAGTGTATTTCATTGTTTTACATTATTGAAATCATCTGTGGATACTTCACCAATTTGGTTTGAGTGGTGACTTTGAAACTATTTGTGGTCATTCCAAGTCCTTCCTTGTATTGTTCTTCACTTTCTTTAAACATAGTTTCAAGCTGTGTGTTTTTCTTTATATCCGAACATGTAAATAGAAGCAGGTTTTTCCCTTATCGGGATCCTGCTTCTTCTTTAAAAATTATCTGCGTGACAGCTTCAACGTGTGTGGAGTGTAATTGGCAACACATGGGGTGCTGGTGATTTACAAGGACACTTCTTAGATGTCCTACCCCAACCCTTTCCCACATTATTAATCAAGTGCACCATAAATGATAGATCGCAATCTCGGTTGGTGATAGCTTTCTAGGTTAGGTAACATTTGCTGCATATAGACAGCTGAGATTTTTTCTTTTGGGTCAATAGACACCCATGTACCTAACAAACCTGACCAACCAAATTCTCCAACTGAACTATTCGCTCCCCCTAATGCCTGATCAACCATGACTCTTACACCTAAGCCATACCCGTATCCTGAGAGGTAGTCCCAATTATAGTTTTCTCGATTATCTTGGCGAAGATGATCGGTTGCCATTAAATCGATTGTCTTTCGACCAATGATTCGCTCACCATCAAGAGTCCCGCCATTTGCCAGCATTTGAGCAAAGCGACTGTAATCATGAAGTGTAGACAGTAAACCACCGCCTCCACTCTCAAATTTCGCATCGGCTTGAATATTCCCATCCATTGTTGTGTTCTTTATAAAATCCCCTTGACCATCACGATTATAGAAGGAGCAAAGACGATCCTTTTTTGATTCCGGAATGCGGAAAAAGGTATCCTCCATCTTCAAAGGTTCAAAAATCTCTTCCTGTAAAAATCCCCCAAAGCTTTTACCGGTTAGAACCTCAATTAATGCACCTAGTACATCATGACTTAATCCATAATGCCATCTCGTTCCTGGATCAAAGGCTAATGGAAGGCTAGCTAAAGCCTGAGATAATTGACGCGTTGTCCTTCTTTCTCCTCTTTGGTCCATTTCCTTTAGAACTCTTGCTACTTGTCGTTCGGTTTCATTCCCTTCTCCAGGATAGGTTAGCCCTGAAGTCATTGTAAATAAATCTTTTACCGTTATTGACCTTGATGCTTTAGTGGTGTAGATTTCTCCTGACTCCGTTTCCCTATACACGAGTGGATTTTTGAATTCAGGCAAATATTCTTCTAGTGGATCATTAAGTAAAAACAGACCTTTCTCATATAACATGAGTGCTGCTGTACAAGTTACAACCTTTGTCATCGAATAAATACGGTAAATTGTATCGGATGTAATTTCCTTCTTTGTTTCAAGATCTGCATATCCGACATAATCCTCAAACAGTCTTTCTCCTTCACGATGTACCGCTAATGCACATCCAACAGGACCTCTTTCAACAAAGCTTCTCAAAAGAGACTGTAGCTTTTCTTGTAAATGATTCAATACCCTCACTCCTTGAATTTTCATGACAATAGTACAATTCTCTATTCACTAATGGAAATCCTTTATGATAAAATTCTGGCCAGTGCTTGAACCCCGCACCGCTAAAACTTCAGCGCACTGGTTTCCTACTGGATGTACTGGACACTTAAATTAGTACTTCAGAAAGATCGTTCAATAAAGTGAGTATTAATGCGAGTAAAAAAAGAAGTTTAATGGAGGCTTAAATTGGAGAAATTAAAGCAACTAAAGAGGGGTAGAGCAGCAGCTAAAAAATTTGATGGTAGAACATTTTTAGTTTAATAGAATTCTAAAATTTGTAATTCCATTCTCTTTATAATTCGACAATACTTTTTTTATCATTTTTACTTCCGTTGGGAAATAACCAGCCTCCCCAACCTTTAGGGGAGGTACTTGTCTAAAAACATCATTTACTTATGATACGGTTCACCGTGGTTATTTAAGAGGCAAAAAAACTTTAATAAAAAAAACCCAAGAATGGTATAATTTTATCATTCTTGGGCTTTAATTTTGGCGGTAATTACCTAAAACTGAACTTTTCAGCAGTTCCCTATCTCTTTACATCAAGGCAAGCTAATCATACATACTTCCAAATCGCAAAGCATAGTCATTACAAGAGTCGAATTAGTAGAGTATCGAGATTTAACGGATAACAAAATCAAGTCCCTTCAGTTAAAGAAAAGTCAACTTAATGAAAAAATGCAGGATTGCGAAAATGAAGATTATGCAATACATTTAGGAAATAAGTTAAAAGATGTGTTAGCTCTTAAGGAATTAACACCACAAATTTTGCACTCATTAGTTGAGAAAATAACTTGTAGCCCTAATGGTGATGTCCATATTCACTATAGTTTTGTTAATCCGCTTCAAGAGAATTAAAAAGGCAAAGGCAACGCCCCATAAGGTTAGTTGCCTTCTCTTAAAATGAGTTGCGAGACGCACTCAACGTGCGCCGTATGCGGAAACATATCCACCGGCTGCACATATTCCACCTTATAAAGCTTCGACAAAACTTGAATATCCTTTGCCAAGGTAGATGGATTACAAGACACGTACACCATTTTCTTCGGTTTTACTTTTAAGACCGTTTGTAGGAATTGATCGTCACACCCGGTACGTGGTGGGTCAACGACGATGACGTCTGGTCGCCAGCCTTCTTTTACCCATTTTGGCAGGAGGTTTTCTGCTTTTCCTACTGCATAGGTAGCGTTTTTGAAGCCGTGTTTTTTAGCATTTTTTTTCGCATCTTCAATGGCTTCTGGGATAATTTCAATTCCACGGATTTCGGCTGCCCCATCTGCTAGCCACAGTCCGATTGTTCCAACTCCACAGTACGCATCGACGATTTTTTCCTTACCGGTTAATTGTGCTGCTTTTTTTACTTCATCGTATAGTTTGACGGTCTGTTCTGGGTTCAATTGGAAGAAGGCTCTAGCTGATAACTCAAATGAAAGGTCTCCAAGTGTTTCTTGAATGACTTCGTTTCCGTGTAAGTGAATCGACTCGTCACCAAAAATAAGGGACGTCTTTTGTCCGTTGATGTTTTGGATGATTGATTTTACTTCTGGTAACCTTTTTGTGATTTCTTCTATTAATAGTGCTTTTCTTGGGATTTCTTTTTGGGCTGTGATTAAGACTAGTTGTACTTCTCCGGTCTGAACGCCTACTCTAGTAACGATTGTACGCACTAATCCTTTTCGTTTTCGCTCGTTGTAAATGGATATTTTTAGATCCTGGAGTATCATTTTAACAGTTTGAGTAACCTTGCTCGTTGCTGGATGCTGAATCATGCAATCAGCGATATCGATTAGCTTGTGAGAATTTAAGCCGTAAAGTCCCGCAATCACTTTTTGTTTATCTAGTCCTACTTGGAACTGACTTTTGTTTCGGTAGCTCCATGGATTGTCCATTCCAATTGTGTCCTTTATATTGAGCTTTTCAATTGGTGTCTTACCGTATCGTTCAAAGGCTTGAACAACAATGTCCCGCTTCTCTTTCAATTGCTGACGGTAATCCAAGTGCTGAAGTTGGCATCCGCCACACTGATCATAGATTGGACATGGTGGTTTTACACGATGCTCTGACTTTTTACGAATCTTTTTAACTCGACCTTCAGAGAATTTCGGATGAACCTTTGTTGCTTCCACCACTACCTCTTCACCTGGAAGTGCACCCGGTACGAAGACAACCTGCCGTTTAAAATATCCAACGCCTTCTCCATTAATTCCGAGTCGTTTTATTGTAAGGGGGAATGTTTGTCCCACCTCTAACTTTGCTTGGTTTTCTTTTTGTTGTTTCATCATTACACACAACTTTCTATTCGATTCATACGTGTTAGTACACATTATACCATTTGGACAGTAAAAAAATCCCCCTGCAAGCAAGGGGATTCCTTAATTTACCTCTTTAGTAGATCTTCACGAAGTGGTGTGAACGTATCGAGTAAGATACCTTCTTCTAATGCAAAAACGCCATGTTTATGGTTCCCTGGGATAAAAATGGTTTCTCCTTGAGATACCGTTGTTTGCTCCCCTTCAATTGTGAACTGAAAGCTTCCCTTCATTACGTACGTGAGTTGCTCATGTGGGTGACTGTGTTGATACCCTTCTGCACCTTTTTCAAAGTGAACTTCCATCATCATCACCGATTCACCCGGTGGGAATATTTTTCGTTTTACCCCTGGTTCTGCATTTTCCCATTCTCCAACCATTTCTACTCCCCCTTATTATGTATTCCCTTTCATTATAATAAGGTTTACGTATTAATCATAGTGCCTTTGCTTTTGGTGACTCCTTTTCTACATCTTCATTCTTCGAAGAATTTAATAAAATCACGCCACCAATGATTAAGGCGATACCTGCTAATTTAAGAATGTCAAACACCTCGCCCCACATAAGTGCGCCAATGACTGCAGTTAGAGCTGTTCCTACACCAGACCAAATCGCATAAGCCAAACTCAGCGGCAGGGTTTTTAAGCATAGGGCTAGGCAATAGAATGCTAGACCATATCCAATAATGACACCAATGGACGGATACAGAACTGTGAATCCTTCTGACATTTTTAACATGGTTGTTGCAAAAATTTCACCTACTATTGAAATGGATAACGCCAAATACCCTCTCATTAGTGACCCCCTCCCACATTTAATAAAACGACTCCCCCGATAATTAAAAGGAATCCGAGAATTTTTTTCATATCGACACTCTCTTTATAGACGATGATTCCTACTACCGCAGTCAGTGCCGTCCCAACTCCTGCCCAAATGGCATAGGCTAGCCCAAGTGGCAAGGTGTTTAATGAGAGTGATAGCGCATAGAATGCTAGGCCATATCCAATGATTACCCCAAAAGTAGGTAGAAATCGTTTAAAACCTTCTGTTGCTTTTAACATCGAGCTGCCGAATACTTCACTAATAATCGCAAGGATTAGAAGAGTATATGCATTCATGATGATTCCTCCCTACATTCAAACAGTACCTTTTACCATTTTACCTTTTTTGTTGATGTTTCGACTATCCACTTTTATACTTAGAGAAACATACATAATGATCTAGCTACTACATATAGATTCCTATGTAATATATATTCATAAGGAGTTTTTTTCAATGAAAAAGTTTTTATTATTTACTGTTTTATCGGTAAGTTTGGTCGCTTGCGGAAATGCCGAGCAGGAGGCAAGTTTGCCTAAGGATGAACCCTTTAAAAGCGTTGAAGATGAATCACCTGAAACAGCCGAGTCAAATGAAGTTGAGGTTTCAGAAGAAAAGAATGAAGAACCAGCTTCAGTTGATAGTGAAGAAAATACACAAGAAGTCAATGAAAATGGGGCTTCAGAAGAGATTCCATCAGAAGAAAACCCTCTTAAGGAACAATTCCTTACTGAACTCGATGCAATTGTAGTAGAATTGGAAAACCAACCCCAAGGGGAGACTCAAATTGAGATGGATGAAATTGCATCATTAACCTATAAAGCGTGGGATGATGCATTAAATAAAATTTTTGCTACTTTAGAAGAACAGCTACCTACTGAACAAATGGATAAGCTACGGGAAGAACAGCGCCGTTGGATTAAAGAAAAATATCGAGTGGCGAGTGAAGAAGCTGCCCTGCATGAAGGCGGGACAATGGAGTCTTTAGTTAAAATAAGTGCACAAGCAGAGTTCACTAGGGAACGATGCTATGAATTGGTTGAAAAATATATGAATTGATAAAAGGACTTAGGTATATTCTAAGTCCTTCTTTCTTTTAGTCTAAGTCAAACAACAGCCCTTCTTTGATCGACTTTTCCGCCATGAGATGGTCTAAGCTACGGAAGGTATAGCCTTCTTTCCGTAAATCATCAATCGCTTTTCCAAGTGCTTCCGCATTATCTCTTGAAACGGTATGCAGTAAGAGTATCGCACCAGGATGAATTTGCCTCATGATATTATTGTAGGAATATTCCCATCCAAGTTGATTGTTGATATGCCAATCTACAAAAGCTAGCGACCAGAACACATTTTGATAGCCAAGGTTGTTCGATAGAGCTAATGTTCGCTCACTGAATATGCCACGTGGTGGACGAAGATAGGTTACGTCTTGCCCGGTCAGCTCCTTTACTTCTTCGCGAACTGAATCCAATTCTTTTCGTAAACGCTCGTCACTTACTCGTGTTAAATCCGGATGATACCATGAATGATTTCCAACGATATGGCCTTCCTTTGCCATTCGTTTAACAAGGTCGGCTTGGTCTTTTAGATAGTGCCCCGTTACAAAGAAAGTCGCAGGGACCTTTTTTTCTTTTAACACATCAAGAACTTGTCCGGTATAGCCATTTTCATACCCGTTGTCAAAAGTAAGGTAGATATCTTTTTTTGTTGTGTCTCCAATATAATATGATCCATATTTTGCGAGTAGTTTTTCATACGCATCGCCTGCTGAGGCTGGTTCATGATTTTTGCTCTTTTTGAAGCCCCAATGTATAGGTGCGTTCGAATAGGCTGCTGCCGCTTGGTGGGCACCAGCGAATGAAAAGGTAACTGTTAAAAGAAGAAGTATGCCACAAAGCCTTTTCAAAATAAAACCTCCCAAACTCCGTTAGTAGTAGGGTTAGTTTTTACCACATTTAGGGAGTTCATGCAGGGAATAGTTTACCAAAAAGATTTTGTGAGGTGGAGGTATATAAATGGGGTGTGGGGATTAGTACCTAAACTCGACTTTATCTGCCCTACCTTAAACTAATTGTGCCATATATTTCAATAATTGTGCCCTAACTCCAATTGATTGTTCCCCATCTTTCAATAATTGCGCCGTACTCGAAATTTTTTATGCCCTGGCCTATAAATATGCTAAAAATCGATTAACAGAAAAACCCGCTACGCATAACCGTAACGGGCTCACCGAAACTATATATTAAGCGAATACTCGCTCTTTGAATTGTTCTAATTTTTCTAGTGATGATTTGTCGACGTCCTCGTGTAAGCTATTGCCGTGAGAGTCCATTGTGACAACGGCTGTGAAGCCTTCTACGGATAGATGCCACATTGCTTCAGGGATACCAAACTCCATGAGATCGACACCATCAACTGACTTGATGCAGTCTGCATAGTATTGTGCAGCTCCACCGATTGCATTTAGGTACACGCCACCATGCTCTTTAAGTGCCGCAAGTGTTTTTGGTCCCATTCCACCTTTACCGATTACAGCGCGGATGCCGAACTTTTTCATGATGTCACCTTGGTAAGGCTCCTCACGAATACTTGTTGTTGGGCCGGCAGCTTTCACATGCCAGTTTCCATCTTCATCCTTAAGCATAACCGGACCACAGTGATAAATAATTTGACCGTCTAAATCAACCGGTGCATCATTTTCAGAAAGATGCTTGTGGATTGCGTCACGGCCAGTAAACATACGGCCGTTGATTTTAACCACATCACCAACTTTTAGTTCACGAATCTGCTCTTCAGTGATTGGTGCTTGTAGCACAACCTCACGAGTCTCAGATTTCACTTCAACCTCTTCTTGTTCTTTAGAGAAGTCGATTTCTTCCCCATCCTGGTATAACCAGTCTTTGATGTCACCAGATTCTGCATCAAGAGTGACACCTAGACGGCGATACGCCCAGCAGTTGTAGGCAACAGAAACAAAGAAGCTAGCAGGGATACGGTGCATCACACCAACTTTACAACCAAGTAGCGTTGTTTCACCACCAAAGCCCATCGTACCAATACCAAGCTTGTTCGCATTTTCCATTACGTATTCTTCAAGTTTGCGAAGATCTTCGTTTGGATTCTCATCTTCAACAGAGCGGAAAAGCTGTTCTTTTGCTAACTCATAACCAGAAGTGCGGTCTCCTCCGATTCCAACGCCAATGAATCCAGCACTACAGCCTTGCCCTTGCGCTTGGTAGACAGAGTGCATGATACACTTACGAATTCCATCTAGGTCACGACCCGCACGACCAAGTCCCTCTAGCTCACACGGTAAGCTATATTGAATGTTTTTATTTTCACATCCGCCACCTTTTAAAATTAAGCGGACATCGATGTAATCTTTTTCCCATTGTTCAAATTTAATTACAGGAACTCCTTCACCCAGGTTGTCCCCACTGTTTTTTCCAGTCAATGAATCAACTGAGTTCGGACGGAGTTTTCCATCTTTAGTAGCTTCAACAATTGCTTCACGAATTGCCGCTTTGATTTTTAATTGGTTCACTCCAACAGGAGTTTTCACTTTGAAGGTTGGTAAACCTGTATCCTGACAGATTGGAGATACATTTACATCTGCCATTGAAATATTGTTGGTGATGGTTGAAAGAGACATAGCAGCACGCGTACCGGCACTTTCACTTGCTTTTGCGCGAGCAACTGCTCTACGTACATCCTTTGGAAGTCTTGTTGATGTCTCTACAATTAGTTTGTACATACTTTGCTGTAGTTTTTCCATCTGTATTCCCCTTTCCCTTATATCCCCGATTTTATACATTGTAATCACAATTTTCATTATACTCCTATCTATTTTTTTCGGAAAGGGATTTGCAAGCGATTCCAGATTTTATTCATTTGATGGTAACGTAACGTTCGTGACCTGGGTTTTCTCTTTGATAAGATTCACTCCAATCAATCCAAAGATGGAAAATACGAGGGGAATGATGAAACCAAAATAGTAGCCTGCATGGAAATGGTCCAATACGAATCCGAAAAAGGCGGGAAGTAAAACCGCGCTTAAAAATCCTCCCGTATTCGCAAACCCTGTCACCATGCCCGCTTCACTTGTTGGAAAGGTTTTTCGAGCGACAGCAAAGGTTAAAGAGTTAGAGCCAAACGCAAATCCAATGATAAAGAAAAGAGAAATGAGCAAGAATAATGGTGGTCCTTCAACAAATAGTAGAAAAGCTGACCAACATAGGACTGTTACGATATGAAAAAAGAGATAAGGTCGTTTGATTTTTCCTAATCGACTAGAAATCCAACCAATCAAGGGAGCGCCAATTAGAGCCCCGATTAAACTAATCATAATGAACTGACTTGCTTCCATACGCGTGAGCCCATAAAATTCGATTCCATATGGCACAGCCCATGAACCGATAAACCCTAAATAACCACCGACAAGACCAAAATGGCATAGAAACAAGGCCCATGCTTGACGACTTGAAAAGGTCCGACGCAGTAAAACCTGTGTTTTTTCACGTTGAACTTCTTTTCTCTCAATAAGAGAATGGCCAGGCTTTTTCACTAGCACAAAATAGAGAAAGGTCCCACACAAACATAAGAGGATTCCTCCTGAAAGGAATGCTCCTCGCCAACCTAAAAGAACGATTAATGCAGAAAAAGGAACCGTGGCCAATAGAAATCCGAGACTTCCAGTCATTCCTGCCACACCAATTAGACGCGTAAATTCCTTTTCGTTAAACCATCTACTTAGTATGAGGACTAGATTCACCCAAATGGTCGCATCCCCTATTCCTGTTAAAATCCGTGCAAAAAAGAGGATGAACTCATGGGTTCCTACGCTATAAATAATGGTCCCGACACCCGTTAGGATTGCGCCAAATATAAGAAAAAAATTAGGTCCATATCGATCTGCCAAAATTCCCATCGGCATTTGCAAACCTGTATACACGAGAAATTGAATGCTAGTTAGTAGTCCTATTGTTGTTGCAGTGACTTGAAAGTCCGTCATCAATTGGTCTGTAATTAATCCAGGGGCAGTGCGTTGACTTGACATGACTACATACGTAAATAAAACAGAAGCAAAAATAACCCATCTGAAATAACTATTTTGTTTGTTCATTGTTATCTACTCCTGTTTGCTTTTTACAGTATGTATATGGATTTTTGCAGCAGTAGTGCTCAGACATATGTTAAAAAATCAATCATTACAATTTTTCATCACAGCATGTATAATCTAACAATGGGAGTTGAGATCAATGAATAAAAAAGACGTCGCAAACATCCGCAAACAATTTAAATTAGATAATCAATACTTGAAAATTAAAGAGATTTTTAATGTATATGTGAAAAAAGAATCCAATGAGATTTACCATCATATATGTCAGCCATTTGAGTTGCTTGAACAAGAAGCACAGGAGTTATTTTTAGATAACTTTAAGAAGACTCTGACTGGTCAGCTAGATATAAAGCTTTTTGAATTAAAGTTCCAACATGGCGTTGAAAATAGCACACGAGACCTACTTTATGATGGGCTACAAATGGAAGATACCGAGGATTGGCTAGAGCAAATGCTTCAAATCGTAGAGAAAATGTATGCTACTAAGGTCTATGAGTTTGACACAGTGGTAACGTTCATACGTGCTGAATACCGTAAACCCACACGAAAACGTGACCCTGAATCTGAAATGGGCGGCTCGGATGAGGTTTATTATAGTCCTCTCATTCTTTGTAGCCTAAATAAAATTGACCAACCGAAGAAGACGTTGGTTTTTGATTATATCGAAAGAACCTTTAAACCAAACACTGAACTTGATCCAGTGATAAATCTGAGTGCTCCGTTGACTGGTTTCCTTTTTCCAGCCTTTAATGACAATGCGGCAGATGTAAATCATGTTCTTTATTCAGCTGGAAAGTCAAATGAGCCAAGCTATACGTTCATTCTCGATGTATTAAACTGTGAAGATATCATGACAGCAGAAGATGATAAGATTGGCTTCGAGATGATCCTGAAAAATGTAATTGGGGACACGGTAGAGTCCGATGTTATTTCAAACGTCTATGAAGAAATTGACCGCTTTGTTCAGGAAAAAGAAGAAGATGAGCAGGAAGACAGCGAACCACCGATGATCAACTACCAAGACGTTGAGCGTATCTTGAAAGTAAGTGGCGTTGAAAATGTGGATACTGTAAAGGTTGAGCATGCTTTTAAAAGTGTAGTTGATGATGAACGACATGAATTCAAAGCAACAAACCTTGTTCCAAAATCAATCAAAATCAACACCAAAGTTGCCAAGCTCACACTTGGCCCAAAAGACCTACGACACGTCAAATACATCATGTACCAAGGCAAGCGCTGCCTCCTACTAGAAATCGATGAAGACGTCATTGTTGAGGGACTAACCCTAGAGACAAAGAACCCAGGAGATAACGGGGACAGTTCTACTGGTTCCTTTTAAAGCAAAACAGTGGATTCATTGAAATCCACTGTTTTTTTTGTTTTTCGAGCTGTGACCTAGCAACTCTTATACTAAAACGCCCAACAGCAGCTGAGCGTCCCACATCTTTTACTCTTTCCAATCCTTCTTGAATCGTTCGTACTTTCCTTCTAGGTCATCGAGCATTCCGATGAGACGGTCGATATCTTCAAGATCAGTTGATTCAGGGTCCATTGAATCAATCACTTCTAAAAACATATTTAGGCGATTTTTTAAATAGGTTATCTGTAAGTCCTTATCATGAATCGCGTTTCCCAAATGACAACGTTCCTTTCCTATTCGAATTCTTTTTTTATCTTAGTTGATGTTGTATACATTGACAACCTTTATTCTTTTCAATACAATGCCTATGGGATTTGTGGTTCACCAAATCCAACAAAGGAGCTACATAATGACAAATTTACAATCTTCTATACGAATTTCTCCCGCTCATGATCCGTGGGAGGCTTATTTAGATGTTGAGCAGTATGGCTCAATGCAACTTACCAATATAGAATTTACAACCACCTATCTATGTAACATGAGATGCGAGCATTGTGCAGTTGGCTACACACTTCAGCCAAAGGATCCTAAAGGCCTTCCAATCGATTTATTGCTTAAGCGCCTCGATGAAATCCCAAAGCTTCGTTCGTTAAGTATTACAGGTGGCGAGCCTATGCTTTCCACAAAATCGGTTGACAATTATGTCGTCCCTCTTCTTAAGTATACCCATGATAGAGGGGTTCGTACTCAAATCAACTCAAATCTCACCCTTGATTTAGCTCGTTATGAGAAAATCGTTCCCTATTTGGATGTGCTTCATATTTCACACAACTGGGGAACAGTCGACGAATTTGTCGAGGGTGGCTTTGCGATGATGGAGAAGAAGCCAACATTCGAGCAGCGCGAACGTTATTTTACCCGAATGATTGAAAATAGTAAGGCTCTTTCAAGGGCTGGAGTTTTGGTTGCAGCGGAAACCATGTTGAACAAACGAACGCTTCCGTATTTAGAAAAAATTCACAAACAAATAGTAGAAGAAATGGAATGTGGAAGGCATGAGGTGCATCCTATGTACCCAAGTGATTTTGCAAGCAATCTTGAGGTGTTGTCACTAGAAGACATCAGGGGTGCCATTCATCATCTACTTGATATTCGCAATGAAGATATCTGGATGTTGTTTGGTACACTCCCATTTTATGCGTGCAGTAGCAACGATGAGGATCTTACTTTATTAAAGCGTCTTTATAAAAGTAAAAATGTGACCGTCCGTAATGACCCAGATGGGCGTTCAAGACTAAATGTGAACATTTTTAATGGCGATATTATCGTGACCGATTTTGGCGATACTCCCCCACTTGGTAATATTCTCGATACATCGCTACAGGATGCTTATGATAATTGGGCTGGAACCAAAATCGCAAAAGAAATTAGCTGTCATTGTCCAGCTGTAAAATGTCTTGGTCCAAATATTCTCGTAAAAGATGCCTATTATAAAGAAGACGACTTTACAAAACGGCAAGCAAATATATAAAAAATCGGGCGTACCTTTAGCGCCCGAATTCTTTTTTCTATCATTATCTCGGAGTGTCTGATACGAGGAATCCGTAAGATACATGGTCTTGGACTGGAATCCAAGCACCGATACCTTGGTGAGTTACGTTCTTTACAACGATGGATTTTTTGCTCCCTTTTAGCACAAGGTAGACTTCACCGTATGTAACCTTCCCTTTTTCATTGACAGCCGGCGCATAAGCATACAAGTATCCAAGCTTCTTGGGAGGTACATTATAGATTTGGTCCTTTTTCGTTCCTCCACCTATAATCGTTGTAAATGACAAAGGAAGCTTTGATTTATTTGCCGCTTCTATTAACATCATTTTCTTTACGTCGTCAGCATCTTGAATTTCAGCTGTTAATCCACCTCTGACGATTTTTTGCACTTCCTGTTTGTAATGGATTTTGTATGGAGCTTTTCCACCACGATTGTCATAATAATTCGTATTGATTTTTTCATATTCCCAATTCGCACTTGTTTCAGATGATTCATAGTTCAGTGGCCATTGCCCCAAATAAATAGTCGCTCGATAGCCAACAGCAAGTGGTGTTGTTTGAATGGCTGATTCATTTAAAATACGAATGAGATTCGGATTTTCGATGGGCACTTCAGCACTATCAATTAGCTCTTGTGTAAGTTTGCTTGGCTGGAGATACGGCAAATCCTGTGTTGGGTTCGGATACGTGTTATCCTGCGAGATGTCCAAAACGGAACTAGGAATTTTGAATTTATCTGCTTTTTCACCCTTCGTTTTTTCGGTACCTTCCGCCATGGCGGTTCCTGCTACAAAATGAAGCAAAAACACGACGGCAACTATAAAAAGAAAATTCCGTTTCATAGGTCGGTACTCCTTTCATTGGCTTTGTGTATAGTGTTTTCGAAGGTTTTAGAGAATATCCATCCTTTGAGCAGGAAATTATTAGGTATTTGCATATAAAAAAAGAAATGCCGGCATGGGACCAGCAATTCCGTTTTAAAAAAATTGAGTTGTTTAGGTTTCTGAATAGCCCCCTGTTCCTTTTTGCATCAACCTTTCAAAATATGGAAAGAAAAGTTGTACAAACGGTCCAATCGCAAATGTAACGACCAATGTCCCGATACCAATTGGTCCTCCGAACAATAGCGCCAAAATCAGCCCCGTTGCTTCCGCAATCGTTTTTGAAACCCCGTACCTTAGTTTAAATCGCTTACTGATTGCCAGCATCAGATTATCGATTGGGGAGAGTGGAAACTTTGCTTGTAGGTATATCGCAATTCCAAGTGATGCAATCACTAATCCTCCTACTAATGCGAGAATCTTAATCATTAATCCACTAGGGGTCCACTCATCCAACGCAATTAATAACCAAAAATCAACGAAGAATCCAATTACGATGATTGTCCCAATCGCTAAAAAAGCTGGACGTTCCTTCAATAAAAATGCATTTACAAACATTAATAGAATCCCAACAAGTATGACCCAATTTCCAACCGTTAAACCGATTGTCTCTGAAAGTCCAACATTGAGTGCATCCCAAGCACCGGCCCCTATATTCGCAATGATCATCAAACTAATTCCTAGTGCTAAAATAAAAAGTCCTATCGAGAAAAATAGTATCCGTCGTACAATCATGATGTGCCCAAGCTCCCTCAAGCTAAATTTTTATTACAATTAGGTTAAACAATGTAGCTTATTATAATCAATTATTAAAAAATTAGCGAGATTTTTTAAATTTACCTGAATATTTTTAATGTTAGGTAAATAATATAAAGTATACCTTAATTGAAGGAGGGATAAGGAGACCATACCTTTAAAATGAGGGGGTATGCTATCGAATTGGCTGACGGAGAGTACACCTGTGAAAATTATCCCTTAACAAGTACTTAGAAGAAAAAACAAACAACTCTGTGTGGATCACCATCTGCACAGAGTTGTTTTTTGTCTTGAACTCAAAATCTTGGCATCATTATTTTATGATTTCAAACGTTTCAATAATATCAATGCTCCCCTTCACCGATTGCGCAATTGGACAATTTCGATGAGCTACTTCGATTGAACGCTCAATTTTTTGCTCATCCAAATCATTGCCTTTGATTACGTAATGAAGCAAAACTTTCTCGACCCGATTCGCATGAGCCTCGTTTCGCTCTACTTCAGCTTTAATCGTGATATCCTCGATAGTCATTCTCTTTTTTTCAAGAATTTTGCGAAGCGTACCTCCACTACAAGCTGCAATAGATGACACTAAAAGCTGATAAGGGCGAAATCCATAAGCCTCATCCCCTGCAACATGCAATTCTCCAAATTCCAAATCTGTACTAAATCCAACTTCCTTCATTTTAAAAATCACAGAAATTCCCCCAGTTCCTATTATTAATTCTAGTTTACTCATTTTCCGCCCCAGATGAAAAGAGATTCGATCTTTTCCATTTTCAATCTACCTGTAATTTTGTATGATTAGATAGGAAATTGAAGTGGGGGAATAACAACATGAAATTGCGCTTTTGGATTTTAGTAAGCATTGTCTCGATATCAGGTTTTAGTCAAGGCATGCTGTTACCATTAATTGCTGTTATCTTTGAAAACAGTGGACTGTCATCTACCTTAAATGGTCTTAATGCAACCGCCCTCTATATTGGAATCTTATTTGTTTCTCCATTTATGGAGTACCCGTTGCGTAAATATGGTTATAAACCCGTCATACTGTTTGGTGGGCTACTCGTTGTACTATCACTCGCGTTATTTCCTTTATGGAAGACGTTTTGGTTTTGGTTTATCTTACGGCTTTTAATTGGGATTGGAGATCATGCATTACATTTCGGAACACAAACATGGATTACATCTTTTTCTCCAGAAAACAAACGCGGTCGAAACATCTCCTTATATGGATTGTTCTTTGGACTTGGCTTTGCAACAGGTCCTATGATGACACCGTTAGTAAATATCAATGAGGCACTACCTTTTATTCTATCCTCAGTTCTTTGTTTAATTGGCTGGTTCTTTTTATTCTTGTTAAAAAATGAATTCCCTGAACAAGAGCTTGGTGTGAATTCGTTTCGAGAGACACTACATCGTTTTTCAAAAGCATGGAAGTATGCATGGGTCGCATTTTTACCACCCCTTGCTTATGGATTTTTAGAATCATCGCTAAACGGAAGTTTCCCTGTATACGGATTACGGATTGACCTTGATGTCACGTTCGTCTCCATCTTACTCACTTCATTTGCACTTGGAAGTATCATCACTCAGCTCCCTTTAGGAATCATGAGTGATAAATTTGGACGACGAAATATCTTAATGATTGTGTTGTTTTTAGGTTTCTTAAGCTTTAGCATCGCAAGCTTCCTTGAACACTCTCATGTAGGACTATGGATCTGTATTACTTTCGCAGGGATGGCTGTTGGATCTACATTTTCACTTGGCATCTCTTATATGACAGACTTGATGCCAAAGAATTTACTACCAACAGGTAATCTTTTATGTGGTATTTTCTTCAGTATTGGAAGTCTAATCGGTCCATTTGTCGGAGGTTTGTTTATCCAATACGTTGATAACATTAGTTTTTTTAATGTCATCGGAACAATTTTATTCGTAATTCTTCTTGTCATCTCCGTTTTTGGTACGAGAACAGCTCCCAAAACCGCTGAAAACTGACTTCCCCGATGGAAGTCTTTTTTTATCGGCCTATTTTTCAGAATTTTGTTGACGTATTTTCTAAAACTGTTATATAATACAAATAACTTAAATAAACTGTATTAAAACAGAATATGAATTTAATAATGATAGGGAGATGAGTAAGGTGAGCAGACAAGAACGTAAAAACATGATGGAGTTCATTGAAAAGGTTAAAGGCATTGATAAATTGGAGCTAATGTATATGACTGATGCAGACATCGAGCATATCTATGACACCACTTACTTTCATTATGTAGAGACTGTTGAATAGGAATGGACACCCGCCTTTTTATAAGGTGGGTTTTTTTATGGCCTCATCCAGCTTATTTAAAATAATTCTAAAAAACACTTTTAAATTTCGGGAAACATGTTATAATTAATAATAATTATAAAGTAAAAATTAATAAAACGTACTACTGCTATCAAAAAGATTGCAGTTTTTCTGTTTAAATGGCTTATTGATTGTGATTACCCTTCTCAATTAGATTATAAACATTGATTTTGATTCTCAATTAGGACATTAAAAATGATTATTTTTCTCAATTAGAAATTGGAGGCGAATAAAATGAGTACAGAAGTTAAATCTGTTCCAAAATCACGGCATGTATATACGCAAGATAACGAACCTTCTCCATTCGTTGAAAAAATCAAGCTACACGGAGAATTGATTGCAGCCTTAACTAGTGGGGTATTAATTTTGGTTGCGTGGGGGTTAGGTCACTTCGAATACAGCACCTCCTCCATCGTGATGTACCTTCTTGCATTTATTATTGGTGGATATGCAAAAGCGAAGGAAGGCATTATGGATACACTCGCTGAAAAAGAGTTAAATGTTGAAATGCTTATGATCTTTGCAGCCATTGGGTCAGCCATTATCGGTTACTGGAATGAAGGGGCCATTTTAATCTTCATCTTTGCATTGAGTGGAGCTCTTGAAACCTATACGATGAATAAAAGCCGCAAGGAAATCTCATCGCTTATGGGTCTTCAACCTGAAGAAGCAACTCTTATCCAACATGGGATTGAGAGAATTGTCCATGTTTCCTCCTTGCAAATTGGAGATACCATCCTAGTCAAACCAGGAGAACGAATTCCAGCAGACGGAAAACTTTTAAAAGGTGATACAAACATTGACCAAGCAGCTATTACGGGCGAATCAATGCCTGTTCATAAAACTTTAGGCGATGAAGTTTATGCCGGAACTGTGAATCTACGTGGTTCTATTACGATTGAAGTTACAAAACTAAATGAGGATACATTGTTCCAAAAAATCATCAATCTCGTTCAATCTGCACAAAGTGAAAAGTCACCATCTCAGCTATTTATTGAAAAGTTTGAAGGTCGTTATGTTAAATTTGTTTTAATTGCAGTCGGCTTAATGATGTTCCTTCCCCACTTCTTACTGGGGTGGTCTTGGACTGAAACCTTTTACCGTTCAATGATCTTATTAGTTGTTGCTTCCCCTTGCGCACTGGTTGCTTCAATTATGCCCGCAACTTTATCAGCGATTTCAAATGGCGCGGGACGAGGAATCCTTTTTAAAGGCGGCGTGCACTTAGAACAACTCGGAAACTTAAAAGCGATTGCCTTTGATAAAACGGGAACCCTGACGAAAGGAAAACCTGTAGTGACCGATGTTATTGTTACAGATTCAATTGATATTCAACAGTTTTTACAGGTTGTAGCGTCAATTGAAAATCAATCTACTCATCCACTTGCACAGTCCATCGTTGCACATGCAAAATCAAATGGACAGGAGTTCATATCAATCGATGGTATTGAGGATAAGCCTGGATTTGGTGTAAAAGCAACAGTTGGAGATGTACAATGGTTAGTTGGAAAATCTGATTTTGTTGGAAAAGATGAGGCACTTGCTTTTCAAAATGGTGTAGCGAAACAATTGGCTTCTGAAGGAAAAACGATTGTTTATGTGAAGGCAAATGAAGATATTGTTGGGATTCTTGCTCTAATGGATGTTGTCCGTGAAGACACAGTTTCCGCTATATCTGACCTCAAGAATCTAGGCATTTATACCGTTATGTTAACAGGAGACGGTGAGAAAACCGCTGAGGCCATTGCAAAAGAAAGCCATATTGATCAGCATATTGCTGAATGCTTACCAGAAACGAAGGTCAATCATATAAAAGGACTCATTTCAAAATATGAGACAGTGGCTATGGTCGGAGATGGAATTAATGATGCCCCTGCATTAGCTACTGCAAATGTTGGTATTGCTATGGGGCAAGGCACAGATGTTGCGCTTGAAACAGCTGATGTTGTTTTAATGAAAAATGACCTACCTCGCATCGCGGAGGCCGTAAAGCTTTCAAGACGCATGAATCGAATTATCAAACAAAATATTGTGTTCTCAATCAGTGTGATTACCCTGTTGATTCTATCTAACTTTTTTCAAATCATCGACCTTCCATTTGGCGTGATTGGCCACGAAGGAAGCACCATTCTTGTTATACTTAACGGACTTCGATTGTTGAAGTCATAAAAGGAAAGGACTTGACCCCCATCGGTCAAGTCCTTTATTAATATAAAGAAATTATAGGCTCATGTCACAAGCCAATCTAATTTATCGGTTCTAATGATAGCCGTTACTGCCGTTTGCAGAACCGCTCGTTTTTTGTTTCGGGCTATTTTTCTTTCCCTTTTGCTTTGTACCGCCGTCTTTTTTAGACATATAAATAAACCTCCTTGGATTGTACTTACATGTACTATTATTTCTCGCTAGAAGACTTTCCATGAAGGTAACTTACGGTAAAAGTTCACCTTTGTCTTATCCGTTTGCAATTTAAGATGGCATTAATTTCTCCACCGATGATGATGATCATCGCTGATAAATAGAACCAAATCATCAGAACAATAATGGCCCCTAAACTGCCATATGTTGTAGAATAATGGCCAAAGCTATTTACATAATAGGAAAAGGCAAGAGATACGAACATCCATCCAAATGTCGCAAAAAATGCTCCAGAAATGATTTCTCTAAACTTTAACCGGCGGTTTGGTGCGACCCAGTATAAAAAGGTAAACACGATAAAGAGTATCGCAGCACTTAATATCCACCGAATCCCATTCCATATATCTAAAAATTCATCAGACAAGCCAAAGGAAGAAAACATAAAAATCCCAATTTGCTTTCCAAACACAGGTAATAACAACGCGATGATGATAACGAAAATCATCCCAAATGTTAATAGGACTGAAATTCCTCTTGTGATAAAGAAATTTCTGGTTTCCTTCACATCATATGCCTTGTTAAAAGCACGAACAACAGCATTAATTCCATTCGAAGCAGACCAAATCGTACCAATAATACCTACTGATAACAGACCACCTTTTTGTGATCCAACAATGACATTCAGGTTTGTTTCAATCATATCAACAGTACCTTCTGGTGCGTACTGTCTCACGAAGTCCAACACATCTATTTGGGAAATTGGTAAATACCCAATAAGGGTTACTAAGAAGATTAAAAATGGGAATAGAGAAAGTAAGAAAAAGTAAGCAAGCTCTGCTGAGAGACTACCTACTTCATCTTCCTTATATCGTAAAAATAATTCCTTTAATAACCGCAAATCAAGCGTTCGATTTTGGACCATCTTTTCACCTCTCTATATTATCGTCCCTTAAACCTTTCGTTTTATTAGTAATTACGTCCTTTGTTTCCTTAACTGCTTCGACGATTTCTGGGGTTGTTTCAACAATTTCATTCACCTTCGAGGTTACAATGCGAACGTCTTCTGCCACCTGCTCTACAGTTGTACGAACCGCGTTGAACTGGTCCTTTACTAGTTCTGTGTAGCCCTGTGGATTTTTCATCACATCTAATGCTTTTTTACTAACTCTTTTACTAGTATGTAAAAATTGTTCTCTTGTTTCCTTATCTATTAAAGAAATCGCTGCACCAACAACAGCACCTATAACCATACCTTCGACCATCTTATTACGTTTTGCCATTAAATCTCACCCTTTACAAGTAGATTTTCCTTTTTTATGACGTCTAATAGACGTTGACAACCGTTACTCACAAGCTCGTACACTTCATCAAAATTCCCTGTGTAATAAGGGTCGGGCACATCCAAAATCTTGCTTCCATCAACAAGATCAAGTAGCCTTTGAACTTTCCCCGTTTTTTCATTCATAAATATCTTATTTAAATTCCCTACGTTACTGGAATCCATTGCAATAATATAATCAAAGTTCTCAAGGTCATTAGCAATTACTTGGCGTGCCTTCATTCCTTCAAATGATATATTATTTTTTGTAAGAATTTTTTGGGTACCTTCGTGTGGCGGTCTTCCAATATGCCAATCACCCGTTCCAGCAGAATCAACCTCGATTTGATCAACAAGACCTTCCTTTTTTACGAGGTCACGAAAAATGGCTTCTGCCATAGGTGACCTGCAAATATTGCCTAAACAAACAAATAAAACTTTTATCATATGTACGTTCTCCTTAGTGTTAATTTTTCATATTAGTTAAATAATAGCAGAAACGTGTTACAATAAGAATACACTGAAAAACGAAAGGGTGAAAACATGGATCTCACACAAAAGTCGGTCGAGAATGTTGAGTTTATGATAGAAAAAATCAAAGAAAAACTTAAGGTTCTAAACTTAGGTGCTATCAAGCCTTCCCATTTCGATGAAGAAATGTACGAGGAATTAAAAGACATCTACGACCTCACCATGAAAAAGAATTCATTCAGCCCAAACGAAATGCAAGCACTTGTTGAAGAGCTTGGGAGTTTGCGCAAAAATAGATAAATACATAATAACCTGAAGGTGGCCGAATACGGTCACCTTTTTTTGTAAATTCAGTCAATAACTCCTGCACCTCGCATATACGTATAGAAAGGGCAAATTTTTAGACAGAGGGACAGGTACATTGTCCCAGCGGACTTCATTGTTCATTCCTATTCGTGCGATGCCCAATCTAAGGGGGGAATACAGTTGCTAGGACTATGGCTGACGCTAATTGGTATTTCTGTCTTATATTTTATCTCCACTGGATTCTGGTTTTATTTTGTCAAAACAGCAATGGACAACGACGATTCCAAAAAAATTGACCCGCTACCCACAGATCGAGACTAACTCAAATTTATTGAAACATAAGATTAAAAAGCCACACCCTATACAGGTATGGCTCAGACAGTGTAGGCTCAATGCCTGCACTTTTTTATTTTTTGGTTAAATGATACACAACCGATTCATAAGGTCGTAACTTGACCTCTTTCGAAAGATCCGTTTCAGCATCACCATAGTTTGAAATAAGTAAATCCGAAGTGTAGTTTTCAATCCCAACAGTTGTAGGAACTTCAAAGCTAGCTTCCTTCCCATAAAAGTTATTAACGACAAGTAGTTTCTCATTATCACCATTTCGAACATATGCAAAAAGTTGAGGGTCTTCCTCAAGTAATAGCTCGTAATCACCATACGTAATAATATCGTATTCCTTACGAAGCTTAATTAACTTTTGATAATGATAAAAAACTGAGTCTTTCTCTTTTAATGCACGTTCTGCATTTATTGTTGGGTAGTTACGAGCGACATTAATCCACGGGGTTCCACTTGTGAAACCTGCATGTTCACTATCGTCCCACTGCACAGGAGTACGGGAATTATCACGTGATTTATGTTTTAAAATCTCAATAATTTCGTCGTTACTCATACCCTGCTCTTTTTTTATTTTATAGATATTCAGTGATTCGACATCACGGTATTCAGAGATATCATCAAACTTCGGATTGGTCATTCCAAACTCTTCACCTTGGTAGATATAAGGCGTGCCTTGCATCATATGAATCGTAGTTGCTAGCATTTTCGCGGATTCAATTGGATATTTTTCATCGTCACCATACCTAGAAACAATACGCGGTTGGTCATGGTTACACCAGAACAACGCATTCCAGCCTCCACCCTCATGCATTTTCACCTGCCAGGTTGAGAGGATCCTTTTTAACTCTTGGAAATCAAAATCAGCCACCGTCCACTTATCGCCGTTCGGATAATCAACCTTTAAATGATGAAAGTTGAACGTCATACTAAGTTCTTCACGATCAGGATTTGAATATTTGATACAATCCTCAATTGTTGTAGATGACATTTCCCCAACCGTCATACTGTCGTATTTTGAAAAGACATTTTGATTCATTTCGTGCATGAACTCATGGACTCTTGGGCCATCTGTATAAAATTTACGGCCATCCCCCGGAGGGACTGATCCGTCATCATCAGGAAAGCGCTGGTCTTTTGAGATAAGATTGATAACATCTAAACGGAAACCGTCTACCCCTTTTTCGAACCAAAATGTCATCATGTCGTAGACCTTTTTACGAACTTCTTCATTTTCCCAATTGAGGTCTGCTTGGGTCACATCAAAAAGGTGAAGGTAGTACTGACCAGTTTTTTCATCATACTCCCAGGCATTCCCGCCAAATTTTGATTCCCAATTCGTTGGCTCATGACCATTTTTTGGATCTTTCCAGATATAAAAATCTCGGTAAGGATTGTCCTTAGATTGTCTCGATTGCTTAAACCATTCATTTTCAGTAGAGGTGTGATTGACTACGATATCCATAATGATTTTGATGCCGCGGGTATGGGCTTCTTCAAGCAAGCGGTCAAAATCCTCCATCGTACCGTATTCTTCTTGAATTGAAAAATAATCACTAATATCGTATCCATTATC
Organism: Litchfieldia sinesaloumensis; assembly: GCF_900156865.1. Classification (GTDB taxonomy): domain Bacteria; phylum Bacillota; class Bacilli; order Bacillales; family Bacillaceae_L; genus Ferdinandcohnia; species Ferdinandcohnia sinesaloumensis. The sequence goes on along the minus strand of NZ_LT732529.1, from coordinate 4,207,314 downwards.
GCGCTGCGGAGATTTGTAGATAGGTGTTAACCATATAACATCGACACCTAATGTCTTTAAGTAATCCAGCTTCTCGATAATACCTTGTATATCACCTACACCATTTCCAGTTGTATCATTAAAACTCTTCGGATAAATTTGATAAACGACAGACTTTTTCCACCAAGGCTGTTTCTTCAACTGCTACACCACCATTTATGTCATTATGTTTGTAGTATTTCTTAAGTAAAACAAACTTATTTGTAGTTGTAGTTTAACTTGTATATACAAGTTAGTCAAATGATTGCCCCTGCTGAATCGGTGAGTAGAATCTCCTTGTTGTGGTGTATCGAAAATGTCCAATAAGATCGGTGCTTTTTCTGAAATACTGTCGCTAATTTGGAAATACTGTCACTAAATCGGAAATACTGTCACTATTCTAAAAATACTATCGCTATATCAAAAATACTGTCACTAACCAAATTTACGTCACTATTTTTTAATAACTACTATCACTAGTCGTTTTGGCGCTTGTCCAATTCCCTCTTTAACACTTCCATTAAAACCACAGCATGGTTATGCACCTCGTCCCTTGCACCGTATAGAAGCGTAACTTTCCCTATCTCTATTTTTCCCAGTAGCTCCTCAATCGCAGCCATCTTCTCTTCATCTACCATTAATTCATTTATGTAAAGCCCTTTAAATTCTTCAAACCTTTCAGGTCTGTGATTAAATTCTTTACGTAGCGCCGTGCTTGGGGCGATTTCCTTCATCCACAAATCCAGCCGTGCTACATCCTTTGAAATACCTCGTGGCCAAATCCGATCAACTAATATTCGGTTGCCATCATTCGCATCTACTTCTTCATAAATACGTTTCAACACCAAATTCTCAATCATTTCTCTCTTTCCTCCAATAGAAAAGGACAAAAACAGAAGTGTTTTGTCCCCTTACACCGTTTTATTTAAATTTGTTGTACAATTGCATTTGATAATCCTTAAATACCGCTGAATGTGATGTCTTTCTATTTTTTAGGATTTGGTTTAGACGAAATTGTTTTTCATTTAGTTTTTGCTGGTATATGACGCGTTGTTCTTCGTTCTCACATTGATCCAGCAAATTCTCAATTGTGAGTAATTCTTTTTTAATTTCAGTTTCTTCATTAATAAAACCGGAATTCTTCATCACACGATACGCCATCCGAAGATCCTCTGGAATTGAAGAATCATCATCGAGTTTAAGTGGTTTCCCGTATCCTGGTAAATTATCAAACTCTCCATCCCTATAGGCTTTGCGAATCTTATCCTCAGAAACAATACTAGAAAAATCCATAATAACGCCCTCCCTTTTGGAGTGTACCTTCTATTACTATTTTACGTGTTTTTTGAACTTATTTCCATTCTCCTCATATATTTCTCCTATATTTCATTTTTTACAATCTGACAACAACCCCCAAAAATCGACATGCAATCGTGAATGACTATAGGGTGAAGTGGGGTAAATTGACTACTCTTACTACGCGATAGTTAGTAATGAAAAATGTTCTGGACAAGCATTATTAGGCTATTAGACATATAACATCAAACTCTGAGAAGGATGGAGATACAATGTTTTCAAATGTAGAAATCGGAATCGATCTAGGAACTGCAAATATATTAGTATACAGTAAGAATAAAGGGATTATTATTAATGAGCCATCAGTTGTTGCCATTGATACTGAGACAAATAAAGTCGTGGCTGTTGGATCGGATGCAAAAAGAATGATTGGGAAAACACCTGGAAAAATAGTTGCAATCCGACCTCTTCATAAAGGAGTCATCGCGGACTTTAACGTTACTTCCGATATGCTTCGCTATATCATGAAGAAGGTTAGCCAAAAGCTTGGGTATTCGTTACGAAAACCGAATGTCGTTGTTTGTACACCTACAGGTTCGACCTCGGTAGAACGTCGTGCAATTCAGGATGCTGTTAGAAATTGTGGCGCAAAACAGGTTTATTTAATAGAAGAACCAGTTGCTGCCGCTGTCGGCTCTGATTTACCTGTTGACGAACCTGTCGCAAACGTTGTTGTTGATATCGGCGGGGGTAATACCGAAGTTGCGATTATTTCCTTTGGCGGCGTTGTAACATGCAACTCCGTTCGAATTGGCGGGGACCAGTTCGACGAGGACATCATTCAATATGTTCGTAAAAAATATAATGTGCTGATTGGTGAGCACACCGCTGAGCAAGTTAAAATAGAAATTGGATATGCCCTTATTAAGCATGACGTAAAAACCATGGAGATTCGTGGGCGTGACCTTGTCACTGGACTTCCAAAGACGATTACCTTACGTTCAATTGAAGTTCAAGAAACATTAAAAGAGTCTCTTCTTCATATTTTAGAAGCAATTCGCGCTACCTTAGAGGACTGCCCTCCTGAACTAAGTGGTGATATTGTTGACCGCGGGGTTATCTTAACAGGTGGTGGAGCTCTATTAAATGGCATGCAAGATTGGTTAAGCGAGGAGATTTTTGTTCCGGTTCATCTTGCCCCTAACCCACTTGAAGCAGTTGCAATAGGAACAGGACGCTCTTTAAGTATTATTAATAAATTGCATAAAATCGCTAAGTAGAAAAAAGGCCAAATCGAGTTTCGATTTGGCCATCTTTTATGCTGATTTTTGTTGTTGAGTTTCTTTTACCGTTGTCGTTTTTTTGTTTTGCATGTAACCTAATCCTAATACAAGAATTACTAAAACAATAGTGATTAAGTACGTTACTGGACCATGTTCAAGGTGTAGAAAATTTGTTAATCCTTTGTCCTTCATTAACATTTCTCCAGCTGTCCACGCGAGGATACCAGCACCAACGTAAGCTATCCAAGAATATCTATTCATAGCTTTTACAATAAACTTAGAACCAAAAATCATAATTGGGATACTAATCGCGACACCCAGTGCCACCATACCTATATGACCATCTGCTGCCCCAGCCACTGCAACAACATTATCAAGACTCATCACCACATCTGCCATGATAATTGTACCAATCGCTGCCATAAAACCGGTTGAAGACTTAACATGTCCTTCTTCTTCCCCCTGAACCAATACCTTGTAAGCAATGTAAAGAAGCAAAGCACCACCGATAAGGTTCACAAAAGGAATTTTTAATAAGTACACAATGATCGCTGCGAATAAGATACGTAATATAACAGCTCCACCTGTGCCCCAAAAGATTGCCTTATTTTGTTGTTCTTTTGGTAGATTTCTAGTTGCCATCGCAATCACGACAGCATTATCACCAGATAGAATAATATCAATCGCAACGATTTTTAATAAAGCAAGTGTTGCCCCCGAAGATATCGCTAATCCAAGAATCGTTAACATATCCATATGGGAATTCCCCCTCGAATAAAAGTATATTAATATAGTAAATTTTTCATCTCATAAATTAGCATACTCCTATTTTTTTTCATATTCAATATTTGCTCCATGAATCTTTTATGAAACTTAGCCAGAATTAACCAGCAGTATCAAGTTAATACTACGAATGTTATTCGTTGACATAACACCTTTTGGTTTCATATAATAACGAAAGTGAAACCAAATGGTTTTATTTTAAAAATAAAAAGGAGATTGATGTCATGGCAAATGTACCAGATATAAAACAAACTATATTAATCGAAGCACCCATCCAAAAGGTTTGGGACCTTGTATCAACCGGGGAGGGTATAGGTTCTTGGTTCATGCCAAATAATCTCGTCCCTTCAGAAGGACACGAGTTCCATATCCAGTCCCCATTCGGACCTTCACCTTGTAGAGTGCTCGAGGTTGACCCGCCCCACCGCCTAACGTTTTCTTGGGATACAGATGGATGGATCGTTGAGTTCCTATTAAAAGAAATTGATGGAAAAACAGAATTCACACTCATTCATGGTGGTTGGAAGGATTCGGAGGAAATCATCGGAAAAGCAAATCGTACAGCTGCAGAGATTCGTGAAACAATGAATAACGGTTGGACAAGCATCATTGAGAAACTTAGTCAGGTGGCAGTCAGCTAGTGGCAAATCCTGCTCAGAAGTATGATGTCTTTCAGGCAATTGCTGACCCGACGCGCAGAGAATTGCTTCGGCTGTTATCAAAAGAGGAATTACCTATTTCGGAAATATCGAAACAATTTCCCATGAGTCGTACAGCTGTGGCGAAGCATCTTCAAATCCTTGCAGAAGCGAAATTAATTAGTGGCAAAAAAGTGGGGAGAGAAAAACGCTATCGTCTACAACCAGAGTCCTTTTCAGAGTTGCACGAATGGCTCTCATATTTCGATCAGTTCTGGAACAACAAGCTTTCAGTGTTGAAGTATATTGCTGAGAACGGCTCAGGTGATGAGCTTAAAACGGTTAAGTTATCTGAACCTAATGACAAGTAGTTTCGTTTATTTGAGAGAAGGTCTTCATCAAGTTGATGAAGACCCTATTTTGGCTCTCACGTCTTTATTCATGTCTTCATCCTTTCGATGACGACATGTTCTTTGCTCCTACACTTCTATTCATGTCTTCATCCTTTCGATGATGACATGTTCTTTGCTCCTACACCTCTATTCGTGTCTTCATCCTTTCGATGATGACATGTTCTTTGCTCAGACACCTCTATTCGTGTCTTCATCCGCTCGATGATGACATGTTCTTTGCTCCTACACTTCTATTCATGTCTTCATCCTTTCGATGATGACATGTTCTTTGNCCTGTTGACGAACCTGTCGCAAACGTTGTTGTTGATATCGGCGGGGGTAATACCGAAGTTGCGATTATTTCCTTTGGCGGCGTTGTAACATGCAACTCCGTTCGAATTGGCGGGGACCAGTTCGACGAGGACATCATTCAATATGTTCGTAAAAAATATAATGTGCTGATTGGTGAGCACACCGCTGAGCAAGTTAAAATAGAAATTGGATATGCCCTTATTAAGCATGACGTAAAAACCATGGAGATTCGTGGGCGTGACCTTGTCACTGGACTTCCAAAGACGATTACCTTACGTTCAATTGAAGTTCAAGAAACATTAAAAGAGTCTCTTCTTCATATTTTAGAAGCAATTCGCGCTACCTTAGAGGACTGCCCTCCTGAACTAAGTGGTGATATTGTTGACCGCGGGGTTATCTTAACAGGTGGTGGAGCTCTATTAAATGGCATGCAAGATTGGTTAAGCGAGGAGATTTTTGTTCCGGTTCATCTTGCCCCTAACCCACTTGAAGCAGTTGCAATAGGAACAGGACGCTCTTTAAGTATTATTAATAAATTGCATAAAATCGCTAAGTAGAAAAAAGGCCAAATCGAGTTTCGATTTGGCCATCTTTTATGCTGATTTTTGTTGTTGAGTTTCTTTTACCGTTGTCGTTTTTTTGTTTTGCATGTAACCTAATCCTAATACAAGAATTACTAAAACAATAGTGATTAAGTACGTTACTGGACCATGTTCAAGGTGTAGAAAATTTGTTAATCCTTTGTCCTTCATTAACATTTCTCCAGCTGTCCACGCGAGGATACCAGCACCAACGTAAGCTATCCAAGAATATCTATTCATAGCTTTTACAATAAACTTAGAACCAAAAATCATAATTGGGATACTAATCGCGACACCCAGTGCCACCATACCTATATGACCATCTGCTGCCCCAGCCACTGCAACAACATTATCAAGACTCATCACCACATCTGCCATGATAATTGTACCAATCGCTGCCATAAAACCGGTTGAAGACTTAACATGTCCTTCTTCTTCCCCCTGAACCAATACCTTGTAAGCAATGTAAAGAAGCAAAGCACCACCGATAAGGTTCACAAAAGGAATTTTTAATAAGTACACAATGATCGCTGCGAATAAGATACGTAATATAACAGCTCCACCTGTGCCCCAAAAGATTGCCTTATTTTGTTGTTCTTTTGGTAGATTTCTAGTTGCCATCGCAATCACGACAGCATTATCACCAGATAGAATAATATCAATCGCAACGATTTTTAATAAAGCAAGTGTTGCCCCCGAAGATATCGCTAATCCAAGAATCGTTAACATATCCATATGGGAATTCCCCCTCGAATAAAAGTATATTAATATAGTAAATTTTTCATCTCATAAATTAGCATACTCCTATTTTTTTTCATATTCAATATTTGCTCCATGAATCTTTTATGAAACTTAGCCAGAATTAACCAGCAGTATCAAGTTAATACTACGAATGTTATTCGTTGACATAACACCTTTTGGTTTCATATAATAACGAAAGTGAAACCAAATGGTTTTATTTTAAAAATAAAAAGGAGATTGATGTCATGGCAAATGTACCAGATATAAAACAAACTATATTAATCGAAGCACCCATCCAAAAGGTTTGGGACCTTGTATCAACCGGGGAGGGTATAGGTTCTTGGTTCATGCCAAATAATCTCGTCCCTTCAGAAGGACACGAGTTCCATATCCAGTCCCCATTCGGACCTTCACCTTGTAGAGTGCTCGAGGTTGACCCGCCCCACCGCCTAACGTTTTCTTGGGATACAGATGGATGGATCGTTGAGTTCCTATTAAAAGAAATTGATGGAAAAACAGAATTCACACTCATTCATGGTGGTTGGAAGGATTCGGAGGAAATCATCGGAAAAGCAAATCGTACAGCTGCAGAGATTCGTGAAACAATGAATAACGGTTGGACAAGCATCATTGAGAAACTTAGTCAGGTGGCAGTCAGCTAGTGGCAAATCCTGCTCAGAAGTATGATGTCTTTCAGGCAATTGCTGACCCGACGCGCAGAGAATTGCTTCGGCTGTTATCAAAAGAGGAATTACCTATTTCGGAAATATCGAAACAATTTCCCATGAGTCGTACAGCTGTGGCGAAGCATCTTCAAATCCTTGCAGAAGCGAAATTAATTAGTGGCAAAAAAGTGGGGAGAGAAAAACGCTATCGTCTACAACCAGAGTCCTTTTCAGAGTTGCACGAATGGCTCTCATATTTCGATCAGTTCTGGAACAACAAGCTTTCAGTGTTGAAGTATATTGCTGAGAACGGCTCAGGTGATGAGCTTAAAACGGTTAAGTTATCTGAACCTAATGACAAGTAGTTTCGTTTATTTGAGAGAAGGTCTTCATCAAGTTGATGAAGACCCTATTTTGGCTCTCACGTCTTTATTCATGTCTTCATCCTTTCGATGACGACATGTTCTTTGCTCCTACACTTCTATTCATGTCTTCATCCTTTCGATGATGACATGTTCTTTGCTCCTACACCTCTATTCGTGTCTTCATCCTTTCGATGATGACATGTTCTTTGCTCAGACACCTCTATTCGTGTCTTCATCCGCTCGATGATGACATGTTCTTTGCTCCTACACTTCTATTCATGTCTTCATCCTTTCGATGATGACATGTTCTTTGCTCCTACACCTCTATTCGTGTCTTCATCGTTTCGATGATGACATGTTCTTTGCTCCTACACTTCTATTCGTGTCTTCATCCGCTCGATGATGACAGGTTCTTTGCTCCTACACTTCTATTCATGTCTTCATCCGGACGATGATGACATGTGTTCTTTGCTCCTACACCTCTATTCGTGTCTTCATCGTTTCGATGATGACATGTTCTTTGCTCAGACACCTCTATTCGTGTCTTCATCCGCTCGATGATGACAGGTTCTTTGCTCCTACACTTCTATTCATGTCTTCATCCTATCGATGATGACATGTTCTTTGCTCCTACACCTCTATTCGTGTCTTCATCCGCTCGATGATGACATGTTCTTTACTCCTACACTTCTATTCATGCCTTCATCCTTTCGATGATGACATGTTCTTTGCTCA
>NZ_LT732529.1:3971113-4197072 GCF_900156865.1 Litchfieldia sinesaloumensis | reverse complement strand
CCTCTATTCGTGTCTTCATCGTTTCGATGATGACATGTTCTTTGCTCAGACACCTCTATTCGTGTCTTCATCCGCTCGATGATGACAGGTTCTTTGCTCCTACACTTCTATTCATGTCTTCATCCTATCGATGATGACATGTTCTTTGCTCCTACACCTCTATTCGTGTCTTCATCCGCTCGATGATGACATGTTCTTTACTCCTACACTTCTATTCATGCCTTCATCCTTTCGATGATGACATGTTCTTTGCTCAGACACCTCTATTCGTGTCTTCATCCGCTCGATGATGACATGTTCTTTGCTCCTACACTTCTATTCATGTCTTCATCCTTTCGATGATGACATGTGTTCTTTGCTCCTACACCTCTATTCGTGTCTTCATCGTTTCGATGATGACATGTTCTTTGCTCCTACACCTCTATTCATGTCTTCATCCGCTCGATGATGACATGTTCTTTGCTCCTACACTTCTATTCATGTCTTCATCCGCTCGATGATGACATGTTCTTTGCTCCTACACCTCTATTCATGTCTTCATCCTTTCGATGATGACATGTTCTTTGCTCCTACTCCTCTATTCATGTCTTCATCCGGACGATGATGACATGTTCTTTGCTCAGACACCTCTATTCGTGTCTTCATCCTTTCGATGATGACATGTTCTTTGCTCCTACACCTCTATTCGTGTCTTCATCCGCTCGATGATGACAGGTTCTTTGCTCAGACACCTCTATTCATGTCTTCATCCGCTCGATGATGACAGGTTCTTTGCTCCTACACCTCTATTCGTGTCTTCATCCTTTCGATGACGACATGTTCTTTGCTCCTACACCTCTATTCGTGTCTTCATCCGCTCGATGATAACAGGTTCTTTGCTCCTACACCTCTATTTCGTGTCTTCATCCTTTCGATGATGACATGTTCTTTGCTCAGACACCTCTATTCGTGTCTTCATCCGGACGATGACGACATGTTCTTTGCTCCTACTCTTCTATTCATGTCTACATCCTTTCGATGATGACATGTTCTTTGCTCAGACACCTCTATTCGTGTCTTCATCCGGACGATGACGACATGTTCTTTGCTCCTGCACTTCTATTCATGTCTTCATCCTTTCGATGATGACATGTTCTTTGCTCCTACACCTCTATTCGTGACTTCATCCGCTCGATGATGACAGGTTCTTTGCTCCTACACTTCTATTCATGTCTTCATCCCACGTTCATGACCTTAACTCACTTAATCTCCACACAAAAAGGTCTTCATTCAGGCTGAAGACCTTCTTTTTAAATAGTAGGCAATGAGATTTCTAAGGTTGTGCCTATATTTTCTTCGCTATCAATTGTCATTTGGCCACCGTGATCTTGGATGATGGTTTGGCATATCATCAGACCGAGGCCTGTTCCTTTTTCTTTCGTTGTGAAAAACGCTTTGCCAATTTTCTCAAGTTTGTCCTTTGGAATTCCGCAACCATTATCAGCAATGCGAATGATCACATTCCTTCCTTTAGGATACAGTGAAATATCGATGATTCCTCCATCACCAATCGCTTCAATACTATTTTTCAAAATATTAATGAAGACTTGCTTCAATTTATTTTCTTCACAATTAATAAACACTTCTTTAACATCATCATCATAAGCTGTTTTGATTCGAATGTTATGAAGAATCGCCTGTGTATCTAATAAAAACACAACTTCGTTCAGAATAGCAGTGATATTTTGTTTGGTAAGCTCTAGCTTCTTTGGCTTTGCAAGTAACAGCATCTCATCCACAATCGTGTTAATCCTATCAATCTCAGAAACCATAATACCCGAATAACCGCTAACCATTTTTGGTGCTTTTTCATCCTGCATTAGTTGTGCAAATCCCTTTAAGCTTGTAAGTGGATTTCGGATTTCGTGGGCGATTCCCGCTGCCATTTCACCAATCATCGAAAGCTTATCTGTCTGTTGAATGAGCTCTTGACTCTTCTTAACTTCAGTAATATCTCGTACGACGATATATTGGCAACTTTCCCCTTGGTACATTATCGGCATAAGCTTAAGCTCTACAAAAATGTCTCCCAATGTCGGATGCGCAATTTTTCCTTCAGTTATTTTTTTAAACTTATGTCCTTTTTCAGTTTGTCTAGTTGTCTTTCCAGAATCATATGTAATATACTCATGTAGCGAATGCCCGATTATAGACTTCTCATCGGAGGCACCGATTAGAAATTTCCCTGTATCATTGCAATAGATGATTTCCCCATCTTTCAATAGCAAAATAGCATGAGGTGCATTTTCCACCAAGAAGCGAAATTCCTGATTTTTTTGTGATTCACGGATTGCTAATAACGAAGCAACTAAAGCAAATAGCAATAAATAGATTTCCCAATGATTCATGACTCCAACATATAAAAACTGACCCACAATTAAGATTAAAATGATTGCACATAAAAATACAGCAAAATTTAATGATTTCCACCTGTTCCTACCCATTTCTCCCCCAGCCCTTTACGTTTATTTTACTCTCTAAAATTAAACAAAAAGACCTAACTCCATAATTGAAGTTAGGCCATGTCGAAGGCTTGCCTATAAAGACATCCTCGCATTTACCATATCTATTTTAAAATAAAACAAATTAAACTATTATCTTCATCAAAATCCCAATCAACAAAAATGTCAGAGACCTCTTGTTTAAAAACCTGGTCAAATCTCCCATGGCGGTGTAGATACTTTTTTTCAAGTTCATCCTTTGTAAAGTGAAGCTCTCTTCGGAAGCCCGCTTCGATTAGAGCCTTTTCGATAGGAACTAAAATTCCTTCTCTTTTCACAATGAACAACTTTGATGAAATTTGAAAACTAAAGATTTCCTCAGGTGTTTTTTCAACTAAACAACTAATCCTCGAGACTTCAGCCTCGAGAAGTGCAAAATCAAATGTTTCACTCTTTTCCATTTGATTCAGTGGACTATTTAGTGACGCTATAATAACACCTGTATTATTTGGAAAATTCCAGTCATGATAAAAGCTTTTAACTTCCACATCAAAGGAAACCTGAATAACACCTTTTAATTCAGCCATAACATTCTTCATAACTACAGTTCTCGCAAAATCCACTTGGATAGAATGTTTTTCTTGTAAAAGAACCTCTTCCATTGGGGAGATAAACCCACGAATTTGCAGGACTAAAAAGTGAGCAGCGGTAGCCGCAAAACATGATTCTGGCCCACGCCCAAATTTATTACGAAGAAGTTTACTTGTATAACTACTTATGTATTTTAGTTTTTCATGTAAATTCAAGAATTTCCCACCTTTAAGGGAACACACCACAATAACTAATGACTTATTATTCATCAGCCAGTCTCATTGTAGCATCCTTTCCCATCTATTTCCACGTTTATCAAATAGTCTTGGCTATTTTAGTGGTAAATATGAGAAAAATCTCATTTACAATAGAAAATCTTATAGCTCAAATCTTCCTCGTAATTCCAAATCATGAAAATCGTATCAATTTCATTGTTAATAATTTTGTTAAAACGGTGTACATTTGCCTCGTAATTTTTTCGAACATTATTTTCTCTTTCTTCGAGGATATGCATTCCTTTTTCCATTAATAACCGCTCAATTGGTAGTAAGTAACCTCCGCATTTGAAGATGTAAATTGATGAGGTAACTTTCGTTAACTCAAGCTCTTGAGGTTGATATTTGTAAAATTCACTTTGTTTGTTGATTTCGTTTCGTAGTAGCATAAATTCAAGAGAGCTTTCCCTGGCAGGTAACTCTTCAGCCTTCACTACCGCTAGAAGCACTCCGGTATTCTTTTGGAAATTCCAGTCTTGGTAAAGTTGGGTGACTTCTTTCCCCCATTGCTCTTCCAACGTTTCCCGTATTGGCTCAAAGAGATCTTCCGTAATTTTTGTCCGAATTTTTCTTGCAGTAGCAAGATCATCTTTTTTTACAAGTTCCTCTTCAACTTTTGTCATAAATCTTCTAATGTGAATGACAATAAATCGCTCAGATAGCGATGTATAACAAGTCTCTGGCCCTTTTCCAAACTTTGACTTAATCAGTTTGCTTACATAACTACTGATTTGTGTTAATTCTTCCTGTTTTGTTATGATTCTCCTCGACATGCAATCCATAAACCTCCTAAAAAACTCCATTAAAAATGGCCTTACCTCTACACAAATAGAAGTAAGGCCATGGTTAGACTTTATAGTATTCTACCATTTACCATCATACTAAAAATAATTTGTTTGTATTCAATTTTACTGTTTTAAAGAGTAATTGATGTGATTAATGACAGCTAGACATTAATCTTGCTCATTATATCACGAACCTCGTTTTTGAACAAATATATTAGCTTATGCCGCCGTTTGTATAAACTTCGTTGAATACACGGACACACCTATTTTTCTGCAGATTGTTACGTAGTGCATGAGGGCCAGTAAGACCGCTCCCATGTTCATCCCAATAATGATTCCCTCCATTTGCAATGTTTGCAGCGATCCTAAGGCGAACATAATTCCAAAGGAAACGATAGTTGACCATACATTATGAATAAATGCATCCTTAACCAAGCCTAGACCAATTAAATAGGCCTGCATCGGAATCATGAAGAAGTGGAATAAGAAATATGGCCATAGCATTTGCAAATAAACGGTTGCCGATGCTGATTCAAAGAAAATATGAGTGAGTGGTTCTGCGAAATAATAAAAAATAACACAGGCAGGGATACCGTACATAAATGTTATTTTCATCACTTGCTGTAGTAAGGTTTGGAGCATTGGCATATCTCGTTTTGCATAGGTTTCAGAAACCGTTGGTATCAATACTATCAGTAAAGAATGAGCAATAAATGCTGGAAAAAAACCGATCGTTAATGCAACCCCAGTCATCAAACCAAAATGTTCGGTAGCCACTGTTACAGACATTCCGGCTTTTAAAAGAGCAGCTTTGATTAAGAATGGCTGGACTGCATGCGAAATCGCATGAAAGATTCGCATACCTGTTGTTGGCAATGAGACAGCAAGCAGGTTCTGTCTAACAACTCTTCCACTTAAATTTGAAACAGGTTTTTGCCCTAATCTCCGGTAATGAATGAGATATTCGTAGCCAAGATATCCAAATACAATCAAATCACTTGCAACAAGCGTACATAAAGCAATGAGAATGGATGTATGAATTTCAAATTCAAGCAATTGATAAATAAACACTAACAAAATTAATTGGATAGCCTTACGAAGGAAATTCGCAAAGGCAATCCTCCCCATCGATTGTATTCCCATAAAATAACCCCTGGCAATCGACAAAAAAGACACAATCGGAATAAATAAAATGACTAACCACCTAACAAAAGGATGATAATCATCAAAAACAGGTATGACTGGCAAAATAACAAGCGCCAACGAAATAATTATCGCTGTAAATACAGTCGTTAATACGGTAGCATGCTTTAACATACTCCTATGGTACCTGTCCTCTTTTTCGGCAATGAATTTTGATATGGAAATCGGCAACTCCAAGCTAGCCAAGATGACAACTAAAAAAATGGAAGGCAATATGGTCATATACAATCCCATTCCGTGTCCGCCAAGCTCTTTTGCCAGAACGAGATTGATTAAGAATTCAACACATTCCCCAATAAAAGCAGCGATAATGAGTACCAATGTTCCTTTAAAAAATGTTTTCATGTTGAAGCCCCTTATCCTAGATTTTTTCAATACTATATAAATATGAGACAAGTCCGTAGATTATTTGACGAAAAGAAAATTTTTACTCTTCTACTAACAATGTCCCCTTTCCAATGGCTTGAATTCTCGTATATAATCGGTATATGTGTGATTCGAACCATGGAACCATCCGCTGGTCCCTTAGATACTAAACTAATGAAAAAGGTGTAAATAGATGAGTATATTAACAGTTTCAAATGTGAGTCACGGTTTCGGTGATCGTGCGATTTTCAATGATGTTTCGTTTCGTCTTTTAAAAGGTGAACATATCGGGTTAATTGGAGCAAATGGTGAAGGTAAATCAACGTTTATGAATATCATCACTGGTAAGCTTGAGCCGGATGCAGGTAAAATCGAGTGGTCAAAAAATGTTCGTGTTGGATACCTTGATCAGCACACCGTGCTTGAAAAAGGGATGACGATTCGTGATGTGTTGAACACTGCCTTTAAATATCTGTTTGATATGGAAACGGAAATGAATGAACTTTACGGAAAAATGGGAGATGCCACTCCTGAAGAATTGGAACAAATGCTTGAGGATGTTGGAGTCATCCAAGATACGCTTACAAATAATGACTTCTATGTCATAGATGCGAAGGTAGACGAAATTGCTCGTGGATTAGGGCTGGAGGACATTGGTCTTGAGCGCGATGTTCAGGATTTGAGTGGTGGTCAGCGTACAAAAGTCTTACTTGCAAAGCTTTTACTTGAGAAGCCTGACATTCTTTTACTTGACGAGCCGACGAACTATTTAGATGAGCAACACATCATCTGGTTAAAACGTTATCTTCAAGAATACGAGAATGCGTTTATCCTAATTTCGCATGACATTCCATTTTTAAATAGTGTTATCAACCTTATTTATCATATGGAAAATCAGGAGCTTAATCGCTATGTTGGAGATTATGATAATTTCCAAAAGGTGTATGAAGTGAAAAAGCAACAGCTAGAAGCTGCTTATAAAAAACAACAACAAGAAATCTCCGAGCTTAAAGATTTCGTTGCACGAAACAAGGCGCGTGTTTCTACACGTAATATGGCAATGTCTCGTCAAAAGAAGCTTGATAAAATGGAAGTCATTGAGCTTGCGAAGGAAAAGCCGAAACCGGAGTTTAACTTTAGAATTGGAAAAACGTCTAGTAAACTCATTTTCGAAACAAAGGATCTTGTGATTGGGTATGATGAACCTCTTTCAAAGCCACTAAACCTTCGAATGGAAAGAGGTCAAAAAATCGCTTTAGTTGGAGCAAACGGGATCGGAAAAACAACATTATTACGAAGTATTCTCGGCATGAACAACCCGCTTTCTGGAACAGTGGATCTTGGAGAAAACCAAGAAATTGGTTATTTTGAACAAGAAATCAAAGAAGCAAATTATAATACATGTATTGAAGAAATTTGGAGTGAGTTCCCTTCTTTTAATCAATATGAGGTACGTGCAGCACTTGCAAAGTGTGGACTAACAACGAAGCATATCGAAAGCAAGGTTGAAGTACTAAGTGGTGGGGAAAAAGCAAAGGTACGTCTTTGTAAGTTGATCAATCGAGAAACAAACATCCTTCTGCTTGATGAACCAACCAACCACCTTGATGTCGATGCAAAAGAAGAACTCAAACGCGCCCTAAAAGAATACAAAGGTAGCATCCTTATTATCTGCCACGAACCTGAGTTCTATAACGATGTCGTAACAGATGTGTGGAATGTTGAATCATGGACAACTAAAGTATTTTAATAAAAAGGAAACGCAAAACACATTATCGTGTTCTGCGTTTCCTTTTTAAGATTATCTTTGGTATAATTCCGTTTCCACTTCATCTAAAAGGAAATTCGTATGGTCTGTACCGAAGAAATGTAATCGATGTAACGGACGTGTCATTGATACATAGAGAAGCTTGATATCAATCTCATTTTTATGGAAGCTTTCTTCATTGGAATAGATCAGTACGGCATCAAATTCCAAACCCTTTGATAAGTGAGAGCTTACAATTACAACCTCTTCTTTATTGATTTCTTCATTTTCCTTAAGTAGCTGTACTGGCAATTCACAATGCTTCTTTAAGGCTTTCGCTAGCTTTTGACACTCTGTATGGGTTTTACCGATAATAGCGATAGTTTTCATACTATCATCGTATAAGGACTGAATAACATTTGTTAGTTGCTCGACAGCATCTTTATCCAAGTGGCCTATCTGATGAAATATCGGCTTTTCGCCATGGCGTACAACAGGCTCTACCATTGGCAAGTCAAGCTCAAGTAATTTTAATAGTTGATTGGCCACATTCATAATTTCAATGGTTGTCCGGTAACTCTTTTGCAGCGTTTTATAGGTCGCTCGTGGAAATATTTCATCGATGACCGGTGCCCAATTGTTAATGCCCCGATAGGAATGGATGCCCTGTGCTAAATCTCCTACAATCGTAAACATATCCGTCTCTAAAGCAGTTTTTAAGGCTACTAACTGAAAATAACTATAATCCTGTGCCTCATCAATGACAACATTGCGGGCCTTAAGCTCCTTTTTTACTCCGTACAATTTTGCCCTCAAATAAAGGAGCCCAGCCAAATCCTCGACTTCATATTGTTTTGATTGCTGAAGCTGTTTTTGATAATCAACAAAGAATTGTATTTGTTCATCAGTAAGTATCCCTGATGCGTAGCGTGGAAAAAGCTCAGTCATAAACCTTTTAAAATAGTAAAACACATCATGGTGTGGGAGCTTTTTAATATAGGCATTAACGGCAGTACGAGATTGCTTCGTGATTTCCTCAATTAGTTCTGCCTTTTTATCGAGGGCTTTTGTCACATAGCTACGGCGTTTTTCAGGATCAATTTTTGTTTTAAAAAGCACTTGATCAAGTTTGTCATCATAGAATTTCGTGACCTTGTGAAGCATTTTCTTTTTTTCAAGGCGAACTGTATTCTGAAGCACCTTCTTTACCTTTTCAATTCGCTTGTAGTATGGAAGATACCGATATTCATAGGTCATTAAATGATGAATGTCTCTTGCTTTATACAAGCGGAATTTTGATACAAAGAAATCCTCTTTTGGTAAAAGGGAGCTTAGTATATCCTCCACATAATGGTCGAGCATATCCCGGTATTCTAGTGAACCCTTGAATGCAGAAATCCACTTAATCATATCAGGGTTGTTAAAATCATCATGAATGAAGCCAAGCAGTTTCCCTTCCGGTTTCGTGAGCTTTAGCGGTTTTCCAAGGCATTTCTTCACAAATTCAACAAAGGTTGTTTGCAGGATGTTATCAACACCTAATTCTGGGAGTACCTCTGAGATATAATCAATAAATAACCGATTTGGTGCGAGAATCATCAGTTGGTCAGGCGAAAAATAATCTGCATAGGTGTAGATGAAGTATGAGATTCGATGAAGGGCAATGGTCGTTTTCCCACTTCCTGCTGCCCCTTGGACGATGATTGGCTTATTTAAATCTGCACGTATGATGCTATTTTGCTCTTCTTGAATCGTTGAAACAATGTCTGTTAGGCGATTACTCGCACTTTCAGATAAAGACTTCTGTAGCAACTCGTCGGTTGTTGTTAAATCAACGTCCCGAATTTCTTCAAGTTCTCCTTCTTCGATAATAAACTGGCGTTTCAAGGACAAATATCCCTCAAACTCCTCATCTTCAGCCTTATATGATACATCCCCTAAGCGGCCGTCATAGTAGAGGTTTGCGACAGGCGAGCGCCAATCTACAATAATCGGGGCTTGCGTTTCCTTATCGAAAAGTGACACTTTTCCGAAGTATAGAGTTTCTTCAGTACCCGTTTCTTTCCGACTAAAATTTATACGGGCAAAGTATGGCTTGTGACGATTTCTCTTCAGGTTACGGACCTCTTCATGTGTTCTTCTAAGTAGGGTCGAATTGGTTAACATATTTAAGTAGCTCAAACTACTATCTTTAAAATCAACCCCATCAAGCGCCCCTTTGAGATTTTCACGAAAGTTTTCCTCCGTTGACTCTGAAGCCTGAATCACAATATCCATATACTTTTTTGTAAAATTTAAACGTTCTACTTCCACCTCGAAATCTTCATGCTTCTCGTTCGTCATCCCATCACCTCCAACTTTTCACAGCCAAAACAGTTCTTCAAAGCTCTATAAAACCAAAAGAACAAAGTATTCCGACAAAAGACGTATTGTTGATTATAGTATAGCAAACTGGAGAATAGCAACCTCTTTCTTCCTTTTACATGATAAACAAGAAAAAATGACAAACCACTCACTTTTAAGCGCTTTCTTCTGTCTTCTAAAAGAGAAATGTTGTATAATAAAGCTAGTTCACAAATTATACACAAATCGTTTATATATAAAATCAAATCGGAACTTACATAAGGAGGAGCTTTCCATGATTCGTACAGGGGTAGCTGCATTTATAAGTGTTTTTTTATTACTCTTTGAAGGCTTTATTGTCATGAAATTAAAGGGGTATTCCGGAATTCATTTCGGGAATCTTCAATTGTTAGTAAGTGTACTCGCAATGAACTTCTTTTTTGTATTTACCATATTAACGCATATTAAAATTTGGCACGAAAACAAGGGTATTGAGGAAACCGAAGTTGGGATGAAATAATAATTAAAAAAGAAGTAATCCTTCTATTTTTTGATGGATTACTTCTTTTTTTGTTTATTGTAAAATCGGTAATGTTATTTCGACTTGGGATCCTTTTCCTTCTTCACTTTCTAGGTGAATGCTCCCATGATGTTCTTCAATAATTTTTCTAGATACCATCAGACCAAGCCCAGTACCGTACTCTTTTGTTGTAAAGAACGGCTCAAATAACCTTTCTTTCACATCCGTAGGAATTCCACAACCTTGATCACAAATTCGAATCGCCACAGTATTATTCGTGTTGAGTCCACCTTCAATGGTTATTTTCCCACCCTCTGGCATAGACTCTAATCCGTTTTTAATCAGATTTAAGAACACCTGCTTCATTTGTTTCTCATCACACTCAATAAGTGGAAACGACTCGTCCAAGTTCATATCAATTTCAGTATTCTTTCCCTGCTCGGATTGACCTGTTATCGATATCACATATTCAATAAGGTCTTTCAAATCGCATTGTGTGATATTGATTTGTTTTGGTCTTCCAATGACTAGTAGGTCATTTAGGATAGAATCAATTCGGTCAATTTCTTGTTCCATAATTGAATACTGAAAGTCATCCTCTTTATGCTTTTCTCGTTGCAGTTGAGTAAAACCTTTCAAGGACGCCAAGGGATTTCGAATCTCATGTCCAATTGTTGTTGCCATCTGCCCCACAAACGCAAGCTTTTCCTTATTGCGAAGCTCTTCATGCGTTTCTGTTAGGGTGGAGATATAAGAATAAAAACGAGTTAATATGACGAAAGCAATAATCGAGAATATACTCGTGAGTAATAGAATACTCAAAACAATACCATTTCCTAATAATAGACCAACCAAAATGTATTTTATGGTAATTCCGACTGAAACCGTCAAAAAGAACCTCTTATTTATAAAGATAGGAGAAAATAACAGAAGCGCTATTTCCGCTATATTTCCGCTTTTATAGATAGCATTACTATCAATATAAGTTATGACATCATCAATACCTGTAAGTAATAGATACGTCAAAACATAAATGTATTTTATCAAATAGATCTTATCAGTTTTTTTTAAGTAAAATGATAGCGGAAGAAGGGCAAACATGATGATATATACCCCATATCCTAAATCAGTAGGCAATCCTTTTCTTGCATTATTTAACACAGGGTATAGGTAATAATAAACAAGATCATACAGGACTAGTATTGTATAAAATAGTAGTAAATAGAGACGTAAAGCTTTCCTCTCCTCATGTAAAAGGAGAGGACTGTGTTTTAGAAATTTCATATCTTTCCTCTCTTAGCATGCATTATGTGTATATTATATATTATTTTCCTCACCTGAGTATATAGTCCTATATCCTTTCCTTTTTCCGTAACTTTTTGACAATGAATACGAAAGAAGTAAAATCAATATTAACAACTGCATACAAAATACAACAGCATCCCAAAATTGCAAGGATGTTACTGATCCCGTAAAACCAGGGAGAACCTTCATAAGCATATAAACTAATTGAGGCAAGTAATAAAAACCAAACATAGAAAAAGTCAATATAATCCCAATTATATAGAAGATTGTATAGGAGATAATTATTTTACTTTTTGTATTATCCTTACTTTTACCAAACTTTCCTTTTATAAATTCGATTCCACTTTCCATTAGATTGTAATGACCAGTACTATTTTCAAAAACATAATATAAATCTGTCTTCATATAAATACAGCACTGATAAATAATTCTAATTACAATATCAAAGGTAATTAGGCCGATTACTCCATTAATAATTTCTGATGAAAATGGTTGAGTCAATTTTAGTAGTAGAGCTACCAACAATATGAAACTATCAAAATAAATTCCTGCTAAAAACAGCAGATTCCGATCCTTATGAGACAGTTTCCATCCTTGAGTAAGGTCTGTTTCAAATACTACAAAAAACAATCGATTTCCAATTTGTAGCTTTGTAGGCAGGTCAAATGAACGTATTGCCAATATATGTCCACTTTCATGTAGAAGAATTAAAATGATTGAGATCCCTGCATATAAAAAGATATTAAACATCATCGTATCAAAGACAAATAAATCCTTATATCTAGGGAAGAGATTGAAGTTACTAATCAATAGAACAAGATTCACTACTAAAAGTATAGGATAGAAAAAACGAGTAAATTTATTGAAGAAAAACTTCCCGAGGTTCGGTGATATCCATTGAAGTCCTAACTTTTCACTATTACTTGTCTTTTCTACACTTACTTTCGTACCATCCACCATTTCTACTAAATCTAAATCAAGCAATTGTTGACCAAAATCTAGTAAATCGACTTCTTCATTAGGGTATTTTTCGATAAGTAGGTGTTCGATTTCACCAAGCGATAATCCCTCGTTTATCAACTCAATCGCATCAATGCATACTACAGGCATTTCATAAAATTCATGAGTGACCAAATCTTCAATAATATAATGTTTATTATCCTTTCGAATCTCCAACTTGTGTAAACATAATATTGATTCATTAGTTAATTGCATGCTTTAACACCTACCCTTTTTTGTCATAATAAAAGGATGCATTTATCAATGATAAGCATCCTCTTTCAAAAATTAACCTCTTGGGCCGCCTGGTAAAAAACCACACCACCAGCAAGTAGCTTTGATTTTTTTTAGTTTTTTAATTTTCATGATTTCACCACCTTTTATGAGTTTTTTGTTTATTTATACGATTCTTGGTGTATATTAATCCATTGTGAGTATACTTTTTTAAATGTCCCTACAAGGTTGGGATCGAATTGAGTACCTTCACCTTGGAGAATACGATTATATGCCTCTTCCAAGGGTAGAGCTCCTCTATATGAACGTGAAGATGTCATTGCATCAAAAGCATCTGCAATTGCAGTGATTCGAGCATTTAATGGAATAGCATTCCCCTTAAGTTTGTCGGGATAACCTTTTCCATCCCATCTCTCATGGTGAGATCTGATAATGCTTAAACTTGAACCAAGACCCTCCACATTTTTCACAGCTTCCTCTCCAACAACTGGATGTGTTTTAATGATTTCATATTCTTCATTTGTTAATTTTGTTGGCTTCATTAAGATAGAATCTGGGATATTCACTTTACCAATATCATGTAGAAGACAGGCATAGTTAAAAGACTTTAACTCATCTTGCGAGAAGGTTCCCAACTCTTTAGCTAATACCATAGCGTATTTAGCAACACGCTCACTGTGCCCTCTTGTATATGGGTCTTTTAACTCCAGGGCTGCAATAACGCCTTTTACAATACCTTCCATTTGTTGATCATATGCGTTGCTTAAAGCAGCAACATAACTATGAAATCTATTTAAGAAGATAAAAGCTATTATAGCTAATACAATCGTTAAAACAATTGGGATTGCGACGGTAGTTGTTCCAAGAAATAACCCTAATAATATATATTTAATTGTTATCCCTAACGAGACTACCCAAAAATATCTTTTATTAATAAAAATTGGAGAAAATAATACCAAGAACACTTCTACAGCATTTCCACTAGAAAATACTTCTGGTTTATCCCAATAAGTGATGAGTTCATTTATAAAACTAAGTATTGCGTAAGTAAAGAAAAAATAATACTTAGTACAATGCTGCTTACTCCTTTTATCATTATAGAAAATTAAAGGAATTAGCAGTAAAATAAAAAAGTACATCACATATACAAAAGTGTTTGGAAATCCGATAGATAAAATCGAATCATATCTAGGATAAATAAAGTAAAAAAAGATATCATAACCAATGAAGATTATAAAAAACAAAATACTAAACCAGACTACAGTCCTTTTCTCCTCATATAAAAATACTGATCTTTTATTCATTTTCTGCATCACTTTTTCTCCATTTTCTCTTATATTTCTAGATAAATATGCAAAAAACCTTTATATATTTCAAAAAAGGTACTAAAGTCACAGACGCAATTCGTCAAATATCGACTTTTCAATTATAAACCATTTGTACTACAAACTAAATAGTGAAATAGGTATAAAAATCTTCCTAAACTATATAAATATTGGTAATTGCCAGGTGGGTCCTATGACCTACAATACTAGAAATTGACCAGTTAGTCATTTAATACTATAACAAAAAAACAAAAACACAGATATAGTTTCTGTGTTTTTTGTCGAATTTTATCAAGTTATTTTACAAGAGAATGTTTGAATGCGTATATGACTGCTTGTGTTCGATCCTGAACCTCAAGTTTACTAAGTATGTTACTAACATGTACTTTTACAGTTTTTAAGGCGATAAATAATTCGTCAGCGATTTCTTGATTTGTTTTACCGTCTGCAATAAGAAGCAAAATTTCCATTTCGCGATTTGTTAGTTCCTCATGCGGCAGATGCGTTTCTTTTTGCCTCATCCGAACCATCATCTTCCCTGTAACTTCTGGTTCTAACACCGATTGCCCTGTATATGTTTTACGAACGGCTTCAGCAATTTCACTAGCCTTTGAGGTTTTCAGCATATAACTAGTTGCACCAGCTTCCAAAGCTGGATACACTTTCTCATCGTCAATAAAACTAGTGACAATTATTATTTTTGCTTCTGGCCAACTTTCGATGATTCTCCTAGTTGCTTCAATTCCATCCATTTCTTTCATCACAAGATCCATTAAAATAATGTCAGGTTTCAGCTCAAGCGCAAGTTCAACTGCTTTTTTACCATCATCCGCTTCTCCAATTACATCGATATCCGGTTGGGCAGATAAATAAGAGGAGACGCCTATCCTTACCATTTCATGATCATCAACAAATAACACCTTAATCATTCTCTTCACCCTCTAGCATTGGTACTTTCACTTCAATTCGTGTTCCCTTTTCTTTAATACTTACAATTCGCATCGTTCCACCTATTTCAACCGCACGTTCATACATATTTTGAAGTCCATAAGAACCGGCCTTCGCTTGTTCTACATCAAATCCAATTCCATCATCCACGATTCGCAAAATGATGAAATCATCTCTTTTGATTAACAGGACTTCTAATTCATTTGCTTTTGAGTGACGTAACGTGTTTGAAACAGACTCTTGTAGGATTCGGAACAAGTGGTCCTCGACTCCTTTATCAATTCGAAAGTCCTCAATTTTTGTTTCGATTGTGACTGGTACCTTTTGTACCAGTTCGACTAATAGCTCCTGAATCCCTTCCTGAAGTGTCTTCCCTTTCAGTGCAACAGGACGTAAGTGGAGCAATAGAGCACGCATTTCAAGTTGAGACTGATTTATCATTTCTTCAACGAGCTGAAACTGTTTCGCCTCACGTTCATCTGTTCGAGGTCTCGATTCGTTGATTGCTGACATCATCATAGAAGCCGCAAAGAGCTGTTGACTCACAGAATCATGGAGTTCTCTCGCTAAACGGTTACGCTCTTCTGAAACAATCTGTTGTATTCGCTTTTCCTGGTCTTCTGCCTTTTCGTTTGCCAGTTTTTGCGAAAGCTTTATTTGTTCTGCAATATGGGTTTGGACTTTTTTAAGTCGCTCCCAGATCATCGTGATCTCAGCCGATTCATTTTCAGGGTTATCAGGTATCGACCTTCCTTGTTCCATCTGATAAATAGCTTCAGACACAGTTAGCAACTGTTTTCTCCAAAGGACTCCGGACGTAATCCCGAAGATTGCTCCAATGATTAAGCTTAAACTAGCAGCAAGAATAATATAGGGTAAATCCATTAGGTCTGTTTGCCAAAGCGCAGCCCAATTAGCTAATGGAAAAGCTATAAATACGATGACATGAGCTAGTACAAATAAAAACACCGAAACACAAATACCAACAATAATTTGTTTTTTTATGGTACTCATGCTCGTTTCACCTCAAGGTCACCGACACCAACTGTAGTTACGATTTTGAGTTTATGTTCTGCGTAATCATACTGTTCAGTTTGATAATGTAAGGTTTGGTTCACCGTTTTTGCATCTTGATTTTCAAAAATAGTTGTTGCTCCATAAATAAAGGAATGTTGTACTTTCACTTCTACCTCATACGGAACAAATACTTGAACATTACCGATTACATTTCGAATGAAGATGACTGATTCACCTTTTGGAAGAACCGTATAGCTCAAATCTATAATGGTATCGCCAATACCAGACTGAATGTTCACATCATTCCATTCATACGCATACTCCGGCGTTTTTTGCTGCCCAAAAATGATGTTTTGAAATAAGGGTTGTTTTTTTAGAATCGGTTCCAGTGTAGACGTTTTTTCCGAAACTGTTATTTCTGGTTTTATATAATTAGGTTTTTTCTTTGATTGAAAAAACTGGATAAGTAAATAGATAAGTGCAGCAAGAATTAAAAACTTGATGGTCATCATCCCTAAAATCGTCAATGCTAAACTAATCCATCCAAACCAAAACAGGATTTTGCCAAAGCTGCCTACCATTTTTTTACGGCCAATATAAATACATCCAATCGATATGATAAAAGAAAAAAGGACCCCGCTATTAAAAAAGGTGATTTCAATAATAAGTAAAATAATCCCTAGAAGTATAAAAGCATTAAGATTGTCTGATTTTAATTGATTTAACAAGGTACCTGCCTCCCTTCCTAATGAACAAAGTTGAATGTATTGATTATTACCCGTAAACCGGGACCAAGAAGACGTAGAATCACTACGCCTTCTTAGAATACCATGTTTTCCCTATTAATTTGAATGTGTTTCTTCATTTTTTACTTCTTTTTCAAGCTGTGCAATTCTTGCATCAATTGTGTTGCGGTGGTAGGAGGAATTTACTTGGTGCTCCAAACGATCAAGATACGATTCCATCTCTTCAAATGTTCTTGAAGCTTTATTCGTATATGCATCTGTGTCTAACACTTGGTTCATACGATGATTCGCACGAGCAATATTCTCGCGTCCCATTAATTCCATACGCTTAATATGCATATCCTTTAATTTGTGCTTCATTTCCTCATATTTTTTCTCAAGACCAATAAGCTCTGTGCTTGCATTTGTTAAAGCTTCCTGTAATTTAGCAGCACGTTCTTCATATGCAACCTGTTCTTGAACCGCAAATTCATATAGCTCTGTTTCACCTGCTTGTTGTGCCACACCCGCTTGGTATTTACGTTTTTCAGCAAGTGCAGTTGCCTCACGATGTTCTCGGGCAAATTGATCCTTTAATGAATGCTGACGTTCTACAAGTTTACGTACCTTTTCTACCTCAGTCTCACATTGACGTAAGTACTGGTTAAGCAAAGAGATGGGATTTTTCTTCTCCTTCTCATCTAGAATTCCATGAAAGTCTGCTAAAACTGTGTCCTTAATTCGAGTTAATAAATTTGCCATGTGTATCATTCTCCTTTTGATATTTTTGTACTACAACGAATTATTGTTTGTTTAATTCAGCCCACTGCTTTTCAAAATTAGTAAAAGGGTCTGATGAATCAGTGACGACTTCTTGCTTTTCTTTTTTCCAATTCTTAATAACTACATAGAGGATATATGCTGCCGCGATTCCTAAAATTGCAGGAATGTTTGATGCAGATGCAGTCAATGCAATCACACCAATGATAGCCCAAAGTACTTTCCCTGCTGTTGAATCAGTTTTGATGAACATTTTAAATGCGAAGTACAGAATCGCTAAACTTATCGCAAGGCCAATCAGTGGACCAACCTGTGATAGAAGCACAATCGCTGCAATACCTCCAAGAATAAACAATCCAAATTTTTTCATGTTTACTTCCTCCTTTCATGATTCAATCTTATCCTGATTCCTGTTCTGTCTTAATGAGCCTCAGTTATATTTTTCACTAGGACCTGAGGCTTATTAAGAAAAGCGCAAGGCGCCTAGTTAATAAGGAACATCGACTAACGACCGCCACGTCCTGTGGCGAACGTCGATGTCAGCACATCCTGTGCAAGTCAAGCTTAAGACGAGCGCTGACAGAAGGTGCTCTTTACCTTCCGAAGCGATTGGCTTAAGACCTCGAGCCGATGGCGCCTGAAGCTAGACATAAAAAATAAGTTGGAGGTCCTTATAATGAAAAAAGGGCCTGCTCGATTCGAGCAAACCCTTACCTTCTGCGGGAAACGTACGGATTATCTGTAATCCAAAATCGCCATGGATAATCCTTCGCCTCCCCAGAATTTTCAATACCAATTCGCGGACCAGTTGAAATATGTTCAGGAATGATGCCCTTCGTTATGTAAAGAGGTGGTTCGAAGAAGGGGCGGCCATAGTCTTCCATTGTAATTCCTAATGCTTTCGTTAGTTTGCCCGGACCATTTGTTAAGTTTTTGGAAGGCATCTCCCCCCGGCGTTCGTACATTAGGTCGATTCCTTGAACAGGCTCAACGGCTCGGATTAGGATTGCTTCTGGCTTTTCCATTTCACTACTCACCACATTCACAAGACAATGAGTGTGCATCTGATAGGTATACACATGCCCCGGTTTACCGAACATCACCTCAGTCCGCTTCGTTCTTTTATTGTTATATGAATGTGCCGCACGATCTTCAGGTCCTTTGTACGCTTCTGTTTCAACGATGTAGCCAGAAGCAACCCCCTGGTCGGTATGTTTTACGAGTATACATCCGAGGAGAGCTTTAGCTAAATCTAATGTTGGCTTGTGAAAAAAGGATTCAGGTAAGATGTCGTTCATGGTAACTCCTTTATGAAATATAATTTTCAAGTTAGTTTTTCCTGTCGTGCATTTATTATATATGGATGGAACACTAAAAAGTAAGTAGAGTAAAAAAAATTACTCTGGAACGAAAATACACTATTGCATCATGACGTAAAATAGTTTACTCTAAAAAGTAACAGGAGGTGTAAATTTTGGAAGATATTCGACTTAATGTCTCTTTACTGCGCAGACGAGTACCAAATTTAACAACAGCTGCTCGTTCTGTGGGATTACGTCCAGCAACTGTTTCAAACCTTTGTACAGGAAAAATTCCGGTTGGGCGTGCGGAAGTGCGTACATTAGTAGCACTTGCTGATTTAGCTGAATGTAGTTTGGATGAATTATTAATTCGAGGGGAGAAAATTGAAATGATTGAAACAGGGATTAAAACTCTTGATGTCTTTGCACCATTAGCAAAAGGTGGTACTGTTGGTCTTGTTGCTCGACCTGGGATGGGTCAGCTTGTAGTTCTTTCGGAGTTATTTCATCGCTTACGAAATAATGATTTTGTAACCGTATTGCTTTTACCTGAAGGCGAGCACCCTGAAATTAAAGATACTTTGGACGAAGTTCAAATCCAGGTAAAAACAATTGAAGAAGCGTATGAGGAAATCGCGAAATTAGGTGAGAGCAAGGAAGTTGCATTCGCTGCTGATCGCTCTCACGTAATTACTGGTGAAATCCCAACTCTTCAAGAAAAACTACATGCAATCGGAGTTGATTCTGTCACCACCATTCTCGTTGACTTAAAGGGTGACGTTGTTGATGAAGACGTTCCATTTGGACCACTTGAAACATTATGGCAATTTGACGCTGACCTCACTGCTAGACATCAATATCCTGCCGTCAATCCAATATACTCTACCTCTTCTGTTTTAGAAGGGGCGCACCTTGATCAAACTCATTTCACCATCCAACAGCGTGCAAAGAAATTATTACGCCGATACAGAGAGCTCCGTTCTCTCGTTACTGTTCATGGATTGGATCGATTGCCTGAGGCAGAGGTTCAAACCTATAAGCGCGGGGAACGACTTGAAGCCTATTTGACACAGCCTTTTTACGTAGCGGAATCTTTCACTGGCAAAAAAGGAGAAACCATTAGTTTGCAGGATGCGTTGCAAGATATCCGGAAAATCCTTGATGGCTCTACCGATGCAGTTGAAGTGAAAGACCTTGCCTATATTGGGAA
Organism: Litchfieldia sinesaloumensis; assembly: GCF_900156865.1. Lineage (GTDB taxonomy): Bacteria > Bacillota > Bacilli > Bacillales > Bacillaceae_L > Ferdinandcohnia > Ferdinandcohnia sinesaloumensis. The sequence continues at coordinate 4,176,918 of NZ_LT732529.1, read as the reverse complement.
ATTAAATTAAATTAAATTGCTAAAAAGGCAGGAATCACTTCCTGCCTTTTTTCGTAAACAACCAGATGGCACTCAAGCTTAAAATAATTGCTTGTGAGGCAAATAAGATGATTGCTCCATTTTTTTGTTCACTTATTGGGGGATATGGAAGTAAGGTTTCCAATAAATCTGGAGGTACCTCTTCCCCTAACGGCATACATAATGCCAATGCAGCAAGCATTTGACTTGTGTCACTATAGACCGTATACAACTCTCCGTCTGCAAACCACAAAAAGAGAGTTACTGGTAAAAACAACAAAATATTGATCACAATATAAATAAGCTTTTGCTTAAATTTCATACGGTCTTGCTCTTTAATTGGTCCAATGATTGGCCACCAAACTAGCATTGCCGACAAAATCAAAGCAACTAAAAAGATATAGTTTGTAAAGTATCCTGTTCGAATCCAATCAAACACGACAGGTATATGATATCCAATAAACATTCCATGAAATAAAATAATCGCAAACACGGGATGAGTGAGAACCCGGTACCCTTTTTTCACACCATTGTTTTTTAGCATTTTTCCAATTAGATTTGTCTTCAACCCAATCACGATTAATGGTGCTGCAATTAGAAGGACTACAACTATTTGAATAATGTGAGCCCGAAATAGCATGCGCCCTAATAAGTTTAAGGGACTTCCTACTGCTAAAAGAATTAGCACCATACTTCCCGCAAACGCAAATGACTTATACCTTTTATGGTCTTGCGGTGTTGGTAGTAGGAACATATATAACACAATTAATATTAGTGTGAAAAAGATGACTCCACCGTTCCATTGGGAGTGAAAGCTAAAACCGTCCAAAATTTGACTAATCACGATATCACCAGCTTTATGGATATTGGTTTGTTCAGAATGGTCACATTAAGTCGTCAAATACATAACTTCCTCTTTTAACCCTCTAAACACCACTTCTACACTAATTGTAAATCCTCTAAGGCTTCATGGAATATGATTTATATCACATGTCGTTTTTCGGACAATTTTCAGACAAAAAAAATCCATATTTACATGTAAATATGGATACTCTTCTTTTATAGCGGTTTTAGGTCTACAGCTTCTTTTTCTTTTAATCCTCTCACCATATCAAGCCACTCTGTAGGTTTGTTTGGCAGGACCGTGTAATAAGTTGTTAAGAAATCAATGACCAATTGACTTGGTAATTCATTTACACTGTAATCACTTGGCATAAAACATAAATCTAGCCCCTTCACCGCTTCACCATCATTATTCCATGATGGGTGAACATAGTCGAGGTCTAAACGTTTATAACCTAGATGGGATAAAACTTCGCGACGAACAAATGGATCCATCGGTTTCACTGTTCCGAACTCATAATGTGTCACTTTATATGGATCGTAGATTTCAGCGAACATTCCAAATAGCTCTTTTCCATTTGCATTAGCCAGTTCCTGCAAATCTTCGCTTCGGTTTTGTGCTAAGAAGCGACCAATGCTTAAACCCGGTTGACCGATGATTGTAAAATCAGTCATCGCTATATTCCAATCTGGGTAATAACGGTATTCTGTTGCTCCAACTACCTCTTCTTCATGTACTGCGACGAACACTCGGATACTAGGGTCCTCTAATGGCTCTTTCCAAAGCTCAAAATCTAGAACTTCCTCTTTTGGAAACACAGCCTTCATTAATTCATGCATCTTAAAAAACAACGGGTCATTGATGCTTGTTATTCGTTTATAATCCATTTAATTCATCTCCTTTGAACAACATTCTTATTTCCAATCAGGATAAAGGTCAGTTCTTCGGTCGCGCCATGTTGTAACTGAGCCACGTTCACGCACTTCGTATAGAAGTTCCAAGTCAAGGTCGGCTGTTACGATCATGTCGTTGTTTACTTCACCCTCTACCAAAATCCCTTTTGGTGGGAATGGGATATCGTTTGGAGTAATGACTACTGCTTGACCAAAATTCGCACGCATGAAATCAACAGTTGGTAAAGAACCAACAGTACCTGTTCCTACTACATATACTTGATTTTCCACGGCTCTCGCATGGCTCGTGTAACGGACTCGGTGGAATCCATGGCGATCATCTGTACAAGACGGACAGAAGATCACATCAGCACCCTTTGCTTTTGCCATTCGAACGATTTCAGGGAACTCAATATCATAGCAAGTCAACATCGCAATACGTCCTTTTTCCGTATCAAAGACCTGGAAGTCCTCACCGGGAGACATATTCCATTCGTTCACTTCTGTTGGCGTAATATGCAACTTTGCCTGCTCTCCCACCTTACCATCTGGGTAAAATAAATGTGCCACATTATTGAGGTGCTTACCTTTTCGTACTACATGTGTTCCGCCAATGATATGGACATTATATTGTTTTGCAAGATTGGAAAAAAGTGCTCTGTATTGATCTGTAAAGTTAGGTAGGTCATCTATTGCTAGGCCGGATCCATCTTCGCTACCAATGGATAAAAGCTGTGTAGTGAAAAATTCAGGAAACAGTATAAATTCCGCGTCAAATTCCATCGCCGTTTTTATATAATGCTCACATTGAGCTGCAAATTCATCAAAGGAACGAATGGTGTGAAGATGATATTGCACGGCTGAAACTCTCATTTTCAAATCGAAATCCCCCTTTTTTTCTATGTTACTCATAAGTGGATTATGTCCTATTTTTCTCATTGAAACAAGTAAATTCTCTCATAACCCATATTCGATTTACAATTTGCTATTTTTTCCATGTATTTTTCTTTCCCATCGCTTATTGCTGTGATAAGATAAGGCTTGTTCTTTTTAAATTTGTAAAGTTATCGTAATAAAATTGAAACGTTTCCGAAATATAAACGTCTTATATAGTGAAGAATATAACAGCAAAGAAGGTATGCATGATGGCGATTGAGAAAAAAATGCGAAAGGGAAATATCTTGAAAATCATTGCGTTTCTTGGCTTTATTTTATTGTTACTCTTCTATTCTTTCTTTCTACTACAATCAAAGTTTTTTCTAAAAGCGGATGCATCGGAATCAGATGACAAAGTTGTAGAAGCGCCCGTTAACAATGAACCTATTGATGCAGAACTTGAAATCGATGACAAACCAATAGATACGATTGAAGAGGATAGGTCCACAGATGAGAAACCTACAACTATAAAAGAACCTACAGTTGAACCAACTCCAGATACCAAGAATCCAACAATCCCAGAAATAGATGTGGAAAAGGAAATTGATCAGGAACAGGAAGAGCCAAAAGAAACGCTTGCTCCACCTTCAAGGGCAGTATATTTGACTTTTGACGATGGTCCTCATAAGGTTTCAAAGGATATCCTAGCTTTACTTGATGAGTATGATGCAAAGGCGACGTTCTTTATGTTAGACAACAATATCAAGAATTATCCTGATGCGGTTAAAGAAATGGTCAGTAAAGGACATAGCGTTGGTCTCCACGGTGTGACGCATGATAAACACAAATTCTATCAATCTTCGAAATCCGTTATAGGTGAAATGGAGCAAACGCAACAAACAGTTCAAGAACTGACAGGTATAGAAACCGACCTCATTCGAACTCCGTTTGGAAGTGCGCCGCATATGACAGATGCATATAAGGATGCTGTTGAAGCATCAGGGTATAAAATGTGGGATTGGAATATCGATAGCCGAGATTGGCAGTTCAGAGATAGCCGTTATGTCGACAGTGTAATTGATCAATTAAATAAGTTAAATCGTGTAAACGAACCAATTGTCATCTTATTACACGAACGACCAGAAACACTCGAACACCTCCCAAAACTACTAAACTACCTAAAAGAACAAGGCTACGAACTAAAAGCACTGGAATCCTCCATGCACCCAATACAACTATTCTAAACTAGGGACACAGGGACAGGTACACTGTCCCTGTAGCATTATGGTGGGACGCGGAACCTGTCCCCTTGTCCCAGACGATGACTAACTGGTCATCTTTTTTTTTTGAAGATAAACTTTGCGATGTGAGGTAAACTAAATAGATAAATAAGATATGGAAGGACTTTTTTAAATGAATGGGCAGAATCGAAAAGACATCGCACCTGGGATTCAGGTGCAAATCGTGTTAAAGAAAGACCAACGAACTGGTATACTGACAAAGGGAATTGTCAAGGATATTTTAACAAAGTCTAGCTTCCATCCTCATGGAATCAAAGTTCGATTAGAGGATGGACAGGTAGGTCGCGTAAAGGAAATACTACAATAGAAACTTTGAAAATGAGAAATGAGGATTAACATGCTAACGTTTGAAGATAAACTTACGATTATCGAATCATTCCCAGAGCTACAACGCAAAGATGTATCTTTAGGGAGAGTCAATTTCCACTATAACGACAGCGTTTTTGAAAAAAAGATCGTTGTACAACACCTTCATCCAAACGGAAATGGGTTTGTCTATGCTGGAAACCTGGAAAAATATGAAGTGGATGCAAAGGGATTTATCAATATACGGGACTTCTCAGAAGCGAATTTACGGAGAATAATAAAAGAATCTATCCACTCTCTATCCGCAAATTCTCCTTTAGCGAGGGAAGATGCCATTATTGGAGATGGACAAGAAGAACATTGGGTTGACGATAATGGACAAACACTTCTACTTGTCCTTGAGGACGAATGGTGGAATATTTACTCCGGATTAAACCTAGAAGAATCGTTTGGCTCTTACGATGAGGCCGAGGATTACCTTTTCGACGAAGGGTTCAAACTCAAATAAATGGTAAACAGGGACAGTGAGGTAACTGTCCCTGTTTCCATTTCCATGTTGCAAAACCATCATCACTATTGAAATGGCGTAAAAGCTACCTTCCATACTCCATTTTCATCTTTTATCATTTGGAAGCCATAATCACCGTTATGATTTCGGAATGAAATATAGCCTTCAATCTCACTCAATTGGTGAAATGTTCCTGCTCCTAGGCCTCTGTACGCCTCTTCTAAGCCCTCAGGAGTTCCACTTCCAAAATACTCCTTATCCTCTTCCTTTGACCACATTATTCGGTCCTCTCTTGTTGTATACAGAGCATATGAGGTATCCTGGTCACCATCTACATTCGCTTGATAGTACATTTTGGCAATACTTATTGGGCCCATTTCTAATAAAGACTGAGGATTGTGGTCTACTATGAATGCATCGTATGCTGCCCTTTCCTGTTCATTAAGTTCAAGGTCATCTTGAATTTCTGGGACATAGTCATCAAGTGGCGCGTAAATTTCGACTTGACCTTCCTCCCAGTAATTCACGTGAATATGATGCAACATTTCCTCGTTATTTTGTTTATATGAAAAGACAATTTCAACACTTGGTTCAGCCCGACTCTCCTTAAACGTGTTAACTTCTAATGATCTCACGTCAATTCCCTCGTAAAAATTAAGCAACACATCCACTTCTTTTTCCGGATTAGCTACAAAGAACACATTGTTTTTAAGGAATTCCTTATCTTTTACATGAAGTGCCTCAAAAAATTGAATCACTAACTCACCCACATCTTCTATTCCAGTTGCTTTAACGACTGAAGTAAACAATTGTTGATATGCAGGATTCTCAGCTAGTAAAGCATCAATATCCGGATTAACTACATGAGTTGTTTCAACAATTTCAACTTGCTTTTGTCCTTGTTCCTGATTATCCGTCAGATAAGACACAGTTGTAACGGTGAACAACATAACTGCTACGGTTAGTGGAATCCATAATTTTAGCCACAAATAATTTCTTCGTTGTACCGAATGTCTTTCTTTTATTGTTTGTTTGAGCTCTTTTGCAAAAGACTGGTTTGGTTCAAGGTTAGGACGATTTTTTAAGGGCTCTAACCATGTTTCATCATTTTGATTGTTCATTGAGATCCCACCCTTCTTCATCTACCTGAACATGCTTTTTCATTTGTTGAATTGCTCTGTGAAAATCCACTCTTACTTTCCTTTCACTGCATCCCATGATTTCAGCTGTTTCCTTAATAGTTAATTCTTTTAGCCCTCGTAATATAATCACGGATCGATAGGAAGGCTTTAATTTAATTAGCGCTTCCTGAAGTTCTTCCCATTCATCCTTTTGAATTGCCCTTTTTTCAGGTGTAGCTTCTCCTGTTTCCTTTTCATAAATCCAGTCTGGTAGAAATTGAATAAACCTTTGTTTTCGTTTAAGATCAATTGCCGTATGCTTTACTATCGAGAAAATCCAAGTCCTCATTTTATCCGAATTTTGCAGACTTCCTATGTTTTTCATAATTTTAATAAAGGTTTCCTGTGTAATATCTTCTGCTTCCTGTCGATTATTTGTATAAAATAGTGCAAAATGATAAACGTCTCGGTGATACATGTCATAAATTTCCTCAATATTAAACGATTCGTTGTCCAAAGCCTCGCCCCCTATCCAAGAATAAGTCGTTTCATAATCACTTTTGTTTCAAACTATTTAATAAAATTATTATCTATCTAGAATTCTTACTTGAAGGGGAAAAACCTCCTTTTCCAAAAAAAAAGCATGAAATTCTGGATAGAATTTCATGCTAGTGGACAGAGGGACAGGTTCATTGTCCCTGTAAATATATATGGTGGGACGCGGAACCTGTCCCCTTGTCCCAGATTAAACTTGGAGGATTTTTTCTGCGTTTTTTACTCGTTCTTCGTTTGGTGGTTCTACGTTTTTGAGTTTGTATTCGAGACCTAGGCTTTCCCATTTGTAGATTCCTAGTTTGTGGTATGGGAGAATCTCAATTTTTTTCACATTGTTTAAGGTTTTGATAAACGCAGATAACTCCATTAAATCTTCATCATTATCACTTATTGTTGGGACCAACACATGGCGGATCCAAACAGGAATCTTTTTCTCTGATAAATACTGTGCAAAATCAAGAATATGTTCGTTGCTTAAGCCCGTTAATTCCTTATGCTTCACTGGGTCAATTTCCTTAATATCTAGTAAAATCAAATCAGTAAGTGGGAGCAACTCCTCTAATTTTTCCATAAAATGAGGAGCACGTGTAAAGCAACCGCCAGAGCTATCAATTGTAGTGTGAATACCCAACTTCTTACATTCTGTAAAAAGTTCAATTAAAAAGTCTAATTGAAGCAGGGGCTCACCACCACTAACGGTTACACCGCCTCCTGATGCTTGGAAAAAGGGAAGATAGGTTTTGATATCATTGATGATCTTTGAAACACTCATTTCCTTCCCCATATTTAATTTCCAAGTATCTGGGTTATGACAAAACTGACAACGGAGCAAACACCCCTGAGTAAATATGACATAACGTAGCCCCGGTCCGTCTAGCGTACCACAGGTTTCGATGGAATGAATGCGTCCGTTCATGCTTTTCGTCCTCCTCTTTTCTTATATCAAATGCGCCTTGGCGTATTTGCGTCCAGATTTTAGGCCCACACGATGTGGGTCACAAAGACGTTGCCACAGGATGTGGTGCTTTTAGTCTTTGATCTTATGCGCGCAAAATTTCCTTTTACAATCTGTGACATCCGCCGGAGGCTTTAACTTACATACTTTCGTGGAAAGTTCGGTTAATCACATCAATTTGTTGTTCTCTAGTTAGTTTTATAAAATTAACAGCATATCCTGATACACGAATCGTTAATTGTGGATAAAGCTCTGGATGTTCCATTGCATCCATTAATGTTTCTCTGTCAAAGACGTTCACATTCAGATGATGTCCTTTTTTAATTGCATATCCATCTAGTAATCCTGCTAGATTACTAATTCTGGTTTCTTCCTCTCTTCCTAAAGCCTTCGGAACGATTGAGAATGTGTTTGAGATACCATCTAATGCGTACTCATATGGTAGCTTTGCCACAGAGCTTAAAGATGCAAGTGTACCTTTTGTGTCACGGCCGTGAAGTGGGTTTGCTCCTGGTGCAAACGGCTCTCCCGCTTTACGTCCATCAGGTGTGTTACCTGTCTTTTTCCCGTACACAACATTAGAAGTAATCGTTAAAATCGATTGAGTGTGTACAGAGTTACGATATGTCTTATGCTTTTTAATTTTGTTCATAAAGATTTTCACAAGGTCTACCGCAATGTCATCTACACGATCATCATTGTTACCGTATTTCGGGAAATCCCCTTCAATCTCATAATCTACAACAATTCCATTTTCATCACGAATTGTTTTTACTTTAGCATATTTAATTGCACTTAGGGAGTCAGCAACAACTGATAACCCCGCTATCCCACAAGCCATGGTACGTAGAATTTCTCGGTCATGAAGCGCCATTTCTAAGCGTTCATAGCTGTATTTATCGTGCATATAGTGAATGATGTTTAATGTGTTTACATATAGCCCTGCAAGCCATTCAAGCATCAAATCATATTTTTGAATGACTTCCTCATACTCTAAATACTCAGAAGTGATTGGAGCGTATGTTGGACCCACTTGGATTTTGAGCTTTTCATCAATTCCGCCGTTAACTGCGTAAAGTAGGGCTTTTGCTAGATTTGCTCTCGCTCCGAAGAATTGCATTTGTTTCCCTATTGCCATCGCAGATACACAACATGCAATACCATAGTCGTCTCCATATGTTTCACGCATTATGTCATCATTTTCATATTGAATGGAGCTTGTTTTTATAGACATCTTTGCACAATACTTCTTATAGTTTTCAGGTAATTTTACAGACCAAAGTACAGTTAGGTTTGGTTCTGGTGCTGGTCCTAAATTATCTAATGTATGCAAGAAACGGAAAGAGTTCTTTGTAACCAATGGTCGACCATCAACGGTAACACCTGCAAGTGATTCAGTTACCCAAGTAGGGTCACCACTAAATAGCTCATTGTAGTCTGGTGTTCTTGCAAACTTAACAAGTCGTAGCTTCATAACAAAGTGGTCTACGATTTCCTGCGCTTCTTGTTCTGTTAAAACACCAGCAGCTAGATCTCTTTCAATATAGATATCTAGGAATGTAGACACACGGCCTAAGCTCATTGCAGCTCCGTTCTGTTCTTTAATTGCAGCTAAATATGCGAAATATAACCATTGAAACGCTTCCTTCGCATTTGTTGCTGGACCAGAGATATCATAACCATATGAAACAGCAAGCTCCTTCAATTCCTGTAAAGAGCGAATTTGTTCAGAAAGCTCTTCTCTGTCACGTATGACGTCATCTGTCATAGTGCCGTTTCCTGTTTCTAGCAGGTCTTTCTTCTTATCCTCGATTAAACGGTCAACACCATAGAGGGCCACTCTACGATAATCCCCAATGATTCTTCCGCGACCATACGCATCAGGTAATCCAGTGATGATACCGGCTTTTCTCGCCAGTTTCATTTCCGGCGTATACGCATCAAACACACCTTGGTTATGTGTTTTACGGTATTCCGTAAAAATCTTCACAATTTCTTCATCAATTTCAAATCCATATGATCTAGCTGAATCTATAGCCATTCTAATTCCACCAAAAGGCTGAAGGGAACGTTTAAATGGTTTATCCGTTTGGAAACCTACCACTTTCTCCTTTTCTGGGTCTAGGTAACCAGGACCATGAGAAGTAATCGTAGATACAACCTTTGTATCCATATCAAGGACTCCGCCATTGTCGCGCTCCTGCTTTGTTAGTTCCATTACTTGATCCCATAGAAGATTTGTTTCCTTCGTTGGTCCTTCTAAAAATGAATCATCTCCACTATAAGGAGTAAAATTCTCAAGAATAAAGTTGCGTACATCTATTTCTTTTTGCCAGTTTCCCTCTTTAAATCCAGTCCATGCTTTCATTTTCAATGACCTCCATTAAAAGGTTTTCAGTTATATGTTTAGTTAAGTGCTTTGTTTGCTCACTACTGAACAAACTTCCTTACAAATCTATCATACTATGAGTCTAAGTGTTTGTCATGTGAATTATTTCACAAGTTGATAAAGTTAACATTTAAGCCATATTTCCTTCACTAGTTTGTCAAAATTGGGGCTGCAAGGGTCAGCCTGAAAGACTCTTACTTAGTTGGACATCAACATTTTTCAATAATCCCAAGGAACTCACAAATACGTAGAGTTCCAGTAAATTTGTTATGTTAGCCTTCCTTATGCCCACTGGTAAACTGAACCAGTCTATACTATGATAAAAATAAACAAAAACTCAGAATGGGGGCTTAACATGTCAAAATTGGTTATTACACAAGATATCGACAATGAGCATTTGGAGCAACTCAAAACCATTGTTCCAAACTGGGAGATTGTTGCCGGTCGTGATTCATCCATTTGGTTAGAGCATTTAAATGATGCAGAGGTGATTGTAGGCTGGAAAAAAGAAATTGCAGAGCGCTGCATATCAACTGATTCAAAGCTACGGTGGCTTCAAAGCTGGAGCGCGGGTGTAAATAGCATGCCTCTTGAGGAAATGGAAAAGAAAAAGATTCAACTTACAAGTGCAAATGGGGTTCATGCGTTTCCAATTTCAGAAACCATTTTCGCATTAATGCTCGGTTTAACTAGGAAAATTCATACATATGTTCGAAATCAACAGGAGAAAAAGTGGCATCATGCTGATATGAAGCTCGAAATACACGGAAAAACTGTTGGGATCATTGGTGTAGGGCATATCGGCAAGGAGACTGCCAAGATTGCAAAAGCATTTGGAATGACAGTGCTTGGTGTTCGGCACTCTGACCGAGAAGAAGAATTCGTTGATGAAATGTATACAACAGACCAGCTCTCAAAGGTATTGCCCCGTTGTGACTATGTCGTTGTTTCACTGCCTTTGACAGATGAGACCCATCATTTATTTGGTGCTGAGGAGTTTAAGTTAATGAAATCATCTGCGTTCTTCATTAATATTGGACGAGGAGAAATTGTTGTTGAAGACAATCTAATTGAGGCTCTCCGTACTGAAGAGATTGCGGGTGCTGGTTTGGATGTATTCGCAAAGGAACCGCTACCCGAGAATAGCCCATTATGGGAGTTTGAGAATGTAATCGTAACGCCTCATACGTCGGGTTCAACTGAATATTACACAAAACGTGTCATTGAGGACATCTTTATCCCAAATCTCAAGAGCTATATCCAAGGTGGAATCCTGCCAAAGAATGTAGTCGATTACAAAAAGGGATATTAATTGGACAGAGGGAAAGTTCCCCTGTCCCTGTACCAATATGGTGGGACGAGGGACCTGTCCCTGTGTCCCATTAGTCTTCGTCTTTGATGTCGATGTCTTCGGGGATGGGTTCGTTTAGCCATTCCTCGTAGAGTTTTTTGTACTTTTCTATTTGTTCTACTGTTGTGTTAAATTGGTCTTTGTTCAAAAGGTACTGCTCTCCATCAAAAAGTGCACGCACTTTTTTTTCCTGAATGAGCTTTTTCACCAACTCTTCCGGGATTGATAAATAATCTGCTGTTTCTGCTACTGTTAAATACAACCTACCTCATCCTTCTTTACCTTCGAATTTTGTATGCCCTTCGCTCCGCATATTCAGAACAAGGAATGCACACCTTTATTGTATCCCCTTTGTCATTGACATACTTTCGCAAAGGCTTTATTTTCCTATTACAGATTGCACATTTCGTACCAAAAAAAGAGAACATCTACCCTCTCCTCCTTTTTGTAAAATTGCGCCACGACGTACTTGAACCTAAACTTTAGGGTTCACAGAAGTTGGAATCTTTTCTTAATAAAGACAAAAAAATGAGAGAAAGTCTCTCTCATTCTTATTTTACTGTAACAAACTGATCTACAAAATGCTGTGGATTAAGTTTTTCACCAGTCGCTCTTTCGATTTTTTCATTCCAATTATACAACGCACCAGGCTTAAAGAAATCATTCAGTAAGAATTCTCCCACCTTTTCAGTAAAGAGGTCCTTCGAAATATTCTCTTCAATGTAGCGCTGCAGTTGAGACGTCGTTAATTCCCCTAATAAATAATTTTGGTAGTACACAGGCGCTAATGTAAAATGGATTTTCGCAGCCCAATGTGGATAATCTTGATTCTCAGGTGGCGTTAAGAACTGAACTTCATTAACAATCTTCCACCATAAAGTGTTTAAATCTTGGTCTGGATTTTCGTAAAGCTCACGCTCGAAGAAAACAAACGTCATAATCCAACGACCCGCTATCAACATTTGACGACGTAAAGACTTATCAATAACCGGCCTTAATTCATTCACCTGCTCTTGGTCCAATCCTAAGAACTGCTGAAGCCATTCTGGATTCTTACCGAAACGACCATATAACATCGCTATTGCTTCAGTAGTCAAGATATGCGCTGGACTGCGTAGTAGGAACGGTAAGCTTCGGTCAATATATTTGAAATACACTGCATGCCCATATTCATGTAGCATCGTGTTAGACCAGTAATCAGATGGTACATTATTGCTTAATACACGGACATCACCGTCGCGATCAATATCCGTACAGAAAGCATGCTGGTTCTTCTTTTCTCTTGGGTACAAATCGCTCTTTTCAAGCATATCCGTAATATCCATACCCATTTTCGTAAATGTCTGAGTTGTCAATTCCTCAAGATTCTTCCCATCATAAAATGGGTCTAAGTCCAATTCCTTTGACGGGGGCGCTTCTTGGAAAAATGGATCTGCATAATGCCATGGACGTAGTTCCTCTATTTTAATCCCAAAGCGTTCCGCAAGCTCCTCATCCAATTCCTGTTTTACCTGACGGAAAGGCTCATCCGAAAGTTCTTTTAACTTTGTAAAAATCGAAAAGATTTCCTCCCGGTCTAGTTCCTGAGTTGCGAAACTCATTTGGTGAAAGTTATCAAACCCTAATGAAGAAGCCGCTTCGTTCCGTTTTTTCACAAGTGTTAGTAATTTTTCTTCGATTTCTACTGCGATTTGCTTACTTGCATGCCAAGCTTGTTCCCTTAGTTCAAGGTCATTGCTCTTAATTAAGATTTGACGCACATCGTTTTCCGATACCTGTTTCCCATCTAATGTTGCGCGGAATGTGTTAAACACACCAACTAATTCTGTTGAAAGTTGAACCATTTCCTTCAATTTATCTTCTGGAAGTTGATTTTCCAACATATTCGAATATAAAAGTTCAAGCTGACGTTTTTGTACGGGATCCGTTGTTTGCTTAAGATATTTTTTTACTTCTTCGAAACGCTCTCCATTGGAAAAATAAACATTATACGCTGTATCCGCCTCTGCAGATTTTGTATTCCACACGTCGTCTCCAGTGGTAGCCGCCATCCATGAAGCTTCAGCACTGTTGATATGTAATTCGCGAATGGCTTTATTTTGTTCCTCTAAAAATTGTTCAATTGTCATTCCCAATCCCTCCCCTTTTATCTATAACCCTATAATTCTAGAAAAAACGACAGAATCCTTTTATGTATTATACTTTTGTACTTCGTAGTATTCATACGCATTAATAAGTTGAAAGTTTCGGAACCTGAGGAATTTTCGCGATAAACTATCATAGATAAGGACTTACTCATAAAAAAAGCAGACCTTATCGGATAAGGTCTGTCGATTTGTTCGTTATTCCCCTAAGTCAACGTTGTGGTAGACTTGGCGTACGTCTTCTAGGTCTTCTAGTGCGTCAATCATCTTTTCGAATTTTGCTTGTGCATCTTCTGGAAGTGTTACATCGTTCTGCGCAAGCATTGTTAATTCTGCTACTGTAAATTCAGTAATTCCTGCGTTCTTAAATGCTTCTTGAATAGCATGGAATTGATCTGGCTCAGCGTAGACGATGACAGATTCTTCTTCTTCAATAATATCTCGAACGTCTAAATCTGCTTCCATCAGCAATTCAAGTACTTCTTCTTCCGACTTTCCTTCAACACCGAATACCGCAGTTGCATCAAACATATAGGCTACTGAACCGCTGACACCCATGTTTCCTCCATTTTTTCCGAATGCTGCACGCACCTCGGAGGCTGTACGGTTCACGTTATTCGTTAATGCATCAACAATAACCATTGATCCGTTTGGCCCAAAGCCTTCATAGCGAAGCTCATCAAAGTTTTCTTCAGAGCCGCCTTTTGCTTTTTCAATCGCACGGTCAATGATTGCTCTTGGTACATTATATGTTTTTGCACGCTCAAGAACGACTTTTAGATGTTGATTTAGCTCAGGATCTGGTTCGCCCTGTCTTGCTGCAACATAGATTTCACGTCCAAATTTTGCGTAGATTCTACTAGTGTTTGCATCCTTTGACGCTTTCTTTTCTTTAATATTGTTCCATTTACGTCCCATCTTGAACACTCACTTTCAACTATTGAATCATTTTACATTATACCTCAATTTCCTAATTAACAAAATATGTGTTTGATAGGCTATATTGGATTTATTTTCTTAATCAAACATTTGAAACCCCCGTCACGATTCTGTGTCGGGGGTACCCAATCATTATTTAGGTTATGATCCATGCGGTTTAGTATAGTGTCAAGTATTGGTCTCTTTCCCATACATCGACTTGTGTACGGAATTGGTCCCATTCGATTCGTTTTGCTTCGATAAAGTGGGTACTGATGTGCTCGCCTAGTGAACTTACCAGTAATTCATTTTTAGCGAAAGCTGTAATTGCCTCTTTTAAGTTTTCTGGAAGGCTTTGGATTCCTAACTCTGCCATTTCTTCATCTGCCATATGATAGATATTTAGATTAACTGGATCACTTAGTGTAAGTTCATTTCTAATTCCATCTAGCCCTGCAGCAAGCATAACAGCTAATGCTAGATAAGGGTTAGCAGACGGATCTGGATTTCTTAGTTCAATACGTGTGCTTAAGCCTCTACTTGCTGGTACACGAACTAGTGGACTACGATTCTTAGCTGACCATGCGATATAGCTTGGTGCTTCATATCCAGGAACTAAACGCTTATACGAGTTCACGGTTGGGTTTGTGATAGCAGCAAAACTATGTGCATGCTTTAGAATTCCAGCTAAGTATTGCTTTGCTGTTACACTTAAACCTAATTCATCACTCTCGTCATAGAAGGCATTTTCATTCCCACGGAACAGTGATTGGTGACAGTGCATCCCTGAACCATTCACGCCATATAGTGGTTTAGGCATAAAGGTTGCATGTAGACCGTGCTTTCTCGCGATATTTTTCACAACTAATTTGAAGGTTTGAATTTGGTCGGCTGCATGAACGGCATCAGAGTACTTGAAATCAATCTCATGTTGTCCAGGAGCTACTTCGTGGTGAGATGCCTCGATTTCAAAGCCCATATCCTCTAATGTAAGGACTATATCTCGTCGACAGTTTTCACCAAGGTCTGTAGGGGCAAGGTCAAAATAACCCCCATTATCGTTAAGCTCCATAGTTGGATCTCCATTTTGATCGGTCTTGAATAAGAAAAACTCTGGTTCAGGTCCAACATTCATTGCTGTAAAACCTAGTGAGTTTGCTTCACTTAATACTCTTTTCAAAACGCCTCTTGGGTCACCAGGGAACGGTGTCCCGTCTGGTAGATACACATCACAGATTAGGCGGGCAATCTTACTTTCCTCTGCACTCCAAGGAAAGATTAACCATGTATTTAAGTCAGGATATAGGTACATATCAGATTCTTCTATTCTTACAAATCCTTCAATCGAAGAACCATCAAACATCATTTGATTATCTAGGGCTTTTTTCAATTGACTTAACGGGATTTCTACATTCTTGATAATACCGAATAAATCTGTGAACTGTAAGCGAATAAAGCGTACATTCTCCTCACTTGCGATGCGTAAGATTTCTTCCTTTGTAATCGTTCTTCCCATAACTAATTCCTCCTTATATTTGTAATTAGCACCGCACCATTAATTAAGACTCAATTCATCAGGTCATCTGATGTATTAGCTTGTAGACGTGCGAGGTCTAATCTTTTTTTCCCAAAATAGTTTTAGATGATGTTCCTTGCCAATGATGCTTTTACATCAATTTCACCGTGGCAGATATACTCAGCCGTCCCTTTTTTCCAGATATGATTGTTTTCATCCCATCTGATTTCCAAGTCTCCACCTGGAAGATGTACAGTAATAGGGCGGTTTTTTGCTAGTTTTCCATTTAGAGTAGCTGCTACTACAGCTGCACAGGCACCTGTACCACAAGCCATTGTAATACCAGAACCTCTTTCCCAGACTCGATAATCAATTTCTTCATTATTTTTCACAGTGACAATCCCTACATTTACTCTTTCAGGAAACAATTCTGAGTGCTCAATGCTAGGCCCTATTATTTCAAGGGGTACCTCATGTACATTTTCTACAAAATAGATTGCGTGTGGGTTCCCCATTGAAACACAGGTCAAATCATAAGGAGTTCCAGCAATTGTAAACGTTTCGTTGATTGTGGATGAAAAAGGTTCCCCCTTCATCGGAATCATCCCTTTAAGTAATTTGGGTTCGCCCATATCAACAGTGATGAACTCTACAACGTTTTTATGCCCTGTTGAGACCGTCACATGAACAATTCCTCCAAGTGTTTCTATCGAAAATGTGTTAGATTCAGCATACAAATGATCTACTAAATATTTTGCTACACAGCGTAGTCCATTTCCGCAATTTTTTCCTTCTGAACCATCCTCATTAAATATTCTCATTCGAAAATCTGCAACACTTGAAGGGCAGATGAGAATCATACCATCAGAACCTATTCCAAAGTTTACGTCTGACACTGCGATTGCGAGATTCGTAAGATCTTGTTCCCTCAAGGAGGATTCTAAGAGATTGAAAATGATATAGTTGTTACCCAAGCCATGCATTTTGGTAAAGAGCATTGAAACCCACCTTCCCATCTCTATAGGATAATTTGTACTTTAATAAAAGATAAATTGAACTCTACTTAACCGTGTTCTTATCTCTTCTATGACTTTCTTTTCATCTTCTCTATCATCTGCCTGGAATGTCACAGAGAACCGCACATAATTACCAACGTCATCCCAAGGTACACTTGAAATCAAGTGTTCTCGTATTAAATACTGTCCAAACTCTTCTGCACTAGCGAAAGTCGGACCTCCTACCACTCCAACCGGGATTTCCACATAGAGGAAAAATGAACCTTTTGGTTTTTCTGCTTTAAAACCACAGTCGCGGAGCACATTCACAAGTGATTCATGGCGGCGCGAGTATTTCTCAGCTGTTCTAACTGTAATCTCCGGATGTGCTAATGCATATGCTGCTGCTTTTTGAATCGGGATAAATTGCCCTGAGTCACTATTATCCTTCACAGTAGCAAATGCTTTAACTAGATTCGGATGACCGGCGATAAAGCCAATTCTCCACCCTGTCATATTAAAGGACTTTGATAAGGAGTGTAGCTCAACACCGACCTCCTTGGCTCCCGGTATTGATAGAAAACTCAGTGGTTTTTCACCATCAAATACTAATGCCGCATAGGCTGCGTCGTGAACGACAATTAAATTATTCTGTTTCGCGAATGAAACAACTTCCTCAAAAAACTCTCGTGTTGCGGCAGCACCAGTTGGGTTATTCGGATAATTTAAGTAAAGTAATTTCGCTCTTTTTAATGTTTCACTATCTATCTGATTAAGCTGTGGTAAAAATCCATTCTCTTCTAGTAGAGGTAGTTGGACAACTTCACCCCCATAGTATTTTGTGTAAGTAGCTAGTACGGGGTAGCTAGGAGTTGGCATTAGTGTAATGTCACCTGGATTTATAAATGCAGCAGGTAACATTGTAAGTGCCGATTTGGATCCTATCACATGATTAATTTCTGTCTCTGGATTCAAATCACGTACACCAAACACTTCCTCCATGTAGCGTGCTGCTGCTTCCTTAAATTCAGGAATACCATTATCTGAATAGAAACGATTTTCAGGTCTAGCAGCCTCTTGTGACAACTTCTCAACCACACTTAGATCAGCCATCTCATCCGGTTCACCTACACCCAAATCTATTAACTCGATATGAGGATTCTCTGTTAAAGCGGCCTTTTTTGCCCTTTTTATTTTTTCAAACTTAAAGATTTCCTCTTTTAGTCCAAATGTCTGGCCGCCGATTCGTTCAGCGAAGAGTTGTTGGGTATAATCCGTTAAAGTCATTCTTACTCCTCCACATCTATAGTTGCGAGTTCAAGAGTGAAGGATGAAAACGTCCACGGTGGGTACTAGTCACTCCCTACCTATGAATTTCTTCTCTCCGAACTTCTTGAACATCCTTATTAATGGTTCATCACATATTCATTACATGCTGCTGCAACTTCTTTTCCTTCTTGAATCGCCCATACGATTAAACTTGAACCACGGCGGGCATCTCCTGCTATGAATGTTCCTGCCTTGTTTGTTCCGTATCGGTTCTCTACCTGATCAGTTCGTTTTGGTATTTCAAGATTCGAATGTTCCAACAGTTCGCGTTCCATTCCTTCAAAACCTACAGCTAATAAAACAAGCTGAGCTGGCCAGAATTTTTCGGTTCCTGGGACTTTTTCTCTTATTTTCTCCCCATTTTCATTAACAATTGTTTTAATCTCTGCACTCTTCACGCCCGCTAATTGGCCATACTCGTCTCCAACAAATTCAACGGCTGAGGTGGCAAATGAACGAGGCTCTTTTCCAAACTTTGCCACTGCCTCTTCATGTCCATGATCAAGCTTATGAATAAGTGGATATTCGGGCCATGGATTTCCTTCTGGACGAGACCCAGAACGTTCAGGATAGATGTCAAACTGTACTAAACTTTTACAGTTATGGCGGAGTGCAGTTGACACACAGTCAGTCGCAGTGTCCCCTCCTCCAATTACAATGACGTCTTTTCCTTCTGCAGAGATAAAATTTCCATCTTCGAAGTTAGAATCCAGCATGCTTTTCGTATTGCTATGCAGATAATCCATTGCATAATGAATACCTTCTAGTTCTCTACCATCTACTACCAAATCTCGTGGTTTCGTTGCGCCTGTGCAAATAATGACACTGTCGTACTCTGAATGTAATGTTTCGAGAGGATAATCTTTGCCAATCTCTGTATTTGTCACAAATTCAATACCAGATTCTTTTAAGAGATTGATTCGACGATCGACTACATGCTGCTCAATTTTCATTTTTGGTATTCCGTACGTGAGTAGTCCTCCGATACGATCAGAGCGTTCAAACACGGTTACCGAATGTCCATATTGATTCAGTTCGGAAGCACTTGCTAAACCTGCTGGTCCTGATCCAATAATGGCAACCTTTTTTCCTGTTCGATTGTTAGGTATTTTTGGAGTTACCCATCCTTCCTCGAAGGCTTTATCAATAATTGCCCATTCAATATTTTTTATCGTGACAGAACTTTCATATAATGAAGCAACACAGCCTGCCTCACAAGGTGCCGGACATGCTCTTCCTGTAAATTCCGGAAATGGATTCGTCTTACTTAGTCGTAAATAGGCCTCTTTCCAATTTCCTCGATAGACAAGTTCATTCCATTCCGGGATTAGATTATATAAAGGACAACCGGTAGTCATCCCACTCAGCACGCTTCCGTTTTGGCAAAACGGTACTCCACAATCCATACAACGTGCTGCTTGGTTTACTAGATCCCTTGAAGGAGGAAGAGTGGATATTTCCTTCCAGTCCTTCAGGCGTTGCAACGGCTCACGGTAAGTTGCGGGCTGTCGCTTGTAATCTATAAATCCTGTTTCCTTTCCCAAATCATGCACCTCATTTCTTTTACCTCTTAACACTCTACTAGACAACTAAATTCTCAGATTCTAGAATTCGCTTATAGTTTTGTGGGATTACTTTAATAAACCGACCCGCTTCTTTTTTCCAATTTTGAATGATGCGGTATGCTATTGGACTATTCGTGTACTCATAATGTTCTTTTAGTAGCTTGTATACATTGTTTTTTTCTTCTAGGTCATCAATTGCTTCTAGTAGAACTAGCTCTGAATTATATTCATGCTCGAACTGTTTATTAGCTGGTTCGTAGATATAAGCGATTCCTCCGGACATACCTGCTGCAAAGTTTTTACCCACTTCTCCAAGAATGACAGCACTACCTCCTGTCATGTATTCACAGCCGTGTTCACCTACTCCTTCAACAACAACGGTAGCTCCGCTGTTCCGAACACAAAATCTTTCTCCTGCCTTCCCTCGGATAAACGCCTTCCCGCTTGTAGCTCCATAAAATGCGGCATTACCAATAATTACATTGTCTTCGGCAGCGAGAGGTGATAAACCTGATGGACGGACAATGATTTTTCCTCCTGAGAGCCCTTTACCTACGTAGTCATTACCCTCACCTTCTACCTCTAAGGTAAGGCCATTTGGAATAAATGCACCAAAGCTTTGACCTGCTGAGCCCTTGAAAAGAAAGTGGAGTGTATCCTCTGGTAAACCAACCGAGCCAAATTGTTTCGATATTTCACTACCAGTTATTGTTCCAACGGATCGATCTGTATTTTTTATTTGTGAAAGATATCTTATTGTTTGTTGGTTCTCCCATGCTTCACGACTTACCGGTAGAAGTTCTTGATAATCGAGCGTTTGCTGAAGTTGATGATCCTGTTTTGTAGTTGAAACTCGTTCTCCTTCATGCCTTACTAAAAGCGGAGACAGATCAAGCTTTTTCATTTTCCAACCCAACACATCGGCTAACTGGATTACATCTGTATGGCCTACCATTTCGTCCAGCGTTCTAAAGCCAAATTCAGCCATATATTCACGAACTTCGGTCGCAATAAATGTCATTAGGTGAACAATATGATCTGCTGTCCCCGTCATTTTTTTACGTAGTTCAGGGTTCTGAGTCGCAATGCCGACTGGACAAGTATCCAAATGACAAACCCTCATCATGACACAACCTAATGAAACGAGCGGCAGCGTTGCAAACCCATATTCTTCTGCACCTAATAATGCTGCAATCACTACGTCTCGGCCATTCATCAGCTTTCCATCTGCCTCAAGTCTCACACTGTTTCTTAACCCATTTAACATTAAGGTTTGATGCGCTTCTGCCAAACCCAGCTCCCATGGCAAACCAGCATGTTTAATACTTGTTTTCGCCGCGGCACCCGTTCCCCCATCATAACCACTGATTAAAATGACATCTGCCTTTGCTTTTGCAACACCCGCAGCGATTGTACCTACGCCTGTTCCTGAAACAAGCTTTACATTGATATCTGCACTTGGATTCGCATTTTTCAGATCATAAATGAGCTGCTCTAAGTCCTCAATTGAGTAAATATCATGATGTGGAGGAGGTGAAATTAGCTCAATACCTGGTGTCGAACCCCTCGTTTTCGCTACTGATACGGTCACTTTATGACCAGCAAGCTGACCTCCCTCACCTGGCTTTGCTCCTTGAGCCATTTTTATTTGGATTTCATCACTATTAACAAGGTAGTGGCTTGTTACGCCAAAACGCCCAGAAGCGACTTGTTTTATTCTGCTTAATTTTGAATCTCCATTTGCAAGCGGTGTGAATCGCTTTGGGTCCTCTCCACCTTCTCCAGAATTACTTTTTCCTCCAATTCGATTCATCGCAATTGCGATTGCCTCATGAGCCTCTTTACTAATGGAACCATAGGACATTGCCCCTGTTTTGAACCGTTTAAAAATCGACTCTATTGATTCAACTTCCTCAATTGGAATAGGCTTTCTGTTACTTTTTAATCGGAACATTCCTCGTAGGGTATTGCTCTTTTCATTATCTTCATCTAACATGTGACTGTATTTTTTATATAGCTCATAATTGCCAGTTCGGCAGGCATGCTGTAAGGTGTGGATAGTCTCTGGACGGAATAAATGTGACTCTCCGTTTGCACGCCACTGGTGGTCAGAACCTTCATCCAACGTTAGCTCCTCATTTATCCAAGCCTGGTTATGACGTAATATAGTTTCCTTCGCAATATCGTCTATCTGCAGACCACCGATTCGAGATGCTGTCCTCGGAAAATACGTTTCAATGACTTCGGAACTAATGCCGACTGCCTCAAATATCTGAGCACCTATATAACTCTGAACTGTCGAAATACCCATTTTGGACATGATTTTCAATATTCCTTTTGTAACTGACTTTCTATAATTACTCGCTAGTTCTGTACCCTTCTTCTCCGAGAGTTGTAATAGCGATTTGTATACCAGATACGGATAAATTGCGTTCGCACCATACCCAAGGAGCACTGCAAAATGATGTACTTCTCTTGGTTCCCCAGAATCTACGATAATGCTGACTTTGCTTCTCAGTCCCTGTCGGATTAAATGATGGTGAAGCGCCGATACCGCAAGTAGAGAAGGAACTGCACTGTATGCCTGGTTGATTCCCCGATCACTTAAAACGATTAGATTACTACCATTCCTCACCGCTCTTTCAGCACTGGCTAGTATTTCTTGAAGGCGATCCTGCAATGACACCCCTTGCGTTGGAAAGAGAATTGAAATCGTCGATACTCGCCAATCCTCATTATTCAAACTGCGTATTTTTCTCATTTCTACTTCAGATAGAATAGGAGACTCCACTCTTATTTTTTTGTAATCTTCAGTCTTCGGTTGCAATAGATTACCCTCTGCTCCTAATAGGACTTCCATAGATGTTACATACTTCTCGCGGATCGCATCAATTGGAGGGTTTGTAACTTGAGCAAATCGCTGTTTGAAATAATTGAATAGGAGTTGAGGTTTTGTAGAAAGAACAGCAAGCGGAGCATCGTATCCCATCGAACCAATTGGTTCATTTCCCTCTTTCGCCATCGGCTTAATCATTTTATCCCACTCTTCATAGGTGTAGCCAAAAGCTTTCTGAGTACGTAGTAGATTCTCTTCTCCTTCTTGTTCACTTTCAATCTTTGCGAGTATGGGCAATTTCTCAATCGGAGTAATTGTCTCAGCAACCCAGTCCTCATAAGGATGCTCGTTAATAAACTGTTGTTTCAGCTCTTCATCAAGTAAAAGCTTTTTCTTCTCAAAATCAATAAGTAGCATCTGTCCTGGTTTTAGACGGTCTTTTCGGATGATTTTTTCTTCAGGAATATCAACGACTCCTACTTCCGAAGATAAACAAACGAAATCAGCATCAGTAACAAGCAAACGTGCTGGCCTTAACCCGTTTCGATCGAGGCATGCTCCAAGCTGCTTTCCATTTGTAAATCCCATTGCAGCAGGTCCATCCCAAGCCTCCATCAAACTACTATGAAATTGGTAAAATGCTCGTTTTTTCTCAGATAAAAGCTTATTATTTTGCCAAGGTTCAGGAATCATGAGCATCATTGCTTTTGGAAGCGACCATCCTGACATTGTCAAATATTCTAGAGCGTTATCAAACATTGCAGTGTCACTACCGTCTAAGTCAATTACAGGATGGAGTGCTTCACTATCTTCCAGTATGTCTGATTGAAGAACTGGCTCCCGTGCAATCATCCAGTTTACATTCCCTGTTATAGTGTTAATTTCACCATTATGCATTAATGTCCGATTTGGCTGCGCTCTTCTCCAGCTTGGAAACGTGTTCGTACTGAAACGGTTATGAACCATAGCCATTGCTGATTGGTAATCATTACGTTGTAAATCTTCATAATAGCTTCTTAACTGACTTGGTATGAGAAGTCCTTTATAAACGATAGTCCTAGATGAAAAACTAACAATATAGCAATCTTCCTTGTTCACTCCAGCATCATCAAATGCTTTTTCTATTTTTCGGCGTGTAACATAGAGTAGTCGTTCAAATTGATCGTTATCAAGTTCCTTATTAGTCGGAGTAACAAACAATTGTTGAACGGAGGGTTGTGATTGTTTAGCTGTTTTTCCCAACTCATCATCGTTTGTCGGTACATTTCGCCATCCAAACAACTCCAAATTTTCATTTTGCACGATCTCATTTATTCTCGTTTTGTAAGCTGTCACTTTTTCTACCTCTTGTGGTAAAAATATCATCGCTACTCCATATGTTCCGCTACTTGGAAGTTGTTTCTCTTTCTCCTTCCAGTCATTTAAAAATAATAGATGTGGGAGCTCGGTCAATATCCCGGAACCATCTCCTAACCTCTCGGCACCAGTCTGACCTCCACGATGATTTAACCGTTCAAGAGCCGTTAGTGCTTGACTAACGATGGTATGTGTTTTATCTCCTGAAATATTGGCAAGCAAGGCGATACCACAAGCGTCATGTTCAAACTGGGGATCATATAAACCTTGTCTTTTTAATTGGTGCATTTGTATCTCCCTTCTTCCTTTTCTTGTCTCTTGTTAATTTAATAGTAACAGCGAAATTCGCTAAAATATTTAAACTAATCGTTATAAAATTTGCACTGAATGACACTACTTTTTAACTTATCGGAATTAATAGAGTTGAGTAGTTCGCTACTAATCGACAATGTTCACATTATAGGAGTCAAGCCAGACATTAATTTGCACCAGATGGGCAATGAGCTGTGGCCCTGTCATTAGTTGACCAAACCATGGAATTTTAAAGGAGGCTCCTTCCGAATCGATAATCTCTCGTACCTTCTGCTCCGAAACAATTTCTAATATAGGGGCACTTTTGTTTTCAATGGTGCGAGTAAGCATATTTTTTACTAATCTCATATACTCTGGGTTATGGGTTTTCGGATAAGGATTTTTCTTTCTATACAAAACGGAATCGGGTAGTGTTCCTTCTAATGCCTTACGTAGAATTCCCTTTTCCCTGCCCTCTAGCATTTTCATCTCCCATGGAATATTCCATACATATTCTATTAAGCGATGATCGGCAAATGGTACACGGACCTCTAGACTTGCCCCCATACTCATACGATCTTTTCGTTCTAACAAAGTAGACATGAACCAAATCATATTTAGATAGAATAATTCCCTACGTCGTCCCTCAATTGGACTTTCTCCATCTAACCGTGGCACTTCTCTTAAGGTTTCCTCATATCGCTCTTGAACGTAATCTTTTAGGTTCAGTTTTTTCTGCCAATGTGGTAATAGAAGCTTGTGTCTTTCTCCTTCCGATTTCATCCATGGAAAATGATTATCTTGCAGTAATTCTTGCTTATAAAACCAAGGATAGCCACCGAAGATTTCATCGGCACATTCCCCTGATAATGCAACTGTAAAATCTTGTTTGATTTCCTCAGAAAACCATAGTAGGGATGAGTCAATATCAGCCATCCCAGGTAAGTCTCTACCCTTAACGGCATCCGTCAGTCTCTCGGCAAGTTGCTCCTGAGTAATAATTTTCGAATGATGATTAACACCTAAATAGTGAACCATTTTATCAATCCATGGTTTGTCTTCATCAACTTGAAATAAGCTTGATTTAAAAAACTCGCTATTGCGTTCATAGTCAATCGAATACGTATGGAGCGCACCTCTTCCTTGCTCCTGAAAATAGTTGGCGGCAATCGCACTTATCGCACTAGAATCAAGCCCTCCAGACAAAAATGTACAGACAGGAACATCTGCAACTAGTTGCCTTTCAACTGCATCTTTGACAAGGAATCTCACTTTTTCAACCGTATCATCGAGGGAATCAGAATGCTTTGCGCTCTCCACATTCCAATAACGATTCATTTTTAAACCATTGCGATCAAACGATAAAATATGAGCTGGTCTTAACTCACGTATTCCTTTATAAATACCGTGGCCAGGTGTACGAGATGGCCCTAAACCGAAAATCTCTTGTAAACCCTCACGATCTACTTCTGCCTTTACCTCGGGATGTGCCAATATCGCTTTAAGTTCCGACCCAAATAAAAGCGTGCTATTTGTATGCTTATAAAACAACGGTTTTACCCCAAGTCGATCCCTAGCAATAAAGAGCCTTTCCCTGTCATGCTCCCAGATTGCAAAGGCGAAAATTCCATTTAATCGTTCCACACACTCTTCCTTCCAATGGATATAAGAGGTCAATAGTACTTCTGTATCGGAATGTGATTGAAAGGAATATCCATGACTAATTAGTTCTTTACGTAATTCTTCCGTGTTATAAAGCTCTCCATTATATACAATCGTATAAGCATGGCCTTTCATTGATTTCCTTGTCATTGGCTGGATGCCTCCAGAAGGGTCAACAACAATTAGCCTGGTATGACCTAATGCAACATGATGGTCATTATAAACATTAGTGGCATCTGGACCTCGCTTCGATAATGTTTGGGCCATCTTTTCGATGATCAATGTTTGGGATTTTAAATCCTGTTGCCAATCAATCCATCCTGTAATTCCACACATGTTGATCACTCTTTCTTATATGAATTTTGTACTCTTCGAATATTTAGTAAGAACATAACGTTCCTAACGTATTATCATCTTCACCTAACTCCACCTTTGGGTTGAAGTTACACTAATCGTACCACCTTTATTTATTTAAATATTTAGATTATTTGATGTAAAGTTTGCATTTTTTTACATATTTTTGATAAGAAAAAACACCTATACATATTGTTAGGTGTTTTCGATACAAAGATAGAATGAGGAAATTTCGTGGATACCTAAGTTAGCGAACTTCAGAAGGGCTTTTCCCTGTATATTTTTTAAATTGTCGACTAAAGAAGTGTAAATTGTCATAGCCCAGTGCTTGAGCCACTTCCGTTACCGTCATTCCAGTATAATGAAGTAAATGCTCAGCCCTCTCTATTCGAGCCTCAACAATATAGGAGCGGACTGGCTGGCCAATAATTTCTTTAAACTTTAGCGAAAAATAACGAGGAGAAAAGTTTGCCCGAGCAGCTAAGTTTTCAACCGTATGACCTTTACCAGGATGTTGCTTCACATAATTTGCCACTTCTCGAATAGCTGCCAATAAATTACTTTGATTTTGATCGACTTGTTCGTCATCTTCATATTCATCTCGTAATAGTTGAATCATTAATTGTTTTAGGATTAACTGGGCTTCTGTTTCTGCACCAAATGTTTTTATTAGAAATAACCGTACATATCTTGTTAAAAGGGACTCAAAAGGGATTATATCCTTCATGATCCGATAAGATTTTGGCAGTAATTCAGGTTCACTTTCGATGTCAAAATGGATGTAAGTTAAGATAAGAGGGTTCTGAGGGTTATGGGTAGCAGTTGTCCAATCGCCTGGTTGAAAGAGAAAGCAACTACCTCGCTTCATCAAGTAATCCTTTCCGTTTAAGTTTAAATTACCTTCACCACTCCACACATACAATAAATCATAGTTTGGAATAGGCTCTTTACGTTTCCATTGCCAATTGGGCTCGCAGTTAATTGTGGCAAACGAAGGTTTCAAGATCAATTTTTCAGGATTAATAGTTAAAATAACGTTCACCTTCTCCATATAAAAAATTCTAGGGTACTTAGTAATCAGTCCATTACAATATCCCCTAGAATTTATTCTATAACTTTCCAACCAATCTCGCTAATACCGTTTTTATATAAAATTAATCTATTATTGATATTATTTCGATATAACTTTAATCTGAGCCTGAATGAGGTTTTTACACCTAGGAATACTATAAGAAACGAGTTTGTCATCTACTCTGTAACAACTTTATAAAAACCGTTTGATTAACTGAATTGACGTGAGATGAAGGCCTTCATGAAAAATCGTACGCACTAATACTTGTGCAATAGTATGCATACCTGATTCCGTTTCAGGAAATTCCTCTTCTAGACGATCCCCATAGGTTTCCTGTATAAATGTTATTTGTTCAGCAAGCAATTCTTTTAATTCCGGTAACGTGGGCGGACTAGTCATCCAGTCCTTAGGGCTTGTTTCATATCCAAACCATTCTGCAAATCCTTCTTGTACAGAAATGGGTTCTTTTGTAAGATGTTGGATCCATAAAAATTGGTCCAAATATATATGGCCTAAATTCCACCTAATGTTATTGTTAAACCCTTCCGGAACTACATCAGCCATCTCCTCAGTAACATCTTCTACAACGCCTAATAAATAATTTCGATACTCTTGTAATTGATTAAAAAGGACTTTATGTCGTTTTAACATCTCAAACCTCCTACCTATCTATGTACTCAAGCTCTTCTTCAATTACTTCCCCCACATGAAGTAACTCAATGCCACCACCCCAAGAA
Source organism: Litchfieldia sinesaloumensis (assembly GCF_900156865.1). Classification (GTDB taxonomy): domain Bacteria; phylum Bacillota; class Bacilli; order Bacillales; family Bacillaceae_L; genus Ferdinandcohnia; species Ferdinandcohnia sinesaloumensis. The sequence continues at coordinate 4,149,026 of NZ_LT732529.1, read as the reverse complement.
CCTCCACCTTCCATGGTTGCGTGCGCTTGTACCCTTACCTGTTCATTATTATATGGAATCCAACTGAATTGCACATCTTGCATCACAGGAAACATGCTTCCCCAAAAAGGATCAGGCTGTCGTGCTTCCTCCACCTGAATGAGTGATTCCATCACAGCCTGCCATTCTTTCGGAAGCTCTGTCATGCCGTATGGAGCTTCAGCTAATTCAAGTATCGTACTCATCTGTAAGCGAGGGTAATAATGATGAATGCCTTCTGTAACACGGAAGTTTCTATTTCTTATTAAAAACAATTCACCATAACTAATTTCATCGTCAGGATGAATATTCCACAATACTCTATAACTGCTTGGATCATGATTGTCTAGCTTCACTACCTTCGGACCGCCAGTTGTGCTTTCAAATCCCAACTGCCACTTATGGTTACTCCATATCCATAGACTCATCCCGTATTTGTACTCATTAGTTTTAATTGGTACATATACATGCCGTTCATCAAGTTCTATGATATCTAGTATTTCAGATACTTGTAGATCATCTGGGAATTTCGCAAGGAGTTCCTCTTTAGATAAAAAATGGCTTGGTTTAGCCAAATTAAAGTAATAGATCAAGGCTGAACTAGCAACGAGTAGGACGATGCCCACTATCAGTTTGCGTTTCATCTACCACCCACTCCTTCTAAAAAAGCATCACTCGAGCGAAAATAGTATTGTTTCGTAGGAGTGGCAATTAATACTCCCTTTCCATCCTCTTCTAAGAAGATACTACTGACAAGGCCAGATCCCCATTTACCTTGTACGCCAAGTAAATGATAAGGGAATCGTTCTTTTCTTGTATTTGGATCTCCACTCAAATAGGTTTCCTCATACCATACATCACTAAAAAACTCTGTTTCTTTCATTTCTGGCAATTCCTTCATGAATGTCTCTTTTAAAAAGGTAACTTCTTTTGACGATGGATGGACGTTGATAATTGTTGCCTTATCCACATCAGAAAAATAGGTGGATAGATTTTTAGGAGGATAAACAACTTGCTGCGCACCAATTGATGCAAAAGATAATCCCAAGAAAAGAAAATTTGCGCAAAATCCAAGCCACGCATACCTCCGAAACTGCTCCCAACGCCCTTCCTTTGATTTAAGAAGAAAATAGAGAATCCACACACCTAACGGTAAAACGGGAAATTTAAAAAGCGAATCAAATAATTTCATATTAAACATAAATGCAAAAAGTCCAATTACTAAAACAAGTATGATTTTCCAAAGCTTAGGCTTCACAACCTGTTTTCGATATATCCGGTAAGCAAAAAGCACAATCAATCCCCATCCGACTAGCAACGTGAGTACAGAAACGAGGTTTATGTCAAAATCAAACTGAAGCGTAATACGTACCACCCCTTTTTTCTTCCTTTATATATTCAAAATGTAACATAATCCTTCCTTTTTGTGGTAAAAATTTGAGTCTGTTCTTGTTGCGGGACATGCTCTTGGGTTTTTGACTTTAGCGTGTACCGCAAGACGTTCCTTACGGGACATGCTCCACTTTTTTCAATTCAAGTTTGTCATGCTTCACCACCTAGAGCTTACTTTCACAACAAGATAGTCGCCTAAATTTTTAAAAATGAACATTTAGTGAAAAATATTTGACGATTTTGTGACAATGGTGAATAATATATAGTAGGAGGATGAGGAAAAATGAAATCTACTATGCTTGAGGCTGTTAAGTATTTTGGGGGAACAGTGCTTATTGCCGGTATCATTATTTTTTGTCTTGGATTTTTTGCGAGCGGTTCCAGTGTGTTAACACCAATCGGTATCGGAACAGTAATGGGGGCTATTTTTATCTTTTTGATGGGGCTATTTTTAATTGCATCCGAAGAAATGTTACTAAAAGCACAAGGCTTAAAACAAGAATGAAGGAAACGTTCTATTTTATAGGCTTAGCCAGATTACCGGCTAAGCTTTTTTATTGTCAAAAAGACAGGACTTCCATATTCGACTATTCTCCATATAAAAAAGAGTGCCCCGCAGGACACCCTTTACCCATTCATATTACATATCCCAAATCATCAGGAACAGAGTACCAAAAATCGTAATTAACCCGATAAAAATCATAAAGTAGACATTTCCGTATATAGCCCATTTGTCCTTTGTCTCACCAGCATGCATAAATACAACCAACTGGAGCAGAGCTTGAACAAATGCAGTTATAATCAAGATTGTTAAACCTGTTGCGAATGATACATCAAAGAAATAAACCCCAAGGGCAATAGCCGTTAATGCGAGTGAAAAGATAAACCCCATCACCTGTTTGGCTGGAAATAGTTCTCTCATATTACATCATTCCTTTCAAATAGATGAAGCTGAAGATGAAGATCCAGACTACATCTAAGAAGTGCCAATACAATGAAAAGATGAATGACTTTCCAGCAGTTTCTGCAGTTAACCCTCTTTTTCTAATTTGAAGAATGATCATTAATCCCCATATCAATCCAAATGTTACGTGAATTCCGTGTGTTCCTAAGGTTGTTAACAAGATAGCTGTGAAAGCACTTGTTTGTAAACCTGCTCCAACATGGACATAATGAACAAACTCATAAATTTCTACTCCTAAGAATGCTAAACCAAGGAGGAGTGTCACTGCAAAAAATCCTACCATAGCCTTTTGTCTACCAAGACGCATAGCGTGAATTCCAAGACCAATTGTAAAACTACTCGTTAGGAGTAACAGTGTTTCTATTAAGACAGGTGTAATTTCAAAAATTTCTGCACCTGACGGACCGCTTCCAACACGATTCTCTAACGTGAAGTACGAAGTAAATAAGGTTGCGAAAAGCATAATTTCAGCACCAAGGAAAATCCAGAAACCGAAAATATTTAACTGGTTTTGGTGCGAACTATATTCTAGAGGTTGCGAGTGATCTAACTTCATAGCTTAGCACCTCCTAGTTTTTCTTCTGTTTCTTTTATCTTTTCAACTGGAATGTAATGTCCAGGGTCTTTTTCAAATGAGCGGTATGCCATACAAACAAAGATACCAATTGTAGAAACAATCAATAGTGGCCAAATTGCAAATACAAAGGCAAAGCCCCAAACAAAGAAAATACTACTCATAACAAATGGAAGACCACTCTTATTTGGCATGTGAATCTTTTCAATTTTACCTGGGAATAACTTATGCTTATTCTTTTTATCATCCCAGAAAGGCTCACTTGAATTCACACTTGGTGTAAGCGCGAAGTTATACTCTGGAACTGGTGTATGTGTTGCCCATTCTAATGTACGTGCATCCCATGGATCGCTGCTGATATCTCTGGAAGCGTAGCGGATGCTGTAGTATACATTGTACACAATTAGCGCAAAACCAATTGCCATAATGCCTGCACCAATAAATGAAACCATATTTAGCAAACCAAAGCCTGTGCTTTCTGAGTATGTGTACATACGGCGTGCTTGACCGTCTAATCCCGTAATATACATTGGGAAGAATGCTAAGACGAATCCAATAGATAGTGCCCAGAATGTCCATTTTCCGATTCGTTCATTTAACATAAAGCCAAACATTTTTGGCCAGTAATAAGTGAGTGCAGCAAGCATCGCATATACAACACCAGGAATAATTGTATTATGGAAGTGAGCTACAAGGAACATCGTATTGTGATACTGATAATCCGCTGCAGACATTGCAAGCATGACCCCAGTTACCCCACCGATTGTGAATAATGGAATAAATCCAATTGAATACAGCATTGGAACTGTCATTCGGATTTTCCCTTTCCATAGTGTGAGTAACCAGTTAAAGATTTTCACACCCGTTGGCACAGCAATAGCCATTGTTGTGATTGAGAAGAAGCTGTTTGCTGCAGCGCCCTGCCCCATCGTAAAGAAGTGGTGAGCCCAAACGAGACATGAAAGAACTGAAATAATAACCATGGATCCAACCATTGATTTGTACCCATATAAGTTTCTTCCTGCAAAGGTTGAAATAATTTCACTATAAATACCGAAAGCTGGAAGGATTAAGATATAAACTTCCGGATGTCCCCAAACCCAGAATAAGTTTGCCCAAAGCATATCCATTCCACCATTGGTACTTGCAAAGAAGTGTGTACCGAATAATCGGTCCATTGTTCCCATTGCTAGTGCAACTGTTAGTACTGGGAATACTGTTACGATAATAAGGTTTGCGATTAATGTAGACCATGTGAACATCGGCATTTTCATGAGCGTCATGCCAGGTGCTCTCATTTTCATAATGGTCGTAATCATATTAACCCCGGTCATCAACGTACCAAGACCTGAGATCTGTAATGCAATCATATAATAGTTCGTTCCAACTGATTTACTGAACTCATTACCCGCCAGTGGGAAATATGATGTCCAACCCGCATCAGGTGAACCACCTATTACAAAGGATATATTAAATAACATTGCCCCCATAAAGAAGAGCCAGAAACTAATCGCATTTAGGCGTGGAAATGCTACGTCACGTGCTCCAATTTGCAGAGGAACAACGTAGTTCATAAAACCAATGATGAACGGCATCGCCATGAACATGATCATTATGACACCATGCGTTGTAAAAATTTCATTGTAGTGCTGTGCGTCTAATAATTGATTTTCTGGTGCAGCAAGTTGTGCACGCATCATAATCGCATCTACTCCACCACGGAATAACATGATTAGGGCGGAGATTAAATACATAATTCCGATTCGTTTATGGTCAACCGTTGTTAACCATTCACGCCAGAGGTAACCCCATTTTTTAAAATAGGTTAAACCGGCAATGATTCCGATTACGGTAAGTCCAATTGCGACCATCGCTGCATAGATGGCAGGACTTGGATGTGGTATGGCAAATCGTTCGAAGAATTCCATCCGTTGTTACTCCTTTCAATTGAATTGAAAATTCGGCGTTCTTAGTCTTATTTATAAATTAGTGACCTTCGTGGTCTGAATGTTCATCATGCTCTGCGTGTTCGTCGTGCTCTGAATGATCCTCATGCTCACTAGAATCATCATTTGATCCATGATTATGCTCGGGTGGTGGTGCGAACCCTAGATGAGTTCCTGTAAAGGTCATTTGACCAAGATGTCCAGGTTCTAGAAGCTCTTCAAACTTTTCTTCAGTGATAGGCTTCGCTGTTTGTTTAACTTCATCTACCCATTCCTCATACTCTTTTTGAGGGACAGCTTTTACACTAAAGGTATTCTCAGCAAATCCTTTCCCACTAAAGTTAGCGTTTCGCCCCATTAATTCACCTTGTTCCTCGGCCGCCAGATGCAAAGTTGTAATCATGTCGGCCATGGCATATTTCTGTCCGCCAAGTTGTGGAATCCAGAAACTTGTAATTGGTCCGTAAGAATAAAGTCTGAACTCAAGTGGTCGATCGGTTGGAACGTATAAGTAATTGACGGTTTCAATATCTTCTTCTGGGTAGCTAAAATGCCATTTCCAATCAGAAGATGATGCATAAATAACCAATGGTTCTTGATTTTCATAACCTTGTGGTGTTGATTCAACAATGTAGTTACTTTGAACAGATACAAATGAAAGATAACCAACAATTAGAACTGGGATTCCAATACAAATCGCTTCAACCCAAGGATTCCCTTCGATATGTGGTGGTTCGTAATCCTCTGGCATCTTTGAAGCGCGATATTTGACTAACATATAAATTAACAAGATAAAAACAACTATAATCACAACCGACATGATTCCAATTGATAGCAAGATATCACGTGCTTGCCTTTCTGCTTGAGGACCCTTTGGATCGAGGACAAGCAATGGTTCACATCCTGCTAGCACGGTTGTAATAGTGAAAGCCATCATAAATAAAAGCCATTTGATTTTCATAAACGTACTCCTTTCCGAATGGATGCTTAATTCACAATTATGTGATTGTGACGAATATGTGTACAACTTCACAAAGTTGTCAAAAATTTTTTAGCTACCTGTTTTTTTCGTAACTATCTTGAAAAATGTAGCTAATTTTTACTTTGCAAAAATAAATTCTTAAAACATTATCACTGTGTAAATGATGATAACATCAAAGGAGTGAAAAAGTTGTTACAGAATCGGGAAGGAATTATTTGTAAAAAATAATTATTGTACCATAGAGCCCTTTAACCTTGATGTGATGCACATCACACGTCTTTTTTGAATTTGAACATTCTGTTACAAAGTTAAAACATAAAAAAACTCAGCAAGTTTTTAATGGAATTGAGATTATCCATCCATACTAATAAAAAGGATGTTGAAAGGTGGTGGGGTCACTGAAAATCTTGATAGCCATGATGCTTCTCTTATCTGTGCAGCCGTTTCAACCTCAGGACCCAATCTACATTATGTATAGAGGAGAACCGATTGCAACTGTCAATCGGTCTGAATACGCCATTCCATTACTCGGTGTTCCAGCCTTGAATTCAAAAAAGTATAGCGATTTCCTGACCTATTTAGCGGAGCAAATCTATGAGGAACCTAAGGATGCGAGGATTGGCAAGGCTGGTGAAATCATTAAAGAAAACGTTGGTGTAAAATTGGACACTGATAAATTTACACGATTATTTTACTCGAAGTTTTTAGGTGAAGGGGAATACGTAGAAGTACCCGTTGAAAGGATTTACCCTAGAGTCGATAGTGAGCTTTTATCTTCAATCCGTACCAAAGTAATTGGACAGTATGTCACATATTTCAATTCCTCCAATAAAGAACGGTCGACCAATATTGCTCTTTCTGCAGCTGCTATAGATGGGTATGTTCTTTTTCAGAATGAAACCTTCTCATTTAATAAGGTTGTTGGTAAACGCACCGCCGAGAGGGGGTATCAACCCGCTCCCGAAATCATAAAGGGCGAGCTAATTGAAGGGATTGGGGGCGGAATTTGTCAAACGTCTTCCACTCTTTTTAATGCTGTTGATTTGGCCGGAGTTGAGATTGTTAAACGATATTCACATAGTAAACGTGTTGGGTATGTGCCGCCAGGACGTGATGCAACAGTGAGTTGGTATGGACCTGATTTTCTTTTTAAAAATACTTACAACCAGCCAATTTTGATTCGAGCTAAAGTGTACCATGGAAGCATTGTTGTAACCGTCTATTCATCTGAGGACATCAATAATTCGCCTCGTAAAATTACACCTAAAACGGAAAAGAGAGACCAAATTTAATTACTTTGGTCTCTCGATTTCGAAAACGTCCCCTATTTTTGCATAATAATTACCTGCTAATCGACTTACTGCCCCTAATTTTTCTTGATCAATCCGTCCGTTGCTGTATAGCTCCTCATCTACATGGAATTGGAGCACTTTTCCGATTAGTAAATCACATCCGGAAAGATCTGTGTCACCTAGTTCTACTGAATGCTCTAACTTACATTCTAATCGTATTTTGGCCTCCTTAATCCCTGGTACGTCTACCTTTGAACTTTCTACTGGAGTTAGCCCGGCAAGCTCAACTTCACTTTCATTGGGAGGAAGACTTGCCGCCGTTTTATTGATTTTGTCTACATTGCTTTCATCTACAATATGAACGACAAATTCTTTTCCTTCTATAATATTCCTCGCCGTGTCTTTCATCTTCCCATCTTTTCGTTGGATAGATAATGAAATGAGAGGAGGATTGGATGAAACTATATTGAAATAACTAAAAGGTGCACCATTTAGCGTACCAAGGTCTGACTTGGAAGTCACAAATGCAATTGGCCTTGGAATAATACTTCCTATTAAAAGTTTATAATTGTCTCTTTCTGAAATTTCACTTGGATCAATTGTAATCAAATTATTAACTCCTCCTAATCTAGGCTTCTTACTTCATACGGTAATAAGACAGTTTCAATCTGTTGGCGATGGGGTTCATATTGTGGAGGGAGCTTTAAATTTGAACCCATCTTCTCATAGTCTTCATCAATGCCAAAGCCTGGAGGGTCTGTTGCAATTTCAAATAGAATTTCTCCATGTTCTCTAAAATATATGGCATTAAAATAATTACGGTCACGCACATCTGTTACTCTATAACCATTTTTTGAAATATACTGTCTCCAAGCCAATTGCTCTTCATCGTCCTTCGTACGCCACGCGATATGATGGACAGTTCCTACACCCATTCTTCCTCTTTGCCCAGGAGTTCGTTTTATATCAATAACATTCCCAATGTCACCTTCAGATGTGAACCGAACAAGATCTCCCTCTTCACCAACACGTTCAAGACCCATGAGAGTTAGAAGTTTTTCGGTTTCATCAGGCTTTGAAGAAAACAAAATTGCACCACCGAATCCTTTAATCGCAACATCGGAGGTTATTTCACCAAATTCCCACTTGTTGTTTGGTCCTTCTTCACGTTCTACAATTTCAAGTCGCAAACCATGAATATCATTAAATTGAAGATACTGTTCACCAAATCGTTCAGTTTTATCATAATTAATGCCAAATTTAGTTAACCTGGATTCCCAAAAAGATAATGCTCCCTTAGGAACTAGGTAACTAGTAACACCCACTTGACCATCGCCAATTTCTCCTTGAGTTGCATTAGCCCATGGGAAAAATGTAATAATGCTACCTGGACTTCCAACATCGTCACCAAAGTAAAAATGGTACGTACCTGGGTCATCAAAATTGACTGTTTGTTTGACTAGACGAAGTCCCAAAACTCCGGCATAAAAATCAACATTCTCTTGGGGATGTCCAACGATTGCAGTAATGTGATGAATGCCTGCTGTTTTCATCTTGTTTTTATCTCCTTCCATAAGTAAACCTACTTTATTTTTCAACTGAATATTTACGTATATGCATTTCTTTTTACCTTAAAGTTAAATATCTTGAATTCGAGATAATTTTATAAAAAAATCTATGACTTGTCAATAATAGAAAAAAAGGCCCCTCGTTCTCGAAGGAGCCCTCTACCTTATTGTACTATCTATTTTAAGTCTATCTGCAAATAGCCTACCGAAATCTTTACAAGCTATCTCATCTTGATCATTTGGAGTATATTCCACTTTTAGAGGACTTCCTATTATTTCTGCTCCACGCTCTTTAAGCTTTTCCATAAGTAAATCAACTGCACCACCGAAATTCGAATAAAGTGTGCTTCCGGAACCAAACACTGCACTCTTTTTGTGATGGAATTCGAGTTGATCCATTTCATCATAGAAATCTATTAATTCATCTGGAAGTTCTCCATCGCCCCATGTATAGCTTCCAATGATAATTCCATCGTATTTGACGAGATCCCCTGGGGTTACTTCAAAACATTCTTTCACGTCCAGTTGGACCCCTTTTTCTTTAATACCTTCTGCAATATACGTTGCCATCAACTCTGTATTTCCTGACATACTTGCGTATACAAGAATGGCATTGTTCAACGCAATCACCTTTTCCTTAGTTGTTTGCCTTCTTTTTTAGCAATTCTAGTTGTTTGATGATAATTTTCCTTTGTCCTTTTAACTCAATCAGACCTTTTTCTTGAAATGCCGATAGTCTACGACTTAAAGTTTCCTGTGATGTTCCAAGATAGGATGCAAGATCCGTTTTACGAACCGGTAATTGTATGGTCATTGAATCATTTGCTTGACTCTCAATTAACTCCAGCAAATAACTGGCAACGCGCTTCTCCACGTCCTGTGAGTTTAATTTTTCGATTAACGCTTCGGTTTCATGGAGCCTTCTCGTGATTTCCTCTAAAATTTTCAATGAAATGGTTGGATAATGTAAAAGCAATTGATGAATATCTTTCTGCTGGATTGTACACACTTCCGTGTCTTCCATCGCTTCAGCAAAGCATGTTGTCATTGACTTTGAAAAAAGAGATAGCTCACCAATAAAATCGGCCTCTTCAACAAATCTGATAATTTGTTCCTTGCCATTTTCAGTGATTCTGTACATTTTCATTAACCCTTTATGAACGATGAAAAGATGTTCAGAGAGTTCATCCGAATGGAATAAAAGCTCCCCTTTTTTTAGTTTCCTACTTACAACAACCTTTGATATTTCAGCCATTTCACTTTCTGTTAAGTGGTTAAAAATCGGAACTCGCGAAATACATGAGCTTTTCATAGTAGCGTTGTGACTACAAGAATGACAGGCCATTCTTCTACACTCCTTTATATATAGGTCAAGTGGTGACATCTATTTCGTTTATTACTAATGGACAAGTACCACGGCTTAGGAAAGAACTTGCCTTTTCATTAACAATACTAGATGCGAGAAGAATTGTCTGTGCTAAAACTCATAGGGACAAAGTTAGTATGACTTTTTCTTTCTATCTCTTTTTATTAGTTGATCTTTGTAGACAAAACAGGATAGCCCAATTTGGTTAGGATTTCTTTATATTGATTTGGATTTACCTCGCCCTCTTGATACGTAACCTTTACCTTTCCTGAGTTAAACAATACTTTTACGTCTTCTACTCCTTCTTGTTTTGATAAAGCTTTCTCTATTTTTTTGATACAACTTGGGCAACTGAGTTCTTCCATTTGATAAGTGGCGGTTTTCATTGTATTTTCCTCCTCTTTGTTTATATCTCTATTGTAAGCGGAGGTTGAGAGGGAAACTTTGACGTGGGTCAAAATTGGGGGATGTTTATAAAGTTGAAAATAAAAAAGAGAGGAATCCTCTCTTAGTTTTGACGTGTATTTTTTGAATAGCTATCACGTGAACGGTATTGCTGTGGTGCCCGGGTAGGGTAACGCAATGGAAAACTAAACATATGAACGAGCTTTGTAAATGGAATAGAGGCAAATAATAAAAATGATAAAATCACATGTAATTTAAATAACCCTGGCACCCCGAGCATTAATTCAGGCTGTGGATTTAATGTGAATAAACTGCGAAACCATGGCCCGATTGATAGTCTATATTCATACGCTGCTACCGTTGTATTGTAGACAATTGTCATATACGTACCTAAACCAGCTACAAGAAGTAGGAGGATGATTGTAAAATAACTACCCGCTGTTGTATGGACGTTAACTCGTTCGATTACAAACTTTCGAATTAAAAATAGAAGCAAACCGAGGACAACCATTAGTCCAGCAAATCCACCACCAACAATTGCAAATAAGTGGTACGTGTGGTCGTCTACTCCAATTGCATTATAAAACTCAAGTGGTATCAACATCCCCATGACATGTCCGAAAAAGGCAAAAATAATCCCATAATGGAAGATAACGGACGCATACTTAAGCCACTTCTTTTCAAAGATTTCCGTTGATGGTGCTGTCCAACTCTTGCCGCGAAATACGAAGCGGTAAAATGTTCCCACAACAAGGATTGCAATGCATATATAAGGATATGCCGTCCACCAGAAATATAATTCCATCCAATGACCTCCTTTCAAAATAGAAAAGCGTAAGGCGCTGTTAATTAGGAACATCACTAACGAGCGCTGACAGAAGGTGCCTTTTACCTTCAGAAGCGATTGGCTTAGACCCGAGAGTCGAGGCCGCCTGTAGCTAGACACCAAAAACGACTTATAACATACTACTTATCCACATAAGAACATTTGTTTTCCACAACCTGTGGACCCTTTTGTGGATAGTGTTCAGCGGATGTCGATTTTCATTTTCCACAATATCCACGTTATCCACAGAAAAGCATCAGTGTTATCCACATTGTCCACAAGTTATGAACATTATTATTGATAAAACATCGGGTATGGCAGTTCTTCCAAATCTGCTTCCTCACGTTGATTTTCAAGTAAGGTAACTTCTTCTACTTCTGGTGCTTCGAAAACAAACATCATTAATAAATCGACAATTCTCTGATAAGGGTTTGAATCAAAAAGGTTTTTATGAATTCGATCTACCGCAAAAGCTAAGCGCCGGTGTAATCTCGCAAAGTTTTCTCCCTCCGGTGCATGAGCTAATAACTCAAACAGCATGGGGATATAATCCACAATTTCATTTCCTTGGTATTCAAATCCGCCTTCAACAATTAACTTCTGTAACTTAATTAAAGCTGCCCCTCGTTTGCGACTGTCACCCAGTTCATGAGCAGTTAAATATAGGCCCGTTTTATCCTTATAATCAAAGGTTTCCACGTACAGCTCCTGTAATTCAAGGATTGGCATCTTAAAAAGTGGGGCTATTCTTTCTAAAATCTCATTTCTTATCCTTACAGAGCCAACCTCGGCATTTACATACTCCTCAATTTCCGGATACCCTTCAAGGAGGGTTTGGTCCGGATAATCGAGAATTCGTGACATGATGATTAAAATTGCTTTTGCTTCATTGGTCATTGATTTCCACTTCTTTCAAAAGGATATGTCACCATTCCTTCTGGTGGTGCTAAATCTTCAATGCTACATGCGCCTTGCTTGTAGTGGAGGTCTTCATCCATTTCACGTCGGCCTGTTGGAATTACAAATCGCTCATTGTACTTGGCAACTCCTAATAGACGCTGCATTTCTTCGATCTCTTCAACCGTCGTGTTCGCTTCCTTTAAAAGCTTAGACATTTCCACTTCGTCAATTCCTCCAACTGTTTTTGCACGCATATGAACTCGCATCGCTGCCATCTTGAGCAATACTCTGCGAATGACATCCGTATCATCAGCAGAAAGAATAGAAGCCAGATATTCCATTGGAATTCTCATATCATCTACTGCTGGGATATAGCCATCTGCACTTAAAGATTGCTCATTTGTGATATGGTTCATAATTGGGCTAAGGGGTGGCACATACCATACCATTGGTAAGGTTCTATATTCTGGATGCAATGGCAATGCAATCTTCCACTTCATAGCCATTTTATACACAGGTGATTCCTGCGCACTTTTTATCCAGCTATGATTGATTCCTTGTTCTTCTGCTTTTGCAATTACTTCTGGATCAAATGGATCTAAAAAGACAGATAATTGTGCTTCATATAAGTCTTTCGGGTCTTCAACTGATGCCGCTTCTTTTACACGGTCTGCGTCATATAGGACAACTCCGATATAACGAATTCGACCTACGCATGTTTCCGAACAAATTGTTGGTAATCCTGCTTCAGTTCGCGGATAACAGAAGTTACACTTTTCTGCCTTATGTGTGTTCCAGTTGTAATACACCTTGTGATAAGGGCAACCGTTCATACAAAAACGCCAGCCACGACATGCATCCTGATCAACTAAAACAATCCCATCTTCATCCCGCTTGTAAAGTGCGCCCGACGGACAAGAAGCCACACAGGATGGATTTAGGCAGTGTTCACAAATTCGTGGCAAATACATCATAAATGTCTTTTCATATTCCATTGCAACATGCTCTTGTAGCTTTTGAACGTTTGGATCCATTGGAACAATTTCACTACCACCCGCTAGGTCATCGTCCCAGTTGGAACCCCATTCTGGTTTATCAATATATTTACCGGTAATCATCGATTTTGGGCGTGCAACAGGGATATTTTCCCCTTTTTTTGCTTGGTGTAGATGTTCAAAATCGTATGTCCACGGCTCATAAAAGTCATCAAGGTCTGCCATATTTGGGTTGTAAAAAATGTTTGCTAGCTTGGAAATTGGACCACCCGCTTTTAAGTGCAGTTTTCCATTTCGTAATGTCCAACCACCCTTATAGCGGTCCGTATTTTCCCATTCCTTCGGGTACCCTGGTCCTGGACGTGTTTCCACGTTGTTGTACCATACGTACTCCATACCCGGTCGATTCGTCCATACATTTTTACATGTGACAGAACAAGTATGACAGCCGATACACTTGTCTAGGTGCATCACCATCGCCACTTGTGCTTTAATTCTCAAGCCAGTCGACCTCCTTTAATGGGCGAACAATCGTTAGCGTATCTCGCTGGCTACCTGTTGGTCCATAATAATTGAATCCATAGCTAAGCTGTGAATAACCACCAATCATATGTGTTGCCTTAGGATAGATTCTTGTTACGCTGTTATGTGTTCCACCGCGATTTTTATTAATCGTATTTCCTGGTACCCCCATTGTCCGGTCTTGAGCATGGTGCATATATACAGCTCCTCGCGGCATTCTGTACGTTAATACCGCTCTTGCGACAACGGCACCATTTCGGTTATACAGTTCAATCCAATCGTTATCCTTAATGCCGATTTCTGCACCATCTTCTTCATTCATCCACACAACCTGCCAGCCTCTAAAGAGTTGCACCATATGCTGTGTATCGGTAAACATCGTATGGATTCCCCACTTTTGGTGAGGAGTCATGTAACGAAGGGTAATCGACTTTCCAGTATTCTCAATCTCTTTTTCACCTTTCACAAACGGACCTTTGTTAATTGGCGGTATATATAATGGAAGTCCTTCCCCGTAATCTAGCATTACTTCATGATCTAAATAAAAGCTTTGTCGGCCAGTCAATGTATGCCACGGAATGTGGTACTCTTTGTTTACTGTAAAAGGTGAATACCTGCGACCATCACTTTCCAACCCGCTCCATACCGGAGTTGAGAGAGTTTGTCTCGGTTGAATCGTTAAGGCATTTAACGTAAAGTCCTCTTCTTCACGCGGCTCCGAGATATGGGCAAGCTTCTTCCCAGTCTTATGTTCCATCGACTTCCAACCTTCAACTGCGCGCTTTCCATTCGTTGCACCGGACATAAGGAGAATTGCATTGATTGCTTGAACATCACTATAGAGCGATGGATATCCTTTTCCGATTCCTTCATGTTTTGATGGTCCTAAGCGATCTAATAAGGATTGGTATACTTTATCCCCAGGGATTTTTACACCTTTCGTTCCATAGCCATTTTTAATATTCGGCCCAATTGTTATCCACATGTCATACACATTTGGATAATCCCGCTGAACGTAATTGAAGTTTGGCATTGTTTTACCAGGGATACCTTCTACTTCTCCCTTACGCCAATCCTTCACTTTTCCAAATGGTTGAGCAATTTCATTAATCGTGTCATGAGCAAGAGGTGAGATAACAAGATCCTCTTGTGCAGGTAAATGTTCTTTCGCAAGCTCTGAAAAGGCTTTGGCAATTTCTCTGAATGCGTCCCAGTCACTTCTAGTATCCCAAGGTGGACTAATCGCCGCATTAAATGGATGTACGAATGGGTGTAAATCCGTGGTACTAATATCTTGCTTTTCATACCAAGTGGCTGCAGGCAAAATGATATCTGAGAATAATCCTGAGCTTGTCATCCGGAAATCCATACTGATGAAGAGATCCGTTTTACCTTCTGGTGGTTTCTCAGAAACTTTCACATCCTTAGGCTGCCAGGATTGTTCTGGATCAGATAAGACCGTATCCTTTGACCCTATTAAATGCTTGGCAAAATACTCGTGACCTTTACCACTATCCCCTAGTAAATTAGAACGCCAATTAAAGAAAACTCTCGGAAAATTTCGGGGGTCATTCGGATTTTCAATTGCAAATTCTAACTCACCATCGACTAATTGCTTAGCGATGTAATCCGTCGCTTCTTTGTCATCACTGCTTTTTGCACGAGCATCCTTCATGACATCAAGTGTGTTTTGAGAAAGAGACGGAAAGCTAGGTAACCAACCCAATCTTGCTGACATTGCATTAAAATCGGCCGGATGCATTTTGGAATACTGGCTACCCCAGTCTGTTTCTCTGTCATCAAAGTCATATTCATAGCGGAATTGCTCTGTTGCAAAATAGAAGAAGGATGTTCCGTTCATTAATTTCGGTGATTTTACCCAGTCATTTGCAAACGCAATTTGCTGGAATCCCTCTAATGGACGAACCTTTTCTTGCCCTACATAGTGAGCCCAGCCACCACCATTGACTCCTTGTGAGCCTGTAAGTATGACTAGATTTAAGATGGAACGATAGATTTGGTCGCTATGGAACCAATGATTTGTTCCTCCGCCCATCGCAATCATCGATTTACCTTGAGTTAAAGCCGCATTCTCAGCAAACTCTCGTGCAACCTGAATGACGTGCTCCTTTTTAACACCTGTAATACTTTCTTGCCATGCAGGTGTATACGGTCTCGCCACATCATTATAGTCAGTCGGATAGTCACCTTTTAGACCACGACTAATTCCAGTATGTGCAAGCATTAAGTCGTAGACGGTCGTCACAATTAATTCATTACCCGATTGGTCTTTCATGCGTTTAATTGGAACGCCACGCTTTATTGTTCCGCCCTCTTTTTCTGCAAAATAAGGGAACTCAACCATTGCAACCTCATCAGAATCATTGACAAAACTTAGTTTTGGATTAATACTCGTCCCATCTTCAGTTGTCATGTCAAGGTTCCATTTAGTACTGCTATCCCATCTGAACCCTTGGCTTCCATTTGGTACGGCAATTTGATTTGTATCCTCATCCCATACCACTGTCTTCCAATCTCCCAATTCGTGTTGATCAGAAAAATCCGAAGCACGTAGGAAGCGGTCTGACCGGTAGTTTTCACCTTTTTTATTCAAGGTGATGAGAAACGGCAAATCAGTATACTGCTTAGCATAATCTCTAAAATATGGAGTCTCTTTATCCACATAAAATTCTTTTAAAATAACATGGGTCATGGCCATTGCAAGCGCACCATCTGTACCCGCTTTGGCAGGCAACCAAATATCAGCGAATTTATCATACTCCGCATAGTCTGGGCTAACTCCAACTACCTTCGTCCCGTTATAGCGCGATTCAACCATAAAATGTGCATCAGGAGTTCTTGTTTGAGGGATATTGGTTCCCCAAATAATGAAATATTTGGTATTGTACCAATCACCACTTTCCGGAACATCTGTCTGGTCACCCCACACCTGTGGAGAAGCAGGTGGCAAGTCAGCATACCAATCATAGAAACTAAGAATGGTTCCACCGATTAGGGATAGAAATCTAGTTCCCCCCGAATAGCTCACCATCGACATGGCAGGTATCGGACTGAATCCAACAACTCGATCTGGACCGTATTTTTTTATCGTATAAATGGTCGATGCTGCAATCATTTGGCAAACATCTTTCCAGTTTCCTCTTACAAATCCACCTCTACCACGAGCGGAAACATACGCGTTTCGTTTTTCTGGATTGGTGACAATGTTTTCCCAAGCTTGGACAGGATTATCCGCGTTACTAAGCTCTTCCTTCCATAAATTAAGGAGGTCACCTCGTACATACGGATATTTCACGCGAGTAGGACTGTATGTATACCATGAAAAGCTAGCGCCACGTGGACATCCACGGGGCTCGTAATCTGGGAAATCGTCACCGGTAGATGGATAGTCTGTTTGCTGAGTTTCATAGGCAATGATCCCGTCTTTCACATGGATTTTCCAGCTACATGAACCCGTACAGTTCACCCCATGTGTGGAACGGACGATTTTGTCATGAGCCCAGCGCTGGCGGTAGATTGATTCCCAATCACGCGGGCGTGGATTTTCTTCTGTCCAACCATCGTTTATACGCTCTCCACGCACTAAATGCTTTAGCGAGCGAAAGAGACTATTCTGCTTTGCCAATGTCTCCATCCCTTCCCTTAAGTATATTTGCCAATGGGTTGAAGTCTTCCCCCACTAACCTATAGCTTTGTGTTCCTGCTTGGAATTCCTCTAGGAAGACCTTCCAACTTGATGCATTTGCTGCTGCCAGAATGAGACGTTGAAGTGTACTCATATCTTCTATTTCATAGATTTCTTCAATCATTTTTCCAGGAATATCACCAAATCGCATTCTCAAAACAGCGATTAAATCCTCACGATCATCGATTAACATTGCGTCGTTCTCCATTGAAAACAACAAACCAACTCCTTTTTAAGAAAAGTGCAAAGCGCCCCAAACTCCAGCTAAGGACAGGCACGTCCTGTGCCTGACGCTAGAATCCTCACTGTCCTGGCAGAGGCGACAAGCATAAGATGAGCCCAGCCTTCCGAAGCGATTGGCTAGACCAGAGCCGATGCGCTTGGAACTAGAAACCAAAAACTAAGTACGGCATTTTTATAGTTTAATCATCTTGTAGTAATCAGAAATTAATTGATTCTTGCATTTCTCTGCTGTCTCTTTGAAAAAAACTAAAGTTTCATCATCCGGATTCTTCGCTTGATCAAAACTGATAAAGGTTGTGACAGATTGCGAAAATGACTGAGAGAATCGCAATGACAATTCATATCCATCTTCCTGCTTTACTACGGTTGCATAGATATCATAGGAATGAATATTCTGTGCAGCAAAAACTTCGACCATCTTTTCATAGAGGTTCGGAGCTACGAATCGTAACAGTTTTTCCTCAATTACATCTTTTTTACCCATTTTCATCCCCTTTCCTCATTTTCCTAATTTTTCTTTTTATTGTTCGTTAACCTCTAGTAATTTATTCATTTCGTCATCATTATGAATTTCATCTATGATAATTAAGCTATCTAGCAAAGGAATCATTCTATAATCTGCCTCTTCTGTCTCCAAACTTTTCTTCATAGTCCCAACAATGCGTCGCATTAAATCATGATCACGAGTTAACTGATTGACTATTTTTTCGAGCTTAGGATTTTTCTCTACCATTTCTTTATATAAACCTTCTTCTTCTGAATCGGCATGTTTCAATGTCCGAGACTCCCAATGGTCTATTGCAATTTCAGCAACTTGCAGCGCTTTTTCCTTATCTCCTTCCTCAATACACTTTCGGAATAGATTACGGAGTTCCTTTGCTTCATGTAATGCGGCCTCATGGATTGCTGAATGAGCATCCACTTTTCGTAAACTTGGTCCTGTTGACATCATAACCACCCTTTCAATGTATAAAGTTAAAACTCTTCTTCATAATCCTTTCCATCTTGGGTTGCAATAAACTCAAATACCTGCATTTTAAAAAATTGTCACAATTTCCTTGTCTAAGAAACATGCTTAGTTTATTTATTGATTGAGCATGTGGAGCAGGATTTCGCTTGCGGGACGTGCTTGGGGATGTTTGATTTGGGCGTGTACCGCTAGATTCTGGCTTGCGGGACATGCTCGGGATTTTTTACATCGTGCATGTACCGCTAGATTTCGCTTGCGGGACATGCTTAGGCATTTTTGATACGAGCGTGTATATTGACCTCGGTGCACACAAAAAAGAGCTAAGAAGTTGTTCTTAGCTCACATCACACATCTTTTTCAGTTAAGTCATTGAACAGACCTACATAGTATTTAACTTCGCCAGCTTCATTTTTCACTTCACTAATCGTTAACCATTCCAAATACAATTCGTTATTTTTACGCTTGTTCCAGATTTCTCCCTGCCAATATCCCTTGCTACGTATGGTATCCCACATTTGGTCATAGAATGCGGAATCATGCTTACCAGAACGAAGTAGACTTGGTTTCTTCCCAATTGCTTCTTCTGGTTGATAGCCTGTAACAGTCGTAAACGCATGGTTAACCTTTTTAATAACACCTTTTGGATCCGTGACCATCATGCCCTGGGCGACATTTTCAATCACTTTTGCTTCAGTTTGGATTCGTTCCGTATAGAACATCCAAACAACGAATACAGAGCTGAGTAACGCAAACATCGCAAGCGACATAAATCCAATTGCATAGTGCCCTGTAATCCCAAACACAATTGACAGAACAATTGGCGGGAAAAATCCTCCTAGGCCCCCCATTGCAGATACTATCCCGTTGACAATCCCAGCTTGCTTTGAAAAGTAATACGGTACCAGCTTGAATATGGTCCCATTACCAATTCCAGCAAAAAGTGATACGAGCAAGCATCCAATTGTATATAGAACAATATCCGGTGTAAAAGCCAAGAGTACGCCAGCAAATGTAATGAAGTTAAAGACGATAAACAGAATGAGATAGGGATTAAACTTATCTCCCAGCCAGCCTCCTACCGGTCGCATAAGGGTTGCCAGTGTGATAAATCCAGCTGTTCGCAAACCGGCGTCCACTGACGTTAATCCAAAATAAGAAACTAGGAAGTTCGGCAGATATACAGTAAAAGCTACAAACGAACCGAAAGTTACAAAGTAAAATAAGCTAATGAACCACAGTTTTTCATTTTTATATACACTCTTAATTTGTTCGTTTAATGGTTTATTAACCTTAGGTTCCTTCCTGTCACCTAACAAAAAGTTTAACAAAGCAAATAGAATAACAGGAATTAAAAATAACCGAACGGTGTTCTGCCATCCAATACTTACTGCAAGTGCAGGCGCTGCAAAAGAGGTGATTGCCGTACCGATGTTACCAGCACCGTAAATACCGTTTACAAATCCATGACGTTCTTTCGGGTAGTACTTCGGGAGCGAGGTAACCCCAATCGAAAATAGTGCTCCCCCGACTCCCAGTACAAGTCCTCCCAGAATCAAGTCAAACATCGAGTCTGCAATACTAATATAAAAAATCGGAAGAATTAAGATAACAAATCCAATGAAAAATAACCATCTTGCTCCAAATTTATTAGTCCAATATCCTAATAAGATTCGCAACAGTGAGCCTAAAATAACTGGAACAGCTGTGACCATTGCCGTTTCGTTATCCGTTAAGGGGATATCTTGTTTAATACTTGCCATAAGGGAAGAAAGAATCACCCACACCATAAAGCCTACAACTAAACTTCCGGTTTGAAGTGGCAGTTGCAATTTTTGCGTCTTCATACGTCGTACTCCTCCTCCAAACAATCTCTACATATTTTCCCTAGTTTACGGAATTCCTCTAAAAATAAAACATACTTTTTTCAATTGACAGTTCTGTTTTCCAAGTAAACTTAGCCTGTCCCTGTGTCCTAATGACAAATGTCATGTAAGATGATGACATTATCCACTGATTTGCATACTTTAGCCGGTTTACAATGATCGTGGAGGTGGTTTTTGTGGAACCTATTATTGAATTAAACGAGGTTAGTAAGGTCTTTAAAAATAAAATGGCGGTGGATCAGGTTTCGTTTTCGATACAAAAGGGAGAGATTGTTGCAATCCTCGGTCCAAATGGTGCTGGTAAAACAACAACGATGATGATGATGCTAGGGCTTTTAGAGCCAACCAAGGGAAGTGTTCGCGTGTTTGGGAAAGACCCTAAGGAAAAATCGGTTCGAGAAAAAATTGGTGCACTGTTGCAGGAGGTTAGTGTCATTGATGCACTAAAAGTGCGTGAAGTTATTCACCTTTTCAGAAGTTATTACCCACAGCCTCTGTCCTTTGAAGAATTAGTAGCGTTCACTGGCTTTACTAAAGACGAATTACAAAAACGTGCAAATAAGCTGTCAGGAGGTCAAAAGCGACGACTTGGCTTTGCGCTAGCGATGGCGGGTTCTCCTGATGTTCTCTTCTTCGACGAACCAACAGTTGGCATGGATGTTACTTCAAGAAAATTATTTTGGAACACCGTTACTGAATTAAAAGACCGTGGTAAAACCATCCTTTTTACAACCCACTACTTACAAGAAGCGGATGATATTGGAGAGCGAGTGATACTATTTCACGAAGGGAAAATCATAAGTGATGGAACCCCGAAAAGTATCAAAGCTAGGTTGTTAACACAGGTGGTTTCATTTACACCGATCCATACACTTAACATGCAAGAAATCAGGAACATTCCGCATGTAACAGACGTATATGAAAAAGATGGCCGCCTGTATGCATTAACTGACAATACCGATATGGTGTTGGCTGCACTATTCAAGCGGAACCTTCCCATTCAAAATATTGAAATTGAACGTGGACGACTTGAGGATGCATTTGAACAACTTGTTGAAAAAAGGGAGGCTATGTAATATGAGTAGTTTTATCATGCAATGTAGAATTGAGATTTTGAGGATTTTTCGGAACCCCTACTACGTATTTTGGTCATTGTTCATGCCCATTGTCTTTTACGTGATTTTTACGAGGATTTTTAATAATGCATTAGATGATCAGAAGTTATGGCAAGCCCATTATTTAATGTCGATGGCGTCATTTAGTGTGATGGGTTCTGCGATTATGACACTTGGAATCCGCCTAGTTGAGGAACGAAAACAAGGATGGTCCATGTTTATGAGAATTACACCACTGTCTGACCATGCATACTTTGCTGCAAAAATGATTGGCCAAACGGTTATTCATATTTTTTCGATCTTGATTATCTTTACTGCAGGTGGCCTTATCAACGGCGTTTCACTGAGTCTGTGGGAATGGTTGATGTGTGGAGCATGGATACTATTTGGGTCGTTACCTTTCCTAGCAATAGGAACGCTCGTTGGAACAATGAAAAGAGTAGATACCGCCTCTGGAGTCTCAAATATGTTGTATATGGTACTTGCAATGTGTGGAGGCATGTGGATGCCAATGGAAATCCTACCAAACTTCGTGCAAACCATTGGAAAATGGCTTCCTTCTTATCATTATGGTAGTGGTGCATGGGAAATTGTGCGTGGCGGGCATCCTGATTGGCTTAATTTTACACTTTTAGGTGGGTATCTCCTTTTATTCATGGTACTATCAAGTTATACACGACGAAAACAGGAAGTGGCGGTGGTAAACTAAATGCTTCAAAGTATAAGGGATTTTAGGGTCTTTCCCGCCAAGTTCGGATTCTTTCCCTATGTGTTCTTGATTTATCTTGCTTTGCCTTCTTATTATGTTGCAGTTGAGCATGGATGGAAACGAATCGCTGGTATCGGGCTGCTTTTAATATTCTTAATTACCTACCGGCAGCTCTATAATTCTTCCTCCACAAAATTGTACACGTTCTGGTTGGTTCTACAACTCTTCATTATTATCATTCTTGCAGTCTCGTTTAATCTTTATAATATTTTTTTAGGGTTCTTTTCAGCCCATTTTATTGGTTGGTATAGAGACAGAAAACTATTTAATAGGGCATTAGGGCTATTGGCTATAGCCATCCTGCTTCCATTTCTTATTCGCTGGGATGCAATCGTGTTGGACGACGTTTTTTACAGTGCGATTTTTATCGTGATTATGCTGATTTCTCCTTTTGGTATCCGTTCAATGAATAGCCGTATGGAGCTAGAAAAGCAGTTAGAAGAGGCAAACGAACAGATTGAGGAGCTAGTAAAACGTGAAGAACGAATGAGAATTGCTAGGGACCTTCACGATACACTTGGTCACACATTATCTATGATTACCTTGAAAAGTCAACTCGTGCATAAGTTAATTAGTAAGGATATTGAAAAGGCAAAACTTGAAACGAAAGAGATTGAAAGAACCTCCCGATCTGCACTAAGACAAGTTCGAGAATTAGTGTCCGATATGAGAGCGATCACCATTGCTGAAGAGCTGATTGAAACTGAGAATATTTTAGAGACGGCAGGTATTTCCTTTCAATTTGAAGGTGACTCAAAGCTTGAAGATGTCCCATTGCTCACCCAAAACATACTTAGTATGTGTCTAAAAGAAGGTATTACAAATGTGGTCAAGCATAGCAATGCTAGGAAATGTACTGTCGAGCTCTCTCAAAAAACGGGACAGATCGAACTTACAGTATATGATAACGGAAAAGGACTCGGTGAAAATACGATGTACGGCAATGGATTGAAAGGAATTAATGAACGATTACGATTGATTGAAGGGTTTGTTGAAGTTCTATCAAACAACGGAACCAAACTCATTATTACTGTACCAATTATTGCAAAAGAAAAAAAGGCTGGTGTTGGTTCTTGATTAGAGTGATGATTGCTGAGGATCAAGGCATGCTTAGAGGAGCATTAGGCTCATTACTAGATTTTGAGGAAGACCTTGAAATTGTCGGAGAGGCATCAAACGGTAAAGAAGCATTAAAGTTGATACTGTCCCTCAAGCCCGATGTGTGTTTAATGGATATTGAGATGCCCTATATGAACGGTCTTGAGGTGGCTGAAGAAGCAAAAAGACGCTTTTCTACCTGTAAAATTATCATCTTAACTACTTTTGCTCGCCCTGGTTATTTTGAGCAAGCAGTGAAAATTGGGGTACATGGTTACATGTTAAAAGACGGTTCGATTGATGAATTAGCTGAGTCTATTCGTAGTGTGATGAAAGGGAAACGCGAATTTGCTCCTGAATTGATATTTGGAAGCATCAAAGAAAATAACCCTCTTACCGAGCGCGAACAAGAAGTATTGCGAATGGCTTCAGAAGGAAAAACCTCAAAAGAAATATCCTCACAGTTATTCCTATCAGCAGGAACCGTTCGAAACTACATGTCCGAAATCATCAACAAGCTCGGCGTAAAAAATCGCACCGAAGCAGTCACAGTCGCCAAAGAAAAAAGGTGGATCTAAGTGGCTAGAGGGACAGGGACACGGGAGCTGTCCCTGTGTCTTGCTACTTTTTAAAGGTTTTTTTGAGGCGTGAGAGGAGTCCTTTTTTTTCTTTGATTTGTTGTTGCGGTACGACAGGTTTTGGGGTTTTACTGATGTATATATCTTCTTTGTCTATGGCATGGTGATCGAATGCGAGCACTAGTCCTAGGTCTGAATTATAATCTTTGTTCGTGACAAGTGTGTACTGGATGTTATTCGAATTTGCTAATTGTACATATTTTGATAAAAATCGATAATTGATATGGCCATTTAAGTACATATGTACTTCGTTATTTTTTTTACAAGCCTCTTGAATTTCTGCATATACCTTATTCTCTCTCACCTGTGACTGTGACAGTGCCCATAAAACTCGTTCTCTAATGGTTCCAAGAAACTTTCTTCGCTCTTCTGGTTTTGTTTCCTTGGCTCCATGAATCCCCTGTTGAAGATAATCATCCACATTAGGCTTTGACATTTTTGTCCTCCTCCCGGTGCTCATCTTAGTATTTCTCATTATAACAAGACCTTACTACTTTTTATCAATATTCTGTTCGGCAAGTCCCTGTTCACAAATGAGTACCCTCACTTCAGAATAAATGGAGCACCTCCACGGATGCCCCAATCCTTAAAACCAAATTAGATAGTAGATGAACCCAAACAAGAGTGCTACCGCCATAATTATATAGCCTCTATTGTTCCTTTTCCCCAATAAAATGATGCCACTTAATAGCCAACCTGCCACTAATAAATAAGCACCTATATGCTTTACCAATGAAATACCAATAATTAATCCGGATACAAAGAGGAGTATCCCCATGATGCGCATACTTTCTTCCCAAAATTCAAATTCTTTTACATTAAAAAGCTGTCGTCTATTTTCTTTTTTTGTTTTTTTATATTCCTTAAATATGTTGAATCCAAACATACCCCAAATGGCAACCAATACCCCAATTTCAACGAAATCCATTATATACTCCCCTCAAAATACCTATTCTCTATTCATTTAGTCTTTTGCGATATGTACTTTTAGCTGCTTTCCTTTGATGGTTGTGTGTTTCATTACTGTCAGTACATGCTGCCCTTTCCCGTTTAAGATGTCTACAAAGGTTGCGTTCTCTTGGAGAGTGATGTTTCCTATATCATCTGCTGATACCCCAGGGATGTTGGAAATTGTACCAACAAAGTCAACCACTCGGAGCTTCTTTTTCTTTCCTCCATTAAAATATAGCTTTAAAATATCCTTATTCACCTCTGCTGCTTTATCACGTTTAGGCTGTGGTCTACGGCTCATTTTTTCCGTAAAGGACGATTTTGCAAGCTCAATCTCTGCTTTACTTGGGGGCTTTACTTTTGGAATCTCTTCCCCAATGTATTCTTCGATTTCTCTAACTAAATTTTCTTCTTTTGTCGTTGCTAGTGTAATTGCCTTCCCCGTTTTACCGGCTCTACCTGTTCGACCAATACGATGAACATACCGTTCCTTATCCTGAGGGACATCATAACTGATGACAAGTGAAATATCTTCCACATCAATTCCTCTTGCTGCGATATCAGTCGCTACCAAGTAACGAAACTTCCCCTTTTTAAAATCATTCATGACTGCAAAACGATCTTCTTGGACCATGCTCCCGTGAATTTTACCGCATGAATAGTTTGCTTTTATTAGTTTTTGATATAAACCATCCACTTCCTGCTGTGTCCTACAAAAAATAATACAACTTTCCGGATTCTCAACAATGGTAATGCCCTTTAACAGTGACAGCTTGTCTTCCTCTTGAACTTCGACCAATGCATGATTCGTTTTACCAGTTAAAGAATGTGAACGATTCACTTCAATATATGTTGGAGACTTCATATAATTAACTGAAAGATTTTCGATATCCTCTGGCAAGGTTGCCGAAAACAACAATGTAATCCGATCGGTTGGAAGAGCTTCGATAATCTCTTCAACTTGATCAATGAACCCCATATTCAGCATTTCATCAGCCTCATCAATGACCAAATATGATAACTGATCTACAACAAGAGTTCCTTTTTTAAGATGATCCAGCACCCTACCTGGTGTTCCTACAACGACATGTGTTTTTTGTTTCAACTCAAGTTTCTGTCGTTCAAAGGATTGCTTACCATAAATAGCGGCTGCCTTTATTCGCTTAAATCGACCGATTGTAATAAAATCTTCACTTACCTGTGCAGCTAATTCCCTCGTTGGTGCCAAAATCAAGGCTTGAGGCTTATTTTCTTCCCAACTTATCGATTCACAAATGGGTATCGCAAAAGCCGCCGTTTTGCCACTTCCAGTTGGCGATTTCCCTACAATGTCCTTTTTCTGAAGAGCTAGTGGAATAACCTTCGCCTGAATCTCAGTAGGTACCTTAAAACCCAAACCAGATAACGCCTTTAAAACCTCATCACTCAAATGAAAATCTTCAAAATGTATCATATCTACTACCTCATTTTTTCTTTCTATTATATCTGGGACAGATGAACAGGTCCATTTTCCCTGGAAGGTAATGGCGCTGCCCCTCTGCCTCATGTCGAATCTTGTCGGATTATTGGTATTAATTATCTTTGACTTCTAGAAGAAGTTATAATAACTTAGTATAGTTATTTGAAAAAAATTAAAAAAGGATTATTGCTATAATCCTAGAAATAGAGGTGTACGATGACTGCAGACCAACGAAAAAAGATGATTATCTTAATGATTAATATGTTTATCGCGATCGGAAGCTTTGGGATTATTATACCAATTTTACCTGCTTATCTTGAGTCCATCAATGAGGGCGGGAAAGCAGCAGGACTGATGATTGCCATTTTTGCTGGGGCACAATTTATTATGTCACCAATTGCAGGAAAATGGACGGATCAATATGGACGTAGGAAAATGATTATCTATGGACTTTCCGGTCTAACATTATCCATGTTTATTTTCTACTTTGTAAATTCGATTTGGCTTCTGTATGCATCTCGTGTTGTGGGTGGAATTGGTGCGGCACTTCTCATTCCAGCAATATTTGCATATGTTGCTGACATTACGACAATGGAGCAACGCGCAAAAGGGAATAGCTATATATCAGCAGCGATGTCTCTTGGAATCGTTGTGGGACCAGGAATTGGTGGCTTTTTGGCAGACTTCGGACTGAAATTCCCCTTTTTAATTTCAGCATTGGTTTCACTTGTATCTGTTATTTTCTCATTTGTGGTTCTGAAAGAGAGCCAACAAAAAGTGGAAGGTTTCATGCCTGCAGATGATGAAAACATGGCCAAGAAGTTGGTACGTTCCGTACGTATGCCGTTTTTCATTCCATTAATCATCACACTCGTAATGAGTTTCGGATTAATGGCTTTTGAATCAGTCATTGGACTGTTCGTTGATAATCAATACAATGCAACACCTCAAGATATTGCACTGATGGTAACATCTACAGGAATTGTGAGTGTAATTGTTCAACTATTTGTTGTCGATCGTATGGTAACTCGTTACGGAGAAGGAAGAATCTTAAACATTTTTATTATGGTAGCAGCAGTAGGATTCCTTCTATCAATAGTAGCAAACAGCTTTGCAATGTTCTTCGGAATATCACTACTGATTTTCTTAGCTACTTCTATCCTACGTCCTGTGCTTAACACGTTAATTTCAAAACTAGCAGGCAACGAACAGGGATTTGCGATGGGGATGAATAATGCCTATATGAGCATTGGTAATATCCTTGGCCCAACTCTTGGAGGACTCTTATATGATGTTCATATCATATATCCATTTATTCTAGGGCTAGTCCTTCTCATTGTTACTCTTTTCATTACGATGTTTTGGCAAAAGAAAATAAAATCAAAAACTCATGTAAAAGCAATGATATAAGAATAGACGCATGTTGGGACAATGTACCTGTCCCTCTGTCTTCAAAAAAGAAAGCGCATGGTATCAGTTATTTGGACTGAAGCTGTGCGCATTTTTGTTGTTCATTTATTAGTGTACACCACCTGTGTACTCACAAATTTCATATAGTCGTTCCATCTGAAGAATGACGACCTTATGGTCATACATTTCTACGATTCCTTCTCTTTTCCAGCCATTTAAAAGGCGGTTAACACTTTCACGAGTGGTTCCAATGAAATCACCTAAGTCTTTATTAGTGAGTTCAATTCCAATTAAAATACCATCCTTACATTTGACACCATGTGTTGTCGTTAATTTTATCAACGTAGAAGCCAGTGCCCCCTGCTTGTCAAAGAATAGGAAATCATATAATTTATTCTGCATGATACGTTGTGTCCAACCAATCCAACTCATAAATTCCACTGCAAAATTTCCAAACTGGTATAATAACTTTTTCAGGTCATTGATATGGATAATACCTATCTCAGTTTCTTCTTCTACATCTGCACGGTAATTGTAATAGAGCTTTCCAGTGAATCCACCGAATTCTCCAATTAGACTTCCTTTTTCCTTAATGGATAATAAGAAATCCTTACCTCTTTCAGAGGATGCTCGCAATTTAACTCTTCCTGAGATGATATAGTACATCTTTTCAGCTTCCTCACCATCCCAAAAAAGGTGAGTTCCTGCAGCTACTTTTCGTATATGCATAACGCTTTGTAATTTATTTAAATTTTCATCTGATAGAAATTGATTAATGCTTTCGTTAATTGACTCTATGTGAGGAATCTCTCTATTTAGTTCCTGTGCAATCATCATTGACATTATAAATCCCCCCGTCAAAACTTTATACTATAAGCATACAACCAATAGTAAAAACTTAATATCGGGGGAATTCCTGAATATTTGCTCCAAATTCCCCTATTTATTCATCCGTGATTTACCCCTCGTAAAACACTCCAACAGTGGGTTTCCCCTATAAAAGGTTTAAATATCATCATTTTTAGTCATAAAGTTAAGGGAATTCCCTGACATACAACCCCATAAAAAAGCTTTACAATAGATGTGTAGAATGAAAACGAGAGATTATCCTTTTATATAAAGAAATCACGATTCCTATTCAAGGAGAGATATTCATGGAAGCATTACAGATAGAAATAGAAGAAAAACTTCATGATTTGTGTACAAACACCTCAAGTGATTTCTCTGCAATTGCAAACGTTGATCAAAGTAGTCAAACCATCCGTTGGGAATACGCATATGGTTATACAAATAACCGCTTTAAAAATATGGTGATACGACCTGGAAAAGGACTCTCTGGCTCAGTTGTTCGCTTTGGAACAACAATGATCCTCGATATGGACACACCAGACCGACAGCGAACTCGTCTTCAATATCCAATAATGCTAGCAGAGAATCTAGTTTCAGCTGTAGCGGTCCCTATTAATGTGAATAGCAAAGTATGTGCTGTCCTTCTGATTGGCTCTCGCACTGAAGTTAAATATACAACTGAGCAAGTCGACCTTCTAAAAAAAGTAGCAGATGAATTTGCTACATTAAAAAAATGAATCCCTATAAAAAGGATTCATTTTTTTGCTTATTTAACTTGTTTTCCAGTCATGTCACTAAGCATACCAGCGTATTGCACGACATCACCTGAGTCATTCTTAATTGCACTAATCGTTAACCATTGCAAGTAGTTTGACCCGTCTTTTCGTTTGTTCCAAATCTGCCCTTGCCAAAAGCCTTCTGTCTCAATTTTTGTCCAGAGCCCCTCGTAGAACTCCTTTGGTTGTTTGCCAGATTTCAGGACGTTTGGCGTTTTCCCAACAATCTCTTCAGAGGTAAAACCTGTAATCTTTGTAAACGCTGGATTCACAGATATGATTTTTCCATGTAAATCCGTAACCATAATCCCTTCGGCAGTATGGTCAATGACTTGTTTCGCAAGTTCCATTCTTCCACTGAAATACATCCATATAACAAGAATTAAGCTTGCTAATGCTACCTCTGACAACGCCATAAATCCAATCGCGTAATGTCCAGTGACGTTGTATAGAATCCCCAATAGAATTGGCGGGAAAAATCCACCTAATCCTCCAATTGCAGAGACAATTCCGTTCACAATCCCCGCTTGTTTTTGGAAGTACATTGGCACTAATTTAAAAATAACCCCATTCCCAATTCCTGCGCAGAGAGCAATTGTTAAACATCCTATTGTATACCACCCAATTGATGGGGCAAACGATAATATCATTGCTGACACAGTATAGCATCCAAATACAAACATTAAGAGTATTAAGGAATGGAAACGGTCCGCTAACCAGCCACCAATAGGTCGCATGATTGTCGCAAGAACGATAAATCCTGCTGTTCTAACCCCTGCGTCCACCTTATCTAAGCCAAAGTTCTCTACTAAAAAGTTGGGTAGATAGATTGTAAACGCAACAAAAGAGCCAAATGTAATAAAATAAAACAAACTTAATAACCAAAGTTTTTCATTTTTATAGACACCCTTAATTTGCTCCATTAACGGGGTTTGAACCTTTATTTCCTTCTTATCTCCTAAAAAGAAGTTTGCCAAAATGAACAATGCTAATACAACTAAATAGAGTTGAACAGTTAAAGACCAACCGATTTGCGTTGCAATCACAGGTGCTGCAAATGTAGAAATCGCCGTTCCAAGATTCCCCGCACCATAAATTCCGTTAACAAACCCGTGTTTTTCCTTTGGATAGTACTTAGGAAGTGATGTTACACCAACGGAGAAAACCGCGCCCCCAATCCCTAGGAATAATCCGCCTATTAAGAGATCAGCTACCGAATTAGCTATACTAATATAATAAACTGGAAACAGCAATAAAATAAAACTAACTAAAAATATTATTCTCGCACCAAACTGATTCGCGTAATATCCAAGCGGAATCCGTAAGATTGAACCAAGAATAACGGGAATCGCAGTTACCAAAGCTAATTGGTTTGCTGGAATATTAATATCCTCTTTCATAAACGGTAGCAAAGAAGAAATGAGTACCCAAACCATAAATCCTACAACAAGATTTAATGTCTGAAGCGGAAGCTGTATTTTTCTAGCCATCACGACCACTTCCTTTTTTCACAACGTAGGTTAATCCAGTTTCCTGATCAAAGGCTGACCAAAACTCATCACTTATCGCTACCTCTGCGGTTAAAGGAACTGCAAAGAACTGCAGCCGGTCAAAGTAAATACGGAGATGCGTTCCGTCCGGACAAAGCTCTGTTTTACGTATATTCTTTTTTACAAACGGTGCTTTGTCTTCTCCATCTTTATCTAAAATCGAAACTTCCACCTTTTCTAGAATAAAAGATTCCAAACTTCTAATTTCAGTTAACTCCACAGCTGCTACACCCTTTCTTAGCAGGATAGATGAATAGTTTATAGCCCTGAAGATACGACCAAAAGGCTTCGTCTGCATGAGCTTCAATGTATTCGATCGCATCTTCCTCCGATTGCCATCTGCTCATTCCTTTAACCTCGGCAATGATAATCTCAATGCCCTCTTCCGTCTTTTCCTCCAGGTACCACTTTAACCGTATACTTTTAAAAAGGTTAGATAAAATTTCATGAATCTCTTCTTTGAAATTTCCAGTTGCCTCTCTTATGAAACAAAAATCAAGATACGTTTCGCTGTTCATGAACATCACGCCTTTTTCAACTTTTTATACAAAATCCATGCGACCGGAAACAACACCATGTTTAAGCCGCAAAATATAAGTGTATTCACATAGTTTTCATAATAAAATTGATGTACCATTTTTTGTGTAAAGATGATATTTAACAGCAAGATGACAGAAAGGATAAGTACACCTTGGTAACTACGCCTCATAACGTTTCACCTTCACCGCATAAACTGCTCCATTCTCAACCTTCACCTGGATTTCAGGTAGCGGACGACGAGGTGGTCCTGCAGTCGGTGCACCCGTTTCTACATCAAAGAAACCGTGGTGGCAAGGACAAACCATTTGTCCCTCCTCCTTCACCCAAAAAACTGGGCAACGTAGATGGGTACATGCATTTTGATAAGCGACGAATTTATTTTCAGCTAGTCTAATTAAGATGGCATCATCATGGTCACCAGGAAAGGTGAAATCGGTGGAATCACCTACGGCTAACTTACTTATATCGATTATTTTTTTATGTGAGTATTCCTTTTCTCCAAGGCCCATTAATTCCTTTGCAGCTACAGCTCCCCACGGTAGTGAAGAAATAGCGAAGACACCTGCTGCTCCAACCAACGTTTTCATGAAGCCACGTCGATCAAGGCTTCGTTCATTATTGCGGTTAATATTATGTGTGTAATTATCCTCATTAAAAGGAACTTGATTATTCTTATCAGTCGGCATTCCCATCACTCCTATAGCGATTGTTCAAAAGTCCATTGAAAATGTGTTGCTTTCTCATTCTCGTCTTTGAACCCATTCTTAAAATAACTTCTCAATGCCTTGTAAAATTCCAGGTAAGCTAATTTTTACATTCGTTTCTCCCTCAAGCGGCATGCTTGTTACCCATTTACCATTGTCGAGATTATGACTTTGTTTTTTAGCCTCAATTT
Source organism: Litchfieldia sinesaloumensis (assembly GCF_900156865.1). Taxonomy (GTDB): domain Bacteria; phylum Bacillota; class Bacilli; order Bacillales; family Bacillaceae_L; genus Ferdinandcohnia; species Ferdinandcohnia sinesaloumensis. Next base: position 4,116,424 of record NZ_LT732529.1, on the reverse strand, counting down.
CCTCATCACTTAGCCATTGGATTGTATTTGATGGACAAACACTTGCACACATCGGCGGAATGTTATCCTTTGTACGGTCAATACACAGATCACATTTGTACATTAGATTTTGTTCTTCATCAAATTTTGGTATGCCATATGGGCATGCAATCGTACAGTTTTGGCAGCCAATGCATTTTTCAACCAGTGCAGACAAGACTGCGCCTGACTCGTGGATTTGGATTGCCTGTGCCGGACAGCTTCTAGCGCATGCAGGATTTACACAATGCAGACACATGAGTGGCATAGTCTGTCTGTTCACAAGCGGATTGACATCATATACATAGTTTCGATTTCGTTCTTCATGTCCCCCACACTGTGTACAGGCTGCAAGGCAAGAGCGGCATCCAATACAGTTTTCCAATTCTAAATATAGCCTTTTTTGCATTTACTGCACCTTCTTTACAACTAATTTTTCAATCTGAGCAGCACATGCCTTAAATTCCGGCATTCTTGAAATTGGATCAAGTGCTGCAATTGTTAGTAGATTGATAGACTCTTCATGACCGAAATGGTAAGGAACAAACACAGTATCCTTTCGGATTGCTTCCGTAATTTTTACTTTGTAAATACTTTCGCCCCTTCTAGTAAATAGACGAACACGTTCTTCATGCTGGATCTCATATTTGGCAGCCAATTCCGGATGAACCTCAACATATGGTTCAGGGCACATATCTCTTAAAAATGGAATACGTCTTGTCTGGTTACCTGATAAATAGTGATACACTACACGCCCTGTTGTTAAACGCAGTGGATATGTTTGATCCGGTTCTTCAGCAGGAGGACGGTACGGCAAAGCACATATTTTCGCTTTTCCATCTGGATGATAGAATTTTTTATCTAGGAACATATGTGGTGTTCCTTGGTCTTTCTCATCACGGCAAGGCCAGAATACTCCATCTTGTTTATCGATTTTTTCCCATGTTGCTCCGTAGTAGTCAGCATAGCCACCTTTACTTGCAAGGCGGAACTCATCCGCTACATCCTTGGCTGTTTTTAAATGTGAGAAATATTGGCCTCTACCTAGACGTTCTGCAAGCTCGACCTGCATTTGCCAGTCCGGCTTAGATTCACCAATCGGTTCCTGGGCTTTATTGATTTTAATAATACGCCCTTCAATATTTGTAACTGTTCCTTCATCTTCAGACCATGTCACAGACGGAAGAACCACATCCGCAAACTCTGCAGATTCTGATAAGTAAAAGTCAGCACACACCATGAAGTCGAGTGATTTTAGTGCTTTTCTGACAAAGTTTAAGTTAGGTGCAGATACCGCTGGGTTTGAACAAAGAAGATATAACCCACGAATCGTTTTTTCCTCCATTAGTTCAAACATTTCATAAGCAGATACACCTGGCTTTGGCATTTCCTCTGGAGTAATCCCCCAAACATTACACACCTCTTTTACATGCTCAGGATTTGTGATTTTACGATAGCCAGGTAATAAATCTGACTTTTGTCCATGTTCACGACCACCTTGCCCGTTCCCTTGCCCAGTAAAAGTAGCTACGCCCGATTTTGGTCGACCGATTTTTCCAGTAATAAGTGCCATATTGGTATAAGCAGAAACATTGTCTACACCCTTATGTTGCTGCTCAATACCACGAGCAAACATAACAACAGCATTAGGCGCTTTTCCGTAAATTTCTGCAGCCCGAATAATTTTCTCAGGTGCCACTCCTGTTAACTCACTTGTGTATTCAGGTGTGAATTCCTTCACAAGTTCCTTCGTTTCTTCAAAACCATTTGTATGGTTCGCAATAAATTCGTTATCTGTATACCCATTTTCAATAAGTAAATGTAGGATTCCATTTGCTAGAGCTAAGTCTGTTCCTGGTTTTAGATCTAAATGCAAATCCGCTCTTCTTGCTATTGGTGTTTCACGAGGGTCAACAACAATGATGTATCCTCCTCTTTCCTGGACGTTCCAAACGCGGAACATAGACGTTGGGTGACACTCTGCTGTATTACTTCCTGCGATAAATAAGCAATCCGTTTCATGGATATCCGTCCAAGGTAATGTCGATCCACGATCAACCCCAAATGAACGAAGGAATCCACCAGCCGCACTAGACATACAAAAACGACCATTGTAATCGATATAACGAGTTCCTAATGCCACACGTGCAAACTTACCTGTTAGATAACATTTTTCATTTGTCATTGACACTCCACTGAAGACTGATAAGGAATCCTTTCCGTACTCGTCTTGTAATTTCTTAAAGTTTTTGACGATTAACTCGTACGCTTCTTCCCAACTTGCTTCACGAAAGCCTTCTTTCGTTCCCTTTAATGATGCATCATCACGTATAAGCGGCTTTAAGATTCGATCCTGATGGTTCGTCTGTTGGTAGGCTGTAACACCTTTCGGACACATTTTTCCGACAGTTACTGGCCAATCGTAACGAGGTTCAACCCCTACGATTTTATTGGTAACTGTATTTACTCGTAGGTTCATTCCGCACTGCATCCCGCAATAGCTGCAATGTGTTTTTATTAGCTTTTCGTTTGGATGATTAACATTCTTCTCTTCTTTAAAAAACTTATCCCTTTGCATTCTGATTTGCCTCCTTAACTTTGACCTCATGGGTCGGGAAGCCGGAAAATTGCGCAATCCGGTATTTTCTACGACATGGAAGACACATTTCTGCTAAATGATGACCTTCCTTCGTTTTAAAATGGATATCGTTCACATCAAGGACATGAATTACATCCTGTGATTGTTCTGTAGAAACAAAGCCATTACCACAAACCTTACACTCTTTTGTTTCCTTTTCTGCATAATGCTCGCGATAATTTCTCGCCAAAACACTCATTGGACGGAAAGGAATATGGGCAAGCTTACCGAACGGCAGGTAGATTAACGTAATAATGACGGACCATTGATGAATCATTGACATAACAGGTTGACCCCAGCCATGCATGAAAATATTCATAAACGTTAAAAGCAACCCGGTTATGCTAACAAATAGCAGTAAGTATAATGGCAGTAAATCATACATGAACTTCTGCTCTGCTCGTGCCTGAAGGTTTTTCATACGGCGATACATAGCCATACAAACTCCTGCAATTACCATTATTGCTGTTATATTTAAGGCATTATATGAAAGATTTGCGATGATACCATCTGCGGGTACCGTCATGATTTGAATTCCCATTGCAATGATGTTGTAATAGCCGTTTTCATCCATTGTGAAATACATCCAACCAAAGACAAGTGGAAATGTAACCAAACAGGAAAGGATGCAACCCCAACCGATTAAGATATGCTGGGTCCATCGGTAAATTCCCCTATTCCAAATGAAGTTATATGTAGCTAAATGATCAACAGATGTTTTGGGTGTTGATTTTCTAACTAACAGTTTCAAGCCTTTTTTGATAATAATCTTTGTTGGCGGTCTTTCTCCCCATGCGATGAACCGATAAAAGAAACCTCCAAGAAAGACAATCGTTCCAACCATGTACCCGTAAAGATTCAAATCAACATGGGTAAACATTCTTGTTCCAATAAAAGATAAAATAGCCAACCCTAACACAGATAAAAACATGGACTTGGCAAACTTTGATGCAAATGCATTATTATAAGCTGGTGCCTGCTTCTTTTGGATTTCAGCAGCTCTCGCCTGCATACGAACTCCTCCTCAATCGATTAACTAACACCTATTGTAGAAGAAGTGTGATTTAAAACATATCAGGGAACCTCCCTATCTTTGGATGAAAAATCCCTTATTTGTAACGATTTATTGAACGATTGGTTTTCGAACAGCGTCTGTTGACATGTTATAATGAAACTATTGAGGATTTGTGGGGAGGTATACTGTGGTTAGATTATTGATTGTTGATGACCATGCCGTAGTTCGATCTGGACTAATGATGTTGTTGAACGGCAAAAATAATATAGAAGTAATTGGGGAAGCTTCTGAAGGTGACGAAGCGATTAAAAAAGCAAAGGAATTAAACCCTGACGTTGTACTCATGGATTTAAGCATGCCACATGGAAAAGATGGATTAACGGCTACTCAAGAACTACACGAACTTATGCCAGAATTAGCCATTCTCATCTTAACCATGCATGATGACGAAGAGTACTTGTTCAGAGCCATCCATGCTGGAGCATCTGGCTATATTTTAAAAAATGCACCACACGATGATTTGCTTGGGGCAATTGAATCTGTTTCTACTGGGAATGCCTATTTAACTCCCTCTGCGACGAAGGTATTAATGGGCGGATACTTAGACCGAGTAAAAAATGGGGACAACGCGGATTCCTTTGCATTATTGTCTGAACGTGAAAAGGAAGTACTCGAATGGATTGCTAAGGGTTATTCAAATAAAGAAATTGCCGAGCACTTAATTATTAGTGTAAAAACGGTTGAATCGCATAAAAGTAATTTGATGGAGAAACTTGGTTTAAAAACTCGACCAGAGCTTGTAAAATATGCAATGAAGAAAGGATTACTGCATTTTGAATAAAATTGATCGGCTAAAATACCAATCGGAAATTGGCGGTCCAAACGTTGTCAAGCTCCTCGCTGAGCTAGAAGATCATATTGAGAATCCTACTTTTCGTGAGGATGTAGGTAAATCATTGCGCCACCTGGCGGACTTAACCTATGCATTGGACGAGTCCTCCATTGTTGCTATTACCGACCGTCAAGGTAAAATCCAATACATTAATAATAAGTTCTGTGAGATCTCGAAGTATTCAAAGGAAGAGTTACTTGGACAAGATCACCGAATCATTAATTCCGGTCATCATCCGAAGGAATTCTGGAAAGACATGTGGCGTACGATCGGCTCCGGACATGTTTGGCAAGGTGAAATTCAGAACAAAGCGAAGGACGGTTCTTTTTATTGGGTTGATACAACCATAGTGCCCATTCTTTCTGAAAATGGCCGACCAAAACAATACCTCGCAGTCCGCCATGAAGTTACAGCATTGAAGGAAACACAAGAAGAATTGAAGAGTATGATGACACGGGTCATCAGTATCCAGGAAGAAGAACGCAAACGCTTTTCACGCGAACTACATGATGGAATCGGTCAAAGCATGTTTTCTATACTAATTCAACTTGACCAAATACTAAGTGAACAACCAGAAGAACGTCTTTCACGCCTGCGTCAGGATGTATCTTTTATGATGGAGGATATTCGTGGCCTAGCATGGGAGCTCCGCCCTTCTGTATTGGATGATCTCGGTGTCGTACCAGCTCTTCGGAAGTATATTGAACATTACACACAGCATTACGGTATTAATGTTGAATTTGAATGTACCTTAAAGACACGATTAGATATTCATAAAGAAACAACGATCTATCGAGTGGTCCAAGAGGCTTTAACCAATATCGCAAAATATGCGAATGTTGCAGAAGCCATCGTATCAATTCATGAAGAGGAAGCCAAAGTTACCGTTAAAGTAAGTGACAATGGACAGGGCTTTACGACTGACGAAAAAGGAAATGGCGTTGGCCTCTTCAGCATGGAAGAACGTGCCCGAAGTATCGATGGAAGCTTACATTTAGAATCTGAAGTTGGAAAAGGCACGACCTTAGATCTTGAAGTGCCGAAATAAATCTTTAAACCGGTTCTTTCGCTAGAGCCGGATTTTTTATTTGGACGGGGGACTTCTCGATTTTTTCTATGAATCTACTAAATTTTCAAATATAATGGAGTTGAAAAACTAGAAAAGGTTGTGGAATATGATTTATAAATATCGTACCAAGTCTGACGAATTAATTGTATTTGAAATTCTGGACAAACGAAGTGACTTACAAGGTAAAGACAAGCAGTATTTTTTGAACTTACTAAAGGGCTATGAAGGCGAAGTATTATTCGATTCTCTTACCGAACAACTGCAGAGTGATTGCTTAGTGCTAAATGACTTGCTGCTTGAAGTGAATAACACGATCTTCCAAATCGATTCTCTTATTTTAATTGATGGGAAAATCAACACGTATGAAGTGAAGTATCTTGAAGGCGACTACTTGTACGAGTCAAATAAACTATTCAAAAAGCCAAGACTGGAAGTAATTAACCCCATCCTCCAGTTAAGTAGAAGTGAATCCTTATTGAATCAGTTACTGCGTAACCACGGATGTCAACTCCCAATCGATGCCACCGTCGTTTTTAACCATCCTACTTTCACCCTATACCAAGCACCCCTGCATCTACAAGCTTTATTACCGACGCAAATTAATAATCATATGAAGACCCTGGATTCAATCCCGTCCAAAATTAACGAAAAGCAAAAAAAGATTGCTGAATTATTGGTATCACTCCACATCACTAAATCTCCTTTTACCAAAGTACCTAGTTATAGGTACGAGGAGCTTCGTAAAGGAATCACTTGTGAGATGTGTGATTCGTTTGATGTTGTAACAGAAGGTCGTACATGCTTATGCAGAGAATGTGGGCATAGGGAATCGGTTTCAAGCGCTGTATTGAGATCTGTTAAAGAGTATCAGATGCTTTTTCCCGAAGGAAAGATTACGACTAATCTTGTTTATGATTGGTGTGGGGGGATTCATCCAAAAAGGAGTATACGAAGGATACTTTCTACAAACTTTATGAATGTTGGGGTTAACCAGTGGACTTATTATGTATGAATGATTTAAAATCATTCATTACAAATTCATACGGGGTTTTGCTCTAGTTGGTTTGGTTGCTTATTTGATTGGGTCCTTCTCTACTTGGATGAAGGACCCTTTTGTGTGATTAAAGCTTAATTAAATTTATGATAACGTATTCCTTCACGCTCGCAGAAGAGCTTGTGTTTTCGTGGCCCCATGACGACATGTTTTTCCACTTCTCATAAGTGTTTGTGTTCTCATTACTTCTATGACGACATGTTCTTCCGCTAGACAGGAGATTTCGTGTCTTCATCCACTCTATGTCGACATCTTCTTCCGCTCGCCAGGGGAGTTTGTGTCTTCATCGCACTCATGACGACATCTTCTTTCGCTCACCAGGAGAGTTTGTGTCTTCATCGCACTCATGACGACATCTTCTTTCGCTCGCCAGGAGATTTTGTGTCTTCACTACACTCATGACGACATGTTCTTCCGCTCACCTGGAGCCTTTGTGTCTTCATCGCACTAATGACGACATGTTCTTCCGCTCGCCAGGAGAGTTTGTGTCTTCATCGCACCCATGACGACATGTTCTTCCGCTCGCCAGGAGAGTTTGTGTCTTCATCCACTCTATGACGACCATCTTCTTCCGCTCGACAGGAGATTTTATGTCATCATCGCACTCATGACGACATCTTCTTTCGCTCACCAGGAGATTTTGTGTCTTCATTCCACTCTATGACGACATCTTCTTCCGCTCGACAGGAGATTTTATGTCATCATCGCACTCATGACGACATGTTCTTCCGCTCGCCAGGAGAGTTTGTGTCTTCATCCACTCTATGACGACATCTTCTTCCGCTCGACAGGAGATTTTGTGTCTTCATCCACTCTATGACGACATCTTCTTCCGCTCACCAGGAGAGTTTGTGTCTTCACTACACTCATGACGACATCTTCTTTCGCTCACCAGGAGATTCTGTGTCTTCATTACACTCATGACGACATCTTCTTCCGCTCGCCAGGAGAGATTGTGTCTTCATCGCACTTATGACGACATGTTCTTCCGATCGACAGGAGATTCTGTGTCTTCATTACTTTCATGACAATCTTATCTTTTCACTCCCTTAGAGCATTAGTTTCTTCATATCAAACCCAGAACCACTCTTCTTCAGAACCCGCAACAAGTTCTAAACAAAACACCAAAAACCCCAATCCACTAATCAGCGAATTGGGGCCTTACATAAAATCGTCCTATTATTTTACTGCTTTTACCCAGTCAGCCGCGAATTTTTCTAGGCCTTGGTCTGTAAGTGGGTGCTTAGTAAGTTGCTCAATTACAGAGTATGGGATTGTTGCAATGTGAGCACCAGCTAATGCTACGCGAGTAACATGGTCTGGGTGTCTTACAGATGCAGCGATGATTTGTGAATCTAAGTTATGAACACGGAATAGCTCAGCAATTTTTGCAACAAGCTGTACGCCGTCTTCAGAGATGTCGTCAAGACGACCTAAGAATGGAGATACATAAGTTGCACCAGCACGAGCTGCTAGTAGAGCTTGGTTCATTGTGAAGATTAGAGTAACGTTTGTTTTAACACCTTTTTTAGAAAGGTAACGTGTAGCTTCTAAACCAGCAACAGTCATTGGAACTTTGATTGTGATGTTTTTGTCGCCACCGTTGATTTTTAGAAGCTCTTCAGCTTCTGCGATCATTTGTTCAGCAGTTTCAGCATCTGGAGATACTTCTGCAGATACGCTTTCTACTTCAGGTACTGATTGAAGGATTTCAGCGATTCGGTCTTCGAATTTTACGCCTTCTTTAACTACAAGTGATGGGTTTGTTGTTACACCAGAAAGCACACCCATTTTGTACGCTTTTTTAATGTCATCTAGATTAGCTGTATCGATAAAAAATTTCATTTCTTTTTCCCTCCAGTTTCTAATCATACATATTGTTAGAAACATTTGACTCACCTATTCGTAAGGTTAAGTCAAATGCTGTTAGTAAAAACTACTAGAAATTATTTATTTAAAACTTCTTTAAAATTTTTCACTACGTTAGCAACTGTAAAGCCGTATTCTTCAAGAAGCTTACCTGCAGGTGCAGATGCTCCGAATGTATCAACTGCAAGTACTTTACCTTCGTCACCAACATATGCTTTCCAACCTAGTGAAGAAGCCATTTCAATACCAACACGAGCCTTCACAGATTTTGGAAGAACGCTTGCTTTGTACTCAGCTGATTGCTTTTCAAAGCGATCCCAGCTTGGCATACTTACAACAGATACGAAGATACCTTCTTTTTCAAGCTCTTGTTGTGCAGCGATTGCCAATGAAACTTCAGAACCTGTAGCAAGTAATAGACCCGCAACTTCTCCTTTTGCTTCAGAAACCACATAAGCTCCTTTTTTAACACCTTCGTATACAGCTTCTGGGTCAAGTTCTAAAGTAGGTAAACCTTGACGAGTTAATACAAGTGCTGTTGGTGTGTCAGTGCTTTCGATTGCTAAGCGCCATGCAGCAGCTGTTTCTTTCGCGTCAGCTGGACGTAGAATTGAAAGTCCTGGCATTGCTCGTAGTGCAGCTAATTGTTCAACCGGCTCATGCGTTGGTCCATCTTCACCAACAGCGATTGAATCATGTGTAAATACATATGTTACAGGTAGTTTCATTAGAGCAGCTAGACGAATAGCTGGACGTAGGTAATCAGAGAATACGAAGAATGTAGCTCCGAATACTTTTACACCACCGTGAAGTGCCATACCGTTGATTGCAGCACCCATTGCAAATTCTCTAACACCGAACCAGATGTTACGAGCAGCAAAGCTGTCGATTGCATAGTTCTTTTCAGAAGTAATTAATGTTTTGTTTGAACCTGCTAAGTCAGCTGAACCACCGATTAATTGTGGAATTGCTGTAGCAGCAGCATTTAAAGCTTTACCTGATGCGTCACGAGTTGCAACTGAAGATCCAGCTTCAAAGCTTGGAAGTGAAGCTTCCCAATTTTCTGGTAGCTCACCATTTAATGCCATTTCAAATTGTTTCGCTAATTCAGGGTATTCTTTTTTATATTCTGCAAATAATTCGTTCCATACACTCTCTTTTTCTTTACCAGCTTCTACAAATTGGCTGTAGTGCTCTCTTACTTCTTCTGGAACGAAGAATGGCTCTTCATTTTTCCAGCCGTAAGATTCTTTAGTTAAAGTAACTTCGTCTTTACCAAGTGGAGCACCGTGTGAAGCTGACTTTCCTCCTTTATTAGGAGAACCGAAACCGATTGTTGTTTTAATTTCAATTAATGTTGGGCGGTTTAAATCTGCTTTTGCATCTTGTAATGCTTTTTGAATTTCTTCAGTGTCATTACCATCTTCAACGCGGATTACTTGCCAACCATATGCTTTAAAACGATCTTCAACACTTTCAGAGAAAGAAAGGTTTAAATCACCATCTAAAGAAATATCGTTTGAATCGTACATTACAACTAGACGGCCTAATTTTAAGTGACCTGCAAGTGAAGCTGCTTCAGCAGAAACACCTTCCATTAAATCACCATCACCACAGATTGCATATGTAAAGTGGTTAACTAGATCATATTTATCTTTGTTGTATGTTTCAGCTAGATGTCTTTCAGCCATTGCCATACCGACTGCCATCGCAATACCTTGTCCTAGTGGACCAGTCGTTGCTTCAACACCTGGAGTATGACCAAACTCAGGATGTCCTGGAGTTCTGCTTCCCCATTGGCGGAAGTTTTTCAAATCTTCTAAGGTTACATCATAACCAAATAAATGTAACATGCTATATAAAAGCATGGAACCATGTCCAGCTGATAAAACAAAGCGGTCGCGATTGAACCAGTTTGGATTTGCAGGATTATGATTCATCTCTCTTGCCCAAAGAGTGTATGCCATTGGAGCAGCACCCATCGGCATACCTGGATGTCCAGAATTTGCCTTCTCTACAGCATCAATAGAAAGAGTTCGAATTGTGTTAATAGCTAATAAATCAAGTTCTTTATTACTTAAAACCGTATTCATTTTTCCACTCTCCTAAACTATTAAGATAATAATCTTATTGTTATACCCTACCTAAAAAATCCAATCTTTTCAATCCTAAAGATAAGGTGTATAATTAATTCGTTCACTAAACAAATTATAACCATTTATAATGTACCATCCCAACTTATATTCGTCAATTAACAATCTAGAAACAATTAATTCATTTGCAATTTTTTTATTCATGAAAGCGTCGTCATGTAAAATTGTCACATATTGCACATAATTATGCGTAACTTAAAGATGAATTCACTTTTAAATATCGCATATTGAATTAGTTGTACTTACTACCAGATGGGGGATTCGTATGATAACTGGAGATGCAGCTTATATTAAAAAAATAAATCGTTCTCTAATTTTAGAGAAGATTATAGAAAAAGGCATGATTTCGAGGGCTGACATTTCCAAAGCAACAGCACTTACAAGGGCGACTGTCTCCGCACAGGTTGCTGATTTATTAGATGAAGACTTAATCATCGAAACTCAACTTGAGCATAACAGTGTTGGAAGAAAGCCAATTATGCTTTCATTAAACGCTAAGGCGGGCTATGCGCTTGGAATAGATGTAGAGTACGGACAAATATCCTTTACTCTATCAGACCTTCTGGGTAACCCTGTATGTGAAAAAACAGTTGAATGTACTAAACTTGATTATAAAAGTATTCTTCAGCTATTAATTGAGCAAATCAATTCCTTTACAGATGAGTTTGCTGACAACCGTTACGGTATTATTGGAGTCGTGATTGCCGTTCACGGATTAGTTGGCAAAGATGAAAAGATACATTTTGTTCCTCGCTTCCAATGGGGTTCTGTTGATCTTAAGAATGATTTAGAGAAAGCCTGTCAACTTAAGGTACATATTGAAAACAATGCAAATATGTCGGCCTTTGCCGAGAGGGTTTTTCATCATCATGAAACCAATAGCCTGTTATGTGCGACTATATATACTGGAATTGGACTCGGAATGATTATGGACAATGAATTTTTCCGTGGGAATGATGGTTTTGCAGGTGAAATTGGTCATATGATTGTTGTTCCACGAGGTAGACCTTGTACATGCGGAAATGAAGGCTGTTGGGAACAATATGCCTCTGAGATCGTTTTTCTAGAAAATATAATGGTTGAAAAAAATCTTTCATCTTATACCTATGAGGATTTACGTAAATCAATTGCCGAGGGTGACCAAGATATTCTTGAACGCCTTGACAACTATATTTATTACCTTTCGATTGGATTAAATAATATGATTAATATGTATAATCCCGATACGATTATCCTTGATGGGGAGATTCTCAGACTATATGAGGGTTCTATCGAAAAAATTGAAGAACATTTAACTTCTACTATTAGTCACTATCGTCACTTATCCATCTCAAGTTTCGGAAAAAAATCAGTAACTATGGGAGCTTGCGCATTTGCGATAAAGCATTTTCTTGGAGTTCCAATGCTAAATTTACAATATGTAGATGATGAAAAAACGTACGAAAAAAATAACCAAAATTAAACCCCTTCAGATAGACTGAAGGGATTTTTCTATATTGATATTTAGTTGTTGTTTTCTTTTCTTCTGTCTGCTAAATCAGCTGCTAACTGAATTGTGCGTTGTTTATTTAATGGATAGAAGAAAACGATTATTAGGAATATAGCTAAAAAGATGACAGCTGGTAATAATGTTCCTAAGGCGTGAATACCATCTAGAGTTTCTTGAGTTTGTACTTTCAAAGTTGAATTATAACCAACTACACCAATTAGGACTCCACCTAGACCACCAGCAACAGCTTGCCCGACTTTACGAGCCATTGAATAAATAGAATAGACTGTCGCATCTTCACGCAAATTAGTGATGTACTCATGATAATCGATAACATCGGTTACAAAAGCCCATATTACAAGATTGAAGATTGCGTTACCAAGCATTCCAATTGTTAGAATACCAACAAATTGCATAGCACTAATGTCCTTTAAGAAGAATAACAGTAAGTAGACTAGCCCAGCAAGTAACATTCCAGCCGCTGCTAGTTCCTTCTTACCAAATCTTTTTACAAGAGGACTTAAGAATGGCATTAGTAGAAAGACTGTACCTGACGTTACTAAATTCACCATACTAACTGCTTTAGCGTTTGCAAAATAATCTTTGAATAAGAATATGTTAACTGACTGAATAAGCATCGTACAAACCATGAATGTTAGAGATGCAACAAGAATCCAGATTAATGGTTTGTTTTTTATAAGCCCTTTCATTGTTGCTTTTGAAGAACCCTTTACCTTTGGTCTCTCAGGTGCTACAACCCGCTCAGTTACCATTTTATAACATGCGATATAACAAGCAAGTGCTAGAACACCGAATACAATTGCCGCCATTAACATGCGGTTATGATCAATTTGATTATCAACAAATACAACCATTGGACCACCGACACCGATGATTAAACCAGCAGCTTGTGCCCCCATTGTTCTCCAACCAGAAAGAGATGTACGTTCAACAGGATCATCTGTAATAACAGAAGCCATTGACCCATAAGGGATATTCACTGTACTGTAGAGTGTTCCCCAGACGATATACGTTACGAATGCCCATGCTAGATAGAATCCATCGGACATTCCCGGAATCTTAACAAACATTAATACACCAGTAATAACAAGTGGGAAGGACATTCTTAAAATCCAAGGTCTAAACTTACCATTAGGCGTCGTTTTTCTTGTATCGATGAAACGCCCCCATGCCACGTCAGCAAAAGCATCCCATAGTCGTGCGACCGCAAATAATGCCCCTACTGTAGCTGGATGAATATGAAATACATCTGTATAGAATACCATTAAGAAGATTGCTACAAGTATAAAAAAGAAATCGTTTCCGAAATCTCCAAATAAATAACCAAGCTTGTCTCTTAATCCAAAGGGACGTACTTTAGGTCCTGGCTCGTTTCCGCTTACATTTACATCAGCGATATCGAGTTTCTTTGCTGTGCTCATTTTCACATTCCCCCATTAGTTATGGATAGATTAGTTAACTATGAAAAACTTGCAAGTTTTTTGTTAGTTGGCTAAACAAATTAAATAGCATATTAGAATACTATCACTTTATATTTTAATTCGTCAATATATTTTCGAGTTTGAATTCCTGTAAATGTTTCCCGCTTACACTCATTAAGTTGAATTTTCTCTATTTTATACAAATAAAAAAGACCCCTTCGTTACGAAGAGATCTCTCCTATTTCACGTATTCAAATCCTTCTTTTTATAAAAAACAAAAGCAATTATCGTAAGAACGACAATTAATAAAAGTGACAAAATAACAAACAATGCGTCATATCCATCTCTGGTAAGAATATCTTTTGCTGCAAAATACTTAAATGGGACGATGTACGTAAGGAAATTGAGATGTTCACTTAAATCAATCACAATTGATAATATAAATGTGAATAGTAAAATTCCAGTTGCAATGGGTGCTGCTCTTTTGGGACTTCGTAAAACAGAAGCTAGTGCTGAGCCAATTGTTAAAAATAACACCTGTAAAATAAACATTCCGCCCATTAACATGAGAAGCTGGCTACTTTCATGGCTCATTTCAAAAAGGAGCATGGACGCAATCGTTGTAACTATGTTAAAAACAAGTAAATTAACTAATGCCGCCATTAATTTCATCGTAATAATCTGAGATCGGGTTATAGGTTTAACAAACAAAAACTCAAACGTCTTATCTCGCTCTTCCTTTGCGAGGATAGATGCTCCTAACATCGCAGCATGAATGGTGCCCATTAACAATAAATACAAATACAAAATCGAAAAATAACCAATTGGTGTTGATACGTCTAGTGTTCCTGTACCCATGATTGCCTGCAGTGCTTTTGGCATCGATTCTATAAGTTCATTCAATGAATTTCCAGATGAGGAAAGGCTCGAGTATTCCGTTTTTCCCATTAAAATAAACAAAACAATTCCAACGCTCCATATAATGACCGACTTTCTGTATGCCTTTAACTCCCTTAGGAACAGATTCATCCAAACTACCTCCTTCCTATACGGAATGAATATCCTTCTTCAAATACGTAATATAACTAACAATCACTGAAACCAATACAATCCCCAATCCAGCTATTAAAAAGGAACCTTCGAAACTCGTATGCTCGATTAAATAGTGTGAATCAACATATTTGAAAGGAGACAAATATCGTTTAAAATCGTCACCACTAGTAGAACTAAGCATCCCAACAATAAAAAAGCCAAAAACTGTCCCTAATGATACGGAGAGAACTGACTTTATTTTTGGAAGGGTTACCGAAAAGAGAATACCCACCGCTAGAAAAATCAATTGGATAAAGAACAACGAAAGAGAAATTAGAAAAAAGGCTTTTGTACTGTATTCATCCGTTGCAACAGCAGCTACCATGACCCAAGAAGCAATTACATATACAATGCTTGTAAACAAGATGGCAGTGAATGAAGCTAGCACTTTGGCCGTTAGAATCGCTTTCCGGGTAATCGGTTTTGTTAATAGAAAATCGGCTGTTTTCTCCCTTGCTTCCTTTGAGACAATGGCTGTTCCAAAATTCATTGCTTGTATCGCGCCACAAAGACTAATATATACAAAAACATAGGCGTAAAATCCGAGTACAGATCCAAAAGTTTCTACCTGTAGCCCCATTGCTTGTTTGACGGCATCCGGAAACCCATCTAACACCTTCTTATAGTCTTCAATATCTTTTGCAATGGTTGGAAACATTGACATGAACAATACGACGACCCCCACTAACGATAGAGTCCAAATGATTGTTGTCTTTCGAAGGGCCCTTAATTCATGAAAAAAGACATTCATCTTATCTTGGCCTCCTTCTCGTAATAATGCATAAAGATCTCCTCGAGGTCAGGTTCTGTAACAGATAGATTCGTAATCTCAATTCCAGCAAGCTTCTCCATTACTGAATTGATATTCCCCTTAAAGAAAAAGTTTATTTCCTGTCCCGTTATCTCTAAATTATTTACTCCTGGAATGGAAAAATACGTTTTATCAATAGTCTCTGCTGTTTCTACTTTGAATCTTTTAAAATTGTTATCTTTTAACGTACTAATCTTTTCGACCGTTACTATTTTACCCTCTTTAATTATAGCTACTCGGTCACATAGACGTTGTACCTCGCTTAAAATATGAGACGAGAAGAGTATGGTTGCACCTTTTTTATTTTCTTCCTCAAGCAATTCAAAAAAGCGTTGTTGCATAAGAGGGTCTAGACCACTTGTTGGCTCATCAAGAATCACAAGTTTCGGCTCATGAAGGAGACCTTGAATAATCCCGACCTTCTTTTTGTTCCCTAAGGAAAGGTCATCAATTTTTCGATTAAGGTCAAGTTCCATGATTTCTGCCAACTCTTTCATTCGTTTTGTGCAGTCCTTTTTATAAAAGCTTGCGGAATAATGGAGCAAATCCTTCACTTTCATATTGTCATAGTAAAATACCTCTGAAGGGAGATAACCAATTTCCTTCTTGATTTCAGATGAAAACTGAATGGTATCCTTCCCAAAGATTTTGGCGCTTCCACTTGTCGGGTATATGAGAGATAGCATGGTCCGAATAGTTGTCGACTTACCAGCACCATTGGGCCCGATAAATCCAAAGATTTCACCTTCTTCCACATGAAAGCTAATATCTTCAATTCCTCGAGATTTCCCATACATCTTTGTTAGGTTCTTAATTTCAATAACATTCATGTTCAAGCCCTCCCCTTATCATTTGTAAAATGCTTGCTTTAGCAACTCAATATAGTCATCCAATTCTCCAATAAAATCCTCGATATTTAACTGATCCAAGGGAATTTCTTTTGTTTGATCATTTTTTTGATAACCGAAAGCCTCTAGTGACCAAAAGATAATATTCATTGCTTTTTGAATATCAATTCCTTCCTTAAACCTCGTTACATCGATAGAGCTCGCTAATCTTGAGTAGCTACTTTTTAGTACATCCTTGCTCCGTTTGTCGAACTCAACTTTTACCTCGGGCGAATCTTCTTCAAAAGCAGTTCGTATAAAATTAAACATCTCAGGGTGTTTTTTCATCAGTTCGAATTTTATAAATGTAATCCCTCGGTATTTTTTAAAAATATCTGGCTCATCAAGATCAATTTTTGCAAATAAATCATTAACAATTACCTCTAAATAATAGTCATATAAAAACAGGTATAATTCTTTTTTATTTTTAAAGTAATGAAATAAGAGTCCTTTAGAGATACCTGCTTCTTTAACAATCTCATTTGTAGAAGCGTTCGCATAGCTCTTTTCAGCAAACTCTTTTGTTGCTGCATTTAATATACGTTCCTGTTTTTCTTGTTCTAAATTAAAAAATTTTGACAGCATAATATGATCCTCCGCAAGACGTTGACCAACATGGTCAATACTATCATAACCTTTATTGACCAAAGTGGTCAATTTAATTCTTACACTGGACAATCCCATTTTTCAAATACCGTTCTCACGCAAAAAAGGCCCCAAAGTTATCTTTGAGACATTAACACGTTATCCAAACAATACATCGATTTCCCTCTTTAGTTCGTCTACTAACGGAAAGGTTGAGGCAAACTCAAGGCTAGCCGCTACATTTCGATAATACCACTCCTGCTTGTTCCTTCCTCGGCTAAACCTTTGCCAGACTTGTTCACCTTGTCCTTCAAAGTCACGGATAATCGACCGGATATTATGTAGTTTATCAGCACATACAACTGTACGAATATCTTCCGATGCTGTACGTAAGAAAGTAATCGTATGTTCTTTTCTCTCTTCCCAAGACAGCGACTTATCCGGCTCAGAGCAGCCCTCCACAAGCTCCGCTATTTCCTCCCCAAATTCATCACTAATCTCCTCTAACGTTAACTCAGTGTCCTCTACTGTATCGTGAAGTATACCAGCAACGATAAGTTCCTCACGTGCACTCGCCTTCATCAATAGTAGCCCAACACCAAGTGGGTGTGTGATATAGGGAATATTCGTTAGCTTTCGATATTGTCCATCATGGGCCTTGCTTGCTACAATAATTGCCTTTTCGATTACGTCCATCTTGCTACCTCCCAATCAAAACCTGACTCAGGTCTAAAGTACTTTACTCAAAAAAGCTTTCGTCCTTTCGTGCTGAGGGTTTTCAAATAGCTCTTTTGGTATGTTTGCTTCAACTATCATTCCCTCGTCGATAAAAAGGACACGGTCACCGACTTCTCGTGCAAATCCCATTTCATGAGTTACGACAACCATTGTCATACCCTCGCGCGCTAGCTGCTTCATGACTTCTAAAACCTCTCCGACCATTTCTGGATCTAGAGCAGAAGTCGGTTCATCAAACAGCATTATCTTTGGCTCCATAGCGAGGGCTCGGGCAATCGCAACACGCTGCTTTTGTCCACCCGACAATGAATCTGGGTAAGCATCTGCCTTTTCTGCTAGACCGACTTTCTTCAATAGTTGCATACCTTTATTATACGCTTGTTCTTCGGAGATTTTTTTAACTTTTAATGGCGAAAGTGTAATGTTTTCCATCACCGTTTTATGAGGAAAAAGATTAAACTGTTGGAATACCATCCCCACATCCGTTCTGATTTTATTAATATTTGTTTGTTTATCTGTAATATCCACGCCATCAATATAGACATGTCCTTCATTAATTGTTTCTAGTAGGTTTATGCATCGTAAAAAAGTCGACTTTCCAGATCCTGAAGGACCAATTACCACAACGACCTCCTGTGGTCTAATATCAACTGAGATTCCTTTAAGAACTTCATTTTTCCCAAAAGATTTTTTGATAGAGTCTACTTTAATCATTCCGTTTTCAACCTCTTTTCTAAATGGTTTAACAGGATGGTTAATGTTAGGGTTAGTACCAAATAGATGAAGGCTGCTGTTAAATATGGTTCCCAGACTTTAGCATGCTGCCCCATCATCATACGACTCCAGTGCATAAGTTCTGGTGTTGCTACTACAGATAGAAGGGATGAATCTTTGATTAGAATCACAAATTCGTTACCCAATGGAGGGATCATCCGTTTGAAGGCTTGAGGGATAATGATATATCTCATCGCTTGAACATGTGTCATTCCTAACGATCGTGCAGCTTCCATTTGTCCTCGATCCAAGGATTGAATACCCGCTCTAAAAATCTCGGCTATGTATGCAGATGCGTTAAGAGTAAGTGCAATTACACCAGCTACAATACCATTTGTGGTACCTAAAAATAACGGTACAACACCAAAATGCACAAGTAATATTTGAACAAGTAGTGGCGTTCCCCGGAAGAATGTGATGTAACAGACAAACGGAAACGCTACCCATTTATTGCGCATCATTTTCCCAAGACCAATAAAAAGGCCAAGGATTGTCCCAAGTAAAATACCCGCAATGGATAGGCCAATGGTTAACAAAGTGCCTTTCCAAAAATACGGAAGATAATCATTGATTATCTCGAAACTAAAATCCATGGTTTGTCCTCCTTACCAATTTGTATAAGGCAAAAATTGCGTAACACAATAAGTCGTTACGCAATTTCATGAGGGTTATTTCGAAGCTTCTTGTTCCGCCTTTAAAGCCTCTAAATCGGGCTCTGCACCAAACCATTCTTTATAAATCTCAGTGTATTTTCCACTTTCAATTACAGCCTCGATTGCCTTGTCGAAATCGGCCTTCAGGTCATCACTTCCTTTAGGGAACATCATTCCATAGAACTCCGCCTCAAATGTGTCTTTATCTCCCACAACTTTTAGTTTTTTGTTCGGATTTTGTGCTGCGTAGTATTCAATAACACCATTATCGGCCACAACCGCATCAGCCCCACCGCTATCAAGCTCTAGGATTGCTAGATTATTATTTTCAAAAGCTTTTATATCAGGATGTTTTTCACCTAGTACCTTCTCAACAGCAAAATGCCCTGTAGTTGAAGCTTGAACAGCCACCACTTTTCCTTTTAAATCTTGTGCAGTTTGAATATCACTGTCTTCAGGAATCATAATTTTATTTGTTGATAAGAAGATTGGTAGTGTAAAAAGATATTTACTCTTGCGGTCTTCCGTAATCGAAATCGATGAAACCGCCATATCATAAGACCCTTTATCTAACTCAATAAAGATAGGTTCCCAACCGGTATGATTGATATCTAATTCATACCCCGCTTCCTCAGCCACCGCATGAATCAAATCGATTTCAAACCCAACAATCTTATCCCCCTCCATGAATTCGAAAGGTGGATAGGCTGCATCTGTCATCACTTTAAGTGTCTTTTTTTCACCATCTGACCCGCTCGTATCACTCGTTCCACATGCTGCTAAGAATAATAAAACAAATAAGACAGAAAAAATAGCTAGTTTCTTCACATACGTAACCCCCTCATTCTTTTGTTTCTTTTAATAGTCTAAAAAACATAGAATCCACTATCCGCTACTATCCTATGCCTCTCTCCCTACATTTTATGAAATCTATCTAGAACAATAGAACCAAACCAATCGACAAAAAATGAAAATTACTTTTAGGAATTTACTTTCCTGCAAGTAAAATCGTATAGTGACAGGAACTGGAATTTCTTATACATTTAAAATAGTGAGTCTTTTAAGAATTGGGAGTGAGATTTTTGGGGGCGGTATTTGAATTCGGAAAGATTTTAGCAATCTATTTATGCGTCTTTCTTTGTGTGATATTATTCGTACTTTTTCCTCGTGAACCTAGTATTGAATATACTGGAATTGCAATGTCTGTTGAGTATTCCTATCAGTTTAGTTTAAAAGAGTATGCAGCGAGTGTCTCGTCTTTCTTAACGGATGTTTATGAGAATAAAAGTCTTGGAGGAACCAAGTTTGCCACACTCTCAGCTGAAGATGAAATTGCGAAGTACTTTCCAAGGAGTTTAAAAATTATTGTTATCGGATTTCTTCTTAGTGTGGTTACTGGAGTTTTAAAAGGGATCTTAGATTATAGATTTACAAACACGAAAAAAAGCTTTTTTGGAAGTGGAACTACTATGTTTTTATCAGGAGTACCTGATTTCTTCATCATCATCTGTATTTGCTACCTGCTGATTAAAGTCCCAATACCTGGCTTTACTATTATGGGGACCGAGGACTGGTGGAAGTTCATTGCTCCTAGCATCCTCGTCTCAATTGCACCGTCATTGTATGTTGCAAGAATCACAGCTGTTTCTCTACTCACACAGGATCGTGAACCTTATATACAAGTTGCGTTTTCTAAGGGGTTTACAAAAAACAAAGTGTTACTCAACCATATGATGAAATCATGCTTTATTACCGTTTCTAGCCATTTACAGTCCATTATGGTCTTTGTTCTATCGAACTTGTTAGTTGTTGAATATATACTAGGTTATGAAGGAGCAGCCTATCGATTATTTTCAGCGATTGGCTACACCAACTATATCCCTCCTTCTGGCAATGCAGATGAACGCGGACTCATTATCGGAATCTGTATAAGCTTTCTTATGCTTGTGATGGTCGCACATATTATCAGTCAAATGATTAAATTGAAACTTGATCCAAAATAAGGAGGTGTATCGGATGAATCGAAATTGGTATTTAATAACAGGGCTATTCATGTTAAGCATCCTACTTTTCGTTACCTTTGTTGGACCACAGATACCATATGTGAAAGAAGGAGTTGAAGAGGGGAGAATTCGATTTACGGATGGTAGTAAGGAATTTATTAGAGCACCCTTTACACCAAGTCAACAACCTCCTTTTGGATCTGATCACGAAGGAAGGGATTTATTGAGTCTTATCGTGATGGGGGCAAAGGAAACGCTGAAAGTCATTTTGGGAATCGTTGTCCTACGCTACCTAATCGCAATTCCCCTTGGACTCTTGGCCACTCGAAAAAACAATCCATTTTCTTGGATTGTTACGGCTTGGAATAATATTTTTTCTAGTATTCCCATTATTTTTTCAGCGCTTTTACTGCTAGCTATACCTGCTCTGGTCATGAATGAAAATCGCTTATGGTGGTCGATATTACTGTTAGCTTTAATCGAAGTCGGCAAAGTTAGCCATATTATCCGTGAAGAGACACAACGTATTGCAAAAAAACCATATATTGAAGCCGGAATCACAATTGGGATGTCCCCCTTACGACTAGCATTCGGAAATATTTTACCAAATACCTATCCCTCCATAATTGTAAATTTCTTTATTGATATCGGAAAAACCTGTCTTTTAATTGCACAGTTGGGGATATTCGGGGTATTCCTTTCCCAGATATTTATTCAAACAAACTACGGGGTCGGTGAATTAGTTAACACCAGTCTAAATTGGCCAACCTTGCTAGGACAGGCCAGAAGAGATATCATTAGTTCGATATGGATACCGTTTTGGACATGTGTTGCCATTTCCCTAACCATGTTTACATTTACCATTTTAGGGGAAGGATTGAGGAGGTATTTTGATCGAAAAGCCACCTAAATAGTCCTCTTTCAATCCTTGTGAGACGGATTAAAATTCATCTTGAAGATTGTCAATTGAAAGGAGTATGAAAATGAATACACCAAATGAATTACCACCAAAAACATGTTCCATTGAACGTCTTGTGACAATGGAATCTGACATTAAAAAGGTCCTCGAAGGTACTAAAACCGCAACACGCAGAAATGGAAGATATGCTGATGTTGGGGAAATAATGACTCTTGAGGGTCAACAATTTAAAATTGATAATGTCTATGAACAGTCACTTGGAGAACTCACCGATGAGGATGCGAATAGGGAAGGCTTTGATACCGTCGATGAGTATAAAGAATCTATCCTTTCCTACCACCCAGGAATGCCTTGGCTTCCGCACATGAAAGTATGGGTCCATGAATTTAGTAAAGTGAATGAGTAAAAAGAAAACCCTTGTCAGAGGTAAGTACTGACAAGGGTTTTCGTCTATTTATGGCTTGGTTTCTCAACAAGAGATTGCGTGTGAACGGTACCCGTTTCCGGTGCCACCGTTTTAATTTTTGTAAAGAAATAGTAGTACTTATATATAACAACTGCGACTAAGAATAGTTTAAGGGCGATGCTATCTAGAATAATAAATGGGACTGCAATCATCGCATCAGCGCTTAAGAGAATCGTCAACTTTTGTTTGAGGGTCATTTCACGGCGCTTTACAAACCCTTCTAAATGTTTCTTATATAGGCTAGTACCTTTAAACCATCGATCAAATCTTTTCGACCCTTTTACAAAAAAGAAGGAAGCAAGCATTAGCAGGGGTGTAGTTGGAATGATCGGCAAAACAATTCCTATAACCCCAAGGCCTAAGAAAAGAAATCCTAAGAAAATATATAAAATTTTCGTGACGCTCTTCACAAAATCGCCCCCTTTCTTCCACGTTCAAAATCCATTTACTATTATACCACTTATTTTCACTAGAAAACTGTTGTCACAAAATAGTAAGATTAAGAGGAATGATTAGTGAGAGATATCACTTACCTTTTTGACGATAATGCTATCATTAATAATGAATATGTTGCGAATGGGGGTTTCCATAAAGTGGATGTATTTTATCAGATACTTGTTTTCATACATATTGTTTCAGCCATCCTTGGAATGGGACCTGGCTTTATTTTAACAACAGTCGTGAAGTCTGGAGATACGATGACACAGCTCAGGCATTCATATGCAATCAGGCATAGACTCCATATATTTGTTATGATTGGTGGTATACTTCTGCTTGTGACCGGTCTTTTAATGGGGGCTATTAATCCATATCTTTTTACAAGGGGTTGGTATGTAACAAGCTTGCTTCTATTTCTTGTTGCGTTAGCGATGGGGCCATTTGCCCTGACACCTAAATCAAAGCCGGTAAAAGCGATATTAGAAACACATCAGGGTGATGACATTCCTGAAGAATATTATCCTTTAGCAAAGGCGCTTTTTCGAGTAGAGCATATTGAGAATGCAATCTTTTTGATTGTTATTACATTAATGATTTTAAAGCCTTTTTAATATTTTTAATAAAATCCTCATCCATTCATTGGTGAGGATTTTCTACTTTTGTTATTTTCTTTTTGAACGGGAGTACTGCTCCACGTGTAAATAGGCTTCCTAGTATAGCAATTCCGATAAATAAAGCTGCGAAAATCCAAAAGTTGATACCAAACCCAACAATTTTGTATGCACCTTCATAGTAATTCACATCTGGGCTATTAATATTAGACGACATAATTGCAGCTGTTATGTGTTTTGTCGCATATAAAAAAGCAGAAACTGCAATAAAAAAGCATCCCACAAATGCCTTAAGATTATTCATTCAACCCCTCTTCCCTATTCTTTTTGATAATGGTACCATGATTCCAAATCGTAGGGTACATTACTTTTTTCCTATGTTGATTCATTCTAGAATAAAAAAAGCCGTCTAAAGAATTCTCTTTAAACGGCTAGTACGTACTTATCCTTTAACTAGTTCCTTCTGCAACATGGTTCCGGTTTGAGCGAAGTTTGTATGCCATGAGAGTGCTTTTTCTAGTACGTGTGGTGTTTGGCCTCCTCTAGTTAGGGCCTCTTGGTAGTATTCGCGAAGCTGCTGTTTGTACATCGGATGGGCACAGTTTTCGATAATCAGCTCTACACGCTCTCTTGGCGCAAGGCCACGAAGGTCTGCATACCCCTGCTCTGTCACAATAACATCTACATCATGCTCTGTATGATCGACATGGGATACGAACGGTACGATACTTGAAATGTTACCACCCTTTGCAATGGACTTCGTAACAAAAATCGCAAGCCGCGCGTTTCTCGCGAAGTCACCTGAACCACCGATGCCGTTCATCATCTTGGTGCCTAGCACATGTGTTGAATTTACATTCCCATAGATATCAAGCTCAAGTGCAGTATTAATTGAGATCAATCCAAGACGGCGGATAATTTCAGGGTGATTCGAAATCTCTTGAGGTCTCATTATTAACCGCTCACGATACTGTTCAAAATCCCCGAATACTTTCTTCATTTTTTCGTCTGATAGCGTAATCGAACAGCACGAAGCAAAATTCACTTTTCCAGCATCTATTAAATCAAACACTGCATCCTGTAATACTTCAGAATACACCTCCAAGTTAGTAAACTCGGAATCGAGCATTCCATGCAGTACTGCATTTGCTACAGACCCAATGCCCGACTGTAGTGGAGCAAGCTTTTCTGTTAAACGCCCAGCTTCAATCTCACTACGTAAAAAGGTTAAAAGATGCTGTGCCATAATTTCTGTTTCGTCATCTGGGGGTACAATTGTTGATGGTGAATCCGTTTGATCTGTAAACACGATGCCTTTAATTTTTTCTACATCAACTTTAATGCCTGGTAAACCTATTCGATCATCTGCCTTTGTTAGTGGAATCGGTTTTCTTTCCCCTTGCTTTCCTGGTGCATATAAGTCATGAACTCCCTCAAGTTCAGTAGACTGTGCAAGATTGATTTCGATAATGATTGATTTAGCATGCTGAGCAAATGTTAAAGAGTTCCCAATCGATGTTGTAGGGATAATCAGCCCATCCTCTTTTACTGCAATCGCTTCCAAAATTGCTACATCTATATCCATTACATTGGCACGTATTAATTCTGACGTGTGAGATAAATGCTGGTCCACAAATAAGAAGTCCCCTTGGTTAATACCCTTTCTCATTGTTGGATCAGCTTGAAATGGTAAACGCTTTCCTAAAATGCCAGCTTCAGCAAATAATTTATCAACATCAGAGCCTAAGGAAGCTCCAGTATATACGTTAACTTTTAATGGCTCTTTTTCAGCACGTTTCACAAGTGCAAATGGTACCGCTTTCACATCACCTGCACGAGTAAAGCCACTAAGTCCTAAAGTCATACCATCCTGTATCCACTCTGCTGCTTCTTCCGGTGTGACAACACGTTCGTGAAGACGGGTGTCTCTAATGCGTTCTAATTTATTATCCATATATCCCATCCCTTTCATGATATTGAATATTAAGATAATTTTACCTATATTCGCCATGTAAGTAGGAATTTCTAGAATAAAGAACAAGAAAACTCGATAAAAAAGAAGAACAAACTCCTAAAGTAGAAGATTTGTTCTTTTTCTAGCATATTCATGGTTAAAACCCTAGCAACTTCCGAAAATAACTTGAGTAGTTTTGGCTAACCGGGACTCTTGCTCCGTTTTTCATTTCAAGTAAAAAGGTAGAGTGGGTATCGGGGTGAATTTCCTTTATTTGATTGACGTTCACAATAAAGGACCGGTGACAACGAATAAAAAAATCCTTTGGTAATGTGTATTCAAATTCCTGTAGCGAATATTTATGAGTTCCAGAGAACCCTTCTGTATACACATACGTCTTCTTTTGTTTTGCTTCTAAGAAAATAACATCTGAAAATGGAATTGGAACCCACCCATCTGGTGATTTCACCGTTACGACAGACTTTCCGTCTGTTAACGCAGGATAGATAGCAGTTACACAGCCTTCCAATACGTCATGATCGAAAAAGGGTACTGCCATCCCGTGATAGGGAATTCCAAATACATCCCGATTGATAAATTCAGACGTTTTTTGGCCGGATGTTATAGCTTTATAGGCAATGGTCCCCTCTTTTACCACATCGCCTGGTTTTATTTTTAGGTCAATTCGTTTACTTGGACGATAATAGATATATTCCTTTGTGTTTGATACGGCTATTGAAATCTCATCAGAGAACAATTCCCCAATCACATCTAAGAGTGAGCTAATTGTTATTTCCTTCACGCGTCAACATCCTTTGTGTGAAAATCTAGTATTACTATCTATTCTACATACTTTCATGGCTTATAGCATACATTTTCTTAAAAACGACTTAAGCGTTTAAAATGGCTATTATTTGTGCATGAAGTATAATAGTAATAAACAAATATGAGGAGGAATACATATGTACCATTTACTACAGGAATTCGTGCAGGAATGGCAATACGAAGCTAGTAGCACTCAAAAAATTCTCGATGCTTTAACAGATGAGTCATTATCACAAGAGGTTGCGCCTGGGCACCGTACATTAGGAGAGCTAGCATGGCATGTTGTTACTTCTGTACATCTCATGCTTTCACAAGCTGGTCTTCAATTCGAAGGAGCTAACGGTCAAGAAGTACCTACTAGCGCGAAGGAAATCGCTGATAGCTACCGTGTAACAACTGAAAATGTAGTTAATGCGATTAAGGCACAATGGAACGACGAAACATTAAAAGAAGTCCATGATATTTTTGGCGGTCAAATGCCTACTGCTATATTACTTGGAATGATGAATACTCATCAAATTCATCACCGTGGTCAAATGACGATCCTTATGCGCCAAGCCGGATTGAAGGTTCCTGGTGTATACGGTCCTTCTAAGGAAGAATGGGGCGCATAAACAATTTGATAATTAATTGAGCCACTAGGTTATTCCTAGTGGCTCCTTGATTTCGCTCAAATGACGATAGGAAGACTAAAGTCACATTTAGTTTACATAATAATTTTCAATCAAACGTTTGTTTAGTGTTCTATCTGTTGCGACACAAGGGATTCACGTTTCAATCAAGCGTTTGTTTGAATTTTTGCTTACAAGACATTAGCTTTTTTCAACTCCATGGGTCGACCATTTGTTTAACTTACAAACCTTGGTACACATGGGGTTCAGACTTCAATCAATCGTTTGTTTAAATAGCACTCATCATGCTGCTACCTTCGCTTTCCTCGTAAACATCCATTTTAAAAAGCTTGGTACGACTATGATGATGAACAATAGACGAATGAGCTGTAATGAACTTACCACAGCTGGATCCGCTCCAATAGCTGTTGCGGTTAACACCATCTCTACAATTCCACCAGGTGCCAAACTTAACATGGCAGTTGGTAAATCCAAATCTGTGAAAATGGCAAACAGATAACCGAACCCAAACGAGACAACCACCAGTAACATTGTTAACACTAGATAAACTCCACAATACTTTCCACCAATCTTTAAATCTCGCAAATTGATGTTATTCCCCATTCTCAATCCAACTGTAATTTGCGCGATAATTAAAAACCACGGTGGAATGCTAGGCAAACTCACACCCAACACACCAAGTAGCGCAGTAACAGCAAGTGGTCCAATGACATAAGCAGCTGGTAGCTTATTTTGAAGTAGCCACCCTGCTACAACCGCCAACCCAAACCATAAATACGCATATGCGGGTCCGTTACTCATCTCTTTAGTTACATCAAGGACTCGTTCAGCATCCGCCAAAAATAGATGTGTCACAATAAACGGGACAAGAAATACTACTGTTAACAATCGGACTGTTTGAAAGATTGTAACCATGGCTGAATTTGCACGTAACGAGTGACTCGCTGCTACCATTTCAGATAATCCACCTGGAATTGAGCCGAAAACACTTGTCATTGGGTCTATTTTAATAAACCTAGTTACATAGATACTGTTAATCACACTAACTGTAAGAAGTAAAATAGTCGTGATTAAAAACGGAATGATATAGGGATATACAGTTATAAAGGTATCCCTTGTAAACGATAGCCCAAAGTAGATTCCGAGGGTTGCAAGTCCTCCATTATACGCTCTTGTTGATACAACCAATTTTCGATGGGTGATTGCTTTATACACAATCATAAATGTCATCGGGCCTAGTATCCATGGTATTGGAAAATGTAATAAGTAAAATAACAAGCCACCAATTGCCGAAACTATATACGCCTCTCCAATTCCTTTCATTAGTGAAAACTTCATTTTTTTCGACCTTTCTTTTTAACAACTCTACTTATAAAATGTAGGCAGGAAATTCCCTAGCTTTACAGAATATACTTCTAAAAAGGAGGAATTCCACTTGGAAAACTATCATTTCTCACATACTCTACGTGTCAGGTATTCTGAGATTGACGGGCAAAAAATCGTTTTTAACGCGCATTACCTTACATATCTTGATGTCGGCTTCACAGAATATATGCGTGAAATTCTTGGACAAGATTGGTTTCTAAATCAACATACTTCCCATTTCGAACCAGTCCTTGTTAAGAGTACTGTAGAATACAAAAAACCGGCAGTACTAGATGACTTACTAACTATTTACGTTCGAGTTAAAAAATTGGGAAATTCCAGTCTCACTCTAGAAAGTAGTATAGCACGAGGAGATGAAATTCTGGTTGAAGCTGAAACAATACAAGTAAATTACAATAATGTTACAAACTCTTCAGCTCCCCTACCAAAAGACATAAAGGATAGAATCAAAAAGTTTGAAGGTATATAAAAATAGTAACTCAGGCGCGATGATGTTTCTACTTAAAACTTGCGCCTGCTCCACACTCCCCTACTCATTAGTAATCCACTATTCTCTTCATAGGTCTGTTGTACCTTTCCCTACTTTAGTAGGAGGAATATCTGTAATCTAGCATGGAATTATTACAGATTTATTTCGACACTAATTGTAAGAAACCTCTATTACCCTTCCATACATTACTAGGTTTTAAACATTACAATTTTAACAAAATGTAACAATTTCGCGACAAATGGAGAATTATATAGAAATATATGATAATATTGGAGAATAAAAAGCTAGGATAGAAGACTAGTAGACTAGTAAGAAAGTAGGAATTATCTTGAAAAAGACACTCGTAGCTTTAAGTGCCACTTTAATGATAAGTGCCTTTTCTCCATATGTAATCTCAACTAGCGCTGAGACAATGAATTCTCTAGAAAGTGAACTTTCAGAAACTCAAAATGCGCTAAAAGAATTAAACGCACAAATCGCAAAGGTAGATAAAGCGATTGAAGATAACCATAAGATGATCACTCAAACTGAAGATGAAATTAAAAAGTCTGAAGAACAAGTTAATACACTTCAATCTGAGATTGACCAATTAGAAAAAGAAATTGAAGCTCGAAATGAAATTCTCAAAGAGCGTGCCCGCATGATGCAGGAGTCTGGTGGTACTATCAGCTATATAGATGTTATTTTTGGTGCACAAAACTTTTCAGACTTTATTAACCGTATAAGCGCGGTTACCACTATTATGCAAGCTGACCAAAAAATAATTGATGAACAAGCTAATGCCATTAGTGATGTACAAGAAAAAAGAGATACTATTAAGGCCACACTCACATCTTTACAAAACAAAAAAGAAGAACTAGTAGCTATGCAGGGTCAGATTCAAGAACAAAAAGCACAAAATGATACCCTAAAGGCTGCTCTACAATCAAAGGAGCAAAAAACGTTAGCTGATATTGAGGAGCTTCGTGCAAGTATGCTTGCTGCTACTCCTGCTGTAAGCAACACATCAGCAACTAATTCAGTCTCTACTACTGCTTCTAATTCAACAGTAGCTGCGGCGATTCCAACCTCTACTCCTAAGGTTACCGGTTCAATCAGCACCGTTATTAATGCGGGTTATAAATATATTGGAAACTCAGCATATAAATTCGGTGGTGGACGAAACGCATCCGATATCGCAAACGGATTATTTGACTGTTCTGGTTTCGTACACTGGGCATTCGCTCAGGCTGGTGTAAGTGTTGGTGCTAGTACAGATACATTGAAGAATCAAGGCACAGCTGTTTCAGTTAGTGATATGAAACCTGGCGATTTAGTATTCTTTAACACATATAAAACAGATGGTCACGTAGGAATCTACATTGGCGGAGGCAAATTTATTGGTTCCCAAAGCTCTACAGGTGTTGCCATTGCTAATATGTCTAGTGGTTACTGGAAAAACACATTCAATGGACGTGTAAAGCGTATCATTCATTAAACAATCCTATTACAAGCATCTTCGAAAATGAAGATGCTTTTTTGTTTTGCGTGCATTTGTTCCTAAAAGGGCTCACAGTATATTCCTAATCAACTTTATGAAGTTGAATATTTTGTGGCTCTATCCCTTGAGACTTTCAAATTGCCTTCATTTAATTTATTATAGGAAAGTAAGCTATCATACTGGAGTGACATACATTTTGGATACAAAGAAAGCGTTACCTATCTTATTTGCAGTTATGTTTTTTGTTTATGTCGGGTTTGGGATTATTATACCCGTTATACCTTTTTATGCTGAAGACCTTGGTGCTTCACCTACTGAATTAGGATTTCTCATGGCGGTTTACTCTTTAATGCAATTCCTTTTCGCACCGATGTGGGGTAGAGTTTCAGACCGCATTGGCCGTAAGCCTGTTATTATGATTGGAATATTCGGACTTGCACTTTCCTTCTTTTTAATGGCCTTATCTACAGAGCTATGGATGCTCTTTGCTGCGAGAATTATTGGAGGATTTCTTTCAGCTGCTACAATGCCGACCGTTATGGCCTATGCTGCCGATATTACCACTCCTGAGAATCGTGGAAAAGGGATGGGAGTAATTGGTGCTTCTATCGGTCTAGGATTTACTTTTGGACCGGCGATTGGCGGTATCTTTTCAAAGACCGATCTACAGATGCCTTTTTACGTAGCTGGAATCTCATCTTTTATTACCTTCTTACTCGTCATATTTATCCTAAAAGAGTCTCTTGCAAAAGAGGATAGACATCCTACAGATCGTAAAAGACCCAGCCTTTTAAAGGCACTTAATGGTCCCGAATCTGTTTTGTTTTTCCTATCTTTTTTTGTTACATTATCACTAGCTGGACTTGAAGCTTCATTTGCTTATTTTGCCGCTGAAAAGGCTGGTTTGGGAACAACAGAGCTTGGATATATTTTCATGATAATGGGTCTAGCTGGTGCAATTGTACAAGGTGGACTTGTAGGGAGATTGACAAAACGGCACGGTGAAGGGTTTGTTATTAAAATCGGCATTCTTGTGTCAGCTATAGGTTTCTTCTTAATTTTATTTACGAAGGACTTTCTTACAGCTGCAATTTTCATAACCATTTTTGGAGTAGGAAATGGCGTCATCCGACCTTCTGTTTCAGCGTTATTAACTAAACGAGCCAACACTGGGCATGGCAGTGTAACCGGTCTATTATCTTCCTTTGATTCTTTAGGAAGAATTCTTGGACCTATATTAGGTGGTTTGCTCTTCTCCATTGCAAGTGGATTACCTTATATTTCAGGTATAGTCTTATCGGTAGTTGCGTTTATATTATTTAAAATGTATTCGGCAAAGACAAGCCAAGGGGCTGTCCAAAAAAGTCATTGAATCGACTTTTGAGGACAACCCCTCTTTTTCTATTCAGAGAATTGTAAGCACAGACTCACTACGAATAGTTACCTATATTCTTTCCAATGCTTCTCCGAGAAACTTTGCGAGCTCAAGCATCCCATATTTTTCTGCTATCGCTTCGGCATCGGAATTATAGTTTGTATTTGTGTTAACATCATAGGTGAATATTTCACCTTTTTCATTTTTTATAAATTCGATACCTGCCACATCAATTTTTACAGTCTTCAGAAAGGCTTCATATCGCGCAATTAGTTCTGAATCGATATCTTCTATAATCTCAAATTTAGGTCGCACTTCTACCTCTTCGCCAACCGGACAAAAGAGATCGCCTATTTGACATGCGTCTGCTGGACAAAGTTCGAACCCTTCTGAGGTATCAACTCGGACGGCATACACGAATTTACCTCCAACGAACTCAGCCCTTGTAATAGACGAATCTGGAGATTGAATATACTCCTGAATTAATGTAATCCCATCAACAGGCTCTTCAAATGCTTGACTATTCACATATGCCTTCAACGACTCAACTGTTTGGAACAATTGAACTCCTAGGCCCTTACCTGCCCGGTTATGTTTCGTAATAAAAGGAGCTGTGCCTAGTTTTTCGGCAGCTTCAATAATTTGCTCACGACCAACTGCCCCAATTGTTTTTGGAGTGCGGACTCCGTTTGCTTCAAGTGCTGTGTATTGTCTTATTTTGCTTAGCTCTAGACGTAATGCATTACTTCCATTAAATACTGTACGATTGTGGAATTCGAGCCAATCCAAAATTCCACCTGTCAACTCGGGTGCAAATCGGTGACCTCTTGTATGTGAGGATGCACTCATCCGGTTATAGAATACGCCCTCGGGTGGCTCAGACGTTAAATCGATAATTCCTTTATCAAGATGCCATTCCTCATATGGCAAATTCAATTCATCTAACCGCTTCGTTAAATGAGCCGTCCACTCATCATTTTCATGGATAATATATAGTTTTTTAGACATTCGACGTCCCTCAATTCCCATTAATCATATATGTATTATGATATTTTATAAACGAAGGAAGTGCAAATAAAAAGAACCGTATAAACGGTTCCACAGATTTACCCCTGAAAAGCTGCTGGAGCTTCTTTTTTTCGTATAAGTCCTACCAATAGATACACGAGTGGGGTTGTAAGTATAGCAGCAAAAAATTTAAAAATGTATTGGGTGAATATTAAACCAATTAGTGCACTAACTGGCATTGTTCCAACAAATGCGATTGTAATGAAAATACTCGTATCGACTAATTGACTAAGCATGGTTGAAGCATTGTTACGTAGCCATAGTTTTTTTGCACCATGCTTTTTCTTCAGCTTATTAAACACAAACACATCAAGGTTCTGACTGATTGCATATGAAATCAGGCTTGCTAGAATGACGCGGAAGCTTCCACCTAGGATAGTTTCAAATGAATCCTGTGCGCCAAATACAGGTGCAGCCGGTAATTGAATTGTAATTGTAATAAAAATCAGGGCAAGCACTTGAGTAAACAGACCGGCTTTAACCGTGCGTCTTGCCTCATCTCTCCCGTATACTTCCACAATGACATCGATAATGGGATAGGTGAAAATATATACAATTACAGCGGCCGGAAGCATCGCAAAAGTCCCCACACTAAAAAGCTTCACTGCCACGATATTCGCTAAAATTAATAACCCTACAAACATTCCATTCAAATATAATATCATAATGATCCCTTTCCTTATCGGTTATCTACTTTTTCTGGATAAAGGTCGTGGTTCATTAAACGAAATTGTGCCATTTCCTCATATTTCGTACCAGGCTTTCCATAGTTACACCATGGATCAATCGAAATTCCTCCACGTGGTGTGAATTTCCCCCATACCTCGATATAACGAGGATCTAATAGTTTAATAAGATCATTCATAATAATATTTACGCAATCCTCATGAAAATCGCCATGGTTGCGGAAACTAAATAAATACAACTTTAGGGACTTACTTTCTACAATTTTCTTATCCGGAATGTAAGAGATATACATTGTTGCAAAGTCCGGCTGATGCGTAATTGGGCACAGACTTGTAAACTCTGGACAGTTAAATTTCACAAAATAATCACGGTCCTTATGTAAATTATCAACCGACTCCAGANAGAATTGTAAGCACAGACTCACTACGAATAGTTACCTATATTCTTTCCAATGCTTCTCCGAGAAACTTTGCGAGCTCAAGCATCCCATATTTTTCTGCTATCGCTTCGGCATCGGAATTATAGTTTGTATTTGTGTTAACATCATAGGTGAATATTTCACCTTTTTCATTTTTTATAAATTCGATACCTGCCACATCAATTTTTACAGTCTTCAGAAAGGCTTCATATCGCGCAATTAGTTCTGAATCGATATCTTCTATAATCTCAAATTTAGGTCGCACTTCTACCTCTTCGCCAACCGGACAAAAGAGATCGCCTATTTGACATGCGTCTGCTGGACAAAGTTCGAACCCTTCTGAGGTATCAACTCGGACGGCATACACGAATTTACCTCCAACGAACTCAGCCCTTGTAATAGACGAATCTGGAGATTGAATATACTCCTGAATTAATGTAATCCCATCAACAGGCTCTTCAAATGCTTGACTATTCACATATGCCTTCAACGACTCAACTGTTTGGAACAATTGAACTCCTAGGCCCTTACCTGCCCGGTTATGTTTCGTAATAAAAGGAGCTGTGCCTAGTTTTTCGGCAGCTTCAATAATTTGCTCACGACCAACTGCCCCAATTGTTTTTGGAGTGCGGACTCCGTTTGCTTCAAGTGCTGTGTATTGTCTTATTTTGCTTAGCTCTAGACGTAATGCATTACTTCCATTAAATACTGTACGATTGTGGAATTCGAGCCAATCCAAAATTCCACCTGTCAACTCGGGTGCAAATCGGTGACCTCTTGTATGTGAGGATGCACTCATCCGGTTATAGAATACGCCCTCGGGTGGCTCAGACGTTAAATCGATAATTCCTTTATCAAGATGCCATTCCTCATATGGCAAATTCAATTCATCTAACCGCTTCGTTAAATGAGCCGTCCACTCATCATTTTCATGGATAATATATAGTTTTTTAGACATTCGACGTCCCTCAATTCCCATTAATCATATATGTATTATGATATTTTATAAACGAAGGAAGTGCAAATAAAAAGAACCGTATAAACGGTTCCACAGATTTACCCCTGAAAAGCTGCTGGAGCTTCTTTTTTTCGTATAAGTCCTACCAATAGATACACGAGTGGGGTTGTAAGTATAGCAGCAAAAAATTTAAAAATGTATTGGGTGAATATTAAACCAATTAGTGCACTAACTGGCATTGTTCCAACAAATGCGATTGTAATGAAAATACTCGTATCGACTAATTGACTAAGCATGGTTGAAGCATTGTTACGTAGCCATAGTTTTTTTGCACCATGCTTTTTCTTCAGCTTATTAAACACAAACACATCAAGGTTCTGACTGATTGCATATGAAATCAGGCTTGCTAGAATGACGCGGAAGCTTCCACCTAGGATAGTTTCAAATGAATCCTGTGCGCCAAATACAGGTGCAGCCGGTAATTGAATTGTAATTGTAATAAAAATCAGGGCAAGCACTTGAGTAAACAGACCGGCTTTAACCGTGCGTCTTGCCTCATCTCTCCCGTATACTTCCACAATGACATCGATAATGGGATAGGTGAAAATATATACAATTACAGCGGCCGGAAGCATCGCAAAAGTCCCCACACTAAAAAGCTTCACTGCCACGATATTCGCTAAAATTAATAACCCTACAAACATTCCATTCAAATATAATATCATAATGATCCCTTTCCTTATCGGTTATCTACTTTTTCTGGATAAAGGTCGTGGTTCATTAAACGAAATTGTGCCATTTCCTCATATTTCGTACCAGGCTTTCCATAGTTACACCATGGATCAATCGAAATTCCTCCACGTGGTGTGAATTTCCCCCATACCTCGATATAACGAGGATCTAATAGTTTAATAAGATCATTCATAATAATATTTACGCAATCCTCATGAAAATCGCCATGGTTGCGGAAACTAAATAAATACAACTTTAGGGACTTACTTTCTACAATTTTCTTATCCGGAATGTAAGAGATATACATTGTTGCAAAGTCCGGCTGATGCGTAATTGGGCACAGACTTGTAAACTCTGGACAGTTAAATTTCACAAAATAATCACGGTCCTTATGTAAATTATCAACCGACTCCAGAACTTCTGGTGCATATTCCATGCTATACTTCGTGTTTTGATTCCCAAGTAATGTTAGATCTTTCAATCCTTCTTCATGACTTCTTCCTGACATGAAAAAACCTCCCTGTAAAATGTTGTCCCAACATCTTAAAGAGAGATTCATCTTCTACCAATCTACTGCAAAAACTAGGATGGATAAAAATACAAAAAAAGCCACGTCCGATATGGACATGGCATAATGTCATGTATCCATAGTTTTTTATAGAGGGTTTTCAGCTATGAACCTCTCCCGATGAAATTCGGGTATCCAAACCATATCTTATAAGAATCTCCCCAAAACGTCAAGTGTGGGGAGGTTTACTGTGCTATAAAAACGAGGGACAAGGATCTACGTCGCTTTCCTTGCCGCCTGTTGAATAGGATCCCAAACACTGTTGTATGGGGGTGCATACGCTAAATCTAGATCTAGTAGGTCTTCAATCGTCATTGAGTGGAACAAGGCTGTTGCTAGTACGTCTATTCGTTTATCGACACCACTTTCTCCAATTATTTGGCCCCCTAGAAGTTTATGGTTCTCTTTATGATAGACTAATTTTACAGTCATCTTCTTAGCATCTGGATAATAACCCGCAATGTTTCTTGCCTGGATAGTGACCGATGAAACAGGCATATTTAACCCTTCCGCCTCTTTCTCTGAAAGGCCCGTTCGCCCTAGTGTTAAATCAAAAAATTTGATAATGGACGTCCCAACTACACCTTTAAATGTTTTATGTAGATTTACCATATTAAGACCTGCAATCTGCCCTTGCTTATTCGCATGGGTACCAAGAGGAATATAATCATCACGTTCTTTAATTCGGTGATACTGGGTCGCACAATCCCCTGCAGCAAAAATGTCTTCAACATTTGTTTGCATATAGGAATTCACCTGAATGGCTCCCTTCACACCAGTCACAATTCCCGCGTCCTTACTAAAAGCCGTATTAGGTTTAACCCCAACAGCTACTAAGACTAAATCTGTCTTTATCTCCGCTTTATCCGTTCTGACGTACTCTACTTGCCCATCTCCTATAAAGCCTTCTACAGATTCTCCAAGTTTTAAAGTTATCTTATGCCTTTTTGCTTCATCATGAATAAGGTCAGATAATTCCTTATCAAAAATCTTTACAAGCTGGTTGTTCCTTTCGATAATCGTGACACTTTTCCCAATTTCAACAAAACTTTCAGCCATTTCAATACCGATATAACCGCCACCAATTATCGTGACCTCTTGAACATCACGAAATCCTTTATATAAATAATCTAATATCTCTTCTGTATCCGGGATTGTTTTTAATGTAAAGATACCTTGCAATGAACTTCCTTCCCATTTTGGTATAACCGGACTGGCACCAGTTGCAATAAGCAATCTATCAAAGGACAGCTCAAATGATTCTCCAGTAGAATGGTCAATTCCCATCACTAGCTTTTGTTCTGAATCAATACTCTTCACCTCATGAAAAACCCTGGCATCAATGTTATATTTTTCTTTGAATTCCTGTTGGGTTCTGGCAATCACCTTATCTGTTGAATTTATTTTCCCTCCGATTACATAAGGTAACCCGCATTGCCCATATGAGTATATACCCCCTTTTTCAAGTACGGTAATTGAATGCCCAGAACTATTCCGAACAATTTGCATAGCGGCGCTCATTCCAGCTGCATCTCCACCAATAATTATGAACTTCATACTTATCCCTCCATGTCATTATTTTCCTTACTTTCGGTACTTTTAAACATTTTTTAATCCGATTACTTCTGGACGAATAAGCCCACCCCACATTTTCACCTTTATTATGTTACAATTAAAAATAGTAACGCTTACAACAAGGGGGAAGAGAATTGAATAAAACTAAGCAAATTGTACAGAATTCTTTAGATGCATTAATGAAAGATGATACGTTTATTCCTGAATTGACTGGGGAAACCCGAGCGCAAGCTTTTACCTCGTTAGCCTCCATATTATCAACTCCGAATCATGTACATAAGTCCTTTTTACGAATTCCATTAGAAAATGGCCAGGTAGTCCGGATACCAGCCTACCGCGTTCAGCATAATAATGCATTAGGTCCTTATAAAGGCGGGATTCGTTTTCATGAAACAGTTAATGAAGATGAAGTGATTAACCTTGCCTCTCTAATGACATTAAAAAATGCGCTGCATGATGTTCCGTTTGGTGGAGGAAAAGGAGGACTGGTTATCAATCCGAGAACACTCTCTGAAAAAGAACTCCATTTGATTTGTAAAAAATATGTTCGTTATTTTAGTGATAGTCTTGGTCCAGATAAAGATATTCCAGCACCGGATGTAGGCTCAGGCGAGCGTGAGATGGATTGGATGATGGCCGAATACAAAAGCATTCGTCCCGGTACTCCTTACAGAGGTAGTTTTACAGGTAAAAGTGTAGTCAACGGTGGCTCACTTGGACGACGCGAGGCAACAGGGAAAGGGGTTTATTTCACCTTCCGTTATCTGTTCCACGATTTTCTTCAAAATCAAAAAAGCCTTCTTACAAAAACGGATAATTCCTATGCGAAGACAGTTGCAGAATTTGAAAACAAGCCAATGAAACTTGCTATCCAAGGCTTTGGAAATGTTGGTTCTATAGCAGCCTTAGAAGCTTATCAATGTACGTTTCTACAAAATAAGGTTGTGGCGGTAAGTGATCGGAATGTCACATTATACAACGAGGACGGATTAAACATTCCTTCACTTGTAAAATACACAAAGGACAACAAGGGTGACCTACCTGTTTCTGCTGAAGAATTGGCTGTTGCTGGTGTAAAGGCGGATGTCTTAAATCGGGAAGACATTCTTTATCTTAATGTAGACAGTTTAATTCTTGCTGCTTTGGAGGATCAAATACGTACAGACAATATGGAGAAAATTAAGGCGCCGATTATTGTTGAAGGTGCCAACGCACCTGTTACAAAGGATGCAGATGAATACTTAAGTCAAAAAGGTGTTATTATCATACCTGATATCCTTGCGAATGCTGGTGGCGTTATTGTTTCTTATTTGGAGTGGCTACAAGGACGGGAAACTCAATTTTACAGCGAAGAAGAGGTATTTAGTCAACTATTCAAGAAAATGAAGGGAACATTAGATAGTATCTTACCAGTTTTCTTCGGAGATTCATTTACATTAAGACAAAATTGCTATATCCAGTCAGTTACGAGACTATCAACGGTTCTATATCGTCAGGGAAAATTATATTAAGAAAGCGCATGGCGCCTAGAGCTAGACATTGAAAACTAAATGAAGAATTATATACTTTCTTATCTTTTTTAATAAAGCGGCAGCCGAAGCTGCCGCTTTTTCAGTGGGACAGAGGGACAGGTACGTTGTCCCTCTTGTATCTGTTTTAAAACGCACCTGAACCTCCGCCACCGCCACCGGTTCCTCCACCTGAACTTCCTCCACTACTGCTACTTCCAGTTCCAATCGATTCATTCGCTGTTTCGAATTGAGCAGAAGCGTTTGGTCCTACATATCCAAAAGAATAGATTGAATGTGGATAAAATCCTGAAGTAGGGTTGTAATATGGTGTGGCAAAAGCTGAGATTAACTTTTCATTCTGTTTCTTCATTTCTTTATCACCTGAACCTAGCCCATAAATATAGGCTCTCATCTGGTCATCTTCAGGCCACTTATGCCATTCATCAGGTAACAAAGTTTTATAGTTTTGTTTAAACATTAGCCATTCATGGTAAATCCGCAAGCCTTCAACATTTTTGGGGCGGTAGGCAATTAAATACACAAGAATAGTCCCAAATAATAAGAGGGTTATGACAAACCACATAAATAACTCATATATTGGAAACAAAAATAGAAACGGCACTAACACAATGCTTGATAAACCGAGGAACAATTTAAATTTTGACTTATCCTTATAAAATTGACGCCCTTTTACCTCGTTACGAACCGCCTCTACCCATTTCATTTGGAAGCTCGAATACTTGTCTGAGTTATTTGTATTTCCTGAATAGGCTTCTAAATCCTTAAAACTAAACTCCCCATTCCGACCTATCTTTTCAAATAACCATTCAATTAATATACTCTCATGTGGTAAAGCACCTGATTGGTTCACAAATTCAAACTTTTCCTCTGAAACTTGCCTTACCATCTTTTTCCTTACTAAATCTAACAAAGCGGCAGCCATTGAATCTCCCTGTGGTAAATAACCTGATTTTGTAAAAAAGATCGTTGCTGGTAAACTAAGATCTTCCTTAGGCAGTCCGCCTGGATTCACCAGTTCGCGTTTTACTAACGCTGCCTTTTCCTTACCTTCCATTAGATTTCGAATCATAATTATAAAGAAGATTAAAGCAAAAATTGGTACTAATACCATCGCGATTTTAGAGAGAACTTCTTTTGTCTCCGATCGCTCCTTTGCATTTGCAAGTAGTTCATTTTTGGCACTTAAAATTTCACTTTTCATTGGCTTATCGGAGGTTACGTACGATGCCCCCGAAAACAAATCAACGTCATAAGCAATACGAATGTCTCCATTGGTTTCACTAGGAACCTCTCCATAATGATAGACAACAGAGCCATCAGACTTTACAGTTTCCTTTTGAAATGCCTCATCATATCCAAATGCGACCACATCACTGGTAGTTTTGGGTGGATGAACTGTAATCACGAGATTTTCGTAAGTCGATTCATTCCGATTATCAAAAAATGGCCAATAAAATTGGGCTACATCTTGGTAGATCTCTAGACCTTTTTCAATTGTATAAGTGAGTGTGACTGTAATTGTCTCATCCTCCCCCTTACGATGAATTTTATAAAGGTCATCTTCCCTTTCGACTCGTAGCTCTGTACCATTTTCGGCTGCACTAAATTTTTTTATTGCACTATCCTGCTTTGGTATAACAGTCCGAGTGATACCATTGAACTCTCCGTCAAATTCATAGGTATGTACTTCAGTAACACTTACATGACCATCATTGTTTAAATAGGCGTCTATTTTTACATCATTAATCCAATAGTCTACCGCAAAACTCTGCACTGGAAATAAAACAAGTAGCGCTAGAAAAAAAATAAAGCCACCAATCTTCGTTCGCATGTCCGACTCCTCCTTCATACGTATATATACGAATCTACCCCCATTCAGGTTTCAATCGTTTTAACATGGTATACTAGTCTAAAAAAGGAGAAAAGGAATGCCTGATATAAAAATTGTCTTTCTAGATATAGATGGAACGATTTTGCGACCAGATGATACAATCGAGGAATCAACTAAACAAGCAGTTTCTCAACTTCAGAGGAAGGGAATTGAAGTATTTTTAGCAACCGGTAGACCGCTTCACGAAATAACAGATATTGGTGATGAACTCTCCATTACTTCCTATATCGCATACAATGGGGCGTTCGCCACTCATCAGGGGAAGACGCTCTTTAATGAACCACTACCTGGTGAGTTAGTTGAGGAATTAGTAAATACTACAAAAGAAAATAATTTTGATATTGTACTTTATTCTCAACATCAAAACTTGTTTTTGAGCATGGAATCTGAGATTACAAAAGACTTTATTAAGACTTTCCATCTCAGGAAGAACGCGATTTTTGATGACTCTAAAACTAAGGAGATTCTGGGCTCATCAATTATCACGACTGAGGCTCATGCCGAGAAGAGGTTTGAGCATATAGCTGAAATTCATCTCTCTTCTGTAAATGTAGAGGGAATGAAAAATTGCCGTGACGTTATTCGCGATAAAGTGAACAAAGGAGTCGCAGTAAGTGCCGTGTTAGCTGAGCTAGAAATTTCTCCTCAACAAGCAGTTGCATTTGGAGATGGCATGAACGATAAAGAAATGCTGTCATCGGTAGGATTTGGATTCGCAATGGGCAATGCTAACCCCGATTTATTTTCCTATGCAAGCTATCGAACAACCGATGTTGAAAATGCCGGCGTCTACAACGGGTTAAAATCCATTGAGCTAGTTGATTAAATGATATACAGTTACAAGACTAGGATATATATGTCCTAGTCTTTTTGTTTTTTAGATAAACCTATCTTAAAACTGTTTAATAATGAACAAACAAACTTCAATATCGTTTGACAATACATAAACAACATTATAATATATTTGTAATACAACAAACGTTCAAATGAATTGTTTGTTAAACATCAACTTCTGAATGGACGTGTAAAAAGATGGGTGAAAATTTCTGGAATGCCTCTTTAGAGGAACTTAAACGAGGGTATATACAAGATTCAGAATCATTTACATGCCTTCTATGTGGTGAAAGAATCGAAAAAGGAATCATCTACCCGCATGAAGGAGTTTATTATGAAGCAAAGAGGTATGTCCGCTATCATATCGAATCTAGTCATCAATCTGTGTTTGATTATTTAACCGGGCTTGATAAGAAGCTAACTGGGCTTACTGACCATCAAAATTACTTACTTCGACTATTTTACCAAGGAAAAAGCGATAAAGAGGTTCAATCTGAAATGGGTATTGGAAGTACCTCAACAATCAGACATCATCGATTTGCACTGAAAGAAAAGGAACGCCAGGCCAAGACCTTCTTAGCCATTATGGAGCTATTGAAAGAAAAGGACCGACACGCACCTGCATTTGTACCACCACATAAAACTGCAACAATGGTGGATGATCGGTATGCTGTAACGGAGGATGAACAACTTGAAATTCTCCAAAAGTTTTTACCTAATGGAATAGTTGGTCAGTTAATAAATTTTCCACCTAAAGAAAAACAAAGACTGATCGTTTTACGAGAGATTGCAAAAAGCTTTAACAGTAGGAAAATCTATACAGAAAAAGAAATCAACCAAATTTTAAAGGGCATATATGAAGATTACGTATTGATTCGAAGATATCTGATCAGCTATGGCTTCCTAGAAAGAAAGTCAGACGGAAGTCAATATTGGCTTAAACAATAATGAAAGTGAGTGGACATTATGGATCGAAAAAAGGTTTTGAAACAGCAATTTAAAGAAACGCCAATTGAAGCTGGCGTTTTTCAAATAAAAAATAATCAAAATGGAAAAGTTTATATTGGAAGTACAAAAAATTTTAAAACATTAAATGGGCTGCGATTTAGTCTAGAGGCAGGTACAGCTTCACCTACGAACAGACTGCTTCAAGAAGATTGGAATCATTACGGTAAGGATGCTTTCAGCTTTGAGATTCTTGAAACACTCAAAAAGAAAAAAGAAGGATATTTCAATGAAAAAGAAGCTTTACAAGAACTTGAGGATAAATGGTTGGACCACCTTCAACCATATGAGGACCAAGGATACAACAAGAAGAAATAACTGGATACAGGGACAGGTTTATTGTCCCTGTGCAAGTATGATAGGACGATGCACCTGTCCTTCTGACCCGCTATTTGTTATGTGCCGCCACTTTCTCTTCTGTTTCCTCTGTCTGCCACCCTTTACATACATCGATCCACTTTTGGGCTTCGGAGTACTGGAATAGTTCTTCACAGGATAATTCGATTGCGGAATTCACACTTCCGCATGCTGGATATACAGTTGAAAAACGTAGTAAAGACTCGTCCAAGTAAACATCCAATTTATTTGCTAATCCAAACGGGCATACCCCGCCTATCACATGCCCAGTTTGCTCAACTACCTCATCTGCTGACAGCATTCTTGCCTTAAAGCCAAACGTATGTCGAAATTTCTTATTATCTATCTTTGCATCGCCTGCTGCCACAACTAAAATGGCCGTGTCCCCTTCTCCTCGAAAGGAAAGCGTCTTCGCAATTCGTTCAGGAGCAACACCGATAGTTTCTGCTGCCTGTTCAACTGTAGCACTCACTGAATCAAATTCCATTACATCTTGTTCTCGGTTCCATCTTTTAAAATGCTCTTTTACACTCTCAAGTGACATCTTATTCATCCTCTCTTCGAAGTTTATCTTATTAATTTAGCATATAATTTAAA
Source organism: Litchfieldia sinesaloumensis (assembly GCF_900156865.1). Taxonomy (GTDB): domain Bacteria; phylum Bacillota; class Bacilli; order Bacillales; family Bacillaceae_L; genus Ferdinandcohnia; species Ferdinandcohnia sinesaloumensis. The sequence continues at coordinate 4,072,444 of NZ_LT732529.1, read as the reverse complement.
AGAGTCAAAAAAATCAACTCAATGGCCGACTGGTATGTCATATTTTTCTACTCGTGCATCATTCTAAGTTAATGCACGGTAAAGCCATGTGGAGATTAGATTGCACATACTTTTATCTTAATTGACAGCTGAAAAATATGCGCAACACCCAGAAAAAGGGAATACAAGCTCGAGAATCGACTTGAATTTCAATATTTTTCCACTTGCGTATCATTTCTAAGTAAAAGTTCGGAAAAACCATGCGGAAATTAGATTTGCACATGCTTTTATCTAGATTGACAGTTGAAAAACATGCACAATACCCAGAAACAGGAAGAATTAACTCAAAAACCGACTCGAATTTCAACTTTTTTCCACTTGCTCATCATTTCTAAGTAAAAAATCAAATAAAAGCATTCGTATACAAAAAACAGACCCTGGTCCCCCAAAGTCCGCCTTTTCCTCCTCTAGTACTCCGTTGTAATAATCGGCGTTCCAATCGTTACATCAATCTTCGTTCTATCTTCACCCATGCGTAATCCGATTTGCAAATTCATTTTCTCTTGCTTGGCAGTCAACAATTCTGAATCAAAGATAGTCGTATATGCTGATACCGAAACAAAGCTTCTTTCCTTTAGCTGTTCAACAGTTTTCGCCTGCGCATCACTGACAAACTTAGATGCAACCTCGTCCAATTGAATTTCAGTAGATTCCATCACACCCGAAACTGTATAAAAAGTTTTGCTATCATTAAAATGTTTACTAACCCACTCTAGCTGATCAACAGTAAGCTGATTGCCTTTTGCCTCATTCGTGATTGCAATTTCGTATTTTTCGCCCATTTTATATGCTTTCAACTTAATTGACTCCGAAATACCCTGCTCATTCAACTTTTGACCAGTCCACACGTAGTGGCTATCTTTTTCTTCAAGTAACGTTTCCCAGCTATATGAGTCGCTATTCTTCATGAATACTTCTACTTGGTTTAACATATCCTTTGCATCATTTGCCTGTCCAATCTTCCCTCGCGACAAGGCCATCCATGAAATAATTTCAACATCATTTTGATCTGCGAGTTTCTTTATATCTTCAAGGTCATTCTTTTCAACAACCTCATTATTTGAAAAAAAGCCTGCCAAAATTCCAAATGATAAGATAAATGCAATTGTCATCTTCATCCGTCCCTCACCTCTTTAACAAGGATAGCCAAGGTATTTTATTTCTATACCTAAAAAGCTATTAATCTTTCAAAAGACGGATATCCACTTTCTTCATTTCTTATCTAACTTTTTCACCAGTCCATTCCCAATTAAATAGAACGAAAGAATCGTTATGGAAATTAAGAAGATTGCACTGAATGGTATGATTTTTACCCCCCACATATCCTTTAAGATTGTAGAAAGTACCAATGGCCAGGAATCCGATGTATTTACGGCATAATATGCTCCCGATGCATCATTTTCGAACGTAACACTAATAAAGATGCCAACAACTCCTAGTTGAGCAATGAGAAACAAAGTTCTTCCTAACTCATTCGCAATAAGCGTAATCATTTGCGTTCTCATGTTTGGGTATAAATAGCGCCTAGTTAAATTAAATGGAGTCCCTCCCGCTACAATGCCTGCCTCATAATATGGCTTAGATGCAATTTCACTCACATATTTGAAGATAACGTCTCCTACTCTCCCCACCTCTATTAAAGCCAACACAAGAATGAACCAAAATGGGCGATTAGGGGAATAGAGAAAGAATGGGATTCCCACGATCATCACAAGGAGAAAAATAGATGGGATATATGAAAACAGCTGATGCCAAACGTTCAAAACCAGCTTTAGGAAACGTGAATAAAAGGCTCCCACCCCTAATAAAATCCCAACTAGCATCCGAATAAGGACAATACTAAAGATAATGAGAAGTGTTTCGCGAGTTCCGATAATAAGTCTACTGAACAAGTCTACACCTTGTCGATCACTCCCCAATAGAAAATCCTCTGATGGTGGAAATGGCGGCATGACCATTGATCCATCCTCATGTTTCAGATATAAATGCTCTGTTAAATCCTTATCCACAAAAGGAAGATTTGGGCCAATAATCCCTATTAGTATAATAAAACTTAAAATGAGCGTTCCAAAAAAAAGGGATGGATTCTTCATGCTTCTTTTCCTTTCGGTAAAACAAAATGACTTAATAACAGAAACAATAGATTCGAGAGCAGGATTATAAAAGTAAATACTAGTACAAATCCCACTGCACTATTTGTGTTCATATCAAAATTTGTTCCCTCTATAAATCTGCTAGGGGATGCGATTGCCTGATAAAAATAAAAGGCAGCTCCACGATAATTCGTGAGGAATTCCACGATGAATAAATTGGATAGCACATATAAAGTCATCGTATTACTATTCACATTAATCTTTTGTAAGGCATTCTTTAACATATGCAGCACTACTGTTTTAAAGCGTGAAATCCCTTTAGACTTTGCAGTCGTTATATAATCCTTTGTTTCCTCTTCAAGCATGCTCGAATACGTAATATTAGCAATCAGAAACATTGGATAAATCGCTAAAAACAGGATACATACAAGGATATTCTCAAGCTTCTCATGACCGTATAAATCAATATGCGGAAACAATCCAATTTCATATAAATACATAAGTAAAAGTTGGAGAACAATCATAAAAAAGAGATCTGGAACGGATAGCATAAACCAAGTCATACCCTTTCCTATACCAACTCGTTTATTCTTTGTAAAATAATCAAAAACGCCTTTTATGACTCCTAAAAAGAACCCGATTAAAATGGCTGGGATAATGAGCAGAAGACTTCTTCCTGATGTTTTTAACACATGGGATTCAACCGAATTTCCATCTGTATATGGCCCTAAACTATGGTTATCTTTGAGAAACACGAAAAAGTCCTTTATGTTCGAAAAATGCTTTTCTATATTATATTCATATATAACTTTTTGTATATCTCCATATTTACTAGTTTCATATATGACATCCCTAGGTATAAAGATAATAATTAACAAAAGAATTGTTGTAATGCACCATAATCCGAGCTGTTTACTAACTCCTCTTACTATTGAAATTTTCATAAGTAGCTCCGTTCAACGTTTGAAATATAGTTAAATTCTACTAAATTACGAATAATTTAACAACTATACCGGAATATTATTTCTGATTTTTCCAACCGAAATTTGATTTAGTTTACCTTTTCCTGTACATTCTATAGATGTAACCAAGGAGGTGTATTTTATGAAATCAATTACAGTTTCGTTTCATAAAGAAGATGCGGTTGAAGCGATGAAGGTTAATATTCTCGGAGAAGAAGACTTTAATCGAGTAACAGAAGGTGGCACACGACACTTATTTGAACTTGATACGAATATTGGTTTTTTTGTTTTCTTTGATGGAGCAGATGCCCAAGGAAATATACATTATCTGGCCCTGCAATATGAAGAGGAAAGTGAAGAACCTACATACTGTTTTTCATTTGAACTAAAAGATTTTTATGAATTTATGGCGTTGTACCTTAATGATCTTGAGTTTTCAGATGAGGAATCAGAGGACGAAGAGCAGGAATATGGTCCAATTCATCACCTGGCCCACCTGCTTTATCATATTGTTGAAGATGCAAAACGAGCAGAATAGAAGCCACAATGTTGTGGCTTTTTTTACTTTAAAAAAGATTTATTGTATGTAAAAATAGGTATATAGAAAATAATGTAAAACTATGGTGGTGATGATTTGTTTGTCAATATATTTTTCACAATTGTTTTCATACTAGGTGTGTATTATTTGATTCAATATAGGAATAGCATTGAAAAAGCAGTAGACCTCTCTAAACAAGCTATATTCCCACAAACAAAACAGGAATTCCAGAGCATTCTAATTCCCACTGAGTTTAAGGAAATGGAACCTCTTTCTAAATCAACAAAGTCATATAAAATTGTCAAATGGGGAACCGTTGCAGCCATCTTTATCCTTATTGGGCTACTAATAGTAGTATTCACAACTGATTATCTTAGATCTTCTATCTTTTCGTTGTCCTACTTCTTTTTCGCCATTATAACTGCTGTACGGCACCGTGGGAACCTCTTTTTATTGCCAGATGGCATCATTCTACAAGGGAGATACTTTTCCTATAACCGCGTGAAGGAATATGAGGTCGAACAAATTGTACGCTGGCACGATTTGTACGGCCTTGAAGACCGCCTTAATTTCAGCTACAAGTTAACGGTCAAGGTGAAAGGCTTTTTTCCATTGGTCAACTACGTTGCCGTTGAAAATGAAGATCACCTTAATAAAATTATTGATATATTAGAAATGAATGGTGTTACGGGTACGAGAAAACCAGATTCCACTCACCAATCCTCACCCAAGGTTTCAACCAAGCTGTAAACTACACAAGACACCAAGGTCATTGACCTGGTGTTTTTTTTAATCCTCTTAAATGTATACATGAATAGCCCAGGCTCTTTTCTTAGGTTTGTTAAATATGATAAACAATACGTTTAAAGGAGGTATTCACTTTGATTCATACTGTAAGACCCGGCGAAACACTTAATCAAATTGCTAGGGACTATCGAAAACCACTTTATATAATCATTCAAGCAAATCCTTCCATCAATCCTAATTTGATTTATCCTGGCCAATCGCTTACGATTCCAGGCTTTCCAGACCCCACTACTCTTCCTTATCAAATCGAGGTTTCTATCAATAATCGTTGGTTGCGATTACTGAAACAGGGTGCTCTTCAAAAACAATACCCTATAGCTGTTGGGCGAATGCTTCATGCCACACCAATTGGCAACTTTATCATCATTAATAAAGCACCAAATCCTGGTGGTCCTTTCGGTACAATGTGGATGAGTTTATCAAAAGAACATTATGGAATTCATGGAACAAATGACCCTAGTTCGATCGGCAAATCCGTATCTAGAGGATGCATTAGAATGTATAACCAAGATGTTGAAGAATTGGCTCGTTTAATTCCAATTGGTACTCCAGTAATCATTCACCCATAATCCACGAACGCCTTTTTAGCCAAGAAGGCGTTTTTTTCATTCCTTTTAAACGTCTCCTTCAACTAATCTCCGGGGTAAAAGAACAAGCAATTTCTGATTTTCCACTCCTGTACCCTATCTATTTAGGGGAATTGTCCAAACTAGTAAGTGCAGTTATGCATAAAGTAATTGAAAAGACTACCACAATCAGGAAGGAGTCGATAGATTTGCCTACTGCTATGCACTTAAACCTTCGAGTAGACCCCACTCAGTACATTCCACAAATTCGAAATGTGCCTGGATACGATTATATTCACGTAGTTAGACAGCCTAAATATATGGTAGATTTGTCTCTATTAAATGAAAAGGTCCATTATTTAAATGAAATTAACTCACCTAAGAAATTTAGTAAAAAACAGAAATTAGACCTTATCCATGCACATCATGGTCAACTAGGTATCTTATTGCTTCCCTTTAAGGAACAATCTGGTTTACCTATGGTAACGAGTATTCGAGGACGAGATGGGACATTCGCAGATCAGCATTTCACTTATTTAGATAATATGAGAATGTTATTTGATCGAACAGAATTAATTTTCCCAGTATGTAACTTCTTAGCTGAAAGAATGATGGAGTGGGGCTGCCCGTCGGAGAAAATCCGAGTATTATACGGAGGTGTCGACACCAATCAGTTTCAATATCGTTCACCCGAAATCACCGGAACCCAAAATATACTCTCCATCGGAAGATTAGTAGAAAAAAAGGGACACCATGTTTTAATGGAGGCCTTTGCTAAAATTCGCACAAAATTCCCCCACGCTACCTTAACGATCATCGGGCGAGGACCAATGGAGGATTCACTCAAAAGTCTAGCAACCCAATTAAATTTAGGTGATTCTTTTCAATTGCTGCAGCATTTACCAAAGTCTCAGGTACATGAACAAATGAAAAACGCAGATCTATTCTGTGCCGCAAGTCTTACTGCAACAAATGGGGATGTTGAAGGAATTCCAAATACAGTAAAAGAAGCAATGGCTACCGGTCTTCCAGTTATCTCAACGACACATGCAGGAATCCCAGAACTCGTTACACATAATGTTGATGGCTTCTTAGTGCCTGAGAACAATATTGATGAACTAGCGCTTGCAATTGAACACATGCTAATCAATCAATCTTTATGGCTTCCATTCGCTACTGCAGCACGTGAAAGGGTCGAACAAAATTTCGAATTATCTGCTCAACTTCAACAGCAGGCCCGTTTCTATGATGAATTGTTAGGAGGATTGAAATGAAGGACTTTACTTCAATAAAGGTTACTAAGCCTGAAAAACTACTAGAAATTCATAACCCCACATCCTATCCTTTAATTGGAAAGGGCTCTCAAGGTGCTGTTTTCAAACTCTCTGACGACAAGTGTGTAAAAATATATGTCGATCCTCTACAAGCCAAAATGGAGCAAGAAGCGCTAAAAGCAGCAAAGAAGAATCCTTTCATGCCAAAGATTTATGACACAGGGAAAAATTATATCGTGATGGAATACCTTAATGGTCCCTCATTAAAAGATTATCTATTAGGTTGCATGTATATGCCAGAAGACATAACTAGAATGTTATTACAGTTGCTAAAATCATTTAAAAAAGCAAAATTCACCATGCTAGATGCACCACTTCGTCACATTTTTATTGTTGATAATAAATTAAAAGTCGTAGACCATGTGAACGCCTTTAAACGAATTCACCCCGTTCCCATTAAGTTAATTCGCGACTTGAAGCTACTCCTTTTAAAGGATTCCTTTCTTATGCAGGTACAAAAGCTTGAACCTGATACCTACCAGGAGTGGGAAAAATACTTCACAAAGAAAATCAGTATTAAAAAAATGTTGGTTATGCCTGAAAAAGGAAAAAGTGTTAAGGTCGATAGCTCTCTCTCTCAACTACTGATTGGCAAAGGACATCAAGGGGCTGTATATCGCTTATCAGATGACCTTTGTGTAAAAGTCTACGGAAAAGAAACACATGCCAAGCAGGAACAAGACGTTTTATTATCTTGTCAGCATTTGTCCTTCATACCCAAAGTTCATGAAGCAAAAAAGAACTATGTTGTAATGGAGTATTTGTCTGGACCAGATTTAAATACGTATCTTAAAAAACAATCAAAACTACCTGTGGAAATAACTAGAAACCTACTAGACATTCTTACTAAGATGAAAAAGAATGGCTTTAAGCAAATTGATACCCCTCTACGCCATGTTATTATTACTAACAATGGTTTTAAAATGGTCGACCATGTCTATTCATTTACTCGTGATCAAAACCGGCCACTTGAACTTTTTAAAGACCTTCGTGAAAGAGGATTCTTTGAAGCATTTCTCGAGCAAGTAAAAATACTAGACCCGAAAACCTATGAGGACTGGACCAAAACCCCTATTCCTTTAACAGAGGAAGGGTAAAAGATATGAGTATTCTTGTAACAGGTGCTGCCGGCTTCATTGGCTTTCACTTATCCTCGCGTTTATTAGCAAAGGGGTACCATGTCATCGGCGTTGATAACCTCAACAACTATTATGATGTGCGTTTAAAAAAGGATCGTCTCACTCAATTAAAGCAACACAATAACTTCACATTCTATCAATTTGATCTCGGGGATTATGATGAACTGAAAGATTTATTTAAAATGGAGAAAATCAATATTGTAATCAATCTGGCCGCACAGGCTGGGGTGCGCTATAGTCTTCAGCATCCCCATACCTATATCCATTCAAACTTAGTTGGTTTTCTTAATATCCTTGAAGCCTGCCGCCATCACCCTGTTGATCACCTGTTGTTCGCCTCTTCAAGCTCTGTATATGGTGCAAACACTAGTGTCCCTTTTTCTACTAAGGACTCTGTTGATCATCCGGTAAGCTTGTATGCTGCAACAAAAAAATCGAACGAACTTATGGCTCACACCTATAGCCATCTTTTCAATATTCCAATTACCGGACTTCGCTTTTTTACTGTGTACGGTCCATGGGGCCGTCCGGATATGGCGTATTATACCTTCACACGGGACATTCTAGAAGGGAGAACGATCAAAGTTTTTAATAATGGCGATATGCGTAGGGACTTTACGTATATTGATGATATTGTGGAAGGAATCATCGGTTTACTCGATCAGCCTCCCGCAATTAATGCTGGATGGAATCCATCAGACCCGGACCCAAGCACAAGTAAGGCCCCTTATAAAATCTACAACATCGGCAACAACAATCCTGTAAGCTTAATCAATTTCATCCGGACTTTAGAAAATATAATAGGCAAACAGGCCAATATCCAACTTTATCCGATGCAACTCGGCGATGTAAAAGAAACCTATGCTGACATTACTGATCTATATGAAGCAATTGGTTTTAAACCTAAAACCTCAATTGAGGAGGGACTCACTAAGTTCGTAACTTGGTATAAAAGGTACTATCGCTGGTAATTGGATTGCAATCTCAGCCCACCCATTCTTTTGGTGGGCTTATTTGATTGTTTTCTGGCACCGTAAAAACCACCCTACATAAAAAAACTACAATAAACACGAATGAACGTTCCTATTTTAGTTGATAATAGAATATACGTTCGTATATAATGTAAAAAAGGAGATGATGATATGCGCGGGATATTACAGCGTGCATTGCTACAACACACACCAATCGAAATCATCTATATGTCACAAAATGGGCTATTGACACAACGCCAAATTCAAATCCTAGACATCCAAGAAAATACAATAAGAGCCTACTGCCTACTTCGAGGTAAAAAACGAACCTTTAAAATAGATAGCATACTTTCAGCAGCTGTACCGAGGAATAAAGGAGTTGTTAAATTTGCAAATTAGAACACTACAGATGCGTATGGAGCATACGGAACAAGAAATTCTCGAACAAATCGAAAGGTATATGGCGAAACACCGTAAAGCCCCTACAATGCGTGAGCTTTCAAGACTTTGTACTTCAGTGAGTTCAACGAGCACAATCAAAGCATACCTTGATCGCCTCAAAGATAAAGGGATTATACATTATGAACCCAAAAAACCACGGTCGATTGCCTTAAAAAAAGAACTACCCTTGGCTAAATAAAGGGGAGTTCTTTGAAATAGAATTAAAGTTTTTCATCCACATCCGAGGTATCAATATCGTCGCCAAACCAATCAACAAGCTTTGCTCTAGCCTTTGACTTTACATTTTCATCAATATGAATGGCTACTTGGAAAAGAGCAACACCCAGTGCACCTAGGTCATCTGTATATCCAATGCCTGCAGCAAGATCCGGAATAAGGTCGAGCGGAAAAATAAAATATCCTAAGGCAGCAAGAATTGTCACCCTTGCTTTTGCTGGCAAATCAGGCTTTTGAAGTACATAGTAAAGTAACAAAGCTGTGTATACAACAGAATGACCCGCTTTTAACGCAAACTTTTTCAGTTTTTCCCAAAATCGATCTTCGGAATAATGCTTTTCCATTTCGTCCATTATTATCCTCCATTTTACATTATCTGTCTCATTTACTCTTATTGTACTACAGAGACCTAGCAAATGAATCAGTAAACATACTTTAAAATTTCACCTTTCTTAGTTTTAACATCGAAGTTTTTTTTACACAAAAACCCCCTAGTCAGCTGACTAAGGGTAGTTTTACTGTTATAGGAAACTCTTTTCAAGCTCATCAACCAAGGTACCAACATATGCAACAGCTTTTTTAATTGGTTCTGTTGTTGACATATCCACCCCAGCAAGTTTCATTAACTCCAGTGGTTTCAATGTTCCACCTGCTTTTAATGCAGTTAACCAACGATCTACTGCTGGCTGGCCATCCTCTAAAATCATTTGTGAGGCAATGGTTGAAGCTGTTAAACCAGCGGAGTATGTATATGGATATAAGCCCATATAGTAATGAGGCTGACGCATCCAGGTTAGTTCGGCTAGTTTATCCATTTGCACATCTTCACCCCAGAATGCAGATAGCGCTTCTACCTTCTGTTCACTTATTATTTTAGCTGTCAACGGGGTCCCTTTATCCGCTAAGTCATAAATGCGACGCTGGAGTTCACCTTCAAGAATATGAGTTACGAAATTATGATAATAAGTACCTAATGATTGCAGAATAACCCATCGTTTCATTCGTTCATCATTTGACTGAGAAAGAATATGTCTACTCAAGAGCATTTCATTCATGGTCGAAGGTGCTTCCACAAAATATCGTGAAGGTCGAGTATTGGATAGGCGTTGATTTCGACCCGCAAGTACAAAGTGTCCTGCATGTCCCAATTCGTGTGCAAGGGTATATGTGTTTCGCATTGAGTTATTCCATGTCATCAAAATGTATGGGTGGGCACCATATGGACTCGAACAAAACGCACCAGACCGTTTGCCAACGTTGTCCGCTAAGTCAACCCAGCGATTATGTATGCCTTCCTGCATAATTTCAATGTATTCCGTTCCCATCACCTGTACGGCATCTAGAACAAGCTTTGATGCTTCCTCATACGTTACCGCAGGGTTGAAATCCGGATCAAGTGGTGCCTTTAAATCACTGTAGTACATAGTATCTAACCCTAATACGCGTTGTTTTAGTTTAGCTAGGCGACGCATGTGTGGTGCTAATTCGGTTTGTATTGTGTGTAATTGGTTTTGGTACATTTCCTTCGTGACCTGTTGTTCTTCCAATAACATGTCAGTAACAGAGTCAAATCCGCGTAAACGCGCTTCTATGACTTGTTTCTTTATCTCAGTCGCATACGTTGCCCCATAGGTGTTTTTATACTTATCAAGAGTTGCAGCAAAAGCTTCAGATGCCTTGCGACGTATATTTGTATCTGCTGAATCCTCATATTTTGGGAATGAGTTAAATGTAAGTGGATGTTCTACCCCATCATCCGTCCTAAATGTTGGAAACTGCATATCCGAGGTCTTACTTCTTTGATAAATCATATATGGTGAACTCAGAACCTCTCCAAATGCAGCCAACATCTCCTCAGCATCCTGTGATAGCGTATATTGCTTTGCCTCCAAAATATCGGATAAGGTTTTTTGAAATTCAGCTAACCCTTGTTCTTCTTGTAAGTATAATTCAAGCGTTTTGCCATCCAGTTCAAGTAGCTCCGATTTTATAAAAGACAAGCTTGCACTTACTTCCGAAACCAAGGATGAGGCACGGGCAGCATTTGCTTGATAAACAGAGCTCGTCCCATCAACTGACATATGTAAATCAGCATAGCTCATAACACGTATAAGTCTTTCTAGTAGTTCATCCTTCGCCTTCAAGCAGTTTAACAAGCTAGTTGCACTTTCCCCTACACGTCCCTTAAAGTGTGTGACTGATTGGATATGTTTCTCAACAGACTTAAGCTCTTTTTCCCACGCTTCGTCTGTTTCAAATAAATCATGTAAGTTCCATGTCTGTTCAACAGGTACCTCCGACCGCAATAAGGTCATTTTTTAATCCCCTTTCAAGTATAAGTAATGGTGCGTCTAAACCAAATATTTCGATATCCGAAATAATATACTTCTATTATAAATTAAACATTCTGTTATGAGAATGGTCAATCTAGAATTTTTTAAAATATAAAAAGAGAAGATCAAGAATATCTCGATCTTCTCTCGTCTCTAAAGTAACCCTACCATTTTAAGCCCATGAAGAATACCGTCCTCTTCAACCGACGTTGTTACATGCTTGGCTACCTCTTTTACTTCGTCAAGAGCGTTCCCCATCGCGACGCTATTATGAACAGTAGTAAGCATTTCGATATCATTTAATCCATCGCCAAAGGCATAGATATGTTCTGTTGAGATGCCTAATCTCTCAACGATTTTTCCAATCCCATTTGCTTTTGAACCACCACTTGGAATCACATCTACAGATACAGGATGCCAACGGATAAAGTCAAAGTCTTTAAACTCGACCTCGTATTGTGTTTCCTCACCTTCCGGACAGAAAAGAAGTGTTTGGTATAAATTACGGCCTTCGTGATAAGTCGGATCATAAGCTGGAAAGCTATTGATTTTTAAGGTCGCAATACTTTCGGTAATAAAATGATGCTCTGGCACATTTGCTTTCATATCCTCATGGTCCATGTAGACAACAGGATGATTATTAGCAAGAGCCTTTTCCGTTAATTGAGAAAGGGATGTAATATGTAAGGGATTTGTATAGATTTCTTCTCCGTTTAGTACAACGTACTGCCCGTTATAGCTTACGAATGTACCAATTCCAAGTTCCTCACGCAAGTCTTCAAACATGAAAGGAGCACGACCTGTTGCTATTGCTACCTCATGACCCTGTTCCTTTAACTTAAAGACAGCTTCCTTTGCTGAAGCTGGTAATTGTTTTTTATGATTCAATAGTGTTCCATCTATGTCAAAAAAAATAAGACTTCGTTCTTTCATTTCATTTACCTACTTTCTGTCTTCTTATACCTTTTGTGTTCAGTTCGACCCTTAGGTGATCGAAATTAATATATTACATACGATACATTATTTTCACACTTTAAACAAATAAATTAGTTTCTCGTGAATATAAGTAATACAAGCAAAAAGTACTACCCATGCGCATAAATTGGAAGTACGTCTAATTTCTATTTCGTCGGAACCCAAGACGGATTGAATTCAACATAGGGAGAGCTAGCATGAGAAAAACTTGGTTGTTAGGGTTCGGCTTTTTTAGCATAAGTCTTGGATGGTCGTTATATAATGGATTTGTTCCTTTTTTCCTCGACAATTTTATCTCGAGTACAGCTTTAATTGGTTTCTTGATGACCATTGATAATTATATCGCCCTCTTTTTACAGCCTTATATTGGGCAACTTAGTGACAGAACCCGAACTCGTTTCGGTCGGCGAATGCCTTATTTATTAATTGGCGTTCCTCTTGCATCTTTATTTTATACACTCATTCCCCTTCACACTGGCATAACGACTTTACTCATTTGTATGTTGTGTATGAATCTATCAATGGCCATTTTCCGTTCCCCTACTATCGCATTGATGCCAGATATCACACCTGAACCCCAGCGAACAAAAGCAAATGGAATTATTAATTTTATGGGTGGCTGTGGTGCAATCCTTGCATTTAGCATTGGCTCTTTCTTATTCAGTATTGATGAAACCCTACCGTTTCTTGCGGTTTCAGTGATTTTTTTATTGACCCTTTGGATTGTTTTTAAAAACATTAACGAACAGCGTGATGCAATTTCCTACACGGAAACTATCTTGCCAAAGATTAACTATAAGGAAGAGTTGAATTCTCCAACAATCTATTTATTAGCAGCCATCTTCTTTTGGTTTATTGCAATACAAGGAATGGAAGCTTTGTTTACACTATACGGGGTTAATGAGTTAGGCCTTTCTAGAAGTGCCTCCGCTTTTTCGCTAACTTTCTTTTCATTAAGCTTTGTGATTTCTGCGATTCCAAGCGGTCTCTTAGGCGCTAGAATTGGCAAAAAGAAGGTAATCGTAATCGGTGTTATTGGTCTAATTGTTTCTTTTTTACTTCTTAATTGGGTAGAATCCGTTGTTTATTTGAGGACTATCTTATTTTTAGGAGGGGTGTTTTGGGCTTTTGTAAACATAAATGCCTATCCCTTTATTGTTTCAACCGGAAGCGAAAAAAGCTACGGAACAAGAACGGGACTGTATTATTTAGTTTCCTCTCTAGCAGCCATCACCTCTCCCCCGGTTTTAGGATACTTGATTGACCTGTTTGGGTTTAGTGTGTTGTTCCTAGCCGCCTCCGGAAGTCTTATTTTAGCACTGGTTTGTATTACTAGGGTTCAGGATACTTCAGATCAACCACAAGAACTGTAACTAGGAAAGAATGGCTAGATATACTTAAAATGGACTTATCTAAAAAAAACCAAACCTACACAATCAGGATTTTAGCTTGAACCAGATTCTATGTACATTATTATCATTTTTGAAAAATTGGTTGATTTGAACAAGCACTTTGTTCCCACCTCTCATACGATGAGTCAAAGGAGGTGACAACCATGAACTTTCTTGAGTTTTTAAGTGAAAATTTTTATTGGGTAGTTCCTGCTCTTTGGGTGGTTAGTTATTTCTTAAGACGAACAGCTTCCATACCGAATCGAACTATTACATGGATTCTGTTAGGAGTTTCATTAATTGTAGGTGCATTGGTTTACGGATTTACTACAGAGGCCGTTTACAATGGATTCATTGTAGCTGGATTGGCCGTATTGGGGCAGCAATTGTTTAAACAAACCGTGAATAATGGCACTGATTAACGAACAATAGACTATCTTTGAAAAAATATCCGGTAAATTGTTTATCACCTAACTACGGAAAAGCAATTAAATCAGCTTTTCCGTAGATATGTTCCTTCACTACTACCATAATACATAAAGTAACTGGTGAATGCGATTTCATAAAATCTCATCACTGAAATTTTTTCAACTTTTTACGTAATGTTTTTTTCCATTGTTGTAGATATCTCTTTAAACCCAAGATCCTCGTAGATTTTTTTTGCAGCATTGCCTGAAAAGATATTAAGCTGTACTTTTTGATAGCCATCTCTCTTCAAATAAGTAAATGCCTCATTACAAAGTTTTTTTGCGATTCCGCGATGTCTATATTTAGGTAATACGTATACTTCAGGTAAAACACCTACCATCTCATCTGTGTTTATATCCATTATACTGCCGACTCCTATCCACCCAGCAATCTTCTTATCTTCTATATAGACTAGATAATAGCCGCCATTTGATAGCAATGGTGAAATCAACTCCAAAGCTTTTCGTTTCCTCGGCTTAACGTGACCCATCGTTGCCTCTTTAAGTACTTCCAGTGAATGCCTTAGGATTTTTTGTGTCTCATCGTTCGTTGCTTTCCGAATCGTCACTTTTTCCCCTCCTTTGTAGGTACACCAATATTTAAGTAACTATTCTTAAAATTAGAGAATTATTCCTTTAGTTAAGAATTCAATATAAAAAAGCGTTAATCCATTATTTGAGGATTAACGCTACGATTTATTTTTTTTCGTTTTCAGCTTCCCATTTTGCGACTTCTTCTCTAACACGAGGGGCTACTTCTTTCCCTAATAGCTCGATGGAACGCATAACATCTTCATGTGGCATTGTACCAACCGGACAATGAAGCATGAAACGTGTGACACCTACATTCTTACGTAGGTCGATGATTTTATTTGCTACATATTCTGAGTCACCTACATATAAGGCACCTTCAACGCTACGAGCAAAATCAAAGGTCTCGCGAGTATATGGGCCCCAGCCACGCTCTTGTCCTAATTTACTCATTGCCTGCTGTGTGGAAGGGAAGAATTTATCCGCTGCTTCTGCCGTGGTTTCACCTACAAACCCGTGAGAGTGAGAAGCTACAGCTAATTTCGAAATATCGTGCCCCGCATGAGCAACCGCTCTTTTATATAATTCAACCAAAGGTGCAAATTGTGCGGGTCTTCCACCAATGATAGCTAGTACTAGTGGCAATCCTAATAAACCAGCTCGAACCACTGATTCTTGGTTCCCTCCACTACCTATCCAAATCGGTAGCGGATCTTGAACTGGTCTTGGGTAGATACCACGATTATTGATAGAAGGTCGATGCTTTCCTTGCCACGTTACTTTCTCTGACTTTTGAATATGAAGTAAGAGATCTAATTTTTCTTCAAAAAGCTCATCATAGTCTTTTAAATCATAACCAAAGAGTGGGAATGACTCGATAAAAGAACCTCTTCCCGCCATGATTTCAGCACGGCCATTTGAAATTGCATCAAGGGTTGCAAAATCTTGGAACACACGAACTGGGTCAGCAGAGGAAAGCACAGTAACTGCACTTGTTAATCTAATTCTCTTTGTTTGTGATGCAGCCGCCGCTAGCACCACAGCTGGTGCTGATGCCGCGTAATCTTCACGGTGGTGTTCCCCGACACCAAATACATCTAATCCAACTTGGTCAGCTAAAACAATTTCTTCGACAACATTGCGTATTCGCTCAGCATGACTGATGACCTCACCTGTGCGCGGGTCTGGCGTTGTTTCAACAAAAGTACTTATTCCTATTTCCAAAGTATGTACCCCCTAATAGTCTGGATGGATAGTTCCTATTTTCAACCTACATCTATTATTTATTAATACTGAAACAGAATCAAATTTTAGGAACTGCCGGCTAAAAACCGAGCAAGACTGCATCTAAATCCACAACTCTAACATAAACTCTGCTAAAATTGAATAATATGGAACAATTGTAAAACTTTTTACTTTTATTCACGTATAATATGATATATAAAATCTCTTTTTACTAGAAACGGATACCATTCTAAAAGGAGTGTTGAAAATGCAATTAGTTCCTGATAAATTTCGTGAACTACGCTTACATTTCAGATTTAATGTATTTGATACTGAATCTCTACGTACTTTTTTTGTAACCTTCAGATTAAAATGCTACTTTTTACTACTACTTTCTCCTTTTGGATTAGGAGCATCAGCTTACTTAGCGCAAGTATCCGTTGGGGTTGGTTCTATTGGGGTCTCTATCGGATTATTCGTACTTAGTCTATTACTTCTACTACCCTGGACCCTAGTTCCTATCGCATTATTATTTACGACTTTCCAGGCACAGACTTGGCAACGTAAGCTATCTTGGGTTTATATTGGTTTACTAATAACCGCCTACATCTATTGGATTATCATCTTATAGAAGGACATAGAATAAGAGTCATCCGATTTTGTCGGGACAGTGGACCTGTCCCTGTGTCCCGAACAACAGGCTAGCCCGAATTGGGCTGGCCCTGCTTTTTATGTTGTTGTTTTCGATGATCTTAATATTTTCCGCCCTTATCCAAACGCATTACCTTATTACATAGTTATGACACATTATTTTCCGTTTTTATCCAAACACATTGCCTTATCACATAGTTATGACACACCATTTTCCACCTTTATCCAAACGCATTGCCTTAACACATGGTTATGGCACATCATTTTCCACATTTATCCGAATGCGTTGCCTTATCACATAGTTATGGCATCAATTTCCCACCCACAACCAAATGTGCTAAGATGTGTAAATCTATTACCATCTAAATTATGCTAAAAAAAATAGTGCTTACCCGCTAAGGTAAACACTAACATTCGCTCTATTTTCCTATAGTTTAACAGTCCAGCCAAACGGATCTTCTTCTGTACCGTTTTGTATACTTGTAATGGTATCGTATAGTTTTTTCGATAAAGCGCCTGTTTCACAATTATTAATGGTTAATTTTTCATTATTGTAGAAAAGCTCTCCAACTGGTGAAATAACAGCAGCCGTTCCAGTACCAAAAACCTCTTCAAGAACACCGTCGTTATAAGCTTGTTGAATTTCATGAATAGAAATTCTTCTTTCAGTAACAGGAATGTTCCAATACTTTAATAGCTCGATAATCGACTTACGTGTGATTCCGTCTAGGATACTACCATTTAATTCTGGAGTAATCACTTCACCATTGATTTTGAAGAAGATATTCATGCTTCCTACCTCTTCAATGTACTTTCTCTCTCTACCATCAAGCCACAATACTTGTGAGTATCCATTTTCACTAGCGATTTCTGATGCAAGTAAACTTGCTGCGTAGTTACCAGCCGTTTTTGCGTCACCTGTTCCACCTGATACCGCACGAACATATTTATTTTCCACAGCAATTTTTACAGGATTAATCCCCTCTTTATAGTAAGAACCCACTGGGGATAATATAATCATAAATTTATAGTTATTAGCCGGATCAACGCCAAGATGTGCCTCCGTAGCTATCATAAATGGGCGGATATATAAAGAAGTTCCCGGTAGATTTGGAACCCATTCTCTATCAATCTCGATTAGCTTCTTCAAGGCATGGAGAGCAAACTCTTCATCAAACTGTGGCATAACCAGACGCTGGTTGGATTTATTGAATCTCTTCATATTTTGATCTGGTCTGAACAATAGTATCTCTTCATCATTCGTACGATAGGCTTTTAGCCCTTCAAATACCGATTGACCATAATGAAAAACAGTGGCCGCAGGGTCCAATAGAATTGGTTGGTACGGAACAATTCGTGCATCATGCCAACCCTTTCCTTCTGTATAATCCCAAATAAACATATGGTCGGTAAAGTTCGTTCCAAACACCAATTGGTCGAATGGAGGAATTTCCTTCTTCTGAGTGGTAAGCGTGATGTCAAGTGCAAAATCTGTCGTCATGTTAATCCCAGCTTTCGTTTAAATATAAATCCTAGTAAATGCCGTCCTGGCGAATTTTTACGCCCGGATATCGAACAAATTTTAATTCTTAATAACGGAAATCTTATATTATTCTGATAATATTATCAACTATTTTATCACAATATTTCTAAAAAAAGTGTATTTAACCTTGGTAATCTGAATTATTTTTTTAAAAGGAAGAAAGGCGCCTATATGAACGCCCTATTTTTTCGTTTTAGTTGAATAATACCCTTTTACCATTTCACCCATTACCCAGTTCGTTCGCGCTCCAGATTCTCCGTTACTTGGACAAACACTGTCCTGACCTGTTAATTCAGCAACAATCGTCTCTACTAAAGGTTGGTGTACGTGTTGAGGGCGAGTAAAACTCCATTCTTCTGTTCCAGTCTCTGTTGTTAATTTAATTGGTTCATTTCCAAATGTTGAGAATGTAATCTTTCCGTTACTACCGACGATTTCATTTATATCTTCATTTTTGAATGCGGTAAAACACCAGTTACCTACACCATGAATGCCAGATTCAAATCGATAAGTACCCGTTACAATATCTTCCGCCTCATAAATACCACTGTGATTAGAAGCAAAACCTTGTACTTCTTTAATAGGGCCTATTAAGAAGTCCAAAATATCTAGCGTGTGACTAGCTAAATCAAAAAACAGTCCACCGCCTGCAGTTTCTGGTTTAACCCTCCATGATAGATTGTTTGGATCTTCAGTCGCCTTGCGGTATTGTGTTGTAGAAACAAATCGAACATCCCCAATCGCCTCATTCTCGAGCAACTCTTTAACTTTTAGAAACCTCTCCTGTGCCCGTCGATAATAAGCAACATACAAAGGTACACCTGCCTTCTTGCACGCTTCAATCATCGCTTTACATTCCTCATAATTACGTGCCATTGGCTTTTCAACATAGACTGGTTTTCCAGCTTCTGCGGCTTTTAGTGTATAATCTTTGTGAGGCCCTGGCGGTGTCGCAATATAGATAGCATCCACATCAGGATCTTGAATAAGCTCATCTGCATTGTCATACCATTTAGGCACATTATGCCTTTTGGCATAGTCTTTTGCTAATTCACCAGATCTTCGCATCACTGCAACCAATTCGGAATTTGTGATTTTCTGAAATGCTGGACCACTCTTTACCTCTGTTACATTTCCACAACCAATAATACCCCAGCGAACTTTATCATATGTCATCTGTAAACTCCCCCTGTACCAATTATGTAGATAGATTATACCTTAAATAGTTCTGCAATAACAAAAGGCCATTCTACATAAAGTCTATGTGAAATGGCCTTTCGCTCTAATTTATTAATTAATAGTAAATTTCCGAGTCAGTTTCGATAAAGACTTGGACAGATTATGAAGTCTTTTTCCTACACCGTTTGTGCTTTCCATTTGCTCGATTTGATTTTCACTATATGCTAACATTTCTTCGGCACTTGCTAATGTCTCCTGAGACACTGAAGAGAATTGTGTTACAGATTGCTGTAAATCTGGAACAATACCTTCTAACCCCGTAAGTTCACTTTGCATACGTTCAATATTCTTACTTACCTCAAATATTCCACTCATTAACTCGTTAATGGATACCTTTGACTCATTCGCCAATTGAAGATTGGATTTAATATCAATCAACATTTGTTCAAATTCAGTTGAAGCCAACAATGTAATAGATTCCATATTTGTAATTGCGTTTGTAATTTCATCAGTCGCTTTCGTTGACTGCTCTGCAAGCTTTTGTACCTCTTGGGCAACGACCGCAAACCCTTTTCCAGCGTCCCCAGCACGTGCGGCTTCAATGGTAGCATTTAAAGCTAATAGTTTCGTTTGTTTCGCAATTTCCGTTACTAATTCAACAAGTGAAGTAATTTCAACTGAATAATCTTTTACTTCTTTAATTGTTTTTGTTAGACGAGCGAAATCACTCTCGAACGATTCTATTGTTGAAATCATTTGACCTATATTCTTCTCACCTCGTACCGCTGAGAGATTCATATTTTTTGAGCTTGCAATCACCGTTTTCATATTGAGTGTAATATCCTCTATCCGGTTGGACATTGTTCTAAAGCCTAAAGCACTTTCCTCCGAACTAGTTGCTGTATGTTCTGCGCCTAGTCTTACCGTATCAATAGCTGAAATTAATTGATGACTGGACTCTAGGGCTTCCTGCGATGAAACCGTCAATTCATCACCGGTTTTTTCCAATTCTTTCGTTGACGTTAGTAATTCATTTATCATATTCCTCATTTGATCTATCATTGCATTATAACTCTTATGTAATGAAGTAATTTCAGGGATAGTTGTTCGAATATCAACAGAGTGCTGAAGATTACCATCTCTTACTTCTTTCATCGTTTTACTTAATGCACTTAATGGCTTCACTATAGTCCGAACAAATAGGACAATCACAATCGTCATAACGATAATGCTAATTGCAATCACGAGTAATGTAAAATAGGCCAATTGGTCAACTGGACCTGTATACGACTTCGTGGGTATGAGAATTCCATAAATTCCATCTATTTCTTCTATGGTATGGAATGATACTGTAAAATCCTCTCCGTTGATTCGCTCATGAATTACACCGTTTTTCTGATTAAGTAATGTCTCCACAGTCTGTTTTGGTAAAGATGGAATAGCATCTTTACTCACCTTGAATGGAACTATTTTTTGATTTTGAATATAGAAAAACTCCGCCTCTATTCCATCTGCCTCAAGCTTATTCTGTTGTATACGGACATTTCCATTTAGCTGTTGCATAAAATAGTCGTCTGAACTGACGTAAACGAATTTTAATCCTTCTGCAATGTAACCCATTAATTCTGCTTCACTGACTAACCTTTGTTCAATCGTTTCAATTGTTATTTCTTTTGCTTTTATGTACGAAATGGTTCCTACTGTCACAACAGATATGACTAACAATGAAACAAACAGGATAAATAGTCGGGCACTTAAATTTAATTTCTTGAAAAACCTATCAAAAAATCTATTCCTACCACTATTCTCTTTATCTATACTTTTACCCAACTTTTTTCTCACGAACACAAACCCCCATCCAAGACTTTTAACCTATATAACGAAAATTATAAACAAGCAATGTAAATTCCCTATTAAGATTATGTAAAGGGATTATGTAGTGTGGCCTCAATCCCCCGTTTTTAAATGCAGATATGTAACTCATTAAGTCACGTTCTTCACTTTTATCTGAATAATTTGATATTATTAATCTATATTATAGGAGGGATTCTAATGGTTTTAGATTTGGAGAATGTGACACTTAAGCGTGATGATGTACAAATTCTGCAGAATATTAATTGGCAGATAGAACAAGGAGAGCATTGGGTGCTCTATGGGCTTAATGGGTCTGGAAAAACTGCATTACTAGACATAATCAATGCCTATAATTTCCCTACGAGTGGTAAAGCTACTGTTTTAGGGCTCACATTTGGAAAAGTGTATTTAGGAGAGGAGCTTCGGAAGAGAATCGGCTTCGTTTCTGCCTCATTACAGGGGAAAATCTATCAGACAGACAACGCATTTGAAGTTGTACTGAGCGGCGCATTTGCATCAATCGGCTTATACCAAACCCCTACTGATGAAATGAGAGAAAAGGCAAGTGGACTTCTTGAAGAACTCGGTTGTATCGGTTATGCGAACAGAGAATACGGCACTCTTTCTCAAGGAGAAAGACAACGAGTATTGATTGCACGAGCATTAATGGCAGATCCGTCTATTCTCATTCTAGATGAACCCACTAATGGGCTAGATTTTATTGCAAGAGAACAATTACTAGATTCTATTGAAAAACTCGCTAACAAAGCAAACTCACCCACCATTATTTATGTAACTCATCATATTGAAGAGATTCTTCCGGTCTTTAGTAAAACCATGCTCCTAAAAAGCGGTGAAGTATATGCTTCGGGACAAACGAACCAGATTATTACTAGTGAGATTCTAACGAACTATTTTAATATCCCTGTTCATGTTCGTTGGGAAAACGATCGTCCTTATCTAGTAAAGAACAAGTAAACATTAGCCAGCCCTCTAAAAAAAGAGCTGGCTTTCTTCTAAGCCTCAGATAGTAGTTTTTGAACCATTCGATAATGGTGAAAATCTTGCATTGAAAAATCGAAGTGTTGGTGGCTCGTAGTCCATTCTCAAACCCCCAATTTCGTCCCTCTTCTCATATAGGGCTATCACTGAATCAGCAACAACATCCATATGATTATTCGTGTATACTCTCCTTGGTATCGTTAAGCGAACAAGCTCGAGCTTTGGTTTGTTATGTTCTCCGGTTATATTATTTCTTCCTGCTGAAACAATTCCTCTCTCCATTGCCCTAACTCCTGAATCGAGATAAAGAGCAGCAGCCAGTGCTTGTGCAGGAAATTCCTCTTGTTGTAAGTGAGATAAAAATTGTCTAGCGTCTAGATATACAGCGTGACCGCCAATCGGCTGAACAACCGGAACACCCGCTTCGATTAACTGATCACCTAGGTATCTGACCTGCTGAATTCGGTGATGAATATAATGGTCATCGACCGATTCATAGATACCCTGTGCCATCGCTTCCATATCACGACCAGCCATGCCACCATATGACGGCATCCCTTCATATACGACCACCAATTCACGTGACTTTGCGTAAAGCTCCTCATCATTCATTGCAAGGAAGCCACCAATATTCACTAAGCAGTCCTTTTTACCACTCATCGTACAGCCATCTGAATACGATAACATCTCTTTTAAAATGTCCTTAATTCGATGGTTTTCGTAGCCAGATTCTCTTTCTTTTATAAAATACGCATTCTCTACACAACGTGTGGCATCAAGCATTACGTCAATCCCATGGCTTCTACAAAGGGTATAAATCTCCCTCATGTTCTCCATACTAACCGGCTGACCACCAGCCATGTTAACCGTCACTGCCACACAAACATAAGGTATTCGTTCAGCCCCTACATCATTAATAAGAGCCTGTAATTTGGATAAGTCTACATTCCCTTTAAAAGGATGTGCTATCGTTGAATCATGCGCTTCATCAATTATGATGTCGACAAACCTTGCCCCATTCATTTCCTGATGTGCACGCGTTGTTGTAAAATACATATTCCCAGGTACCACATCACCATGTTTTATTTTTAATTGTGATAATATATTTTCTGCACCACGTCCTTGGTGGGTTGGCAACACAAACTTGTATCCATATATCTCCCTGACTGCCTGCTCTAGTTTTTTCCAGCTTCTACTCCCTGCATAGGCTTCATCGCCAACCATTAATGCTCCCCATTGGCGGTCACTCATTGCACTTGTTCCACTGTCTGTCAATAGATCGATATACACGTCCTCTGAGTCAATGAGAAATGTGTTGTACCCTGCTCGCTTCAAAGCTTCTTTTCTTTCCTCATAGGTCAGCATTGCTAATGGTTCTACCGCCTTAATTTTATATGGTTCTGCCGTTCTCCTCTTCATCCGAACCCCTCCATCTTTTAGAAAATTCACTCTATATCTAATGTAAAATAAGTTCGGCTTTTTTCTCAAGAATTCCCATTACATGATAAACGCATTAAATCATTAAAAAATGCCCTACCAACATCAGTGGAAAAGGCAATTTTTAATAGTATTTGGATATAATTTTTAAAAAATCTGTTTCATTTTACACTAATTAATTCAATCAAACGTTTGTTTAGCGTTCTATCTCAATGCCAATAGGCAATTCAAATTTCATTCAAGCGTTTGTTTGAATTGGAAATTTGCTCTGAAATCGTTGCTGTTATATATCGAGGAACGATAATTTTAGTATTCGCATCTACTTTTTCTTATACGCAAGTTTACGAATAACCTCCTCATGTTGAGGATATTCCTGCAGTAATTCTTCCTGAGTAAATAATTCAAAGTCCTCAAATTCAAAACCTGGAGAGACCATACAGCCAACAAGAGAAAAAGTATTTTTATCCTTAACTGATGATCCAAAAATGGAGTGTTTTGGTACGAGAATTTGTGGGACCTCTCCTTGATCAAGTTGCAGACCAAGATTCACCTCTTTATAGTCTCCTTTTTCATCGATAATATGGACTGTTAAAGAACTGCCACCATGGTAATACCAGAGTTCATCAGATTGTAATCTATGTAGATGGGAAACATCTTGAGATCTCAGCAGAAAATAGATACTCGTGTAGAGTCTTCTCTCCTTGTCTTGTTCCGTATGGGTCACCATATCTGATATAAAAGTTTGCTTATAAAAGCCACCTTCGGGGTGTGGTTCAAGTCCAAGATTTGATATGTAGTATTGTGCATTTTTTTGGTTCAATTTTAAAACTCCTCACATTAAAACATTATTACTAGTCTAACCTATTTCAATGAGAACCTGTACTTAAAAATCCCCCTAGGACATATAGGGATTGTTTGGATTTTCTGTGCTAGATTGGGGACATAACCCCTCTTCACACATCGATGAAAAGGAGTTGCATGGTTTTTCTTGACCCTTCCTCGATTTACCAAATAAGACGGAATACATACAAACCATAGGAATGCAAAAACTACGGAGGAATGAATCTGAAAGGAGACATGAATATGGGACGCGGAAAAAACTTTAACCACAAAGAAAAAGGCCATCCTGGCAATTTCCCAAAGAACAGCACTAGTGAAGAAAAAGATCACAGTCGTCAATTCGAACAAATGGAAGGGATTGTCTCACATGAAGCTTTTAAAAATAGAGTAAAAGAAGATGAAATGCCTTAAATTAGTAAACAACCGATAAAGCCCCCATGATTGAATCTATGGGGCTTTTTTAAATAATGGATTGAAGTAAGGAGGAATTAAATGAAAGAAGCAAATCAAAAACACACCCGCAACCTTGTGCAGGAGCCCTTTCACGACTATACCCTTATTAAAGATGTATGGAGAGAGTCATGGGGCGTTACCAATGATGTAGGAAAATTAACCAAGGTTGTGATGCATCGGCCTGGAAAAGAAGTACTAAACCTAAAACAGAATCCAAAGGATATTGAATCTGGTCCATTATTGGTAAAATATATCAAGGGTACACAACCAGAAGACCTTGAAAAAAACCAAAAAGTAGATCTAATTGTTTTACAAGATCAACACGACAAGCTAGTTAAAGCATTAGAGCACGAAGGCATAGAGGTTATTTATCTTGAGGGAAATCAGGAAGACCTTCCAGAAAGGACCTTCACTAGAGATTTAGGAATGGTTATACCAAGTGGCGTCATTCTATCCAGACTAGCTATTTATATTCGATATGGTGAAACACGTCTAGCCTCACAAACGTTTGCTAAAGTAGGAATACCCATTTTAGGATGCATTCAAGGTAATGGATTTGTTGAAGGTGGAAGTTTTACGATGCTAAATGAACATACGGCCATTATCGGTCGTTCTGAACGTGTAAGTCCTAGTGGGATTGAGCAATTGCAGTACATACTCTCACTACAAAATATTGAACTTATAACCGTAGACTTGCCATCAACTATCATTCATCTTGATGAAGCATTTCTCCTTATTGACCGTGATAAAGCACTAATAAATAAAGCTCTACTTCCATATTGGTTTATAGATGAACTTCATAAAAGAAAAATTGAATTATTCCATGTTCACCCAGAAGATCCCCCCTTGACCATAAATGTCTTACCGGTTTCACCTGGAAGACTTATTTTCCCCTCCTCTGGAGTGAAAACGATGGAATTACTTAAAGCAAACGGAATTGAAATTATTCCTGTTGATATCTCTGAATTCTATAAATTAGGTGGCGGCATTCACTGTCTAACACTTCCACTGACTCGTGAGCCAGTCTAGCCATAAGTAAGGCAAAAAAGGATCAGCTATTGATCCTTTTTTAGAAACTTTAGCTTAAAACCTTCACAATTCGTTCAATTGCCCAGTCCAATTCCTCTTTTGTTACGATTAAGGGTGGAGCAAATCGAATCACAGTCTCATGTGTTTCTTTACATAGCAGTCCCTCTTGCTTTAATGCCTCACAATAAGGTCTAGCTGCCTCTGTTAACTCTACACCAATAAACAAACCACGACCACGAACCTCTTTAATAATTGGATTCTTAATCTCTTTTAATCGATTTAAAAAGTAGTCCCCGAGTTCCAGAGAACGTTGTGCCAAATCTTCATCGATTAACACCTGTAAAGACGCAATCGATACAGCACAAGCCATTGGATTACCACCGAAAGTAGAACCATGTGAACCAGGATTAAATACACCTAACACATTCTTGTTGGCTACGACACAAGAAATCGGGAACACCCCACCGCCTAATGCTTTTCCTAAAATATACATATCAGGCTCTACTTCTTCCCAATCACACGCTAACATCTTACCAGATCTGCAAAGACCCGCTTGGATTTCATCCGCAATAAACAGGACATTGTTTTGCTTACATGTCTCAAAAGCTTGTTTCAGATAGCCTTTTGGTGGAATGATAATTCCTGCCTCACCTTGAATGGGTTCAAAAAGAAAAGCTGCTGTATGTTCAGTTATTGCATTTCTTAGTGCAGCAATGTCACCATACGGTACCAGCTTAATTCCAGGCAACATTGGACCAAAACCACGCTTATATTCGTCTTCAGAAGATAAAGAAACTGCAGTCATCGTACGACCATGAAAGTTTCCTACACACGCGATGATTTCTGCTTGGTTTTCTTTTACGCCCTTTACATCGTAAGCCCACCTACGTGCTGCCTTAATTGCTGTTTCTACAGCCTCGGCTCCTGTGTTCATTGGTAGAGCCATCTCTTTATTGGTAATTTTGCATATTAATTCATACCAAGGCCCAAGCTGATCATTGTGAAAAGCACGTGAAGTTAATGTTACCCGATCCGCTTGGTCTTTTAAGGCTTGAATAATCTTCGGATGGCGGTGACCCTGATTAACCGCTGAATATGCACTCAACATGTCCATGTATTTATTACCCTCGGGATCCTCCACCCATGCACCTTCAGCCTTTGAAATCACAATCGGTAGCGGATGATAATTATTTGCACCAAACTTTTCCGTCTGCTGAATTATTGTTGTCGAACTGGTTTTAGCCTGATTCATTTAAACAACCTCCAAATCCTATTTAAACCTTTTATAAGAATTGCTTCTTTATTACTATATTATGCAAGAATCATGCCAAGCTTCTTGAAAGCTGCCCTTTTGTTGTTTTTTTACCTTAATGCCTGATTACATCTGAGTTTTTCCCCATATTTTTTAAAATGAGCAAAATTTTTTTGCGTAAAATAGCAAAAAATATTTTCACCAACTAATTTTGGAGGCAAAAATATTTTGCTTTACTCCTTATTTCTCTTATAATGAAAGTAAAAAATGGCGGTGATACTTTGACACAACGAGAATTAGTCGAAATCGTAGCAGCAAAACAGGTTGTAAATGAGGTTGACGTTGGAATACATGTTGTAGACTCTGAAGGTACAACAATTATCTACAATCAAAAAATGGCACAAATAGAGGGTATGAATCAAAATGACGTTCTCTACAAAAGACTTGTAGATGTATTTTCCTTTCATAAAAATGAAGATAGCACCTTACTTCAAGTTCTTAAAACAGGAGATCCCTTAAAAAACGAAAAACAGACCTATTACAATAATCGCGGACTAGAAATCACTACCATCAATAATACAACCCCGATAATGGACGGCCATAAACAGATTGGGGCGATGGAAATTGCTCGTGATATTACTAAAATTGAGAAATTAATGCGTGATAATATAAATCGCAGAGGTGATACACATTACACGTTCGATAGCATTATAGGAGATAGCACCGTAATTTCAGAGGTCATTGAGGCCAGCAAACGTGCTACTCGTACAAGTTCCTCGGTTCTCATTATTGGAGATACCGGAACTGGAAAGGAGCTTTTTGCCCAAAGTATACATTATGAAAGCAGCAGGTCTTCTGCACCTTTTATCTCTCAAAATTGTGCGGCATTACCAGATGGTCTAATCGAAGGTATCTTATTTGGTACGAAGAAAGGTGGATTTACGGGAGCAGTTGACCGTCCTGGACTATTTGAACAAGCTGAAGGAGGCACTTTGCTACTAGACGAAATTAATTCAGTAAACCCTTCGCTTCAAGCCAAGCTACTGCGTGTAATCCAGGAGAAGGTCGTTCGAAGAGTCGGTGATACGAAGGATAAAAAAGTGAATGTCCGAATTATTGCCACGATGAACGAGGACCCTGTTGATGCCATTTCAGAAGGTAGACTTCGTAAGGACCTGTTCTACAGATTAAGTGTTGTAACCCTTTTTATACCTCCACTACGTAAACGTAAGGAAGATATAAAAGATCTCGCATATGCTTTTATGCAAAAATATAATTATCTATTTGGTATGGATGTAAAAAGGATTGATGACAAGGTCCTACTGACTTTTTTGGAATACGACTGGCCTGGAAATGTTCGCGAGTTAGAACATATGATTGAGGGCGCATTAAACGCTATTACATATGAAGATGCGATTTCATACAATCATCTCCCTATGCATTTCCGAAAGAAGATAAGTTCAAACTCCAGCATTACACAATTAAACTCACATGCAATTGAATTAACCGAAATTCAGCCATTAGACAAATATATGGAGGACGCTGAGACACTATACTTAAAAAATGTGCTTGAACGCTATTCATATAATATAACAAAGTCTGCGAAAGCTCTTGGTATGAGTCGCCAAAACCTACAATATAGACTAAAAAAATACGGAATTCAAAAACCAAGGTAAACATTACTTTGACGGTTCTCCTGGCTCCTAAAAAATTTTTCACTAAATCTATATTTCTACATTCATTTTCAAATTACAACACTAGGAAACAATTATTGCTCGGGAAATGAGTAGAAATAGGTCGAATCACCGAATAAAGATGACAGGTTTACCTTTCAATCAAACGTTTGTTTAAACAAAATCTCTTATTTAAATTCTAACAAAAGAGTATCCACTTTCATGGATACTCTTTCTAATTGGATTATTTAATAGAGTTTTCAACGGCTTGTTCAAACACTGAAATGATATCTTCAGAATGTTCAATTCCGACTGAGATTCGAACAAGATGGTTTGTAATCCCTAAAGCATCCTGCGCTTCAGGTGGTAGTGAACGATGGGATGTCTTTAGAGGGTGTGATACCGTCGTTTCTACCCCCGCTAAAGTAGGAACTATTTTCACCCATCCTAATGACTTAAAAAATCCTTCCACATCAACAGTCTGCGCAAGTTCAACAGTAACCATTGCGCCGTAACCAGTAACGTCTTCCTCAAAAGGATAGTAAACTCTTGAAATATGTGAGTTATTCTTAAATGCGTCGGCAAGCTTTCGTGCATTTGAAGACTGTACCTGCATACGAACTGCTAACGTTTTTAATCCTCGAGTGGTAAGCCAGGCTTCAAAAGGACTCACATTCGCACCAATATTAACCACCTTCTCACGTGCTTTTGCAACCAAGTCCTCTCTTCCCACAACTACACCGGCTGTAACATCACTATGTCCCCCAATGTATTTAGTCGCACTATGAACAACCAACTCGACGCCAAGGTCATATGGGTTACAATGATAAGGTGTTGCAAATGTATTATCTACTACAGTCACCAGGTTATGCCGTTTCGCAAGTCCAACTACAGCTTGTAGGTTTTCTACTCGTAAAAGTGGATTTGTAATAGACTCTGTATAGAGTAGTTTAGTATTAGGTTGGATTGCCTTTTCTACTAATTCAAGATTTGTGAATGAAACAAATGTCGTTTCAATGCCTAGTTGATGCAATTCTTCTCGTAATAGATGAAAACTTCCTCCATATACATCCTCTGCTGCAACAATATGATCTCCACTTTTGGCAACTGATAGGACACCAGCAAAAATAGCAGAAAGTCCTGAAGATGTAGCAATCCCAGCTGGTGCACCTTCAATTGCAGCTACCATTTGGCCAAGCTCATCTGGATTTGGATTTCCCGTACGAGAATATAAATAATTTCCTTCCCCTTGGAAGTAACCCTCTAAATCTTCAAGGCTATCAAAGGTAAAGGCGGATGTTTGATAGATTGGTGTTACCTTACTTCTAATTGGGATCTTGCCCTTTTCAGTACTATGTATTAATTTCGTTTCAAACCTTTTTGCCAACTTTTCCACCTTCTTTTTTTGTATTGTTATTATTCTGAACTTTATTTTTTTGGTTGTCAATTGGAACACTACCAGTTTTTAAAAAAGAGAAGCCGCAGGTTGCAGCTTCTCTACTCTATTCCTTATATATCGATTGATCTGTAAAATTGTTATATACCAAATAGATGGCAATACAAATTGCTGTTGTAATAAATCCCCAGCCCAGAGTGATTTGATCGATTACCAGGTAGTTATTACATAGTTGCATGTTTGTATTAATATATAACACTCCCATACCCAAATACTTCACTGTGAAAAAAATAAAAACTAAATTCTTTGCTCGATCACTTAGTTTCTTCCAGCTATCTCGTAATGGAACACCCGCTAATAAAGATAAACTAAAAAATTTAAATACTTCCATGCTTGTAATGGTTAACGTTTCATCCATTGTTTTTGGGATTGTCCAGTACACCATAATGACGGTAAATAACAAAATTCCAGGCACTCCATTTTCGTTCCATTTTTCAAAAAGCGTCGGAAACCTTTGTTGAAAGAGTTTTCCCATTAAGAAACCAGCAATCACAATCGAAGGCATTTGCATATGCATATGGATAATCATGATGGATTCAAGTAAATTAGCAACTGGGGGTAGTGCTAATACGATTAATAGTCCTAGTCCGATCAAAAATTGTTTCAAAGCCTATTCCCCCTTTTCAGTATCTAAGATGCTAATAACCTTGGAAGCCGCTTGATCAATTTCACGATAGTCCATAACATCAATCAAGGAACCATTCGGATCTACCAAATAAAAAGCAGAGTTATGGGCAAAATTCCCTTTTCCATCAGGTATGACAATTACACCAAATGATTCAAGAAGGGACTGCAATTCAGTCTCGTTTGAAATCCTAGCCATTCTCCATGTTTCACCGTCTGACCCGAAATAGTTTCGATATTGATCTAAAGTTGCTGGGTCATCCCTTGTTGGGTCAAAACTAATACTTAAAAAGACAATTTCTTCCCCAATGTATTCTTGAGGAATTTGCTCATAAACCTGAGCCATATTCATTTCCAGCTGAGGACAAACTGTTGTACAGGCTGTATAGATAAATGTGATGAATACATATTTATCTTCAAACTCAGAAATAGGATATGTCCGCCCCTCACTGTCCTCCAAAGTTACATCTGGAAATGTGGGCTTCTCTTCTATTAGCTGGTTTACTCTTGCTGTTTCTGCAGTAAATGCTTGTAGCCCGTCAGTCCCCATATAGAACAGCGCACATCCAAATAATAAAATGAAGATGTTAGCGAATGTTGTGCGATTTTTTTTGATCACGCTAATCACATCCTATTTCTAGTTTTCACATGTTAATGGTTGAAAGAGATAGCATTTTTTCGCTATCTCTCAAAATGCCTACTTCAACGCTCGCCTCCGCTTTTCCTTTTGTCCAGCTTCGGCGCCTAGAAACTCGAGAAACTTCTATTCCTCCTGCAGAGGCTAAGTACGCCTCTTTGTCGGAATCTCCAGTTTTCTCGTTTCTGGGCAAGGCGCCTCCGCTTTTCCTTTTGTCCAGCTTCGGCTCGCAGCGACTAGCGAGACTTCCCTCACCCTTCGTACGATAAGGTCAACATCGGTTCGCTCCGCTCTCCGTGTTTCCTTTATTCCTTGAAGGAACACAGACTAAGTTCGCCACGTCCTGTGGCAACGTCTGTGTGACCCACTTCGTATGGGCCTCAGTCCGTACGTCGCTTAACGCTCGCCTCCGCTTTTCTAATTACCATGTTTTGAATGGTGGTGATCCTGGAGGTGCGTTTACAATCATTTCTGTTAATGGTAATACATATGCCATTGCAACTACTAGAACCATTAGCACAACCCATAGTCCCCAACGTTCTGTCCAGAACGGAGTTTTTGAAGCATTTTCTTCTACTTCTGCGACTGGGAATTCTGTTTCACCTTTTGGTGCAAAGAACATCATGTTAAATACTGCATATACTTGGATAATTACGCCGATTAGTAATAATGTTGCACCAATACCGATTACCATCATGAATGGCTCCCAACCTGCTGCTTGTGCACTTCCAAAGTAGTCTGTGAAAGATGTTCGTCTTGGAGAGCCAAGAAGTCCAACCCAGTGCATTGTAATCGCCATGATAACCATACCAGCTGTCCAAATTATCGTTTGAATAACACCGAGTTTATTCATTCCTTTTGTTAATACACGCCCTGAAAGATGTGGTATTAACCAGTACATAATTCCGAAGAAAGTCATTACTACCGCCATACCTAGTGTTAAATGGAAATGTCCTACAACCCACATTGTATTGTGTACAACTTGATCCAGTTGGTTAGTTGTTTGCGCAATACCACCAGCACCTGCTGGAATGAACGCTGCCATTGCGATAAATGGTGATAGGAAACGAACATCTCCCCAAGGTAACTTTTTAAGCCAACCTAATGCACCTTTTCCACCTTTTGCTCTTCCAGTACGCTCAAATACTGCGAACATAGCCCAAGCTGTCATTAATGAAGGGAAACCAATTGCTAAACTCATAAATACGTGTAGGAATTTTACTGATAGATTAATACCAGGGTCAATGATTTGGTGATGGAAGCCACCAGTAATATTCATGATAACTAATGCGATAACAACTACACGAGTAAGTGTGTCACTCCAGCGTTTTCCGCCGATGATTTTTGGTATGATAACATACCAAGCAGATACCGCTGTTAAATACCAAATGTTAACCGCTGTGTGTCCAAATGCCCAGAATAATGTACGAGAAACCATTACATTAATTGTGTCCACCCAGCCAAGTGACCAAGGTAGAATTAAGAATAATACCTCAACTGCAACGAATGAAGTAGCACCAACTAGTAAAATGAATACGCCTGTTGCAAAGAAAGAGAGAATTGGAAGATGTTGACCTTTATGATTTTTTCTCCAGGTTGCTACTTGAATAAATGCGCCAGCTGCTAGGATCCAAATACCAACTACAACTAATGCTAACCCGATATAGAATACTGGGTGTGCTGCCATTGGTGGGTAGAAAGTATACATTACAGATGCTTCATTCATAAGAACTGGAATTACAACGAGGACAATACCAACTATCTTCGTCCAGAAACCAACCCATGCCATTTTTTTAACCTTAGGTAGCAGTCCACCTAAATCATGTGAAAGAGCTGCGTAGAAATAACCGATTGTAACGAATGCTGAAAATACTACTACTAACAGTAGACCGTGTGCTGTTAATACTTGGTAGTAGTTAAGCCAACTTGGTAATTCTAGAAGACCTGCACGGTTTAATCCTTGAAATAACCCAAATAGTCCACCTAATAATAATGCGATAAATGCTACTGATAAATAAGATTTTGAGATTTTTGCATCTTCTGGATTTACACCTAAGGCTCTCTTTGCTTTTTCTTTAATTGTTAAATCTGAATTGTTTAATACTGTTGCCATTGGTCTCCCCTCCTTTATTTCACCGTAATTGTTGTAGCCATTAATTGGTGACCCGCACCACAATATTCATTACATAAAATCAAATACTCACCAGGTTCATCAAATGTTTGAGTAATTGTTTGAACATGTCCTGGCATTACCATTGCGTTTAAATTTGTACCTGCCACTTGGAATCCGTGAACAACGTCTTTAGATGTCATGATAAATTTAACTTTTGCGCCAGCTGGCACTTCGATATTACCAGGGTTAAAGCTAAAGATTTCTAATGTCATAACCACTTCATATTCATTTTCTCCAACTTGGTAAACACCTGGTTTGTCAAATGGAGCTGTTTCATCAACCTTTTGTGGATCGATTGTTTGCATTTCACTTGGTGGTCCCATTTCCAATGCAAATGTTTGATAACCTGTTAATAGCATGAATCCAATAATTAAACCGAAGCTTATGGTTAGCCATACTTTTTCATCACGATGCATTTTCATTTATTACCCCTCCTAAAATCTAGCCATAAATAAGCCGAATAGTAATATATACGTAGCAAGAATGACTGCTCCAACAACACCAACTGAAATCCAAGTTCCAACTAGTGGTCCTTGTTGTTCCCCAACTGTGTTTTTATTGCGGTTAACCTTTGAAGCTCCCATCCAACTCAACCTCCTTATGTTCTTCTTACTTACATCATAATTAGGAACCATTCTCAATGTTGTGAACTGAATCACACATAGAGTGTAATTTTTGATACACCAACTAAAAAAAGACGAGAAATTTTTCATTATCTCATCCTTTAAAAATGACAAAAAACTCATCTAAGGCTTGATACAGCAAGGATTTTAACCTCCCTATATTAAAATCCACCCCTTTAAAAAAGAAAATTGACAAATTGGTGAACATCCTTTCCAATACAAAAAAGGCAGCTCCGCTCGTTGGAAGCTACCTATCTCAGGCGATACATTAAAAATCGCTCATATGTGTTTTTCTCAAACATCACCGGAATGGTAATCTCTTTTAAAAGTTGAAATGGTGTATGGTTTTCCAAGAAATACGTGTAATCTGTTGAACCATAATAAAGGATGATTTCTATTTCTCGTGGATTCTGTTCGAATGAACGAAGAATATTTGAAATCGTATGCTTGAAAACCTGAATTGAGAAAGGGTTGAAAAAGTAGAAGCGATTATCTCGAGGATGAATCTCATAATCCTGCGCCGCACAATGGTAAATTTCAATCTCATCTTTTGGTGTAGCAGTTTTTTTCAAATAGCGTACTTTATTTTCGTTCGCTTCATGATATAAAGATTTGTCAATCTCAACACCTACCACAGCTGAACCAAAATAATGATGAATATAAAAAAGGAGTCTTCCTTTTCCACAACCAAAGTCCACAACCCTATCCGATTTCTTTAATTGATAATGCCTAAACAGAGCATCGAGGCCTTCATACGGTGTTGGTTCATAGCGATGATAGTGGACAGAAGAGCTAAATCCCTTCTGCCCCCCACCAGTCTTCACGTGTAATAATGCATCGTAGTACTTGTCATCCATTGGTAATCTCCTTAGCGCTAATGAGTATAGAATCAATTTATGATTTAGGAAGCTTTTCAGGATTACGAATTGAAAAGATATACTTTATTTGACTTTCTTCTACCTCAAAGCATACCACATTTTCAGGTTGATTATTTCTCTTGATCATAATCCCGCATTGTCCGTTCACAGTGACTAATCCGATATCCAATTCATCATCACTACCAAACTTACGGATAAGTCCAGTAATAAACTGCGCAACTCTCTCTTTCGTTTTTATTGGTACTACTGCAGCCTTCACCCTACCTCCGCCATCTGAATAGAGGATAGCATCATTTGAGAGAATCTGAAGTAACCTCTCCATATTTCCAGTAGTCGCGGCAAGTAAAAATGTCTGAACCAATTGCTGCAGCTTTGCTTCTTCCACATGCCTATTATTTCTATTATCCTTATAATCTATCTTCTTCCTTGCTCTACTTAGAATTTTTCTACAGTTTACTACGTCTTTGTTAATAAAAGAAGCAATTTCATCAAATTCATATCCAAACGCTTCTCTTAGTACAAATACCGCTCGTTCAACAGGGCTAAGTTGTTCCAGTAACGTAAGTAGGGCATATGAAATATTATCTTGTATAACCATTGCGTACACCGGATTGGAATCATCGATAATCATTGGTTCTGGCAACCATGGCCCTATATATACTTCTCTTTGCTTTTGAGCTGATTTTAAATAATCGATTGAACGATTTGTTACCATTTTGCAAAGAAACGCTTTTATGTTTATTATTTGATCAGAATTCGTTTTCTCAAAATCTATGAGGACATCGTGGATGATATCCTCAGCCTCGGAAATAGTCCCGATCATTCGATAGGCAATTGAAAACAAGAGGGGCTTATACTCCTTGTAAAACGCTTCATCCAACAAATTGCTACACCACCTTTATAGAAAATTTTTCAAGAATAAACTGAGCAGCCTTTCTTCCACTTTGAAATGAAGCTTCAGCAAGCATTGCATCTCCCACCCAGTCCCCCGCAATATAAAATCCTGGGATTTGACTAACCAAAGGAGACACCTCATCGTCATTACTGGCTAGAACCAACCGATTTGAAACAGTCATTCTAGGAAGATATCGTTTATAGATTACGAACTCCTCCCAACCAGGCTGAACTATTTCCATAAACTCTTCTAATTCCTTTTCAGTTTCTTGATTGGAAATACCATATTTCATAACATGTATTACCTGGTGATCTTGGTTACTCAGCTTTGCTATTTTCGAGTGATTTGAGAAATAAAAGGGGTCCTCTACCCCCATTGCAAAGTCAATATTCGGATTGGGTACCTTTGATAATACGAGATCTAAGCAGGCTGCATGAACAGGAATGTAGTCTTTCTTGATAAACTCTGGTGTACATTTATATTCTTTGAGTAATTTTGAAGTTTCCTGCGGACTTGATGTGGATAGTACATTTTTAGCATAAATTATTTCTTTATTTGTTTGCACCGATAGGTCTGGAAAGGAGCCAGTAACTTTATTTACATGCTTTACAGTTTGGAACTGAACTCCAAACTCAACCGCCTTATTTATTAAAGCATCTATCATACTTTGCCAGCCCTTATTAAGGTACATCGCATTTCCTAATTGCAGTTGTTTTATTGCTGCACCAGCACTTAGCCGGTCTGACTCATCCGAGTAAGAGGATAGCCGAGAAAGCATTAGAATAAGATTTCTTGCCAATTTATCCTTAATTCTATGCTGCAACCACTGAGCTAATGGTACATTTTTAAATCCATCTGTTTTCATCTTCTTATATTTAAGGAAGAAAGAGAGTAACTCTTTTTTAGCATTCCAATTTAATAAAGTGCTCGTTACCAGTATAAACGGCGAAGCAGGTATATCAAAAATTTCGCCATTATGGATCATTTTCCCCCTCGTCGGCACAATGCCACCCTCCAATTCAATGCCTAATTCACGTAGTGTTTCGATTGCTAATCCTTTAGAATATAGGGCATGTGGCCCTAAGTTCAAATAGGAATCCATTTTAACCGTTGTTCTTCCCCTGCCCCCAAGTGTTTTTGCTTTTTCTAAAATAAGGACAGACTTTTCAGCTCGCGCTAAATAGATGGACGCAATTAGGCCAGCAATGCCACCTCCGATAATGACACAATCCCAATTCTGTTCAGTATTTTGCATACATTTCACTCCCACCAATCTATTTATAATCAAGACGATTGAGGGTTGAAATTTGTGACATTAAGTTTGAAGATAAAAAAACCCGCCACTATAAAAGTAGCGAGGTTAATCAATTTCTATCCGAGATATTTAGGCAGTGTAACAACCACCATTAGCAGAAAGATTAGCAAAATATAATTAACGGAATAAAGAAAATTCAATCGAGCCCATTTCATATCATCTTTGACAGAAAACCCTTTAATGCTTACTATAATCCATCCAACATTAAGCAAAGTTGCCAGTACAACAAACACCGTTCCTAGATCCCACAAAAAGAAAGGTAATGGAAACAGACAGATGACCCAGAATAAAAAGTGCTTTTTGGTCACCTCAAAACCGCGAACAACAGGTAGCATCGCAACTCCAGCAGCCTTATATTCATCATACTTTCTTATCGCAATAGCATACGTATGGGGCATTTGAAAAACAAACAAAATTAAAAAGAGAACAATTGGAACTGTATGTTGAATTGGTGCCACCGCGGCCCATCCCATTAACGGCGAAACTGCACCCGATACACTCCCAATCACTGTGTTAATAGTAAACCTACGCTTTGACCACATTGTGTACAACACAACATACGTAAACCAGCCTACAAATGTAAAAAAGACAGCTTCAAAGGTTGTGAAAAACAGAAAAAAGAATCCTAATACTGTACAGATTATTCCCAGGGTCAATACAAATTGTAACGAAAAGTGTCCAGTCACAGTTGGACGTTTCTTTGTCCGATCCATGACTGTATCTATGTCTACATCATACCAGTTGTTAATGATGAGAGCCCCCGCCATAACAAGTGTGCTGCCAATGAATGTATATAAAAACAAACCTAAGTTGTCTTGGAAAGATGCACCCGTAAAATATATTGCTAACCAAAATCCTGAAAACACAGGTAGAACATTCGCGAGTAAAACTCCTGCCTTAAAAAGAGATTTAAGATCAGCTATGAGGGATGTTTTTTGTAGATGTACTGCTGTTTTCATTCGTATCCTCTCTCCTGCCTTCTATTCAATCAATTAACTAGATTGTATATTCATAAAATAAGAATCCCACCATTAAGTACGGTTGGAACTTGTTGCTAAAATAGAGTTACTCAATATACTTCAAATATACTATACCATTTTTAAAGTCATTAGGATAAGGAAACCACTTTTTACCTACAAATTCTCATAATATAGTAATAATTTACCAACATAATTTTTCTTATAAATCGAAACCTATCCTCCGTTTCATCGTATATAAAGTAGTAAGATTAGGAAGGTGGTTTAAAAGAGCTTTTTAAGGAAATTAAGGTATAATATAAAAATAAATATAAACTTATGGAGGTACTTACATTTATGAAAAAAGTTTTCGCTGCGCTACTTGCACTTTCGTTACTTCTTTCACCACTTGGAAGCTTCGTTTTCCAAGATAACCTTACAACGGTAGAAGCAAAAGGATATAAATCAGGTAAAAAAGGATTCAACAATAATATTGGAAACACGAATAAATCAAACTTCCAACAGCAGAAAAAAGATGATAACAATGTGACAAACAAATCCACTACGACTACTACTCCTAAGGGCGGACTTATGTCAGGTGGGCTTATGAAAGGTCTCATGCTTGGGGGTCTAGCAGGATTCTTATTCGGAGGTCTATTAGGCGGAATGGGTATGCTTGGTTCATTTCTTGGCTTAATGATTAATGTTATAGCAATTTATGTTCTAATTGTTATTATCCGAAAAGTATTCGTTATGATTCGGGACCGCAAGAAAAATGAGGCTGATCCATGGCAACGCTAATTCTTTCCGAACAAGAAATTATTAATGCAGTATGTGTCTACATTGGCTTAAAAAAACAGGTAAAGCCTGAGGAAGTTGAAGTGGAGCTTATGTATGACGATGATTACGGCTTTTCTGCAGAGGTCTATGTAAACGACAGAAAGCAGGTCCTCATCATGGCGAATTTAATTGAAGCGATTCGCTTATGGCTTGGCGAATTTCTTAATAGAGATCCTTACGCCGGAATAAAGCTGGTATTAGATGAAGAAGAAGGTATTATCGCTCATATTAACTAAGGTTAACGAGTTTCCAGCCCAACTTAAAAAGCTCATCCATTGGATGAGCTTTTCTTAATTCGATATGACCATCTTGTTTTTTCCACTTTCCTTAGCAACATAAAGGGCCTTGTCTGCAGCCTTTTTTAAAGAGTCTACGGTTGTCCCGTTTTGAGGGTAGACACCAACACCTGTACTAATAGAAACGGTAACCTTTTCATTTTCAATTAAGACATGATGTTCATTGTAGTAGGCTTTTAGCGTCGCATATATGTCCTTAACACTCTTCTTAATATCGGTTTTAATAAGGAGCATGAACTCGTCTCCTGCATATCGATACCCTTCGATTTCGTCGTTACAAACCGATTTAATACCTTCTGCAAGCACCTTCAAATATTGATCGCCAATGTCATGTCCATAGCGATCATTAACTTGTTTTAAATCATCAGAATCAATCATCATGACCGTAATTTTATTACTTTTATCATGGATTAACCTCGCTAATTCCTCATGGAAAGCGCGATGGTTCTTTAATCCAGTTAATTCATCTGTACGAGACATCGTATAAATTTTTTCATATAATCTGGCTGTTTGAATTGAATTAATTACTTGTGCCCCAATCATTTGTAATAGTTCCTCATGCTCTTTCCTATAGGCGAAGTCCCTAAAGCTCTGAGTCGAGATAACACCTTTTACCTGATCATCAATGACAACTGGCACAAATAGACACGAGCTTGTATCCTCGTCCCCTTCTCCCATCTTCGTATCATATTCAATATTCTGATTTAAATGTTTAAGATGGACAATCTCTCTCGTTTTAATAACCTTAGAAGTGTAATTTTCACCGAATTCCACCAAACTTGGCGGAGCCTGTTCACCATTGTCCATGATAAAAATGAATTGAATGTGAGAATCACCAGGGTTATGCAAAGCAATGTAAAAAGCATCTGTTGGCATAACTCGTGAAACCATCTCATATGACTTTTGGAGAAGAATACTTTCATTTAAGGTTTTACTGCAGATTTGGGCAAATTCATGAAGGATTCGATAATGCTTGTTCATCCAAGACATGTTTTCCATTTGTTCATTCATTTGTTGAAGTTGATTTAAAAGTGTACTCGTTATTTTTTGTTCTTCTGTATCCTGAAAAGCTGTTATACAATAATCACGAACTTCATCAGAAATTAAATTTTTTTCAGAACCAACCATCTCTATTAGTTCACTTAATTTTTTCAGTACGTTCAGATTCTGGATCGTTTTTTCCATATAATCACTTCCAAAAATCTAGTTATTTAGTAGCAACAAATATGACAAATAGGTACAAAAAAAAGACTAATCAACACCGATTAATCTACGTTCTTTACGATACGAGTTATACTCGGCAACTGGCTGGCATGTCCTAAAGGATGTTTCAATAGTCAGTCGAAAATGACACTTTGAACACTTATTTATGGACTTTAGCCCCTATAGTTTTGCGTCTTCATCTTTCAATGAATTTGCTCTTACTTTATTCAGTTGTTCCGCTAAAGCGAAAATTTTAAATTATAATTCAATTATATTTCTATTTATCTTTTAGGTCAATCAAATAACATATCCTTTTTTCTAAAAATGTGAATTTTTACCTAATTCTTTTTACCTAGACTGTTTTTGAATTCAATTTGTATAATTTTCTAGTTTAGCAGCTTACAAATTTTATTGAAATTTTTACCGTTTCGTGTATAATTATGCCGGATTGCACTAAAACTCTACCTTATATAGAAAGAAGGGGGTTGCTATGAACAGTACACCTATCATCCAATTTAAAAATGTCACAAAGCAATATGACAATGACCCAGCTGTCCTTGACAACGTTAGCTTTGAAATTGAAAGAGGAAAGTTTTATACCCTTCTCGGTCCTTCAGGTTGTGGAAAAACGACGATATTACGTTTGATTGCAGGGTTTATTGAACCTTCAAATGGAGAGGTTTATTTTAATGGTAAAAAAGTAAACACGACTCCTGCCAACAAACGGCAGGTTAATACTGTGTTTCAAGATTACGCCTTGTTTCCACATCTAAATGTATTCGAAAATGTTGCCTTCGGTTTACGGATTAAGAAAATGAAGCAACTTGAAATAGATAAAAAAGTAAAGGAAGCCTTGAGCTTCGTTAATCTTTCAGGCTATGAAAGTCGCGAAATCAAAGAAATGTCAGGTGGTCAAAGACAACGGGTTGCGATTGCGCGTGCCATTGTAAATGAACCTGAAATCATTTTATTAGATGAGCCATTATCTGCACTCGATTTAAAACTTCGTACAGAAATGCAGTATGAGCTGCGCGACCTTCAGAAACGTCTTGGTATTACATTTATATTTGTCACACATGACCAAGAGGAAGCTCTTGCAATGTCGGATGAGATTTTTGTGCTTAATGAAGGAAAAATTCAACAAAGTGGTACACCTATTGATATTTACGATGAACCAATTAACCGATTTGTTGCAGATTTTATTGGGGAGTCCAATATTGTTAAAGGAAAAATGCACCATGACTTCTTAGTTGAGTTTGTTGGGAAAACATTCGAATGTGTTGACCAAGGTTTTTCGGATAATGAGCCTGTTGAAATTGTCATCCGTCCTGAAGATTTACAAATTACTTCTACTGAAAATGGAAAACTTCAGGTGGTTGTGGATTCACAACTATTTAGAGGCGTACACTATGAGATTTGTGGCTTTGACAAGGACGGAAACGAATGGCTCGTACACTCCACTAAAAAAGCAAAAGTTGGAGATGAGATTGGGCTTTACTTTGATCCAGAAGCAATTCATGTTATGCGTCTTGGTGAAACAGAAGAGGAATATGATCGTCGCTTAGAGGCTTATGTGGACGGGGAAAGCCATGGAAAATAAGCTATCTCGAAATCTACTATTTATCCCTTATGCTTTATGGATTCTTGTTTTTGTTATTGCACCGATTACTCTTGTCCTCTATTATTCGTTTTTTGATATCGAGGGTAATTTATCACTTGTAAACTACAAGACGTTCTTTACACCGATTTACTTAAAGATGACGTTGAGTTCGTTTTGGTATGCGTTTCTAATAACTGCTTTTACTCTATTAGTTGCTTACCCAACAGCATACTTGATTACAAGAACGAAGCATAAACATCTTTGGTTGCTGCTCATTATTGCTCCTTCTTGGATCAATCTATTATTAAAAGCCTATGCCTTTATTGGTATCTTTGGGGCACATGGAGCTGCAAACGCACTTCTTGAAGTGTTCGGAATCGGCTCTAAACAATTACTATTCACAGACTTTAGCTTTGTGTTTGTATCTGTTTATATATTTATTCCTTTTATGATATTACCGATTTTCAACTCATTAAACGAACTCAACCCTAGTCTACTCGATGCAGCACGTGATCTTGGAGCATCAAAATGGACTACATTTCGTCGTGTGATTTTTCCACTAACGATTCAAGGGGTAAGATCGGGCTGCCAGGTTGTATTTATTCCTGCACTTTCGTTGTTCATGCTAACAAGGTTAATTGCGGGGAACAAAGTCATTACGCTTGGTACAGCTATTGAACAACAATTTCTCGTCACTCAGGATTGGGGCATGGGTTCCACAATTGCCGTCTTCCTGATAATCTTCATGGTAATCATTATGGTCTTAACAGGAAACCGCAAGAAACGAGGTGCTAAAAATGAGAGATAAACTTGCTCTGTCATCTAAAGCATATCTATTTGTCATTTTCTTCATTTTATATGCGCCGATTTTCTATTTAATTTATTACTCATTTAATAGTGGTGGGACAATGAGTAATTTTGATGGATTTACCTTGGATTGGTACAAAGAACTATTCGGAGACACTAGGCTATTAATCATTGTGTTAAATACAATCGTTATTGCCTTGCTTTCTGCGCTTATTTCAACCATTATTGGTGTGCTTGGGGCAATTTGGATTCATTCTATTAAACAAAGACAAACACAAAATACATTGTTATCGTTAAATAACGTGTTAATTGTGAGTCCCGATGTTATTATTGGTGCGTCGTTTCTGATTCTATTAACAATGGCTGGAATCAAACTAGGCTTTTATTCTGTGTTACTTTCGCATATTGCCTTCTGTATTCCGATTGTTGTTCTAATGGTACTGCCAAGATTAAAGGAAATGAGTCCAACTCTTATTGACGCGGCTAAAGACCTTGGAGCTAGCAATTGGCAAGTTCTATCAAAGGTCATTATCCCTTATATTACTCCAGGCATCTTTGCTGGATTTTTCATGGCACTTACGTACTCTTTTGATGATTTTGCCGTGACATTTTTCGTAACGGGTAACGGATTCTCAACTCTGTCTGTTGAAATCTATTCCCTCGCACGTCGCGGAATCTCATTAAATATTAATGCATTGTCAACACTTCTCTTTATCTTTACGATGATGCTTGTTGTCGGCTATTACTTTATCGCACAACGTAATAGCACGCGCGGATTGGGGGTACGAAAATGACGAAACTAATCCGGCTATTCTTAGCAATTGTACTTGTTTCAGGTGGACTACTCTATCTTATCCATCATTTAAATTCGTCACAGGGTCTCGCTAGTGGGAACACATTGACCATTTATAACTGGGGCGATTATATTGATGAGGAATTAATTGACCGCTTTGAAGAGGAAACCGGAATTAAAATCATTTATGAAACTTTCGACTCTAACGAAGCAATGATGACAAAAATTGAGCAAGGTGGAACAAGCTATGATATCGCTGTTCCTTCTGAATATATGATTGATAAAATGCGGCAAGAGGACCTACTTGTCCCTCTTGATCACTCGAAATTGCCAAATTTAGTAAACATTGATGAGCGTTTCATGGATCTACCTTTTGACCCAGGCAATCAATACTCTGTTCCCTATTTCTGGGGGACTGTCGGGATTGTCTTTAATCCTACAATGCTTGAGGGAAGAGAATTTACTAGCTGGAATGACCTTTGGGATCCTTCTCTTAAAAACGAAATTATCCTGGTCGATGGCGCGAGGGAAATTATCGGGATGGGACTAAACTCTCTCGGCTATTCATTGAATGATACAAATATCGACCATTTAAACGAGGCAAAGGAAAAACTTATCAAGCTCACACCAAACGTTAAAGCCATTGTCGGTGACGAAGGAAAAGTACTCATTCAGAATGAGGAAGCCGCTATTGGGATAGTATGGTCTGGTGATGCAGCTGATATCATGTGGGAAAACGAAGACATAGATTATGTGGTCCCAAGTGAAGGAT
Source organism: Litchfieldia sinesaloumensis (assembly GCF_900156865.1). Lineage (GTDB taxonomy): Bacteria > Bacillota > Bacilli > Bacillales > Bacillaceae_L > Ferdinandcohnia > Ferdinandcohnia sinesaloumensis. The sequence continues at coordinate 4,027,615 of NZ_LT732529.1, read as the reverse complement.
CCAACCTTTGGTTTGATAATATGGTTATTCCGAAGACTGCCAAAAATATAGATGGCGCGCATCAATTCATTAATTTTATGTTAGATGCTGAAGTTGCCGCGCAGAACACTGAATATGTCAGTTACTCTACTCCAAACAAAGAGGCACTTCAATATATGCCTGAGGATATGGTGACTGACGAGCGCTTCTACCCTTCTCCTGAACTAACAGAGAAGCTTGAAGTGTATGAAAACCTAGGCAAGCGGAATCTCTCTATCTACAATCAGCTATTCCTAGAATTCAAAATGGCACAAAACTAATATGAAGGCCTGTATCTTAACTGATATAGGTCTTTTTGAATTTGTCTGGGCACCTCACAACACAGTGGCAATGCATTCCGGATTTGTGCATGCTTTCTTCTGCTTTTATTACAACAAACCATGCGGGTGTGGAACTTTTTTACTGTTACGACTGACTTTACAGGTTTTTCTTCCATGTCCTGGATATTGCGCATGGTTTTGCTTCAGCTATTAATCGAAAGGCATGCGCATTCCGGATTTGCGCATGGTTTTTACTGCTTTTGTTACAACAAATCATGCGGGTGTGGAACTTTTTTACTGTTATAACTAACTTTATGGACTTTTCTTCCACATCCTGGATATTACACATGGCTTTGCTTCAGCTATTAATCGAAAGGCATGCGCATTCCAGATTTGCGCATGGTTTTTACTGCTTTTGTTACAACAAATCATGCGGGTGTGGAACTTTTTTACAATTACAACTGACTTTACGGGTTCTTCTTCCATGTCCTGGATATTACACATGGCTTTGCTACAGCTATTAACTAAAATGCATGCGCATTCTGGATTTGTGCATGCTTTCTTCTGCTTTTGTTACAACAAATCATGCGGGTGTGGAACTTTTTTACTGTTATAACTAACTTTATGGAATTTTCCTCCACATCCTGGATATTACACATGGCTTTGCTACAGCTATTAACTAAAATGCATGCGCATTCTGGATTTGTGCATGCTTTCTTCTGCTTTTGTTACAACAAACCATGCGAGTGTGGACTTATATTACAATTCCAACCAATTTTGCGGACAAACTTCCATACTATGGATTTCCGCATAAATAATCGTCATCTAAAAGCAAAAATACATGTACACCCCTTGTTGATACAGCCTCTGCTCTCTTTTCATTTATAAGTCACCTTTTGAACCCTACTCGAAGCGATAATACGTCGATTTTCCACCCTCTACCATCACAAGGTGCTCCTTTAGTATTTTCTGCATTCTAAGCTTATTTAAGTCTAATCTACACCATTCAATTGCTTCGGAAACCGTTAAAAACCTCTTTGGAAAGAGAACTCTATGTTCTTCAACCGTTCTCATAATACCCGTATGTAGCTTCTCGATTGCCCTGCATCTCTTACACATTAGGACTCTTCCATTTACATGAACAGCTAACGACCCACATCCACAACAGGATACTCCTTTATTTAAAGATTCATAGGCGTATTCAGGGATGTGCATATTATCAAATGGCGTTTTGTCATTGTGTAGTAATGCCAGTTCTTTTGCTGACTTTACTAAATGCCCACTCGACTTCATCGAAACCGATCCAAAACTCTTCAACAAAGAGTTCACTTGTGTAGGTAGGATAATTGGTAGTAGTCTATTTGCCTGGAATAGAGTAAAGTTAGGATTTACAAAAACGATCTTTGATTCAATGGGAAGATTTATACCTAAAGATTGAATGAGTGGTGTAAGAAGGGATTCTGAGCGCTGAAGTTGTAGGATTGGATTCTTTATCTCATACCCCGATGAATAATACCATCGGTTACCTTCAATATAAAATTCTCCTTCATAGTTTTTAACGTCAAAAAGATAGACTTTATGTGGAGTAATTAAGGATGAGTCAATTTGAAAAGTCGTGTTTCTCCATTCAAGGAAGAGGTCGTTTAATTGGAGATATGTTGATGCGGGAGAACGGGCGATCAGTTCATCAAATTTACATTCACCTTCGAAACCTTTTTCATCGGTTAGCAACTTTTTTAACTGCCCTTCAGTAAACGCTATTCGGGGCTTTAAATATCGGCGTAATTGGAGGTTATTGGGGATTTTTCTTTCTTTAAGTAACATCTTTTTAGCCTTCCTTTTCTTTATTTAGTTGATTAATCTTTGGAATCTCTCAATGAAGGGGCTCGAGGAGCAGAGGGGATATCAACATATTTTCACAATTCACAAAACTTGTCAACTTCTTAATATCAATGATATTACATCTACGAACTCCAATAAAAAAGCCCATATCACCATGATATAGGCTTTTCTTATTAGTTTTCTTTACTTACTGCCTTATCCTTTTCTAATAAGACGATTAATCCAGGTAAGAGTACTCCACGAATTAAGAAAGTGTCTAGTAGAATACCAACGGCTACAATAAAGCCGAAAACGAATAATAATTGTACTGGCTGTGTCATTAGGACAGCGAAGGTTGCAGCTAAGATGATACCTGCCGATGAAATCACCCCACCTGTTTTAGCTACAGCAATTTCTACTGCTTCTTTTACTGAATGGTTTCTTCTTTCCTCCTGGAATCGTGAGACAAGCATAATATTATAATCAATTCCAAGTGCAACTAGGAAAACAAAGGCATACAACGGAACTCGATTGGCTATTGTATCGATATCAAAGAATAAGTTAGTTAAAAACATTCCAAGACCTAATGCTGATAAAAATGAAACTAAAATCGTACCCATCATATAAATTGGCATTTTAACTGACTTAGTCAGGACTATTAAAAGCCCAAAGATTAAAATCGTTTCAAGTATGACAATCAATATCACATCTCGATTATTCGTTGCTCGATCATCCACTTTAGTCGCTGTTTCCCCAGCAAAGTAAAGATCTCCATCTAGATCTGCATCTGCTACAATCGTATCAGCTTTATTTATCATATTTTCAATCGCATCAATTGTTTTAACATCATACGGACCTTCTTCAAAGGTTAATGAGAAATTGAGGACCCTATTTTCATCAGCTGTTCCGTTGACTCGCACTTCACTAACAAGATCTTGTTCCAACAGTTCATTACGTAATGACTCTTGTTCTTCTTGAGTAACGGGTTGTTTCCTTTCAAACAATACGGTTGAAGGCGCAAGTTCGCCTTTTGCAAACTTATCCTCTAATATTTCATACCCTTGTCTTGAAGGCATATCTTCTGGAAAGGACTTCATCGTATCAAATTCATATGTTAGGTTAAATAAGTTAGCTGCTGAAACTAGAAGGATTAGCCCAACTATTGAAACATATAATCCTGGTTTTTTTACAACCATTCTACCGATTTTGCTCCAAATCGAATTGTCTTTTACTTTATCATCGCCAACCTTGGGAACCTTTGGCCAGAATGATTTTCTACCGAAAAGTGTGAATAAGGCTGGCACTAACGTGATTGAAGCCGCCATGATAATTACCATTGTTGTAGCAAAGGTCGGTGCAAAGTTTTGATAATCTCCTAGATCTGCAAAGAATAGCACGAGCATTGCAGCCAATACTGTCCCTCCAGAGAAGAATACCGGCATGCCTACCTCTTTCATAGCAGCTCTCATTGCATCATATTTATTCTCATAGTTCTTGAGTTCTTCGCGAAAGCGAGAAAATACAAACAGTGAATAGTCAATAACTGCGGCAAATAAAAGAATCGACATGATTGAAATGGTTTGATTGCTTAAATCTAAGCCCGCACTTCCTAGAATACCTAGTGATTTCATAACTACTTCATAGACAAATACCGCTGCTAACAATGGTATAAGTGCTAATAATGGCGAGCGGTATATCACAATTAATAAAATGAGGATTAACCCTACTGTCGAGAGAATTAAAACGAGATCTGCTCTTGAAAATAAATCAAGTGAGTCTGTTGCGATTCCTGCAGGTCCAGTGACATATAAAGTCAAATTCGAGTATTCTTCAACCACTTTTAAGATTTCATCTTTTGAAGTACGAATTTCCTTTGTTTCTAATGATTCGTCAAAGACGATTGGTAGTAATGCAGTTGTCTGATCCTCTGAGAAAAATCCTGCAGCAGCCTGCGGTGGCAATCCAGAAAGCGGAACCACTTGCTCTACTCCTAGAATATCTGCATTTTCAATATGCGTGAACACATCAACTAGATCCTGGAATTCAAATTGCTCATCGTTTGATTGAAAGACTAATATTCCAGGGGTACCGCTACTACCTTCGAAGTACTCATCTACCTTACTTTGCGCAATGACCGACTGTGCATCTTCTGGAAGTGAATCAATTCTTGAAACCTCATAGTCCTTTGCATTCGGCGCAAAAACTGCCAAGACTATCGTTATAACGAGCCAAGTAGCAAGTGTAATCCACATACCTTTCTTTGTGGTAATTTTATCTGTAATAGCTTGTAACATCTTACTCATGATACTCCACCTCTATTGTCCAAAGTAACACAGGTGTCACTTTCAAAATAAAAAAAATGACACTATTGTCACGATAATTATCTTTCAAAGTGACGCCAGTGTCAATTAGGAATCAATGAATATTCCGTGACAAATCAGATCTTTAATCGACTGAACCCATACATCATGCGGGATATTAAAGTGATTCGGTATAACGACTGATTGGAAAATATAACCTAACATAACTGAATCAGGAATTTTCGGATTTAAAAGTTTCTCGCTCTTTCCTGCCTCAATAAAACTGTGTGCATATTCGTACATTTCTATACGATAACCGTCGAGTTTTTCTATACCTTCTTTTACTTTAACATTTATGTGAATTGGAACACTTTTACCGATTTCAATCAGTTGATAAAGCTCAGGATTCTTAAACATAATTGTCATTAGGAAATCAAATTTAGATTGGAAACCTATAATATTATTGATTTCCTCTAACTCTTGAAGAAACTGTTCCATTTTAAAGAGCATATATTCCGTGATTAATTCTTCCTTGTTTTCATAGTACTTGTAGATTGCCCCACGGGAAACATTCAAATGATCAGCCACTAAACTAATCTGGAACCCTTCATAGTTATACGTCAAAAGCAACTCTTCCGTAACCCGGTATAATTCTTCTTTCGTAAATTTACGCTCACGTGCCATGTTGCTCACCCCACCTCATTATAGATTAAGATACCGTAAATGAGAACGATAGACAAAGAAATGACACATTATGATGTACTTTTTCCTCACTTTATAGACTAGTACAGCAATTATTTTTGTCTATCTCAATTTATTAAATCTTTTCAAACAAACGTTTGATTGATTTAACAATCCTTTGGTAGTACTGGTCTAGATCATTAAACAAACGTTTGATTGAAATTGCATACTTCAGAAAATCATCAATTAGTACAGATTTATTTTTATTCTTGGAATACTTATTTCGAAGACTTTGTATTTAGCCCAATTTTTCTGATTAGATAAGCTATTACAACAACTGAAATAATAGTTAATATAAGTTTTCCTTCTGCGGTCCACTTTGTTACATGATAGACCGAATACGCTTCAAGCAGTAGCGCTGGAAGTTTCCCTAACGAGCTTGAAAATATGAATATGATGAAACTAACCTCACCAATTGCAGAAGCAAAGGTCACTAGCCCTGATGGTACGAAAGGAAATAATCGCAATGCTATGATTAATAGAAAGGCATCTTTTCCGTTTGTATTCAGTAGTTTCTTTGCTAACGGATAGGTAGAAACCTTTTTTCCAAGATTATTTTTGAATCCTTTTCGGTATAACCAAAAAGACAGAATTGCTCCTAAGGCCTCACCTAGGAAGGAAATCATAGTTCCCTTCCAAAAACCAAAAACTATAAGGTTTGCCGCTGTTATAAACAGAGTAGGAATGACCCCGAAGACGCTTATACAAATATTAAGCAACAAACTAATGATGATTGCATATTCTTCATAATTTACTAAGACCTCCGCTAGACGATCTTGCATATTTTACCTCCAGGATTTTTCAAATCCTATCATGCTTTCTTTCTCACTGAGCATCATAATAGGCTGGGAGTTTCATTTTATTTGTTTCAATAGTTTCAATAAACCTTTCGATTGTTGAGGTTAGATAGGAATCCGCTCTCCTAATAAAAACAGTTTTTACCTTGCTGTATTTATCTGGAAGTGAATAACAGCGAATGAGACCACTTTGCTCCAAATGATTAACAGCAGACCTAGGCACAAATGCAACACCAAGGCCTACGACAACACTTCTCAAAATGGTTTCCAATGTACCAAATTCCATTATTTTTTTCGGCTTAATGTTTTCGTCCTTACACCACGCCATAAAACGAGCTCGGTATCCACAGCCTTCACTAAAACAAAGGATCGTCTCCTCCCTAATCCCATCCATTGAACTTGTGTGCTTATCCGTAATTAGAACAAGTTCTTCTTCCAATACATCATGTGAAACAAGATTAGAATGAAAGTCCGTTTCTGATACAAAGGCTCCATCCAACTTATGATTTAATACTTCCTCTTCTAGTGTTTCTGTTACGCCAGTATATAATGATAAATCTACATTCGTATATTTTTTAGTATAGGAAGAGAGTATTTTAGGTAATTGAATGACCGTTTCAACCGTTCCAATTTCCAGTTTCCCAGCAGGTTCATTTTTATTTTGAACGGCTTTCTTCATTTCATCTGTTAATAATAATATCTTTTTACTATAGCTTAATAGTTTCTTCCCTTCAGGTGTCAATGTCATTCCCCGGCGGTGTCGGTTAAATAAGGGGGTGTTTAGTTCAGTTTCTAGTTTCTGAATCCTAGACGTAATATTCGATTGAACATAACTTAGTTCTTTCGCTACCTCTGTAATGGTTCCTTTCTCAGCTACCAGTTGAAAAATTTCCAAGTCCTTAAATTCCACTTCTAGCCCACCTCTCCATATTTACATCTTGGTTATTATGATATCAGTAAAATTGATAATAATCATTGTTTTTATTCATTTTACAAGATATTCAAATGTAGATATGATGAAATCAAATTTGAAATTGGTAACTTAATGAAAGAGGTTGAGGTTAGTTGAAAAACAGTGTATGGTTAGGGGCTATTTTATGTTTTATTGCTGCAGTTTCATGGGGAGCCATGTTTCCAGTTGCACATGCAGCATTTAAGCATATTGATCCCTTTTATTTTACAATCATTCGTTATGGGGCTGTTACGATTATTCTAGTCGCAGTTTTAATTTGGAAAGAGGGAAAGCAGGCTTTCCGATTGGAGGGCAAAGGCTTTTATTTATGGTTTTTCGGGACTATGGCTTTTACAGTTTATAATCTATTCATCTTCTGGGGAGAAGATTTATTAGGTGCATCCGGGGTAATGGTGGCTTCCATCATGGAGTCATTAATGCCAATGATTTCCGTTGTGATTGTCTGGATGTTCTTCAAAAAACGCCCACACTTCTTTACTTTGATATGTGTGCTTGTGTCTTTTATCGGTGCTTTATTAGTGATTACAAAAGGTGATATTCACGCTTTTCTTAGTGCAACCGATTCTTTTATCCCCTCTTTGCTCATATTCATTGCGGTAATAGGTTGGGTTATTTACACAATGGGTGGAAGTGAATTTAGCGGCTGGTCTGCGTTAAGATATTCAACGTTAAGTTGTTTACTTGGAACAATTACAGCTATTTTAATTACTGTAGGGGCAACACTATTTGGATACCTTTCTGTTCCATCAGTGAATAGTATTATAGAAGTAAGTCCACATCTGGTTTTCATGATAATATTCCCTGGGGTTATTGCGCTTCTAGGCTGGAATATTGGTGTGAGTATATTATCACCTTTAAACGGGTTATTGTTCATTAACTTCGTACCTGTTACGACGCTTTTGATATCCATTGCCCAAGGCAATCATGTAACCTTGTTTGACATACTAGGTACTGTTTTTATTATCGTGTCTCTATTGGCCAATAACATCTTTGTCAGAATCGCCCAGAAGAAAAAATCATTTGAGTATGTTAAAACTAATTTGAGAGAAAGTATTTCTTAATTTTAAAAGCCCATCCAACATATCACGTTAGGATGGGCTTTTATTCTTTATTCTAACTCGTATAGTCCACAAACTACGTACCCCACCGCTTTTGCTGCGACGAGGAGTGCATCTTCATCAATATCGAATTTTGGGTGATGATTGAAGAACGGTTCTTCCACCCCTTTTGGTGAACAAGCAATGAAGAAAAAGCAGGAAGGAAATTTTTCTGCATAATACGCAAAGTCTTCAGATGGTGACAGTGCAGGGTATTCCTTCACTTCTTTTATATCCTTATCATTAGCACTATTTAAGTACGATACAACCTTATCGGTAAGTTCGGGGTCATTATAGAGTGGTGGGTAATCATTGGTATACGTAAGTTCACATGTTACCCCAAACTCTTCTTCAATTCCTCTAGCAATCCGCTTTACTTCTCGCTCCATTTTCCCCTTCGTTTCTTCTGACATATAACGTATATCACCTTCAAGCTCAATACTATCCTTGATGACATTAAATGTTCCTTTTCCATCAAAAGAACCGATTGTTATCACACCATTTTCAAATGGACTTAAGCGACGGCTGATAATGGTTTGAGCTGCTGTTACAAAATGAGCACCCGCTACAATTGCATCATTCGCCATATGTGGAGACGAACCATGTCCACCTTTACCTTGAATCTTTACTTTCATATACGCTCTACCATTAAAGGTATATCCTGCATGATACCCCACCACCCCAGCTGGTCCTAGAGGTAGTAGGTGGATGCCAAATACATGATCTAAGTCATCAAGAATTCCTGATTCAACAATACTCTTCGCCCCGCCAGGAGGAACCTCCTCGGCATGCTGATGAATAATTTTAATTGTACCTGGTAACTGTTCCTTTAACTGAATTAAGCAATCAGCTAGGACTAACAAATACGCTGTATGACCATCATGTGCACAAGCATGCATGACGCCTTCATTTTTTGATTTAAAAGGTACATCTGTTTCTTCAACGATAGGAAGTGCATCAAAATCTGCACGTAAGCCTATGTTTTTACCAGACTTTTCACCCTTTATTGTTACAACGATTCCGTAACCATTTCCAACATTTGATTGTACTTCTACATCTTTACCTTTATAAAAATCTAGAATATATTGAGCCGTTTTTTCTTCCTTGAAGGATAATTCAGGGTTTTCATGTAGATGCCTACGGATTTCTATGATCTCGTCCTTGCGGGATTCTAACATTTTCATTAGCTGTTCTCTCATTACGTTGTACTCCTTTTCTTCTTTGAAGATACTTCGTTTATGTGTCCACCTACAAAATTATTCAGTAACAGGCTTATGCTTGGTTATTTTTTTGGTTTCGTTACTTGGTTTGACTGTTTTAGATGTTTTTCCTGCGTCTTTTGGAACCAGTATTATAATGGATAGTATTGATAAAACACCGAAGATTACATTGACTATGATACCTACTGTTGCTGCAAATTCTAGATTCCCGTTTGCTGCTATTGCCGCGTAAGCTGAAGCAGAAATCGCTACACCAAATGCACTACCTAGAGAACTTGCCATTTTATAAACGCCAGCTGCTTCTCCCACCTTCTCCGCTGGTGCATTTGCAACAGATGTATCTGTCGATGGAGTTGCATAGATCCCAAGACCTAATCCAAATAAGGCAAATCCAATGAACACAACGATTGTATAAGCAAGGTCAGGCAGAAAAGTTAAACCCATCATTCCTACACCAATTGTTGTAATTGTGGCACCCCAAATCATTGGAGATTTTGCACCTACCCTTTGCAAAATTTTCTCACCAACTCGAATCATTGCTAGTACCGCAACTAAATAACCTAACGACAACATACCGGATTGAAATGAATTAAATCCTCTCCCTACCTGTACATACGTATTTGCTACAACTAATGTACCAGCGATAGCGTTCAGTAAGAAGTTTGAAACAGTCGCACCTGTATATGGTGCATTTTTAAAAACAGCAAAATCAATAAGGACAACTTCCTTACTTTTCTCTATTTTGATAAAGGATAGTAATCCTATTATCGTAACAGCAACAAGGCCCAGCGAAATAGGGCTTGTCCAACCAATATCTGCTCCGTACGTAATAAATACATTTAATGCAATCATGGTTACGATGAAAATCGCTAATCCAGTGTAATCAAACCTAAACCGACCAGTAGATGGTTGTTTGCTTTCAGGTGTATCTTTTAGTAAAAACATCCCAACGATTGCAAAAATAATTGAAAAAATAAAAATCCATCTCCATCCAAGTGAAGTGGCAATGGTTCCACCTGCAAACGAGGCGACCCCTGATCCACCCCATGAACCAATTGACCAATAACTTAGTGCACGTTGACGTTCTGCACCCTCGAAATAAGCTTTCATTAAAGCGATTGTAGATGGCATAATACATGCAGCAGAGATCCCTTGTATAATTCGCCCTATAATTAGCAAGGCAGCGCCTTGGGCTAATACTAGACAAAGTGATCCGACAATACTTAAAAGAAAACCAAAATAGGCAATTTTTTTACGCCCTAGTTTGTCAGCAAGGCCACCAGCAGCGACGATAAACAATCCTGAGAATAAAGCCGTTAAACTTATGGCAATATTCAAGGTTCCAAGTGATATCCCTAAATCTTCTTGTACAGCAGGGACTATATTCACCATGGCTTGTGCAAATAGCCAGAATGTAATAACTCCGAATACAATCCCAATAATCATTTTATTTGTACCTTTATAAGTTGAATCCATAATTAAGCCTCCTTTTGAGCTTATATTTCCCTTACTAGATTGACTTATCCGATTCATGAGATGAAACACCAAAAAATACCTGTATCCCAGACGATACAGGTAAATTAATCACTAACTAATCTAAATCATACCTTTAGGGTTAATTGCATTGCGTACATCCTCAGTAAGCAACCCTTTTTCTTGAAGAATTTGTTCTAATGTTTTATTTTGTTCATCTGCTTGCATACCAATTTCGGAGGCCATATCATACCCAATTTTTGAGCTTAACCCTGTTACTAATGCAAGACTCTCTTCCATCCACTTTTTGCATTGTTCTTCATTTGCTTGGATTCCATTAATACATTTAGATTCCAACGTTTCTATTGCATTTGTCAAAATCTGAATTGAATGGAGAAATGTATGAGCAATCATCGGCATCATCACATTTATCTCTAATTGACTGGCTGTCCCAGCGGTTGCCACTGCAGTTTCATAACCAATTATCTGGCAACAGACCATATGAGTCATTTCTAAAATAGCAGGGTTTACTTTACCAGGCATGATTGTCGAACCCGGTTGAACAGAGGGTAACGTTATTTCTGCAAATCCCGTACGGGGTCCAGAGCTAAGTAGACGTAAATCACTTGTTATTTTTATAAGATGAACGGCCAGCTCTTTTAACGTTAACATACAACGAATAGGCTCACTCATATTTTGCATAAAAGCAAAGATGTTTGGTGGCTCACGAAAAGGTAGGCTCGTCCTTTTACACACTTCTTGAATGACTTTTGGCGCATATTCCGCTTCTAAATTAATCGAAGTCCCAATTGCATTCCCACCAAGTCCAATTTGATACAATGAATCGAGTTTAGTTTGAAGCTCTCTAGCTACCGCACCAATTGTCGCAGCATATCCGGAGAACTCTTGGCCTAATCGAATTGGAACAGCATCATGCAAATGGGTTCGCCCTGATTTCAGGACAGGCATGAATTGTTCTGCCTTTTTTCGAAATGTTTGTTCCAACTTAGTAAGGGATGGGAGCAACCCTTGGATTATCATCTCTGCTGCCGCTATATTCACAGAGGATGGAAAAGTATCATTCGTCGATTGAGACATATTGACATGGTCATTAGGATGGATTGTTTGTATACCTCCTAGTATTTCAGTAGCACGCTTTGCTATGACCTCATTTGTATTCATATTTTGAGAGGTGCCTGCCCCTGCTTGGTAGACATCTACAACAAAATGTTCATCCCATTTCCCTTCGATCACTTCTTCTGCTGCGTGTATGATTGCTTTTCCTAAATCAGGTGATAGTTTCCCTAACTCAACATTTACGGTGGCAACTGATGCCTTAACAATTCCTTGGGCCCTAATAAACGGTCGTGGTAGCCGCAGGCCGCTTATTTGAAAATTCTCCACAGCCCGTTGAGTTTGGGAACCATAATAAGCTGAAGTAGGAACCATGATGTTACCTAGGGGGTCATTTTCCATTCGATATTGGTTAGATGCATCCATCTCCCTCACTCCCTCCAATTGTCTTTTTTAATTAGAGGTATTATTTCCATTATGAAGTCTAATAACCAATATCCGAGACATATGTCTCAACTCCCTTAAGAATAATCTATGTTAAATAAAAATTTTTGGTTTTTGCAAAAAGATAAGGGAACCATAGAAAGGTTCCCTGTAGTAAAGACATTAAGATATAGTTTAATAACCAAGTTCTTTTTCTTCGTATTCTTTCTTCATTTTTTTAATACAACATGTAAGAGTGTATATGAATGTAAAAATCATTATTACAGATATAAAAAGGTTCCAATCAATATCAGGTAATATAAAATACGCCCTAAATATAAAACTGCTTCCAAATATCATTAAAAACAAAGTTAGAAAATAATAAATACGAACATCACTACTATATTTTAGTAGACTTATACTCCACCATCTTCTTCTTTTTTCCATTGAGAAATCACCTCTAAAAATTTCCTATTACATATTCACTTCATTTAGTAAATTCTGACGGTCCTATTTTATCATATGGTACATCTATAGAAAACAAGCTACTTTTTAGAATATTCATTCGCACACATCACATGCAAATTGAGTTCTTTAACATAGCTTAAACATAAAAAAACCATGCTCACTGAAACAACATGTTAGTTTCAGTGGGCTGGTCTCCATTCATTTTCAATATCATTTTAATATTAATTTTGCGACCGCTTCACAGTGGACAGTATGAGGAAACATATCTACTGGTTGTACTTCGGTTGTTGCATATCCGCCATCTTCTAGAATTCTGAGGTCCCTTGCCAAGGTTGCTGGATTGCAGGAAACATACACTACTTTTTTGGGCTTCATGTTTAAAATCGTTTGTAATAGTGCTTCATCACAGCCCTTACGAGGAGGATCCACTACGATAACATCAGCTTTCACCCCATTCTTGTACCAATTCGGAATAACCACCTCGGCCTCACCTACAGCAAACTCTGCATTATGAATGTCATTTAAAGCTGCATTTCGTTTCGCATCTTCAATGGCTTCTGGAACAATTTCAACACCGTACACCTTTTTTGCTTTTTGTGCTAAAAATAATGAAATCGTTCCAATTCCACAATAGGCGTCAATAACGGTTTCGTTGCCTGTTAGTCCCGCATACTCTAGTGCTTTATCATAAAGGACCTTCGTTTGCTCAGGATTGACCTGATAAAAGGATCTCGCTGAAATGGCAAAGCGTATATCCCCAATTGAGTCATATATATATTCTTCGCCCCAGAGGACATTTGTTTCATCGCCAAAGATTACATTCGTCTGTTTGTGGTTGACGTTTTGGACAATTGATTTGACTTCTGGCAACCTTCCAATAATATCAGAGATGATATTGTCTTTATTGGGGATCTTCTTCGTTCTTGTAATAAGAACCACCATTACTTCACCCGAAACTAGACCATAGCGTGCCATAATATGACGGAGTACACCTTTGTTGTTTTTTTCATCATAGGCTTGTATCCCATATTTTTCACAGATTGTCTTTACCGTTTGCACAACCATATCATTTTTTTCCTGTTGAATGAGGCAGGCTTCCATATCGATAATTTCATGGCTTCGTTGTTGGTAGAATCCTGCAACTAATCCACCTTCTCTATCCGCAACCGGTACCTGCGCTTTATTCCGATAGCGCCAAGGATTCTCCATCCCTAAAACAGGATGAACCTCTACATCTTGCAACTTACCGATTCGAGTTAACACTCCTTGGACCTGTTTTTGCTTCGCAATCAACTGGCCCTCATAACTTACATGCTGGAGCTGACAGCCGCCACATTCTCTATATATTGGACAGGGGGCATCTACCCGATATCTACTTTCTTCATACAGTTCGATTAACCGTCCGTATCCGTAGCCTTTTTTAACCTTCGTTATTTTGATTTTCGCTTTCTCATCCGGTAAACCGTTCTGAACAAAAATCGGAAAGCCCTCGATCTTCGCGACACCCGCTCCGTCGTGGGTAAGGTCCTCGAACGTGACATCATAGTATGTATTTTTTTCCACTGGGGGTTTGAGTTTTGTCATAGTATTTTTTCTTCCTTTGCGTTCAAAATGCTGAACTGATTGTACCATATTGGGGATGTACTGTGCCAATTTGTTAAGAAGATACGTTGTTGAGAGGGAATTTTGTACAGCTTCTGCTGTTGCTGGATTGTTTTTGTTGATTTTATCCGGATACGGACATGTTAAACCTCTTTGCTGGTTCACTTTCTCCTAATTTATTCCATTTGTGAACCTGTAAATACACTTTTCTAGTATGCTTTCTCCTAATTTCATCCAGATGCGAACCCGATAATCCTCTTTGTTGGTTCATCTTTTCCTAATTTATTCCATTTGCGAACCTGTTAAACCTCTTTACCGGTTCACTTTCTCTAATTTCTTCCACTTACGAACCTGATGAGCCACTTTTCCTAGCGCTCACCCCATAAATAAACTCTCAACACAAAAAAATCCGGCATACGCCAGATCTTTTTTACATGTTCTCTGCTTTTTCTTTCGATACCAACACATTAATATGTTTATACAAATTCACAAATTCGCCTGGTAGAAGGCCACCGTACTCACCGTCTAAATTAATTTGCATTTTTTCGGTTGGGTTTACTTTTATTCGATTGGCTTTCGTGTAAATCACGTGCGGATCATTAATATGCTCACCACGAATAGCGAGCGTCGCCACTTTGATAAAATCAGCTAAGTTTGCCTTTTTTAAAATTAACAGATCAAACAGGCCATCATTCAGTGAGGAATCTGGTGCTAGTTTTTCAAAGCCCCCGACAGAATTTGTTAAGGAGACAAGGAATAACATGATTTCACCCTCAAATAGCTTCCCGTCATATTCAATACTGACTTCTGTCGGACGAATTGACGGTAGCATCTCCATGCCTTTTAAGTAGTATGCTAACTGGCCAAGCATGGTCTTAAGCTTACTCGGTACCTCATAGGTTAGTTCGGTTAACCTTCCGCCGCCAGCAATATTAATGAAATATTTGTCACTTACTTTGCCTATATCAATCGGAACTGAGTTACCCTCGACAATCACATCACAGGCTCCATCAATATTCCGAGGAACCCCAATCGCACGTGCAAAGTCATTTGTCGTACCAACTGGAATAATACCTAGTGTCGGACGATACTCCTGCTGGGCTAAGCCATTTACAACCTCATTTATTGTTCCATCGCCACCTGCAGCGATAACGAGGTCAAACTTTCTTTCAACCGCGATTCGAGCAGCATTTGTTGCATCACCAGCACCAGTTGTGGCATGGCATGACGTTTCATAGCCTGCTCGTTCTAGCTTTTCTAATACCTCAGGAAGATGTCTTTTAAATAACTCCCTTCCAGAGGTTGGATTATATATAATTCGAGCTCTTTTCATTTTCATCATCCTAAAATAAGATAATCATTTGTTTATTTTTACATCATAGCTTATCCAAACCATTTTATCAATTTAGATATTAACAAAATAATCCAATTCCTTCTTGCCCTTCTACTATATCATTTATATTCAAAAAACACTATTATGTTGCCCTTTATACGTAGCTACGTATTCAAAAATGCGCTTTGACCGAAATCAAAGCGCACATATCACTTAAAGTTTTTCAACTAGATTTACAGTAACAAGATCACTATTAAAAATGGATAACTTATAAGTTCCTTCACCTAGCTTTTTCGTTCCCTTGTATAATTTTTCAGTGGTACTTTCCTCATACACCTCATCAATACGGTCACGGTCCGTTGTATCGATTTTATCCCATGCTACATTTCCATTATCAAGGTCATTTTGAGAAACGGCAGATAATAAGATGTTGCTCTTATCATTTATATGAACCATTACATCAGAGGCTCCATCTACAATCCAGTTGTTTTCAAGTGAGCCAGGGTAAAGTGAAACAGGACTATGCTGACCACGAACCTCTAGCTGAATGGAACTGGGTACAATAATCGTTGGCTCCATTGTAGTATACGTAGAAAATGGTCCTATTTTATCTGTTGGCTCTTTCAATGTTACATACATGGTATCCCCAACTACCTTTGTTTGTACATAGTCACCCGTTTCAGTGATAAGTGGTTTTTCTTTTGGATGGACCGTTGCACGGTATAAACCAAATACATGTAGTTCATTCGCAGTTGACCCTTCAATTTTGCTAGGAACTCCGTTTGTTTCAAGGACGATCCTCATGATATTGCTTTCCAGGGTTTCGCTAACAGCAGGTAAATCCATCGAACGTTGCTCTGCGCCAATCGCACCTTGAACCTCCTCAATAAGCCCTATTGATGATAGTAGAGTGAACCCGATCCCAATCGTCCCGATTACCCCTACAAAGAAAATACTTAAAATATCGTATTTTACGATTGGATTCTCCTGTTTGGACAATATAAGATATAAAACAATCTCAATTCCTAAAACGATGAGAATGAGTGGCCACCACACAAGTAGTGGCTCCATCATGCTCATTCCTTTTAGCTGTGATAAGAAAAGAAGAATACCTAATAGAAATAAAGATAAACCCATCGACACAGAGCCCACTCGCCATTTTCTCATTATGCATTCTCCTTCCGTTTTTTATTTCCTATCATTAGCTTCAATCCACCACCAATTAACAGAATGCAGATAATTGTGCCTTGGAGGTAATTGTAGTAAAAATTGTGTATATCAAAATTAAATGCTTCCATGACCATTGGACCAACCGTAGGCAGCACAACATTCACAAGTAAATAATAGAGACCTAACGCAATAAGCCCAAATCCTACCCACTTTTGATGATTTACAATATACGAAACAACCGGCACATCTTCAAGATCCTCTTCACCATGCTTAGAAACCTTTTGGAGGGCATCAAAAAAGCTGTAAAACCAAATAATCGGGATTAAAAATAGGAACAACGATAACCTGAGTACATCTAAAATGTAAATCCCGAATAAAAAGGCTGCCATTAACTGTATACCACGTTTTTGCAGTCCAAGATACATATGCCCAGCCCCTGGAAAAATCGCTAAAATTGTTGCTAGAGTTTTGCTTTTGCGTCCCTGCTCACGTCTTGTATCCTCAAAATCTTCAATAATCGTCTTGTCTACTAGCTCTTCTCCACGTTGTTTCTTCCCGACCAGTTGAATCGCATCGAACATATTGTATACCCAAAGAATCGGTAGAATCCCTAAAAACACTAAGAATGCGCCTTGGTCAGTAAAGATTGAAATAAATACAACCATCGTCCCTAATCCAAAAAAACCGATTAGAAATGTCAGCCCACGGTTTAACAATCCTAATTGAAAATGCCCTAAACCGGGGATAAACGAAAGAATAATGGTATAGAAACGTTCTGAATCGTCCGTTCGATTCAGAACCATTTGTTCTTCTCCAACCTGCTGATGATGTTTGTTCTTTTTCAATAAAAATAAAATCATATCTAACACATTGATTACCGTAACAAAGAATGAAAATAATAATCCGACAAATATCTCATCACCATAATAACCACCCATAACGAAAAGAAAAATGATAAAAAATAATGGGACAAAAGCACCCATTCCATATAAAAACCCTCTAACCTTGCGATTTACGTAAAAATGTCCAACCCCTGGAATAAACGATAGAAAAAATGCCAGTACTGGATTATAATTCATTTTTCTCCCTCCTCCTGAATATCAATTATGTTAAAAAGCGATAACGCTTTTTCCATCAAGTTATCTGAAACAGAATGCCTTTCCTTCGCAAAGCTAGATGCCTCCACCGTGCCAAGGATACTTGTCATACTTTGGAAGACACCAGTCGACATTAACGTCAACGTTACAGCTGCAGCGACTCCGTAATGAAAGATTGGGCTTTGTAAAAAAGACCTCTTTTGGTTTTCCTTTTTTATCAAAAGCTTTAGAATCACGTCATCTGTAAAGCTAGCATTTACAATATCGGGTAATTCCTCGGCCTGATTCTCAATTAAGCTCATATATACTTCCAAACATTGGTCACAGGAAAATAAGTGATTTTCGAGTTCTTCTCGCTTTACTTCTGCTAATTCGTCCTTAATGTACAACAACCACTCTTCACTCTTAAAATGTTTCACCAAAAATCTTCCTCCTTCCAATGTTTTTTCATCCAATTTCGAGCTCGATATAACTTCGTCTCGATTGTCTTCACCTCTACCTGTTGTTCCTTTGCTATTTGTTTATAGCTTTTTTCTGCTATGTAATAAGCTTCAATTACTTCACGATAATTCGCTGGCATATGATTCAACCGGTTTTTGACGAGTTCCCTTTGTTCTTGTTTTAATAGGGGGATATCGCTATTTTCCTCGGACGATGGAAGTACATAGACATCATCAGAATCGAGAACCACCTCACGCTGTCGTTGTTTCTTCCGTTTAACATCGATAGCATGGTTCACTGCTATTCGAGTCATCCACGCTTTAATCCCCTGAGAGCTGTACCGGGGGAGAGCATAATAGATTTTAAGAAATACTTCTTGGGTAGCATCCTCTGCATCCTTTTCATGACGTAAAACAGAATAAATCGCCTTGAATACTAGATTCTTATATTTCTCAACTAACAAACGAAAAGCATGCTCATCCCCAGCTTTTGCCTTCTCAACCAATAACTCATCCTGAATCGTGCTCTCCCCCTTTCTCTCTTTCTACCTAATTAGACGAATATACACCTACTATACCCTACAGTTTTTACAAAAAAAGTTTAAAAGTTTTTTTGCAAAAGAAAAAGACCTCCAATAAATGAAGGTCTGCTGAATAACATTATTTATTTCGATGGAGTATTTTATAGATTAATGTAGCAATTAAAGTAGATGGTAGGTTTAGTAGGCTTCCTTGAAGGTTAAACTGCAATTGTTGTTCCTCGAATGACTTGTTTTCGTACATTTCGTTATGTGTTTTATTCGTTCTCTTGATTTCCTGTTTTGTTGCCTCAATATTTCGGTACTGGATTGGAATCATAATTAAAATATAAAGAAGAAGAACGCCACCAATTATATAAAAAATAAACCCGTCACTCATCCTAAGCCCCCCTTTAGTTTAAAACCACTTTTCTATTTTACGATTAACAACCAAAAAAAGTTTCAAAAATGGCCTATCTTTTTTTAAGATAGGCCCTTTAAGATTTAAAGTTTATTCAATTCTTCAGCTAGAATTTTATTTACCATTTGTGGGTTAGCTTGTCCTTTTGTTTGTTTCATAACTTGACCAACAAGGAATCCAATAGCTTTCCCTTTTCCGTTCTTAAAGTCTTCTACGGATTGTGGGTTGTTCCCAATAACCTCGACAACAATCTTGGTTAGAGCACCCTCATCAGAGATTTGAACTAGTCCCTTTTCCTTTACAATGCTTTCCGCATCTCCGCCATTTTCAATTAATTCCTTAAATACTGTTTTGGCGATTTTAGAGGAGATTGTTCCATTTTCGATTAGCTTGATCATGCCTGCGAGGCTCGTAGGTGCTAATGCGATCTCGTGTAATTCTTTCTGCTCTGCATTTAAATAACCTGAAACCTCGCCCATTATCCAGTTAGACGCCTGTTTTGCATCTGCACCGTTTGCTACTGTTTCCTCAAAGAAATCGGAAGTTTCCTTAGTTACTGTAAGTACTGCGGCATCGTATTCAGGAAGACCTAGCTCTTCAATATATCGCTTTTTACGAGCATCTGGAAGCTCTGGAATTTCTGCTCGAACTCGTTCCATCCACTCATCATCAATATAAAGTTCCACTAAGTCTGGCTCAGGGAAATAGCGGTAGTCATCTGAACCTTCTTTCACACGCATTAAGATCGTTGACTTTGAAGATTCATCATAACGACGAGTTTCCTGCTCAATTACTCCACCTGCAGATAGAACTTCCGCCTGACGAATTTCTTCATACTCAAGACCATTTTTAACGAATGCAAATGAGTTTAGATTTTTAAGCTCGGTTTTAGTACCAAACTCTTTCTGACCCACTGGACGTAACGAGATATTAGCATCACAGCGAAGTGAGCCTTCTTCCATTTTACAATCAGATACACCAGTATATTGAACGATTGATTTTAATTTTTCCAAGTAAGCATATGCCTCTTCAGGCGTTCTGATGTCTGGCTCTGATACAATTTCAATCAAGGGTGTCCCTTGTCGGTTTAAATCAACTAATGAATACCCTCTTCCTGAGTGAGTCAGTTTACCAGCATCCTCCTCTAGGTGAAGACGCGTGATTCCGATTCTTTTCGTTTCACCGTTCACTTCAATATCAATCCAGCCATTTTCACCAATTGGCTTATCAAACTGAGAGATTTGGTAGGCTTTTGGATTATCCGGATAGAAGTAATTTTTTCGGTCGAACTTCGTTTCCTGATTAATCTCACAGTTTAATGCCATCGCTGCCTTCATAGCCCATTCAACTGCTTTTTTATTTACAACCGGTAGAACACCTGGATATCCTAGTTCAACAACACTTGTGTTGGTATTAGGAGCAGCTCCAAATTCATTCGGTGCACTTGAAAATATTTTAGACTCGGTCTTAAGTTCGACGTGAACCTCTAACCCAATTACTGTTTCAAATTTCATCTTGTTTTCCCCCCTTACAATTGTGGTTTTTGTTTATGATGGTCGGTTGCCTTTTCGAACGCATCAGCAACACGATAGATCGTACTTTCATCAAAATGCTTTCCAATGATTTGGAGTCCAAGCGGTAAACCATTTGAGAAGCCACAAGGAACGGATATTCCAGGTACACCCGCAAGGTTGACTGGGATGGTCAGAATATCATTCGCATACATTGTAAGTGGGTCCTTCGTGTTTTCACCAATTTTAAATGCTGGTGTTGGTGTAGTTGGTCCAATTATTACATCGTATTTTTCAAAGACATCTTCAAAGTCTTTCTTAATTAATGTACGGACTTTTTGCGCCTTTTTATAATAAGCATCATAATAACCTGAGCTAAGTGCAAACGTTCCAAGCATGATACGACGTTTTACTTCATCACCGAAGCCTTCACTTCTCGTTTGCTTGTACATCTCAATAAGATTCTCTGCATTATCTGTACGGTATCCATAACGAACACCGTCAAAGCGTGCTAGGTTTGCAGATGCTTCTGATGAAGATAGTAAGTAATATGTAGCAAGTGCATATTTAGAATGCGGAAGTGATACTTCTTCCCAAGTTGCTCCAAGTCCTTCGAGTACCTTTAACGCATCAAGTACTGATTGACGTACTTCTTCATTCACACCTTCACCAAGGTATTCCTTTGGAACGGCAATCTTAAGTCCTTTAACATCACCAGTTAGGGCAGATACGTAGTTTGGTACATCGACATTTGCCGAGGTTGCATCCATTGAATCCACACCAGAAATCGCCTGTAAAAGATAGGCATTGTCTTCGACTGTTCGAGTAACTGGCCCGATTTGATCTAGTGATGATGCAAATGCAATCAATCCAAAACGTGATACTCTGCCATACGTAGGTTTTAGTCCAACAACACCACAAAACGCTGCTGGCTGACGGATTGATCCGCCTGTATCTGAACCCAATGAGAACAGTACTTCCCCTGCAGCAACCGCAGCAGCAGAACCACCACTAGATCCTCCTGGAACACGCTCGAGATCCCATGGGTTTTTCGTTACCTTGAAGCTAGAGTTTTCATTTGATGAACCCATCGCAAACTCATCCATATTTAGCTTACCAACGGTTACCGTTTGCTCCTTCTGAAGCTTTTGAACAACCGTCGCATCATAGATCGGATCAAAATTCTTGAGAATTTTACTTGCAGCTGTTGTACGAATACCTTTCGTTACGATGTTATCTTTAATACCGACTGGCATTCCGAATAAAAGACCTACTTCATCACCATTGCCAAGCGCAGCATCTAGTTGTTTTGCGTATTCTCTTGCATTTTCTTCATTTAATGAAAGAAAGGCTTGTACTTTGTCATCAACTGCACTGATTCTCTTGTATGATTCATCTACAAGGTCTGAAACTGAAATTTCTTTTTTGTTTAATAGTGAGTGTAATTCTGAGACTTTATGATCAAATAGTGACACCTTTTCTCCCCCCTTTATTCAATAATAGATGGTACACGAAATTGACCATCCTTCGCATCTGGTGCATTTTTCAATACTTCATTAACAGGTAATCCTTCTTTTGCGACATCCTCACGCATTACATTTTTTACGGGAAGAACATGTGAAGTCGGCGCCACATTTTCTGTATCTAATTCATTTAATTGCTCAGCAAATGAAATAATTGCATCTAACTGTTGTTGGAACATCTTTGCTTCGTCTTCTGTTACAGCTAAACGTGCTAAGTTTGCAACATGCTTTACTTCTTCAATCGAAATTCTCGACATTTCCTTCACCTCCACCGGCCATACAATATACTGATAATATCAAAAATTGTACGCTTTCGGCAACATTTCCTTCCTTATTCGGTTAGGAAATAGTTTGGCATATAAAAATAAACAGGGAGTTGTCCAAGTTCCCTGTTTTATCATGTTAAATTTTAAATTTGTTAATCATCGTTTGAAGTTCGGAAATAGTATCAGATAGCGAGAGTGCAAAATGATCTAACTCCTCTGCAGAAGCTAGTTGTTCTTCGGTGGTTGCATTTACCTCTTGTGTTGTTGAAGAGGAAATTTCGGCAATCTCAATCATTTTAGTAATCGAACTTTCGACTGTTTCTTTGTTTTTGTGTATTTTACCAATTGATTCTTCAATAAACTCAATCTCATTGATAATTGAATTTGTGCCATGCAAAATACTCTCAAAGGACTGCTGTGTATCGGTGACGGACTCGGTTTGCTCTTCAAATAATTGAATGGATTTCCTTACCAAGTCAACTGTCTTTTCAGTCTGAAGGAGTATACCTTCAATAACCTTCTCTATTTTATTTGATGATGTTTTTGATTGATCTGCTAGCTTTCTAATTTCTTGCGCCACAACAGAGAAACCACGTCCCGCTTCACCAGCGCGCGCTGCCTCAATACTTGCATTTAAGGATAACAGATTTGTTTCATCACTGATGCTTTTTATTATTTCGATGATATTACGAATTTGCATAATCTCTTTATTTAAGGCTGTAATCGTTTGATCAACTTGGTGAATATTAACAGCCATTTTTTCATTCTTCGCCGTCAATTCTTTTATAGCTTCAATCGACCGCCCACTCACTTGTCTCGTTGCGGAGGTTACATCCGAAACCTTAGTCATGTTCGTGGCTACATCATTAATTTCGTCAGATAGCATTTGCATTTCTTGACTAGTTTTTTCAGCAAAATCAACTTGAACAGTTGCACCTTTTGCTACTTCTTCAATCGCAGCGCCAATCTGAATAGACGCTTCACTTGCTTCGGTTGCAATTTGCTTTAATTGATGTGAACTATCAACTGCATAAGTAGAAATTCTCTTATTTTCATTTAGAACCGCTTTTATATTATCAAGCATTGTATTGAAACTTCGACCTAGTTGACCAATCTCATTCCTTTTCACATACTCTGCACGGTTTGTTAGATCTCCTGTTTCAGCTTGTTTCATTAAATCTACAATTCTTGTTATTGGCTTTGTCATACTTGAAGCGAGCAAGACACCAGCAATTACTGATAGTAGAACAAAACCAATGATAATTAGAAATACGAGATAGATTACATCATTAATCTCATTCAACAAATATGATTTTGACGTGGACACACTAACTTTCCAACCATTTGAACTTTCCATATCTGACGTCAAGTACTCATTGTTATTATTTTTCTGATTGGAAGTGATGTCAGCTCCTATAATAGCTTCATTATTACTTGCGACAATCCTATTTTCTTCATTTATAATTGCTATCTCACGTTCAGAGGAATCACTAGTCGAATCAAAAACCCCTTGGAATATAGCAGGATCCGCAGCTAATATTAACGTTCCGTGGCCTTTCACCTTTTTAAAGAGATAAATCACTTTCTTCTCCTCGTCCAATTCAGGGATCCAAAGAGCTTTACCTTGATGGTTTTCAACCTTCTCTGCAATTCCCGTGTTATAAAACGTATCAATATCAAAAGTATCTTCGATCGTTTTATTATAGAATTTATCTTCATTATCTAAAAACAGTAATGACTTCACATTAGAATTTGAAAACTGAATAGCTTGTAGATATTCTGAAATCTTTCTATCATTTTGTACTTGTTCGTAATCAGATAAATCACTATTTAATTTGATTGAATTTAATAAATCTGAATTGGATATTGGTAAAAGGATTAGACTCTCAAGCTCTGAAATACTATTATTTACGTTCTTGGTAACCTGATGCACAATTTCTTCATTCATCTCAGATACTTTTGACTCAATTTCTCCCTTTGAGACAAAATAGACAACGTTTCCAATAATTGCACTAGGTATAAAACTGAATAAAATAAAAAAGATAATGATTCTTGTCTTTAGTGAAATACCTCTTGTTCTATCCTTCTGAACCTTGTATTCTCGTCTTTGAAATCGCTTTAAAAACTTCATTACTTTCTTCATTAAAATTCCACCATCTCCTATATGATCTATACGACAAAGACTGGATTGAAAATTAAACATTAGTTCAATTCTCGGTATCTCCGAAATTATGTAATCGCTATCTTAAATTGTATCTCATTCAATAGATTTCGACAACGAAAATTAGGCGTTAAGGCCTATATTTTGTGAGGTTTTGTGTATATTTGTCGAAAGTTGCATGTAAGGGTTTTTATTCGTGAAATAATCCTTACTACCAGTTAATTCCAAATAGATGGGTTGAGGGCAGATAATTTTCCTTTTAGGTGTGGAATTTGTTATAGTAAGATTGCAAAATACTGGATATGGAGTGATAAAAGTGGAGAAAATTACTTCTGTAGAAAAATTTAGTGAAGTTATAAATTCTGATGGTGCGATTATTAAATTTGATACAACCTGGTGTCCTGATTGCCGACGCCTAGAGGCTTTTATTGGGGAAATTATCGAAAATCACAATAGTGTGACTTGGTACAGCATGGATAAAGACGAGTTCCCTGAGATCGCAGAAAAATATAATGTAATGGGAATTCCAAGTTTGCTTTACTATAAAGGCGGAGAAAAGCTTGGACACTTACACAGTGCAAATGCAAAAACCCCAGAACAAGTGAATGAATATCTTGAAGGATTAGGGATTTAAACATTAGAAAGGCCGTTACAGCATTTTTGCAGTAACGGCCTTTTTCTTACTATATTACGATTATTTACGCATTTTTCAGTTTTTCTTTTACAGCATCAAATTCATCCTGTATTTCTTGAGATGGTGCTTTTGTAACCAAGCTGACAACAATTATTGAAATTAAGGCAAGTAGGAAACCTGGAACGATTTCATACAAACTAAATGGAATGACAGCCTCCCTTATAACCTCTCCAGCATCATTCAATTTAGGTGTAGATAAAATACTCCAGACAACAACTGTAACTGCTCCTACGATCATTCCAGCCAATGCTCCCCAACGATTCATCCGTTTCCAGAAAAGGGAGAGAATGATAACAGGACCAAATGCAGCTCCAAATCCTGCCCATGCATAACCAACTAAATCTAAAATCTTACTTTCTCGATCATAACCTAGTAAAATAGCAACTACCGCAATCACGAGAACTGCAATTCGCCCAACCCACATTTCTTCTTTACGACCTGCATTCTTTTTAAAGATAGCTTTATAGAAATCCTGAGTCAAAGCACTTGATGAAACAAGTAACTGAGAATCAACAGTACTCATAATAGCTGCTAAAATTGCTGCTAATAAGAATCCTGCCACCCAAGGGTTAAATAAAACTTGTGAAAATGCAATGAAAACAGTCTCTGAATTTGCTAATGGTGCATCTGCAAAATAAGCAATACCAGTGAAACCAATAAAGATTGCACCAAATAATGAGAGAACCATCCAAGTCATCCCGATAAAACGAGCTTTTGGAATTTCCCTCGTCGATTTAATTCCCATAAATCGAACGATGATATGTGGCTGACCAAAATATCCTAGTCCCCACGCTAATAACGAAATGATACCTAGTGTAGTAGCACCAGACATAACGTCTAAATAAGATGGATCAATGGCTCCAATTTTATTTACAGTTTCACCCCAACCACCTAGTTCAAAGATGACAACAATTGGAATAATGATTAATGCTAAAAACATTAAAATTCCTTGAACAAAGTCAGTCCAACTTGCTGCTAGGAATCCACCAAAAAATGTATAGGAAAGTATAACGGCAGCTCCAACCCAAAGGGCAAGTTCATAGTCCATTTTAAACGAGCTTTCTAGTAGAATAGCTCCACCTACAAGACTTGCAGAAGTGTAGAAGGTAAAAAACACTAAGATAACAATTGCGGAAATTACACGTAGTAGTTTTGATCCGTCTCGGAATCGATTTTCTAAATAATCGGGAACCGTGATTGAATCTTTTGCAACCTCAGTATATACACGGAATGGCTTCGCAATAAATTGCCAATTCAGATACGCACCGACCGCTAAACCAACGGCGAGCCATATTTCACCCATTCCACTTGCATACATTGCACCAGGTAAACCAAGCATGAGCCAACTACTCATGTCCGAAGAACCAGCACTTAAAGCTGCAACCCCAGCACCTAATCTTCTTCCACCCAGTACATAATCAGTTAAATTTTTGGTCATTCTTGCAGCTAGGATACCGATTACAAGCATTCCTACAAGATATACGATAATTGCTGTTAATGTTTGTGGATTAATATCCATGTTTAGACATCCTCTCCTTTGTCAGTAAATAATGTGATAGCTGATAGTACAATTAACGAAAGCATTGGCACGAACAACCAGAACCATGTAGCACCTGATAAGCTATACTCCACTCTTTCACCCCCCTAAAACCCTTGTTTCTTATCCCTATGCAGCCTTATACAATTTAATGATAATTGTGACTTTTCGACAATTGCTGCAAATAAAGAAAAACACCAATTAATCGTAACATATTATCATTTTCAGAACAGGGTGAATTATCAAACAAATAGTTACCAATGTATAAATATCCAATAATTTGCATTAATTTAAACCGTATGAATCTATTAACCTAATATCTATTCATGAAAACGAATAAAATTAAGTTGAACTTTTTCCAGAAAGAAGCTATATATTTGTTATTTATCAGAAATACTGAGAAAATAAGTAATATAAATTTTTTATAGAAATGGGAGATTCAACATGAACGTTAAAATTAATCGTAATGCTGCAAAAATAATGAAGAAAATGATCGAAAGTGAGGAAGCCGAAGGCAAAATGCTCCGCGTTGTTATTACAGAGATGCATGGTGATCACGCACATTATGCACTTCAATTTGATAATCCTACAGAGCATGATGAAATTGTCAAAACTGATAAAGATATCGAGGTTCTTCTAGATACTAGGGATGCTGAATTTTTGGATGGTGTTTGGATCCAATTCTTCTATGTTCCCGAGGAACAATTCGTAATTACAAATCCCAAAAAAGGACATCACCACCATTAATAGAAAAGCGCAAGACCCTGATTCAAAGATACAAAATGAACAACGCCCTCTCGAATCGAGAGGGCGCCTCTATTTTACAACATTTCAGAAATTGTTTTGGCTTGCATGTGAAGAAGAAGGTAATCAGGGCCACCTGCTTTTGAATCTGTTCCGGACATATTAAAGCCCCCAAAAGGTTGGTACCCTACAATAGCTCCTGTACACCCACGATTAAAGTAAAGGTTCCCTACGTGGAAGTCTTCTTTTGCCTTTTCAATATTTGCACGGTTATTTGAAATAACGGCACCTGTTAAACCATACTCTGTGTTATTTGCAATTTCAATTGCATGGTCGAAATCACGAGCTTTACAGAAGGCCACTACAGGACCAAATATTTCTTCTTTCATGATACGTGCATCTTCATCCACATCGGCGAAGATTGTTGGTTGTATAAACCAGCCTTTGGAATCATCACCTGTTCCTCCATGAAGAAGTTTTCCCTCTTTCTTTCCAATCTCAACATAGCCCATAATCTTGTCATAGGCACCTTGGTCATTAACCGGTCCCATATATGTTGCTTGGTGAGTAGTATCACCTACTGTTAATTCCTTAGTTAATTCAACAGCTCGGTTTAAAACCTCATCATATACATCCTCTAACACAACTGCACGTGAACAAGCTGAACATTTCTGTCCTGAAAACCCAAATGCAGATGCAACGATTGATTTGGCTGCTAGTTCTAAGTCAGCTTCTTTATCAACTACGATTGTATCTTTACCGCCCATTTCAGCGATTACGCGTTTTAACCAAATTTGGCCATCATTTAATTTAGAAGCACGCTCATAAATACGTAATCCCACATCACGAGAACCTGTAAAGCTGATAAAGCGAGTTTTGGCATGGTCGACTAGGTAGTCACCAACTTCAGATCCACTTCCAGGAATAAAGTTTACAACTCCAGCCGGTAACCCCGCTTCTTCAAGAACTTCCATGAATTTTGCGGCAACTATAGGCGTTGTACTAGCCGGCTTTAGCAGTACAGTGTTACCTGACACTAAGGCAGCTGTTGTCATTCCTGCCATAATAGCAAACGCAAAATTCCAAGGTGAAATAATAACCCCAACACCTAGAGGGATATAAGTAAAACGATTATGCTCAATCGGACGGCTTTCTACTGGAATCCCGTCCTTTAATTTCAACATTTGACGCCCATAATACTCCATAAAGTCAATTGCTTCGGCTGTGTCTGCATCCGCCTCATTCCATGGTTTACCTGCTTCTTTTACAAGTAAAGCAGAAAACTCATGTTTGCGACGGCGTACAATTGCTGCAGCTCTAAAAAGAATATCAGCACGCATTTCAGGGCTTGATTTTCTCCATGTTTTGAATGTTTCATCGGCAACCTGCATTGCTTTTTCAGCTAACTCACGATTGGCTTTCGAAACACTGCCTACTACCTCTGCTTTATTCGCAGGGTTAACAGAGACGATTTTATCTTTGGTCGAGATGCGTTCACCACCAATAATCAGATCATAATCATTACCTAAATATGATTCTACAGTTTCAAGACCGGCCTCGAACGCTTTCTTATTCTCTTCAATTGAAAAATCAGTAAATGGCTCATGCTTATATGGTACTACCATGCTACTTCGCCTCCCTTGTAGTCTTTATACTAAACACTTACATTCTACTAAAATAAAGCGCTTACTTCAAACTTCACAATATTCCATCTATTTAATTTAATAGGAATGTTGTCGAACCCTGTAAAACCCTAAACCAGAGTTTACCTGGTGTCAACGGGTTCCATTTTGGATTGTAAACAGCCCTACTAACCTATCAAAATTGCATATGTTATCACTTTTCAAACAACCAAAAATTTGTGTGTTAAGAAAGCCACTTTTAGAAATAACTCCAGAAAATTATTAGACAAGAAGGTGTAACTATCGCTGCAAGGTTTGAAGGTTTAGGTATCTTTGGACAAGCAAAGGCGGGGCTTGATTAAGTCCGTATAATTGTGTAAAAACAAAATGAGTCAAATCAATTCCTCATGTCTACAATGTTAACAGCGAAGAAAACAATGAGGAGGAATTAATTATGACTCTAATTCAGTTTAACCAAGATCTCGGCTTGATTAAAATACCTATAATGAATTTTGATATTTAATTGTTCTACTTCTAAGGGTGATGGAGAAAGAACGTGATGACCACCTACAGGCAGTAATAGATTCCGCATAAGTAAAGCGTGAACTCATATGTGAATTCACGCTAAAATGCAATGTAATTTACTGCCTTGGTTCCTGAGCCGAAACCTTATCTGTTTAGTTATAGACATGTACAGTAGGTTCACTTTCGCCTGCATCACGTATGATGACACTTTCAGCTCCGCTATCAGATTCTATATAGACCTGAAGGGAGATGTAGTTTTCAAAGTGCTCCATAATTAGGCCTGTTATATATTGTGTGAACCCGATAACTTCTGCTTTACCGTAGAACTGCATTGGAATGGTAAGGGTTAGCTCTTGTAGCTCGTCATTCTTATAGAACCCCTTTCCAACAACAGCCGTAAAGTTAGGGAAGAAATCAGCAATTGCATCTGAAAAGTTTTGAACCATTAAGGAGTCCTCGCGATAGTTCTCCTTCGCTTTTGATGAAGGAAAGAAATAATACTCCTCATTTATTGTCTCCCATTTTCCAATCTTCGAGGAGTTGGCATCGACCTTGGCTTTCATTATAAAATTACCTGGGGCAACAGAGTTAACCGCTTCTTGTCTATATAAAGCAATGACTATTGGGATATTACGAATGCTTTCATATTCACCCTCAGTTCGAATACGATTGATAATTTCTTCAGCTGCTTTTTTACCTTCACTTTCGATTTCGGCGTCCGAAATTTCCACATCTCTTGGATATCCGCCCATTCCTGCAGGTAAGTTATAATAATGGTGTGAATTCATCCCAATACCAATAACAACACCACCAATTTCTAACTTATCTTCATTGTTTTTAATGAGATAATTCTGTTCTGTAATTGTGGCAATATATATTGGATTTTCTTTCATTGCAGTCTCGTACTCAGGATCTGTATCAGCAGTATCAAAAACTGGATTTAATCCTACATTAGGTAGTTCCTTTTTCTTTGTTTTATTTGCTTTAGCTGTATTTGTTTCATGAGCATCTTGCTGTGCTGGAGATCTTTTTCGTTTTAGCCAATCCCGGACTGTTTCCTTTTCTAAATACTGTCCTTCTTGGAAAAAGTATTTATTTGCAGGAAAGGAGTCTTGAGCGATTCGCATCAATCCTGTTTCAAACTCATCAATATCCAAACGATTGTTAATACCAGCTGCAACCATCCCTCTTGCTTTCCCTACTTTATAAGGGATGACTGCTTTATAATAGGAATCTGAAATATTGTACCTAGGTATTATCGCTTTTTCGCCCTTTTTATCTGGATCCTGAATGACCTCTGTCTCTTGGTCAAATCTAGGAGCACATCCAGATAGTAGAAGTAAAACCGACAACCCTATAATAAATAGGTTTTTCAATCCGAGCACCTCTTACTTCCTTAGTTCTTGTACCAGTCTATCCTCATCCCAAATTTCAATTTGAAGCTGTTCAGCTTTTGTAAGTTTTGATCCCGCTGCTTCACCTGCAATCAAAAGATCCGTACTTTTACTAACGCTTCCCGTAACCTTTCCACCAAGCGCCTCAATTTCTGCTTTTGCTTCATTTCTTGACATCTGCTCTAGCTTTCCTGTAAGTACGATGGTCTTTCCTGCAAAGTAGGAATCACTACCTTCTACCGAGACTAGCTTCGGCCCCTTATATTCCATATTAATGCCATATTCACGTAGTTCATTTAATAGGTCATGGACCTCCGGTAGCTCAAAATAGGTGACAATTGCGTCTGCCATTTTTTCACCTATTTCATTGATAGCCGTGAGTTCTTCTCTTGTTGCTACCTGCAATTTCTCCATTATTTCAAAGTGCTGAGCTAACGTCTTTGCTGCCTTTGCTCCAACATGACGTATGCCTAAACCAAATAATAGTTTTTCTAAAGAATTTGCTTTCGAAACTTCAATTGCACTAAGCAAGTTATCTGCTGATTTTTCACCCATCCGTTCAAGTTTAATCAGCTGTTCCTTTGTTAACGTATAAATATCCGCAACATCAGAGATTAGTTGTTCATCAAATAGTTGAGAAATAACCTTTTCTCCTAGGCCATCAATATTCATTGCATTTCTAGAGACAAAATGGATTAAGCCTTCCCGAATCTGTGCAGGGCACTTTGGATTCATACAGCGTAAAGCGACCTCACCATCTAGGCGTACCAACTCACTCTCACATTCAGGACAATGAGTCGGCATTAAAAACTCAATCTCTTCACCCGTTCGGTTTTCAACAAGGACATTTACCACCTCAGGGATAATGTCTCCCGCCTTTTTCACAACAACTGAATCACCTATGCGAATATCCTTTTCACGAATTAAATCCTCATTATGAAGGGATGCACGCTGGACTGTGGTACCTGCAACTCGAACAGGCTCGAGGATAGCTGTTGGCGTAATAACTCCAGTTCTACCAACACTTAACTCGATATCAATCAGCTTCGTTACTACCTCTTCGGCTGGGAATTTATAAGCAATTGCCCATCTTGGACTTTTAGCTGTAAATCCAAGTTCATCTTGTTGATCAAACGAATCAACTTTAATAACAATTCCGTCAATATCATACTTAAGAGATGGACGCTTCTCAGTCCATTCTTTAATATAATCGAGGACTTCCTCAATCGTGGTACACTTTCTGCGTTCAGGGTTTGTTTTAAATCCAACCTTATCAAGCATATCAAGGCCATCACTATGTGAATCGACCCCTAAATTTCGTGTATCTGCTATGCTATACAAAAAGATATCTAGATTACGACTTGCCGCAATTTTCGGATCAAGCTGGCGTAATGAACCTGCCGCTGCATTTCTTGGATTAGCAAATGGCTCTTCCTCATTTTGAAGCCGCACTGCATTTAGCTTTTCAAAGGAATTTCTTGGCATAAATGCTTCTCCACGCACCTCAATATCAATTTCCTTATTTAAACGAAGCGGAATTGAGCGGATCGTCTTCAGGTTAACCGTGATATCTTCTCCAATTGTTCCATCACCACGTGTCGACCCCTGCACGAAGCGACCTTGTTCATAGCGTAATGACACTGCAAGACCATCAATTTTAAGCTCACACACATATGAAAGAGATTCCCCGACGGCTTGGCGGGCTCGACGATCAAAGTCACGTAAATCCTGTTCGTTAAAGGCATTTCCTAAACTTAACATAGGAATTTGGTGTTCTACTTTTTGAAAAGAATCCAGTACCTGTCCACCGACGCGGACCGATGGCGAATCTTCCGTTTTTAATTCAGGAAATTCATCCTCAAGTTGAAGTAACTCACGCATTAATCGGTCATATTCAGCATCTGGTACAGAGGGCTTATCCAACACATGGTATTCGTAATTGTACTGATTTAATAACTCATGAAGTTCATGAACTCGTTGCTCTGCTGCCACTTTTTCCATACATCAAACCCACGCTTTCTTAATTTGACTTAGTGATTGGAGCGAATTTTGCAAGCAATCGTTTGATTCCTGTTGGACTTGGAAATGCGATATCTAGTTCCTTCGATTCTCCTTCTCCTTTTACACTGACAACCGTACCTATTCCCCATTTTTTATGCTCCGCCTTGTCTCCAACTTTCCAGCCAATTTCATCACCACCGGCGGATTGTGTGATAGGCTTTGAGAAAACCTTACGTTCTGGTTGTCTTGATGGTGATGGCGACGAAGAAAACGGAGTCCGCATTTGCTGTCTACGTTGCTCACCTAAATCCTCAATAAGGTTTTCCGGAATTTCCGCAATGAACCGTGATACTGGATTCATTGACGTCCGACCATACAAGGTTCTCATTTGAGCATTCGATAAAAAGAGTTCTTCTTCTGCCCTCGTTATTCCAACATAAGCAAGCCTACGCTCTTCTTCCATCTCTGCCTCTTCCATAAGAGATCGACTATGCGGAAAGACTCCTTCTTCCATGCCCATTAAAAATACAACCGGGAACTCTAGTCCCTTCGCAGAGTGTAGAGTCATAAGAACAACTGCATTATTTTTATCATTCTCATCTTCATCTAGCTTATCAATGTCAGCAACTAAGGCTAGGTCAGTTAGGAAACCGACAAGACTTTTATCATCATTTGATTTCTCAAAGTTTTGCGTAACAGATAAAAATTCTTCAATATTCTCAATACGACTCTGAGATTCAAGTGTTTTTTCTGCTTTTAGTATTTCAACATATTCAATCTTCTCTAATACATTTTCAACCAATTCCGTGACAGAAAGATAATCTTGCATTTGGCCCCAATTATGAATGAGGTCTCTAAATTCACGTAATGATTTCGTGATTTTCGCACTTAAGCCAATTTGCTCAACCTCTTGCAATGCCTGGAACATCGACAAATCTTGTGCAATCGCATAGTTTGCAATTTTATCAATAGAGGTTGCACCCACTCCACGCTTCGGTACATTTATTATTCTAGCTAAGCTAATATCATCGTCCGGGTTTGCAATGACACGTAGGTACGCCAAGATATCCTTGATTTCTTTACGATCATAGAACTTGATACCGCCGACGATTTGGTAATTAATATTGGATTTAAGTAAGACTTCCTCCATTACACGGGATTGTGCATTTGTGCGATATAAAATTGCGATGTCTTTATAGGTACGCTTACCCCCATCTACCAGCTCCCGTATTTTTCCCGCTACAAATTGTGCCTCGCTAGATTCACTATCAGCTCGATAATAAGAAATCTTTTTACCCTCATCGTTTTCTGTCCAAAGATTCTTTGGCTTACGGTTCATATTATTTTGAATAACTTCATTTGCCGCCTGTAAGATTAGCTTTGTTGAACGATAATTTTGTTCAAGCATAATCACTTTTGCACTTTTGTAGTCTTTTTCAAATGAAAGGATATTCGCGATGTCCGCACCACGCCAGCGATAGATCGACTGATCCGAATCACCCACAACGCATAAGTTCTGGAACCGTGAAGCAAGTAGTTTCACGAGCATGTACTGGGCCCGGTTTGTATCCTGATACTCATCTACATGAATATATTGAAACTTACGTTGATAATATTCCAATACATCTGGAACTCGCTGGAATAACTGGATGGTGGTCATAATTAAATCATCAAAGTCGAGAGCTTGGTTTTTGCGTAGTTTCTTTTGGTATAACTTATAGACATCACTGACTATCTGCTCATACATTCCACCCGCAGTTTTCTCATAATCTTCCGGTGTTTGTAGCTCATTCTTTGCACTACTAATGGACCCAAGGATTGAGCGAGGGTCAAACTTTTTAGGGTCAATGTTTTTTTCTTTCAAGATGTTTTTAATAACTGATAATTGGTCGGTTGTATCTAATATTGAAAAATTACGA
This sequence comes from Litchfieldia sinesaloumensis, assembly GCF_900156865.1. Lineage (GTDB taxonomy): Bacteria > Bacillota > Bacilli > Bacillales > Bacillaceae_L > Ferdinandcohnia > Ferdinandcohnia sinesaloumensis. The sequence goes on along the minus strand of NZ_LT732529.1, from coordinate 3,992,451 downwards.
GTAAATCCCATGCGATCGATATCTCTTCGTAAAATTCGAACACACATTGAGTGGAAAGTTGAAATCCAAATATCCTCAGCTGCACCCCCGAGAATTCCTTGGACACGTTCCTTCATTTCTCGAGCTGCTTTATTTGTGAAGGTAATCGCTAATATATTCCATGGTGCTACTTCCTTTTCCACCATCAAATAGGCAATCCGGTGTGTCAGAACTCGCGTCTTTCCACTTCCCGCTCCAGCCATAATGAGAAGTGGGCCATCCGTTGCTTTAACTGCTTCTTGTTGTTCTGCATTCAATCCTGATAACAATTTGTCACTTAAAAATTGCAACTTCTTCACCGTCCCTTTTTCTTATCGAATGTACGTTCTATTTTAACTGATTTTTAAATCAATTTCCATTACTATCCCTTAACTGCTTGTACTGTTTTTAATGCAGCTTCCAAATCTTCATAAATAATATTCCCAACAATAACTGTATCCGCGTACTGGCTCATTTTTTTTGCTTGCTCCGCGTTTTTGATTCCACCACCATAGAACAATTTTGTCTCATGTAGGGTATTTTTAACAGCCGATACGATTTCTTCATCTCCAAATGCCCCACTATATTCCAGATAAAATATAGGTAATGAAAACATTTTTTCTGCCATCATCGCATACGCTACAACATCATCCTTGGTCAAAGCTGCATTTGCACCAGTTAGCTTTGCGGCTTTGCAATCTTCATTAAGAATACAATAGCCTTGCATAATCATTTCTTCCCAATCCATGACATCTCCATATTCTTTAACCGCTTCATGGTGTAGCCCCATCATCCATCTCGTATCAGTACTATTTAATACGGTTGGGATAAAATATAAATCAAAGCCAGGTGTAACTGACTCAATTGTAGAAATTTCTAATACTACCGGTACAGTATGACGGCGAATTCTAGACATTAGGTTAAGCACATTATCCAATGTCACCCCATCGCTTCCCCCAACGATAATTGCATCCGTACCTGATTCACATACTACATCTAATTGTTCATCACTTATCTCTTTATTTGGGTCTAGCTTAAATACATGTCTCCATTCTCTAAAATCGTACATGAAGATCCTCCATTCATCTTTCCATTTCTCCATTATATCAAAACTAGATGCATCTATTAATACCCACCTAGATTTCGTACTTTTTTCTATTTTATGTTAATAGCATGGACGAACTGAATAGCTCTATTTCTTATAAAACACTTTTGGTTTACTGTGAGTATACTATTATTTAACTATCATCCCATATAAAAAAGCCGAAACCAAAGTTTCGACTTTTTCTATAGTCCCCATTGAATTAAGGGTACAATTATTTTTCTTCCATTTCTTTCACACGATCTAGCGCCATTTGGTATGCATCGTTTCCATAGTTTAAGCAACGCTTTACACGAGAAATAGTAGCTGTACTAGCTCCTGTTTCTGTTTCAATTTTATGATAGGTATTGCCTTCTTGAAGCATTCTTGCCACTTCTAATCGTTGTGCTAATGACTGAATCTCATTGACTGTACATAAGTCATCAAAGAATCGATAGCATTCCTCAAGATTATCTAGTGACAATATTGCATTAAATAATTGGTCTAGTTCTTTCCCTCGTAGTTTATCAATTTGCATAGAGTTTCTCCCTTTTTCAATGTATTCTAGTTCCCAAACGAAACAGAGCCGTCTATTCCCGGTGAAGTTGGGATGATGTTTATCCATGTTTTCCCTGGCACTAAGCCAATTTCACTACCATTCGCAAATGGAACGATACGTCCTTCGACATTTTGCCATTCAACCTCCTGAGATTTACCTTTTTGGAGTAGATACCCTTTACCCCCAGAGGTTACATCAATCGCGCGTCGGCCGTAGTCGTCAATAAAGCGGTGACTCATTTCGACAATTAAGACATTATCGAGTAGAACCGGTGAATTTGATTCACGATCGACTGTTTGATTTCCTCCGCTATAACGCTCGTATTTACCTAGTTCGGCATTGTAATCATACACTGCTGCAAAAGTATCCCTTGATGAATAGGATACGCGAACATGTTCAGCTGTAGCTCCTTCAATATTATTGATTTCGTCTTCAGCTAAAAAAGAGAAGCTAGTTACTTCGTCTTCCATTGAGTATCCTTGTTTTTCTGCCCCTTCAACGATATTTTCAAACGAAATATACGAATTATGTGGAGCTACATTATGGTCAGCCCTCCAAAAAAGAGTGCCATCATAAACCATTCCATTTATGTTATCTATCTTCCCGCTGTTTAAAATTTCCTGAGCCTCTGGGCTCCAGCCATGTGCTACATATAATGCATCAAAGCCTTTACTCAGCTCTATATAATAATCCCTTGCACTTCGGACCGGCCCAATAATCTCAGGCTTCTCACTTTGGAACACCGCAAGGAACCTTGTCACATCACCTTCTGCTAACACCTCGTATACAACATCTGCCATGTGTAGACCAGATTGCGGACGTGCTTGCGGATGATTATTGACCATAACCGCAAATGGGCGACTACTTACTTCTTCATTCGTTTCGATACCTGTTAATGGATACGCGTGTTCAAACTTTGGTTCTTCCTTTTCAATTGGATCAACTTGTTTTGGCTCATGATCATCTTGCTGTTTTACTGTTTCTTTATTACTACATGCTGCTGTGAGAAGCATTAGTGAAATTCCTATACTATATAAAACTTTTACTTTTTTCATTGAGGCACACAACCTTTGTTATAAATAAATCAAATGAACTTTGGTGTATCTGCGCCAGAGTATACCCTGACTGAATAAAGTTAAATCCTTTTATATTTTAACGCATTATTGACGGAAAGAGTACAATTTTGTTCATAACATCATAAATCCCTTGTGGCGTAATCCGGATATATGGCAAATGTGTAGATGATAAAAAGGTTAAGGTATAGATTGGATCACTATGATTGTACCCACGTTCTCGAACTAAACGAACAAACTCCTTTTCAAGCATGCTTAATTCTACAACGGATTTCGCTGATGTTACTCCACCTATATCTAACGGAATCTCATGAAGAAGGGACCCGTTTTCTGTCAAAACAATTCCTCCACCAAGCTCTTTCATCCGATGGAAGGCAAGAAGCATATCATTTTTATTTTTTCCAATTAGTACAAAATCACCCGTATTTGAAAAAGAACTGGCAAATCCTGAAATACGATTCGCAAAACCTTTAATTATCGTGTTTACACGCCATTTTCCATCACGGTCTATTAACATTAGGTAACTCTCATCATGATTCATTGATAATTCATCATAAGAAGCGTCAATCGTAACTGAGTATGGTTTCATGATAACTGCATTTTCCATTTTCATCCCAAAGGGCATTGAGAACTGCAAATCATCAAGCGTTAAATCCCAGTTTATTGAAGGTTTGTCAAAGCCTTCACCTTCCCATGGGAAGTCAGGAAATGCTTGTTTATCCATCTTATCACGCTTCACCCATATTCCTTTGGCAAGAACTGATTCCGGAGTTGGGTTGTCCTTTGCTGATAAAATATTCAGGTTTGCAATTCTTCCAGTTGCAATCATACCATGAAGGTTCTCCATGTTATAATGTCTTGCAACATTAATCGTTGCCATGTTATAGGCATCAATGATTGGTACACCCTTATCAATTGCAATTTTAATCATTCGATCAATGATCCCTTGCTCGTAAAAAGCTGGTGGAGAACCATCTGTCGTAAATATGAATTTATCGTACTGATCAATCCCCATGTCATGAATTTCGTCCAGAATGAGTGGTAAATCGGGACGAATTGACGAATAACGCAATGCCGTTGTATAGCCTTGAAGCAAGCGATTTAATACGTCAGTTCCTGTCATTGACTCATGATCGCTATCGGCACCTAATAACATTAATTTTGCTAATGTTCTTTCTGAAGCACCTGGAAAATGTCCTTCGACCTTTTTTCCAACTCGCTTTACTTCTTGTATCCAGTGTAGCATTAAATCATCACCATCAAGAAGCTTAGGCCACCCTGTTAATTCCCCTCCTTGTAAAACAGTATCATGCTCAAGCCAGCTAAGCACATTACCATTTGAAAAGGCTTGTTCCTCATGGTGGATTTCCGTTTGGGGATCAAAACGACACCACCAGTACATCGTTACAGGAAGGTTCTTCATTTCTCCAATAAAAGAAAACGCTTTCTTTTTTGTCGTTTGCAAAGCAAGTACTAAATTATCATTTATAATCGTTGTCGTACCTGTTTGGGATGCATACTGAGCAAACGAGTGGGGATTATATAAATGAAAAGAATGTGCATGAGGTTCAATGTAACCTGGCACGACAAACTTTCCATCACACTCTACGACTTCACAATCAGTGAGTTTTGATGGAAGTTGCTGACCAACATATACAATGCGGTCTTGATAGATCCATATATGTGCGTTAATCCATTTTTTCAACATTTGATTTAAATAAGTGACATTTTTCAATAAAATCGTTGGTGATTTTTTTCCATCTATAACAGCAACATGTTCTCGTAGTTGCTTATTTTTCCATCGGTATCGTTGCCCAACCATTTAACCATCTCTCCAATCTCTGCCTTCGTTGCATATGGAAGCGCTTTACATTATAGTACCATATTAAATGGTTTACTGCATTAAAGACTTGAAGAAAATTCGCAAGAAATTTTGACAGATTTTTTACTCTTTAGTAATTAAATGTAATTGGGGGATTACAATATGAAACCGAATATTGGAATGATAAATGCATTGATTCGCATTACTTGTGGATTTACCATGCTATCATGGGCGACAGCAAAAATGGTAAAACGTCCTTGGCGAGAAAGCTTTATAATCGTGGCTATGCTTGGAGCGATGAAGGTGGCTGAAGGGATTACCCGCTTCTGTCCACTAACAGCTCTCTTTTATGAATATGTAGAAAAAAAACAAGAAGAATCTACACCACCAAAGGAGTTACCTCCTGTTAATCCATCATAGAAAGTTGAGGTAAGAGGATTATCCTCTTACCTTTTTCCTATTCTTAGGTATCTTTGGACAAGAAAAGGTACTTTCTTGGCGGGGCTTTCCGAAATTTAAGCAACTAGGATTATTTCAAAAATCAAAGCGTGAATTCGGGTATGAATTCACGCTTTGATTTAGCCTACACGAGTTGAGCTTTTATTGCTTTATTGCCGATGTCTCTACGATAAAATAGATTATCACACTTCACTTTTACTATCTCTTGGTAGACTTGTTTTTGAGCTACTTCTAAGTCGTCACCACTTGCCACAACGGTCAATACCCTTCCACCATTTGTAACAAACTGGTCATTCACCATATCTGTTCCCGCATGAAACACAGTAATCGTTTCATCGATATTATTTAGGCCTTCAATGACCGCACCTTTTTCATAGCTATCCGGATAGCCTGTTGAAGCCATCACTACTCCGAGCGTTGCTTGGTTAGACCATTCTAGGGTAATCTCCTTTTGGCCAAGCAAACCTTCGATTACATCAATCAGGTCTGATTTTAACCGAGGGAGGACAACCTGGGTCTCAGGATCTCCAAAGCGAGCATTGTATTCAATCACTTTTGGTCCATTTGCTGTTAAAATTAAACCTGCATAAAGGATACCAGTGAATGTTCTATCCTCAGCTTCCATTCCTTTAACGGTTGGGTTAATAATTGTTTCAATTGCTGTTTGTACGACGTCGTCTGAAATCTGAGGTACTGGGGAATAAGCACCCATCCCTCCAGTATTTGGTCCTTCATCATGATCATAAGCACGCTTGTGGTCTTGTGAAATCACCATTGGGTACGCCGTTTTCCCATCAACAAAGGCCATTAATGAAAATTCTTCTCCAGCAAGAAATTCCTCAATAACAACCTGCGCACTCGCTTCACCAAATTTATTGGCCTCAAGCATTTCATACACACTTGTTAATGCATCATCCAAGGTAAGTGCTACTGTCACACCTTTTCCTGCAGCAAGGCCATCTGCTTTTATGACAATTGGTGCACCTTTTTCTAGGATGTATTGTTTTGCTTCTTCATATGAAGTGAATGTTTCATATGCTGCCGTTGGAATATTGTACTTTTTCATGATTTCTTTTGCAAAGGATTTACTACCTTCAAGTAGAGCTGCTTCCTTTGTAGGGCCAAATATCGCGAGGCCTTCAGCTTGAAATTTATCGACAATACCATTGATTAATGGTACTTCTGGTCCAACAATAGTAAGATCAATTTGTTCCTTTTTTGCAAATTCAATTAAACCATCGAAATCATTTTCATCAATGTTTATTAAAGTTGCGACATCCCTCATACCTGGATTTCCTGGAGCCACATAGACTGTATCTACTTTATGGCTTTGGGCAATCTTCCAAGCGAGCGTATGTTCACGGCCACCGCGGCCAACGATTAGTACTTTCATTTTTTCACCTCATCGAACAAATTTGATGGATTTACATGTTTTCGATGTCTAGCTCCAGCGCCTAGCCCCTCAAGGTCACAAGCCAACCCAGCTTGAAGGTCAAAGAACAACCTTCTAGCTGCTCGTCTTGCTTATCGGACTTGCACAGGACAAGGAACGCTTAGACAGCATTATCATCGCACGAAGAAAATGCAAAGCATTTTCGAGGATGTGCTGACGTCTACGTTTGCCACAGGACGTGGCAGTAGTAAGTAGACGTTCAATAGGCGCTTTCGCTTTTCTATTTAATGTTTAAAATGACGTACTCCGGTAAAGACCATTGCGATTCCGTATTCGTCAGCCTTTTGAATTGATTCCTCATCACGAATTGAGCCGCCAGGCTGGATGATAGCCGTAATACCTGCCTTAGCTGCAGCCTCAACCGTGTCACCCATTGGGAAGAAGGCATCTGAAGCAAGCGCAGAACCTTTTGCTTTTTCACCAGCTTGGTTAATTGCAATACTTGCTGAACCGACACGATTCATTTGACCTGCACCAATACCAATTGTCATATTTTCTTTGGCTAGTACAATTGCATTTGATTTAACATGCTTAACAACTTTCCATCCTAATTTTAAATCAGCCCATTCTTGTTCTGTTGGTTCACGCTTAGTTGGTATAGAGATCGTTGCATCATCGAAACCAAATGCATCTTCATCCTGAACAAGTAATCCCCCACGAACAGATACCAGCTTCTTCTCAACTTTTTGGTCATCAGAAAAATCAACAGTTAGTAAGCGTAAGTTTTTCTTTGAAGAAAGAATTTCAAATGCTTCTTCACTAAATGATGGTGCGATAATAATTTCAAGAAAAATTTCACGCATTTTATGAGCTGTTTGTGCATCAACTTCACGGTTAACCGCAATGATTCCACCAAAAATTGACGTTGAATCGGCTTCATATGCCTTTTGATAAGCTTCCTCAATTGTTGTTCCAACGCCCACTCCACATGGATTCATATGCTTAACTGCAACAGCCGCAGGCTCATTGAATTCTTTCACAATTTGAAGAGCAGCATCAGCATCATTGATATTATTGTAAGATAATTCTTTGCCGTGTAATTGTGTAGCAGATGCAATAGAAACGTGCGTACCTAGTGGTTTTTTATAAAATGCTGCTTTTTGATGTGGGTTTTCTCCGTAACGAAGGTCTTGTTTTTTCTCATACGTAACAGTTAAGGATTCTGGACTTTCTTCACCTGCTGCGTTTGTTAAATAATCAGCGATAACCGCATCATATGCTGCAGTGTGACGGAATACCTTTGCTCCTAAACGAAGCTTTGTTTCTTGTGCAACTTCACCCTTTTCAGAGATTTCTTCAAGTACAGTATCGTAATCTTGTGGATCGACAACTACTGTTACATATTTGTGATTCTTTGCAGCAGAACGAAGCATAGAAGGGCCGCCAATATCAATATTTTCAATAGCGTCCACAAACTGCACGTCTGGTTTTGCAATTGTCTGTTGGAAAGGATAAAGATTTACAACAACTAAATCAATCGGTGTAATATCATGATCTTGAAGTTGTTTAACATGATCTTCGTTTTCTCGAACTGCAAGGAGCCCACCATGGATATTTGGGTGTAATGTTTTTACACGTCCATCCATGATTTCTGGAAAATTAGTTACCTCTGAAATTCCGATTACAGAAAGGCCCGCTTCCTCAAGAGTACGTTTTGTACCGCCTGTTGATATAACTTCAACCCCGTTTTCGATTAAGGCTTTTACAAATGGAACAAGTCCTTGTTTATCTGAAACACTGACTAGTGCACGTTTAATTGTCACGATAATATCGCTCCCTATTGTAGATTTTTGCTCTTCGATGCTAAAAGAGGATGTTCAAAAAGTCCGGTAAAAAATGAACACCTTTAAGTAGAACTTCGGCTAACTTTCGACGGGTCCTTTTTGAGCACTTACTAAAAGTGATTGTACGATTTGTGGGTAGAATTCATGCTCGATTCGGTGTGCTTTTTCGATGATGCTTTCCAGTGTGTCTCCTGGTTCGATCGGTAGCTCCCGCTGTGCAATGATAGGTCCTGTGTCCATACCCTCGTCAACATAATGAATAGTGACACCCGTCTTCTCTACGCCCGCTCGAAACGCCTGACCAATTGCATCCTTACCTGGAAAGGCTGGTAAGAGAGAAGGATGAATATTCACAATTCTGTTTGCATACGCCTTTAGAAGGGTATTACCTATTAATCTCATATATCCAGCCAATACAATTAAGTCTACCTTTTTTTGGCGTAAAATTTCCACAATTTCGGCTTCAAATATCGACTTTTCTGGATAGTCTTTTGGTGAAAAAACAAAAGTTTCTACCCATTCCTTTGAAGCACGATCAATTACTTTTGCACCTGGCTTATCACAAACTAGTAATTCGATTTCCGCCGCAAGTCTACCTTCTTTTATCGAGTCAACAATCGCTTGAAAGTTACTGCCACTACCTGATGCAAATACGGCTATTTTTTTCATACAAGTCCGCCTCCACCAAAGGTTACGCCGCTTCCTTCCTTGATACGACCAATCACATACGCCTTTTCCCCTTGCTCCTCGAGGAGACCAGTAACCTCTTGTAAGTCCGCTTCGTTGATGGCGAGGACCATCCCAATCCCCATATTGAAAATATTAAACATTTCTTTACGATCTAGATTTCCTGTTTCTTCAAGTAAATCAAATATCGGCGGAATCGGCCATGAGCCATAATCAACTTCTGCACCTACACCGTCAGGTAGCATACGCGGAATATTTTCAATAAAGCCCCCACCAGTAATATGGGACATTCCCTTAATTTCGAACTTTTTCATTGCCTTTAACAAAGACTTCACATAAATTTTAGTTGGCTGAAGAAGTTCTTCACCTAACGGACGACCAATACTTTCATACGTTTTATGAAGATCTAAGCCACCTTCTTCAAGTAATACCTTACGTACCAGTGAATAACCGTTACTGTGGATACCACTTGAGGAAAGTCCAATCAGAACATCACCCGGCTTAATAGAAGAACCCGTTACAAGCTTTGATTTCTCGGCAACACCTACTGAAAAACCTGCAAGGTCATATTCGTCTTCACTATACATTCCCGGCATTTCAGCGGTCTCTCCACCAACTAATGCACATCCCGCTTGTTCACAGCCATCGGCAATCCCTTTTACAATCTGTTCGATTTTCTCAGGCTGTGCTTTTCCACAGGCAATATAATCTAAAAAGTATAAAGGCTCAGCACCTTGTACTACGATATCATTTACACACATGGCTACTGCGTCGATTCCAATTGTATCGTGCTTATTCATCATAAAGGCGAGCATCAACTTCGTGCCAACACCATCTGTCCCTGAAACCAGTACAGGCTCTTTTACATTTATCTTGGAAAGGTCAAACATCCCACCAAAACTACCAAGTCCCCCCATAACCTCGGGGCGAATCGTTTTCGCAACATGTTTTTTCATTCTTGAAACAGCCTCATATCCTGCCTCTATGTCAACTCCAGCTTGCTTATAAGCATTTGCCATCGTTATGAACACTCCTACTTTTATAAAGTCAAATTTATGTTAATACCTTTTCATGCGGTAATACGGTATCTGGGAAGATTTCCGTTGGGTATTTTCCTGTAAAACACGCCATACATTGTCCACGTGATTCGCCTTCATAAGGCCTTCCAATTGCTTTTACTAATCCTTCCGGACTTAAAAATGTTAATGTATCTGCGCCAATGAGTTCTCGCATTTCTTCAACTGAGTGGGAAGAAGCAATTAATTCCTCATGTGTCGAGGTATCTATTCCATAGAAGCATGGATTCTTTATAGGCGGTGAGCTAATGCATACATGTACTTCCAAGGCCCCGGCATCGCGAAGCATTTTTACAATTCGACGGCTTGTTGTTCCACGTACGATCGAATCATCCACCATAACAACGCGCTTGCCTTCAACAACACCACGAACTGGTGAAAGTTTCATTTTTACACCTTGTTCACGTAATGACTGAGACGGCTGTATAAATGTTCTTCCTACATACCGGTTCTTAATTAGTCCCAGCTCATACGGAATTCCAGACTCTTCTGCGTAACCAATCGCTGCTGAAATACTTGAATCAGGGACACCGGTAACAATATCAGCATCAATTGGCGCTTCAAGAGCAAGCTGTTTACCTAATTTTTTACGTGCTGTATGAACATTGATTCCATTAATACTACTATCAGGGCGTGAGAAATAAATATATTCCATACTACACATTGCACGATTTGCCATAAGAGAGAAACGTTCTGATTGAATCCCTTCATCATTGATGACAAGTAATTCCCCTGGCTCAACATCTCTTTCAAATTTTGCACCGATAATATCAAAGGCACATGTCTCAGAAGCGACTATCCATGCGTCTCCAAGTCTACCTAATGATAAAGGACGCAGACCATTTGGATCGAGGGCAACAATCATTTTCTTTTCAGTCATAATTAAAAAGGCATAAGCACCTTTTAGCATCGTTAATGCGTTTTTGACACGATCCTTAATTTTTGTGTACCCGCTTTTTCTAGTTAAATGTGCGAGAACCTCTGTATCAGAAGAAGTTTGAAAAATACTACCTTGGTTTTCCAACTGGTGCTTTAGGTCATTTGCATTTACTAGATTCCCGTTATGAGCAATCGCTAGCCCACCTACTTGAGAATGAAAGAGGAGGGGCTGAACATTTTGAATGCCCCCGCCTCCAGCTGTAGCATAACGAACATGCCCAATTGCTGCATTACCTTCTAGTTGTTCAAGTTGGCCATTGCCAAATACTTCATTCACAAGGCCTTCTCCTTTTACAATGCGGAGCTTTTCACCATTACTGACGACAATACCGGCACCCTCTTGACCACGATGCTGTAAGCTGTGTAATCCATAGTACGTTAGTTTAGCTGCATCAGGATGTCCCCAAATACCGAATACACCACATTCCTCATTTAAGCCTTTGAGTTCAGCAAGCATGGGATAGCTCCTTTCCATGTACGTCTAAGATCGTCAACTGGTAGATTGATAAGTTCTTCACCTACTTGATTTTCAATGATAAATGTTCCATCACCTGTTACTTCACCAACTAGATTTGCTTTAACGAGCTGTTCAAATTTCTCTTTGTTTTCCTTTTTCACAGTAACGATAAAACGAGATTGTGTTTCACTGAATAATTCAGTCACTGTTTCACCCTGAATTTGCACCTTCACACCTAAGCCTCTTGCTCCGAATGCTTTTTCTGCTAATGCAACTGCAAAACCACCTTCTGCTACATCATGTGCAGAAGCAATCACACCCGCACGAATAGCAGTTAACACTTGTTGCTGTCTTCTCTTTTCAATCTCTAAATCTAGTTCAGGAACCGGTCCAAAAATCTCGCCGTGAAGTAATTTCTGTAATTCACTGCCCGCGAATTCCTCTTTTGCATCTCCAATCGCATAGACAAGGTCGCCCGCTTCCTTAAAATCCTGAGTCGTTATATGTGATACATCATCAATTAACCCAACCATTCCAATAACCGGTGTTGGATAGATCGCTTTTCCATTCGTTTCATTATAAAGTGACACATTCCCACCAATTACTGGTGTGTTTAATACACGGCATGCCTCACTGATTCCGTCTGCCGCTTTTTCAATCTGCCAAAAAATCTCTGGGTTCTCTGGATTTCCAAAGTTTAGGTTGTCTGTAATCGCTAGTGGTGCTCCTCCAGAACATACAATATTTCTTGCTGCTTCACTTACAGCAATTTGTCCGCCAACTTCTGGATCTAAATAGAGGTATCTAGAATTGCAATCCGTTGTCATCGCAAGAGCCTTCTGTGTGTCACGAATTCGTACAACCGCTGCATCTGATCCTGGAGCCACAACTGTATTTGTACGCACCATGTAATCATATTGGTCATATACCCATTCTTTACTTGCGATTGTTGGTTGAGCTAGTAAATCTAGTAACGTTTGACCAACATTTTCAAGCTTTGGAGCTTCAACCTTCATTTCCTTAAATTCGCGATAACTTGCTGGTTCACTTGACGGCTTATGATACACAGGAGCATCCTCTGCTAACGCATCAACTGGAACGTCCGCGATCACTTCACCCTTGTGTACCAAACGTAGTTGTTTATCGTCGGTTACTTTCCCGATTGCTACAGCTGCTAAGTCGTACTTTTTCACGATATCTTGAATTTCTTGTTCTCTACCTTTTTCAACTACGATAAGCATCCGCTCTTGAGATTCAGATAGCATCATTTCGTATCCAGTCATTCCGACTTCACGCTGTGGAACTAGGTCAAGATTCATTTCAATACCTGAACCTGCTTTACTTGCCATTTCTGCAGAAGAACTTGTTAGTCCTGCTGCGCCCATGTCCTGGATTCCAACAAGAGCATCGGATTTTACGAGTTCTAAGCAAGCTTCAAGCAATAATTTCTCCATAAAAGGATCGCCAACTTGTACTGCAGGACGCTTTGCATCCGAATCTTCAGTAAGTTCTTCAGAAGCGAAGGTTGCACCATGAATACCGTCCCGTCCTGTTTTGGCTCCAATATACATGACTGTGTTGCCAACACCTTTTGCCTGGCCCTTTTGAATATCTTCATGGTTAATAAGTCCAACACACATTGCATTTACAAGTGGATTTCCTTCATAGGAAGCATCAAACTGAACTTCCCCACCAACTGTTGGAATTCCGATACAGTTTCCGTATCCAGCGATCCCTGCCACGACTTCTTCAAACAAGTACTTCACTCTTGGGGAAGTGAGTTCACCAAACCGAAGCGAGTTTAATAGAGCAATCGGACGTGCTCCCATCGAAAATACGTCACGAATGATACCACCCACACCTGTTGCAGCCCCTTGATATGGTTCAATTGCAGAAGGGTGATTATGACTTTCAATTTTAAAAACAACCGCCTGGTTATCGCCAATATCAACAATACCTGCTCCTTCACCTGGCCCTTGAAGAACACGCTCACCAGTGACAGGAAACTTTTTTAATACAGGTTTTGAGTTTTTATAGCTACAATGCTCAGACCACATTACGGAGAATAATCCTGTCTCTGTATAGTTTGGTAGTCTCCCGATTATCTTTTCGATTAGTTCAAACTCCGAATCACTTAGACCCATTTCACGATATACTTTTTCTTGCTTAATTTCCTTCGGACTTGGTTCAAGAAGTAACGACATGTGCTGACCTCCAACTTTTCACAATTGATTGAAACAATTTAATTCCATCTGCACTACCCAATAATTCCTCAACCGCTCTCTCAGGGTGTGGCATCATTCCAAGAACATTTCCTCTTTCGTTCGTAATACCCGCAATATCTGCAATACTACCATTTGGATTAGTTCCGTTATATGTGAATGCAATCTGATTATTTTCTTGTAATCTAGCAAGTGTTTGTTCATCACAATAGTAGTTCCCTTCACCATGTGCAATCGGGATTGTAATAACCTCACCTGCTTGATATTCAGAAGTAAACATAGATTTATTATTTTCAACACGTAGCTCTACTGGACGACACATAAACTTTAGCTTTTCATTACGACGCATTGCACCGGGTAATAGACCGGCCTCTAATAAAATCTGGAATCCATTACATACACCAAGTACTGGTTTACCAGCCTTTGCTGCTTTTATAACCTCATCCATGACATTTGAAAAACGAGCAAGCGCACCTGTTCTTAGGTAGTCTCCATAGGAAAATCCACCAGGAAGTAAAATACCATCGAACTCGTCAAGATTCGTTTCATTATGCCATACGTACTCCACTTCTTCACCAAGCGCATCCTTTATCGCATGATACATATCTACATCACAGTTTGAACCCGGAAACACGATTACGGCAAACTTCACAGCGAGACAACCTCCTCAACTTCATAACGGTAGTCTTCAATCACTGTATTCGCTAATAGTTTCTCACAAATCTCCTTCACCGTTTGATCTAAGTTAGCTACTGATTCATCTATAGTTAATTCCATATATTTACCGATACGAACATCCTTAACTTCTTGATAATTCAGTTGGTGCAGGGATCCCTTTACAGCACTTCCTTGTGGATCTAATACACTCTCGCGTAGAGTTACATATACTTTTACTTTGTACATCATGCTATTTTTCCTCCTAGTCGATTTAAAATTTCCGTATACGCATCGGTTACGTTACCAAGATCTCTACGGAATACATCTTTATCAAATTTTTCATTCGTTTCAATATCCCACAAACGGCAAGTATCAGGTGAAATCTCATCTGCAAGTATAATTTCTCCGTCTTTCGTTACACCAAATTCAAGTTTAAAATCTACTAACCTAATTTGGATGTTTAAAAAGAAAGTCTTTAATACGTCATTGATGTTAAGAGCTTGTTTTTTTATTTCCTGTACCTGATCCATTGTTGCAAGTTTCAGGACATCAATATGATCTTCATTCAGAAGTGGATCTCCAAGTTCATCATTTTTATAATATAACTCAACAATTGGCCTTGCTAAGTTTGCACCCTCTTCAATACCAACTCGTTTTGAAAAGCTCCCTGCAACTACGTTCCGAACAACTACCTCGAGCGGAATAATCGATACATGTTTTACGAGTTGCTCTGTTTCAGAGATTTTACCGATAAAATGTGTTTTGATGCCCTCAATATGAAGCTTCGAGAATATCATGCTTGTAATATCGTTATTCAAGCGACCCTTACCAGCAATTTCTGCTTTTTTTTCACCATTAAATGCTGTTGCCGCATCCTTATATTCCAATAAAACGATAGATTCCTCTGCGGTTTTATAGACTTTTTTAGCCTTTCCTTCATACAACAAACCAAGCTTCTTCACGTCCATTTAGCACTCCTCCTAAACAATACAGACCAAATTCCACTTCCTATATTTCTGCTTATAACCCTAATCGTTCAAAAATCATGTCTACATGCTTAATATGGTAGTTATAATCAAAACAATCATCAATTTGTGCTGGAGCTAGACGGCTCGTAATTTTTTCCTCAGCCTCAATTAGTTCTCGGAAAGGTACTTGCTTTTCCCATGCCTCCATTGCTTTAGGCTGCACCGTATCATATGCTTCTTCTCTTGTTAAACCAGAGTCTATTAATGCTAATAAAACACGTTGTGAGTATATTAACCCGAGTGTTCGATCCATATTTCTCTTCATATTCTCCGGAAATACAGTTAAATTCTTAACGATGTTTCCAAAACGGTTTAGCATATAGTTTAGTGCTATCGTTGCATCCGGTAGAATAATTCGTTCTGCGGACGAATGTGAGATATCACGCTCATGCCAAAGTGGCACATTTTCATAAGCTGTCATCATATAGCCACGAATCACACGAGCCAATCCTGTCATATTCTCAGATCCAATTGGATTACGTTTATGTGGCATTGCAGAAGAACCTTTTTGTCCCTTCGCAAAAAACTCTTCAACTTCCCTAGTTTCACTCTTTTGTAAACCACGAATTTCAACGGCAAATTTCTCAATTGAGGTAGCAATTAGCGCTAATGCTGACATATAGGCTGCATGACGGTCACGTTGTAATGTTTGTGTTGAAATTGGCGCTGGTGATAAACCTAATTTTTCACACACATACGTTTCAACAAATGGGTCGATGTTGGCATAGGTGCCAACCGCACCCGAAATTTTACCGAACTGAACGCCCTCCGCTGCAAGCTCAAAGCGTTCTAAATTGCGTTTCATTTCCTCATACCACAAGGCTAGCTTTAAGCCAAATGTTGTAGGTTCTGCATGAACACCATGTGTACGCCCCATCATTACCGTGTATTTATGTTCTTTTGCTTTTTCACCTAGGATACTGATGAAATTTTTAATATCCTTACGCAAAATATCATTTGCTTGTTTAAGTAAATATGATAAAGCTGTGTCAACGACATCTGTTGAGGTTAAGCCGTAATGAACCCATTTCCTTTCATCCCCTAGAGTTTCCGAGACAGCTCGTGTAAACGCCACAACATCGTGTCTTGTTTCCTCTTCAATTTCATTAATTCGATTCACATCAAACGATGCATTTTTTCGGATTAAGTCAACATCTTCTTTTGGGATTTCACCTAGCGCTGCCCAAGCTTCACAAGCTAAAATTTCAACCTCTAGCCATGCACGAAATCGATTCTCCTCGGTCCAAATGGACCCCATTTCTTCTCGAGTGTAACGTTCAATCATCACTTTTCCTCCTCATACGCGAGCAATGTAAGATCCATTCATAATATCCAAGGATTCTGACTTAAGCAAAGCCTCTTCCACCGAATTCCCTAAGACGTTGATATGACCCATCTTTCTCTTTATTTTCGCCTCATTTTTTCCGTATAAATGAACCTTCACATTAGATAGAAGCGACACTTTATCAAGCAATAACTGAAGATGTTCGCCTAATATATTCGTCATTACAACTGGTCGTAATAATGTTGTTTCCCCAAGAGGCCAATTACAAACGGAGCGAACATGCTGCTCAAATTGAGACGTTTCACAAGCCTCAATCGAATAGTGACCGGAGTTATGCGGGCGTGGTGCCAATTCATTGATATAGATTCTTCCATCCTCTGTCACGAACATTTCAACTGCTAGCGTTCCTACTAGTTTGAATTCAGTAGCAAGTTTCATTGCTATTTCTTTTGCCGTAGCCCCTGTTTTTTCTGGTATTCTCGCTGGAACTATAGATTGGTGTAGGATATTTTCAACATGAACGTTTTCCGCAACTGGAAAGGTTTTTACCTCTCCTGCAGGATTCCTTGTGACAATCACAGAGACTTCCTTTTGAAAGGGAACCCATGCCTCCAAAATGCATTTGCCCGAATCAAGAAGTTTTTCTGCTTCTCCGATATCTTCCTTCTGTTTCATTACAAACTGTCCCTTACCGTCGTATCCTCCACGGCATGTTTTTAAAACGGAAGGGAACCCAATTGTCTCCACTGCCTCAGCCAATTGTTGCTTATTTTCAACTAGTCGAAATGGCGCAACTTCTAGGCCAAGCTTTTGAATTGCTTCCTTTTCCGTACCTCGATCTTGCGTTATTTTTAATAAATGACTGCCCTGCGGCAAATTTGCATTCTCTTCAAGCCACGTAAGGGCTTCATAATCTATATTTTCAAATTCATACGTTATTACATCACTCACACTTGCTAACTGCTTTATGGCTTCAAGGTCATCATATTGGGCCGTAATCTCGATGTCTGATACTTGCCCACAAGGCGAGTTCGGTGTCGGATCTAGCACTGCTACGAAAAAACCCATTTCCTTAGCTGAAATTGCCATCATTCTACCTAGCTGACCACCGCCAATAATCCCTATCGTCTGGCCTGGTAAAATTCGATTATTCAAGTTCATCACTACTTTCTAGTACTTGAATTCTTCTAGCTTCTCTTATATTTACAAGCTTCTGATCCCACTCTGGATTCGAAATTCCTAGAATTGAAGCCGCTAATAATCCTGCATTTATAGCACCTGCTTTGCCAATCGCAACCGTAGCAACTGGCACTCCACCAGGCATTTGTACGATGGAAAGCAATGAATCAAGACCATTCAATGCTCTCGATTGAACTGGTACTCCTATAACTGGTAAAGTTGTTTTTGCTGCTACCATTCCAGGTAAATGGGCCGCACCGCCTGCCCCTGCAATAATGACCTTAATGCCTCGCTCTTTTGCATTTTGTGCATATTCAAACATAAGGTCTGGTGTACGATGAGCAGAAACCACCTTTTTTTCAAAAGGAATCCCTATCTCATCAAGAATATTGCAAGCTTCCTTCATCGTTTCCCAATCTGAAGTACTTCCCATAATTACACCAACTACTGGATTCATAAGATCCTCCTTAAATTGAAAGCCCAAGGCCCTATCATCCAATAAGCGTAAGACAAGTAGCAGATAGAAGGTTCCTTTTCTCCTTCAGAAGCGATTGCCTTTTGGTTCAATGACAGTGCCTATAGCTGACTTTAAATATAAAAAATGCCCAGGCAAAGACTGATTTCCGAAAAGGGAAAGCAATCCTACCTGAGCATTCTATGTCCAAGAATAGGTAAAATAATACTTTTCCCTCATAGTCCAATAATTTACGGTTATCGGGTAGAAACTTATGGGCCATATTCCCAAGATTATATGAGGTATTTTATCTAACCTAATCTTAACAACAGTATTCAGTAATTGTCAATTATTATCGAACAATTTATCCTATTATTATTTTTAATGTTCGTGTTTTACTGTAGTTTTCCTTCAAAAACAATCCTTCTCCCACAAGGCTCTACTGCAATCTCTCCATTACGCTCGGTTTCCTGAAAGATTGGTTCCTCCATTCTTCTTACCGGAAAATAACCTTCAGCCTTCATCCGGTCCAAACATTGGTCGATCGTTTCATTATCCCTAACTTCAAACTTTTGTTTCTTTGGCTTGTTCATGTTTCTAGTTTCCCTCTCTTTACAGCCTTCACCCAGAATCCACCGTGTATAGATTTCGGCTCATACGTAATCAAAAACGCTTTCGGGTCCAAATCTGTAATGGTTTTATATAATTTCATCTCATATTTGCGCGGGGTTAAAATTGTCATGGACAATCTTTCTCCCTCTTTCCCTTCGGTTGACCAACTCGTAACCCCGTATCCCTCAGCGCGCAATCGTTTCGGTAATTCCATTTCATATTCCTTTGTTATTACATTAACTGTAATATATCCAAGCGCAAGCTTTTCTTCTATCTTCATCCCGACAATTACACCGATTCCGTACCCAACAGCATATGCAACTAAGTTTTGAATCTGATTTAAGTTATCAAGCACCAAACCAAGACCAACTACATAAATTACGACCTCGACAGTACTTATTAACGCCGCTAAATAACGTTGCCCCTTCAGTGTTAGAATCATCCTAATCGTAAAGAATGACACATATACAATATTTATGACTAGTATAATGATGACCATTACATATGCATTACCTAACATTTAAATTTAAATCCCCCTTCGAAAACCTCACTTTACTTATCTTGCCAAAGATTACATTGTACTAAACATTTTCCCTAAATGATATCACCTAAAACATCATTTCGATAATTTATTTATAGGCACCTACCTACTTCCAATTCATATACTACTTTAGAGGAATTATGTACTAGTGAGGAGGGAATAACAGCCCATGAAAATGGACCAATTTAAAAATATGAATAATTGGCGAAAGCAATGGGATCACTTTTTTGGTGATGAGTTTTGGAATGAATTCACCCCATTCTTCGACAATGCCCATTCCCAGCTAAATGTCTATCAAGGTGAAAACGAACTTTTAGTTGTCTTGAGCCTTCCTGGACTAGTGAAGGTTGAGGATGTCGACATATTCGTTAACCATCAAACACTGGAGGTCCGTGGAAAAATCAATTTGAATTTCAAAGGATTTGATCTCATCCAAGAAGGCATCTTCCAAGGGAAATTCGAACGTGAAATACAACTCCCTTATACGGTTAAAGAAGACCGCATCAAAGCAAGCTACAAACGAGGACTCCTACTTATTCACCTTCACAAGCAAATCCCTGATGATTCCCGCATAAGAGTCGAAGTAAAAGATGCTGAGAGTTAACAAGAAAATCCCCTAACCATTCAGTAGGGGATTTGTTTAATTAGATATCGCTTGGTTTATTTAATTTATTTACATATATGAGTAAGGCTGCCGTTCCAATTACAATAATTGCTCCAAAAAGAAGTCCAAACATCTCACTAATGAACTCTAAACCAAACGGAAGTATTATGGTTAGTAAACCAGTTATAATCGTAAAAAATCCCACGGCTTTAGCTAACTTTTCCTTATCCCCTTTAAAGGTTTCTTCATTATAACCAGCAATTAAAGATAGTTGCTTCTTCTTCCATACTAATAACCCCATTAATATACATATGAGACCAACAATAAAACATGTGATAAATCCAGCTAGCAATGAGAAAGCCTCCTTTTGTATTTGTCTGATAAGGTAATTTACGGTTATGAGTAGTAAAGGTTTCAGGATATTTGGGATTTCTGTTTTCAACTAGGTGTGGAACCTGTTAATGAGTTTGCTAGTGGTTCGGTGTTACCTATACTTTTCCAAGTGCATGCCACTATAAGGGGTTTTCTGGTTCGGCGTTCCCTATTTTCTTCCATTTGCATACCACTATAATGGTTTTACTGGTTCGCTGTTACCTATTTTCTCCCATTTGCATACCACTATAATGGTTTTACTGGTTCGCTGTTCCCTATTTTCTTCCATTTGCATACCACTATAATGGTCATACTGGTTCGCTGTTACCTATTTTCTTCCATTTACATACCACTATAATGGTTTTACTAGTTCGCTGTTCCCTATTTTCTTCCATTTGCATACCACTATAATGGTCATACTGGTTCGCTGTTACCTATTTTCTCCCATTTGCATACCACTATAAGGGTTTTACTCGTTCGCTGTTACCTATTTTCTCCCATTTGCATGCATAATTCCTGGATTACTTTTTCGAAATTTCCTGTACTATCAAATGCGGGTGCTTTAGTTACTCTAAAACCTTCGGTTTTCTCACAAAAAAAGATCAACCCTAAGGTTGATCTTTTCCAGTGCCTAGCGACGTCCTACTCTCACAGGGGCAATGCCCCAACTACCATCGGCGCTGAAGCTTAACTTCCATGTTCGGTCGCCGGCTTCCGATGAGCGGCAGATTTCTGCGTCAGCTGCACTCCCTCCAATCCTCATGTACGTTGTACATTCCGGTTGTCGCTCACTTGCTTCCTTGAACTCTTTGCTCCTCGAAACCCGCCGTACTTTGATTTCTTTCTGTACCTATTTTAAAGATTTTTAAAACCTTCGGTTTTCTCACAAAAAAAAAATCAACCCTAAGGTTGATCTTTTCCGGTGCCTAGCGACGTCCTACTCTCACAGGGGCAATGCCCCAACTACCATCGGCGC
>NZ_LT732529.1:3968427-3968786 GCF_900156865.1 Litchfieldia sinesaloumensis | reverse complement strand
GAAACCCGCCGTACTTTGATTTCTTTCTGTACCTATTTTAAAGATTTTTAAAACCTTCGGTTTTCTCACAAAAAAAAAATCAACCCTAAGGTTGATCTTTTCCGGTGCCTAGCGACGTCCTACTCTCACAGGGGCAATGCCCCAACTACCATCGGCGCCGAAGCTTAACTTCCGTGTTCGGTCGCCGGCTTCCGATGAGCGGCAGATTTCTGCGTCAGCTGCACTCCCTCCAATCCTCATGTACGTTGTACATTCCGGTTGTCGCTCACTTGCTTCCTTGAACTCTTTGCTCCTCGAAACCCACCGTACTTTGATTTCTTTCTGTACCTATTTTAAAGATTTTTAAAACCTTCGGTTTT
>NZ_LT732529.1:3965865-3968012 GCF_900156865.1 Litchfieldia sinesaloumensis | reverse complement strand
TACCTTCTCTGACGGACCTTTCCAGGTCGCTTCGTCTACTCCGTTCTTTTGTAACTCCGTATAGAGTGTCCTACAACCCCAAGAGGCAAGCCTCTTGGTTTGGGCTATCTTCCGTTTCGCTCGCCGCTACTCAGGAAATCGCGTTTGCTTTCTCTTCCTCCGGGTACTAAGATGTTTCAGTTCCCCGGGTCTACCTTCTCTTACCCTATGTATTCAGGTAAGGATACTGCCCCATTACGAGCAGTGGGTTTCCCCATTCGGAAATCTTCGGATCAATGCTTACTTACAGCTCCCCGAAGCATATCGGTGTTAGTACCGTCCTTCATCGGCTCCTAGTGCCAAGGCATCCACCGTGCGCCCTTATTAACTTAACCTGTTCGGCTTTGATAAGCGGCGAATTTCTTCTTGCTTCTCATGCGCCTTAAAGTTATAAGAACTTTTACTACTTCAATGAATGTTTTGTTACGTTATCTAGTTTTCAAAGAACGAAAGAATGAAAGCGCAAAAAGCACTCTCAAAACTGACCACAATACAAAGCGTCTTTTTATGAAGTTCGTAGAACTTCAGTTTCCTTAGAAAGGAGGTGATCCAGCCGCACCTTCCGATACGGCTACCTTGTTACGACTTCACCCCAATCATCTGTCCCACCTTAGGCGGCTGGCTCCTTGCGGTTACCCCACCGACTTCGGGTGTTACAAACTCTCGTGGTGTGACGGGCGGTGTGTACAAGGCCCGGGAACGTATTCACCGCGGCATGCTGATCCGCGATTACTAGCGATTCCGGCTTCATGCAGGCGAGTTGCAGCCTGCAATCCGAACTGAGAATGGTTTTATGGGATTCGCTTAACCTCGCGGTTTCGCTGCCCTTTGTACCATCCATTGTAGCACGTGTGTAGCCCAGGTCATAAGGGGCATGATGATTTGACGTCATCCCCACCTTCCTCCGGTTTGTCACCGGCAGTCACCTTAGAGTGCCCAACTAAATGCTGGCAACTAAGATCAAGGGTTGCGCTCGTTGCGGGACTTAACCCAACATCTCACGACACGAGCTGACGACAACCATGCACCACCTGTCACTTATGTCCTCGAAAGGAAAGCCCTATCTCTAGGGATGGCATAAGGATGTCAAGACCTGGTAAGGTTCTTCGCGTTGCTTCGAATTAAACCACATGCTCCACCGCTTGTGCGGGCCCCCGTCAATTCCTTTGAGTTTCAGTCTTGCGACCGTACTCCCCAGGCGGAGTGCTTAATGCGTTTGCTGCAGCACTAAAGGGCGGAAACCCTCTAACACTTAGCACTCATCGTTTACGGCGTGGACTACCAGGGTATCTAATCCTGTTCGCTCCCCACGCTTTCGCGCCTCAGCGTCAGTTACAGACCAGAGAGCCGCCTTCGCCACTGGTGTTCCTCCACATCTCTACGCATTTCACCGCTACACGTGGAATTCCGCTCTCCTCTTCTGCACTCAAGTCCCCCAGTTTCCAATGACCCTCCACGGTTGAGCCGTGGGCTTTCACATCAGACTTAAAGGACCGCCTGCGCGCGCTTTACGCCCAATAATTCCGGATAACGCTTGCCACCTACGTATTACCGCGGCTGCTGGCACGTAGTTAGCCGTGGCTTTCTGGTTAGGTACCGTCAAGGTACCGCCCTATTCGAACGATACTTGTTCTTCCCTAACAACAGAGCTTTACGACCCGAAGGCCTTCTTCGCTCACGCGGCGTTGCTCCGTCAGACTTTCGTCCATTGCGGAAGATTCCCTACTGCTGCCTCCCGTAGGAGTCTGGGCCGTGTCTCAGTCCCAGTGTGGCCGATCACCCTCTCAGGTCGGCTACGCATCGTCGCCTTGGTGAGCCGTTACCTCACCAACTAGCTAATGCGCCGCGGGTCCATCTGTAAGTGGTAGCTAAAAGCCACCTTTTAATTGAAGACCATGTGGTCTTCGATGTTATCCGGTATTAGCTCCGGTTTCCCGAAGTTATCCCAGTCTTACAGGCAGGTTACCCACGTGTTACTCACCCGTCCGCCGCTAACTTTTGGGAGCAAGCTCCCAAAAGTTCGCTCGACTTGCATGTATTAGGCACGCCGCCAGCGTTCATCCTGAGCCAGGATCAAACTCTCCAATAAGAGTATTGATTGCTCAATA
>NZ_LT732529.1:3875769-3960769 GCF_900156865.1 Litchfieldia sinesaloumensis | reverse complement strand
CTAATACTACTGAGTAAGCAAAGAATGCGTTGAGTCCCATTCCTGGCGCTAGTGCAACTGGATACTTTGCTACAAGACCCATAATAAGTGTACCAAGGGCTGCCGCAAGANCGGTTTGTCACCGGCAGTCACCTTAGAGTGCCCAACTAAATGCTGGCAACTAAGATCAAGGGTTGCGCTCGTTGCGGGACTTAACCCAACATCTCACGACACGAGCTGACGACAACCATGCACCACCTGTCACTTATGTCCCCGAAGGGAAAGCCCTATCTCTAGGGATGGCATAAGGATGTCAAGACCTGGTAAGGTTCTTCGCGTTGCTTCGAATTAAACCACATGCTCCACCGCTTGTGCGGGCCCCCGTCAATTCCTTTGAGTTTCAGTCTTGCGACCGTACTCCCCAGGCGGAGTGCTTAATGCGTTTGCTGCAGCACTAAAGGGCGGAAACCCTCTAACACTTAGCACTCATCGTTTACGGCGTGGACTACCAGGGTATCTAATCCTGTTCGCTCCCCACGCTTTCGCGCCTCAGCGTCAGTTACAGACCAGAGAGCCGCCTTCGCCACTGGTGTTCCTCCACATCTCTACGCATTTCACCGCTACACGTGGAATTCCGCTCTCCTCTTCTGCACTCAAGTCCCCCAGTTTCCAATGACCCTCCACGGTTGAGCCGTGGGCTTTCACATCAGACTTAAAGGACCGCCTGCGCGCGCTTTACGCCCAATAATTCCGGATAACGCTTGCCACCTACGTATTACCGCGGCTGCTGGCACGTAGTTAGCCGTGGCTTTCTGGTTAGGTACCGTCAAGGTACCGCCCTATTCGAACGATACTTGTTCTTCCCTAACAACAGAGCTTTACGACCCGAAGGCCTTCTTCGCTCACGCGGCGTTGCTCCGTCAGACTTTCGTCCATTGCGGAAGATTCCCTACTGCTGCCTCCCGTAGGAGTCTGGGCCGTGTCTCAGTCCCAGTGTGGCCGATCACCCTCTCAGGTCGGCTACGCATCGTCGCCTTGGTGAGCCGTTACCTCACCAACTAGCTAATGCGCCGCGGGTCCATCTGTAAGTGGTAGCTAAAAGCCACCTTTTAATTGAAGACCATGTGGTCTTCGATGTTATCCGGTATTAGCTCCGGTTTCCCGAAGTTATCCCAGTCTTACAGGCAGGTTACCCACGTGTTACTCACCCGTCCGCCGCTAACTTTTGGGAGCAAGCTCCCAAAAGTTCGCTCGACTTGCATGTATTAGGCACGCCGCCAGCGTTCATCCTGAGCCAGGATCAAACTCTCCAATAAGAGTATTGATTGCTCAATAGTTTGTTACCAAAATTAAAAACGTTGACGCTTGTATTGTGTTCAGTTTTCAAAGAACTTTTTACCCGCTGTTCATCAGCGACTTTTATAATATAACATCATTAATCGTCTGTGTCAACAGCCTTTTAAAAATGATTGTTTTTCAAAGTGCTTGTAACAGCGACTCACTTACTATACCAAGTTTATAGACTAGAGTCAACCCTAAATTATAAAAGGAACATTCAATTTTTCACAGATTCTAACTATGTACATATATAACAACGATCCCCGGCCTCTTTTCACTTACATTAAACAAGAAAAAGGATGCCAGCAAAAGTACTGGCATCCACAATTTTTTAAGTTAAGAAAATGAAATATAAAATAAAGGTTACAAATAAACCATACATAATCGGATGAATTTCTTTTGCCTTTCCTTTTACAATCATTGTAATTGGATAAAAGATAAATCCAATCGCAATACCTGTTGCAATACTATAAGTTAAAGGCATTGTTACGATTGTTAAGAAAGCCGGAACCGCAACCTCGAATTTCTTCCATTCAATATCACCTAGAGATGCAACCATCAGAACTCCAACAATTATTAACGCGGGTGATGTGACAGCTGATGTTATTACTCCTAATAATGGAGAGAAAAATAAAGCCAATAAGAAAAATACTGCTGTTACTACAGAAGCAAATCCTGTTCTAGCTCCTGCTGCTACTCCTGCTGATGACTCAACATAAGAAGTAGTTGAAGAAGTTCCTAATACTGCTCCAATTACAGTTCCAGTTGAATCTGACACTAATGCTCTTCCTGCACGTGGAAGTTTATTATCTTTCAACATACCCGCTTGGTTTGCTACTCCTACTAATGTTCCGGCTGTATCAAAGAAGTCTACAAACATAAATGTAAGAATTACAACTAACATTTCTAAAGTGAAAACTTCTCCGAAGTTTGCAAATGCCGCACCGAATGTTGGTTCTAAACTTGGTACTGCACTAACAACCTTGTCAGGAATCGGAACTAATTTAACAATCATTCCTACGATTGCAGTTATTACCATACCAATAAATACTGCACCGTTTACTTTACGGACCATTAATATGACTGTTATCACAACACCAAAAATTGCTAATAACGTGTTACCATCTGAAAGGTTACCTAATGCTACTAGAGTTGCAGGATCGCCTACTACGATACCAGCATTTTTTAGACCGATAAATGTGATGAATAATCCTATACCTGCACCAACTGCTAATTTAAGGTTTTGTGGAATAGCATCAATAATTTTTTCACGAATTCGAGTTAATGTAAGGATTACTAAGAAAATTCCTGATACTAAAACACCTGATAAAGCAGTTTGCCATGAGATTCCCATTCCTAATACTACTGAGTAAGCAAAGAATGCGTTGAGTCCCATTCCTGGCGCTAGTGCAACTGGATACTTTGCTACAAGACCCATAATAAGTGTACCAAGGGCTGCCGCAAGAGCTGTTGCAACGAACACTGCATTCGCATCCATTCTTAAGTCAGCTGGTAAATCTGGCACATCACTTAATGAAAGAATCGATGGGTTAACGAATAAGATATAAGCCATAGATAAGAACGTTGTAATACCACCGATTATTTCTCTTTTATAAGTAGTTCCGAGTTCATCGAATTGAAAATACTTTTTCATAATATGATCCCCTCTCCCTTTTATCCATATCGTCGTACTTCAAACTTCGAATCTATTTAAGCAATATAAAAGCGCCCCAGATTTTTTAATCTGAAGCGCTTGACGTTAAGGATAACGATAGAATAGAAGAATCATAGTAAATTGACTCTCTTTATTATCAGTTATACCTCGTAGTCAAGCTAATTTACGGTAGCCTGGTAGAAACTTTTGGGCCATATCCCCAAGATTATACGACGTATTTCAACAAAATTTATAATTTCAATTTCATTATATGATAATAGTCCTAGAGAGTCAACATAAAAACGAACATTACCTAATTATTTTTTTACATTGTTCGTGTATTTATTCCCACTCGATTGTTGCTGGTGGCTTACTTGTTATATCATACACAACTCGGTTTACATGACTTACTTCATTTACAATCCTGGTAGAGATAACTTCGAGTACATCCCAAGGAATACGAGCCCAGTCTGAAGTCATTCCATCGATTGATGTAACCGCGCGAATACCAATCGTGTAATCATATGTTCGCGCGTCTCCCATTACCCCAACACTGCGGATATCAGGAAGAACTGTGAAGTACTGCCAGATTTCACGTTCAAGACCTGCTTTTCTAACTTCTTCTCGTAAGATATAATCTGATTCACGAACAATCTCCAGTTTGTCCTCTGTAATTTCACCTAAAACACGAATACCTAACCCCGGTCCTGGGAATGGTTGGCGCCACACGATTTCATCCGGAATTCCTAATTCCGTTCCAAGCGCGCGAACTTCATCCTTAAATAATGCGTTTAGCGGTTCAATTAACGTGAACTGCATGTCTTCTGGTAGTCCACCAACATTGTGATGAGATTTGATTGTTTGTGCAGTTGCTGTTCCACTTTCAATGATATCTGTGTATAGAGTACCTTGTGCTAGAAAGTCAATACCTTCAAGCTTTGCAGCCTCGTCATCAAAAACGTAAATGAACTCATTGCCAATGATTTTACGCTTTTGTTCAGGGTCACTTACACCCTTTAGTTTGTTTAAGAAGCGGTCTTTTGCGTCAATTTTAATCACGTTCATATTAAAACCTTCGCTAAACGTCTTCATGACACTTTCAGCTTCTCCCTTACGAAGGAGGCCGTGGTCAACGAACATACAAGTTAGTTGATCACCGATCGCTTTATGGATTAAAACAGCTACCACTGAAGAATCTACACCACCGCTTAGTGCACAAAGAACCTTTTTGTCGCCAACCGTTTGACGGATCTTCTCCATCTCGATTTCAATGAAGTTTTCCATTGACCAGCTCTCGCTACATCCACAAGCACCGAATACAAAGTTTTTAAGAAGGTCGTTACCATAAACTGAGTGACGCACCTCTGGATGGAATTGAACGCCATATAATTTGCGGCCGCCATCACTCATAGCTGAAATCGGGCAAGATGGGCTAACTGCATCAACAGTAAAACCTTCTGGCGCTTCCACAACTAAATCGCCGTGGCTCATCCATACAACCTGTTCGCCTGGGAGGTTAGAAAATAGAGCCGATTCGTTTTGGACTTGAATTGTCGCTTTTCCATACTCACGGTTATGCGCCTTTTCGACTCGACCACCGAAATGTTGGGTCATAAGCTGCATTCCATAGCAAATTCCCAATACAGGAATACCTAAATCGAATATTCCCTCATCACATCTGAAGGAATTTTCATCGTATACACTATTCGGTCCACCAGACAGAATAATGCCTTTTGGCTGCATCGCTTTAATTTCTTCAACTGTCAGTGTGTGCGGATGAAGCTCACTATACACACCAAACTCACGGATTCTTCGAGTAATCAATTGATTATATTGGCTACCAAAGTCTAAAACAACAATCATTTCTTGAACGTTATCCATAAAATCACCTCGTTATAGTTTGTAATACATCCATCTGTTAGTATGCATAAAAAAACTAGAATCTTGCCTTAAGAAAAAGGCAGGATTCTAGCTCACGTACACAAATAGAATAACTGCCTTCATAGTCAAACCATTTACGGTGGTCTGGTAGAAACTTTCGAACCATATTTTCGAGGATATACGAAGGATATTTCTATTAAAATTTTGTTTTCATTCTATCAATCACATACCTATTGGTCAAGATGATACCTTTTTAATTAAATTTTCCCATAATTCAATGGACTTATTCCACTCTTCACTCGCATTATCTTTTCGATATAAGGCTCGTTCATAACTAAGAGTCAATTGCTCCATATCATGTCCTCGATAAAATTTATCAACCTGGATGGAGTATTCTCTCAAGGTTTGCCCTTCTTTTCTTTTGAAACCAACACGATCTAGCTGCTTCAGTAACGCATTATACGCCTTGAAATACACATCCTCATCCTTTTTGTTTTTATATAATAAAATATAAAGATATGTCATCCAATTCATCCGAGTCTTTATCAATACATACACAATTAAAAGGAGGCTCAATGCGACAATCATCAAGTATTTCCACGAAAAGGCATACGAGATATCATCAGCGATGCCACCTTCATTCTCTTCCGAAGCTGGAGTAGCTAAGGTTTCCTCAGCCTCTTCCACCTCAGGTACATCTTCGGTTACTGTTTGTGGAGTTTGATTGTTTTGATTCCCTGGCGTCCCTAAATCGTAGGAAAACAGATTCGAGTTACTATATCCCTTCGTCGGTTCAAAAGGTACCCAACCAAATTCCGGAAAATAGACTTCTACCCAAGAGTGTGCATTGTTATTCGTGATTTCATACGTACTTAAGTCCAGTCGTTCCCCTTCTGTATATCCTTTTACCCATCTTGCCGGAATGTCTAACGAGCGCAATAAAACTACCATTGATGTTGAATAGTTATCACAATAACCCGCTTTCGTTTCGAACAGGAATTGGTCCACATAGTCTTGGTTTGCTTCTGGTATTGCAGCATTTTCTGTGTCATACACAAATCCATTAGCCTGGAAATAGTTTTCAACTGCCTTTACCTTATCGTACCGATTGGTCTTCGTAATCGTAATATCAACAGCCAGCTCTTTTACTCGTTCTGGAAGGCCCTCAGGTAACTGCGTGTATCGCTTTTTAAAGATATCATTTTGCTCAAGACTACCTGGTTCTGTAACCTCTTTAAGTAGATTTATATAATATTTTGGATACTGATATTGAAGAGTATATCCGTCTAACTTAACCCCTTCATCACCTCTATAAGTTGAGATTTTTTCTGATAAAGGATTTACACTAAAATGGATATCTGGGTCACTTTCAACTGATGTTAACCCCATCGGATATACAACGTGTGGGTATTTCAAATCCATTTGTATCTCTGTTTCAAATTCCTCTAATTCTGTTTTCTGCTCGTACCAATTCAATACTGTGTTCTCTGTATGGAATGTTTCATTTTCAGCTTTACCAGATAAGACCCAACCTTTTCCGGTATACGTGTCCTTAGATTCAACACGCCAATAGTGACGCCTCTCGGTCTTAGCTGTAAATACAACTGTATCATCCGGAATAAAAGGGCCTCCGAGGTGTTGATCATTAGTTCCATACCCAATTTTCTTAATCCCACTAATCGAGCCATTT
This sequence comes from Litchfieldia sinesaloumensis, assembly GCF_900156865.1. Classification (GTDB taxonomy): domain Bacteria; phylum Bacillota; class Bacilli; order Bacillales; family Bacillaceae_L; genus Ferdinandcohnia; species Ferdinandcohnia sinesaloumensis. Next base: position 3,954,227 of record NZ_LT732529.1, on the reverse strand, counting down.
GCATTTTCTTGCCCATATCCTTTTAAGAATGGTACTGGATCTGGCCATTGGGGTGCTGCTTTAGGTGAAACATAGCCTATTAATGTTGAAAATAAGATGAAAACAACTAATGGAAGTGCCCATTTCTTTCCTATATGAATATGTTTAGAAAACTCTCTTTCCTTTATGCGCTCGAATTGCAAAATGCCAAGCATAAAGAAACCAATTAGAACTGTTCGTATAATAGCAGCTTTCGCATCGTACGGGCTGAACGTATCGATAACCGTGATATATGTTATGGTCAATACGAAAAACAATAAAATTCTTTTTTGCTGCGTAAACCAATAATGAAGCAAATAACTCAATAACCAGAGCAAAATAAAAAAAAGTAGCGTCCGAAATATAGGAGTCATCCCCATCCAATTTGCTTGGAACATAAGACCAATATTTTTTACTATGTCAGCTAGGAACGTACTTAGCCAGGATAGCTCCAGAAATGGCACTTTAAAATAGAGGGAATGTATCATATATAAGATTAGGAAAAGCTTAATCATCGCACCAACCAAAAACGGAACTCGTAAAAAAAGCAAAAGAAAACTTACGCAAATAAAAATAACAAAACCAGTCGTTTCCTGTGTATCTGTGACCGTTTTAAGTGGTCGAAGCCACTCCCATAGTAAGAGAAAACCGAACACATTCAAAATCAGGTTACGAATATCACGTTGTACTGAAATTTTAGGCCTCATGATTTCCTCACCTCATAAAATACATCCTCGAATTGTCCTTCATAGACGACTTTTACAATTACGTTATGCTTTTTTACCGCCCCTAGAACACTCACTTCCTCCTTTGAAAGCTGGGTTCCTTTTTCCTTTACTACAAAGAGCTGTAAGTCAGCATTTCGCATCGAAAATCTCCCTACTATAGAGACTGTGTCCTGATTCAATTCACTCGTAACAAGCATAAAGGTCACTGGCTGGTAAATTTTCTTGATTTGTGCTTCTACGATTTGCGAAAACGAAATCGAGCTGTTGTCCTTTACTTTTGCTAGGTGATGATAGATTACTTGCTGATGGGATTCTCCGTTCTTTAACGGAAAAATCGTTTGTTCATTCCCAATAGAGATGAATGAAAGTTGAGCACCTTTTCTCAAAATAGCTTTTGTGAGCGAGGCTGTAAACGTTACAATCTGCTCAAAATGTGGTGATTTTGTCCGATCCATAAAAAGTACAACATCATGGCTTTGTTGTTGCTCGAATTCTTTCGTCATAATATCGTTTCTTCTTGCAGACGCCTTCCAGTCTATCCATGAAAAGCGATCACCTGGTGTATATTCTCGAACACCAATTGCAATTGCCGTATCCCTTGGCATTCTTACATTTGAAGATGTTGTACCTTGTTCAAATCGACTCTCTAACTGACGATATATCATATCTACGTACTGTGGATATACTAAAAATTGGTCACGAACTGGAACAATTGTTTCTTTCTCAATAAGACCGAACAAGTCTCCCGTCTTTATTCGGACCCCCTCTAAAAGATGTTCACCCCGAGGAATTGAATCAAATACGTATTCATACCTCATTTCTCGTTTAAACCAAGGAAATATAATGACTTTTGATTGGTTCGATTGTTCAACTTTTTTTATTTGTGGAGGCAGTAATTCTTCGACAATGAGATACATTAGTGGAAAAGGAATCTTTCTTTTTATCACAATTGTTGCCTCGAACCTTTCTCCGGCTACATATTCCCTACGGATTACATGACGTTCTAGTTGAAAGTCTCTAAGAGGATAGATGGATAGAACGAAAGAATATAAGCCAAACGGGATAAAGCTGTAAAATAGAAACCAGCTTACAAAGCCACCTTGAAACATTGCATATACAAATGTTGCAACGATGAGAAGAAAAATATTGACGAGTTTTCCTGCTCCCTTTAATTTTCGAAGTAGATTCATCATCAACGATTCAACGACCTTTTAACCGGGATAGGAGTTCTTTCAATTATTTTTGCTACTATCTTTTCGGTTGTCATTCCTTCAAATCTCGCTTCCGACTTCAGAATAAGTCGATGAGGTAAAACATAGGGTGCTAGATATTGGATATCGTCAGGAATTACAAAATCTCTTCCGTGAATCATCGCATAAGCTTGAGCTGCCTTCATCAAGGCAATTGAACCCCTAGGGCTAGCTCCTAGATAGACAGAATTATGTTCTCGCGTACGACTCACAAGATCGACGATATATTCTTTAATCGTCTCATCAACATATACAGCTTTTGCTTCGTTTTGAAGGTCTACTAACTCCTTAAGAGTAATAACCGCATCAAGCTGCTCAATTGGTTTAGACTTTTCTGCTCTATTTAAAACCTCAATTTCTTCACTAACAGAAGGGTAGCCCATTTTCATCTTCAACAAGAAGCGATCTAATTGGGCTTCTGGAAGTGGATATGTTCCTTCATATTCAATAGGGTTTTGGGTGGCCATTACAAAAAATGGCTTTGGTAATGATCGAGTTACTCCATCAACAGTTATGCTACTCTCTTCCATCCCTTCAAGTAGGGCAGATTGTGTCTTTGGAGACGTTCGGTTGATTTCGTCCGCAAGCACGATATGACCAATGATTGGACCTGGTCTAAACTCAAATTGAAGCTCTTTTGGATTATAGATGGATGTTCCAGTAACATCAGATGGTAATAAATCCGGAGTAAATTGAATCCGCTTAAAATCCGCACTTACTGATTTCGCAAGGGAACGCACCATCATTGTCTTTCCAACCCCCGGTACATCCTCTAGTAAAACATGTCCTTCTGCTAATAATGCAACTAAACTTAAAGTTGCCACATCTCTCTTTCCGATCATTACTTTTTCAATATTTTCTATTACTCTTCCTAAAACTGGATGTAACGTTTCAAGCTGCGCCATTTTCCGTCCTCCCAAAACCTCGTATTCTCTTACAATATATGTAACTATTATACTATCCACTTACCAAATATAAAAGGAATTTAGGACTATCATGAATCCTATTAGTAAAGAGAGAAAGGGGTCCCAATAGTTCCCTTAAGCATCTAATTATAGAATTACAATCTAGCAATATAAAAAGCCCAGAATAATAGCATCTGGGCTTTTTGTTTATTGCACTAAACTTGATAAAACATGAACACGAAGAATGATTCCTATTAGACGTTGATCCTCATCCACAACAGCTAACGGAAACTTTGTTTCAAGCGCCTTCGGAATAATATCTTGGATATATTCATCCTTTGTAACTGTAAATATATCTTCCCGAATAATATCTGTTAGGGTCTTCTTTTCTTTTATTCCATCAATTGCGTCGTCAATTGTAACAATTCCTTGTAATTGGCGATGCTTATTAACAACGAATACACTGGAAATCCCATTTTTTCGCATCTCTTTTACCGCAACCTGTAAACCATCTTTTAAAGATACCAATGCACTAGATTTAATCATTACATGCTCTGCCTGCAATACTTTCGAGCGGTCAATATCCTTTATGAACTCAGATATATAGTCATTGGCCGGTGTCTCAATTATCTCTTCTGGAGTCCCGATTTGCTCAACTACCCCGTCCTTCATGACAGCCACTCGGTCCCCTAGCTTAAAGGCTTCATTGATATCGTGAGTGATAAATACAATCGTTTTTTGAAGCTTATCTTGAAGGTCTAACAGTTCGAGTTGCATTTCCCTTCGAATGAGAGGATCAAGGGCACTAAAAGGTTCATCCATTAGAAGGATGTCAGGGTCATTGGCTAACGCACGCGCAAGACCAACACGCTGTTGCATCCCACCTGAAAGCTCCCCTGGATATTTATCCTCATATCCTTTTAGACCAACTATTTCAATGTTTTTCAGAGCAATTTCTCTTCGTTCTTCCTTCGAAACATTTTTAATTTCAAGTCCGTATTCGACATTCGCTAAAACTGTCCGATGACTAAATAAACCAAAGTGTTGGAACACCATTGCAATTTTATCTTGTCTGAATTTCTTAAGTTGAGACGAATTGTAGCGAACAATATCTTCCCCATCAACATGGATGGCGCCAGAGGTTGGTTTATTTAACAGGTTAAAACAACGAATCAATGTTGATTTACCACTCCCAGAAAGCCCCATGATGACAAAGATTTCACCTTTATTAATTTCCATTGATGCATTGTAAACACCAACGGTATGATTTGTTTTTTCTAAGATTTCCTTTTTGCTCATTCCTTTTTCAACCATCGGAATGACTGATTTTGGCTTAGAACCAAATATCTTTGAAACATTCTCTATTTTAATTTTTGTTTCCATTATTCAGACCCCCTGTGTTTCTGGAAGGAATTTGCCACTCCTGATGTCACACGATCGATAATGATAGCTAGAAACACAATACTTATACCCGCTTCAAACCCGAGTGCCATATCAATACGATTAATTGCAATTAAGACTTGCTCTCCAAGTCCTTTCGCACCTACCATCGATGCAATAACAACCATCGCAAGTGCCATCATGGTTGTTTGGTTTACCCCTGCCATAATAGTTGGAAGTGCCTGTGGCAATTGTACCTTTGTTAGCATCTGCCATCTTGAGGAACCGAATGATTGAGCAGATTCAATCACATCTTCGTCAACGTTGCGAATCGCTAGTTCAGTCAAACGAATAACTGGTGGCAATGAATAAATCAGCGTTGCAAATACAGCTGAAACATTCCCTAGACTGAAGAAGAATATCGCCGGAATTAAATAAACGAAACTTGGCATTGTTTGCATCGCATCTAATACTGGTCTCATAAAAACAGAGAACCTTTTACTAAACGCCATCCAAACCCCAAGCGGTATCCCGATAATGAGAGAAATGACAACGGACGTTAAGACAATTGCAATCGTGATCATCAATACATCCCATAATCCAAATGTCCCAATTAAGAATATAAAGAATGCATATAAAACACCTGAAACCGCTGATTTAAAACGCCATCCCATTAGGAAGATAATGATTAAGAAGAGCCACCATGGAATGAAGCTAAGAAAACTATCGATTCCATTGATTGTTTGAGAGGAGATTAGATGTATGAAATCAAAAAAACCTTCGAATGTTGTATCTAACCATTTGATAAACTTTTCAACATATTTACCAAGAAAATCCCATCGTATATCTGGAAAACTACCCATAAACAGGTTACATAATGTAACCTTTCACCTCACTTTTTTTCGACAAAAATCGCTGAAAATAGTAGTAGTTGACAGTCTGCCAACTACTACATTTCTATTCTTATATCCAGGCTCCATCAGGTGCCTAGCGTTTTTTATTCTAATGAACTTTTTACTTTTTCTGCAATATCCTCTGGAACCCAAGTTGTCCAGATATCCTCATGTTGCTTCATCCACCAGTCTGCCGCTTCTTCTGCAGAAGCTTCATTCTCATTCATATAGTTAAGAGCTTCTTCTGTTAAGTCGTTACTAGTTTCATAGTTTTTAAGAAACTCTACAACCTCTGGTGCTTGTTCAGGCATATCCTTATGAACTGCCACAACTACATCGTTTGGTGGGAATGCAGTCCCAAAGTCCTTGTTCCATTGTTCTTCGTTATATTCAGGTTCTTCTAACAGTGTAAGGTCATATTTTGCTGTTACCCATGTTGGTGACCAATAGTAACCTACCCAACCTTCACCACTTTCATAGGCATCTACAAGTGTTGCAACTGCACTTGAATCTGAACCTGGACTAATATAGCTAAATGTTTCACCTAACCCATACGTTTCAAATTTTGCTGTCATTGTTTCGTTAACAGCCCAACCAGTAGGAGCTCCTACAATACGTCCTTTACTTGAATCTTCTGGATCCGGAAACACTTCTGGGTACTTCTTCAAGTCTTCAACAGTTTTCAAATCAGGAGCCAGCGGCTCGATGCCTCTTTCTTCGTCTCCTTCAATTACATACGTTGGAACGTAAAGACCTTGACTGTTATCATCGAAGTTGGTAGACATTGTCACAATTTCCCCTGCTTCGGTCATTTCTTCATAAAGCTCCTTGACATTATCTGTCCATACTTCCAAATAGACATTTATGTCACCTTGGCGAAGTCCCTCTAGTGTTGCTGGAGTTGAACCTACGGTAACTTCCGTTTCATATCCGTATCCTTCTTCGAGAATTCGTTGCGCTATACTGTTATGGAAGCGAATGCTATCCCATCCAGCATCAGCAAGCACAATTTTATCTAACTTTTCTGGTTCCCCATCTCCTGATGAACCTTCACTACTACAACCGATTAAAGCAAGTACTAAAACGGTTAGTAGTATAAATACCTTTTTCTTCATAATAATGACTCCCCTTTATATCTATAGTTTTTTCGACAATGTTAATCAACCGGATTATTTACCCTATAACGCAACTACAGCGAAAAATGAATCAGTATTCATTTTTCTGTTACACGTATCCCTTACCCTTTTCTACCTTTCCCGGCATCTGAGTTTTTTTACAGTACTATATTACGAATAATAGAAAAGTAGCTACAATACATTATTCTGTAAGATGGTAAAATGCAGAAGAAGTGGTTTAGCGCTGCATTTTCATATATTGCGGTATCTTTAGAACTAGGCGGGTAGGAATAGCGCTTGTAAAATAGAGGTAAAAGCTAGGCTCCCTTAAAAGTATAGAGGAATAATAAAACGATAACAAACCTGATAATCTAGCATATCCCGGGATAAACTAGCATATTTTGCGCTTTCGAAATCTTAGGGGTCCGAAATGGTTTATCCTTCAAGTATCCTCACATATCCTCAAGTATCCTCAAATTCTGGTGGAATTTTCTGTTTTCTATCTAAATATGCAAAGTATAGTGCTTATTAAGGACTATAGTTCTACATGTAGTAGTCTCACTATTCATTACACGTAAACTTTTGAAGATAAATAAAAAGCCAGATCCTCCTTTTTGAGAATCTGGTTTTGGTTTTCCAACTATTTGATTTCTCTTTTTCTCTTCTGCAAGTACTTTTCATTGAGGACAAGTACTTTACCATCCTCTGCTGGACGGTATTTTCGGAAAAAGTATTTGTTCTTTTCAAATATGTTATTACCGACAATATAAATAGGAAGAATGATTAATAAGTTAATTACCATTTGCAACAATAAGTTTAGATTCCTATTAAATATATAAATAGAAAAAACCACATGAAATGCAAAAGAAACCATTAACACAATAAGCACATTACAAATATGAAAAGCAATCACGCTCGATTTCTCTCGAAACATTCGCTCTAGCTCAAGTTTAAAAAAGAGAGAAATAAACACTGAAATTCCTATCGCAATCAGGGTTACGATATATGTGAAAAACGTGACCATTTCTTCAAATCCTCCTTACCCTCAAAGTTCCTTATCTCCTCTTGTTTTATACGTTTTTCGATATAAACTAGGAGAAAGTCCTATATGCCGTTTAAAAAACCTGCTGAAATGAGCTTCACTTTCAAATCCACATTCCGAGCTGATTTGTTTAATGGTCCAATCGGGGTACATATTAAATAAATGGATGGATTGTCTTAAGCGATATTGCATAACATAATCCATTATTGTTTGCCCCGTTTGTTCTTTAAACATGTGTACCATATAAGACTTGCTTATATTAATTTCCTTAGCTACGTCTTCTAACATGATTTTTTTATTAAAATGTTCCTGTACATAGGTTGCAATTTGTTGGATATACGCATTATTTTCATAAATATCATCAGAACTTATTAATTTCTCTTCTCGATATTGACGGATTGAGTAAAGTAATTCCATGAGCTTTACTTTTAGTTCATTTTCACCTTCTAATAAAGGTCCATTCATTGTTAGCTTTTCCATATCTTCTACCAAGCCTACTAATCTTTTTAAATGTTCATCTCCTGTACGATAAATACTGTGATGGTTCATTTGGAAAGGCTTTAATAAGTTGGCTGCATCTAGAAATTCTAGTACTGGAAGTATCCATTCTAAGGAAAACTGAACAATACTCCTATCATATGACCGCTTATCACCCGTAACAAAGGGTTTGTGTAATTTACTTCCATCCATGAGAATAATATCGCCTGGAACTAGATCATAAACCTTATTATCAATTAAATATTTACAGTTTCCAGCATGAAAAATAAAAATTTCATAATGAAAATGGGTATGATAATCAGGTGACTTTTCAATCCCTTTTTGATGAGAAATAGCAAATAAATTATATAAACTAGAACTCTTAGTTTCCCTCATACCATACCCTCATTTTTTAATAATTGATTTTTCTTTCTTCTTTCACCATGGCATGATACATCTACGAAGTCAACAGGAAAAGGAAGAAACCATATTAGATTTCTTCCCTGCTTATCTTAAGACAAGTACTATTTATTCGGTTTCATGACCTAGGTCTTTTTGTACAACACTTAATGTTTTCTTATCTAGGTTGTATACGAAAATAAGAGCTATTATAACTAAGATCATACCTACAATCGGGAAAATCACAGATAGATTCTTAATACTTATTGCATATTCCGCCGTCCATGTTGAAGCATCACTTAATTTCAACCCTGGTAAGATAATTGCTATCGTTGCTGGGACAATAGAAGCACCTAATCCCTGACCTAATTTACGAATCATCGAGTACATGGAATAAACGGACCCTTCATTCCTTTTTCCAGTCTTCCATTCTTGATAGTCTATTGCATCAGCTACCATTGCCCATGTATAGATGGCTAGACCGAATGAAAAAATACTTGCGAACGCTTGTAATCCCAACCAAATAAATGGATTACTAATTGGAGCAAATATCATGATTAGATAAACAGCAATACTAATTAATAGAGGATATGCAATAATTTCTTTTTTACCAAATCGCTTAACAAGTCGGTTTCCGATAGTAGCACCGATAATCATCGGAATGAGTGTTACAATGATTACGTAAGAATTCAATCTACCATCCTCGAAGTATAGTTGAAACGTAAGAGAGTTAAGCTGCTGCGCACCATTTATAAATAGTATTTGAGCTATAGCAACTAATGCTAGTCCAATCATTGCTCGATTCTTAAAGAAGTTAATGAACGTTTCTAAAAAGCTGTATTTTTGACTTTGCAGTGATGTATTGTGATGTATAATACGTTCCTCAGTATTGTAGTAAAGAGCAACATAACTAAGAATGGCTAAGACACCGGTTACAAGTGTGATTGGAAACATTAATTCCCCCTGGAAAATACTCTTTGTTTCACCATCAACTACCACAGTTGTGTAAATAACCATTGGAATAAAGATTCCATAAAGAATATTTGGAACAAACCCACCAATACTTCTTGCTGTTGACAATGCCGTTCGTTCTGAAGCTTTCGTAGTCATTACAGAACTTAAAGCCCCATAGGGAACGTTTACAAAAGTGTAAAGGATGTCCCATAAGAAATAACTTCCAGCGAACAAAGCTAATTTTGCAGCGTAAGACCATTCCGAAGCATCAATAAACATAATCGACATTGAAAAGGCTAGGAAAGGTGCCATCCTCATAATCCAGGGTTTGAATTTATCCTGAGTTTTTAGTCGAAAACGGTCTATAATCATACCGATAAGCGGATCATTAATACCGTCTAATATTTTCGCGATTAAGATGATTAGAGCATAATGCGCCAATTCAATCCCTATAAATTGGGTAAAGAAGATAAACATATACATATTTACTAAGTCAAAACTGAAATTTCCTCCTAAATCACCCATGAAATAACCGAACGTATCACGTTTCCCAAACGGACGTTTAGATGTATCATAACTAGTTGTCGACTGTTTGGTGCTAATGCCTGAATCCTCCGCCACTTCCAATTTCTTTACAGCCATCAAATCTCACTCCTTCGGAATATATATTTAAGCCTTTTCATTTTTAGAGTATTAAATCAAAAGTAGATTGATAGAGCGGCTCCTCTCTTCCTTTAATTCTAGAGCCGCTATTTACCTATTATTTAGCTTCTTTTACAAACACAACGTACATGTTACTGTTTTCGACATTTGTTTCATCTTGGTTTCCACCTAAGGTTAGGGTTGTTCCAGCCTTGACCTTCTTCTTATACACGGTATGGCCGGAATGATGCACAAGTACCCTATCTTCTGTCTCCTCATACTCTTCCACTAACCACTCTGGTCGATTTAATCGATTGTCATGTGCAATTAAGACGTAGGCATCTTTTTTCACAGTAAAATGAATCAAATCAAGTGCCTTATAATTAGTTTCATCATTTGCAACTTGGATATAGTCACTACCCACTAACTTTTCTGACAAAAACTGAAACTCGTACTCTCTATCGTTGTAAATACGGTCACCTGTACAAACGTTGACCTTTACGCCACCCGTTTCACATATACCAGAATATGAATAATCCGTTATCAGTTCAGAAGCTTCAATATCGGTATTATCCGTTAGGAAGTTTTCAACAGGTCCATCACCAATCGCAGGCTCTTCTCCAAGCGGATCGACTGTATAATGTGGAATCACTGTGGATAACCCATGAGAATAAGGAACAGATGTAACTTCTACTAGTACCGTATCCTTCTCTAAACCTTCAATTTCTCCAGTAAGTTTTATCTGGCCTGGACGTAGGATTGAACGAATCGCCACTCGGTTAATACCAGCCTCTATATCTAAAAAGGTATTATTAGTGGATCCTTCTTTCCCACTGTTATAGCCACCACGCCATATTCCCGGACCTTCCATTTGGAAATCAATCCGACCTTCAAATGTTGGTACACGGTTTCCTTCTTTATCCACAACCTCTGCATCCACTAGCAAAATATCAGATCCGTTTGCTTGAAAACCTCCCGAATTAACTAGAGGAGTTAACTTGACAGCAATAGGTTCACCAGCTGTTTTCTTTAATTGCTTAGTAACTAGATTCTTATTCTCATCATAAGCTAACGCTTCAATCGTTCCAGCTTCCCACTTAACATTTTCAAAGGTAAATAGATACGTATGGTCTCTCTGGCCAATCCCAATGGATTTACCATTCACGAACAATTCCACTTGTTCTGCATTTGACATGACGTACACATCTTTTACGGTTCCTTGTGGATAATTCCAATGACCAATGATATGAACCTGTGGGTCTTCTCGGTAAATCGCCTTTGTCGCAAAATAGGCTTCTTTTGGTAACATCACTGCATCCACTTGACCACTTACACGGGCCACTTCCGAATGGACACGACCATGACTTGTCGAATCTGAGTAAATCCAGTTTGCGCCCCCACCATGAGCTGGATGACTAATTTTTTCAAAATGCTTTGCTTGATTTTTAGCAAATTCTTCGGAAGTTAAATTGTATGCAGATCCATCAGATGTCTTATAATTTTCATATCCAGGTGTATAACGATCCCAGACACGTCGTGCTGCTTCTTCACGATTGTACTCCCCTTCTATGACGGGTTTCCCTTTACTTTTGAGTTCCCAACTACCTTCCGTACCAATCGAAACATCCACATACTTTTCCATCGTTAAATCACAGCGTCTATGTGCATACGCACGCCTGCCATGAGGATCCCATGTCTCGGTGATTTCCTTTAGGGTCTGTGCCTCTTTATCAGGGACACTTTGGTTACCACCTTCCCAGATTAAAATGGATGGATGATTTCGGAAGTATATAATCATATCGCGGTAAGCATCCGAACGAATTTTATAAGAAACGTCACTATAGACTCCACCTACGGTACTACCCTCACCGTCAACACCAGGCTGGATAGTAATTAACCCGTACTTATCTGCTAGCTCAACATCGATTGGGGCACCTGCTGAATGACCCCAACGGATCATATTTCCACCTGCTTCTTTCATTTGCTTAAAAATAAATCCGTGCATCCAGTTTGGATAGGCCGCACCTAAACCTGCCCATTCATTTGTTGGCCGTTGTCCCCAGCCCTTTAATTTGACTTGGTTCCCATTAATGAAGAAACCTTGATCAAAGGTGAACTCAAACGTCCGAATTCCTAGTGGAGTATCAACTGAGTCCGTCGTATTTCCATTCGTACTTAACGTCGTTCGAACTGTATACAAATATGGATACTGAGGTGACCAGCGATGTGGATTCTTCAATACATCGGAGGTCTTGAACATGAGTGTTTCTCCGGCCTGTAAAAGCCTATTCGTCTCCATGGTTTGGATAACTCTACCATCATGGTCTAGAATTTCAGCAATAAAAACGACTTGCTTGCTCGTTTCATGCTCATTCACCACCTCTGCCTCAACTGTTACTACCGCTTGTTCATCGGTGATATCTGAAGCATAGACGTACGTCCCTTGTGTTTTCAAAAAACTGTATAGTGGTAACGTGATATGAAGCTTATCCTTAATATGAAGGAATACATTCCGGTAGATACCACCATGTGTTGGATGCCAGTGTGAGTCATGCCAACTAAGGACATCATCGGTTCCTTCCGCTTTATAAGGAAAGGTATTATCAACCATTATTGCAAGTACATTCGGCTCATCCCCAAAATGGACATGCGGTGTCAGATCATAACCAAACGGGATAAAACCGTTTTCATATTTTCCAACTAATTTGGTACCATTGATATACACATCTGCAGCTTGTCTAACACCTTCAAATTCAATATAAATCTTTTTATCATGATCTTTTTGAGTCAGTTTAAACTGTTTCCGATACCACGTTTTCCCGGTAAACATACTCCGCTCACCATTATGTCCGCCTTCCATGTAATTATCAAAGGTATCTGTATCATTAAACGTATGCGGTGCACTCACCATTTCCCAATCAGAATCGTCAAAGTCGACCTGATTTGCACCTTGCACATCCGCCCTCTTAAATTTCCAGCCTATATTAAAATTATATTTACTAGCAGTCGCTTTACTCTTTTCTATAGGCAACAGATTTTCAGTCAAAGTAATCCCCCCATCTTCTTAGGTTAAATCAAAGTAAACCCTTTCATTTATGTATATTTTACTCTACAAACATGGAATAGTCGTTAACTCAGATAGCCGATATTCGTCTGAAATTTGACTCAAATAACTTTTAATCCGTTACTTCAAAATAGAAAAAGCAAATCCAAAAACCACGAATGAATGGATTTTTGGATTTGCTCCTTAAACCATTTTTCGATCCCAATGTCGATGTTCAGCAATAGCTTGAATAAAGTCTTTTACAAACGTAGTACATGTCCCCTCTACTACTCCAAGATTTCCGGACAAGTTATTTTCTTGAAAGAACATAACTCCATCATTGGATGCCGCGATTGGTTTGAAATGCTTGTATGTATGTTAGAATACTATAATAGACAACTAAAACACGAAACGAGGCGATACTATGTTTGATAAACTTAAAAGACAGCTAAGGAATATCGCACGAGGTAGCAGTAGTAGACGAAAACATCGTTATTACGGGGGAAGTAGCAGAAATAAAAAACATCGTTACTATGGTGGTAGTAGTAGCAACAAGAGACATAAATACTTTGGCGGAAGTAGTAGCAGAGGTCATAAATATAACCCAATGAGTGGTAGCAAACGCTATAAACGAAGAAGCTGGGGAAGTAGCAGTTAAAAAAACACTCAATCACTATTCCCGAAAGCTTTCTAACGCTGCATAAAGATCTCTCAAAATCGATTCAATCGAAGAATATGGCTTATCTATTCTGAGTAGCCTTTTTAATAATATAACCGTTTCCTTTTTTAACGAAAGTTCTTCTGTCCACGGAAGGGCTTTTTTCGTTTTAGGAGAATAGGTCGTATACAGCAAGTATAGAAGGATATCTCCTACATCGTAATAATCCTGAAGTTTCCACTCTTCAATAGATTTTCCTTTCACTTTAGCAGGAGTTTGATTTTGTTTTACTTGTTTGGCCAAGCCAAAATCAATTAGATATGGCTCATTGTTCTTTACTATAATATTGGGTATCCGTAAATCAAGATGGTAAACATCCGTTTTATGAAGGTATTCGACTAGTTTGATTAATTCATCAATAAATAATAAAGCCTCTTTCTCACGAAAGGTTTTCTTATTTAGAAAAATCTCGTCCTGCAAATTTACCCCATCGATATAACCCATTACATAAAAGTATTGGCCTCGCTCTGAAAAGGCCTCATAAAACATAGGCATACGTTCATGTTCTAGATTCTCTATAATATAAATTTCATCATAAAAAAGCTTAACCTCATTTGTATTGTTGCGTTTGCTCGGCCTAAGCTGCTTGATTATTTTATTTTCATTCGTATTAAGATCACGACAAAGATAGACGATACCATAGCTACCAGTGCCAATATAATCTAAAACCTGGTATCGTTGATTTAAAATTTCCGCTTTTTTTAATGGTTTATCTACAAAGAACTGATACATTTTTCGTATGGGCCTTATCATGTCTTACTCCTTTTTGACTGTAGGGTAGAGGCTATCACTATATTACAAAACATTTGCTAAGAAACAAACCTCAATAAAAACTATAGCAGAGAACATAAACATGCCTCTGCTATAGACGAATAAAGTAATTTTTTTCAAAAAAAGTATTGCTATCCTTATTCATTTTGTTTTACACTAATAAACGGTAAAAATACTAACGTATATACCACTGTTTTGGGTCTGTCTTTTAGTCCTATTCTCAACTTACCAGGTTAGATTGTTAGGTTATTAGACACCCGAAACTTCAACTTCACTTGAATCTTCCTCTTCAGATTGAGCTTTTACATAGTCGATCAACACGATTGTTTCATCATCTTCGTGATTGACGGTACAATTTGTATATTCTTTCTTAATATCGCCTACTCGAACTGTATGACCGATCTCAAATTCCGTGATATCAATCTCTATATAATCGGGAATATCACTCGCTTTTGCTGTTATATCCAATTCGTGAATAAATTGGTTAGCAGTGCCACCAACCTTTTCACCCTTTGAAGTTCCCTTTAAAATAACATTAATTCTAGTATCAATCTTAGTGTTCTGATTCACTTGTAGGAGATCTACATGTAGTAATTCCTTCGTTACTGGATTACTCTGGTAATCTCTTAAAATAACATCATTTGATTGACCATCAAGGTTTAGAGAAAAGATACCGTTTCTACCAACAGCCTTCAGAGTCCTTCTTAAATCAGCGTTACTAATGACGATGGACTTCGTAGTAATATCGCCTCCATAAACAACCGCAGGAATATTCCCAGCACTTCTCATTCGTTTCAAGCTTGATCTCTTTACTTCTTTTCGTTCTTGAGCCACTAATGTACTCATTTTATTACCACCTTTCTTGATTATGTATATAGGAAAATCTTAAACTACCTTTTTTGTAGTTTAAGATTTTAAAAAATTTCCTATATAATCAAGTTTACATAATTCATAATTTTATTTCAAACTACCTGCTTGTTACCCGATTGTTAGTCTGTTTTTTACAGGCGGAATCGGAAAATCTTATTGGTAAGAGGATAGAGAAATTTAACTCCTTTTTTCGTCAGCATATCTCCTACTAGATGCGAAAGATATGCGGCTGTGGAAATGAGAGACAAACCGTCCACCCCGGTGCTAGCCTCTAATAGGTATGACATATACCACCAATAGAGTACTGCCCAAATTGTATGGGTTGTTCCTCTATGCGCAAACCACCCTGCTACCCCAATGTACAAGCCAAACATCACCAGCCACCAAAATTGGTTTGTAAAAGCATAATATAGAAGGAATAAACTTAAAACGCTCATTAATATATTTTTCAAGGTCTCCTGACTTTTCAAGGAAAGCCCTACTATAACTGCTCCCCACCCAAAAAGAAGTAGGATATTTTGTTGATTAATCCAGTTCTGATTTAGAAAAGACAAGAAACTTAAATCTAAAAAGTAGGTTATCAATGACAGGGCCATTAATAGCCCTCCTACAAATAGTCCGCCTTTTTTAATAAGTTTAGCTGTCTTTGTTACTCGTTTATTTAATAGATTATTTCCATCTAGATCAGGGGCAAGGGATGCAACACCTGTTGCAACTAAAATAACAGGTGCCATCTCAGGTGAGTGACTGATGGACGCCACTACTCCTATCCCTAATCCTATTGTTAAATGTGTACGACCTTTCATGCTGACACCTCATAGATGATATTTCTTTCTCGTAAGTATTGATTACGAATGACATTGCAAATAAACGTACAACCTTCCTCTTTATAATAAATGTTCAATTTGTTCTTCAATTGCTTGCTTTAGTTCTTCCTGTGAGGATATGTTATCAATTTCATAGAAATCAAGAATAATTTGGTAGATGCTGTCATCTAGCATATATACCCTCAGCTCGTCGATAGGAAGTGGTGATTGTTGCAACAAGCGTATCACTTCATACCATTTGTTCAATTCGTCTTTCTGAAGAAGCTTTTTATATTTGTTGTCGGGAACGTCCTTTGATAAAAACAATGAATAACTAGTACATTCTCTTTGCTCAAGCGTTTCAACCTCAATATCACGATCTTCACATGTTAAATAAATCCCTGATTTCTCTCTGCCTGGAAATTGTGAAGTATCAAAGCCAAGGTCATATAATGATTCATTTGTAGATTCAAACTTAGGCAAATCTTTTCTAAAATAATAGATGTGGGTATAGCTTTTAGCGTTTAAATCACCATAAAAATGGTGTTGAAAGATAACATCCATTAATTCATCTTCATTCGTTACTTCCTGTAATTCTTGATTATAGGGTATTTCTATTTCAAAATCTCCCGCTGATACTTGGTAGTATTGAAATCGATTTGGATAATCCTTGAACAAAGAATCAGTTACAATAATGTTCTCTAATGTATAACCATTCTGCTTCCCGAAAGCATCAATTTCTTTTATGTAAACGAGAGCTTCAAGCAACCTTTTTCTATCACTCTGTAGATCAAGTCCATTCTCTTTGAATAAAAGTAATTTAAATTCTTTTTCTATTTCTTTTTTACTCTGGGAGTAGAATGTTTCGTTTTCTATTCTTGAGGATGAAAATCCTATACTTCTTAGCTTTTCTGCTGATTGAGAGCTTTGATATTGCTGATTTAGTTCATAAAATTCCTTTTCTTCATCGTATGTATCACCTGTTATTTTGGGAAACAAAGGGTTTGTTAATTGAACTTTGAAAACAAGGCTAGGATCATCTTTTTTTGCAACAACTGAACTCCCATAGGATGATTTCGCACCAAAACTAGGTTCCATTATCACATCTACTTCAAGTCCATGTGTCTTCTTCACATATTTTTTTACATCTTCACTAGATACCGAGCAGCCCGAAATGATAATAATCGCTACAATCAAGAAAACAAGCTTTAACCGAGTCATATTTACCCACCTTTCTTACTAAATTTTCCACACTCTTCTCTTACTATATTAGTTTAATGTAAGCACCTGCCAAATTAAATGAATCTTTACTACTAAAAAAACTACCTCCTATTTTATAGGAAGTAGTTTACACTCTATGCTATAGCATTTTTTATGTTTTCAATACCAAAACGGTTAATAAACTTGGCCAACGGTTCTCGCTTCTTGCCGTTTTCAGTATAAATAGTAATGATTTTATCGACAACATCATAGAGTTGTTCTGGGGTTAGTTGCTCCGCAGTTAAAATGCCTGTTCTAGCATCTTTTCCCTTTGCTTTACCACCAATATATAAATCATAGCCATCTCTTACTTTCATTACACCAATATCATTTACTAAAGGTTCACCACATCCAACTGGACATCCAGTATAGGCTGGACGAAGTGTAAATGGAACTTGTTTTCCCGCTATTCTCTTGTTTAATTCAATAGCGACGGGCATTCCTTCCTCTTCCGCACCTTTACAAAAATTACAGGTTCTTAAGCTCTTTACATAATTACCTACTGGGTAACAGGATAATCCTACTTCCTTGAACTTTTCTATAGCCAAATCAACTTTGCTTTCTATTACGTCAATGTAAAGTTGCTGAAAAGTTGTCAATTCCAGTTCATCGCCATCATTCATGTATTCAGCAATAACAACCAGTTGTTTTGCATTCAGTTTTGCACCGAATGAGATTCCACCGTTCACAGCCAATTTAATCTTTTTTTCTACTTCATTCATTTCGATTCTCACATCCTACTACTTACTTTTTCAAAGTAGGTACAAAAGCTAAAGAGTAACAGTACGGTAACTCTATAGCAGACAATCACTTTATTTTTGTAATTTTACTCGTTGTAATCGTAATGCGTTTAGTACAACCGAAACGGAACTAAATGCCATAGCTGCACCCGCAACCCACGGTGCAAGTAATCCGACCGCGGCAATTGGAATTCCTATCGTGTTATAAGCAAAAGCCCAAAATAAGTTTTGTTTAATGTTACGCATTGTTTTGCGGCTCATTAAAATGGCATCAGCAATACTATTTAAATCACCACGAATAAGGGTAATATCTGCCGCTTCCATTGCTACATCTGTACCCGTACCAATTGCCATTCCAATATCAGCGGTAGCAAGTGCTGGTGCATCATTTATACCGTCACCGACCATTGCTACTCGTTTGCCTTGTTGTTGTAATTTCTTCACTTCTTCTGCCTTTCCTTCAGGAAGCACTTCTGAAATGACTGAGTCAATGCCTACCTCTTTACCAATTGCTTGGGCTGTGCGCTCATTATCACCTGTCATCATGATGACATGAATACCCATATCATGTAGGCGTTGAACAGCCTCTTTAGAGGTCTCTTTAATGGTATCTGCTACAGCAACGATTCCTGCATACTTCCCATTAATCGCAGCGAGCATCGCTGTCTTACCATCAGTCTCCAACTTCTCCATCACTGGGAGCACAGATTGTATATCGATACTATATTGCTGCATAAGTTTACGTGTACCAATGACAACACCTTGGCCAGAAACTGTTGCCATTACACCATAACCAGGAATTGCTTCAAAGAATTGGACGTTACCCAATTCGATGCCTTTATCTTGAATACCTTGGACAATTGCTTGTGCCAATGGATGTTCAGATTGTTTTTCAGCTGCACCGATTAGTGATAAAAACATTCCTTCATCTTGACCTTCTGCAACTAAAACATCTGTTAAAACTGGTTTACCATGAGTGACAGTACCTGTTTTATCAACTACTACTGTGTCGATACCTTGTGTTTGTTCTAAATGCTCGCCACCTTTAAATAAAATACCGAACTCTGCTGCACGACCGCTACCTGCCATAATGGAAGTCGGAGTCGCAAGTCCTAGAGCACATGGACAAGCAATAACAAGGATGGCAATTAACACTTCAAGTGCTGGTGTAACCTCTCCCGGTTGAATCCAAATGATCCAAACGAGGAATGTAAGGATGGCGATCCCCACCACAATCGGAACAAAAATTCCTGAAATCTTGTCTGCCATTCGTTGGATAGGTGCTTTTGAACCTTGAGCATCTTCTACGACCTTAATAATTTGGGATAATGCTGTATCACGCCCAACCTTTGTCGCTGTCATTTTGATAAAACCATTTTTATTAATCGTTGAACCGTACAGTACGTCTCCGGTTGATTTATCAACTGGTAGACTTTCACCAGTTAACATTGATTCATCAACAGCTGTTGTTCCTTCTAACACTTCGCCATCGACGGGAATTTTCTCACCTGGCTTTACTAAAATGGTGTCACCAATTATAACCTCTGCTAAAGGTACTTCTTTCTCAACTCCATCACGGACAACGATGGCTGTTTTCGCTTGAAGTCCCATGAGTTTTTTTATCGCTTCGGATGAACGCCCCTTAGCCCTTGCTTCAAATAATTTCCCTAAAACAATTAGTGTAATCAGCACTGCACTTGTCTCAAAGTAAAGGTGTGGAGCGTGGTGTGTTCCAGCTGTAACGATTGCTTGATATACACTATAAAAATAGGCTGCTGAAGTACCCATGGCAACAAGCACATCCATGTTTGCACTACCATTTCGGAGAGCTTTGTATGCACCTACATAAAACTGCTTTCCAATAATAAATTGTACGGGTGCTGCTAAGATCATTTGAATCCATGGATTCATTAAGATGTCTGGTACATATAAAAACGAGGTAAAAGAAAAGTGCCCAACCATCGTCCATAATAATGGTAAAGACAAAATAGCCGACGTAATAAACTTCCGCTGCTGATCTTTAATTGCCTTCTCTCTGTGATCTACCTGCTCTGTATCCTCTTGCTTTTGATGAGCACCGTATCCCAATTTTTCTACCTTTGCAATGATGTCTGCAACCGCTACTTCTGCAGGATTAAATTCAATCATCGCTTTCTCAAGAGCTAAGTTCACATTAGCAGATGCAATACCATCCATTTTGTTTAACCCTTTTTCAATCCGTGTTGCACATGCTGCACAAGTCATTCCTGTAATATCTAACTCTGCTTTTTGCTTCACTACACCGTAACCTAATGCTTCTATTTTCTTTTCAAAATCAGTCTCACTTAGTTTGGAAGGATCATATTTAATCGATGACTTTTCGAGTGCCAGGTTAACAGATGCTTGTTCAACACCCTCCATTCTATTTAACCCTTTTTCAATCCGCGTCGCACATGCTGCACAAGTCATTCCTGTAATTTGAATACTCGCTTCTTTTGCTTTACTTGCACCTATTGCATTTGTACTCATGTTCTTCCCTACCTTCTATATACCTACAAGGGGTATATTTTTATGAAAATGAGAGAGTGCTTTTAAAAGCACTCTTATTCTACATCGTATCCTTGATCTTCAATTGCCTCTTTGATTTTATCAAGGGATACCTGGGATTCATTAAACGCCACTTCAACCAACGCTTCGTCTAATTTTACATTTACTTGGTTCACACCCTCTAGTTCACCAACGCTGCTTTCCACAGCTTTCACACAATGTCCGCAAGACATTCCTGTTACGTTTAACGTTACTGTTTGCATATTCATTCTCTCCTTTAATATGGTAAATTACATACTTTATCGGTAAATAAGCTTATTTCTTCATTAGTTTTTGAATCGTAACAACTAACTCATCCAGGACTTCATTATCACCTTCGGATAGGCGGTCAACGACACACCCTTTAAGATGGCCCTCCAAAAGGATTTTAGCCACACTATTTAAAGCAGATTGTGTTGCGGAAATTTGAGTAATAACATCATCACAGTAGACGTCCTTATCAATCATACCCTTTATGCCTCGAATTTGACCTTCGATTCGATTTAAACGATTAGTTAAATCCTTCTTCACACGTTCAGGATGATGACTTTTACGACCAGACGTAACATCATCTGTATGACATGCGTTATCATTGTTTTCCATCGCTCAACCTCCTAACTTGATTCCATAATAGCATACCCCCGAACGGTATGTAAAGTCATTAGAAATACAGTTACTAAAAAATTCTTAATTAGGTAAAAATAGTTCCCACACAATTATTGGCCCTGTGAGGCTATTAGATTACCAGGGATACTATTTTTTATATTATGTCGTTTTATTTTAATACGTTTTGTTATTGGCAAAACTATTATGTATTTACAAGGGCTATTATATTGGAGATGAATAAATGGATTTACAACTTGTTGAAGCATATGTTCCAGATAAGTTTTTTAATAAAGTGGATGAGTCATTAAGAGAGTATCCTCATGTGTCGTACTGGATATCGGTAGAATCAAAAGATCGAATCCTAATCCGTGTGCTTGTAGAAACGAAAGACACTGAAGAGATATTGAACTACTTGGAGGGTGTAGTAAATGTTATTGAGGGATTTGAAGTACTACTATTCCCTGTCCAAACCTACATCACTCGATTAACAGAGGAAGAAAAAGAAAAGCGACGAAATGAAGTGGAAGAAGACGCGAATAAGCTTCAAAGGGCCAGCCGCCAAGAGTTATTCGGAACCATTACAAAAGCCAGCCACATCACCCTTACTTATACCCTGTTAATCGTTATCGCTGCCATTGTAGTAACGATTGGATTTATCCAAAACAGCCAAGCTGTGATTATTGGAGCAATGGTTATTGCCCCGATGCTTGGGCCTGTAATATCCATCGCCTTTTCAGCTATTTTAGGTGATTTTAAATTGCTTAAAAGCTCGACCATTACTTTACTATACGCTGTCTTCATTGTAATCGGGATATCTATTGGTTTTTCTTTCTTTTTCCCTGTCCCGTTTGAAAGCAGCGAGTTTGCTTCAAGAACTCATGTAAATGTAGTGGATATGGTTTTGGCATTTGCTACTGGTATAGCTGGTGCATTATCAATTCTGAACCGATTACCAGGTTCATTGGTAGGAGTCATGGTTGCTGTTGCTCTTATACCACCCAATGTGGTGCTAGGGATGTCCATCGGTTCAGCCATGTGGCAAGAGGCATATGGTTCCATGCTATTACTTGTCGGAAACATTACCTCTGTTATCTTAGCCGGTATTATCGTCTTTTCCTTGAGTGGCATCCAACCAGTAAAATGGAGCGAAGTAGACAAAGCAAAAACGTCACGAAAACTATCTATACTGTTTGTCAGTCTCGTTATTATCCTATTACTTATCGTCATCCTTTTCAGCAATAAGGTGGATTTAGTATAATCGTGATTCATGTGACCCATATTTTGAATCTGTACGGTTAATAGTTTTATCAGTATGATAGATAGTGGAGGCGATAGAATGGATACCATTATCTTTGATGTAGATGACACATTATATGATCAAGCCTTATCCTTTAAAAATACATGCAAAAGAATCTTTGACAAATCATTTACAGAGGATGAGCTTGAAACCTTTTATAAAGTGAGTAGAAAGCATAGCGATGCACTATTTGATAAGAGTGTTGCGGGTGAACTATCAGTAGAAGAGATGCACATACGTAGAATAACAGATGCATGCGATGAGCTTGGCATTGCGGTTACTACCGCTAAAGCACTCGATTTTCAAGCAGCATATGTTGAGGAGCAACAAAAGATTGCCTTATTTGATGAAGTGGTAGAATTATTTGACTTACTGTATCAGCAAAAGAAACAACTTGCCATTCTAACAAATGGCTCTCAAGGGCATCAAGCGATGAAAATTAAGCAGTTGGATCTAACTAGGTGGATACCTGAAGAAAATCTATTTATATCCGAGTCCATCGGCTACTCGAAACCAACACGTGAAGCCTTTCGTGTTCTTGAATCAAAACTTCAATTAAATAAAGAAAAGACAGTCTATATTGGTGATTCATTTGCTAATGATATCGTAGGAGCAAAACAAGCAGGCTGGCACGCCATCTGGATGAATCATCGTAATAGAAAACTACCTACAGGTACAGTTACACCTGATCACACTGTTTATCACGCAAAAGAGTTATTAGATCTTTTCAAGAAAAGCGAAACATTTTAACACAAAAAAAGAAGCTTCTTTAAAGTAACTAATGAGAAGCTTCTTTTATTTATTTGACCGATATTGTTTTATACTTAAGAGTACATTCTTACATTATTATGATATCGGCCAATTGGTACCACAAAGGGAGAATCCGAAACGGGGTCACTTACTACAGTGCAATGGAGACCAAAAATGTCTTCAATCAGTTGACTTGTAATAACCTTGGATGGCTCCCCCTCTGCGACAAGTCTTCCTTTCTGAAGAGCAAAGATATGATCTGCATAACGTGCAGATAGGTTGATGTCATGAAGAACCATAACAATCGTTGTTCCGTTTTTTCGATTGATGTCTGTCAGTAGGTCTAGAATTTCAACTTGATAAGTGATATCTAAATAGGTAGTAGGTTCATCAAGAAACAGAATATCTGTTTGTTGTGCTAGAGCCATGGCAATCCATACCCGCTGTCTTTGCCCTCCTGAAAGTTCATCAATATTTCGATTGGCAAATTCCGAAATATTCATAATCTCCATTGCTTCAGCAACAGCTTCATAATCCTTTTTAGTCCAGCCTTTTAGAAGGGTTTGGTGCGGAAATCTTCCTCTTCCAACTAAATCTGCAACCGTTATTCCCTCTGGAACAATAGGTGATTGTGGCAAAAGCCCTAACATTCGAGCTAACTGTTTTGGTGGTATTTTATTAATCGGTTTTCCGTCCAACGTAACTCTTCCAGAGGTAGGCTTAATCAATCTAGCCATCGTTTTAAGGAGGGTAGATTTACCACAACCGTTAGCACCAATCAAAATGCTTATCTTATTGCTTGGAATATTCATACTTACATCATGTAATATGGTTCTATTATCGTACCCTGCCGTAATTCCTTCAGCTAGGAAAGTATGTGTCGAATTCATTATAAATCTCCCTTTCGGTTCATTCGGAATAGCAAGTAGATCAAGTATGGTGCTCCAATAATACCTGTAATAACCCCGACAGGATATCTAGCAACGAACGCGAATTGTCCAACCAAATCTGAAGCTAATACTAAAATAATTCCCACAAGACCTGCTGGAATAACACTTGAAAATCCAACACCAACGAGTCTCCTTGCAATCGGTCCAGAAAGGAATGCAACAAAGGCGATGGGTCCTGTTGTAGCAGTTGCCAACGCAATAATAAGTACGGAACTGATAATAAGTACAAGCCTTGTCATATCCGTATTGATTCCAAGCGAAGTGGCTGCTTGCTCCCCAAGTTCTAATAGTTCTAATCGTTGCCCAAGTGCGATGATGACTGGTGCGAAGATAAGAACGGTAATGATTAAGGGATAGAGAGTTTCCGTTTTAGAGCCATTTAGACTTCCACTTAGCCATCTCATCGCGGTTGGTATATCGTGTTCCTGACCAATCATCAATAAGTAGGCAATGACCGCATCTAACATTGCTTGAATCCCAATACCTACCAGTATTAATCGACCAATTGAAAAAGAGGATCCTTTTGATAATAGAAAAATGACTAACACTGTAGCAAGTCCACCAATAACGGAAGCAATCGAGACAACTGTATTGCTAGCTTGAAGAATAATGATACAAAAAACAGCAGCTGAACTTGAACCAGCTGTTATTCCAATTACATTTGGATTTGCTAAAGGATTTCGTAACATTGTCTGGAATACATAGCCAGAAACTCCGAAAGCAAACCCAGCAAATACACCTGCAACCATTCTCGGATAACGGATGGTACCGACTGCAAATGATGCACCTTTAACTTCTTCGCCAAATAGAACACCGATAACATCCTGAACAGGATAAATAGTGTTTCCTAGCATAAGCATGGCACAGCAAAGTGCAAAAGCAATGACTGCAAGAATGGATGTCACAATTATAAAACGTCGACGTCTCTTTGATCTACCTACCATGATGAGATTCATTGATTCATTTATCATAACGCACGCATTTTCGCTTTCATAGTTATTAAGATTAGTATAGGAGCCCCAATAAATGCAGTAACTACGCCAACTTCAAGCTCACCAGGTGAACCGAGAAGTCTGCCACAAACATCCGATATAAGTAATATGACGGCACCCGAGAGTGCTGACATCGGGATAACGTATCGTAAATCAGGACCAATTAGAAGTCGTATTACATGAGTAGCTAGTAACCCAACAAACCCAATAGGTCCTGCGAGTGCTGTTGTTACCCCACACAATAAAACTCCACCAAAAGCAGCACTGAGTCTAAGTGTACCTGTTCGTACACCTAAACCCGTTGCAGCTTCATCTCCTAAAGCTAAAGCATTCAATGCAGGGGCCGTAAAGAGAGCAATTAGAATTCCTATTAGTAGAAAAGGAATAAAAATTAAAATAGAGTCCCAGTTACCTGCCCCTACACTACCAACCTGCCAAAATCTAAATTGATCCATAACGCTCGTGCGAGTAATCATAATAGCCATAACGAGTGATGATAAAGCAGCACTTGTTGCGGCTCCCGCTAGAACGAGCTTAAGGGGCGTGGCACCGCCACTCCCTATCGAGCCAATTCCGAATACAATAATGGCAGTAATCATTGCTCCCGCTAATGCAAGCCAAATATATTGACTTGCACTACCAATATTAAGAAAGGAAATTCCACAAACGACAAAAAGCGCTGCCCCTGTGTTCACTCCTAATATACTAGGGTCTGCAATAGGATTTCGAGTGACCGATTGCATTAAAGCCCCAGAAATCCCCAATGCGGCACCACACATCACACAAAATACAGTTCTAGCGACCCTTTGGCGAACTACATTGGCACCATGTGAATGTACATCGGGATGGAATAAACCATCCATTAGTTCACTCCATCCAACGATTCGAGACCCGAAAGCAAAAGATGCCAATAAGCTTATACCAAGTAAAATCATTGAGAGGATCAATACTTTTATAAATTTTTTCGGTATAAGGAACTGCTTATTTTCAGTTACACTCTTATCCATCATTTTATTTCAACTTACTTACAGCTTCTGAGAGATAAGTTAAGTACTCATCAATTGAGTATTGGATAGCAAGAGGGTTTGGAGTTCCCGCTGCTGCAAGTGGGGTGTTATCTCCAATAATTACAACAGAACCTCTCTCTATCGCTGGTATCTTTCCAAAGATTGGATCAGCCTGTAAAGCCGCAAGAGTACTACCATCACCGTATGACACCAACACTTCCGCCTCGTTAAGCATATCAGCATTTTCAGCACTTACTTCTATATAGAAACTACCCTTAGTCATTTGATTAGCAATACTTTCAGGATAATCCATTCCTAATTCAGTTAGGAATTCACCACGTGGATCTTCTGGTGAGTAGATGTAGAATTTGGATAAATCAGCAGGACTAATACTTACGAATGCTGCCTTTTTACCCTTAATTTCAGGATGTTCTGATGTTTTTTCTTCAATTAATTTCTCTATATCAGCAATAAGTTGCTTACCTTCTTCTTCTAGACCCATTCCCATAGAATTATAAAGGGTCTGTTCACGCCATGAAGCTACCCAAGGACTAGTTTGATAGGCAACTACAGGTGCGATTTCACTTAAAGTATCGTATTCTTCTTGAGTAATACCTGAGTACGTAGCAAGAATGACATCCGGATTAGCATCTGAAATGGCTTCATAATCGAGCCCATCTGTATCTTGAAAGATAGTTGGATTTTCCTGTCCAAGTTCTTTTAATTTCTCTGCTGTCCAAGGTAGCATTCCGCTCTCATCCTGAACACCATAGTTTGCAGCTGAGAAACCTACCGGCACAACTCCAAGTGCTAAGGCAATATCATGATTTCCCCATTGAATGGTTACAACTCGTTCTGGTTGGCTTTCAATAACAGTCTCCCCTAGAGCATGTTTAATTGTCATTGGGTATGTTGAGTCTGTATCAGTTGAAGGAGCTGACTCTTTGCTTTTTTCTTCAGTATTCGAAGACTGGCTAGAGCAGCCTGCCAATGCAAGTATAGAAATAATGGTTAAAGTTAGTAGTAAAAATATTTTTTTGTTTTTCATTTAGAACCCTACCTATCTAATATTTTTTTAAGACTACTCGTTTAAACCTTGTAAACTACTTTTTTAAAAGCTCTTTGTTTTTCTCTTCAAATTTATCATTATGAGAAGATACCATTGCATATTTTTCTGCCCCCGGATTGATATACATGCATGCATTATTAACCGCAAGCACTGCATCTTGGAAGGTACCAACCAATAAATTTACTTTGTCGTCGTAAGATACTATATCGCCTGCACCAAAAATTCCTGGAACAGAAGTCTTACATTGGCCATGACTCACAAGATAATAATCGTCTTTACGCTGTGGTTGAATATTATCATCAAAAGATAATGATATTTCTCGGTTATAACCATGACAAATTAGTACATCATCGACCTGTATTTGGTGCGTCACTCCATTTTGGGAAATGGCAACATAATCTATCGCCTTTTTATCTTCATTTGATACTAAGGATTGAATTTCCGCATTAAGCATAAATTTCACACCATGCTCTTTTAACTTCTTCACCTGAGACTCGTGAGCAGTTATTTGCTCCTTGCGATAAATCACAACGACTTCTTTTGCCACTGATAAAAGTTCTACGGCCCAGTCAAAGGCTCCATTTCCCCCACCTGATACAAGAACCTTTTTATTACGAAAGCTTTCTAGACCTAAAATCGTATAATGTAAGTTCGTCATTTCATATTTTTCTGCGCCTTCCAATTCAAGCTTAATTGGATTTAAGATTCCTCCACCTACAGCAACAATTATTGTTTTGGAATAATGGACTTCTCCTTGACTCGTTGTTATAACAAAAATATCATCCTGTTTCTTTACTTGCTCCACTTTAGTATTTAGACAAATCGTTGGAGAAAAAGTGTTCGCCTGCATTATTAAGTTTTGAACGAATTGTTGTGCTTGCATTGGAGGAAGTCCACCTACATCCCACAAAACCTTTTCGGGATAAATGTTCACCTTACCTCCTAGGACAGGTTGCACCTCGATTATCTTCGTTTTCAAATCTCGTAAACCACTATAAAAAGCACTATATAAGCCCGCAGGACCTCCACCAACGATCGTTACATCAAATAACTCCATATGAACCTCCTTAAGTACCAAGTGTTTTTTGTAATGGCTAGGAAAAACTTTTCTCTACTGCAGATTAGTCAATCGTGCACAATTTTTGTAGGAAAATTTGAATAACATTTATTCGTATCCACCTTCTGAATAACAAATTTTTCCTAATTATGTAGTAAGGATTAGATGCTGTTTACAATTTAAGTAGTTTAATGCACTTCTAGTTAAATGAAAATCATTATCAATTAACAGTATAATTGAAAATGATTATCACTGTCAATTATAAGTTTGAGATTTCTAACTAATGAGATGAACTCAGTCTAGGAGAGCTAAGAAACGATAATGGAATGTAGTAAACCATTTTTTACTAACAAAATGAAAAAGTATTAACATTCCTCAATATTGTATTCAAGCACAATCGTTTATTCTTTATATGAGAACCGTAACCAATTTGCATTATAATAAATTTAATGGAGGTAAGAGATTGGAAGGATTAGATCAAGACTGGGTTAAATTAATTTCCGAAGCAAAGGAGTTAGGTCTAAGCATTCAGGATGTTGAAGAATTTCTACTTAATCACATTAAACAAACTGCTAAAGAGATATCATTTAAATAACTTACATATTCTATATGTAGGGGCCATGAAAGGCCTTTTTTTCTGTAAACCCTTTTCTTAACGCAAAAAAGTGCCTTTCATTTTTTAGAAAAGGCACAAATTTTAAGTTGCTTAACGTTTATCAAATCTAGCTGTACGTAGTTAAACAAATATGAAATTATAATAATCCGATCTATTTGTCGAAAAGGGCAAAAGCTTCATAAATATTTTATGGATTCCAAGATTAATACGTACAATAGAATATAGAAAAAAGGCTTCTCAAAAGTTAAAATAACTAATGAGAAGCCTCGATTAAAACCTCAATGTTAGCAAAATGTTAGCATTCCACTCTCATCTTACTATAAAACCCATTCATATCAAGGGTTTAGGAGAGACATAATGTCTAGCTCAAGCGGCTAGCCCCTCTCTGGTCTAGCCACCCCGCCCTTGTGGCAAAGAGCGCCACATGGTCGGTCCGTCTTATGCTTGTCGGGGCTGAGCAAGCCACTTCCGCTTTTCGTTATTACATCATGCCGCCCACAATATGATAAGTTGTAACATCTTTCATGTTGTGTTCCAAAAGTGCAGTAAATCAACGTTTTGGAATTTTCTAACTGTAACATCTTTAACGAGATGTTACAGTTTTTACTTAATTGCGTTAGCAAATGTTAGCATAAACTTTTTTATTTTTTTACTTAACATTTAGATAATGCAGTTTACCTCAAGTAGTAGGCATTGGTATTTCACCAATGCCTATTATTGCCTCTTAAATCACCACGGTGAACCGTATCATTAATAAACACCATTACACTATGTAATATTCTCGCCTAAAGTCAAGTCTAATACTAAACCGTTCCGTTTTGAGGTGCATATCACATAAATGGCAATGAAAATAGCGTGTAAACTGACATTAAAAGAAAACCTTTATGCACTTAATTACACAAGAACCATTATACAGTTCTTGGCTAAACAAAGAAGTTTCTGTATAAAATCGCTTGTAAAAGTCATTTTTGTAACTATCCCTAAAATCAACTATATACTGTAAATCTTCCAATTAGTAAATCGGAAGGTTATTTGTTATGCACTTTTTTAGTATATGATTCCTTGTATTCCAAACGTATACTCGCTACATAGTTTGTGCATGTTAAGAGAAAAACTAGGGGTGATTTCAATTAATAATATATCTGAAAATCTTAAGGAAATACGCTTATTAGAAGATAAGCTTTATCATTTAGAATTAAATGGTTGGCTAAAAAATGAGTTTTTAACTTGGGAATGGTGGATTTTAGTCGTTTTTTTAATTGTGCCTTGGGTTATATGGGCTAAACTTGTTAAACGAGAGATTATTTTAGAAATTTTGTTATTTGGCACCATTATTATCTTGACTACAACCTTATTAGATGTAGTTGGTGCACAATATAGTTTTTGGGATTACCCCATTGCATTCCTTCCTTTTATTCCTCGGGCCTTTCCTTTTGATTTTTCAATGGTACCTGTAGCTTACATGTTGTTATATCAATATTTTAGAACATGGAAATCTTTTATTTTAGCCCAGATTATTATGGCACTAACATATGCCTTTATAGGTGAACCCTTTTGCGAGTCAGTCAAACTTGTAAATTATTTAGAATGGAGATACAAGTATTCATTCATCTATTACATCATTGTTGGAATTGTAACTCGAGCTTTAATACTAAAACTAGCCTCATTATCTAAACCTCAAGATCTTACAACTAAGTAAAATATAAATTGGAGGAAAAAACTTTGGAAGAAGTTAAAATTGGTATACTGACAATCAAAGTCATCGTTGGTTTTGCCACTTTATTTTTTGTCATTACCATAACAGGTAGAACATCCATCTATCAGTTAACCCCGTTTCACTTAGTTTTTGTGTTAGTACTTGGAGATTTTTTAGGAAGTACCATTTATGAAGATAAGGTAGGGATTTTCCATTTTTTATATGCTATCGGGCTGTGGACACTTCTTATGTTGGGAATAGAGTTTATGACTCTAAAAAGTAAATCGACACGTTCTCTCTTATTAGGGAATCCTAACATCATCATTCGAGATGGTGTTATGGACAGAAAGTTACTTACAAAGAACAAATTGGATGTAAATCAAGTATTGAGTATACTCCGTCAAAATAATGTCTTTTCAGTCCGCGAAGTCAAATACGGTATATTGGAAGCTAATGGGCAATTAAGTTTATTATTAAAATCCCAGTATCAAAAACCAGACAAGCAAGATCTCAATCTCCCAGAAAGTCCTGTAGACCTTCCAACATCGTTAATTATAGATGGAGAAATTTTATGGGATAATTTACATGAACTCGGATTTGATCAACATTGGTTAGATAACGAATTAACTACCAATGGATATGATAATGTAAAGCGTATACTCTACGCAGATTGGCGAGAGAGTGAAGGCATTCATGTAAGTCCTAAATAAAATTTGTTAGGTTAGGAGCATATCAATTTTCTTGGTGAATATAAATTTTAGTCTTCAACAATTGGGCACGATTGTTAAACAGAAAAGTAAAGGGGTAATTATAATAGAGCTGCTGTAGAGTAATACTTCCTTCTATCCATATTCTGTATAAATTAATTGTTTATACAGACACTATTAAAAACGGTTGAAGGATATGTTCAGAATGAAAGAGCATCATAATAATGATAACTTCCCAGATTATGAAAAAATTAAATTGATTCTTAATGAATCTCCCGACTTAAAGTGTAGAAAGATTGAAGCTGGACAAGAGGAAATTCATATTATTTTCATGAAGAATTTAATTAAGCCAGAGTTTCTAAATGAATATGTCATTAGATACATGGAAGAACTTTCTGTAGAATTCTTACATTACACCTATTTAAGGAAAAACATACCTATAGAGGAAATAAAGGTAAATACAGAGGAACAAGAGGTAATCTCTTCCCTATTAAATGGATTTGCTTATATTTATTTCTTAGACGAAAAAAAGGGATTCATGGTGAACTGCGCAAATCCCATTGAACGCTCGATAGAGAAAGCTGAAACAGAATCGTTAGTATATGGCCCTAAAATTTCGTTTACTGAATCATTAACTTCTAACGTTAAGATCATAAGACAAAATCTTAAAGATAAGAATTTGTGCACGGATGAAATAAAAATTGGGGAACGCGTTCAAAAGCAAGTAAGAATTGTATATATAAAAGATATTGCGAACGATGACACCCTTCAGACACTTAAGGACAGGATTAATCAATTAAAAACGGAAAATATAATTGACAGTTCCGTATTAGCTCAATGCCTAGAAGATAATCATTACTCTTTACTTCCACAATTTATTTTAACAGAGCTTCCCGATCGGTTCATCTATTCGATTTTAAACGGCAGAATTGGAGTTTTTTTAGATGGTAGCCCAGTAGCCATTATTGGACCTGCTAATTTTTTCTCATTTTTCGAATCAACAGAAGATAACTATTTGAGATGGTCTTTAAGTACATTTATTCGTTTTATCCGATTATTTGCTATGGTAGGTTCTCTATTTTTAACAGCCATATATGTGGCTGCCATGACTTATCATTTTGAACTTATACCATCTAAATTGTTATTTATCATTGGACAATCACGTTCACAAGTTCCTTTTCCACCCTTATTAGAAGCACTCTTACTAGAATTTTTAATTGAGTTACTTAGAGAAGCTGGGGCCCGCCTTCCTTCAAAAGTAGGACAAACAATGGGAATTGTAGGAGGAATTGTTATTGGTCAAGCAACGGTTGAGGCAGGGTTAACGAGCAATATTTTAATTATCATTGTTGCATTTAGTGCATTAGGAGCATTTTCGGCACCTATTTATGAAATGGGCACTGCTGTCAGAATTGCTAGATTTCCATTCATTATTTTAGCAGGTGTTTGGGGGTTAAACGGAATCATTGTCGGTATATGTATTCTAATGGTTCACTTGTTAAAATTAACTTCTTTAAATAAACCTTATCTTGCCCCTCTATATCCGCTAAGAATGAAAGATTTAAAATATTTTTTACTACGTCTCCCCCACCATTTTTATAGAAGACGACCGTTAGTAAATCGAACAAAAGACTCCATTCGCCTAAAGGAGCGATTAAAAAATTCACCGGATTTAGATGAATTTTGAGGTGCAAAATGAAATCAAATATACGTTTTGTTAACGCCTTTATGGCATTTTTTATCATACACACTTCGCAAATTGGTATGGGGATTCTTGGCGTTCCAAGAATTATATATCTAGAATCAAAAAAAGATGCTTGGATCTCCATTTTACTTTCTGGTTTAATCGTTAGCTTAATTACATGGATCATACTATCTATCCTAAATAAAAATGAAGGTGGTACTCTATTCGAAATTCATGATCATATATTTGGACGCTTGATTGGTAGTATTTTAAACTTCGTAATTGTCATTTACTATATTGCCGTCCATTATTCGATTACCATTAGTTATGTCGAGTTGTCACTAACATGGGGATATGAAGGAGTCTATGAATGGGTCGGGGTATTGGCTTTATTAATGATAACCATTTATGCTGTATCAGGCGGATTCAGAGTAGTGACCGGTGTTTGCTTCTTATCCTTTTTAGTGACTATATGGCTGCTATTTGTTGTGTACCAACCTCTTCAAACCATAAACGTAACAAGGATTTTACCTATAATGACGACAACTCCTTCAGAAATGATGAAGGGAGTTTTCAAGAGCAGTTATACAATGTTAGGTTTCGAGACGTTGCTATTTATTTTTCCATTTATAAAGGAGAAAAATAAACTTCAGCTTTTTAGTCAAATAGCAGTCTGGTTTACGACCATTCTTGTTTTACTAACAACTGTAGTTTCTATTTTATTTTTTAGCGCTAAAGAATTAGAGATGAATGTATGGCCTGTTGTCAGCATGATTAGCACTGTCCATTTTCCATTTATTGAACGTTTTGAATTTGTTGCGGTTCCATTATGGATTTTAGTTATTTTTCCAAATCTTTGTATCACACTATATATTTCTTCCAAGGGTATTAAACAGATTTTTCACATAAAACAAAAATATGGAATATGGCTCATCTCCATTATCCTTTTTATCTGCAGTTTTTTCATTACGAAAAGAGTAGATAATAATTATTTTTTTGATCAAATTGGCAAAACTGGATTTTTTCTCTGGTTTATCTATCCAATTTTCTTGTATGTAATCATCATTATTAGATCAAAAATCAATACTCGTTCCAGACGGAGTTGAAAGAATGAAAAAAATGGTTATTCTGCTGTGTTCTCTTCTTTGTACTGCATGCATGGCCCCTGAAAAAATAATAGAAATGCAAGGAATTTCAACAATTATTGGGTATGACTTGCTTGATGACAATACATACAAAGGTACTATCAGTTTGTTACAATTTGACCGAAAAGAAGAAAAGACTAGTGTAACCCTTTCAGCTGAAGGAACGACTAGCAAACAAATCAGACAAAAACTAGAGGAACAGACAAGCCATGACATTACGTCTGGTCAATTAAGGACCATACTGTTTAATAAAAATATGGCAGAAACAGGAATTTCTTCTTTTCTGGATACAATGCAACGAGATAGCATTATCAGTTCTTTAATCTTTTTGGCCATTACTGATAATGCTGAGGAGACGATTAACAATACAAACTATGAAGAATATCCCGAAATGGGATCCTATATCTATCAACTATTGAATAAACACGAAAGGAAAGAAATGTTAGTCAACTCCAACTTACATGATTTTATAACCACTCTATATGAAATTGGTATCGATCCTACCCTACCCATCATAAAAAATTCAAATGGGGTAGCACCTTCTATAGATGGTGTTGCATTATTCAAAGAAGATAAAATTGTTGGGTCTATTTCGTTGATAAACACCCTTTACCTAAAATTATTCACAAATAATAAGGCATTTTTAGGTGATATAACTGTAGAGATTCCGGCTGATGAACTAGAGAAAAGGGATATAGCAAAACTCAACCTTCCTAAAAGTGATCTATATAAAATTACACTTCATCCAATAAAGTACAAAGGTAACATTGAAATAAAGAGTGAAGAATTGGTTCATTTGAATGCAACGATTTCCGTTTCAACATTAGAATTTCAACCATCTACTTCTATGAAAAATAAAGATTCACTAAACAAAATGGAACAACTAATTGGTGAAGCCCTAAACAAAGAATTTGGAAATATACTTGAGGAGTTCAAAAATTTAAATACGGATCCCATTGGCATCGGAAGAAAAATAAGAAGTGTAAGAAAATATTCCCATTTAACTGAGAAAGATTTAAGACAAAAATACTCAGCACTAAAGATAAAACCAAATATAAAGGTGGAAATTAAGCGAACTGGATCAGTTAATTAACATGTTTTTAGGAACAAGATCGCTAACGCGACTTAACCACGACCCAAGTGTTGCATAATAGAGTGTAGTATTCTAATAATTCTCATTATCGTTTTATGAATAAATTCTCATAAATCGGTGTTCCAAGAACAAGAACTCTATTAGATGGATAATATTGGACAGGATTTCCATGGTAAAATAGAAGCTCAGTTCATATTAGAACTGAGCTTTTTCCTCTAATAGGTCATCGTGAGGTGTACATGTGAGTTTTTAATTGATTGATCTCCTCTACAATTATTTGGAACTTCAACGTAAACATCCTAACAACAAGAGTTATTGATATAACTTACCACCAGATTCCTTAAACTCTTCAGCTTTTTCCTTCATTCCTTTTTCTATTGCTTCTAATGTATCAAGCTTGTTTTCTTTCGCGTAATTACGAATATCTTGAGAAATCCTCATGCTACAAAATTTTGGTCCACACATTGAGCAGAAATGTGCTGTTTTTGCACCTTCTGCAGGTAACGTTTCATCATGATATTCTATAGCGCGTTCAGGATCCAATGATAAATTAAACTGATCTCTCCATCTGAATTCAAAACGGGCTTTTGATAAGGCATCATCTCTTTTGTGTGCGCCTGGATGCCCTTTCGCTAAATCAGCAGCATGTGCAGCTATTTTATAAGTTATTACACCTTCACGTACATCATCTCGGTTTGGTAAACCTAAATGTTCTTTTGGTGTAACATAACATAGCATAGCCGTACCAAACCAACCAATCATGGCTGCGCCTATTGCAGATGTAATATGATCATAGCCAGGAGCTATATCAGTTGTAAGTGGCCCTAAAGTATAGAAAGGCGCTTCCTTACAAACCTCAAGTTGTTTGTCCATGTTTTCTTTAATAAGGTGCATAGGCACGTGACCTGGACCTTCAACCATTACTTGTACATCATGCTCCCAAGCAATTTTTGTTAGTTTTCCAAGTGTTTCTAATTCCGCAAATTGTGCTTCATCATTGGCATCAGCAATTGAACCAGGACGTAGACCATCTCCTAAAGAGAATGCAACATCATAAGTTTTCATGATCTCACAGATTTCATCAAAATGAGTATATAAAAAGTTTTCTTTGTGGTGGTGAAGACACCATTGTGCCATAATAGATCCACCCCGGGATACAATACCTGTTAAACGTTTGGCTGTTAACGGAACATATCGCAAAAGAACACCAGCATGAATGGTGAAGTAATCCACGCCTTGCTCGGCTTGCTCAATCAAAGTATCACGGTAAACCTCCCAAGTAAGGTCTTCGGCAACACCATTAACTTTTTCAAGCGCTTGGTAGATAGGAACGGTTCCTACAGGAACAGCTGAATTGCGAATAATCCATTCCCTTGTTGTATGAATGTTTTTCCCTGTTGATAAGTCCATAATATTATCAGCACCCCATCGTGTAGCCCATGTCATTTTTTCGACCTCTTCTTCGATGGAGGATGAAACAGCAGAATTCCCAATATTTGCGTTGATTTTAACATGGAAATTACGTCCTATAATCATAGGCTCTGCCTCTGGATGATTGATATTAGAAGGGATTATTGCTCGACCTCTTGCAACTTCTTCACGCACAAATTCAGGTTTCATATTTTCCCTTAATGCGATAAATTCCATCTCAGGAGTGATGATGCCCTTCCTTGCATAATGGAGCTGAGTGACATTTCTACCTTTTTTGGCACGTAATGGTTTACGCTTTAAACCTGGGAACACATTATGATTAGCACGTGGGTCATTCTCATCCTTATATCCATTGTCTGCAGCCTTAACTTCTCGTCCTTCATATTCCTCAACATCTCCTCGTTCATGAATCCATGTGCTTCGAAGAGGAGGCAGACCTTTTGTAATATCAGCTGAATAATTAGCATCGGTATAAGGTCCGCTAGTATCATAGACACGAACTGGTGGATTTTCTTCTTCACCAAAGGCGCCCGTTGTAGGACTTAGTTCAATTTCACGCATTGGTACCTTGATATCAGGTCTTGAGCCTTCAACATAAACTTTTTTACTACCTGAAAAACTAGACATGATGGAAATGTTTTTTTCGTTTAAAGAAGTTGTTGACATAGAGTAAATCTCTCCCTTTTTTAAAATTAAAGGACGAGCTCTAGACAATAAAAGAGGAATTAAAGAAATGAATTAAATAAAAAAGCCGAATCCAAAAAGGATGGACCGGCTTTGTATGTAGAAGTTTATTCAATACATGAATTATTTTTTCTAACTTCCCCACGCTAGTATTATCTAGATCAGGTCCAAAGGGTCAAGAAACTTCAACGTGTTTCCCTCTCAGCCCAACTTATTGGACTCCCCTAGTTATTTCTATTCAATTTGGTTTTAGTATACATGAGATTTAAGTAAAATAAAAGTAGCAATAAATAAAAATTAAAAAAACTATTTGGTTTAGTGACGTACAGCAATAGGTTTTATTCAAAATATATAAACAAAAATATCATTCTAATTATCAACTAGCGTAAAATAGATCCCACCTGTTTAGCAGATGGGGCCTATTTTACACTTGCTTGTATTATTACTCATCAATTTGTTTTGAATTTTTACGAATAACTCCAATTCCCCAGAGGAGCAAGGGAATACCTATCATATTCATGGGGAGAACAAATGGAAGCCAATATTTTTCAAGATAAGAAACAGACGCAACGTTATTATTTGGATAAATCAAAGAAAGTACTATTGATGCTATTGCTACAAACCAAATAACCTTTCGCCAATCCTTTATATTTAGCCATTGAGCGATCCCATAACTAGATACGAATAGATAAATGGACAATTTTATAAATATACTGAAGATCCATATAACAGTCACAACTATTTCGAGATTTTGTAGGAAATGCATAAGCGATATGTATCTCGCCATTTCAAAAAATGGATACCATAGTCTTGAAGACAAATTTGGGCCAAATACCATTAGAATTTCTAGTGTTGAAATAGTCACTAAAATAGCTACAACTCCTACACCCCTCACAGCCCAAGTTACTCCTTCTTTCGGTTCTTCTGTAAAAGAGAGTAGCATCATTATTAAAACCGACTCACCATAAAACGATAATGGCGTTAAACTTCCTTGTAAAATGGATTTTAATCCTGAATCAGTATAAACAGGTAGAATTTTCTCCCATTCTATATTATTAAAATTAAGGAATAAAGTAATAATCACCATTACAAATATAAACGGGCCCATAATTTCACTACATCGCCCAATGCCTTCAATCCCCCCTATGTAATTCACATAAATTACTAAAAGTAATAAAAGTACAATTAAAATAAACAATGGGGTTCTTGTAAATAAAGTCATTTGGATTATTTCTGATGATTGACGAAAAATAACTCCGATTACAGAAAGCCAATGGATAAAATATGGAATCACTATAATTCTCCCTAACCATTTCCCTAATATCCTTTGACTGTACTGAATAAATGTTTGGTTAGGATAGAGAAGACTTAGTTTTCCTGCAGCATAGGTGATTCCTATCCCAGCCAACCCAGCAAATACAAATGAAATCCAAGCGTCCTGCTTAGCTTCCTCAATAGCAGGTGATTGTGTCAGTAACAAAACCATTCCAAT
Organism: Litchfieldia sinesaloumensis; assembly: GCF_900156865.1. Lineage (GTDB taxonomy): Bacteria > Bacillota > Bacilli > Bacillales > Bacillaceae_L > Ferdinandcohnia > Ferdinandcohnia sinesaloumensis. Next base: position 3,915,375 of record NZ_LT732529.1, on the reverse strand, counting down.
TTCTAAAGATGCAATCATCCAAAATATTTGGTACTTGGAAATTTTCATTTCTGGATTTCACTTTCTTTCAAATGTAATGAAGAACCAGTTACCCCAGTTCGATCGATATTTATATCCACATTAACTGTAATATTTGCATCTGAGAATATATTACTCCAGTCCTTCTTCCATAATTTCCATTTTCGAGGGTATTTCTTATGAACGAATTGTCCAAAACCAAAAATATCTGTTTTATATTCTTTTTGAACTTTTGTAATGGTACTTAACATATGTTCTTGCAAATTCTTATTATATGAACGTTCTATTATTTGGAGATTCTTCGGCTGCTTTAGGTCTAATGCTGTATTATTTTCACGAACAACCCCTGTTCCGGAAAGCGTTATATGAAACTCCAGTTGATCATTTTGTATAATGGGTTGGACTTTACTATTAAATTTCATACCCAGAATACCTACATTTCCTTTTTCTTCTACTAAATTTGTGGTGAATTTATGAGTATTTAACTTGTTAATAATCCACAATCTATCAACTGACTCACGATAGGATAAAAATCCAACCAACTCAAGGTCCTGGTTGAAAATGGCTCTTCCACCAAGACGGAACGTCTCCGTATCCTTTTCACCCTCCTTAGAACTAATAATTTCAAGAATCGGTAATGTCGGACTGATTCCCTCTGAACTCGCACTTTCCAAAAAATCCTTAAACGTAGTGCTTTCTGGTCCTGATGTGCTTTGGAACATTTTCTTTGCAGCAGTTGAAGGCATATCTTCCATTTTGTACTCTACCTCCATAAACTCCAATGCATCCCCGTTTTTTAAAACAAAAAAATTCGTTCGAATGGGAAGTTCAGGTTCTCGACTGTATAAATCAAGGATGTTCGATATTCCATTTTTGGCTAAGCGTTCCCCAATTATAATGACCTTCTGATGACTTAGAAAAACTTTCCTTGAAAGTTTTGTTTGCAAATTCTGAGTTACATCCAAAAGACTTTTTCCCGTCGCTGTTTCAACCATGTATCCTTTGCCTTGACCACTACTTTTCTCACCAACTTCCCCAGGAACAACAATCTGAGCACTGCCAATATAATCTCCATCTTCATTTTGGTCGAAACCCCACCCCAAAACTATCGCTTGATCGTTTATTTCTCTTTCATCCCAGCATCCGGTAGTTAAAATCATACAAACGAGTATATGAAAACAAATACTTAATCTTTTGATCATCTCATCATTCGTTCCTTCCTCTGGGAATACGGGTTTTATCTTGACCAGCTACCCTTATAGGTCGGCGATGCATACTCCATCTAGGTGCTCGTACCAAAACATCTTTTAGATATTTTGGATTTTGCGGGGCAATCGGACTTAAATAGGGAACCCCAAAGGATTTAAGATGAACTAGATGAATAAGGATGGCAATCATTCCTAGAATGACTCCATAGAGACCAAACAGTCCTGCTAGGATAAGTATAGGAAAGCGAAGGAGCCTGTATGCAGTTCCGAAATTATAGCGCGGTACCGCGAATGATGCTATTCCTGTAGCTGCTACCACAATAACCATGGGAGCAGATATAATACCAGCTTGTACAGCAGCTTCCCCTATAACGAGTGCTCCTACAATACTAACAGCTGAACCAATTGACTTAGGAAGCCGTATACCAGCTTCACGTAAGGCTTCAAACATCAGCTCCATCATAAAAGCTTCAATCAGCACTGGAAATGGGACATCCTCTCGTGCAGATGCTATACTTATTAACAAATTTGTTGGAATTAACTGTGAGTGAAAAGTTATTACTGCAACGTATATAGAGGGAAGCAGTAATGAAATATTGAATAAAATGTAGCGAATCCAACGAATAAAGGTTACATAAATAAACCGTTCATAGTAGTCTTCAGCGGCCTGTAATCCCGACCAAAAGGTCATGGGGACAATCAGAACAAAGGGAGTATTGTCCACCAATATGGATACTTTTCCTTCCAATAAACTGCCGCAAACGATATCAGGGCGTTCGGTGTTTTGTACTTGCGGAAATGGAGAAAAAGGAAAATCTTCTACAAACTCTTCAATATAACCAGTCTCGATAACTCCATCAATTTCAATTGACTCGAGTCTCTTTCGTACTTCGTCAATGACAGAATCACTTGCAATTTTTTCAATATATACAACTGCTACATCAGTTTTTGAAAGTTTACCAATTGTAAATGACTCTATCTTCAATCTAGGGCTCCTAATTCGTCTTCGGATTAAGCTTGTATTCACACGTAATGTTTCTGTAAACCCGTCTCTTGGACCACGTATGACGGTTTCGGATGAAGGCTCTTCAATTGACCGTTTTTCAAAACCTTTTAAATCTGCAAGTAAGGCAATTTTTTCTCCATCGACTAGAACGGCGACATTTGCGGTTAATACCCCATTAATTAATTCATTTACATTCTTGGTTGATTTTATTTGAGCAACCTGGCGAAGCCGATTTTCAAAAAATTCTTCAAATATAAATACTTCACATTCTTTGTCAGATGACCTAACAGGATTTAACATCATCTCATCGAGAGGTTTTGTGTCACATAAACCATCAATATAAACAAAAAGTAATTTTGTTTTATCGTTTATAGGAACAACACGAAACACAACATCAGAACATTGATGAAAAACATCTCGCAAAAAACCTTCATTAGCTGAAAGGTCTGAACTTATTAGTTTATCTGGTTCTTCATTAGAAAGAGAATCCATCTTTTCTGAATACTTATCTTCTTTTCTTTTTCTTAAGTTTTGAAGGAATTTCATAACCAGTCATCTCCTCTTGTGGTATAGTTTTCCAGAAAAGAGATGAATTATACTGGTTTGATTTTATTCAACTAAAAACGTAATAGTTGAGAAAACGAATCAACCGTTTGATGGTAAACTGCAAATAATCCCCACCTTTTGTAAGATGGGGATTAGCTTATTCCTAAAGAAAAGTTTTTATTGGTAACCTAACTTCAACCGTAGTACCTTCATTTTCTTTACTTTTTACTTTTATTGACCCGTTATGTTCCCGAACAATTCTAAAACATATCATTAAACCTAAACCTGTACCCTTTTCTTTATTACTATAGAACGGCTCACCTAATTTCTGAACTCGTTCCTTACTTATCCCAATTCCATTATCGATTATTCTTATAAGGACATTTTTTCCTTCTATACTGACTTGGAGTTTTACAAACCCATGTTTAGGAATTGCTTCAATGCTATTTTTGATTATATTAATGAAAACTTGTTTTATTTGGTTTGAATCACACATAATCTGAGGAAGATTTTGTTGATACTCTTGGAAAATTTCTACGTTTTTCAAATTTGCTTCTGGTTTTAATAATGTCTCAACTTCTTTAAGTATAGTTTTAATATTAACCTTGTTTAATTGAATTTCTTTTGGTTTGGCAAGATTAATAAATTCTTCAAGAATTTTCTCAATTTGTTTAAACTCTTTGGAAATTACTTCGAAAAATTCTTTCTTCATAATTCCTTCCTCTAAAAGCTGAATGAATCCTTTTATTGAAGTTATAGGGTTTCTAATTTCATGTGCAACTCCTGCAGCAAGTTGACCAACAACTGATAATTTTTCTGATTTTGAGAGCATTTCTTCCATTTCCCTTTTTTCCGTAATGTCTCTCCCTACTACTATAAAATGTTCAGGATCGCCATTTTCTCCAAGTACTGGGGTACCTAGTCCTTCAAATAATAACGACTTCCCATCAACGTTCAGAAAACGAGCTTCCATCCTTAATGGATTCATAGTATTTAGTACTTTTTCAAATCCCATCTTTACGCTTTGCCTGTCATCAGGATGTATTAAATCAAACGACCTTTTACCTATATATGATTTTAATGGGTCACCCATTACTTTTCCAAGGGAAGGTGATGCGTATTGTATTGTTCCGTTTATATCCAATAACATGATGATGTCTGTCATGTTTTCAGAAATCAGCCGATACTTAGCCTCACTTTCTTGTAGAGCTTTCTCCGCTTTTTTACGTTCCGTTATATCTATACATGAACCTATGACTTGTACTACCTCTCCAGCTTTTTTAATAGGACGTAAAGTTGTTAGATAGTTAATTCCATTTAGTTCGTCTTCATAAGTAACAAATTCCTCTCCTTCCCATGCCATCTTATAGTAGGCAGTTTTATCAAGGGCATTTCTATAAGGAAGAAAATCAGCTAATTCTTTTCCTATCACTTGAGAAGGAATCATTCCAAGACGGTATAATAATTCCCCGTCACATTGTGTATGAATAAATCGTTCATTCATTTTCTTATACTTAAATATCATCCCTTGCTGCAAACGAATCGTATCGTGTAACTCTCTTTGGGCCGATTCCAATAATTCCTTCAATAAAAGTTGTTGGTTTATATCTTTAGGGATTCCATGTTCTTCAACTATTTTTTCGATTTCAAACCGTTTTTCTTGTAATTGAGACGCTGTTAAGGGCTTACTTAAAAAATATCCTTGTCCTTCATCACATAAATGTTGTTGTAGAAAAACCAGTTGTTCTTTTGTTTCTATTCCTTCTGCCACTACATTCAAATTCAAATTATGAGCCATTGAGATAATGGTTTTAACTATGGTTTCATCATTTGGGTTGTTTCGAAGTTCTTTAACGAAAGACTGGTCGATTTTCAAGGTATCTACAGGGAAGTTTTTTAAGTAACTTAATGAACTGAAACCTGTACCAAAATCATCGATACTTATATGGACTCCAACCTTTTTAAGCTGTTGTAACATTAAAATTGTACGGTCAATATCAATTGTCATACTTTCAGTAATCTCAATTTCTAAAAAGTGTGGTTCTAATCCTGTTTCTTGAAGAATGGATTCAATGATGTCAATAATAGTAGTCTGATTAAATTGAATAGATGATAAATTGACGGAAACAACTGTTGAAAAACCTTGTTGTTGCCAAGTTTTATTTTGTTCACAGGCAGCATTCAGAACCCATTCTCCAATAGGTAAAATTAATCCTGTCTCTTCAGCAATAGGTATAAATGTTTCTGGCGATACCATTCCCCATTCTGGATGCTCCCAACGAAGTAATGCCTCTACCCCCACAATTTTCCCTGTATTCAAATTGATTTTAGGTTGATAGTGAAGTACTAACTGATTATTTTCTATTGCCTTGTTGAGCTCTAGCTCTAACTTTAAAGCGTCTACTCTTCCTTCATTCTCATCACAGGCGTAGAACTTATACTTATTTCTTCCCTCTTTTTTTGCCTGATACATTGCATCTTCTGAATGCTTTATCAATAATTCTTCACTTTGCCCATCCTTAGGAAACTGGCTAACCCCAACATTGATTGATATTCTTATGTCAAACCCATTTACACAAAATGGACTTGAACATGATTCAATTATTCGTTCAATCACAGATGATATTTCGTCATCAACAAGGTTTTCCAACGTTAGTAAAAATTCATCTCCAGAGTACCGAGCTATGAAACCAAATTGATTTATCTTTTTTTCAATTTGTCTTGAGATTTGTTTTAATACCAAATCACCTACTCCATGACCATATGTATCATTTATATTTTTAAAATTATTAATATCAATAAATAAAACAGCAAATGAGCCATCAATAGATTGTGATTGTAACTTGCATTTTAAGTATTTATTAAAGTAAAAACGGTTCGGTATTTCTGTGATAACATCGTAATTAGCTAGAAAATTAATATGTTGAAACTCTTTCTTTTTTTCAGTAATATCTCTAAAAAGTACAGACAGGCCTTCCTTAGAAGGAAATGCCCTTATTTCATACCATCTATTATTAAAAAACTCTTCAAATTCTACAGGTTCTTGCTCGGACAATGCCCTTTCATATCGTGATACAATATTTAGTAAGTCACTGTGTTTTAATACATCATGGATATAATGCCCAATTGCATTTTCTCGTTTAATTTGCAAAAGATTTTCTGTAACATTATTTATATATTCAAATTTTAATTCATTATTTAAAGAATAAAATCCATCGGACACTCGCTCCAAAATTTCCTTAGTATTAGTTATATCACTCATGGTGATCTCCTTTCGCTAGGACCTAAAAAAGGAACTAAATTGCTCACCAATATATTATACAGTTACTTCAATTGCAACAACAAATTTAATATAATACAGCGATATACTTAAAACAACTTGAGCTTTCATCCATTATTAATCCCTTTTCGAAGAGTGTACCTAGCAACATGGTATTTTTTGCTCTATAACCCTGAATAAAGACATCGCCGATAATACCATAAGAACCTTTTGCGCCTTCACTCTGTATAGAATTATGAAATAACCTTACTCTAGAGCACTTGGTGCCAGGGAGGTTATTTCTTTTTAGATGCAACATATTTGGGGTAACTAAATGGAGCTTAATTCCTAGTTTTTCCTCTGGATAAAAGATTATCTGAATAAATTCAAATCCTATTATTTAATCTGGAACGTCTATAATATCAATGTCAGATTTTCCTGAGTTAAAACCGCATTCCTTAAGGCATATTCATACTTCATGCCGATGCTGGTGTTTCATTAGAACAGATCATGGACAGACTAGGACATTCCGATGATCAAATCACAAAAAATGTCTATCTCCATGTAACCCAAGAAATGAAAAAAGAAGCTTCCCACAAGTTTGATAAACTTATGAGAAGCCTCCGTTAAAAACTTCATGTTAACAATATGTTAACATTCCACTCTCATCTTACTATAAAACCCATTCATATCAAGGGTTTAGGAGAGACATAATGTCTAGCTCAAGCGGCTAGCCCCTCTATGCTCTAGCCACCCCGCCCTTGTGGCAAGAGCGCCACATGGTTGGTCCGTCTTATGCTTGTCGGGGCTGAGCAAGCCACTTCCGCTTTTCGTTATTACATCATGCCGCCCATTCATTTTCATAAATAATAGAAAGAAATAATGCATAAAGAAGGCTTTAAATCTACATTTTTTAAAAAAACAACATAAATATTTTAAATATGATATAAAACATCGGAGGACAAACCAGAGGACAAATTTATATGCTATAAATGTATAAAGCCCATCTTAATTTGAGGTTGGCTTTTTTCTCATTTGCAGTTATTCTTACTAAGGTTCATACCTACTTATGATACATGGACCTTTTTCCTTCTGCATACAATCAGATAAAATTTATGTCAGAAGCAAGAAATAGAGTAAATTCAATCCCTTAACCATAAAAGAATCCAGGTAAAAAAGAAAGGATCGAGCCCGGTGTAACACTCCAACACGCTACTTTTAAATCCATTTTGGGTCTCTTCCTACCAACATTGCATTTTTACTCCTCATAATTTTTAGGATTCATGAAAAATTAATATATGAAAAAGATATTCTCTACTCCTCTTTGCCTCTAATGGGCTACATTTACAATATTCTATCTCTAGCTTCTCTTCCTTTTTAATCCTTCTATAAATATCTTCAAGGCGTATATGGCCAAATTCTCTAATTTTTTTTAGACTTAAGCGATTTCCCGATTGATTATAATGCCATACATATAACTGTTTACGAATCCAGGCGTCTAATTCTCTTAATTGCTGAACATCTGTTAAAATGGAAAAATAACTCAACCAACTTCTTTTAGGTTCAAATAAATTACATTTATTGCACTTACTTAACCCTAAAGCCTCATTCCCTAGCAATTTAAATTTCAATTTAGATATTAACCTTTTTAAATCCTTTTCTTCATAATTAGAAATATGGTTTTTTTTTATTACTTCAAGTACTTTTTGTTTAAATTTGTTCATGTTTTCTTTCTTTATACGTATACCAGTTTGTGATATGGAAAACCCTACAAAATTAACATAGTTCCCTTTTTTTGTTAAATCAATTGTCTTTGTTTTATCCCAGTTAAGATTTAATCCTAATTTTTCTATCATACAGCTAATTTCATTTTTAATCTTTTCTTCAATATTCTTATCTTTATAAAGTACTAAGAAATCATCAGCATATCTTATATATTTAAGGTCATATTTTTCCTTTAGCCCTATAATCCATTTATCAAATTCATGCATATAAATGTTTGCTATCAAACCTGAAAAGACTCCACCTTGAGGTATTCCAGCCTTCCTCTTTATTCTTTTCGGTTTTTTTCGTTTAAATATCTTTTCTTTTTCTTTATGGTATATATATGTCTCAGGTAGCACTCGATCTACCGAAATAAAACGTTTCAAATAGGTATAAATTAATTTATTTTCCTCACCACAAAAATCAAATAATTTCTCCTTGAGGTTATCATGTGGAATAGTATCAAAGAATTTACTAATATCTGCATCAAAAACATAACTGTAGCCACTTTTTATGTATTTATAAACCTGTTTTGCAGCCTGAGGTGCAGAAATTCCTTTCCTATAGGCGAAACTTGTATTATGTAATTCCCGAAACATAGTTTCTGCATAGGGATAGATACATTCATGTATAAGTTTTTGGACTAATATGTCACTAATAGATGCAATAGAAATTGTTCTGTACTGACCGTTTCCTTTCGGAATATGTATTTCACGAAAAGGCTTAAAAAAATAATTACCTGATTTAATCCGCCTAGAAATATTAATGCAATTAATATCTAAATTCTTTCTAAATAACACATGATCAACACCATCGGTTCCTATTTGGATTCTAATTTTTGGTGGATCATAAAAATTATCCTTCTTGCTTTCCTCATATTCTCGAAAAATTCGTTTAATATTTACTTCTGTAGCAATTTCCTTTAGTTTATAATCATATTCCCCATCCAAAGTTTCTCACCCCATAAAAAAAGCCCCCTCTCCTCAATTATTGCAGTGTTAGGAGAGAAGGAAAGATCAAACTGCTACTCTATAAGAGTTAAGTTTCTACTGTAAGACACAATGTCTTAGAGAGGCAAAACAATGTCAATGATTAGTTTAATAATTAGTTCCATTATTGTAGCCTCCATATTCGTTTCAGTATATATTTCACCTATAAGTATATTATAAGCGATTACTGAAACTAGTGACCCCGATAGGGGACAATAGAATAATCTATTGGCTTTCAACCTTATGTTGCAAGCTCACTTATATCTATTATATTAATACTTATTAATTTTTTCAATTATTAAGCAATTGGTTCAGCACTACCTACGTAAGTAAATCCTTTAATAACTAAATTAAGCCCTTTTTCTGAGATGCGGATATCATATTCCATTTCATATTTTCCTGGTAAGTTATTGCTTTGGAACTGTTCGAATTTCTCAAATCCAGGAAACCAGCGTTTTGTAGGTATGTACCCTTTTACCTTTTCCTTACTGCTTTCATCGCCCTCCTCGTCATAAAAATATACCCTCGTACCCTGTACCTTTTCTCCATCTTCTGTTATAAAATCATATTTCTTAACTCCTAAAACTAAGACTTCCTTTTTCATAGTCTCTCCCCCTATAATTGGTTATTTTTTCACCTAAATCCATTTTAAGGTATAATACATACCAAAGGAAATAGAAATTTTTATTTTAGTGGTCAATTAACCAACAAACCATTCTTTAAATTACTATCAAAAATGAAACTTATACTTTAATTTTTTATATAATAAGAAAAAGCTGGAGTTAAGGGGGTTTTTCAGCATGGCATACCAACCTGAAGCAGAACTTGAGAAAAAAATACATAAACAACTTGTAGGTCAAGGATACAAAGCTGTTAAGATTACGGACTATGAAGCACTATTAGCCAATTTTAAGGAACAACTTAATTTATTTAATGAACATAAACTAAATGGACAGCCCTTATCAGATACAGAATTTAAGAGAATTCTTACATTAATTGAAGGCAAAAGCATATACGAGTCCGCAAAAATCTTACGTGATAAGCTACTAATTGAACGTGAGGATGGAACGCAATTATATGTTGAATTGCTAAACACAAAAGATTGGTGTAAAAATCTTTTTCAAGTTACAACACAAACTACTGTGACTGGTAAATACACAAATCGTTATGACGTCACTATTCTAATTAATGGTTTACCACTGGTTCAAATAGAATTAAAAAGAAGAGGATTAGACTTTAAAGAAGCATTTAACCAAATCCAACGCTATCGTCGTCATACATTTCCAGGTTTATATCGTTTCCTTCAAATTTTTGTAATAAGTAATGGTGTCGATACAAAATATTTTTCGAACTCTGATTATGACATTCAATTTGGATTTACATTCTTCTGGTCAGATGAAAGAAATGAACTTATTACAAACTTGCAAAGTTTCAGTAGTTCATTCTTAAAACCATGCCATCTTGCGAAAATGATTAGTCGTTATATGGTGATTAATGATACCGATAAAGCATTAATGGTAATGCGTCCTTATCAGGTTTATGCAGTTGAAGCATTGGTACAACGAGCTACTGAAACTAAAAATAATGGATATATTTGGCATACAACTGGTTCTGGTAAAACCTTAACCTCTTTTAAAGCTGGTCAAATCTTAGCAGATGAGGAAAGTATCAAAAAGGTATTCTTCCTTGTTGATCGCCAAGACTTAGACAGCCAAACGATTGCAGAGTTCAACAAGTTCCAGAAGGGAGCGGTTGATCGAACAGACAAAACCGAAATCCTTATTGAACAAATACAAAATCCCTTGAAACGATTCATAGTGACAACCATTCAAAAAATGAACAATGCTATCAAAAATCCAAAGTACGCTCAAATTATGGAACCATACAAACAAGAAAAGGTCGTTTTCATTATTGATGAATGTCATCGCAGCCAATTTGGAGATATGCGAAAAGAGATTGATCGTCACTTTCAGAATGCTCAATACTTTGGTTTTACAGGAACACCTCGTTTTGTCGAAAATAAAAGTCAAGATGGACGTACAACTGCTGACCTTTTTGATAAATGCTTGCATTACTACCTAATTAAAGATGCAATCCGTGATGGGAACGTACTTGGTTTTTCAGTAGAATACATTCGTACTTTTAACGCAAATATTGATGAAGCCGATGATACAAAAGTAGAAGCGATTGATACAGATGAAGTGTGGCATGATGAACGACGTTTAAACTTAGTAGCTGACCATATAATCGGAAATCATTTACGACGTTCAAAGAGCAAAGGCTATTGTGCTATGTTCGCAGTTGATTCCATTCCTACGTTAATTAAGTATTACGATATTTTTAAATCCAAGAATCATGATTTGAAGATCGCTGGAATTTTTTCATATGGGCAAAATGAGGAAAGCGATGGTACTGGTGAACATTCTCGGGAAGCACTAGACCGCATGATTGCAGATTATAACGAAATGTATGACACAGACTTCTCGACAGAAACGTGGGATCGTTATTTTTCTGATGTATCAAAAAAAGTTAAAAATGCTCAAATCGATATTTTACTTGTCGTAAAAATGTTCTTAACTGGATTTGACAGCAAGCCACTCAATACACTCTATGTAGATAAGAACATGGTTTATCATGATTTGTTGCAAGCATATAGCCGTACAAATCGTGTAGAGAAGTCGACTAAGCCATATGGAAATATCGTTTGCTATCGAAATTTAAAAGACAATACAGATGATGCAATTAAATTATTCTCTAGAACAGACAATGTTGATACGGTTCTTATGGGAAGCTACGATGAATACTTAAAAGCATTCAAACAAGCTGTGAAAAATTTACGAGATGTTGCAGTCATTCCTGAAGAAGTAGACGAGCTAGAGAGAGAGGAAGATAAGCGGCAATTTATTATTGCATTCAAAAATGTGACGAAATTCCTTCAACGATTACAGTCATTTTCAGATTTTGAGTTTGATGAGACAGAGCTAACGATTTCACAGCAATCCTATGAAGATTTCAAGAGCAAGTACTTCAAGGTATACGAAGACTTTAAACGTAGCGAAGTACCAAAAGAATCCATTTTACATGACATCGACTTTGAGTTAGAGCTAATGCATACAGATAAGATAAATGTCAGCTACATTTTGAACCTAATTGCGAGCCTTAACATAGAAAACGAAAAAGAACTTAACAAAGAGATTCGTTTTATCAAACAAGAATTAGACCATGCATCTGATCCGAAGTTACGCCTGAAAATTGAGTTGATAAAAGGGTTCTTAGATAAGGTCGCACCAACGTTATCTCCTAATGAATCTGTTATGGATGCATACAATCGCTACGAAGAAGAAATGAGTGAGCAAGAACTCTCAGCATTCGCAAAAGAAGTAGATATTGAAGATAGTGTATTACGTGAACAAGTATCAACCTATGAGTATTCCAGTCTAATTGAAAAAAATACGATTATGGACTCTTTATCAGGTTCATTCTTGAAAAAGAACAAAGCAATAAAAGCTATTACATCATTTATCCGTGACTTTACTGAAAAGTATGGTGCATAAAATCAATTTCATTTAATTAGAGAGCGCTGATTCAGCGTTCTTTTTATGTTATATTAAAAAATATCAAAACAAACACCAATTAACCGTTGATATTTTATAAAATATCACATATAATTAATTTATGAGTTTGATATATTATAAAATATCAAAGGAGGTGTACGATGAAACTCCATGAAATCGCTGTATTTACACAAGGTGCGTTTACAAATCGTTTAGAAACATTATCTTCTGACGTAGAAACATTAAAGGTTAAACCACTTTCATTAAAGGAATTTAATGAAACGCTGGGTTTAGCTTATCGAATTTCAAATGAAAAAAATATAGAAATTACTGTACAAAAAGAAAAATTGGTACCACAGTTGCTAACTGACACAAATAGTCTTATTCTACACACACATACACAAAAAGTTGCTTTGTTACCTCAGAAATATAGCGGGTTATTATTAACAAACAACTTCATAAAAATTCAATTTACAAGTAATGCAGATCCAGCCTTTTTTGAATGGTATTTTAATGAACATCCATCCATTCAAAAGCAACTGTCTGTTCTAAGTGAAGGCACAGTGATTTCTCTATTGAAACTATCTCATTTAAAGGATTTAGAAATTGACTTACCACCTATTCAAAAGCAAATCATTATCGGAAAAATAGCTCAGCTTAAAAAAAGAAAAGAATTATTGATGGCCGAAAAGGCTGAATTACAGCAGCTATATATCCAGCAAAAACTAATCCAAAGTATTGCCTTAAACTAATAATGAAACTTTAGGAGGAATTAACGATGACGACGAGTGAAAAACAACGACAACAACAAGCTGAATTACATAAAAAATTATGGTCTATGGCAAATGACTTACGGGGTCAAATGGATGCCAATGAATTCAAGGATTATATTTTAGGATTAATTTTCTATCGTTATTTATCTGAAAAAGTAGAAGCACGTGCAAAAAAATTACTTAAAGACGATAACATATCATATGCCGAAGCATGGAAAAATGAAGAGTACCGTGAGGACTTAGCTGAGTATCTTATTGATGAGTTAGGTTATGTAGTAGAGCCAAAATTCCTGTTCTCTCGTTTCCTTGAAGAAATTGAAAAAGGGACAAATGGGAATTTTGATATAGAAGTGCTACAAAACGGAATAAAAGCAATTGAATCTTCCACTTTAGGTACTGCAAGCCAAGACGATTTCCAAAATCTTTTCGACGATATGGATTTAACTTCTTCACGTTTAGGACGTACCGTTAAGGACCGTACAAGTTTAATCAGTAAAGTCATTGTCAACATTGCAAGTATTCCTTTCTTGCAAGATGATGTAGAAATTGACATTTTAGGTGATGCATACGAATATATGATTTCACAATTTGCTGCAAACGCAGGGAAGAAAGCTGGCGAATTCTATACTCCACAGCAAGTATCTAAAATCTTAGCGAAGATTGTGACTGCTGGTAAATCAGAAATTCGGGATGTATATGACGGAGCTTGTGGTTCTGGTTCCTTGCTCCTTCGTGTAGGTAAAGAAGCGAAAGTCCACAAATATTACGGCCAGGAAAAAGTTTCAACAACATACAACTTAGCACGTATGAATATGTTGCTTCATGATGTTCCATACCAACGTTTCGATATTCAAAATGCGGATACATTAGAAGAACCACAACACCTCGACCAACGTTTTGAAGCTATAGTTGCCAATCCTCCATATTCTGCGAAATGGAGTGCGGATGATAAGTTCAAAGAAGATGAACGCTTTAGTGCCTACGCTAAACTAGCACCAAAATCAAAAGCAGACTTTGCCTTCATTCAACACTTTATTCATCAGCTAGATGATAACGGGACAATGGCAGTGGTGTTACCACATGGAGTCCTATTCCGTGGTGCTGCTGAAGAAGCAATTCGTAAGTATCTTATAGAAGAAAAAAATTACTTAGATGCAGTAATCGGATTACCAGCAAACATTTTCTACGGTACAAGTATACCAACTTGTATTCTTGTATTTAAAAAGTGTCGTAAGCATGATGATAATGTACTATTCATAGATGCATCAAATGAGTTTGAAAAAGGCAAAAACCAAAACCATTTATCAGACGAACAAGTTGAAAAGATTATTAACACACTCCAGAGTCGTGAAACAATCGGAAAATACTCTTACTCTGCAACATTAGAAGAAATTAAGAATAATGAATTCAATTTAAACATTCCTCGTTACGTTGATACGTTTGAAGAAGAAGAACCGATTAACCTACAAGAAGTAGTTCAGCGTCTGAAGAAAATCGATGAAGAGATTACAGATGTGGATCGTGATTTAGAGAAATACTTTAAAGAGTTGGAGGTGTAAGTAATGAAGGCACCTAAATTGAGATTTACAGAATTTCATGACGAATGGCAGTCTTTTACTCTTGGCAATTTAACAGAATTAAGCGACGGCACACACTTTACACCTAATTATAAACCATCTGGTATTCCATTCTGGAGTGTCGAAACAATTACAACCAATGCTCCAGTAAAATATATTTCCGAAGAAGAATATAAGGAAATAAATAAAAGGTGTAATCCACAAAAGAATGATATTTTAATTACTAGGATTAGTTCAGGAATTAATTCACTTGGAGTACCAAAATTAGTTGAGTGGGATACACCTTTTAGCATATATGTAAGTGTAGGATTAATAAAATCTAGCAAGCTTTTTGATTCTAATTTTCTTGTTGAGTATATTAAAACATCAACATATAAAAGAGAATTTTTATCTAAATCCCTTTTAACTGCTTCTCCAAAGAAAATAAACATGAATAATTTAGCAACCACATTAGTTAAGTTACCATCCTTGCGAGAACAAAAGAAGTTAGGTAATTTTTTCAGCCTACTTGAAAAGAAAATTCAACTTCAACAAGAAAAAATTGACTTGCTTAAAGAACAGAAAAAAGGATATATACACAAGATTTTTAAACAAGAATTACGATTTAAAAGTGCAGATGATAAACCATATCCAAAATGGGATAATTTATTATTAAATCAAGTAGCCTCAATAAAAACTGGTGATAAGAATGTTAAAGATAATGTAGCTAATGGTTCCTATCATTTTTTTGACCGTTCAGAAGATATTAAATATTTAAATGAATATTCTTTCAACGAAGAGGCTATTATTTACCCGGGAGAGGGTAGCCGCTTTCTTCCTAGATATTTTTCGGGGAAGTATGCACTGCATCAGCGTGCATATAGCATTTATAACTTCAAAGAAAATATCATACCTAAATTTATATATTATCAGTTATTATTAAAAAACAGACATTTTTTAAAATTTGCTGTTGGTTCAACAGTTCCTTCGTTAAGAATGCAAGCATTTAATACCTGTAATTTACAAATCCCTTGTATTGAAGAACAAAGAGTTATTACTGATTTTTTGTGTTCATTAGATAAGAATATTAGTCTTCAAGAGGATAAATTAACTTTACTACAAAGTCAAAAGAAATATTTTATGCAACAAATGTTCATCTAAGATAAAACAGCACCTTCCTCAATTTACGGTACGGTGCTGCTTCTGTTTTTTTAAAAAACTCACTTACTTAAGTGTACGGTTCACCTTTATTAATCCTAAACTAATTTATCTTTTAATAAAATGGTTAAATCCATAGAAGTTCTACTCAATAATCTGGCCTAATTGTTAAAAAAGAATTAGGCTTCACACATAAAATTAAACTACTCCTAGTTAAGTATATTTTTCACAAGCTTCGGGATTTCCACTTTTTCAAAACAGGTTCCTTAATACTCGGAACCTTTACCTTCTCTTCCAGATATTTATATGTCTCCTTTAGATTGTGATACCAAACGTCGATCTCTGTTTCTTCCTCATAACTCGGTTCATAACCTCCGTTCATTGCAGCAACTTTAATAAAAACATCCCGGTAAGCAAATGTTCTGTCAACGACACTTTCCTCACACAGCTGGCAATAGCGAATGCAAGCTTGCAAATCTCCTTCTTCGATGGCGGGAGAAAGGCTTTCCATTTCTTCATGCCTTTTAACTCTATCTTGCCACTCTTGAACAGGGTCTTTTCCTTTTGGCTTTATATTTCGCTCAAGATGTTTCAGCCGAGATTTTAAACTCATTCGATATCGCTCCTTTTCGTAAAATTCCGGTGCTATTCCTGGTTATCAAACATTTGCTCAATCTTATTCATTCTTTCCGCTAAATCTCCTAGTTCCATTGATTTTAAAGCTGTATTCGATAAGGTCGCTATAGTTTTGGCTTTGTCTATTGTCATTTCTCCATCTTGGAGCAAGATATTAATAACTTTTCCTACCATCCTTCTAATGTCTTGCGGCCTGTTTAATCGTATATTTTTAGTAAATTTGCTCCCATTTGCGGCCATGTTTTCACTCCTATTTTTAGGGAATCTAAAAAGTCCAATTATATCAAGGCCTCCGCGTTTTTTAAGTTAACAAAACGTACATAAAAACCCCAGTTTTCTTTACAAAAATGATGCCCCTCTCAGCATGTTTCTGAATAGATAATAAAAGTGATAAAAAAAATAGTTCCCGGATGTTTTTGGAGAAATAAAGACGGTCTGGAAGCCGTACTTCGTTTCAAATGACTTCAAGGAACCCAATAAGGCTTTTGCTTTGTAATGGCTCCTATATGACCCCCTTACAATTTTTTCATAGCCATCTGAATCTTCAACCAAAAGAACAAAAGGTGAATTTTGTGCCCGAATCAATTCATTTTCAAAGCGGGTTCTTTCCTTAATAGTAGCTGCTAATTCACCCACGCTGTTTTTGCGCTCAATAGCAGCGGTTAAATAAATATCTCTTTGTATTCCTAATCCCTCATTCTTTGGCAAATAAGCGGAATAATCCCCATAATCCAGCTTTCTTTTCTTGTGTGTGATTTTATGAGATTCAAAGTATTTAAGGATATGGCTGTTTCCCTGTTCCCTGGTATCAATCAGGATTACCAAACCGGAAAGCAGCTCTTTTATCTCCTTATCTGTGAAACTATATTTAATGCCTAATATCATCATAAGCGTAAACCCCTCATGTTTGGCTTTAAGCTATACCTTCGATTCACTTACCCTAACAGCTATTTTTAGCTTGGCTTGTTTTGGTGATTTAGCTGTTAAGGAAAACTTCGGAAGTTTAATGGAACTATTTTTCTTTCATGGTTCCCGCTAAGTTCTCACACGTCGGGAACTAACAAACCATATTTTTGGAGTATAGTACCCGGAGTTCCCACTAAAATATAATAGTGTATTTATCTATGGTGAAATAGCGAGAATAAAGCCTTTTGAAAATATACAGGTATATACTAAAAATAGTGGGTACTATGGGTACTATTAAGTTAAACCTTGATAATACTGACTTAAACAGTTTCCACTATATTGAGTACTATGTGGGTACTAATGGGTACTATATTTATATAAAGCCCTTTAAACAGAGTTCTAGAGGCTGTTGATTATGTCAATTTTTAAAACATACATCCATTCTTTTACGTTCTTAACAGATACCTTTTTCTTCATTCTACCGCTTGCGGTAACAATCCAATTTCTTTCCGCCCACGATTTTAGTATTGCAGAAGGTTCGTACCCTTGTGTTTTCAAGAAGTTTTCCAGTTTTACAGGATACAAGCATAAATCCTCTGATTTGGCTTCATTCCATTTGCCAATACAGTCAGAAGGCTTAAAAATCGTTTCTCCATCCCGGGTATATAAGCGGTTTTCTTCTGATGAAACCCAACTTATAACATCTTCCAGGGCTTGCTTAGGTCTGTCTGTTTCCTGGTTATCACTAATGATTCCTTCCCACAATTTGATCATTTCCTTTTCCGCTTTGTATTGCTGATTAAAACATTTATGAAAAAGAATGCTGGCAAGGTCAATAATCCCCATATGCTCAGCTAGTCTTTGTGAAACTGTGTTTCCTTTGGCTATTTCTGCGTAAAAGTCTGTTTGTTGGTAAAAATAATTTTCCCATCCTAGCCATTTTTCGCGATTATCCAAAATGTACTGGATGAACATTTTTCCTGCTAACCCATAATGTTTTTTTAAAACTCTTTCAATCTTTCTAACAAGATTGTATGTTTCATCATTGGCAGTCCCAAAAGGTAAACCATCCAAACTGAAAACCCTTGCCGTTGATCCTCCATCACGTGAAAAGCTAGTTATCTTTTGTTCACCTGTACTAAAAATAACGTTACTCCAGGTTTTTGTTGTTTGCATACCATTTATACTTCCCCGGTTTTTACCTTGACCGCCCGCCAAATGATAAACGGAAGAGGCGATATATTTAGGGTTTGCCTGTTTAGTATCATCTAAGAATAGCGGAACATGGTTTGTTAAGCTGGCAGCCCTCTCTATTGCAACGGGTGTACTGTTCCACCTTTTTAAAATACCGTGTTCATTCGGTTTACCCCAAACAGAAGCTGCGATTTTTTGCGCTGTTGTTTTCCCTTTTGATGTTTCCCCACTCCACTCAAATATAAAGGGTTTTGAATCGAAGAGCTCTATCAGAGGGGAAGCAAAGGAAGCATAAACCCCAGCTATTACCTTTGGATAAGACTTAATCGCTTCAATCATGTTTAACCAAGGATGTATATAGCCTTTGCTTGTATAATGTTTTGCAAACTGTTCTTCACCTTTGTCGCTGCTGACCAATGACAAAGAACCGGAACCTATAAACTCATTTCCTAACAGGAATCCATGTTCACTCCAACCCATTTGTTCACTGGCTTTTTCAACTGGTATATTTTCCAAATTCGCCCTTTCAAAAGCGGTTAAGTACTGAACCATTAATCTTTGATTTAAGGAACTAACAGGAAAACCTAAAGCGGATAATTCAACTAATTTGCTTAGAACCATAAAGTTATCCCGGCTCCTTTTCAACCTTTTCCATTTGTTATTATGAAACCAGGAAACTATCAATCCTTCAGTTCCATCCGTAATGTTTTCATATCTTCCAGTAATAAGGACATATTCGGAGCAAATAAAAGCAGGTGGTTTTTCTTCATTGTACGCAACAAAATATAACCCTTCCTTCCTGGCTTCAAATCCTTTTGGAATCACGATGTCTTTAATCGGAGAAGGCAAAAATTGCTTGTCCTCCTGCTGTTGTTGTTCTTCCTGCTGAGGAAAGTAATTTTTAGGAAGAAGATATGGGGCTTCATGTGCTTTCTTTTTAAAAGCTGCTATCCATTCACTCACTGATGCTCACCTCCTCTATTTCTTTTTCTTGAACTGCCTTGTAAATCGGGTAAATCTCTTTCTCTATAAATCTTTGAATCAAAATATAATTATCAATACGCTCTTCTGGCGAAAAGCTTTCATAATTGAAAAGTAAATCCAGGTAATATTCAATTTTAGCCATGATGTGATAAAGGCCACCTTTGCGTTGTAAATCCCTTTCATTTTTAATACTTTTTGTAATAGCTTGAAAGTGTTGTTTAACTTGCAAAAGAAAATCAAATAATTCCTTTTCATTCTGCCGGAAATTCCTTTCAAGCTCTTTATCAATTGCTTTTTCTTTAATGGATAGTTTTAGCTGAGGCTTTACCTTATCCAATAAACCAAAGTCTTCGGCTATGATAAAAGCAGCCCTTCCTTGTGATACTTTTTTTAAAAGAGAAACAAGTGTAATAACATCACCCTTTGCTTGACAGCCAAAACAATGAAAAACATTCTTTAGGGGAGTTATTGCAAGGCTCGGTGTTCTTTCCTGGTGAAAAATACAAGAAATTAACTTTGTTTTTCTTCCTTTTACATTTTCAAGGCTGATGCCAGCGTAATAGTCGAGCACTGCTTCAATACCAATAGAATTTTTTACAAGATCGATCACTTCTATTGTTGTTAGCTTTTTATAGTTTGTATAGCTTTTCATCCGCATTGGCTTGGTTCTCCATAGCCCAAATATCTATATAGCGTTCAACTTCTTTACGTGGAAAAAGCCATTTGCTCCCTAGCCTAATTCGAGGAAAGTTTGGATCACTTAAAAATACTTTTTCAACAGTTGGCCAGCTTAGGCTTAAGTATTTACATAGTTGCTTTGAATTCATAAGAAGGGCTTCCGATTCAATTTTGTCTAAACGTGATTTAACTTCGGCCAAAAATAGGGCTTTTACTTCCTCATCATCCAGTTTTATTTCGAGCATGGTTCCACCTCACTTATTTAACCTCTTTAATTTCCTTTATTGCTTCCAAAACCATTTCTCTTTGTTTTTGGCTCATGGAGCTTTTCATCCAGTTCCGGATAGTGTTAACGTGTACGCCTAACCGAGAGGCAATTTCCCAATATGGAATTTCACCTTTTTCTTTAAGAATAGGGTCGTTCTCAGGCAAAACCTTAGTATCCACTTTAAATTCACCCTTTCTAAACCAATGTTGTTGTTTATTGTTGTTACCTGGTATATAATAAGCGTATCAGTCGTTGTTACGTAATTCAAACTAATATATACATTATTTCGTAACAATACGTAACAATTTCATTTTAAAAAATGGAGGATGATAAAATGGACAAGTTTTATTATTGGCTTGACGGTAAGGCAGAATCCTTTTTCCCTACAGCCTCAGTTTTAGAGATTAGTGAAAACAATCTTGATGAATTAAAAATTAATGGCGCTAAGGCTTGGTTAGACTGCTTAGGAAAACATACAGGGAGATTTGTTTCTGTAGTCCCCAAGGAGTCAATGGGGAAAATTATTATTCCTGAAGGATTGGCTTGGGAATTTTCAAAGTTAAAAACTCAGGAAGGTATAAATAAGTTTGCTAATAGCTACGGTTTGCTTGGAATCAGCACACCCGGTCAAGCGGAAATAAATAAGGTTAAACTTAAAAGAGACCTTTATACTGACTCTTCTTATTTTATAGATTTACCCATTGGCCAATCCGATTGCGAGCCCATTGAATTATGGCATTTTCATATTAAACAAATGCAAAGAATCCTAAAGTTATATGAAGCATTAATAAGTATTCATAAAGGAGAAATGGAAGAGAGTGAACTTGAGGATAAGTTATTAATTGTAAAAGAACCAATAGGTGGAAGCTGCCAAATTTTATGGTGGGATGGATCATGGACTGGGTTTACAGCTGATGAGAAGGAAATGGAAAAAGAAGTAGACTTTTTAAAACTTGCCCAGGCATTATTAGCACTTAAAGTTAATTCCATTGGGAATCAAGACATTAAAATGCTTCCTGAAACAATTATAACGGGAAAACCACCTTTAGGTTTTACCATTAAGGAATGGAAATATACCCCACACCTGGTAAGGGCGATTTACCATGATCTCTGGCAAGTAGTATCTAATAATGAGCCTGTTCATATATGTGAAAATTTAAATTGTAAATTGCCTTTTAAAAAGGTTAAGCGGCAAAAATACTGTTCAAATGCTTGTAAACAGGAGGCCTTTAGGATCAGAAAAAATCCCGAAAAGTATGGATTTACTAGAAAACAAGTGAAATAACAAAATCAATATTATGTATTCAATAAAGGAGATATCTTAACATGGCTAAATTCAAACAAAGAGGTAAGACATGGAGCTATCACATTTATTTAGGGATAGATCCACTTACCAAGAAGCGGAAGGAAATTTCAAAAGGTGGATTTAAAACAAAAAAGGAGGCACAAGCAGCAGCTCGCCTTGTGGAACTTGCAAAAGATAATGGGACCTTAATTAAAGAATCTGATATGCCGTTTGAACAATTCGCCCAGGATTGGTTAAAAACGTATAGCCGCAGTGGTGTGAAGATAAGCAGTGTGAGGGCTCGAGAAAAGGAAATGAAGCATTTTACCTCTGTTTGGGGGCCTTATCCAATCAACCGTATTACTAAGAAAATGTATGAAGAAAGGATTCTAGAATTAAACGAAAAATACAGTCAAAATTATATGGATGGTATTCATGCTTGCGGAAGAATGATTTTTCGGAAAGCATTGACTCAAGGACTGATAAAAAATAATCCTACTGAGGAATTCAAAATGCCTAAAAAGCTGCAGAGTGTTGAAGAACTGGAGAAAGCAGAAGAGAATATTGTTTTTCTTGAAAAAGAAGAGCTTGCCCATTTTCTAAAATTAGCCTATACAGACGGGCTTGAAATGGATCATCTTGTCTTTACGTTACTTTCCTATACAGGAATACGAATAGGTGAATTATTGGCCCTAAAATGGGGGGATTTTAACGAAAAGCAGGGTACTATCCGAGTTACTAAAACTCTTTATAACCCTACCAATCATTTTGAAAAATATCAGCTTTTAACGCCAAAAACAAAAGGCTCTGTCCGTACAATCAAGATTGATGAAATGCTTATCAGCATGTTAAAGAAGCATCGGCTTAAACAAAATGAAATTAAATTAAAAAATAGACCTATATACCAAGACAACGAGTTTATTTTTGCTCGTGAGGATGGGCATCCACAATTAAGAAAAGTTGTTGAGACCCGGCTTAAAAGACTTCTGAAAAAAGCAGAGATAGAAAAGAACATTACTCCACACTCATTTAGACATACCCACACTTCATTATTGATTGAAGCTGGAGTTGGCATTAAAGAAATACAACAGCGGCTTGGACATACAGATATTAATACGACAATGAATATCTATGCTCATATGACCGCCAATATGGAAGAAAAGGCCTCCCAACAGTTTAGCAAACTGATGAAAGACCTTCTCCTATAGTTAGCTTTTTAGTCATAGGTTGCCCTGTTTTTTTATAAAACGAGGACAAATCCGAGGACAAGAAAAGCATATTATTATTTTAGACGTTGATATAACAAGGTTTTAAAACCCCTATTACATCATGCCGCCCATTCCACCCATGCCACCCATGTCAGGCATTCCGCCACCAGCATTTTCTTCTGGTAGGTCAGCAATTACAGCTTCAGTTGTTAAGAACATAGCTGAAACAGATGCTGCGTTTTGTAGTGCAGAACGAGTAACCTTAGTTGGGTCAACGATACCAGCGTCGATCATGTTTACCCACTCACCAGTTGCTGCGTTGAAACCAATACCGATTTCTTCGTTTTTCAAGCGTTCAACAACCACAGATCCTTCAAGACCAGCGTTGTGAGCAATTTGACGTACTGGCTCTTCTAAAGCACGAAGTACGATGTTCACACCAGTTGCTTCGTCTCCAGCTAAATCGATAGCAGCTACTTTGTTATATACGTTCACAAGTGCTGTACCACCACCTGAAACGATACCTTCTTCTACTGCTGCACGAGTTGCGTTTAACGCATCTTCAATACGTAGCTTACGTTCTTTTAACTCAGTTTCAGTAGCAGCACCAACTTTAATTACTGCAACACCACCAGCTAATTTAGCTAGGCGCTCTTGTAATTTTTCTCTGTCAAATTCAGAAGTAGTTTCTTCCATTTGAGCACGGATATTGTTAACACGAGCTGCAATCTTATCAGATTCACCAGCACCCTCAACGATTGTTGTATTTTCTTTTGTTACAACAATCTTAGAAGCGCGACCTAGTTGAGTGATATCTGCAGATTTTAGGTCTAGACCTAAATCTTCAGTGATTACTTGACCACCAGTTAGGATAGCGATATCTTCTAGCATAGCTTTACGACGGTCACCAAATCCTGGAGCCTTAACAGCTACAGCATTAAATGTACCACGAAGCTTGTTCACTACTAGAGTTGCTAGAGCTTCACCTTCAACATCTTCGGCAATTAGTAATAACGGCTTGCCTTGTTGAACAACTTGCTCTAATACTGGTAGAATTTCTTGGATACTTGCGATCTTTTTATCAGTAATTAACACGTATGGATTTTCAAGTACTGCTTCCATTTTATCAGAATCAGTTACCATGTATGGTGATGCATATCCACGGTCAAACTGCATACCTTCTACTACTTCTAATTCCGTAGAGAAACCTTTAGATTCTTCAATTGTGATAACACCGTCGTTACCAACGCGCTCCATAGCTTCAGCAATTAATTGGCCAACTTCTTTGTCATCCGAAGAAATAGCTGCAACTTGTGCGATAGACTCTTTTCCTTCGATTGGTTGTGAAATAGCTCTTAATTCTTCAACAGCTACAGTAACTGCTTTCTCAATTCCTCTACGAACTACCATTGGGTTTGCACCAGCAGTTACGTTTTTTAGGCCTTCACGAATCATCGCTTGAGCAAGAACAGTTGCAGTAGTAGTACCATCACCAGCTACATCGTTTGTTTTGCTAGCAACTTCAGCAACAAGTTTTGCACCCATGTTTTCGAATGCATCTTCTAATTCGATTTCTTTTGCAATTGTTACACCGTCATTTGTGATAAGCGGTGAACCAAATTTTTTCTCAAGAACCACGTTACGTCCTTTTGGTCCTAATGTAACTTTAACAGCGTTAGCTAACGCATCAACACCACGAAGCATTGCGCGACGAGCATCTTCACTAAATTTAATTTCTTTTGCCATTTTGTAAGCCCTCCTCAAAAGATTAGAATTCTATGTTATATGAGCTGCTACTATTATCCGATAACAGCTAAAATGTCGCTTTCACGCAAGATTAAGTATTCAGTACCTTCGTATTTCACTTCAGTACCAGCATATTTTGAGAAGATGATTCGATCACCAACTGCGACCTCTAGAGCCACTCTTTCGCCACTGTCTAGTACACGGCCTGTACCTGCAGCAACAACTTTACCTTCTTGAGGCTTTTCCTTCGCAGAATCTGGTAATACAATCCCGCTTGCAGTTTTTTCTTCTGATTCAACAAGTTCAATAATAACGCGATCACCTAATGGCTTTAACAAGTGAAACAACCTCCTCAGATAATTTACATATAGTTTCGTTTTCTTATTAGCACTCATATGACCTGAGTGCTAACACAATTATTATATTAAATAATCTATACTTTTTTTGCAAGTATTTGATAAATAAATTTACAAAAAAAATGTATTTCTAGAACAAGCCTGTATTCCACCTATCTATGGTATGCACAAATAGGAAAAATAATCCTCCACCCTGATATTTTTTTGTTTCTTTCTATGAAAATTTGGATTTGCATTATACTAATGGATAAGTATGAATATATGTTACAATACAAAAGGTGGACAAATAAGCTAACTTTATCTCACTAAGGTTAATGTCTAGGCATTTGATTAAGTGAAAAATTATTCCACATATTAAAAGGAGATCTACATGAAAGTTAGATATTGGTATGTCATATTAACGTATATAATTATGCAATTCTCCGGTATTCTAGGTATCCCGTTACTGTTGTATTTTGGTATTGGGGACGGTTTAGAGCCGGATAAAGCAAAAAATACAATTATTGCAACTTGGACCGTTATTAGTTTTGTTGCTGCTCTTCCTATTGTTTTATTTTTATTAAGGCAGGACATTAAGGAAAGGCATCGAAATCTTGAACGTTCCTCCAAAGGCGAAGCGGTTGGTTGGGCGTTTGCTGGTGTGATTATGGCAATGACTGCCCAGGTTCTCGCTGCAAATATTGAAATTCACCTTTTTGGAATTGAACCAGGTTCAGAGAATACTCAAGAAATCATGAACCTTGTAAAATCTCTGCCTTTACTTGTGATTGTCGTATCGATTATTGGTCCAATCCTTGAAGAGATTATTTTTCGGCAAATTATTTTTGGTTCATTATATAAAAAACTAAACTTTTTCCTCTCTGGATTAATAAGTTCATTAATTTTTGCAGTTGTACATATGGATTTCACTCATATCTTAATTTACACAGCTATGGGCTTCACCTTTGCATTCCTCTATGTACAAACAAAACGAATTATCGTACCAATATTCGCACATGTTGCGATGAATACTTTTGTAGTAGCTGTTCAGACCATTTTTGCCGATGATATAGAAAGGATAATGAAGCAAGCTGAGAATCTGCAACAGACATTTATTGGAGGCTTTTAATTTATGCGAAGAACTTCACCTTTTGCGATGGGCATCATTTACGTGTTAATGGGCACTCTATTTACTTATTTGGCGATCGGATTTGCAACGGAGACAGTTTGGAATTTTTCCACAATTCTTTTGGCACTTTTCGCAACCTTCGACTTTGGTATGGCAATCAGGATGTTTGCCCTACATAATAAAATAAAAAAAGTCACAAAAAAATAACCTCAAATAGAGGTTATTTTTTATTCCCTTATTCCATACTATTAGCCGCTAGCATTTCAGCTTTTAATACTTTCCTATACGCACTTCTGGATACAAGAATACTAATTTCGTAAAGTCCAAATAATGGAACGGTAACCATCAGATGCGAGATTAACTCAGGAGGTGTGATTAATCCTCCAATAACCAAAAGGATAAAATACGCATACTTTCGTATTTTCGAAAGAAACATTGGCGTTACAATCCCCAATCTTGTTAAGAACATCACAATAACCGGCAACTGAAACAAAAATCCAAACGGCAATGTTAGCTGCAATAAGAATTGAAAATACTCGTTAATCCCTATCACCTGATTAATATCTAATCGTTCCGCCAATCTTGTCATGAAATTCACGACAAAGGGAAACAAAATAAAATAGGAAAAGGAGACACCTAGTAAAAACAAAAATACCGATATCGGGATATAACTAAGAGTTACCTTTCTTTCCTTCTCATACAAGCCTGGACTTATAAATGCCCACAGCTGATACAGTAAAAAAGGAGATGAGATAACGAGCGCTATAATAAACGCAAATTGCATATAAATCTTAATTGGATCTGTCATACGGAAAGCATTCATTGTTAGCTCTTTAGCTTCCTCAGCATTTTGCAGATATAGAATTACTGGCTCAGCAAGGAAAAAGCTTCCTAAAGCAACTATGAAGAAGAAAACGACTACATAGATCAGTCGTTTTCGCAGCTCACCGATATGATCAAAGATGGACATTTCGTTTTGGTTCATGTGACTCATCCTATCATTACTTCACATCTTGAGTTTCTTTCTTTTTAACATCATCATCGTCGTCATCTGCTAAGCCCTTTGTTGCGTTTTTAAATTCACGTAATGTGTTACCTGCTGCCTTTCCAAGTTCAGGCAACTTCTTTGGTCCGAAAATTAATAATGCCGCCACCACGATTAAAAAGATACTACCGAATCCTAGACTTCCCATTTAGGTCACCTCCTACAAATATAAAATGAATTCTATTCTTCGTTCGAATAATGCTTTAAAAAATAAACAAGTGCTTGTAATTCAACAGCTAAATCAATATGATGAACCCGAATATGTTCAGGTACATTAATTCTGGCTGGTGTAAAATTTAAAATACCTTTGATGCTTTTAGATACTAAGCGATCTGTAATCCCTTGGGCAGCACCAACTGGAACAGTTAAAATTGCAACAGTAACATCATCCGGCAATACTTTTTCAAGATCATCTAAATGATGTACTTCAACTCCACCAATGCTACTTCCTACCTTATTATAATCCACATCGAACGCAAGCTCAATTTTTGTATTATTATTTTTTGAAAAATTATAATGCAAAAACGCTGTACCTAGATTGCCCACTCCAATAAGTGCAACTTTTGTTAACTCATCTTGATCAAGCGTCTTACTAAAAAAGGATAATAAATAATTGACATTGTAGCCATACCCTTTTTTTCCTAATGCTCCAAAATAAGAAAAATCACGCCTTATTGTAGCTGAATCAACCTTTACAGCATCACTCAACTCTGCAGATGACACCCGTTGTTTACCTGAGGCATGCAAATTTTTCAAAAAGCGATAATAAAGTGGTAGCCTCTTGGCAGTTGCTTGTGGTATTTTTGATTGTTCTAGATTCATGTTAATTCCCCCACTACTTGCCTTTCAATTCCCTATGAAAATCTCCGTTTTTTCCACCGGTCTTTTCTTCTAAATAGGTTGGTCCAATAACCATTCCTTTATCCACTGCTTTACACATATCATATACGGTCAACACACAAACCGAGGCCGCCGTAAGTGCTTCCATTTCAACACCGGTACTACCCTTCGTTTTTACTGAAACAGAGATATGGAGAACATATTCATCTCCAACTGCCCAACTAAAGGAAATATCAACGCCCTTTAATGCCAATGGATGACACATCGGAATGAGCTCCGATGTTTTTTTAGCTGCCATAATACCTGCAACCTGTGACACAGCAAGAACATCGCCCTTACTAACCTCATTATTTACAATTTGCTCATAAATCATTTTATTAACAACAATACTTGTCTTAGCAATTGCGGTACGAACAGTGTCTGACTTTTCCGTAATGTCGACCATCTTTGCCCGCCCCTGCTCATTAAAATGGGTAAATGATGTCATATCGAACCCTCCCTAAACTGCAGTTCAAAAAGGAGGATGAAAAGGACCGAGAAGTTCAAGGCGGCGAAGCTTTGAGTAGCGGAACGTATGGTGTTAATACGTGAGCAACGGAAAAGCAAGCCAACGTAGAAATTCGATGTGTCATTTTCACCGGACTTTTTGAACATCCACATAAACTATACACTATTTTAACATATCTGTCTTTGTTACATCTGTGAACAATATCATTGCAGTTGCTCTATAACGATAATATGAGATACACTGATGATAGAAACAAGAGGTGAAATACTATGATTTTACTACAAGTAAATCAGCTCAAAAAATACTTTGCTGCTGATCTTATTTTATCGAATATAAAACTAGAAGTACAAACCCGTGATCGTATTGCCATTGTTGGCCGTAACGGTGCTGGGAAGTCAACGCTTTTAAAAATAATATCTGGGCAGATGTCTCATGACGGCGGTGAAATTATCAAGCCAAAAAGTGTGACAATTGATTACCTCGCACAAGATACAGGGCTTGAATCCACTCTCACTATCTGGGAAGAAATGCTAACTGTGTTTGCACCACTACAAAAGCTTGAAAAACACCTGAGAACCCTTGAAGTGAAAATGGGTGACCCCTCCCTTTTTGAAAACCAAGCTTCCTATCAAAAATTGCTTGAGGAATATGATCAGCTTCAAGTCGATTTCAAGGAACAAGGCGGTTATCAATATGAGGCTGATATACGTTCAATCTTACATGGTTTTAATTTTACCGAAGATGACTATCAAACGAAAATATCTAGCTTAAGTGGGGGTCAAAAGACACGACTCGCCCTTTGTAAATTATTACTTACAAAGCCTGATTTATTAATCTTGGACGAGCCAACCAACCATCTTGATATTAGCACCCTCACATGGCTTGAACAATACCTTCAAGGTTACCCAGGTGCACTATTAATTGTGTCCCATGACCGTTATTTCCTTGATAAGGTCGTCAACCAAGTATATGAAATTTCGAGACACACAAGCAAAAGATACGTTGGAAACTATAGTAATTACTTAAAATTAAAGGCTGAGAACTATGAACAGGAACTCAAACAGTATGAAAAACAACAGGATGAAGTTGAAAAGTTAAAGGATTTTATTGCCAAAAATCTTGTAAGAGCATCTACAACTAAACGTGCTCAAAGTAGACGTAAACAACTAGAACGAATGGAGTTAATGGATAGACCTTCAGGTGATGAAAAATCAGCTTCTTTCCGATTTGAAATAGAAAGACAAAGTGGAAATGATGTCCTAAGCGCAAGGGATATTTCGGTTTCCTACGAAAAGGATCATCCAATTGTTAAGAACATTGATTTCAATATATATCGTGAAGACAGCATCGCACTAGTCGGACCGAACGGGATTGGTAAGTCAACTCTTTTAAAAGCAATTACCGAAAAACTAGAACATGTTGATGGCACGATACGATTTGGATCAAATGTAACGATTGGTTACTATGATCAACAACAAGCAGACTTAAACTCAAATAAACGAGTTTTAAATGAATTATGGGATGAGTATCCCCTTAAACCGGAAAAAGAAATCCGTACCGTTCTAGGGAATTTCCTATTTTCAGGTGACGATGTGTTAAAAATCGTTTCTACATTAAGTGGCGGTGAGAAGGCAAGGCTTGCCCTTGCTAAGTTGATGATGGAAAAGTCAAACTTTCTTATTCTAGATGAACCGACTAACCACTTAGACCTTGATAGCAAGGAAGTCCTAGAGAATGCTCTAATTGACTATCAAGGAACTATCCTTTTTGTTTCCCATGACCGATACTTTATTAATCGGATTGCAACGAAAGTATTTGAGTTATCTAGAGATGGACTTACAGAATACCTTGGTGATTACGACTATTATCTTGAAAAGAAGTTTGAAATGGAAGAACTTGCGAGACTTGAGCTTCAAGAGAAAATGCCCGACAAACGTGTAGTAATCCAAGAAAAGTCATCTTATGAACAAGATAAGGAAATAAAAAAGAAAGAGCGTCAAAGAAAACGAAGAATTGAAGAGATCGAACTCGAAATTTCAACACTTGAAGCAAAAATTGAAGAGAATGATCAGTTGTTATGTGACCCAGAGGTCTACCAAAACCATGAAGAGGTTCAACGTATTAATGAGGAGAACGAAACCAACTCAGAAAAGCTTGAAGCACTAATGGAAGAATGGGAAACCCTCCATGAAACCAGTGGATAACAAATGAACTAAAACTAATTGACTATCCACAAATTAAGATATCCCCATCAAACCAAAAGGTGAAATGGGGATTTTTTTTACACCTTTTCCACAAAATATTAAGTTATACACCAAATTATCCACAGTGTCCACAGTTATAACATAGTTATCCACAAAAAATGTCCACGCATACATTGTATATATTTCGGGAACTCAAATAAGTTACTCACAATATCCACAGTATTGTGGATTATTTATCAACAAAAAAGTCCTCATTCAAGAAGAGGACTTTACTACTATCAAGTAAGCCTTATCACCTAAGTTTTTTTATGCGAACTAGCTTACCAACATTTTGTAATTAAAAGCTTATGCAAAGTGACTTACCCATATTGATTATAATTCAATATCTAAACCTGGATTCGCATTAAGCGCATAAGAAGAACGCGCTCCTTTTTCAAACAATACACTTCCAACCGCTGCAATCATAGCTGCATTATCCGTACATAGCGAAAGTGGTGGTATAATTAAGTTGACATCTGGTATTTCCGTAAATGATTTCTCTAGTGCTTCTCTAAGCCCCTTATTAGCTGCAACCCCACCCGCTAGTACTACTTGTTTAACCTTATATTCTCTAGTAGCCTTAACGGTCTTGGTTACTAACACATCAATAACACTTTCTTGAAAACTAGCGGCTAAGTTTTTCGGATCAATTGTTTCGCCTCGCTGCTCAGCATTATGAAGAGTATTGATAACAGCAGATTTTAATCCACTAAAACTAAAATCGTATGAATCTTCTTCCAGCCATGCCCTTGGTAAATCAATCGTAGCCGTCCCCTCATGTGCAAGGCGATCAATATGTGGACCACCTGGGTAAGGTAGGTTTAGTGTTCTCGCCACTTTATCATAAGCCTCACCTGCAGCATCATCTCTTGTCTCCCCAATCACCTTAAAGGAGGCATGCTCTTCCAAATAAACAAGCTCAGTATGACCTCCGGAAACAACTAAGGCCAATAAAGGAAACTCTAGCTCTTTGACCAATCGATTAGCATAAATATGACCAGCAATATGATGAACACCTAGAAGGGGAATATCGTGGGCAAATGCGACTGCTTTTGCAGCATTGACCCCAATTAGCAATGCTCCTACTAATCCTGGACCCTCAGTTACTGCAATTCCATCTATATCATCAAACGTCATCTCCGCCTTACTCAACGCTTCTTCAATCACAAGTGTAATAGCCTCAACATGGTGTCTTGATGCTATTTCTGGAACTACACCTCCGAAACGTTTATGACTTTCTATTTGAGATGCTACTACATTTGATAGAATCTCTCTTCCATTTCGTACTATTGATACAGCCGTTTCATCACAGCTTGTTTCAATTCCCATAATTATTTGATTATCACTCATTAAAATTCACCCACATTACTAACGCATCTTCATTATTATCCGTATAATAGTTTTTTCGAATCCCACCTGGTTTAAATCCTAACTTTTTATAAAGATTTTGTGCAACAAGATTTGATACTCTTACCTCAAGGGTCATTGTAGACGCCTGATGCTGCATGGCTAACAATTTCGCCTGCATAAGTAGGGCCTCCCCTAACTTCCTGCCTCTATATTCCGGTAATACCGCAATATTGGTAATGTGGGCTTCGTCCATAATAAGCCACATGCCACAATATCCGATTACTTGGCCATTATCGGTCATTACGATATACTTTGCAAATTGATTATGAACAAGCTCATTATAAAAAGCTTCCCTCTTCCATGGGATTGTAAATGCTGACTTCTCAACCTTCATGACACCATCCAGATCATCTAATGTCATAAAGCGAAACAAAATTTGTTGATTGATGATATCTTCCATGTTTAACCCTGCCTCTTCCCTAACCAATTCGCCTCCGCCTCTGCCAAACGTATATAATTTGGCACAAATGTATGAACATCAACAGGCGCTTTCTCCATCCCTATTATGGCTAATTCACTTGGTCTTGGATTCCAATCTGTATATGGTGCAACATATGCGAATTGCTTTAAATCTGTTTCTATTTGTTCCTTGTGGATAACTAAATCATTCCCAATAAAAAGTGCTGGTTTTGCTCTCTTTTCCAGCTCTCCTAACCAATCTGATAATAAAATAATTTTATCTTCCTCAACACATGTCAGCGTCTGTCCCACAAACTCATATAGCCCTGTGTACACTTGTCCCCGTCTAGCGTCAAATATCGGAGAAATATACCCATTAAAATGTCTACCGTTCGCTGCAACCACTTCTAAACTTGAAACACCTACTAACGGAATTTGTAATGACCAGGCCAACGTCTTTGCAATTGTTACTCCGATTCTCACTCCCGTATAAGAGCCAGGCCCCATTGCTACTACAATTCTGTCGAGTTCTTTTGGCTTTACACCACATTCCTTCATTAATTGTTCTATTGCAGGCATCACCCGTACAGAATGGTTTTTTTGTAAGTTTGTAACAACTTCACCAATTACCTTTTCTTCCTCAACAATTGCAATTCCCAATACAAAATTGGATGTATCTATAGCTAACACTCTCATTCGCTAAATAACTCCTCACATAAATGTTGATACCTTTCCCCTATCGGTGTCACGGTAATCTTACGTTTCATATCTCCTTGATGCTCGATTTTAATAGTAAGTCGATCCTGCGGCAATTGATCTTTGATGAGATGAGCCCACTCAACAACCGTCACACCCTCGCCATTAAAATACTCATCAAAACCTAAATCTTCATCACTATGCTCCAAACGGTATACATCCATATGATACAATGGAAGACTTCCCTTGTACTCCTTAATAATTGTAAATGTTGGACTGTTTACTGTTCTAGTAATGCCTAATCCCTTTGCTAGTCCTTTTGTAAAAGTCGTTTTTCCTGCCCCTAAATCACCTTCAAGAGTTATTACATCACCAGGTGATAGCCTTTGGGCCAAGCGATATGAAAAACTCCCGGTTTCATCGGGTGTATTTGTCACGAACTCATATTTTTCCATACACTCCACCTACTTCAACAAATACGTCACGCGCATTTATTCTAATTATGTTTAAAATGATTGTATCCCTTCATCTCTAGCTTCTGCAATTCTCCATTACGGTTTAATAATACTGATGAACTTCCTTCCTTAACAGTACCTATCTTTGAAATCAGATAACCATACGATTTTGCCACTTTCTGTAGATTATCCCATTCTGAAGCAGCCACTGTACCGACTAACTCAAAATCTTCTCCACCATAAAGCGCGAACTCCAGAGCTTGATTTTTATACTGCTTCTGAATTTCTCCACTTAAAGGAATTTTATCTTCATCTAGTATGAGGGATACATCACTTGCCCTTGCAATTTCATTAGTTTCGCTTGCTAACCCATCACTTATATCATTTAAAGAAACCCTTTTTAAAGTAGATAACAGTCTCCCCACTCCAACTCTAGGTGTTGGATATTGATGTTTACGGATAAGGGCTTTTTCTACCTCCGTGTGGGAACTCTCTGTACCTTTATGTAATAATACATTCAAACCGGCTGCTGAATCACCTATTGTACCCGATACAAAAACAATATCCCCAGGTAGGGCTTGACTACGCAATAGATGCTTTCCTTTCTCTACCTCACCCATCACGGTGACTGTTATCACTAGTGTGTTAGCAATTGAAACAGTATCGCCACCGATCAAATCCATATGGTATTTATCTGCTAGCATTGCCATACCTTCATAAATTGATAACAAATCTGTCTCATTCCATTCCTTAGGAATCGCAATTGAAACTAGATAATAGGTCGGAATTCCACCCATTGCTGCTATATCACTAATATTAACAGCTAACGCCTTATAGCCAATTTGATAGGGACTCATTGTTGCGGAAGTAAAATGAACCCCCTCCACCATCGTATCCATACAAATAATTTGTTCCATACCAACAGAAGGACGGAATAGAGCAGCATCGTCACCAATTCCAGCAATTAAACCGGACCTAGATACCTTCTTCGGCTTGATTTGGTTAATAAAGCGAAATTCATCCTGTAAAGCCATCAAAGTCACCTCAAAATAGTTGCAACAAAATAGTAAATTAATTTAGTGAAAAAAAGCCCTAGGTCAACGCCTAAGGACTTCCATTACAATAGTATAAGTTTACCGTATTTCAACAAAATCAGCAAAAAAAGATATTCAATGAGGGAATCTTGGCTATGAGTGTGGAGATAAGTGGTTAGATAAACGTGACGAAGGACTTTTCATCGAGGTTCCGGCTTCTTTCTGTCTTTCATAACCCTGATGAAGGACATTTTATTATTAAAATTTCAGCTTCTTTCGTCGGTCTTTCATATAAAAAACCACAGCATCATGACCATGGTTTACTTTACCTAAATATACATAAGCATAAAAAAAACGAAACCCCATCGTTTCGTGTGTTTGAAAAATATGGCGGTCCCGACCGGGATCGAACCGGCGATCTCCTGCGTGACAGGCAGGCATGTTAACCGCTACACCACGGGACCAACTTACTATGTATTCCAATTAGCAACAAAAACTATTTTACAATAACAACATAATAAGGTCAATAGTTTTTTTGGTTGCGGGGGCAGGATTTGAACCTACGACCTTCGGGTTATGAGCCCGACGAGCTACCAGACTGCTCCACCCCGCGATGATATTAAAGCCTAGCGATGTCCTACTCTCACAGGGACAAAGTCCCAACTACCATCGGCGCTGAGAAGCTTAACTTCCGTGTTCGGTATGGGAACGGGTGTGACCTTCTCGCCATCGTCACTAGACTATTATGAAGGATTCATTCCTTCAAAACTAGATAACGTACGCACATTCATGAAGTCATTTGTCTAGCTCCGGCTCCTAGCCTCTCGAGGTCGCTTCACTTCTTCTGTCAAAGTCTATCGACTTTTCGGTCAGAAGTTCCAGCGCTTGTCGAGGCAGTACAGTCGCCTACGCTTTTCTTTTTTGGTTAAGTCCTCGATCGATTAGTATCAGTCAGCTGCACATGTCACCATGCTTCCACCTCTGACCTATCAACCTCGTCATCTTCGAGGGATCTTACTAGTTTAACACTATGGGAAATCTCATCTTGAGGGGGGCTTCATGCTTAGATGCTTTCAGCACTTATCCCTTCCACACATAGCTACCCAGCTATGCCCTTGGCAGGACAACTGGTACACCAGCGGTGTGTCCATCCCGGTCCTCTCGTACTAAGGACAGCTCCTCTCAAATTTCCTACGCCCACGACGGATAGGGACCGAACTGTCTCACGACGTTCTGAACCCAGCTCGCGTACCGCTTTAATGGGCGAACAGCCCAACCCTTGGGACCGACTACAGCCCCAGGATGCGATGAGCCGACATCGAGGTGCCAAACCTCCCCGTCGATGTGGACTCTTGGGGGAGATAAGCCTGTTATCCCCGGGGTAGCTTTTATCCGTTGAGCGATGGCCCTTCCATGCGGAACCACCGGATCACTAAGCCCGACTTTCGTCCCTGCTCGACTTGTAGGTCTCGCAGTCAAGCTCCCTTGTGCCTTTACACTCTACGAATGATTTCCAACCATTCTGAGGGAACCTTTGGGCGCCTCCGTTACTTTTTAGGAGGCGACCGCCCCAGTCAAACTGCCCACCTGACACTGTCTCCAAGGCCGATAAGGCCTTCGGGTTAGAATTTCAATACAGCCAGGGTAGTATCCCACCAATGCCTCCACCGAAGCTGGCGCTCCGGCTTCCAAGGCTCCTACCTATCCTGTACAAGCTGTACCAAAATTCAATATCAGGCTGCAGTAAAGCTCCACGGGGTCTTTCCGTCCTGTCGCGGGTAACCTGCATCTTCACAGGTACTATAATTTCACCGAGTCTCTCGTTGAGACAGTGCCCAGATCGTTACACCTTTCGTGCGGGTCAGAACTTACCTGACAAGGAATTTCGCTACCTTAGGACCGTTATAGTTACGGCCGCCGTTTACTGGGGCTTCGATTCAGAGCTTCGCTTGCGCTAACCCCTCCTCTTAACCTTCCAGCACCGGGCAGGTGTCAGCCCCTATACTTCGCCTTGCGGCTTCGCAGAGACCTGTGTTTTTGCTAAACAGTCGCCTGGGCCTATTCACTGCGGCTTTTCAGGGCTATTCACCCTAAAAAGCACCCCTTCTCCCGAAGTTACGGGGTCATTTTGCCGAGTTCCTTAACGAGAGTTCTCTCGATCACCTTAGGATTCTCTCCTCGCCTACCTGTGTCGGTTTGCGGTACGGGCACCATTTACCTCGCTAGAAGCTTTTCTTGGCAGTGTGGAATCAGGAACTTCGGTACTATATTTCCCTCGCCATCACAGCTCAACCTTATGGTAAGCGGATTTGCCTACTTACCAGTCTAACTGCTTGGACGCGCATATCCAACAGCGCGCTTACCCTATCCTCCTGCGTCCCTCCATTGCTCAAACGGTAAAGAGGTGGTACAGGAATATCAACCTGTTGTCCATCGCCTACGCTTTTCAGCCTCGGCTTAGGTCCCGACTAACCCTGAGCGGACGAGCCTTCCTCAGGAAACCTTAGGCATTCGGTGGAGGGGATTCTCACCCCTCTTTCGCTACTCATACCGGCATTCTCACTTCTAAGCGCTCCACCAGTCCTTACGGTCTGACTTCGCTGCACTTAGAACGCTCTCCTACCATTGTTCGTAAGAACAATCCACAGCTTCGGTGATACGTTTAGCCCCGGTACATTTTCGGCGCAGAGTCACTCGACCAGTGAGCTATTACGCACTCTTTAAATGGTGGCTGCTTCTAAGCCAACATCCTGGTTGTCTAAGCAACTCCACATCCTTTTCCACTTAACGTATACTTTGGGACCTTAGCTGGTGGTCTGGGCTGTTTCCCTCTTGACTACGGATCTTATCACTCGCAGTCTGACTCCCGAGAATCAAGTCTTTGGCATTCGGAGTTTGACTGAATTCGGTAACCCGATGAGGGCCCCTAGTCCAATCAGTGCTCTACCTCCAAGACTCTAACTCGAGGCTAGCCCTAAAGCTATTTCGGAGAGAACCAGCTATCTCCAGGTTCGATTGGAATTTCTCCGCTACCCACACCTCATCCCCGCACTTTTCAACGTGCGTGGGTTCGGGCCTCCATTCAGTGTTACCTGAACTTCACCCTGGACATGGGTAGATCACCTGGTTTCGGGTCTACGACCACGTACTATTTCGCCCTATTCAGACTCGCTTTCGCTGCGGCTCCGTCTCTTCAACTTAACCTTGCACGGGATCGTAACTCGCCGGTTCATTCTACAAAAGGCACGCCATCACACATAAATGTGCTTTGACTACTTGTAGGCACACGGTTTCAGGTTCTCTTTCACTCCCCTTCCGGGGTGCTTTTCACCTTTCCCTCACGGTACTGGTTCACTATCGGTCACTAGGGAGTATTTAGCCTTGGGAGATGGTCCTCCCAGCTTCCGACGGGATTTCACGTGTCCCGCCGTACTCAGGATCCACTCAAGAGAGAACGAAGTTTCGACTACAGGGTTGTTACCTTCTCTGACGGACCTTTCCAGGTCGCTTCGTCTACTCCGTTCTTTTGTAACTCCGTATAGAGTGTCCTACAACCCCAAGAGGCAAGCCTCTTGGTTTGGGCTATCTTCCGTTTCGCTCGCCGCTACTCAGGAAATCGCGTTTGCTTTCTCTTCCTCCGGGTACTAAGATGTTTCAGTTCCCCGGGTCTACCTTCTCTTACCCTATGTATTCAGGTAAGGATACTGCCCCATTACGAGCAGTGGGTTTCCCCATTCGGAAATCTTCGGATCAATGCTTACTTACAGCTCCCCGAAGCATATCGGTGTTAGTACCGTCCTTCATCGGCTCCTAGTGCCAAGGCATCCACCGTGCGCCCTTATTAACTTAACCTGTTCGGCTTCGATAAGCGGCGGATTTCTTCGTCACCTCACTCGGTTCCTCGAACTCCTTGCTTCTCGTTCACCTAAAGTTGTTATAAGAACTTTTACTACTTCAATGAATGTTTTGTTACGTTATCTAGTTTTCAAAGAACGAATTGGTGGAGCCTAGCGGGATCGAACCGCTGACCTCCTGCGTGCAAGGCAGGCGCTCTCCCAGCTGAGCTAAGGCCCCAAATGGTATATAAGATGAATGGTGGGCCTAAATGGACTCGAACCATCGACCTCACGCTTATCAGGCGTGCGCTCTAACCAGCTGAGCTATAGGCCCATTCATTTATTAATTTAGAGAACTTTTAGCTCTCTCAAAACTAAACATAATACAAAGCGTCTTTTTTATGAAGTTCGTAGAACTTCAGTTTCCTTAGAAAGGAGGTGATCCAGCCGCACCTTCCGATACGGCTACCTTGTTACGACTTCACCCCAATCATCTGTCCCACCTTAGGCGGCTGGCTCCTTGCGGTTACCCCACCGACTTCGGGTGTTACAAACTCTCGTGGTGTGACGGGCGGTGTGTACAAGGCCCGGGAACGTATTCACCGCGGCATGCTGATCCGCGATTACTAGCGATTCCGGCTTCATGCAGGCGAGTTGCAGCCTGCAATCCGAACTGAGAATGGTTTTATGGGATTCGCTTAACCTCGCGGTTTCGCTGCCCTTTGTACCATCCATTGTAGCACGTGTGTAGCCCAGGTCATAAGGGGCATGATGATTTGACGTCATCCCCACCTTCCTCCGGTTTGTCACCGGCAGTCACCTTAGAGTGCCCAACTAAATGCTGGCAACTAAGATCAAGGGTTGCGCTCGTTGCGGGACTTAACCCAACATCTCACGACACGAGCTGACGACAACCATGCACCACCTGTCACTTATGTCC
>NZ_LT732529.1:3686355-3875708 GCF_900156865.1 Litchfieldia sinesaloumensis | reverse complement strand
CGCTAACCCCTCCTCTTAACCTTCCAGCACCGGGCAGGTGTCAGCCCCTATACTTCGCCTTGCGGCTTCGCAGAGACCTGTGTTTTTGCTAAACAGTCGCCTGGGCCTATTCACTGCGGCTTTTCAGGGCTATTCACCCTAAAAAGCACCCCTTCTCCCGAAGTTACGGGGTCATTTTGCCGAGTTCCTTAACGAGAGTTCTCTCGATCACCTTAGGATTCTCTCCTCGCCTACCTGTGTCGGTTTGCGGTACGGGCACCATTTACCTCGCTAGAAGCTTTTCTTGGCAGTGTGGAATCAGGAACTTCGGTACTATATTTCCCTCGCCATCACAGCTCAACCTTATGGTAAGCGGATTTGCCTACTTACCAGTCTAACTGCTTGGACGCGCATATCCAACAGCGCGCTTACCCTATCCTCCTGCGTCCCTCCATTGCTCAAACGGTAAAGAGGTGGTACAGGAATATCAACCTGTTGTCCATCGCCTACGCTTTTCAGCCTCGGCTTAGGTCCCGACTAACCCTGAGCGGACGAGCCTTCCTCAGGAAACCTTAGGCATTCGGTGGAGGGGATTCTCACCCCTCTTTCGCTACTCATACCGGCATTCTCACTTCTAAGCGCTCCACCAGTCCTTACGGTCTGACTTCGCTGCACTTAGAACGCTCTCCTACCATTGTTCGTAAGAACAATCCACAGCTTCGGTGATACGTTTAGCCCCGGTACATTTTCGGCGCAGAGTCACTCGACCAGTGAGCTATTACGCACTCTTTAAATGGTGGCTGCTTCTAAGCCAACATCCTGGTTGTCTAAGCAACTCCACATCCTTTTCCACTTAACGTATACTTTGGGACCTTAGCTGGTGGTCTGGGCTGTTTCCCTCTTGACTACGGATCTTATCACTCGCAGTCTGACTCCCGAGAATCAAGTCTTTGGCATTCGGAGTTTGACTGAATTCGGTAACCCGATGAGGGCCCCTAGTCCAATCAGTGCTCTACCTCCAAGACTCTAACTCGAGGCTAGCCCTAAAGCTATTTCGGAGAGAACCAGCTATCTCCAGGTTCGATTGGAATTTCTCCGCTACCCACACCTCATCCCCGCACTTTTCAACGTGCGTGGGTTCGGGCCTCCATTCAGTGTTACCTGAACTTCACCCTGGACATGGGTAGATCACCTGGTTTCGGGTCTACGACCACGTACTATTTCGCCCTATTCAGACTCGCTTTCGCTGCGGCTCCGTCTCTTCAACTTAACCTTGCACGGGATCGTAACTCGCCGGTTCATTCTACAAAAGGCACGCCATCACACATAAATGTGCTTTGACTACTTGTAGGCACACGGTTTCAGGTTCTCTTTCACTCCCCTTCCGGGGTGCTTTTCACCTTTCCCTCACGGTACTGGTTCACTATCGGTCACTAGGGAGTATTTAGCCTTGGGAGATGGTCCTCCCAGCTTCCGACGGGATTTCACGTGTCCCGCCGTACTCAGGATCCACTCAAGAGAGAACGAAGTTTCGACTACAGGGTTGTTACCTTCTCTGACGGACCTTTCCAGGTCGCTTCGTCTACTCCGTTCCTTTGTAACTCCGTATAGAGTGTCCTACAACCCCAAGAGGCAAGCCTCTTGGTTTGGGCTATCTTCCGTTTCGCTCGCCGCTACTCAGGAAATCGCGTTTGCTTTCTCTTCCTCCGGGTACTAAGATGTTTCAGTTCCCCGGGTCTACCTTCTCTTACCCTATGTATTCAGGTAAGGATA
This sequence comes from Litchfieldia sinesaloumensis, assembly GCF_900156865.1. GTDB lineage: Bacteria > Bacillota > Bacilli > Bacillales > Bacillaceae_L > Ferdinandcohnia > Ferdinandcohnia sinesaloumensis. The sequence continues at coordinate 3,873,956 of NZ_LT732529.1, read as the reverse complement.
CTGCCCCATTACGAGCAGTGGGTTTCCCCATTCGGAAATCTTCGGATCAATGCTTACTTACAGCTCCCCGAAGCATATCGGTGTTAGTACCGTCCTTCATCGGCTCCTAGTGCCAAGGCATCCACCGTGCGCCCTTATTAACTTAACCTGTTCGGCTTCGATAAGCGGCGGATTTCTTCGTCACCTCATTCGTCAGCATCCTCACGTACCTTAAGTACGCTCCGGTGCTTCCTCACTCGGTTCCTCGAACTCCTTGCTTCTCGTGCGCCTAAAGTTGTTAAAAGAACTTTTACTACTTCAATGAATGTTTTGTTACGTTATCTAGTTTTCAAGGAACGACTTTGAGAGAAAAAGCACTCTCAAAACTGACCACAATACAAAGCGTCTTTTTATGAAGTTCGTAGAACTTCAGTTTCCTTAGAAAGGAGGTGATCCAGCCGCACCTTCCGATACGGCTACCTTGTTACGACTTCACCCCAATCATCTGTCCCACCTTAGGCGGCTGGCTCCTTGCGGTTACCCCACCGACTTCGGGTGTTACAAACTCTCGTGGTGTGACGGGCGGTGTGTACAAGGCCCGGGAACGTATTCACCGCGGCATGCTGATCCGCGATTACTAGCGATTCCGGCTTCATGCAGGCGAGTTGCAGCCTGCAATCCGAACTGAGAATGGTTTTATGGGATTCGCTTAACCTCGCGGTTTCGCTGCCCTTTGTACCATCCATTGTAGCACGTGTGTAGCCCAGGTCATAAGGGGCATGATGATTTGACGTCATCCCCACCTTCCTCCGGTTTGTCACCGGCAGTCACCTTAGAGTGCCCAACTAAATGCTGGCAACTAAGATCAAGGGTTGCGCTCGTTGCGGGACTTAACCCAACATCTCACGACACGAGCTGACGACAACCATGCACCACCTGTCACTTATGTCCCCGAAGGGAAAGCCCTATCTCTAGGGATGGCATAAGGATGTCAAGACCTGGTAAGGTTCTTCGCGTTGCTTCGAATTAAACCACATGCTCCACCGCTTGTGCGGGCCCCCGTCAATTCCTTTGAGTTTCAGTCTTGCGACCGTACTCCCCAGGCGGAGTGCTTAATGCGTTTGCTGCAGCACTAAAGGGCGGAAACCCTCTAACACTTAGCACTCATCGTTTACGGCGTGGACTACCAGGGTATCTAATCCTGTTCGCTCCCCACGCTTTCGCGCCTCAGCGTCAGTTACAGACCAGAGAGCCGCCTTCGCCACTGGTGTTCCTCCACATCTCTACGCATTTCACCGCTACACGTGGAATTCCGCTCTCCTCTTCTGCACTCAAGTCCCCCAGTTTCCAATGACCCTCCACGGTTGAGCCGTGGGCTTTCACATCAGACTTAAAGGACCGCCTGCGCGCGCTTTACGCCCAATAATTCCGGATAACGCTTGCCACCTACGTATTACCGCGGCTGCTGGCACGTAGTTAGCCGTGGCTTTCTGGTTAGGTACCGTCAAGGTACCGCCCTATTCGAACGATACTTGTTCTTCCCTAACAACAGAGCTTTACGACCCGAAGGCCTTCTTCGCTCACGCGGCGTTGCTCCGTCAGACTTTCGTCCATTGCGGAAGATTCCCTACTGCTGCCTCCCGTAGGAGTCTGGGCCGTGTCTCAGTCCCAGTGTGGCCGATCACCCTCTCAGGTCGGCTACGCATCGTCGCCTTGGTGAGCCGTTACCTCACCAACTAGCTAATGCGCCGCGGGTCCATCTGTAAGTGGTAGCTAAAAGCCACCTTTTAATTGAAGACCATGTGGTCTTCGATGTTATCCGGTATTAGCTCCGGTTTCCCGAAGTTATCCCAGTCTTACAGGCAGGTTACCCACGTGTTACTCACCCGTCCGCCGCTAACTTTTGGGAGCAAGCTCCCAAAAGTTCGCTCGACTTGCATGTATTAGGCACGCCGCCAGCGTTCATCCTGAGCCAGGATCAAACTCTCCAATAAGAGTATTGATTGCTCAATAGTTTGTTACCAAAATTAAAACGTTGACGCTTGTATTATGTTTAGTTTTCAAAGAACTAATTTGGAGCGGGTGATGGGAATCGAACCCACGACATCAGCTTGGAAGGCTGAGGTTTTACCATTAAACTACACCCGCGTATTTAAAATTTCGTCTGGTCGGGAAGACAGGATTCGAACCTGCGACCCCTTGGTCCCAAACCAAGTGCTCTACCAAGCTGAGCTACTTCCCGATAAAATATGGCGCGCCCGAAAGGAGTCGAACCCATAACCTTCTGATCCGTAGTCAGACGCTCTATCCAATTGAGCTACGGGCGCATATTATAAGTGATTCGAAATCAGCGACTTTTCTATAATAACACCTTTTAAAATCGAACGCAAGCATTTTTTAAAAGTTTTTTTGGTGCGGTCGAGAAGACTCGAACTTCCACGGGATCAACTCCCACTAGGCCCTCAACCTAGCGCGTCTGCCATTCCGCCACGACCGCAAATAGATTAAACACAATGCGGGTGAAGGGACTCGAACCCCCACGTCAAAGACACTAGATCCTAAGTCTAGCGCGTCTGCCAATTCCGCCACACCCGCGTATTTAATTTAAATGGTGAGCCATGAAGGATTCGAACCTTCGACCCTCTGATTAAAAGTCAGATGCTCTACCAACTGAGCTAATGGCTCTAAAATGGCTGGGCTAGCAGGATTCGAACCTACGAATGACGGAGTCAAAGTCCGTTGCCTTACCGCTTGGCTATAGCCCATTGATTTTACTTCATGTGAAACTTCCTCGAATATGCTACAAGAATTACTCTATAATAGGATATAGTGGAAAATTTCAGTAAGAAAATTTACGGAATATCATCGACAATACGAAGAACTAAAGAGTAGCATAGCAACAACGTCTGTGAAAGATATCGTTAAGGTAATACCTGCGGCATCCCTGGTTATTATCCGTAACATTCAATTTAATATACGATTATATTATTCATGGTGGAGGATGACGGGATCGAACCGCCGACCCCCTGCTTGTAAGGCAGGTGCTCTCCCAGCTGAGCTAATCCTCCATTATTAGAGATAGAAATGGGAGGTAAGAACCAGATGTTCCTACATCCCATTATCGTATGACCCGTACGGGATTCGAACCCGTGTTACCGCCGTGAAAGGGCGGTGTCTTAACCGCTTGACCAACGGGCCATTAAATTCTGGCGGAGAAGGAGGGATTTGAACCCTCGCGCCGCTTACGCGACCTACACCCTTAGCAGGGGCGCCTCTTCAGCCACTTGAGTACTTCCCCATTGGCTCCGCAGGTAGGATTCGAACCTACGACCGATCGGTTAACAGCCGATAGCTCTACCACTGAGCTACTGCGGAATAGTTTAACGACATTTCTTATTATAAAAACAGTCTCTCTTGTTGTCAAGAGCATCTTTTTTATATCTGTTTGCCATTTTTGTGGCGACTTTTATAATTTAGCACATATGAAACGACGAGTCAACATTTATTTTACCTCCACTAATTTCCCAGAACATTTACCACAAACATAGCGATTAGTGTCGACTCTTCTTTTCCTTACATAGCCTAACCCGCAACTCTTACACGTATACAAATATTGTTTAGTTATCCTTCTTTTCTTGACTGAGTCCAACGGTTTGCAAAATCGAGGAGCATCAACTTCCTTCAAAAGTTCACGAAAGTCACGGTCCCGATGCTGATACCCCCTTCCTTCAAGGTGTAAATGGTAATGACATAGTTCATGTTTTATGATTCCGACTAACTCATCTATTCCACGTTCTTGATAATATTTAGGATTAAGTTCGATGTTATGAGATCTGAGGAGATATCTTCCACCCGTAGTTCGTAAGCGATTGTTAAAAGTAGCCTTGTGACGAAATGGCTTATTAAAATACTCTAAAGATACCTCTTCTACTATCTTCTGTAGTTCAAACTGCTCCACAATTTTTTCTTCCTTTCAATCCTTTTCGAACAGGACGTACTGTAATTGCATACACTATATATACTCTAACCTATAGTTTTGTTACTTTACATTATAGTATCATTCTTTCTGCTTTTACAAAGACATAACATTAATGACGAGGAGGTTTACAACATGCCAACTTGGCTTCAAAACCAAATGAAACGTGCCTACTATGAGAAAAATAGATATCAAATAAAATTATTAAATCAATGTTGGTATTTTTATAGAAAAAAACACTGCTCGTAAGCAGTGTTTTTACTTAGTTAAAGCTCTGTCTATTATTGTGGAGGTAGCATTGTTAACGCAACTCTCCCTTTCTTTACATCAACGTCGTCAATCCAGACAGTTACAACATCACCAACAGACACTACATCTAGAGGATGTTTGACAAAGTTATTACTCAATTTTGAGATATGGACTAATCCATCTTGCTTGACTCCAATATCTACAAAGGCTCCGAAATCAACAACATTTCGAACAGTACCTTCTAGCTCCATTCCTTTAGCAAGGTCTTCGAGTTTAAGAATGTCTTTCTTAAGTAATGGTTTTGCTAGTTCATCACGCGGGTCTCGTTCTGGACTGACCAAACTTTGAGTTATATCGTGAATGGTTATTTCACCTATGCCCAATTCCTCCGCAACTTCTTCTGTTACAACTGAAGAGATTGCTTCCTTTAGCTTCTCAGTTCCAAGTTCGTTACTCGTTAAACCGAACTTAGCAAGTAGTTGCTTAACCTCTTTATAATTTTCAGGATGGATTCCAGTACGATCTAGTGGTTCGTCACCGTCTACAATGCGAAGGAACCCAATACATTGCTCATACGTTTTCGCCCCTAGTCTAGGAATCTTCTTTAGCTCGCTTCTATTCTTAAATTTACCTTCTTCCTCTCGTTTTTTCACAATATTGTTAGCTACAGCTTTCGAGAGGCCTGCTACATATTGTAGCAAGGATGATGATGCCGTATTAACATTGACCCCCACTTTATTAACAACCGTTTCGACAACAAATGTTAGCTGGTCATTTAACTTTTTCTGTGACACATCATGCTGATATTGCCCCACTCCCACTGACTTTGGATCAATTTTCACTAATTCCGCCAGTGGATCTTGAAGTCTTCTCGCAATTGAAACCGCACTTCTTTCTTCTACTTGAAAATCAGGGAACTCTTCACGCGCAATATCAGAGGCTGAATATACGCTTGCTCCCGCTTCATTTACAATAATATAGAAAGTTTCTTGCTTCACTTCTTTTAAGACTTCAGCAACAAACTGTTCCGTCTCCCTTGAAGCCGTACCGTTCCCTATAGCCACCATTTCGACCTTAAAATCTTGTATTACAGACTTAATCTTTTTAACAGCTTCCTCTCTTTTGTTAACTGGAGGATGCGGATAGATAACGTCAATTTTTAGTACCTTTCCTGTTTCATCTACAACCGCCAATTTACAACCCGTACGGTAGGCTGGGTCAACTCCAAGTACAATCTTTCCTTTGAGTGGCGGCTGCAAGAGTAAGTTTCGGAGGTTTTCCGAAAAGATATGAATCGCTCTATCTTCCGCTTTCTCCGTTAGCTCTTTTCGAATTTCCCTTTCGATTGAAGGCTGAATTAGACGTTTGTAGCTGTCTTCAATTGTTTCCTTGATAAAAGGAGTCACAGGTGAATTTTCCTTTTTGACGATTTTCCTATGTAAAAAGGTTAAAATTCGGTCTAGAGGTGGTTCAATCGTCACACGTAAGATTTCCTCTTTTTCACCCCGGTTCATGGCTAATACACGGTGGGGAACCACCTTACTTATAGGTTCCTTATACTCGTAATACATTTCATAAACATTCTTTTCGTCTTTTTCTTGATCCTTTACTGCCGTCTCGATTGTGCCTAGTTTGAAGGTTTCGTTACGAACCCATTGACGGAATCCAGCGTCATCTGAAATCCATTCTGCAATGATATCCTTTGCACCCTGAATTGCATCTTCTGCTGTGTGAACTTCCTTTTCCTCCGAAACGAATCCGGATGCATATTGAGTAACATCGACATTCATTGGGAAGGTATATAGCCATTCTGCTAATGGCTCTAGTCCCTTCTCTTTCGCAACTGTAGCTTTTGTACGTCGCTTTTGCTTGTATGGTCTATATAAGTCCTCGACTTGTTGAAGCTTGGTTGACTTCATAATATCTGTTTGAAGTTCAACCGTAAGCTTTCCTTGTTCAGAGATAAGACGGATCACCTCTTCTTTTCTCGTCTCTAGGTTTTGTAAATACGTCCATTTCTCCTGTACATCCTTAATTTGTACTTCGTCTAATGACCCCGTTAATTCTTTTCGATACCGTGCAATAAAAGGTACTGTATTTCCTTCATCTAAGAGGTTGATTACACTTTGCACTTGCTTTATCGTGATACCAATTTCTTTTGCGATGGTTTTCACCATCACATCATTATTCTGCAATGTCTGTGTCAAAACTGTTTCCTCCTACTTTCCTTCTACATCGTCTTCTAACCCATTCTATTTTACCAAAAAACCTTCAGCCCAGTACTTCTTGTCGAAGCTTTTTAATGGCATTTCGCTGTATACGGGATACATGCATCTGTGAAACACCAACAAGTTTTCCGGTTTCCCTCTGACTTTTCTCTTTTATGTAGGTGTAGTAAAGTATCCGTTTTTCTCGTTTGGAAAGGACGTGGAGTGCTTTCTTTATATCTATTTGTTGCAATGTTCTTTCGTAAGCCTAGTCCTTTTCCCCAACCATCTCTAGGATAGGTTTGCCATCTGAATCTGGATCCGCAGGTGTATCTATTGATTGAGAACGATAGGCTTGTCCCATTTCCATTGCTCTTAAGACGTCCTTCTCATCTACGTTTATATGACTCGCAATTTCTTCTATCTTAGGTTTTCTTTGTAAAACGATTATTAGCTCGTCTTCAGCCCTTTTTACTTTTATTCCTAGTTCTTTCACTCGTCTAGGAACATGCACGCTCCAGGTCTTATCACGCAAGAAATGCTTTACTTCACCAATAATGGTAGGGATAGCATAGGTGTTAAATTTTTTCCCTATTGTTGGGTCAAATCTTCTGATTGCACCTAGAAGGCCTATTCTTCCGACTTGTACGATGTCCTCGTGAAACGCCCTGCCTTTGGAATATTTCCACGCAATTGAATTTATTATACTTTCATACTTCTCAAGTATTTCCCTTTCTTTTTCCTTTGAGCCAGTTGCTTGGAAATCCTGTACCAGCTTTTCTACTTCTTCTCTTTTAGGTTGTGTAGATTGCTTATTCATTCTTTTCCACCGCTCTCTTTAGATTTTTACTCACGAAAGGTTTTTTCAGATAATAGCTTATTATGTACTTCGATATAAATAGTGTGATTCCCTTCACTTTTCAATGTTTGTTACACAAGTAAAACACTTTTGTAATATATTTTGTTCCCGGTTTTTATAGGATCAAAGACTAAGAACTCCACATTCTGTGCCAACGTCTTTGTGACCCACTTCCTGTGGCGTAAAAAATAAAAGAAGCTACCAAGTGGTAACTTCTCAACGGCGTATCACATATAAATGAATAATTAAAAATCGATGAGTCCTAAACTTATCTGTAAGGCATCATCCACTCTGTCCATCATCTCTTCATCGAGATGTGTTATCTTATCGGTTAAGCGCTGCTTATCGATTGTACGAATTTGTTCTAACAGAATAACTGAGTCTCGTTCAAATCCATATCGCTCCGCGTCAATTTCAACATGTGTTGGAAGCTTTGCCTTCTGAATTTGGGCAGTTATGGCTGCGACAATGACTGTGGGACTAAACCGATTCCCGATATCGTTTTGGATGACAAGAACAGGACGAACGCCTCCTTGCTCTGAGCCAACAACAGGGGAGAGGTCTGCAAAATAAACGTCGCCACGTTTTACAATCAAATGATTACCCCCCGCTAACTAAGCGTTCTACGGTGTGGTCAGCCTCAGATTCAGCTAAAAAAGCCTCCGATGCAATAGTAAGGTTGATTTTCGCCATTTCCATGTAACCGCGTCTCATAGATTCTGTAATTTGACGCTTCTTTCTCTCACGTAGATACATTTTTGTAGCTTGATAAATCAGTTCATTACGGTTACCATTTTCTTGTTTCACTAGGCCATCCAACTCACTAATTAGATTTTGTGGTAATCGTACTAGAATTTCTGTTGTTGCGCTGGATTCAGACACAAACATACACCTCCACCAACTTGCCACCAATATTCTACTCCAATCTTAATAATACCATTATTATGATTAGATGCAAAGCTTAATCCAGTAATTCCAATTTATTATCTGCATTAACGACTGGTTTTTATGCAAATATTTTACCGCATTTCCAAAACCTTCTTTTTTTATTTGCATAAAAGAAGAATTTGGATCAACTAGTACAACAAAGGTACTAATCCATCTACTCTCAATGTCTTAATAACGGATTTCTCACTTCAATTATTCTCTTATTTCTTAAAAAAATACGCGGAACACGAAAACTTATTGTACACGTGACTTCATAGTTGATGGTCTCAAGAGCCTTCGCTACATCATCTACAGTAATGATATTCTCCTTTTGTTTCCCAATCAAAGTCACCTTTGCACCCACAGAAAGTTTTCTTGGAAGACGGACCATAAATTGGTCCATGCAGACACGTCCAATGATTTGACAGTACTCCCCTTCAATTAAAACTGAGGTGTCTTGAAGCTTTCTCACCCAACCATCTGCATAACCGACAGGAACTGTTCCGACCCACATATCTTCATCTGCAGTAAACGTAGCTCCATAACTAACTTTTTCACCTTTTACAAGTTGTTTTACGTGGACGAGCTTACTATGAAATGAAAATGCCTCTTCAAGTTGATAAGGAAGTTCATCCTTTATCTCAAGTGAGGGTGTCATTCCATACATACCAATTCCAAGTCTAACGACATTAAACACTTTATCCGGAAATCTAAATCCGGTTGCACTATTGCCACAATGAATCATCTTCGGCTTTTTTGGAATCCATTCAAGCATGCGCACAAAGTTTTGGTACTGCTGTTCAAAATAGGAAGTAACTATTTCATCAGCTGTTGCAAAATGAGTAAATACCCCTTCAAGTTGAAGCCGTGCATTTCGTTCAATTGTGTTATAAATTGCTTCTACCTCTTCTTTTTCCTTTACGCCCAGACGCCCCATTCCAGTATCTAGTTTTAAATGAAGAGAAAGTGGAGTAGTGCCTTGGTAGTTTTCTACTACTTCATCAAGCCAGTCTTTACTGTAGATAGTCAGTGAAACATTGTTTTCTGCAGCAATTTTCACGTCGGTTGGACGCGATGCTCCCAGCACAAGAATAGGCTCATTAATTCCCCCGCGACGTAAGGAAATAGCTTCGTCAATAAAAGCAACTGCAAGATAGGTAGCACCTGCCTCAAGAGCCGTTTTAGCGACCTCAACGTCACCATGTCCATAGGCATTTGCCTTCACAACAGCCATAATCTGCACTTCTTTTGGTAAGAAGTCTTTCATACGCTTTACGTTTTCTAATATGCAATCTAAATCAACTTCAACCCAAGTATCCCGATAAAAATGGGTAGAGTCCATGGTATACACCTTCTTAATAAATTCAAATAAAGCTAGAAAATCACTGCTCACTAAATAAATTCGATGATTGAGCGTAGTTATGTCCATGTATATATTAATTATTTTGTATACCCATTTTAACATATGAGGCAAAAAAGAAAATATGTAAAGAATTGCACAGGCTTTTAAACATTGGTGAAAGATTGAATCGAACTCTGATAAATATCCTACTTCAGTTGAATATCAAACGCCCCAAGTACCTAACGCAAAAAACAGGCCCGATTTTTCGGACCTGTGTTCAATGTTTATTTTACAGATTTACCTTGTACAGTACGTGCAACAGAGATTAATTCCTCTTGAGTCAGGTCATCTGAGGCAATCATGAACTCTGCGCCATTATATGTCCAAGAAATGGATTTATCCGTTAATGTTCCTACTGTAAATCCTAGGTCAACCGGTTCACCGCTTAGAGAAATGGTGGTAGCAACTTCAGCTACTCGTGCTCTTTCTTGGATCAATGTGAAGGTTTTCTCTCCTCCAAATGTCATAATGACACGAGTACCATTTTCTGTTTCGATTTTCTTTTCCTCTTTTAATTCAACACCAGCAAGTGCTTCCTCTGAAGGATAAAGAACTTCTAGTGGCTGTTTATCAACCTCACCCATCACTGGGATTTCATCCAACGTAGCTGAAGACATATTCTTTTCTACATCAAATGCGGATTTATCAAAGCTTGCATCAAACTCTACCTTAGAGAATTCAACAAGCAACAATACTTTACGATCTGGATCCATTACCTTTACAGATACAGGCGCCAAGTCCTTCTTACTGAAAGTAATTTCTTGCTTTGGCAGCATATTATTGTTTTTGTAATTTGTTTTTGTTTCAAAAATGTACTGATCCTTTGTAGCTGTGAATTTCGCTTCAGGGTCCTCTTTCACATCATGTACCAAGGATTCGAAGAGATATGCTTGGCTGCTGTTTTCTGGCCAGTCACTTTGAAAACGGAAGCTCTTATTAAGTGCTGGCGTTAAAACAAACACACCCTCTTCATTGCGCAAGATCATCTGACTTTGGTCTTTCTCAGCATTTTTTAGGTTTACGCGATAGAAAGTGGGCTCTTTGTGCCAAATTTCTACTTCATATACCTGTGGGTCATTACCAGTTTGAAGTGTCATTTTTGCATCTGCCTTATAGCCAGTCAACTTCTGAACCTTTTCATCTAGCGAACTAACCACATCTTCTTGTGATTTTTCCCCACATGCCGCGAGTACAAGGGCAATGAGTAGCCCTAATAACAACAAAAATACTTTTTTCTTCATTTCTCCTTCAACCCCTTTGCCTCTTATCGCCTTTTGGTTGAGACAAAGTGTATAATTTGATGAACACCGAAAGGAATCATTCCGTGCTTATTAGGACCCCATCATTTCTTTCGCGTTCTTTTCAACCGACCATCAGTTTACACTGCCTAAGCCTGTAAACCAAGTGAAAATAACACTGCCCATCACACTCTTACACCTTGTCTCACCTACCGCACTAAAAATATATGAGACAAAGTTGCGTAATATGCAGACTAGCTTGACAAGCTTTCAATTATTACTTGTGCAACTGCATAATCTTTACTATGAGTAATGGATAAATGAGCCTTTTGACTTATAGGTTTAGTGAGGACTGGCTTACCTTTTTCATCCGATAACACCTCAATATCTAAAAAGCTCAAACTTTCTCCAATTCCCGTTCCAACCGCTTTTGAGTATGCTTCCTTTACCGCAAATCGACCCGCTAAAAACTCTACTTTGCGGGTCTCTGAGAGTTGAAGAAACTTTTCTTTTTCCGCATCTGTTAATATTCGATCTACAAACTTTTTTTGTCTATGTAAAATTTTTTTAATCCGATCAAGCTCAACAATATCGATTCCTGTTCCAATAATCATATAAAAATCCCTTCTTCTATCTACAAACTTTCAATCATAAGATGTACAAACCGTTCAAGGAATTCGTCATTCTATGAAGAATATAGTACGATAAATAAACAATATCAAAGACGAAACAGCGGATACCAAAATGAAAACTCACATTGCATGACCCCTCAATTATATGGGGGATAAGGCTCAATAAAGTTAAAAGGAGAATCTAGATGTTTATACGAACTGAAAATTTCCGCCAATTTTTACGATTATATCCTATTATATCAATTATTATCGCGATTCATATCATTCTCTGGTTATTGATATTTCTTTCACTACCGTTTGGGACGACTCTGATGCAACACATGATTGGATTTAATTTCTTAATTGCCGAGGGAGAATATTGGCGACTGCTATCACCAATTTTTGTACATAGTGGATTTGGCCATATGTTGTTTAATTCCTTTTCACTTGTTTTGTTTGGTCCTGCTCTAGAGAGCATGTTAGGGAAATTCAAATTTATCGTTGCCTATCTTCTTACCGGGGTGGCAGCAAACCTAGCAACCTTCTACATTGAACCACTAGAATTTGCTCATGTTGGATCTTCAGGGGCTATCTTTGGATTGTTTGGTATCTATTTGTATATGGTTCTGTTCCGTAAAGACTTAATTAATCAAATGAACTCACAATTGATTATGACCATTTTAATTATTGGTTTAGTCATGACATTTATTAATTCAAATGTGAATATTGTCGCCCATATATTCGGCTTTATTGCTGGTGCTATTGTTGCTCCGATTGTTTTACCAAAAACTTCAGGGCAGCCTCAAGTTATTATGACAAGAAGTACCTCTTACCGACCTCGGGTGAGGCTACCAAGACAGTTCACACCCAAACATATTCTTTGGATTATTATCATTATCTTAGTACTGCTTGGTATCTTCCTATAAAAAAGGGCTAAAGCGATTCGCTTTAGCTCTTTTTCTCTACTCTTCACTGATTTTTAGACCACGTTCTTTGTACCAGTCCCAAATCACCCTACAATCAGAAATCTGTAAATCTTTAACCTCAAATCCCTTGCCTGACATGGTCGATTTTATAAATGTTTTAACAGTCCCAAGCTCTTTGTTCCTTTGAAAGTAAGACTGCTTCAAGTCCAACGATTGAATCCGTTTTTTATATTGGAGCACCGTTACTTTACTAAAAAAACGATATTGTAATGTTAATTGATTTTCGTCAATTTTCCATCCCGCAACTTTAAAACGACTATATCCAAATAATAGACCTATCGGGAAAAGGATCATACCTACATAACCCCATAAGCTAACATAGTAAGAAAAAACAATGATTGTTGGTATAAGAGGAATGATCGGTAAAACACCTCTTATCATATATCTCCACTTCGCGTGTTTTGGTGCATGGTTATTGATTTCTGGTACTTGATAATCTGGAACAAATTGGTGTAATAAATGATTAATGGCTGACTTTTTAACCAAAGGGAACAGCACCGTTGAAAAGTCTTCCCCTTTATCGAGCGAGCCACCAGCACTCTCAATATACACAGTCGAATACCCTAAAGGCTGCCTGATTAGATTTTCACCAATCCGTATTGCTTGAATTCTCGTTAGTGGGATGGTAGATTGCCTTTTTTCAATTAAGCCTCTTGTAATAAACAATTCATCGTCTCGTTTTTCAACCCTAAAATTAGCATAACGTAATGTCATAATTAAAATACCAACAAACCATGCGATCAATAAGAAGGTCGCAACTAAAACAATGATGTAGATTAAAACAGATAGACTGACATATTTTTCAATGGTGTGATACAATTTTTCAAACGGTAAGTATTCTGCAAATTGGCTTAAGAATGCTAATACACCGGAAATGACAATTCCGATTCCCCCTGAGGTTGAGGCGAGAACAAGTAGTTCCTTTGTTGTAATTTGATAGGTTGTCTTTGTTTGTTGCGTTTCTGTTTCATCCTCTTGGTGATTTTTAGAGCGAGATAACAACTCACGCAATCGATTAGCCTCTTCCTCTTTGATTGCAGTAAGGACAGCCTCTGCCTGCATTCCCCCTCCTGCCGTTTCCACCTGTAGCTTAACCAATCCAAAAATACGCTGTATAATTCCAGCAGAAACATCGATTGTTTGTATTCGCTCTATTGGGATGAAACGTTTTTTACGTATAAGCACCCCGTATTCAATTCGTAATTCTCCCTCTTCAATACGATAGGTGTACCGGTACCAATGTAAAACACCAAAAATTAAAAGCAAAAAAATAACAACAGCTGCTCCTATGTAAAAGATCCGATCAAACAAATCCGAGTCTCCAGTTCCAAAGAATAGGAAGAAAAGCAGCGGTAGTAAAAGCTCCTTTAATTGCTTCAAAAAGCTTAATAGTCCCGCAACTGGATGCATCCGACGTGGTTCAAACATCATCTTCATCCACCCTCGCTAACCTAGAAATTGAATCACGCAGTTGATCTGCTTCTTCTAAATCAAGTGCTGGTATTTCATGAACAGTTGCCGCGGTCGAAATTGTCACAGTTGCCAAATCGTGTTTCCGAAGCAACGGTCCTTGTTGTGTATCAACGTGCTGGACACGGTTCATCGGGATAATGGTTCGTTTAACAATTAGAACACCTCGTTGAAGGTCGATTTCATGTTCATGAACTTCATATCTCCAGCGTTTCCACTTTAATTTCGGAAAAATAAATATAGAAAAAATGGATTCTAACACGGTTAGAATAATCAATATTATAAATGCCCAAAACGCCCAATCAAAAATAATAGTAAGAACTAATACAGCGATTGTAATTAGCCAACCAATCATGGATGAAATAATGGCAGCCGTTTTCCACACCGTTAAAGCCCGCTCACTTATGCGATTTTTTGGTAAGTCCCTCATAATCCAACCACCCCTTCTACTGTTGGAATATTTTTCATATCAATCCTATTATTATAAATGATTTTGTAGAAAAGTTATATAACAAAAAACAGTGCACTTGTGTGCACTGTTTTTGTTATTATTCTTCGTTTTTACGGAAATTACCGCGGCGATTGCTACCACTTGAAGAATAACGATTTCCACCTGAACCTTGGCGTCCACCATTACCACGTCCGCGATCACGATTGCCACCCTTGTAGCGCCCACGGTCACGTCCGCCTCCACGGTTATTATCTCTATTGTCTCTCTTCACACGCATAGGTGCCTCTTCAGTTAGCTTAATTGGTGTAGCGTCTGGCTCTTTCGTCATTAACTTAATTGCAGCCGCTACAACAGAAACTGAATCATGCTCTTCCAATAATTCCTCTGCAATACGTGTATAGTAAGATAAGTTATTGGACTCAATCATTGATGTGATTTTTTCCATTGTGATCTTTTGTTGACCTTCTAAAGCCTCATCTAATGTTGGTGGCTTCATTTTGTCCATTTTACGTTTTGTCGTATTTTCTACATTTTTAAGTTGGCCAATCTCACGAGGTGTAACAAATGTCATCGCCATACCTGTTTTTCCTGCACGACCAGTACGTCCAATTCGGTGTACATAGCTTTCAGGGTCTTGTGGGATATCGAAGTTGTAAACATGTGTTACTCCAGAAATATCTAAACCACGTGCCGCAACATCTGTTGCAACTAAGACCTCAATAGAACCTTCTTTGAATTTACGTAAAACAGATATACGCTTTGCCTGACTAAGGTCACCATGAATACCTTCAGCCGCATAGCCTCTTAAAGTCAACGCTTCTGACAACTCATCAACACGACGCTTTGTACGACCAAATATTATCGCTAACTCTGGTGATTGTATGTCTAATAAACGAGTTAACACATCAAACTTTTTCTTTTCTTGTACTTCTAGATAGTACTGTTGAATATTCGGTACAGTCATTTCTTTTGTTTTTACTTTTACAATTTTCGGGTCTTTCATGAAACGCTCAGCAATGCGTTGAATCGGACCTGGCATTGTTGCAGAGAAAAGTAATGTTTGACGTTCTTCAGGAACTCCTTTTAGGATCGCCTCAATATCCTCAATAAAGCCCATGTTTAACATTTCATCTGCTTCATCAAGTACAACAGTTTTTACGTTTTGTAGCTTCAATGTTTTTCTATTGATGTGGTCAATGACACGACCTGGCGTTCCAACAATGATATGTGGGTGTTTTTTCAATGAGCGGATTTGACGAGAGATGTCCTGTCCACCATAGATTGGTAAAATTCGGACACGGTTAAAGTGACCAATTTTATAAAGTTCTTCTGATACTTGAATCGCAAGTTCACGAGTTGGCGCAATGACAATTCCTTGAATATTGTCGTCTTTTACATCGACATTTTCAATAAGCGGAATTCCAAATGCTGCTGTTTTTCCTGTTCCTGTTTGGGCTTGACCAATAACGTCATTCCCTTCGAGTGCTAATGGAATCGTTTGTGATTGAATGGGAGTTGCTTCTTCAAACCCCATTTTACTTATCGATTTCATTAAATCCTGACTAATCCCTAGTTCGTTAAATGCTGCCAATTTTTTCATACTCCTTTTGTTAATCTATTTGTACAATGACAAAATTGACTTTTAGACGGGAAATCTTTATAGACACTGGGCTTTCGCCTCAAATAAATACGATATTAAGCTGGATACAAAAGTTTGCATCATGATCGCATAACCTACACATGATGTATGCGCCGTAGGTAGGCTTCTGCCTAGTATTTATAGTAGATCAGAAATCAAATGCGCCTTGGCGTATTTGCGCCCGATTTTTTAGGCCCACACGAGGTAGGTCACAAAGACGTTGCCACAGGAAGTGGCGTTCTTAGTCTTTGATCCTATGCTCGAAAAGTTCCTTTGAAAAATCGTGGCATCCGCTGGAGGCTTACTTAAATCAGCCCGGGTTATAATCCAAGCTTATTTAAGTTGAATTCTGCTTAAAAAAAGGACATTTTCCGTGAAATAACGGAAGTAATGCCCTCAGGGTTCACGTCCAAAAAGTTAATAAAAGGGCATTGTCACCATCTGGTAGACAAGCTGTACCCTTTTTAACACTGTATTTGTAATCTTACCACTACACATTTAGAAATGCAATAAAGCGGAATTTTCAATGATTAGTATAAACTTTATTAAACAGTTTCATTCAAGATTTAAATTACTTTTAAATATTCATTTGATATATAGAGACCTTTTATTCCAAATAAAAATATTTTTGAAATAATTGTAATGTTTTTGTAACATTTAACGTTCTCATACGTACTAATAAGTAAGAACAAATTTTAGGAGGTTTTTTTATGGACAAGCTATTCAACGAAAACACAGGTTTTATGAAAGAACTATTCGCATATTCTCTAGGAATTCTATTATCAATGCTAGTTATACTTCCTTTTATCATCTAAAAAAGCTCGGCAATAGGAACCGAGCTTTTTTTTATTTTTTGAAAGCAACTATGACTTCCTCGAGCTTCATACCACGTGATCCTTTTACTAATAGAATATCACCTTTGGATAAAAGCTTTCGTACTGCATCTATGAGCTGTTCTTTGTCTTGGTATGCAAACACTCGGTCTGGTGAGAAATATTGCTTTGCGCCATTCGCGATGTGCTCCCCTAACACTCCGAATGTAAATACATAATCAACCTTATCTGGTTGGATGAAGCGTCCTACTTCTTCATGATAGTCTTTCTCCTTGTCACCAAGCTCTAGCATGTCACCTAACACAACCAGCTTTTTACCTGAGGCATCTAAATCATGAACGAGACTAATTGCCGCTTTCATCGATAATGGACTTGCATTATAGGCATCATTTATTAATTTCGTACCATTGATCCCTTCAATTAATTCCAGTCTCATATTGGTGATTTTAATCTGCTTTAAACCAGCTTCAATATGATCCCATGATAAACCTAAGTGACGAGCTACAGCCATAGCGGCCATCCCATTATTTACATTATGCTTACCAAGTACTGGTGCATAAAACTCTTTATCTTCAAGCTTATTAATTGTAAAATAAGTACCTTCATTTTCTTGTTTAATGCGTAATGGGTAAAAGTCATTTTGTTCTGACTCACCAAATGTAATCGTTTGAATATCCATTGATCTAACCCGCTCCGTTAACAGCGGTTCATCACCATGATATACAAGCAACCCATCGTTCGATAGTCCCTCTACGATTTCCAATTTTGCTTTTGCAATTCCTTCTCGGGAACCGAGATCAAGCATATGGGATTCACCAATATTCGTAATAACCGCAACATCGGGACGTCCTAATAAAGTGAGAAATTCAATTTCTCCAAATGCACTCATGCCCATTTCTAGTACTGCTACTTCTGTATCTTCTTTGAGGCGTAAAATCGTTAAAGGTAAGCCAATATGATTGTTGAAATTACCTTCAGTCTTTTGGACCTTCATGGTAGTTGAAAGGATAGATGTAACCATATCTTTGGTAGTTGTCTTCCCATTGCTTCCTGTAATACCAACAACTTTAATCGCAAGTTCATCTCGGTAGCTTTTAGCAAGAGTTTGAAGGGCTTCTAACGTATCCTTTACATAAATTACTGGCAGTTGCTCTGGTGGATTCGGTTGATTACTTCCCCATAGGACTGCCGCTGCACCATTTTCAATTGCCGCCTCTATAAACCGGTGGCCATTAAACGTCTCACCAATGATTGGTATGTACAGATTACCAGGTGAGATGGTTCTTGTATCAATGGATACACCTTCGATTAAGATATCTTGGAATTGCGAGTCCAGTTTTTCTCCCTTTGCCATTTGGCAAATTTGAGCTAGGGTTTTCTTTATCACAAGTATCTCTCCTTTCATGAAGAAACACTATTCAATAAAAAGAATAGTGTTTCGTTTTGTTGGTTACATCGTATATTTAATCGTTTGTTTTTCAGCGTGACGTTCGATTGCAAGATTTACTAGTTTTTCAATTAACTCTGGATAGCTAACACCAGCTTCCTGCCATAATAGTGGGAACATACTAAACGGTGTAAATCCAGGCATTGTGTTTACTTCGTTTATAATTACTTCTCCTTTTTTAGTCAGGAAGAAGTCTGCTCTTACTAAACCTGAGCAATCAAGTGCCTTAAACGCTTTGATTGCTTCTGATTTTACAGTTTCATATTGCTCCTCTGTGATATCTGCAGGGATGATAAGAGCTGTATCGCCATCCTCATATTTAGCTTTATAGTCATAGAAGTCTTTTTTAGGGACAATTTCCCCAACGACTGAGCAACTCGGGTTATCGTTACCTAATACTCCTATTTCAATTTCACGTCCAATGATTGCCTCTTCAATAATGACTTTACGATCAAAGATGAAAGCTTCTTCAAACGCCTTTTCAAGGCTCTCACGATTTGTAGCCCTGCTAATTCCAACGCTTGATCCAAGATTTGCAGGTTTTACAAAGCATGGGTAACCAAGTTCTGCCTCAACCTTAGAATAGGCTTCTTCTGGATTTTGCTTCCATTCGCTACGAATATATGATACATATTTCGCCTGAAGCAGACCTGCTTGGGCGAAGATATTTTTCATAATAACTTTATCCATACCAGCTGATGAAGCAAGTACTCCGTTACCTACATAAGGGATGTTTACTAATTCAAGCAAGCCCTGAACCGTTCCGTCCTCTCCATTCGGTCCATGTAATAGTGGGAACACTACATCAATTGCTTCCTGATGTTCAGAAGACTGCGCCGGAAAAAGTTCCGTATTTAATGAAACTGGCGAGATCGAAGTTCCTGACTCTGTTAATATTAATTTCTTGACGTCTTCGACTGGTCCCGTCAATTGACCGCCGCGAATCCATTCGCCTTGTTCCGATATATAAATGGGATGAATATCATATTTTGAGTGATCTAATGCTTTAATAACAGCCAATGCGGTTTGCAAGGAAACCTTGTGCTCAGCTGATTTCCCTCCGTATAGCAAGCCTAGTTTTACTTTCATTAAGCTTCCTCCTAATAAATTCGTATAGCCTTTATTCTAACATTTACGCTTTTATATTATATAACAAATACATGACATTTCTATAATTTATTACAAGAGTCCAGAAAAGTGTCTGTCTAGGCTTGTTCTATATTTAGGGGAGTTCGATTAGGGTTGGGTGTTTTGTTAGGTACTTTATATAGATGTTGCGCATGGTTTCGTCGAGCATACGGTAGCTAAAGCATGCGCATTCTGCTTAATGCTCTTCTCATACTTTCACTTAAAAATTAGGAGGATGTGGAAGCGAGCCTATAAAAGCAGCTTTCGTCCTTGCATATGGGTAAAATTAGGAGGATACGGACCTGTAAAGGCTGCTTCCCTCCTCTCATTTGGGTGAAATTAGGAGGATATGAACCTGCAAAGGCTGCTTTTGTCCTTGCATTTGGGTAAAATTAGGAGGATGCGGACCTGTAAAGGCGGCTTTCGTCCTTGCGTTTGGGTAAATTTAGGAGAATGCGGACCTGCAAAAGCAGCTTTCGTCCTTGCATTTGGGTAAATTTAGGAGAATGCGGACCTGTAAAGGCTGCTTTTGTCCTTGCATTTGGGTAGTTAGGAAATGAAGGACTTTATTTGAGCTTACCTTTCCTTTTTATGGATGATGCGCATGGTTTGCCCAGCTTACCTTTCCTGAATCATGCGCAACCTGCTTTTCCGCATGCTTTTCGCATACGTTTACTTAAAAGTCATGCGCATGTGGATAAACTTGGAAGCAAGTGCCGCTTCTCGTGCCATTTTTCCCTTTTTATGGATGATGCGCATAGTTTCCTCCGGATCACCTTTTCTAAAGCATGCGCAACCTTCTTTTTATCACATTACTTTTAAATCGGAATAACCAAACCAACCAAACAATCATACCACTCTCTCGACAAACTAAAAAGCCTTGACGGCTTTGAAATCCGTCAAGGCTTTAATTAATTATTCAAGTGCGCTTGCACTCTGACCAATGGCATAGAGTTGTTCTTGTTGTATTATTTTTTTGATCTCTAGTGATTTAATATGGTGACCGTCCATTTCGATAATTCTAAACTCATAATCACCATACGGGATTTTGTCACCAGGGTGGGCATCAATTTGTTCAGTTAGGATCCATCCACTGATTGTATCAACATCTGTATCGTCAATCTGGAAACCAAACAAGTCATTAACTTCACCAATTAAGACCTTACCGTCTAAAACGGTTGTTGTATCGTTAATTTTTTGGATTGCCGGCTTTTCATCCGTATCGAACTCATCGCGGATTTCACCAACGATTTCTTCAAGGATATCTTCAACCGTAACTAATCCAGAAGTTCCACCATATTCATCGATTAAGATTGCCATGTGAACACTTTCTTTTTGCATCTTTGCAAGTAATTCCTGGATTGGAATTGACTCAATCACATGGATTATTGGACGTGTATAATCTTCTATTGTTTTTTCACGAGCTCCGGTGCCAGTTACAACATCGGTCAGCAATTCTTTTAAGTTAACTAATCCAATTATATGGTCTTTATCCCCATCAACGACTGGGTAACGTGTGTATTTTTCACTCGTCATGATCTGTAAAATTTCTTCGACTGATTTTTCCTTATCAAGAGCGATAATCTCCGTTCGTGGCACCATGATTTCTTTGGCCACACGATCATCGAATTCAAAGATTTTGTTTACATATTTATATTCAGATTGGTTAATTTCACCATTTTTATAGCTTTCAGATAAAATAAGTCGCAATTCTTCCTCTGTATGGGCAATGTCGTTTTCTGATATTCGCTTATAACCGAAAAGACCTGTTAACAAACGAGCTGAACCGTTCAACACCCAAATTAACGGAAACATAAGTTTATAGAAAAAGATTAAAGGTCTAGCAAAAATCATTGTGATTCTTTCAGCCTTTTGAATTGCGATTGTTTTTGGTGCAAGTTCTCCGACGACTACGTGTAAAAACGTAATAATCAGGAACGCAATTGTAATTGATAAAGCAGTTGAAACAGAATCCGGGATATTTATCATACCGAACAATGGATGTAGTAATGCTTCGAATGTCGATTCGCCAAGGAATCCAAGTCCTAAAGCTGTTACTGTAATACCTAACTGACAAGCAGACAGGTATTCATCCAGATTTGAGGTTACAGTCTTAGCTGCAATTGCGCTTTTCCTCCCTTCTGACACGAGTTGGTCGATGCGAGTGCTTCTTACTTTTACAATCGCAAACTCCGACGCTACGAAAAAGGCAGTTAACGCAATTAAAATTGCAACCATGACCAAATTAAATATCTCCAAATAGTTTCCTTACACGTTCGAAACGAGTAAGGATTACACCTCCTAAATAGGTAAGTTTTAGTTTTATTTCATTTCTTACATTGCATGTTAAAGAAATGTTGTTTATATAAAGTATTTGTATTATTAATTATTTATTCTGTAAATTTATTAATCTATTAATTTTATTCATTAGAGACCCGCAAGCTCGCTTAATTAAGTAAACAGAACTGTAATTAGCTTCGCGAGTGCCATGCTTTGTGTAGACATTTTGTTTATCACAAATTTTTGTTGCTCTTCAGGCAGAGACTCTAAAATGGGCTTCATTTCTTTGAGTTCAGTTTCTAAATACTCGATACGCTTTGAAAGAGCCTGAGTGTATTTTAAAACACTCTCCTGTTCTAGGCGACTTGTATGAAACAATGCCACCTTTTCCTTGATTTCAAGTAAAGGAATGTTTAACTCCTTGTACTGTGCAACTAGATGAAGAGTATCAACCGCGTCATCACCATAAATACGATAGTTAGAGTCTGTTCGTATAGGAGTTAAAATACCTAGTTGTGTGTAATAATCAATAGTTCGTTTTGATACATTTGCTTCTCTTGCTAACTCACCAATACGGTATAACTTCCCAACGACATCACCCCTTCTAAAGAATTTTGAACGCACTCTTCTAGCATTCTCCTACTCTTTTATTATATGTATAATTAACCGTACAGTCAAACGTGATGGTTTCTGTACGGTTTCATAACTTACTTTTGTTTTTTATCAGGTGTAGAGGTAGTATTCAGACTAAAAAGGCCACCCTTTAAATGTGCAAGGGGCAAGTCCTTATGTCTTCTTCTAATCGCTTTCGCAGCTTGCTTACTACGAATTCCAGTTTGACAATATAAAACGATGTCTTTATTAGTTGGAATTTCAGCTTTGTTTCGTTTGATTTTATTAAGCGGAATATTAATTGCGCCTTCAATATGATCTGCTCGAAATTCATAGGGGTTACGCACATCAATAAGTGTCACATTCTGTGGTTTTTTCATTTTTTCCTTAAAATCTACCTCTGATAAATGAGCAAGGTCCTTTACAGGTCCAAAAGAATTAATGATAAGAAAAATAAAGACTATTCCTAGTCCAATTTGCAACCAAGTAATCATATCCATTTTTACAACATCCTTTTTTCGTAAGCGTTACCCTCATTATAATCGAAATAACTAAAAACGAAAAACACATGTGACATTGCTTCTATTTTACGGTAGAGTAGATGAGTATAATATTCGAGGATTGGAGAAATAAAAAAGTTGGGACAAGCTACAAAACGTTTTTTGGCTGGTACGGTGTTAATCACCTATACACTATTCCTTTTTTATTGGATGTTTTTTGCATTTTCCCGGACAAAAGGTTCTGAATTCCGGTACAACCTCACGCCTTTTTCAACGATAAGGAATTACTTTACCTACTACGATCATTTTCCTTTTCACATCTGGGTTATAAATATGGCTGGAAATATCGGAGTATTTATACCGTTTGGTATCATCTTGCCGGTTCTTTTTCCAAGGCTTACAAATTTCTTCAGGTTTATCGTAGTTTTCATCATAGGGATCACTTCACTCGAGGTCTTGCAACTTTTCAGTATGCTTGGTAGCTTTGATGTAGACGATATTATTTTAAATACGATTGGGGCTGTAATTGGTTTCATTTTGCTGTTTGTCATAAGGGGACGCAAACGAGGTCGTAAAAAACGGAGATGAGGGAAACACACAAATTATGTTCACCTCATCTCCCTACTATTATCTGTTAACTGATGCAGCCATCCTTATGTAAGTATGACGCTTTCCTCGGATAGCAATTGAATATGTCATGATATTTTCTGGAACTGCTATACCATGGTAACCCGCATCACCGATATGGTAGATATCTGCACCTGCCATTTTGCTTGTTAAGGCAATTTGACGAATAGTCGCTTCATCCGCGCCTTCTTGACTAGTACCTATAGTCAACATCACCAACGCTCCCTTTGAATGAACAAAACGGAC
Source organism: Litchfieldia sinesaloumensis (assembly GCF_900156865.1). Lineage (GTDB taxonomy): Bacteria > Bacillota > Bacilli > Bacillales > Bacillaceae_L > Ferdinandcohnia > Ferdinandcohnia sinesaloumensis. The sequence goes on along the minus strand of NZ_LT732529.1, from coordinate 3,850,289 downwards.
ATTTTTCTCTGTCGATTCGAGCGTAATTCCTGGAACAGTTCCAGGTGCTGGCATTAAAATTACATCTGCCCCCGCTTCAACAAAGCTTTCAAGAGCGGTTTCCGAAATGATACCACTACCCGATTCATTGGCTACTCCCGCGCCGTGCATTTTTCCGGCTATAATGAGACCCTCGTTACCAAAAACCTCACGTGCCTTTTTTATGGCTACTACAATTTCACTATTTGTTACCCCGGTTTTGGGATTACCAGTTAAACATACAAAGTCGAAACCAAGTTTCTTTGCTTCACTTAATGATTCTTCTGTCGCTAATCGACCCTTCGGAAGTTGATTTAGTTTTTCAAGCTGTATCGCATTCGGATCGACGGGCTCAAGGTTTAAACCAATCGGTCTACCTGTTAGTTCTTTTAGCTTCTCAACAATTGATTCACCTTCTTGGGCTTGAAAACCTTCAACAAAAGGTGAGAAGACATCAAAGTAATTAAAGATAAGTAGGTCAGCGCCAAAGGCTGATGCCATTTCAGCATTTGTCACACTTGGGTACATTGGTTGGAAAGAACCAATCACCTCTGATAAAATAACCCTTCCTTCTGAAGCTTTTATGGATTGTTTTAAGTCCTGTCCGTTCATTTTTTTGAAATCCGAGGCTGTACAATCTAGTAGGCGTTTCATGTTGATACCCCCTTTGCAATGATTGAACCATTTCCACTTTATACTTCCACTGTCAGGATAGAAATAATCACAACTTTAATTTGCAAGTATGTACTTATTAGAGAATTCTTCTTTATCTTGATCAAATTCCCTCTTTTTTTCATCATCTACTAATGAAAGTGCCTCTTCATCCGCAATAATGGTTACATTAGGGTGATTTTTCAATACGGTAGCAGGAATCGTTTCAGTAATACCCTCGTTTATAACCTTTTCTAGGATTTCAGCCTTTGTTTTACCTGATACGAGCAATAGGATTTCCTTACTTTTCATAATTGTTGAAATTCCCATTGTAATGGCGTGCGTTGGTACTTCATCAATACTATTGAAAAATCGTTTGTTGGCTTGACGTGTTGATTCTTCTAACTCAACAACATGTGTGACTGAATCAAAAGATGTTCCAGGCTCATTAAACCCAATGTGTCCATTTACCCCAATTCCAAGCAATTGAAGATCTACTCCACCTAAATCAGAAATCACTTTTTCATACTTCTTGCTTTCTTCCTCATAATCCGTTGCCAATCCATATGGGATATGGATATTTTCTGGATTAATATTGATTTGAGAGAAAAGATTCTCCATCATAAACTGATGGTAACTGTTTGGATTGTCCTTATCGATTCCTAAATATTCGTCGAGATTCACTGTATGTATTTCTTCATAAGACGTTTGATTTTGCTTATGATCCTTAATTAACTCCTCATATGTACCGACAACAGTACCACCGGTAGCTAGACCTAAAACTGAATTTTGTTTTTCTTTTACTTGATGAGATATCTTTGCTGCTGCCATTTTGCTCATTTCAGCAAAATCTTTTACCGCTACAATTTTCATTATTATTCCCCCCTGTTTGAATAAGCTAGTTTTCCACGACAAAATGTCATGATTACCTCTAATTGATCATTCACAATTACAACATCTGCATCTTTACCAGCTTTAATACTTCCTTTTCGGTCAAACACATTAATTTGCTTTGCTGGATTAACAGCTGTCATTTGGGTAATATCACGAAGAGAACACCCCGTATATTTCATCATGTTTCGAACTGCATCATTTAATTTTAATATGCTTCCTGCTAAAGTTCCATCTTTTAATACAGCTCGTTCTTCATTGACAATTACCTCTTGGCCACCTAAGTCATACATCCCTGCTCCGAGGCACTTTGCACGCATAGCATCGGTTACAAGAATAGAGCCCTCGCTTCCTTTATTTTTATAAGCGAACCTTACCATCTTAGGTGCTATATGAATGCCATCGACAATCATTTCACACTTCACTTCGTCATGTAATAGCACCGCGCCTGCTACACCTGGTTCACGATGATGAATTCCTCGCATCCCATTAAATAGATGGGTAGCATGTGTAACACCAGCCTCTATTGCTGCTTCCACTTCATCATAGACTGCATCTGAGTGACCAATAGAAGCAACTACGCCTGTATTTTTTAAATGGGTTGTTAACTCAAGTCCCCCCGGTTCCTCTGGCGCTAATGTGACAAGTCGAATATGATTTCCCGATAAAGATTGCCACTTTTTAAATAGCTCTACATCGGGATTTATAATATTACCCGGATGTTGTGCACCTGCTCTTTTGGGTGATAAAAACGGACCTTCTAGATGGGCTCCCAAAATCTCCGCAGTTCCAATGTCCTGCTTCGGAATGTATGATGCAATTGTACGAATTGCTATTTCGATATCCTCTTTTGACTTCGTCATTGTCGTCGCAAGAAAGCTAGTTGTACCTTCCTTTGGTAGTGCCGTTGCCATTGTATCTAATGCCTCAGGAGTTGCGTCCATTACATCTGCTCCGCTTGCCCCATGGATATGTAAATCGATCATTCCCGGGATCAATGAGTATGAATCATCAAATGTAATAACCTCATCCTGATCTGTTTTTTGAAGTTCGCTCATTGCACCTACCCGCGCAATTTTTTCTCCAACGATTTCTACGAATCCTTTTTCAATAATGCCTTCTTCAGAATAGATAGTTAGATTTGCAATAATCATGTCTAAACTCCTTCTACGTTTCTCTTTTCTGTGCACCACCTTAATTTTACTTTACTTTTCCCTTTTCATGATAAAATTATTGTGATTTGTATGTAAAAAAAGAACCGTCCTTCTTAGGACGGCCCTCATCATTAATTCTCTTTACGAATTTTATGAACCTCATCAGCAACGAATTGAACGTTGGTACCAACTATAACTTGGATGCTGTTTTTACCCACGATATTGATTCCCGGAACGCCAGTTGCTTTAATTTTCTTCTGATCGACTTTATCCATATCTTTCACTTCAAGTCGTAGGCGAGTTACGCAGTTATCAACAGACGTTACATTTTCATCTCCACCAAGCCCCTCATAAATTTGAGCTGCCATGGCTGCAAATTTAGATTTACCGTCTGTCTGTGAAGTAGCTTCGCCGGCTTCTTCATCCTCACGGCCAGGTGTTTTAAGATTGAATTTAACAATCAAGAAGCGGAATAAGAGATAATAGATAACTCCTATTACTAGCCCCTGTAGTAATAACATCCAAGGTTGATTAGCAATCGGATTTCGCAAACTTAAGAAAAAGTCAACAAAACCGGCACTAAACGCAAACCCTGCAGTCCATTGAAATGTTGCTGCAATAAACAATGAAATACCAGTTAAAGCTGCGTGAACAACATATAATGCAGGTGCTAAGAACATGAATGCAAATTCAAGTGGCTCTGTAACACCTGTAAAAAATGCTGCAAATGCTGCTGCCATTAATAATGAAGCAGCTTGTTTCTTTCTTGCTGTCTTTGCAGTGTGATACATCGCTAAAGCCGCAGCAGGTAATCCAAACATCATCACCGGGAAGAAACCAGCTTGATATCTACCAGTAACACCTTTTTCACCTGTACCACTTAAGAAATTATTGATATCGTTAATACCAGCCACGTCAAACCAGAATACGGAGTTTAACGCATGATGAAGACCTGTTGGGATTAATAATCTGTTAAAGAATCCATATAAACCAGCGCCTACTGCTCCTAAGTCCAGAATTCCTTTACCAAACGAAACCAATCCAGAATAGATTACCGGCCATACAAATAGCAAAATTAGGGAAGCAACTAGCATTGCAACCGATGTCATGATTGGAACCAGTCGCTTTCCACTAAAAAAGGCTAACGCATCTGGTAACTGTACATTACTAAAACGATTATACATAATAGATGCAATAATACCTGAGATAATTCCTATAAACTGATTGTTAATTTTTCCGAAAGCGGCATTTACTTCTCCTGGGTCAACCCCTTGAAGCATCGCTACTGTACCTGTCGAAAGTAATGTTGTTACTGTTAAGAACGCTACCAATCCACTTAATGCAGCTGACCCGTCTTTATCCTTTGACATTCCTAACGCTACACCTACTGCGAACAGGATTGACATGTTGTCAATAATCGATCCCCCTGCTTTGATTAAGAAAGCCGCAATTGGGCTTCCTCCACCCCAACCTTGAGGGTCAATCCAATACCCGATACCCATCAAGATGGCTGCTGCTGGTAATACTGCAACAGGTAACATCAATGAGCGACCAAGTTTTTGAAGATATTTCATCATGATGTACATTCCTCCTATATATTTTTTCCTTCTAGTCCTCTGAACAACTTCACTCTAAAAAATCAATGATTTCAAACAAGACAACGATTACAATTTAGTGTAACCAAAGGACATTAACTTAATTACAGCAGTTCATTTTACCACCATGATAAGAAGTTGTCTATACATGGTTTTTTTACACAATAACTACAATAAATCTATAAAAACAGTACTTTTTTACAAACACTATATTACTAAAGGTGTATAGCTGATGGGGGATTGTTATATTACACTAAGGATAAGCTTATGTGATTAGGAGGTCTTCCATGAAACAAGGTGATAAGGTTGTCTATAATAACGCTTTGTATGAAGTTGTCTTTGCGTATGAAAATGGGATGTATGAGATCAAACAAATGGAATTCCTATTCAAGGTAGAGCTCGTTAACGAGAGCGATCTCATACTAGTTGCTTGCTAATAAAGATATTCCCCCTTTCCAGAGGTCTATAAAAATCCATTGGATTTGCAACAATGGATTTTTCTGTTTCAACCAAATTTACAAAACCACACTACGTTTCCTTTCCATTGAGAGCCCCAGTTACCTCAGAAACTTGTCCTTAAAGTGTGAATACAACCCCTAAAAAATATATATGCCTTGATTGAGTAATTGATACTGAAGTTATTATCGTTATTTTCAGACGATATTTTGTCATTTTATTCTTCACATAAAACCCTATCCTCCTGCGAATTCTAATTATGTCTTCTCAAAAAGAAGGTGATGTTATGAGAACGCAAAAATTGAGGAGGATGATGATGGGAATTCTAAGCGGAAATCCAAAAGAAGAGCCATTGCACTACGGTGAAGTTTTTAGTGTATGGTCACATTTATTAGCTGCAAAAGGAATGGTTTCAGCTTACCAAACCTTACTTAACCATACAGGTGATGAAGATCTAAGAAAGCTTCTCGAAGACATACTTGAAAATGGCCTTAAGATGGAAATAGAAGAAATTGAAATAGTTCTAAAAGAAAATGGTGTTGGCCTACCTCCAGCACCTCCAGAACGACCAAATGCATGCCTTGAAAATATACCTCCAGGTGCACGTTTCACTGACCCCGAAATTGCTGCAAAAGTTTCAGCTGATATAGCAGCAGGACTTGTAACGTGTAGTACGATTATTGGTCAATCCATTCGGGAAGATATCGCAACAATGTACGGCCAGTTTCATATGAAGAAGGCCCAATTCGGTGCAAAAGCACTACGCTTAAACAAAGAAAAAGGATGGTTAGTACCTCCTCCCCTTCATATCAATAATGCTGAAGGTTGCTAAATAATCAGTGAGGCAGATTCTTTTTGAATCTGTCTTTTTTGTTAAATATTACACTGTGCTCGATTAGGCTTTCTCTTTTATTACCACCAATACTTTTGTTTGGATGATGGCAAAATATGAAGGTAAATCGAATTAAGCAAAGGAGGAATTAATCTTGCACAGATTTACAAAAACAGGTTTCGCGATTCTTGGTTCTGCCATACTTTTATTGTCTGGCTGTAACAACACTGATAACAATAATGCAGCAGACCAAGACCGCTCCGCAAATGTAGAAAATGTAAATAACGGCCATCTCATTAAACAAGATCGTCCGTATCGGACATCCATGTCTAGTGATAGATATCCACATACATCAAGTGTTCAACATTCACAGGGAGAACGAAAATATTTTCGTTTCATTAATAAAAAAATTGTTGTACAGCATCCAAATGGGAACTATCAATATTCTGGAGGCCCCAATAACGCAGTGCCTCCACCTACCAATAATGCACCGGCACAGGATAATCAAAGCAGACAAGGAGCTCCTACCGAGCAACAACGTCAGCCAGAGGCACAAAAGCCTGCACCTACTCCTGCACCAGCCCCTACTAATCAAGGGACAGCCGGAATAAGTCAATTTGAAAGACAGGTAATAGACCTAACAAATGCACAACGTAAGAAAAACGGCTTGCCAGCTCTTCAAACTGATACATCCTTGAGCAAGGTTGCAAAAACAAAATCGAATGATATGCAGCAAAAAAATTATTTTTCCCACACAAGTCCGACTTATGGTTCTCCATTTGATATGATTAGGGACTTCGGAGTGTCATACAAGACTGCAGGTGAGAATATTGCAAAAGGGCAATCTTCCCCTGAAGCCGTTGTAAACGCATGGATGAATAGTGAGGGACATCGTAAAAACATTCTAAATCCAGATTTCACTCATATCGGAGTGGGTCATCAAGCAAGCGGTAACTACTGGACACAAATGTTTATTGGAAAATAACATCTGATTGAAGAGAAAATGGGGCGACATCACAAATGCCACCCCATTTTCATTATTTTTTTATTTTAGCAAACTTTCGCTTACCAACTTGAATAATTAAGTCATTTTCCACTTCAACTTCTAGATGGATTTCCTCCACCTTTTCTCCGTTTAGTTTTACTCCACCGTTTTGAATCATCTTTCGGGCTTCACCTTTAGATTTTTGTAAATCCAATTGAACTAGAAGGTCAATGATTGAAATCGTATCCCCACCAGACCAAAGGACCTCAGGGATATCTTCTGGAATTACTCCCTTTTGAAAAACTGTCTTAAAATGTTCTTCTGCCTGCTGTGCCGCCTCTTCTCCATGGTACATTCTCACGATTGTTCTTCCTAAAAGCATTTTAGCATCACGCGGGTGTAGAGTACCGTTTTGGATGTTTTCTTTGATTTCATTTTTTTCTTCTAATGATAAGTCGGTGATTAAATCAAAGTATTTCGCCATCATTTCGTCTTGGATGGACATCGTCTTTCCATACATTTCATTTGGTGCCTCATCAACACCAATATAGTTATTTTTAGACTTCGACATCTTTTCAACACCATCAAGACCCTCTAATAATGGGAGAAGGATGACGACCTGCTTTTCTTTTCCAAAATGCTCTTGTAAATGTCTTCCCATTAAAACGTTAAAATGCTGATCATTTCCGCCCAGCTCGATATCACTTTCTAACTCAACAGAGTCATATCCCTGCATGAGAGGGTAGAAAAATTCGTGAAGTGATATAGGCTTACCAGTAGCCAAGCGCTCCGAGAAATCATTTCTTTCAAGAAGACGCGCAACAGTTATACTTGCAGCTAGGTTGATAATATCCTCAAACTGTAGTGAAGATAGCCATTTTGAATTATAATGAAGCTCAACCTTCTCCGTATCTAGTACTTTTCCAAACTGCTCGAAGTATGTTCTTGCATTATGTTTAACCTCTTCATCTGTCAGCTGCTTTCTAGCAATAGACTTTCCGGTTGGATCACCGATTTTCCCTGTGAAGTCACCAATTAATAACTGAACCACGTGGCCGTTTTCCTGAAACTGCTTTAATTTATTTAAGACAACTGTATGGCCTAGGTGAACATCAGGAGCAGATGGATCGAGGCCTAATTTTACTTTTAATGGTTTGTTTGTCACAATGGACTTTGCAATTTTCTGCTTTAACTCATATGCAGGGACAACTTCCTGAATACCGTTTGTATAAATGGCAAATTGCCTTTCTAGTTCGACTTTTTGATCGGCTGTAAGCTGTTCGATAAAATTTTCCATTATCTTTTCCTCCTTAGTAATTTTTCTTATTAAAAAACACAAAAAACCACGCCCCTACTAAAAGGGACGTGGTTGCACGCGGTACCACCCTTGTTGAAGATACGTTATCTTCCGCTCAATCGAATTAACGGCTCGTCCGTTCTTTGCTAGTTTCCATACTCAATATATAAGTTTATGGGTTCACAAAGAAAGTTCAAGGAGGTAATTCACAGTTAACTATGTTCCGGTTTGCACCAACCACCGGCTCTCTGCAACAGGGAGATAAACCGCTACTCATTCCTATCATCACTATATGTTTATTAATATAATGGCTATTTTATCGGATAATTCACTATTTAACAAGCTAGAACCTACTTCCTTTTTCTTCATTGAGGATCAGGAATTGATTTTGGGGTACGGTTAGTTTACGCAACAACAAGTTTTATTTTGTTCTGAGAAGGATCTTTTGTAAATAAAACACCATCTTCCTCCTCGATATTTGCACCGATTTTCTTTAGGTTTTCAACAGTTGATTGAATGGCAGCTTCAGTTGGAAATACAAGTGTGAATTGTTTGATACCTGCACTATTTTCAGATGGTGCAGGTGAGCCTACGCCATTCCATGTGTTAAGCCCAATATGATGGTGATATCCACCAGTTGAAATGAACAATGCCATCCCTCCGTAACGAGTCACCACATCAAACCCTAGACCTTTCGTATAATATTCCTCTGTTTTAACCAAGTCTGAGACATGCATATGAATGTGTCCCATTACCGTTTCCTTTGGAAGGCCATTCCATTTTTCGCCATTTGCAGCAGCAAGTACACCTTGACCATCTAATGGCTCTGTCACCATTTTCACTTCGCCATTAGACCATTCCCATTCTGTGTCAGGACGGTCCGCATAGATTTCAATGCCGTTCCCATCTGGGTCATCTAAGTATAAGGCTTCACTTACCGCATGGTCAGATGCGCCAATCGGAACATTATTTTGGACTAAGTGAAATAACACCTTACCAAGATCAGCGCGAGTAGGTAAAAGCAGTGCGAAATGGTAAAGTCCTGTTTTGCGCGGTTCTTTTGGTGTGATATTGTCTGGTTGCTCAATCGATACCAATGGCGTCTTACCGTCAGCTGTTAAAAGCACCTTTTTCTCCTGTTGTTCTAATACTTTAAAACCAATTATATTTTCATAAAAAGATAAAGATCGTTGTAAATCAGTTACCTTTAATTCTACAAGTTCAACAAATGTATATGGTGGACGTTGATATTTCATTTTGTGCCTCCTATTAACTTTTATTTACTTACTTTATGTAAGTAATTATATTTTTGTAATCATATTATGTCAAGTTAGTTTATTATTTCTTACAATGCGTTATAATATATGTTTATAGAGGTGAAGAAAATATGGATACAAATGTAATTTGTCCTAAATTTGAAAAAGCTATGAATTTACTAGGTCAACGCTGGACGGGACTTTTAATATATCAACTCCTCTCCGGTCCACAGCGCTTTTGCACGATTGAATCTTCAATAGGAATAAGCGGAAGAGTCCTTTCAGAAAGACTTAAGGATCTAGAAAATCAAGGAATTGTAAAAAGACATGTTTACCCGGAAACTCCTGTTCGCATTGAATACTCGTTAACCGAAAAGGGTTTAGCACTAAAGCCTCTAATGGATGAAATTCAAAAATGGTCACAGGACTGGGTTAAAATAGATTAAATCATCAACGTAGAGCAGATTGTAACTTACACAATCTGCTTTTTTTATACGCCTCAGGTCGTATTTGGAAATATATCGGTAGTTCGTTACATAGCAATGATTCTTCCAGTACCATAAGGATAGAACAATTACTTAAATAAAAAGGTAGGTTAGAAAAATGAAGAAAATCATCATCATATTTTTCATTCTAATTGGAGTTTATTTACTAATGACAAATCTTTATCGCATTCCATGGCTCCCTTTTGGAAATTCCGGAGATTCGGCCCAAGTTACTGAGAAGATTGATGAAATTGAAATCGATATATCATCAATTAGTACGAAGGTTGTGCCAGATAACCGCGAGGATGTAAAAGCCGAATTGCAAGGTAGAGGAGAAGTTCATGTTTCAAAGAGTGGAGATTCAATAGAAGTAAGCTATGAGCGTGGTTTTTTAAACTGGGGCTGGTTCCCTTTCTTTGATCGCACCGAACTAACTGTGTATATTCCGGAAGATTTTGACCGTAATCTCTCACTTAGAGTCGGCTCTGGTCATATGGAGTTTGATGGTTCAACTATGAAACTTAGCGAACTCTCAGCAGATGTTCATTCCGGAAATTTCAGATTACAAAACCTTACTGTTGACTCTTTCACACATAATGTTGCTTCAGGAAATTCTAGAGTCGAGACGATAACAACCAATAACGGTGAAATTGAAGTTCGTTCTGGGAATGTAACAGTAGATGAGTATAAAGGAAAACTTGAGGCTGAGGTACGCTCTGGTCGATTAAAAGCAACCATTGCCGAACTGAATGATTCGATTGATGCAAGTGTTCGATCAGGTGCATTTGACCTTGATTTACCAAATAATGCTGACTTCACGTTAAACGGTAAAGCAAGTAGCGGCTACATCTCAAACGACTTATCCCTTGATGAATCAGTAAGAAATAAAGGAAGTATTCAAGGTACATATGGTGCAGGTACCTATGATGTAAATATTGAAGTAAGAAGTGGAAAAGTAAGTATTAAATAGATTAAAACGCCCTCTTGATGGGCGTTTTTCTAAGAAGGGATGAATACCTAGTGGAACAAACCACCTTAACTACACGGATTCGAGTTGGCCAAGGCCTTTATATAACTTTAGCATTCTTATTTGCACTTTTTGTGATTGCACAGGTTTTTACCGCTGGAATGGCAATCTTTGTAGGAGCAGAAAATTGGTTAAAACACACAACACTCGTTCATATCTTAGGACTGAATGTACCCATACTCATGCTGATAACTGCCATTATTGGAAAAATGCCTCGTTGGGCTTTTTGGTACGTATTAGGTATTGCCTCTTTGGTTTTTGGTATGTACTTTAGTGCTAATTTCATACGTGTTACACCATGGGTCGGAGCACTACACCCAGTTCTAGCTCTGATATTATTCATTATATCGGTTAGTGTTGTCATCGATACTTGGAAGCACATAATGAAAAAGTAAATAAATAGAATCGTAGGCTGTATCTTTATTAGCCTACGATTCTGTCTTTATTGATAGGCCGGTTTTCCAAGCATTGTTTCTAAGTCCACCAATTCAAAACCCTGTCTCTGTAATTCTTCAATGATTCTTGGCAAAGCCTCATATGTATCGTACTCGTCAGTATCCGTGTGCATGAGAATGATATCGCCATTACGGATGTTCTCAACTACATTTGAATAGATTACATCTGTGCTATTCTGAGCCCAATCAAGTGTATCAATAGACCAAAGGATAATTGAATAATTATTTTCCTTCGCTACGTTTGCCACTAATGCATTCGTCTCTCCAAAAGGTGTCCTTATCAAGGCTGGCTCTTTACCGATAATTGATTCAATTACATTCCCCGCTTGCTTGAGTTCGTTGTGAATTTCTGCTATCCCCAATTTATCTAGTTCGACATGGTTATAGCTATGACTTAGGATAAGATGCCCGTTTTTATATGCCTTCTCCACGATTTCCGGATACTTTTCCGCTTCTTTTCCCAAAAAGAAAAAATTCCCCTTTACCCCATATTTATTCAAAACGTCAATAACCGCTGGAGTCACTTCAAGATCTGGTCCATCATCAAATGTTAAAGCGACTTGTTTTTTATTTGGACCATTGATAAACACATTATCTTGAGATTTTGAGAATTCTAAGATATCCTTCCGCCATTTTTGCATAGATGTGAAAGCCTTTTTTCCTAGAACTGGAGATTCTCCCACAATTTCAAGTAAGTATTCGTACTTCCAAGAACCTTCATCAGTAGACCTTGATTCAGAATCAGGCTTTTCCCTTTTCTCCAAATTGTGGTTACTATGCGCCATCTCCTCTACCTCTTTAGGTTCCTTCAAATCACAAGAAGATAATACACATACCGAGCATATAATGAAAAGCAAAATGAACCTTTGGACCATGATTATGCCCCCTTCTCTTTTTCTTGGCATCCAAATACTTTGAAGAAAAAATTATTTTAACACATTCTAAAAATAGTAATGACAAAATTTTCAATCTATTTTATTATTAGAATAAGAAAAGCATATCTTACCAGTATGTGAAACTTGCACAAGACAAAATATTCAATGTAAAATAATAATATAATGATATATTTAAGAGTATAATCTTCATAATTATAGGATATAACTTTAATCAGTTGAAAATAAACTCATACTGATTATGTTTGTTTTTTTAGCCTCTAAATAAATAAGAAGAACCCTGAGAGGAGAATTGCCATGACCACCAATAACGATACCAAAAAAGAGATCGCGGTTAATTCAACTGTCCAACTAAAAGGGATAGTAAAAGCCATTTTTAACGATTCCATCCACGTGCAAATCGGAGGAAAAATTATTACACTCCCTGCTTCAAATCTTTTAAAGCAAAATAAGCCACTAACTTAAACCGACAAAACACCGTTTAAAATGTGAACGGTGTTTTTTTATGTATTATTGCTTTTTCCTTATTGTAATCGTCCAGTCTGCACCCGTTCCAATTTGGTACTTTTCTGCAAAGGACTCTTGATTAAGGGCAACCGCCATTTTATCTAATGAGTTTACGTAGATTAATGGTTCGCCAAGCTCACTATCAGCGAAGGAACGTCCATATTTCATTGTGCTTTTATAGACATTCCTTCCATCATGATTAATAAGAACATCGAACAGATCGCCATACTTATATTCTAGTTGAAGAAAATGGTCCCTATTAATATTGGTCCACAGATTTCCGAAACGAACATCTAGAATATCAATATTTCCGATGACTGAATCATTATCAACACTTACCTCAAACATAGACAATTCCACTAAAGACTCAACCTGAACAGTGGGGCCAACCTCCTCATACGTAATAACATGAGAAGCAAGCCTTGCTCCAGTGTATGCATATACATCCCTACCATGAAAGGTGTATGATTCTCCAGAATGAGGCAAACGGTTCTTGTCTTCATCAATAATCCTTGCCTCTTTGATCCCAAATGTATGTTTTACATGGGTGATTGTTCCATTATCAGGTGTCACTATATAGTGATTGGTTTCCGTCTTCACCACTATGCTTAAACGATCGGAACCAACACCAGGATCAACCACTGAAACAAAGACAGTACCCTCTGGCCAATACTTAATAGTCTGGAAAAGACGATAAGAACCATCCCAGATGTTAAAAGGCGTGATATCATGAGTAAGGTCAAATATAGGGAGAGTTGGGTTCACCGATAAGGCAACACCATACATTGCACTTACGGCTCCGTCTCCAATTCCAAAGTCAGTCTGCAATACTAAATGATTATTCATCAACTATTCCTCCCTTATACTGCCCTTCATTTATGATCTGAAAGTCAGAAATCACGTCCTAAAAATACGAATCATACGTTTTTCTCTTTTGTTGTAGGCATTTCGATCTCTTTTTTTCGTATTAATAACCTGAACCTGCTTTTTGACAACGTAACATGTAAAAGAAAAGCTGACAGCATGGCAAGCAATGCAGCTACTACGATATCGCCAGGATAATGGACTCCCACCCATATCCGCGCAAATCCTACCAAACATGCAAGTGTCATCCAAAGATATCTACCTGGTTTCTTAAATAAGAAAATAGTGAAACAAACGGCAAAGAATATCATCGTATGGTCACTTGGAAATGAATTATCCACTGCCTTCTCAATTAATTGATTGACATTAGGCAATTCAGCAAATGGCTGTTTATTGGTATGAAACAGCCCCGCCACTCTTCCAAGTAGTACTGCTATTCCAACTGAAAGCAAGGCACTAACGACCATCATGCGATTTTTTTTACCCATTATTAAAAAGATAATTATAGCGAGAATAAGGAAATACAACGTATAATTTGCAATTAAAATCATCGGTTGATTCAAAAACGATAGATCCTCACTTAACCCATTAATACTGTAAAATACTTCTGTATTAATCTTCATTAGATTCAAATATATTCCCCCTTTAAACCTACCTATATGTAGTGAATGTTGAATAAAAAAATCGATGGAGCCCATACAGTGATGTACGCCCATCGAAAAAATGATTTACTACAGGATTGGTGATAGTAGTCTTGAGATGGATTCTTTGAATTTTATATTAGCGCCTCTTTTTCCATATTCTTCGTACGTCAAGAGTTTCGATTGTTTAATATCTTGTCTAAAAATTTCTGTAAGCTCTTTTGATATATGTTCATCATATAAAAATGCGTTTACTTCAAAGTTTAATCGGAAGCTTCTCACGTCGATATTAGCAGTACCCACTGAAGAAATCTCCTCATCAACAATGAGCGTTTTTGAATGGATAAAGCCATTGCTATATATGTACACATTCGCCCCAACAGGGAGTAATTCTCCAATATGGGAAAGGGTTGCCCAATAAACGAAAGGGTGGTCAGGTTTATCAGGAATCATAATATTTACTTTTACGCCTGAAAGACATGCCACTCGAAGAGCATCAAGCAAACTCTTATCCGGAATAAAATAAGGTGTTTGCATATAGATTGATTTTTTCGCCGAGTAAATCATTTTAATATAGGCATTCTTAATCTGTTCAAACTCTGAATCAGGACCACTTGTTACAATCTGAATCCCGACGTTACCCAGTCTGACATTCTCGATCGGAAATAATTCCGGATCATACATAATATCAAAGTCACGAGAGGCCTGGTTCCAATCTAAAATAAAGCGGGCCTGCATAGTATCAACTGCATTTCCTCTGATTCTCAAATGTGTATCACGCCAATAACCAAATCTAGAATTCAACCCTAAGTACTCATCACCTACATTAAATCCACCAACATACCCAACCTTACCATCAATAATCACTAGCTTACGGTGGTTTCGGAAGTTCATCCGTAAGTTAATAAATCTAAGTTTTGACGGAAAGAAGACCTCGACTATACCGCCCGCTTCACGGAACTCTTTAAAAAATCGTTTTGTCAATGCTCTTGAACCTAATTCATCATAGAGCACCCTGACCATAACACCCTCTTTTGCCTTCTTTGTTAAGTGTGCCATTAATTTACGACCAAGATTATCATTTTTAATAATATAATATTGCAAATGAATGGATTCCTTTGCGTCCTCGATATCTTGAAATAAACGTCTGAATTTTTCCTGTCCGTCTGTAAAAACCTCAACCGCATTATTTTTTGTAAACAACGCTTGGTCATTTACAAGATTCATATATATAAGATCTTGGTTATCTTCTGTTACTCGATCACTAAATTGAAATTTCCGTGTCCGTAACAGTTCCTTTTGTTTCTCTAAAACTTCTTCAATTCCACTCTTTTTTAAGTCATCCCATTGAAAAAGATGATCGCGTGTTAAATTTCGGCCTAATAATAAATACAACATAAAACCGGCTACTGGTATAAAGAATAATACTAATAACCAAGCCCAAGTCGAACTCGCATCTCTTCTTTCACGAAAAATGACAACTACGGCAAAAACAATGTTTAATACCATAACTAACCCTAATAATAACGAAGAGATATTCACATTTTTCCCTCTCTCACCGATTCATTCTACTATTCAATATACTATATAAGAGACTGTTTATGAAATATTTTTGCAATACTCAGAACGTTAGATATGCTAATTTACGTTTTATTGTCGTTCTATCTATTTTATGTGGATAAGCTTAAGTAGAAGAAACCTGGCTCTTTTTGATAGCCAGGTTTCCTTTCTAATGGATATTTTTGTCTATATAGCGTCCATAGTCTGGAACCGCAATGTTGTCAAAATCTCTAACTAGTCTCGATAAAGATTCTTCCAAGTATTGACCTGTCATTGGTAGACCGTGTCCCGTAATTGCGACAACCGGCTTTAGTTCCGCTAGTGTTTCTACGGACTTTTTCGATGCTTGCCAATCCGTTGTTAAATATCGTGGTGGTCCACTGATCTCCTGCTCCTGTGTCATAACTTTATACAGCGATTCTTGTTTCACTGTCACAAAGGCATCCCCAACAATTAAGGCACGATCCTTTTCACGGAAAAAGGAAACATGTCCCGGTGCATGACCCGGGGTATGGATCCAACGAAAATCCGGTAGATGTGGTACTGTTCCATCAGCTGGTAATTTTTCTACATGACTCCCTAACTGAATTGGCTCATTTGGAAAGAGCGGTGACATTTTCGCGACCATTCCACCCTCAACAGTAGGGTCTGGTTCTGGATAGCTTTTTTGGCCAGTTAAAAACGGTATTTCTAGCTCATGCGCATATACAGGCACATTCCAATGCTCTATTAGTTCGATAATGGCACCCACATGATCAAAATGGCCGTGAGTTAACAGGATTGCTTTCGGGCGACTATCTTTTCCGAAACGATCGCTACACACCTCAATTATTTCCTCAGCGGAACCTGGCATTCCCGCATCAACAATTACGTAATCGGATGAATTAGGCTCACCAATTGCTATAAAGTTTACGATTTGGATGGTATATGTATAGATATCCGGTAATACCTGAATCCCGACCCCACTCCCAATGGATGTTGCCGGGATAAATTTATAATCACTTCCGTATTGCATGTCCTTCTCCATATAAATCCTCCTAAACATTTCACATAGTGTTAGTGTCTCACAGGACCATTTTTTTATTTATTTAAAAAAAGTGAAGAAGGACACTTATCCAAGTTTACAAATTGATAAATTACCTTATGAACGTATCCACTTCCAAATTTCCTTAGGTGTGGCATTCTTACCATACATAAGGATACCTGTTTTAAATATCTTCCCTGCTAGCTTCATACATAACCAAATGCTAATAGCTAATATCACCAACGATATCATAATCTCAATCCACGGCCACTCTTCTAGGAAGGTGAGACGTAATAATAAAATACCTGGTGATGTAAACGGAATATAAGAGCCGATTTGAGCAATAAGGCCACTTGGATCTCCAATAACCGGTCCAATAAATACAAACGGTAGAAATGGCAACATCATGACCATCCCTTGAAAATTACCTGCTGACGACATATCTGCCATCGTTGCACCAACCCCGACAAACATCGCAGCAAACAAGAGATACCCCATAATCGCAATCAATACAAACAGCAGAAGCTCTGGACCCATTAAATATTCTAAAATTGGAATATCTAGTTTCCAAATCGCTATCGGTATTCCGAACCCAAGAAACACAACTGCTTGAATCATACCTAGAATAAAATAGCCAATTATTTTCCCTTGCATTAATTCACCAGGAGTGAGAGACGATAACACAATTTCCGCAACCTTATCCTTCTTTTCCTGTGATGCACTTTGAAAAATATACATCCCAGAAAATATAATGGATAACAGAATAATCCCTGCAAAAGCTCCCGGAATTACGCGTTCTAATGGGTCTTCACCTACTGTATTAGACTCTTCTTCAACAGTAGTCTCTGTTTCCTCAATTGAGGTTTCCTCAAAGGTTAGTTGTTTGGAGACTGCTGCTAGTTGTTCATTTGAAAGCCCTAGCTTTTCCATTTGTAAAGTCTTTAACGGAACTTCTAAAACACGAACCTGATTCATGAAAAATGGACTTATCTCATCACTCGTTTGAACCGGAATCACACCATCATCAAAAGACTCTTGCTCAAAGGAGATAAATGCAGTATTATCGGTCTCCTTCAATTCTGCGGTTATGTCTTCTTTACTCTTGTCTGTGGTCTCAAGTTCCCAATTAAGCTCTTGTATAGCAACTGTTTCCTCAACAATGCCAAAAACACCTATCTCATCATGAATGAGTACAGTGGTTGCTGGTTCTTCATCACCTTCTGAATCGCCAAATAAACTTCCAATGAACATAAACGCTAAGAATAAAGCAGGCGTTAAAAACAAACCAATTAAAAAGGACTTATTCTTCATATTCCTTTTTATTTCCCATTTTGCGACTTTTAAGGCATTACGCATGTAGAGTAGCCTCCTCTCGCAACAAATTCTTGTCAGTTGCAATATCGATGAATATCTCATGCAAAGAGATACGATCGATCGATAACTCATTAATTTCAAGTTGGTCTGGTAAATGCTTTAACCAACTCGCTACCTGAACATCCTTTGACAGGTACAAAATTGAAAGTTCATCTTGCTGCTCAACTCGTTGTACTTCTGGAAGGTCTTGAAGTATTTCCAAATCATTCTTACCACGGATCGTACATTTGAAGTTGGCATACTCCTTTTTCACATTATCCATCGAACCATAAATGACCTTTTGTCCCCGATGGATAAGAAATAAGCGATCACACATTTCCTCTACTAAGTTCATCTGATGGGACGATAATAAAATAGCAGTGCCATTTTTAGCAAGGCTCCGTATCTCTTCCTTAAATAATTCCTGACTTACAGGATCAAGCCCTGAAAAAGGTTCGTCTAAGATAAGGAACTCTGGTTCATGTAAGATTGAAGCGATAAATTGCACCTTCTGCCCCATACCTTTAGATAATTCTTCAACCGACGAATTTTCCTTACCTTCTAACCCAAACTTTTTTAAATAAGCAAGAGCACGTTCTTTGGCCTTTTTCAAAGGATAGTCCTTTAGCTCCGCAAAGTACAGGAGGATATCCATAACCTTGACATTTTTATAGAGCCCACGTTCCTCAGGTAAATACCCAATCGTATTTCGAGGTATTTCCTTATGCCCCTGGAAGGTGACCGAACCTTCGTCTGGATACATAATCCCCATAATATTACGGATTGTTGTTGACTTCCCCGCCCCATTCGGGCCGAGAATCGCCATAATTTCCCCTTTAAACACTTCGAAGGATATATCTTTTAATACCTCTACATTTTTGAAGGACTTTCTCATACCCACTACTTTCAGAAAAGCTTCCATTCGTGTTCCTCCTTTATAGACTAGCCTAGGAGACTATTGCCTTAATAATCTAGCTTTTTCGTTACATTAGGTATGTACGGTTATTCCTGCAAAAAGTTTCAAGTTTTTTCCCAATAAAAAAGAACCGGGATACCGGTCCTCTCTAACGTGTTTTTACTCTTCTCGGATAATGAAAAATCATTCGTAAGATTGTGTAAAACAACAATACATATATAACTGTATTTACAATCCAATGGGTTCCAATCAGTACATTGGCGACCGAAAAAATGATAATCGGTTTTGTTAAGGCAAACGCGCACATTTTCCATAGAAATTGAAATTTCAAATGGCGGTGTACGAGTTTACTTACACCTACGCCTATACCTGCTAATACGGAAATCCCCGCGATCCCTAAAAATAGCATCAGAAACGGGTAAAAAAGAAGGATTTGGATGATATAGATATTCTGAGGAATCTCACTTTCCTTATAAGAGTCATCCAAAAGTAAATTAATTTCAATTGGTAATGCGATAACCAACAGCAATGATAGTAGAAAAAGAATCGTATGTCTCATTTCCAGCTTATTCAGCCGCTTCATCGCTGCCTTGTTCGGCAATCGCAAACTATCTATAAATGTCGACATGAGTTTCACATATAGCCACTCGCTTCTTCATAAATATACCTTTGGCGTTAGTGAAGGAAAGGTATCTAAACATTATTTGTAAAATTCGTCAGGTATTCTATCAAACTTGCGGTTATGGTAAAGTAACGGTGGTTTACTGTCGTTTTCAACCTTGACTACTTCACCAATTAGAATCATATGGTCACCAGCTTCGACCGTTTTAATTGTTTTACAGTGTAACACACCCGCAGCGCCCTTAAGAATTGGAAGATTATTATCAGACATCTCCCATTCACAGTTACCAAAACGATCAGTACCTTTACTTGCAAAGAGAGCACATATATCTGCTTGGTCACCAGCCAATACATGCACTGCAAATTTATCAGTTTTAGTAAAGATATCATAAGTAGAAACTCTCTTATCAATCGACCATAAAATCAATAATGGATCTAATGAAACAGAGGCAAATGAGTTTACTGTAAGCCCAAGCGGCACCCCATTTTCATCAGTCGTTGTAACAACCGTTACGCCAGTTGGATAATTACCCATTACGTCTTTAAAAGTCTGCACTTTTGTCTGATTATCCAATGTTCGAACCCCTTTCTCTACGATGAAATGCATTTATTTGACTTTTGAAAAAATTCATTTTCAGTTCAACCAATTGTCTTAACTATATCATGATTGCCGTGACAATTCTAATCGAAAGCCTTATATTTGACTTCTATATATATTATCCTGGCGAATCCATTTCGTTGCGACCCATTTTTCACCTTCAGAAACAGGAATACTGGAGTGTAGGGACAAGCGGTCTACCTCACCCTTGCTGTTCCCATAATGAAAATATACGGCAGAACCTTTCGTTGGAACAATTGATACTCCTGCTTTTGGAAAAACAGTCTGTCCTCCTGCGGGTACATTATTCAAATAGATTAGAAGCGTAGCCACCCGCTGTCCCCCTTTTTCAGGATCAATTTTACTCGGCGGAAAATAATCAAAATGACTTTTATATTCCTCACCGACTCCATAATTTAGTACCTGAAGGCCTTCCCCATTTTCAATTGGAAACTCGGTTAATTCCATTATTCTATTTTCTATTTTTTTTATAAACTCATTTTCTCGTAAATAAAAAGACATCCCTTTACTTGTTCGACCGGTAGCAGCCTTTTCTTCCCCTGTCTTAGGGTCAATAACGGTTGAAGGCTTTAGACGCTCTCTAGATAGTTCAATCAGCTGATCACATTCCTCAAAGCTCATAAAATTGCCTACATGCATTATAAACGGTTTTTCGACTATGGATAATACCTTAATTTCACGGTCGCTTGCTTGTATTGTGCTTCCCTTTTTTGCAATCTCGGGCTGTTCATATTCATATGGAGCTTGTACACCTGCTGTATGCGTCGATTTATTTCCTACAATTCGAAACAGAGTTGTGTAAGAGAGTCTTGGGTCATAGCCTTTTCGAATCATTGCATCTACAATCGCTTCTGGGTTTACGCCACTGTTTAAGGTTTTAACAATCCAATCCATGAGTGCACCTGGAATTTGATTCACTTTCTCCATTTCTTCCTCTCCTTTAACTCCTAATCGTTCCTGCGACGTGGAAGTGAACCCGCGCCCAAGAAACCCCTTACAATCTATTTTAATATATAAAAGTTAAAATGTGGTAACAAATCCTTTAATCTAGGGTTTACACATGATAGATAAAATAAATGCGCGAGCGCCTTAATCAGCCTTGACAGGCATAAGTCGAGACGGCGAGAAGGTTGTTCTTTAACCTTCTTGACTGATTGGCTAGACCAGAGAGGGGCTAGGCGCTGGAGCTGGATGTAGAAAACCATGTACAAGTTATCCACATCGTTTGATTTTATAATTTCCTAAACCAAAATAAAAGTAACCACATTTTGTTTGTAGTTACTTAATAGGTTACTAACTTATATATGTAGGTTCGTTTTAGACGTCGAAAAACTCTCGTGCCAAGTCTATAAATCCAACTTCATCGTCAGGGACTTCATCCTCATGAAAAATGGCGTCAACCGGGCAAACGGACACACAAGCCCCACAATCAATACAAATGTCGGGATTGATATAAAACTGGTCATCACCTGGTTCAATACAATCAACCGGACATACCTCTACACATTCAGCCGCTTTCTCCGCTCCACAAGGAGACGTAATTACATATGCCAACTAAATTCCCCCTTTTTTGAAGATACTCTTAAAATCTTGGACATTTAGTACACCTTATGATGCATAAGGGTGAAGTATTCCTATCACTGGCATCTTGAACCAAAAAGAGATACGAGCGTACCCGTACCTCTAAAATATTTATTCACTCTTTTGTCCTGTGAATTCGATGATTGCGTCGCGTAAAAATTTTGCCGTCCCCGGCTGTTCTTTATCGTAATATGCTGTGAACCTCTCATCATCTACATACATTTGTGCCAAACCTGCGTGCGCTTCTTTTGAATAACTTGGCCAGTAAAACATAAGCCACTGTTTGTGCAATTCGGCTGCCTTTTGCGCCAGTTCTCCCTTTGCGTCTCCAGTCTGCATTGCTTCACGTAATGTCTCCATTAGTTCTTCAGAAAGAAGTGTCGCAGCATCATGATCCTCTTTTGACATATTCATAAATTTTTCATTGGATTTCCGAACGGTGTCTTCACCATATTTCTCACGGATTTCATTTCCGTACTTTTTCTCATTTTCTTCTATCGCTTTCTTTTTAAAGCCTTCGAATTTTTCCTGATCAGACATAGTTATTCTCCCCTCCTTTTGCGCAATGGTTTTTTCTACATTGGCAATCAATTGATCAATTTGGTTTCGTTTATCAAGGAGCTGCTTTCGGTGTTCCTTTAAAGCCCTGGATCCGTCAAATGCAGGGTCTGTCATGATTTGTTTTATATCAGTTAGATTGACACCGAGTTCACGGTAGAAAAGGATTTGCTGGAGAAGATTAATTTCATCTTGGCCATAGATACGATATCCCGATGAACTGATTCTTGCCGGCTTAAGAATCCCAATTTCATCGTAGTATCGTAATGTTCTTGTGCTAACTCCCGCTAATTTTGCTAGTTTTTGGACCGTGTATTCCAACTCATCACCCCCTGATAACTTCACTTTACACCTTTACGCAACGTCAAGGTCAACACATCTAACGAAAAAATTTAATAAAAAAAGCCCTACAAGATATGTATTACCTTGTAGGGCTTAATTGATTAATTTTCCTGGATATTTTTACGATCCTTTTTAAACATTTTTGATAACACTTCATAGACGATTGGAACAACTAGTAGCGTCAATAGTGTTGAACTTGCAAGACCACCGATAACGGTAATACCAAGTCCTTTAGAAATTAAGCCACCGCCGCCTTCACCAAATAACAACGGAATTAATGCACCGATTGTCGCAATTGCCGTCATTAGAATTGGACGTAGACGTGTTGAACCAGCTTCAAGAACAGCTTCACGCATCGTCATTCCATCACGTTCCATATGAATAATTCGGTCTACTAATACTATCGCGTTGGTTACTACAATACCTATTAACATCAACATACCCATCATAACAGGCACAGAGATGGTTTCACCTGCAATAAGCAGCCCGACAAATGAACCGATTATTGTAAACGGAAGTGAGAATAAAATCGCAAATGGCGCAACTCCTTCTCCAAATGTTACAACTAGGATGAAATATACAATCGCAATTGCCGCAAGCATTGCAAGACCTAACTGCGTAAATGTTTCATTCATGTCAGCCTGAACTCCAGCAACCCCTAGTGATACACCCTTCGGAAGGTCAAGTTCATCAACTTCTTCGCTGACCTTAGCTGTCACCTTAGAAATATCATCTTCACTAATTGTTCCTGTCACGGAAGCATAATACTCACCCTTACTACGAGCAAGTGCATTTAAGGTTGTGCCTTTCTCAACCGTAACTAGCTCAGAAAGTGGCATTTCGGTACCCATCGCTGTCGGAACTTGTGTCGCAAGAAGATCATCAATTGATTTAGGTGCAGCTACTTCTTCCTGCTTAACAATTACTTCTAACGTATTTCCATCTTTTTCAACTGTTGTTAAAACCTCTTCTGAACGATTAGGATTCAGCATCATCACAATTTGACCTGTTGTTAATCCATATTGTAATAGTTCATCCTGTTCAACTTTGAAGCTGTATTCAACATACGCATCCTCTGTACTTGAAGAAACATCCTCCAAACCGTCTACATCCTTCATAACAGCTTCTACTTGATCTACAGCATCATAAAGTTTATTTAAATCTTCACTGTAAAGCGTATAGCTTACTTCATTTGTACTCATAGACATAGCCGAGAAGTTTTGACTCTTCCACTCACCTGATTGGCCAATGTTGAATACATATTCTTCTATATCTTCACGGACTTCTGGGAAGTCATCCATTTCCGGATCAAAAATGAGGTACATGAGCGCACCGTCACCGCCGCCGCCCATCATTGCAGCCATTGGATCTCCACTTTCCGTTACCGAAACTTGAACAATATCAATATCTTTGCGTTTTAGCAATTCATCTTCAACTGCTGCCACATTTTCAAGCGTTTCATCCATTAACTCACCAGTAGCTGGTGTATACGTCAAATACATAACCTTTTCTTCTTCACTGCCTAAAAAGCTGAAACCAATGAGTGGTGTCAACATTAAACTACCTACTAATAGTAAGATAGAAATAGCTGATACAATGATTTTATGGTTGAGTGTCCAATTTAGGATACCTTTATACCAGTTTGCAAGTTTACCTGCTTCCTCATGCTTTGCTTCTGTTTTTTCAGCATACAGCTGTTTTTTAAACAGAGTATGAGATAGTGCAGGAACAATTGTAATCGCAACTAGCAAAGATGCTCCCAACGCAAAAGTCATTGTCAGTGCGAATGGAATGAACAATTCACCAACCATTCCTCCTACAAAGATAAGCGGTGCAAATACTGCAACCGTTACTAATGTAGATGAAAGAATTGGTTTGAACATTTCTAGTGTTGCTTCTCGTATTAATGCACGACCATTTAGTTTTTCTTCTTTCAAATGAAGTCGCCTATATATGTTTTCCACGACTACAATGGAGTCATCAATTACACGCCCGATTGCAACTGTAACCGCTCCAAGTGTCATTAGGTTCAATGTAATATCCAACCAGTGTAATAATAACAGCGCCATAAAAATGGATACTGGTATAGATATGATTGAGATAACGGTTGATTTGAAATTGCGTAGGAAAAGTAAAATGATAAGGACCGCAATCAAACCACCGATGAGCGCCTTCTCCACCATTGTAGCTACGGACTTTTCAATTGGTTCACCTTGATCCAACGATACATCAATAATTAGCCCGTCAATGTTCTTTTGTTCCTCTTCAATTAAATCTTTTACTTCGTTAACAACATCAACTGTATTATCTTGTTGTCCTTTTAAAATTTGAACCGCAATTGCATCCTTTCCATTCGTACGGGACACAGATTGAACGCGTCCTACTTCCTCAATTGTTGCAATATCACCAAGTTTTACGAATGGTACTGGATTGTTTTCAGTTGGTGTAACAGGAATTAACATTTCCTTTAATTCAGTAGCTGTCATAAACTTTCCATCAACCGAAACAGCTTGTTCACCTTCTTCAAATTCAAAAAGACCTAACGATACAGCCATATCACTTGCTTGAATCATTTGTTTAACAGTATCTTCTGTTAAATCTAGTGCTTCCATCTTTTCTGTGTTATATGTTAACTGTACTTCCTCGATATGCTGACCTGTAATCGATGCTGAAGCAACACCATCCAGCTTTTCAATCTTTGGAAGTAAAATTTCTTCGACTGTTGAAGTTAAATCAACGATATCTTCCGTTGAGCTACTCACACTTAATGCCACAACTGGCATCATATTCATGCTAATTGCAGTAATAATTGGCTCTTGTGCTCCCTCTGGTAAGGTCACTGCATCTAACGCAGATTGTAGGGCACGTTTCGCCTCATCCATATCCTCGCCGTATTCATATTCGACTTGAATATTCGCCATATTAGAATATGAATTCGAATAAACTGACTTAACCCCTTCAAGACCCTCAACTGCTCGTTCAATTGGCATCGAGACATCTTCCATGACCTGTTCAGGAGTTGCTCCTGGATATACATCCATCACCATAAGGAAAGGAATTGATATATCAGGTATTGTTTCTGTCTTCATCTGTGTACCTGAATAAATCCCTGACACTGTCACAATAATCGTTAGTAACCAGACTGCTAACTTGTTCTTTAGTACAAAATTGGCTATACCTCTCACACTTACACCTACCCTGATTGACTTATTAATCTCATTTACTTATAATAATGACCATCTAGTCATTTGTCAATGAAAAAGCTATGGGAGAGAAATGAAGAATGGTAAAAAAGCAATTGATTATGGAAAGTGCTTTAGAGCTTTTTGCGAAGCAAGGTTTCGAGGCAACTTCCGTTCAACAAATAACCGATAAGTGTGGGATATCAAAGGGGGCCTTTTATCTTTCCTTTAAGTCGAAGGATGAGCTCATTATCGCCCTTGTAGACCAGTTTATGGAGCAAATTTTCGCTGACATTGACCATTTAGTCAGAAACAAAAAGGATTCAGCTACTCTTTTATTTGATTATTATTATGTAAGCTTTCAATCATTTAAGCAACATACTGAATTTGCGAATATCCTAATGAAGGAGTACACTCAGTCTCTTAACGAAAAATTAATTCATAAAATACATTATTATGACAAACTTGTGAATACAACCATCCTTACTATGATTGACCGTATCTATGGTGAGAGTATCAAACAGACAAGATATGATTTACTCTATTGTATTAAAGGTTTTATGAGAATGTACTCTGAGCTCTTTTTGTTTCAAGTAGTACCATTGGAAATGGATGAACTATGTCAATCTCTTGTGGAAAAAACCGATCTACTAGCTAAAGGTATGACCATTCCATTTCTAAAAAAGGAGCATATAGACATACCTGTTTATCAATCAGAAAGTAGCGTACCTAATGATCAGTTGATTTCGCTGATTGAAGAGAAGGTAAAAGAAATGGATGATTCCATTGAAAAAGAGTCACTACAACTCCTTCTGACTCAGATAGACAATCAAACGTATAGTCCAGCCATTATTAAAGGCCTTATAGAAAATATTCGAAGTCAACCGGACTGCAAATGGATTGCTTATTTACTAAATCGACATTTTTAAGACATGTACAGGAGAATGTATAATAACAAACACTGTCATTTCCCGAACGCAAAAACCCGGCAGAATGCTCAGCACTCTACCGGGTTAATTATAATTATCTAATTTGACCATTTCCGGACATTAAGAATTTGACTGTTGTTAATGCAGGTAGGCCCATCGGTCCACGTGCATGTAGTTTTTGGGTTGATATCCCAATCTCGGCACCAAAACCGAGCGCACCGCCATCTGTAAATCTTGTTGAGGCATTATGATAAAGGGCTGATGCATCGACAAGCTTCATAAATACATTTGCTGTTTCATTGTTTTCTGTAATAATCGCTTCCGAATGCTTCGTCCCATACGTTTCAATGTGGTCAATTGCTTCGTGAACATCATGAACAGTTTTCATCGCAATGTGTAGGCTTAAATATTCATTTGCCCAATCCTCTTCACCAGCTGGAATTGCATTTGGGATTACTGAGAGCGCCGCTTCATCTCCATGAACGGTAATTGAGTGTTCTTGTAGAGCTTTCACAAGTACGTCCTTGTGATTTTGTAACCATTCCTTATGAACAAGGACTGTTTCTGCAGCATTACAAACGGCTGGACGGTCAGTCTTTGCATTTATAAGAATCGGCAAGGCCTTGTGAACATCTGCATCAGCGTCAATATAGATATGGCAGTTTCCAACACCTGTTTCGAGTACGGGAACTGTCGCCTGTTCAACAACCGTTTGAATTAAAGAAGCACCACCGCGTGGAATAAGGACAT
Source organism: Litchfieldia sinesaloumensis (assembly GCF_900156865.1). Taxonomy (GTDB): domain Bacteria; phylum Bacillota; class Bacilli; order Bacillales; family Bacillaceae_L; genus Ferdinandcohnia; species Ferdinandcohnia sinesaloumensis. Next base: position 3,822,847 of record NZ_LT732529.1, on the reverse strand, counting down.
CAATATATTCCTTCATCGTAAACAACTGCTGGGTTGCCCCTCTATCCGTACTTGCGATAAATTGAACAGCCTGCTTCGGTATCTTCGTATGTTCGAGCGCATGTTGAATCACTTCAACAATAGCCTTATTTGTGTGTATGGCAGATGAGCCACCTTTAAGTATAATCGCATTCCCCGATTTTAACGCAAGCCCCGTTGCATCTACCGTTACGTTTGGGCGCGCTTCATAAATCATCCCGATGACACCTAATGGGACCGTTACTTTTTTCACTTGTAAGCCGTTCTCCAATGTCCAATCCGAGATAACTCGATCTGTAGGGTCCTCTAAAGCAGCCACCTGTCGAAGTCCATCTGCAAAGTCAACAATTCGATCCTGCGTTAACGTTAATCGATCCATAAACGCTGGTGTATAACCGGCTTCTTTTCCTTTTTCTAAATCGACCTTATTCGCCTCTAAAATGGATTCATATCCCGCTTCTAAATGTTCTGCCAGTATATATAAAGCTCTATTTTTATCATCTGTTGATAAGATACCCAATTGTTTTGCAGCTTTCTTTGCCTCTTGCGCTTGTGTTTTAATATCGACATTATCTTTTACTAAAGTCACCAAATTCCTCCTTTTAATCTCATTTACACTGGTTTGAATGTATAATTAAACTCCAATTGTTATCGGAGCATCGCTATGTCCAACGAAATCTCCCATCTCCATAATGATAGTAGAATCCTTCATCTGATCTGTAGGGGCCTGTAACATTCGTTCCATTTCTATAGAAGATATTTTTACAACACCACGACCTATTTCGTCCCCTTCTGTATCAATAACCCTGACGACTGCACCTTTTTCAAATCTACCATTCACTTCAAGGATCTCCTTTAGACGCAGGCCTTTTCTTTTCGTAACCATACGCTCAGAGGCATCGGGATGTATGATAATTTCCCCTTTAGATCCCGAATTAAAGGCAATCCATTGTTTCTTCTGATTCAGTGTTGGCATGGATTCTTTACAATTAAAATACGTGCCAATTGCCTTCTCCCCCACTGCATCCACAATAATATTTTCTTTATTCGCATTCCCCAAAAAGGTGGAGATACCCGATGCCATTGCAATTTTGACAGCCTCAATTTTTGATTTCATCCCACCGGTTCCAACCGCACTTCCAGATCCACCAGCAGCACTTTCGATTTCTTCTGTTATTTCAGATACACGCTCAATAAGGGTAGCGTCGTTATGCGATGTTGGATTTTTATCATACAAGCCATCTATATCAGATAAAATGACCAACTGGTCGGCATCCACTAATCCAGCTACTTTTGCCGCCAATGTATCATTATCACCAAAGTTCAATCGCTCAGTAGAGAGCGTGTCATTTTCATTTACGATGGGGATAATCCCTCGTTCTAACAAGACATTTAAAGTGTTTCTGACGTTTTGGTAACGTGACTCATCTAAGAAATCACTTCTTAAAATTAAGATTTGTGAAGCCACATAGCCGTGTGATAAGAATAGGTGAGAATAGGTTTCTATTAATAACCCTTGACCAATGGATGCAGCTGCCTGTTTTTCAGGCAATGATTCTGGACGTTTAAGAAAACCTAACTTTCTATAACCAGCAGCGACTGCTCCAGATGAAACGAGGACAACTTCGCGACCAGCATCCTTAAGCTGCGCAACCTCATTGGCGATTTTCTCCAACTTGATTCTACTAATTTCTCCGTGACGGCTCGTTAATGAACTACTGCCGATTTTAATAACAACTCTCTTTTTTATAGACATCCGATCAACCCTTATCTTTATTGTTTTTGAGTAGTTTTCGGACGATAATCAACCTTTACAAGCGCTTATCGCCCGTAAAAGGAATATGTTAGACAGCTTGAACTTTTTCTTTAGACGCACCTTCAAGCTGTGAGCTGATCTCGTGTGAACGTTTTGCAGCATTTTTTATGGCTTGTGAAATCGCCTTTCCTCCACCACTTTTTTCGAGTGCAGCTAATCCTGCAGCGGTCGTTCCGTTTGGTGAAGTCACATTTTCTCGCAATGTGGTCGGTGTTTCGTTCTGTTGTTGAATCATTTTTGCTGCCCCAACAATTGTTTGAGCAATGATGTCTCTTGACATATCTTCCTGCAGACCAAACTTTTTAACGGTAGCCTCCATATGCTCCATTAAGTAATAAATGTAGGCTGGACCGCTGCCAGCAACTCCTGTAAAAATATCCATTTGTTCTTCGGGAATCTCGTAGACTTCTCCAATGGATTCAAGTAACTCTTTTGCTAGTGACATATTATCAGTAGTGGTATAAGAACCGGCTGAAATCGCCGTTGCAGATTCCCCAATCATACTAGATGTATTCGGCATCACCCGAATCACCTGTTGTCCCTCAGGTAAATGCTGTTCCATAAAAGTAGTGGAAATACCTGCTAATACAGATAAAACAAGTTGGCTTGGTAGAAGTGAATCTTTGATGGACAGTAATGCAACTTCTGCATCCTTAGGTTTCATTGCGAGGACAATTATATCGATATTCTTTAAATTCAGCTGTTGGCTTGATAAACCGTTTATTTTATAATCTGCTTCGAGCTGTTGTAGTCTAGTTGAATTTGTTCTGTTTGTTACGGTAATTTGCTGAGATGGGACTTTACCGGCTGCAACTATACCTGAAATCATTGCTTCTGCCATGGAACCCGCCCCTATAAAGGCTATTGTTTTTTCATGTAGCATCAAATAACTCCCTTGTAGATGAGTTAAAAAGTCCGGTGAAAATGACACATCGAATTTCTGCGTTGGCTTGCTTCTCCGTTCCTCACGTATTAATTACATACGCTCTGGTACTCAAAGCTGCGCCGCCTTGAACTTCTCGGTCCTTTTCAACCTCCTTTTTAAACACTCATTCATAAATTTTAACAACGTCCCTATCGTACCATCTTTACATTCATTATCAAGGGATTCTCGGAAAGTCGGGTGTATTTGATTCAATTAGTGAGTGTAAGCGTTACCACAGTAAGCTATTTCCATCAAACCCCTAATTATCCGCTCATAACGTGGCTGAGGAAAGAATTTGCCAGTTGGACAAGAATCCCAGCAATGTCGAGTTCTGGCGCTATTTGACGATGGGACAAAGGGACAGGTTCCTTGTCCCAAAAACGTGGTAAACTAAAACTGGAGGGATGGAAAAGATGGAAAAACAACCTTACATAGATCAAATATTTATCGGTAAACCCAAAACAGTTGGTGACCCTAATGCTAAGAAGCTCATGGATAAGGAATGGACAAGTGGTATTTTTAAGGAACCAGTTAATAAACCAGTTCGGATAAGCAAGGTTGGCCTAGAAGGAGATGGACAAGCCGATTTAAAAAATCATGGTGGACCAGAAAAGGCAGTCTTCGTTTATCCTGCATCTCATTACAAAGAATGGACGAGTGAATTAGAAAACGTACAGATTCAGGCTGGAGCTATGGGAGAAAACTTTTCAATCAAAGGGCTAGATGAAACCAATGTATGTATTGGAGATATTTTTGAAGTTGGTGAGGTCTTGATCCAAGTTTCACAACCTCGTCAGCCATGCTGGAAACCCGCTCGCCGCTATAAAATACTGGATCTTGCATTACAGATTCAGAAGACTGGGCGTACTGGATGGTATTTCCGTGTTATCAAAGAAGGATTTGTAATGGAAAAAGATTCGATGAAGTTGATAGAACGCCAATACCCTGATTGGACGATTGCCCGTTGTAACGAAGTCATGCACGAAAAGAAAGAGGATGTGGAGGCAACCAAGCAGTTGGCCAACTGTGAATACCTTGCGCCAAACTGGAAAGATACGTTAATCAAACGCCTCCACGGTGAGTCAAAATCGATAGATAGCCGAGTATATGGGCCAAATAAATGATGGTATGTTAAAAGTGAAGAAGTGGGACAAGGGACTGTCCCTCCGTCCCACTATGATTTTACGAGTTTAATTGTGGACAGGTCCTGGATTGATGAAGCTCCTGCCAGTGCAATTGAGACTTTTGTATCTTGAATAAAATTATTGATTACTTTTTCAACACCTGTTTGTCCTGCAACCGCGAGACCATATACAAATGGTCTTCCAATAAGGACAGCATCTGCACCTAATCGAAGTGCCTTTACAATATCTGACCCTCTACGAATACCACTATCAAATAAGACGGGAATTTCACCATTAACTTCTTCTACAACTTGTGGCAATGCATCAATTGCAGCTACCACACCATCAAGTTGTCTACCTCCATGGTTGGACACAATGAGTCCATCAACACCACTTAAGATTGCTAACCTCGCATCTTCTGGATGTAGAATTCCTTTTAAAATGATTGGTAATGACGTGCGCTCTTTTAACTCTGCTACATCATCCCAATTTAAAGTCGGATGAAAAATATTATCTAAGATTCCTTGAATGATTGAATCTTGATCAGTATTCTCTAAAGACGCTAAAAAGACTGAATCCTGTTCATAATTTGCCTTACCAAAGCCAAGCTTTAATGGCGAAAAACGATTTTTCATGTCCTCTTCTCTCCAGCCCAACATAACTGTATCAACCGTTAGGACAATTGCTTCGTAACCCGCTTCCTCTGCACGTTTTACCATGTGAAAGGAAACTTCTTTATTATTCGACCAATAAAGTTGAAACCACTTCGGACTATCCCCGGAAACTTCCGCCACATCCTCAATCGAATAACTAGATACTGTACTTTGAACAAAAGGAACATTATATGTAGCAGCCGCTTTTGAAACCGCTAATTCCGCCTCTTCGTGTGCAAGCTTTAACATACCAACGGGAGCCAATAAAAATGGGTGGGGATAGGTTCTGCCAAACAAATTGATACTTGTGTCTACATTCGACACATTTCGTAAAACCCTTGGTAAAATAGAGAATTTCTTAAATGACTCTTGGTTTTTCCGTAACGTTTCTTCACCACCAGCACCTGAACGTACGTACCCATATTCCCCCACCGACATTTTCTTTTGTGCCTCGGCTTCTAGTTCTTCAAAGGAAACTGGGAAATAGTCATCCTCGTTCACGATATTTTCAATGTATGCATCTTTCACCTTTGTTGTACTCATCGTATAGGCCTTCTTTCATTATTTAATATAACAACTCATAAGTAAAAATAAAAAACCCCTCTTCCGTATGAAAGAGAGGCGAATCTATACATTAATTAAAGCAAGTCGTCCCCCTTATCTATCAAAACACTCTTGTTTTGCTGGAATTAGCACCTTCTCATGCAAAACACATGAACGGTTGCTGAGCTTCAACGGGCCAGTCCCTCCGCTACTCTCGATAAAGGTATATCAAATATTAAGTTTTTGAATAGCTTATAGATTTAAAATCTACAGGAAATTAGGAGTACTGTCAACAATATATTGGGCAACAAATCTATTCCATTCCTCAATTAAAGCTTGAAATATACCAAAAAATCTGATATTATACTTAAAAACAAAAGCGCTATATGTGACTGGCGAACGCGGAGAACCGCGAGGGAGCATATAGTATCGGAGCCGTTCGCCTGGGCAGAGGTAAGGGAAAGTCCCTTGCCTCTTTCTGTTTATTTTTGTTCAATCTAGGGTATAACCTTCGATTGAAGCAGATCCAAAGTCCTATTTTCAAAGAGTGAAAGTTTTCCTATAAATCCATAATAAAAGCGAGGTAGACGAGATGAGTACATTAATTGAAAATAAGGTAAAAACAATTAAAACATTAAACAATATTGCAGAAAGCGGACTAAAGGTGTTCAGAAACGACCGTTTTATTTTAGACGATGATAGCGAGAATCCCGATGCAATTGTCGTGCGAAGTTTCAACATGCATGACCTTGAATTTGGAGAAAACTTAAAAGCAATTGCTCGTGCTGGTGTTGGAGTTAATAATATACCAATTCAACAATGCACAGAGAAAGGGATCGTCGTTTTTAATACACCAGGAGCCAATGCAAACGCGGTAAAAGAAATGGTATTAACTTCTTTAATGGCAACCTCACGTAATGTGTTTTCTGGTATCGCTTGGACAAAGACATTAGAAGATAAAGGCGATGAGATTCCACAGCTAGTTGAAAAAGGTAAGAAGCAATTTGTTGGGAAAGAAATTAAGGGTAAAACACTCGGTGTCATCGGTTTGGGTGCAATTGGTGCACTAGTTGCAAATGATGCGCTTGATTTGGATATGGATGTCATTGGTTTTGACCCATTTATTTCCGTAGATACAGCTTGGAACCTATCTCGTAATGTTCAGCGTGCAATGTCACTTGAACACCTATTTGCAGAGTCTGACTATATTACAGTACATGTACCACTAACTAACGATACAAAACATATGTTTAATAAAGAGACGTTCAGCATTATGAAGCCTGGTGTTCACATCATCAACTTCTCTCGTGGTGAACTTGTGAACGAAATTGATATGGCAGTTGCCCTTGAAGATGGCATCGTCGGAAAATATATGACAGACTTCCCGAATGAAAATGTATTAAAAATGAAGAATACCATTTGCACACCACATCTCGGTGCCTCTACAAACGAGTCAGAAGAGAACTGTGCGATTATGGCTGCTCGTCAGACGAAAGAATTCTTAGAAACAGGAAACATTAAAAACTCAGTCAATTTTCCAAATGCAGCTCTTCCATACACAGGAAAAACACGTGTAACTGCATTTCATAAGAATGTACCAAATATGGTTGGTCAAATCACTTCAGCTATCTCAAACTATGAATTAAACATCGCTGACATGGTGAACAGAAGTCGTGGCGAATACGCATATACGATGATTGATATTGATAATGAAGTAAGTGGTGAAATCATACCTAGCCTACTTGAAAGAATCGAGCAAATTAGTGGAATCATATCAGCACGTGTAATCTAAAAGAAGCAAGGGGTTCTCCCCTTGCTTTTTAATGTCTTAAAGTAAATTTTGACCCTCTAATGTTTAGTCCTCTGGATTTTCATCCAATAACCACGGAATTCGGGCTTCGAAATCCATTTGCAATACTGGAAGTGGCATCTCGTCATGAACAAACTGTAACTCCTTCTTAAATCCAAAGGTAAAGTTTTCTAGAGTAGCTGTATTCGTATCATTCCAATCAGAATCTGTGCAAAGTTCACCATCTACTATAGTACCAACTATATGGTAGCTCCCCGTGTATAATCGAAAACCACCTTCTACCTCACCAAACTCAGATAAGTGGCTTGGTGTTAAAGGATTCATTCCCAGCGTTTTAAATGGATCCATTACCGACGATTCCAAATGCTTACACGCTTCATAATAATTTTGACAGTACAAACAATTACACAGGTCAATTTCTTTACTATAGAAATCTCTTGTCTTAGTTAGATCGACATCCAGTAACCACTTCATTAAGTGAATTCTTTCCATTAATTCATCCTCCACCCCTCCTATATTAACTCCTCATAACCCTTGTAACATTTATTGTATAAAAAAAAGACCTTTTTAGGTCTTTATCTACTTTTCACAAGTAAATTAACTGCTTCTTTTACTAGTTCCTCTGTATTTTCCCCTTTTTCATCAGCGTTACGTACGCACTCCACTAGGTTGGAGCTAACAACCACTCCAATTGTTCGATCAATAGCTGTACGAGCTGCAGAAAGTTGGGTAATAACGTCTTTACAATCCTTATTTTCTTCCATCATTCGTAAAATACCACGTAGTTGTCCTTCAATACGTTTTACGCGGTTCTTTATTTTATCATCGTAATCCATGTATATTGCCCCCTTTCATCGTAGGGTGAATGATTTTCCTATTTTAATGCCAATTTTCTAGTCATTTTATGAGAATCACTCACTGTATATCCAGTCACCTGAAATCCTTTACGTCTTAAGATTCGGATCGCTACGTTTTTATCTAATCTAGATGAAGCCACTATGTGGACTTTTTTGTCTGGTATTTCATAACAATACCTATCCAAGTAGGCCACAGGTATATTAATAGATTTCTCAATTACATCCTTGTATGATATATTGTAGTCTCTTACATCTATGACCTCAATATCCATTAAATTTACTTTTAACGCATCTTCACAACGAATACCAACTACAGGGAAATACCTCTTATATAACTCCCATAGTATAAATAGTACCAAAAGGAAAAACAAAATCAATAGCACACCAACCCCCTTAATATAATAAATTAAGGAACACTCTAGATAAACTCCTTACTCTAGTAGGGTTCTACTAAGCATCCACCCACCGATATAGGGAATCTTTCATTATTATAAAATATCCATCCATATCTTCACGGCGGTTGCAGCGATTAAGATTGCGAGGATAATCTGAAGAACCTTTGTATTCATCTTCTTTCCTGCGTTTGCACCTAGTGGTGATGCAATTAAGCTAGCTACAATCATTATAACTGCTGGGAAGTATTCAATTTGTCCTGTCGTTATTTTCCCTACAGTTGAACCAATTGAAGATATAAACGTAATCGCAAGTGAAGATGCGATGGTCATTCTGGTAGGAATTTTTAATACAACAAGCATAATTGGCACAAGCAAGAAAGCTCCTGCTGCTCCTACAATTCCAGCACCAATACCTACAATAAGTGCAAGTATGGTAGCAAGCCATTTATTAAATGTGACTTGATCAAACGGAATATCATCCACATTCTTTTTCGGAATAAACATCATGATTGCAGCAATTAACGCTAACAAACCATAGACAACATTAATTCCGCCTTCTGACATATACTTCGAACCAAACCCACCTACAAAACTACCTACTAAAATACTAATCCCCATATAGAGAATAAGTTTTTTATTTAAATACCCACCCTTACGGTATGCCCAGACACCACCAATGGTTGCAAAAAATACTTGAACAGCACTGATCCCTGACACTTCATGGGCACTGAAGGCTGCTAATCCAAATAAAGGTGGAATATATAATAGCATTGGATATTTAATGATAGATCCACCGATTCCTAACATACCAGATATATATGAACCTATAAAACCAATTAAAAAGATTATTATTATAAATGCAAAATCCATCGTTTTTCCCCCTTCTACAGAAAAGGGAACCTGCTATTGGTTCCCTCACAATATTCATTAACGAACGGCACAGCGGTTTGGACCTATTTCCATTTCGCGTTGTTTTTCTTCATCAGGAGAGATTTTCCCCATATTTGTTTCACGAATTTCTTGATATGCATTTGGTTGTGGTGGTAAGTTTTCTGTTACGATTTTTCTGAATTCTGCTTCATCCATAATATTAAGACCGTGGTTTTTCACAAATAGTGTTCCAAGTCGTTCAGATACACTACCATCCTCCTTTAATTCATCGATAATCATGAAGTGAGCTGGTAAAACAACTAGATCATCAGACAATTCTCTATAGCGGTTATAGAGAGTTTCTCTAAGATCTCCTACCCAATCCTGAGCTAAACCAGCAAGGTCCGGTCTACCAATTGAATCGATAAATAGAATATCACCAGAAAGTAAGAACTTTTCATCAACAACAAATGAAGTAGATCCAATTGTGTGACCTGGAGAATATAATGCATGAATGGTAATGGTTGTATTTCCAATCGTCACATCCTGACCACCTTTTAGAGCCGCGTATTCAAACGTAACTTCTGTAGCATCTTTAGGTGGTAACCAGTAAGTTGCATTTGTCGCTTCAGCTATTTTTCTTCCTCCAGAAATATGGTCAGCATGTAAATGAGTATCAAATACATGTTTAATTTTCACACCCTTGCTAGTAGCAAAATCAAGGAAGATATCCGTCATACGAGTTGCATCGATAATAGCTGCTTCACCGTTTGATACCACCATGTAAGATAGACAACCTTTTCCGATACGAACGAATTGATAGACTTCTCCACCATCTTGTAAGTCCCCTACCTTAACTGGCTCTAAGTGCTCACTCCAAGCCTTCATGCCACCTTTAAGGTAGGATACAGTTAGCCCAGCCTCAGAAAGCATGTCTGCTACCATGATGGATGAACCTTCCTTGGCACAAACTACTAAGATATCCTTATCATTAGGCAACTTTTCTAGGATTTCCTCAACCCCGTCTAGTAATTCGAAGTAAGGAATGTTTAAATAGTCGAAGTTTTCACCTTCAATTTTCCAATCGTTAAAATCACTCTCGTTACGAACATCTAAGATAAAAAACGGTTCTCTATCAAACACTTTTCTCGTAACATCTTTTGCAGTCATTACATTAACAGTCATCTACCAATTACCCCCTATGGTATATTTAAGTTTAAAAATTTTTGATTTATTAATCACCTTAATTTGTAATACTTGTTGTTTTTCCAGTCCAATTACTCATTCCAGGAAGAACATTGATTACGTTTTTATAGCCCTTTTCTGTAAGTTTTTGTGATGCCAAATCACTTCGGCTACCTGTGCGGCAAACGACATAGATTTCTTTTTCTTCACTTAGTTCATTTATTCTTTCCTCTAATTCTCCTAATGGAATAGAGACAGCTCCTGGAATATGATTAAATGCATATTCGGCAGCCTCACGCACATCGAGGACAAGAACCTCTTTACCAGAAGAAATAACATTTTCTAAATCCTCGTTCGATGCTACATGAGAGTGTTTTTTCTCCGCAACTTCTTCACCGCTTGCTTTTCGAATATAATGTTTCAGTACATCGCCTTCTTCTATTGTGCCAAGGTATTGATGTCCAGTGCTCGCAGCCCATGCTTTAAGATCTGCCTTTGACCCCTTATCAGTTGCTTGCACCTCGATAACTAGCCCGCCTTCTAAATTATTGATCGCTTTCTTTGTTTTCACAATTGGCATTGGACATGCCAATCCTTTTGCATCTAATACAAGATTCGTTTTTAATGACTCCATTCGATTACCTCCTGAAAAAATGATAAATTGTACAACCAAAATCAGTCTTGGGACATCTATACAAAAGCTTTATAGATGTCCATATTTAATAGGAAACTACGCAACACACATATACCTAGAGGGGTATTTAAAATCTCAAAAAATTATTCGACGTTACCTTCCCAAGCGAGCATTCCGCCCTCCATGTTAATCACTTTGAATCCCTGTCCCTCAAGGAATTCCGAAGCTCTTCCACTTCTACCACCTGATCGACAAACCATTACATATTCCTTTGACTTATCTAAGTCTTGCGTACGGAATTCAATTAGTCCCAATGGAATATTAACTGCCCCAGGGATTCTTCCAGCTGCAACCTCATCAACTTCACGTACATCTATAATATTTAATGTGTTTCCTTCACTTAGTAAAGTTTCAACTTCTTTAGCTGTTAATCGTTTCATTATAGTTTCCTCCTATTTGGTTATTGTTAAATTTTTATTTTGGTTATCGTTCAAGAGATTCTTATCTCCAAGAACTTACGCCACCCTTAACATTCGTTATTTGTTTAAAACCTAGCTTTTTAAGCTGCTTACTAGCTTTTTGACTTCTCATGCCACTTTGGCAAATAACAACCACTTCTTTATCCTTTGAAAGCTGATTGGCTTTCTGAGAAAGCTGATGGAGAGGCATGTTTTTAAATCCATTGATATGATAGCCTTTGAACTCACCTGGAGTACGTACATCAATAAATTGCTTGTTCTTGTCCTTTAGCTCATTCTTCAATTCAGCTGTAGTCATATTTCTGATTCCTTTTACTGGGATGAGGCGCTGTACGATAAAGATTACGATTAATGCAAAAATGATGTAATTGATATAATCCATGGTCTAATGCCTCCTAATTATGATGGGCAAAATGCCCTATATTATTAGATAAATAAATTCACGTTGCCATCTTCAGCATCTGCCAAATAGGCTGCAACTCCCGCTAATTCAACATTGTCTAGAAGCTCTTCCTGTTTAAGCCCAAGTAAATCCATTGTCATTGTACAAGCTACAAGCTTTATGTCTTGCTCTTGAGCCATTTCAATAAGCTGTGGTAACGATAGCGCATTGTGTTTCTTCATAACATCTTTAATCATTTTTGGCCCCATGCCTGCCATATTCATTTTGGATAGACCCATTCTATTTGCGCCTCTTGGCATCATTTTGCCGAACATCTTTTCAATAAAGCTTTTATCCGCTTTAATTTCCTCATCTTTACGTAAAGCATTTAATCCCCAAAAAGTATGGAATATTGTCACATCATGATCATATGCTGCTGCACCATTTGCAATAATATAAGCAGCCATTACTTTGTCATAATCTCCACTAAATAATACGATCGTTGTTTTTTTTCTTTCAGTCATTTTGTTACCTCCCCGTTATAATGAATTAGCCTTTTCTAATATAAAAATATAGAATTCCATTTTCTTCTTTTGACTCAATTAATTCATGCCCAGTTGATGCTGTCCATGCTGTTAAATCGCTTTTCGCACCTTTGTCAGTTGCAAGTACCTCTAAAATTTGTCCTGATTCAAGACCATCAATTGCCTTTTTTGTTTTTACGATTGGCATCGGGCAAGCTAAGCCCTTCGCATCTAATACTTTATCTACATTCATGTTATTACCTCCTATGCTATTTTACAATTACCCCTATGGGTATAATGTTAACTAAAATAAAAACGGGTGTCAACCCAATCTAGTTGTCTTTCAAGTCTCTGTGAGTAACTCACAATTTATATAATATACCCCTGTAGGTATAATGTCAATACTATAATAAGCTGATGTTCTTTTCAATTAGATTGTTGCTCTTAGGAACAAGTACAAATTAATTGATTGTAGAAGAAGGCGGTGACTCCTGCGGGCAGATCGTGAGACTTGAGGCCCCACAGGAGCGAGAGCGACGAGGAGGCTCAAGCCACGCCCTCGGAAACAGCCATTAAAAAAGACGACTCTTAATTCAAAAAAAGTTGAGTCGTCTTTTTAGTTATAGAAATTTAGTTGTAACAAACCCAGTTTTTTCATATTCTGTAAAGACAAATGGTTTCTCTCCATGATTAAGACGGCTTTTTCCAGGTTGGATCGTACCGACCTTAATGGATGATTTTTACCCCATCAGGTGCTTGAATATCACTTTTTATCGTTCCATCTGTCTGCTTTTCATGTCTCACATAAATAGTGCCTAATGGAGTTGGGTAGGTACCTTCAACCCATTCTAGGTCTCCTAGAGATGGTTTAATTTCAACTGCCTTACATCCAGGTTCCAGCACTTTAATACCTAAAATGTATTCTGCCATCCATGCTGTAGGTCCTGAAGCCCATCCGTGACAGAGGCTATGACGGTAGCCTTTATAGCAGTAATTACCATACGTGGCATGAACATTGACCTTATCTTCTGGAACGAGCTCATCGATTCTAGCTGCATTTTCCAACCAATTAAGATCGAAATCCTCCCAGAAAGTTGTTGCACCGAGCGCTAACATTCCTCCCCAATATTCACGTATACTTTCCAAACATCCTTTAATATCACCTGCAAGTGCTCTAGACTTTAAAACATAATATCCTAAGAATGTTGAAATACGATGGGCCCCATCCACCGCGAGTACATCGTTGTTAATCGAATTCGCATTTTCAAGTCCCGCTAACACCATTAAAGCTGCTGCTTGTTTATTATTTGCATGATCTGGGATATATTGTTTTAGGGTGTTGACAAACCCAATGTATTTGCCGGAAACTTCTTTTCCTTTTAAAATGTCTACTAGTTTTGCTCCCTTTTCCATTGCTATCGTTAGCAAACTATGCACACCAGCTTCGACCGCTCTCGGATTTTCAGAGGATGGCCAATCTAAAAATTGATTTGGTGTCATGCTCCTTCCGTCCTTTTCTATATATTCAGACAATAAATCCAATAATTTTACCAAATAATCCTCTTGTTCCTTTAAATAACTCAGATCACCATTTTGCATATACCAATCATGCTGAATAATAATCCACCACATTGAATAAGATGGAAAACTATTCATCCAGTTAGGAATCTCTGTATCATCCCTTATAATATCAAGGCTTCTTGGGACTGAATCATCATAGCCAAACACAGCTTGAATGGTAGATGTTTCGGGGTGCATATCACCAACCCATACTAATCGATCTCGTTTAATCCCATCCCACAAATAATTTTGCATATTCAGATGAACAGTATATGCACCAGTCTCCCAAATTTGATTTAAGAGTGGGTCATTACTTGCAAAACTGCCTTTATACTCAATATCTTTATATTGAAATACAGCTCTAATCGATTTTATTTCTACAAAGCTATCTTCTTCCAATAAATCAACACGTGCAAATCGAAAACCTGTGTTTCCTACCTCAATCATACCTAAAAAGCTTACATCGATTATTTGATCGCGTATAGCATGATCATTTGTTGCATTATTTTCACCCAGTTCACTCATCGCCTCCATGGCAGACTCTCCAAACCTTACACGGAGCTTTGCCTTATTCGAAGGACCACAACCCCAAACCAATATCTCAATTCCTCCTTGTAGCTCTACCCCAAAATCAAGTAATAAACCTGCATTGCCTCCATTATTTCTAAGAACACAGGCATTCCCTGTATTTAACGTAATTTGTCCACTACTTTTCTCCAACAGTCCGGACTCATTCTCTACTTTTGCATGTTCTCCATCTGTTTTCCATAGAATACGGTTTGGTTGGATATACTCTCTAACTCTATTATCCTTTTCTGAGCGACCCTTTATTTGCGATTTTAATACATTTGATACCTTCCCCATTACACTATCCCCTTTATGATTCATTTTCAGATTAAAATAGACTATTAAAAAGTATACTTACTTATGATAAAATATACTTTACACTTCATTTATCATTATATAATCTTAAAACAAAGTCAAGACTATTACCGAAAAATATTAAGCGTTTTCAGTCCCAGGGGTACATCCTCTGAATAATTCCTTTTGCGGATAGAAACAATACATTTTAGAATGAAACGTGAGGTAGGTTTTGATAGATGGGTAAGTTAGCTGGTAAGGTCTCCATCGTTACTGGTGGCAGCCGTGGAATTGGTAGAGGTATATGTTTAGAGATGGCAAAGGAAGGTTCAACGGTCGTAATTAATTATCTTTCGCATAGCTCGGAAGCTGAGAGTCTTTTACAAGAAGTTAAAAGTCTTGGAGGAAACGGAATTATTGTTAAAGCAGATGTGTCAGAGAAAGATCAAATTGATGGACTAATTAAACAGGTAATTGAACATTATGGACGAATAGACATACTTGTTAATAATGCGGGCATCTGTCCGTTTCGGAATTTTTTTGATATTGACCTAGAGACATGGGATAAAACCATAAATGTCAATCTACGCGGAATTTTTTTATGTTCTCAAGCTGCTGCAAATTACATGGTAGACAAAAAGGAAGGTTCTATTATTAATATCTCATCTGTAACTGCATTTAAAGGCGGCCCGAAACAGGTTCATTATGCAGCCAGTAAAGGTGGAGTCGATTCATTAACCACCTCAATGGCAAATGCTCTTGGCGAATATGGAATTCGGGTTAATGCGATATTATGTGGAGGAATTCCGACAGATATTAATAAATGGATGTTTGATGAAAAAGAGTTAATGGATGAGAAAAACCAACTATCTCCTAATCGAGTGGGTAAGCCTGAAGATATAGGAAAAGCCGTTGTTTACTTAAGTTCTAATGACAGTTCATGGGTAACAGGGGCTTTGATTCCAGTTGATGGAGGGACATTTGTTAAGTGAACCCTCACATTAGTTCTTTTTTTCCAGTTTCGTTACCAATTTTCAACCTTTTCCCACTCGGTTGTCACGAGCCCAATCTGCCAGTTGCTTAATATCTTAAAGGGATCTGCTAAATAAAATAGTTTAATCACTGTTAATAGTCCAGATGGTAGGTTATTATAAGTCCCATTATATGTGGTGTTGCGTGTATTTTAAACAGTTTGAATAATCTGTTTGATATAATTTATAGATGTCAATAAATAGGGTATAATTTGTGGGTATCTCTTCCTTTCTGAAATTCGGGTGTACAGCAACCTCCATTATCCCAGAAATCAAGAAATAGCAATTTATTTATCCAAAAGCCTTCTATCAAGCTATTTAAAGCTCTTTTAGTAAAAGTTTTGACAATGCGTCACGTATAGGGAGGATATCAATGGAAAAGTTCATTTTAAAGGTAAACGAAGTATGTATTTGGATATTCCGACTTTCATGTTTAAATATATTATGGATTGTATTCACTCTATTAGGTTTAGGTATATTCGGATTATTTCCTGCTACAGTTGCTGTATTTGCCGTTACCCGTAAATGGGTAATGAAGGAAGAACCAAAGCTTTTTATAACATTTTGGGATACATATAAGAAGGAATTCCTTAAAGTAAATCTCTTAGGTTATCTCTTATTATTCTTTGGTTTATTCCTGTATCTAGATTTGCATTTTTTTCGTTCGATTGAAAATAGTTTCGTAGACTACTTACCTTTTATTTACATACCGATCGTTATTCTTTATTTGTTTACTGTACTATATATCTTCCCTGTTTATGTGCATTTCGAACTAAAGTTCATTCACATCATTAAAAATGCCTTTTTATTCGCAATCTCTAGTCCTATTATTTCCATACTTATGGTTATTGGAATTTCATTAGTGTATTTAATTCTTTATATGGTTCCTATATTTATTATTTTTTTTAGTGTAAGCCTTGTTTCTTTTGTAATCATGTGGTGTGCAAATCTTGCTTTCTTAAGGTATCATCTAGCACAGCAAAAAATGGGGAATAATGAGACATTTAATTAACTTGGTAGCATTCTATTAAAAGAACGCAAGTGGAGTAAAACAAATCCCCGCTTGCGTTTTGTTTATCTATTTCGCTTGATGATGGAAACTAGATTAACTGCAATCACATCAGGGAGAATGGCCATCCCCCCGTAATGACCTGTGATGCTATTATGTGTGTCAGCAAAACACTCATCCAATTCTCCATTTTTATATAACTCTCTTGTGATTGGGAGATTGTGAGGCTGCCAGTTTTTATCTTCATGGTTAAGCATCCATCTTAAAGCTGCAACAGTAATACCTTCCTGGTACTTCTCCCAATCGACTTTAGCATCCAATGCATTCCAATCAATCTCCAAGGCAGAAGATGCAGCAAACGTTTCTAGTACTTCCCACTGAACATGATCTCTCACCCAATTAGCGAAATACCAATCACTTGAACAAAAACAAGGTTTTGTATTATAGACCATCTGCATACCATCAGGTTGCCACAAATGAGTAAATGGTAACAATGAGCGAAGCCAATAAACTGCTTTATTCTTGTACTTCTCATCACCAAACTCTTGAAACGCAAGATAATAAGTGATTGCTGCATGGCCAGCGGCAAGAAGATTCGGACTATGCAATGGAGTCTCCCAAAAGTCTCCACCCTCAGGTCGTCTCATATTCAGGCAGTAATCCAGCGTTTTAACCGCACTTTTTTTATAAATTTCATTACCCGTATTCTTCCATAAAGTAAGCAGCTCTGCTGCTGGAATTATTGAGATATCTAATGCCGTCTCACCTGATTGAGCCATCGGTTCAAGAAATTCCCTTGCAACAACAAAATCATCTTTTTGATAATGTCTTCCATCTGGCTCAAAAGAGAAAGACCCATCCTCATTTTGGTAGTCCAGTAATTCCCTACCATACGCTACTTGTTTTTCTTGTGACCATAATGGAATCGAAGCTACTTTACCTAGATTAAAGCTTGCTTGGTGATAATCTGGCTGCTCCTTACACCAATTTACATTCTCTTCAAGTTCCTTTGATACCCTTTTTTCTGGAAACATTTCTAAATAGTCATGGATAAAACGCGGAACAATTGGCTTTATCCCATTGTCTGTTTGCTTCGTACCAAATCCCTTTCCTTGAAACCATAAGTGAGTATTATAGGCATGTGCAATTCGATCCAATGCTTGAGCCAGTGACCACCTTGGTTCAGGGACATCTGGTAATCCATTTCTCTCCACCCATTGAATAACACCATCTAGACTATTACCCCTTCCGACCGATAATTCAGCATCAAATTCAATCGGTTGACCTGGATGCAGTTCTAAAACAGGATTCGCATACACCTTATTTTCTTCTTCCTCCGTGGCTGCATTTGGAACCATTAAGCCCAATAAGTGGTTATTCATCCTGTCAATAAAATTTGGGGATGCAAATACTGGTTGTGCAACATGTTTTCGGTAATTAAACCATTGTGTAACGGTTTGGTTCGGATTCCAAGACAAACTAATTACATGGTTATCATTACTGACTGTCATCATTGGAATCGCTACTTTATGATGATGTGGTGCAAATCGCTGGGCCCAAGGGTCTTTAAACCAATCTGTCCCACTGGACCATTCATCTGCCTGTAGCCATTCAATACCGGGGAAAATGGCATCCTCTTTTTTTACACCAGATCCATTTGCCCCTATCTTCAGCCATGGTCCCCTAACATAACGTACAAATAGATTAGCCTTAGCCTCGAATCGGAAAGAAAGCTCGATAACGGATGAATTAGGCTTAAGCCATAAGATCACTACACCTTCTAAGCAATGCTCACCAAAAGGATATTTAATCCATTGCTCAAATGATGTCCCATTTAATTTATCCTGAACAATCATTGATTTTACATGGAAAATTAACTTTTCACCAAAGTCACCCGTTTGTTTCTCATAGTCTTCTGCTTCTAAGCGAATCGGTATTTCTTGATCCCTTAACATGACCTCACCAAAATGATCTATTACTCCTAAATACGCTCCATCAGCAGAAAATATTTCCACCCAACCCCAACCTGTTAACCGTTTGTGGATATCCACACGGATATGTTCATTACCTAAGGATACAGTCTTCCCTCCAAAACTCGCACTCTGATAGATTGGCATGAGAGTTAACGCCTCCAATTATATCAATATTTAACAAAGAAATTACTCCTCATATAAATAGGTGAGCCGTCCTTTTGGTGCAACATCCCCATTCAAGTAAAAACCCATAATGTCCCCTTCATCTTGCAAATTATCAACCCATTTAAACTCAAATTTGAGTGGTTTTGTCCCATCTAAATTGAGCATCTTTAGTGGTACTGCGAGTTGCAGTTCATTTCCTTCTGCAAGGTAGGACACACGCCCCACGTCCTCCCAATTCCAGCCACCTGTGCTTTTCTCAAGCACGGTTACTGATTTATCTATAATCCGGCGGTTAAGCATATAATCATAGCCTTCCCATGTGTCTTGTTGACCTTCAGTTGTTTTCAACAATAACATCATCCAATTAGAATCTGTATATGCTGTTAACTTATTTGCTGTTTGGACATAGAAATAAAGCGAATCATCGTCCCTTGTAATTTTCATCAACTTAATATCATTTCTCCCTGTATTATTTACATACTTAACTCCACCATATCCTGGATGATTCCGCTCACTAATATCATTAGTAAAGTCAAGGTAGCTATTTTCGACCTTCTCCCACTGAGAAAACGGTTCATGAATATTGATTGTAAACCTGTCCTTATTTTTCAAAGGTGCTGATAATCCTTTAAACCTGCGAATCTGAGCAATCATTTGCATATAGTAGTGATCTTTATACCCATTCTTAGAAGGCTCTATATCTCTACTAAACTCAAGAGTTGCCTGATCAATAAATTGGACTGGTCTTTCAGGCGGGCCTTCAAAACGCATCGCGATCCATTCATTCCAGCCTGTGATAAAGATTATTTTGGGATCTTGTTGTAATGCGAATTCCCATTGCTCCTGGAAATTATATCCCCAGTTGATTGCATCCTTTGATTGATCATTTTTGTTATCATGATAGTTTCTTCCCCAGTTACCACCATATTCGTAAAAAGGGGTATCACTTAGTACTACACTTGGATGCTGGGCAACTGATACATTTATAACCTCTGGATTACCATTAAGATCTGAAAATACACGTTGTGGGCGGACAAAATCAATCCAAGGAAAGCCTCCATGTTTTTGATCTTCATTTGGCCACTGGTTAAGGCGAAATGTAAAGAATTCTTTTATTTCATCTGAGCATTGTTCAGGATCCCCAATGATCAGTGGCTTTTCCTCCCAATTAAACCAAAGTTCTTTATATCTACCTGGTTTATATATATCATCATAAATCTGCTGAATCCTATCCCCAGTATCGGTGTTCGTATAAAAAACAAATTTTGGTACTTGCCATCCTTGAATTCTTACTTCATCTAGAATAGCAAAAAGATTATCATATACTTTTTTGTAAATACCTGAATTCGTTGTATCAAAAACAAGGAAATCGATACCCGCATTGGTTAGTAATTGAACATGCTTTCTGAGCACCCATGCATCATCAGCTAAATAGTAATCATAGAGAGGCTCCCCCCAAAAATGGAATTCCTTCATTGGGCCCCATAACGGATGCTGAGCATCCTTCACAGCATTTGGCTCTTCCTCAAGGATTTTTGTAATATCATAAGGTCCTTCAGTAGAATGCTGCCCTAACCATAGAAAATAAAATAAACCTACAAATCGATCTGTTCTTCTATCAGGTACTTCACCATATTGTGGTATTTTTCTACCGAGCCCATCTGTCCCACCTAAATTGCTTATAGATTGTTGACAATATTGCTTGTAGTCCATTACACACACCACCTATCTTTCTTTTAAAAATACCTGCATTCTCTTCTATATAGTTGATCATGCAGGTATTTTCTTATGCTAGTTCAAAAAGTCTATTAATTTTGTTATTGATAACCAATAAAATCAAGTTGGAATTTTGGTGCCCACGCCATGTCATTTCCAACACCACGGAAAGATATCTCTATTTTTGTTACTTCTTGTTTTCCGACCCAATCATGTATATTTACTCTTACTTCATTCCACGAATCTGGGTTAATCGCCTTTGTCTCTGAAATGGTCTCTTCACCACTATACAGAGTGAGTTTACTTTCATATGTTCCATTAGGTAGGCCCCCATACGAATTGATGTAATAAAAGAAATCAGTAGCTGCATTTAGATTTAGTGGTGTCTCAGGTTCGATAACAACCGTTTTCCAGTCCGTCGCCGCAACACCTTCTGCGGTCACTTCAAGAACAGACGACCCTAAGTAAGCTGTTGTTGGGGCATTTGCAAAACTTTTTGTACTTATTATATTTGCAACGTTTCCTCCAGCCTTCCAACCGTTTACATCATCTTCAAAATTATAAAGAACCGTTATTCCTCCTGGTAATTGTTCGCCGCCTGAGTTTTTATACTTATAAAGCATTTTCTCCCAAGTGCTATTCCGATAATTGAAGGAAATCTTAATATCCTCCTCATTCGGTAATGTGAATTCCTCCGCTTTCAAGACAAATACCTTACTTTCTCCAGGCTTAATGCCGTTGACCTTAATTGTATTTGTTGTAAAGGTAATATAATTAGAATCAGCAATTTTGATATTTCCTGTTAAATTAAACACATCATTATTGGTGACTTTTACATTAATTTCATCACCTTTTTCGATGGCAGTTTTCGAGTCCATTTCAATGTTTACGTTAACTTTTCCACCTTGTGGGACAACCTTATTTGCAAAGGAAACTTCATCAATAAGCAATGTTCCATTCCAATTGTTCAAGGTTGAAGACTTCACCCACACTTTTATTCGATCAACTGAATGAAGTCCATTCCACTTACTTAAATCAAGTGCTATATTGTTCCAATCGCTATTATGAATTGGCAAGATTCCTTCAGCCACATTGGACCCACTATAGATCTTCACTTTTGCATGATAAGATAATTCCTCATCCATATTAGGGATTGCTAAAGCAAGATTCAAATATGGTGTATCACTTACATCTACAGGTTGTTCAAAATTCACACCTGCACCACGCCACAATGAAGCAAGTGAATTAAAATGAACTTGTAATGCCCCATCACCACCAAATGTAGATTCGGCATTTCGACTCACAGAATTACTATTATCCACTGATTCCCATGCACCAGTATCTTGATCAAAGTTTTCAATAATTAATGGTTTTATTGGTTTCTTAACAAAACTCACACCAACCTCTGTTGGTAATACACGATCAGCTAATTCGTTTGCATTAAAATTCGGTATGACCTCTTGCCAGTCCTCAATCCCAATGATGGATTTAGCAAATTCAGTTACTTCCAAAGAACGCTCTGTATCAATATATTTAAAAACATCATAACTGTATTTATGTTGATCCGGAGTGACGACTTGTCCTTCAGCTGTCGTCCATACACCTAAGTTCAATCCACCTTCTTGTCGATGGTCTACATGTCGATGTAAGATAAATGAATCAATTTCATCTAAGAATTTAACTTTGTAGTAGGCATATGCATATGCTGCGGCTTGGACCTTTTGTGCTTCCTCTGAATTATCCCCACTATGAAATCCTTGTTCAGACAGAATAATTCTACGAGGTTCTCCATTATATAGGAATTCTTCTTGATTCAAGTATTCCGGAAGAACTTGCAAATTCTTGAATGTTATCACATCGGTTTCAAAATCATCTGTTGCGAGAGCATCATTCCAAAAACGTGGTTCAAATAAATTTTGTGGATATGGATGGAATGCGATATGCCAAGAAATATCTCCTTGTGACTGAATATCTTCATTCAGTAGATTAATAATCCTCTTATTATCGTATTTCCATAATGCATCAGCCGGAATATTCTCATCCCAGAAATGGTCTAATGAGACATATGTTCTCGCATTTGTATAATTACTTTTTACAATTGTGTTTGTAAGACGTAATGTTCTTGCATATTCATCTACATAGTCCCAGACTAGCTTCGGACCCATGTTATTCCAAACCTTGTTTTGTCCTATTTCATTTCCGACAATATAATTTACAGCACGACCAAACTTCTCATCTTCTCTCGTATAGCGCTCTGCAAGGAAATTGGTAATGGCACTATAATATTTAACACCAATCTCATTTGCAGTATTGACAGCATATACCGTTCCGCCAGGCTCAGCATCAGGGTGAATCAGATGTTCATTCGGTGTACTAGGATCCATATTGTTATACATAATGAGAATCAAGGAAACAATCATGTCATTATCAGATAAACTTTTAATCTGATTATCAAGGGATTGAACAGTACTCTTTTTAAAATAGAATGTTTCACCTTCAAATACATAAGGAATTGTATTCCCAGGATGACTGTCATCCACGTATAGCATCTGATCATATGCTACATTAAGTGCAGCATGACTAATCCCTAATTCCTCAGCATCATCGGTCATTTGCACTTGTAACCCTTTTTTACTCTGTGCTTCTGGGAAAGAATAATCATTTTTTGCGACTTTTTCTGGATTCGTAATGTATCTCGCATCATCAACTAATTCATACTCACCATTTGCATTTTTCAAAACCGCAACAAATTTAGAGTATAAACGCGACTTTTCTCCCTTATTCAAAGGTATTTCGAATGTAAAGTCTTTCGACACCTTCTTCTCTGAAATCGGTGTAATGCTATCCCAATCCTGCTCGTTATCTTCATAAGGCCTGAGTTCAAATAGCTGTAATTGAGCATCTTCGTTGGCAACAAGATATTCATCACTTACTGAACCACTTATTAGGATATTTTCAGTGTCAGTAATCTTACTTTCCTTCAATTCACCGACATAATTCTCTGATTCAAATGGAGCGTAATCAAAAGTTATTTTGTTAATTTCAATCTTCCCTTCAGGTTTATTAACAAGAGGTTCCATTCGAAATTGTTTAATTTTCCCCTCCACTATTCCATTGTCAGACAATGAAAAGTTTACCGTTTTAAATTGGTCGGATGTTGCAACATCAACCGTAGTAGATTTCTCTTTATCCCAATCTTGATCTTCTTCAGTAGTCCATGAAATTTTAAATTGATCTGCATCAGTTTCATTTTTTAAATCAACGGAAATGATGTTCTTCATCGTTAAATCTTGGTTTAATTCAGGCGAAATCAGAACCGGGTTTGAGCCTATGATTTCCATTTGAAGGCTTCCATTCTCTACTTGTAGAAGACTAGATTCAGAAGTAAATCCTTCTGTATCACCATCTACTGAAAATGTCATATCTAATAGATTCGTTGCCACTAAGTGATCAATTTGAAATTTGCCATCCCAAAAGTCATATCCAGGGTCACCTGGCTTAATTCCTTCTAAATCAAAGTTTTGCATGAAAGAAAATTCTATTTTGCGTATATCATTCCGATTTTCCCATTCCTTAATGCTCAAGAAGAATTGATTCCATCGGTCATTACTCATCTTCGCAATTCCTTCATAGGAATCTTCACTACTATGTAGCTTAATCTTGATAAAATAATCAACTGGCTGCCATCCCCATGAGTTTGATGCAAAGGCTACATAATTTTGTTCAGATAAATCAAGTGGTGTTTCAAAATCGCGATAAATCGTTCTCCACTCAAACACTTTTACTTTTTCTGGTGTTTGCTCTAATGCACCTGAACCTTCGAAGACACTATTAGGTCCATTTAAGATACTCGTCACGAAATTGACTTCTTTTGAATTTTCACCTGTTTTCCATAATGCTACGTCTTCAGCTGTATTAAAATCATTTATTACCACAGATGGATAAATCGTGGTTGCATTCATGATGTTGTCACTTTGTTTCAAATCTTTATCAAAAGGTGCAGCTTTTACTGGTAAATTGACTTGCGAAATAAATACTACAAAAGCCAAAAGAAAAAATATAGAATTCCTTAACTTCTTCATTCTCTTCCCTTCTTTCTTCTCTTATTAGAATCGTTTCCCATCCAACTATAAAACCATGTAATGCCACTATCTTGTGCTATCTGCTGCTGTGAACGATACATATCACCTCCTTATAGGTCTTATTCCCTATCTGTTTTTGGGCACAAAAAATCCCGCTCTTGTACGGGTAGTAATCATACTAGTGTTACAATGCGAGATTCATAGGGGTTATTATTTAGTTGTTTACATGAAGGGTTAGAGGTTTCTTATGCAACTGTCAAAAGGAACAGTCACATAAGAAAGGCTCCTGTATTTACATTTTCAAAGCACCTTGTGTCATTCCTTGAATGTAATATTTCATACCAAAAATAAATGTAATTAGTAAGGGAATAGAAGATATTGCATAGCCTGCATAACTGATTCCTGTTCCTGTTGTTCCAAACTCACTTGCAAACAATGTTAATCCTACAGACACAACCTGTATGGCACTGTCACGGATAACAAGTAATGGCCAAATATAATCGTTATAGATTCCTACTGATTGCATAACAACAACGGTTGCTAATATTGGTGTCGATAATGGAACAACAATCTTAAAAAAGACGGTCATTTCATTTGCACCATCAATACGTGCAGATTCAAATAAACTATTAGGAAGACTGTTCATGAAACTCCTGCATAAGAAGATGCCAAATATTTGTCCACCTGCAACATGCTGTAAGATGATTGCCCAAGGTGTATTCGTTAAGCCTAGTTGGTCATGCAAAACATAAGATGGAATCAAGGTCAATAAGCCAGGAACCATCATCATTGCGAGAAACAAGATAAAAATACCTTCTTTTCCCGGAAATTGTTTTTTCGCAAATACATACCCGCTTACAGAGGCTAAAATGATAATAAATAAACAGGCCACGGCAGTATATGCTATCGTATTAAGAACAAATGGCCAGATTCCATGGAAGGCTTTGACATAGTTTCCAAACATCCATGGATCAGGCAACCCCCAAAAGTTCCCAAGAATCTGGGAGTTGCTTTTGAAGGAAATAAATATCATAAATAGAATTGGAACCACTGTTAAGAAGGCAATAAAAGTCAATAGTAGATAAATTACCGCTTGACTAGTAGGAAAGCGTTTCTTTCTATTCTTCTTTACATTTATATTCGTTTTCATCACTGTTTCTGTATTCACAAGTTTGCCTCCCCATTAAGAATACTTTGTAATCACTTGACCTTGTTGCTACATAATTATCGCTCATTCTACGAAGCCTCCTCAATCATTCCACACTGCGGGGTTTAGCTTTAACTCGCTTTCCCGCAAGAGAGTCTCGCTCCTTACGCTCAAATCACATTTATCATATGGGATTTTTAAAGTTTTACTTCAGACAGATAAAGGTTACAATATTTGCGAAACAACTAGAATTAATGTTCAGATGACTTCACAAATTTTAGATTAATTAAGGTAAAAATGAAGATCATAAAGAACATTAACACACCAATTGCTGAAGCGTATCCCATATCCGAGAACTTCGTTGCTGCATAATACATTTGAAGTGCTGGTACATAGGTAGATGTTCCAGGTCCACCACCTGTAACAATTAACATCGCATTGAAATCCTGGATTAATGAAATAATTGTCATTACAATTAATAACTTAAACTGACCAGATAGTAATGGTAGATGAATAGAACGAATAATTCGATATGTATTTGCTCCATCTATCATCGCTGCATCTTTCAATTCGGAAGGAATTGAGATTAGCCCAGCATAGTAAACGAGTAAATGCAGAATACTAATGAACGGAAAACCAATAAAGATGATGGCCCATAAAGAAGTATCAGGATTCGCTAACCAAGCTTCTGTATATGAACCTAAGCCAATTATCGTAAGAAATTCATTTAATAATCCATCTTCATAGCTATAAATATTTTGCCAGATTAGTAACGAAGCTACTCCTGGAAGAATCATTGATGCAACAAATACAGTACGGAACCAATAGGCAGAAGCTTTACTACTCAAAAAATAGAGTAGTTCAGCTACAATCAGTGGAGGAATCATAAATTTGACAATTCCACTTACCATAATAATGAATAGATTCTTCAGTCCTTCAATTACATATTCGTCGTGAAACATTTTGCGGAAGTTATCTAATCCTATAAAGTGGGACTTTCCACCAGGATTCCATTCAAAGAATGAATAGACAAAACCAGTAACAGCTGGATAATACAGGAACACTGCTATTAATACGATACTTGGTAAGAGGACAAGATAATTATATTTCGCTTTCCAAATTGCTTTAAATACCTTCGTTTTGTTTCGCCTTTTCATCTGCCAGAGGATGACACCCAAAGCTAATACACCGAGGACAATGATGCTAATGATCACAATTGTTTTGACTAATGCACCCTTTTGTACTTCTTCAATTGCACTACTTACATTAAATAGTTGAATCATACCTTCGGCTGAACCCGTATATAAGTTTTCACCATTGCCACCAAATGCAACGGCACGTGCAATCCCTTCGCCCTGCTGTTTCCAGAGAACTTCTCCTTCGTGATTAACTAAATAGTTATATCCTCTCATATCAGAAGCAGCAATATAATCACCATTCGAGGTGATATCAACACTAGTAATTTTCCAATCTACCTGAACACTAGCAGTAGTAGTTCCTTCTTGATTCATAAGATATATATAGCTATTATCACTTCCGACCACTATTTCTCCTTCGTTAGAGATGGAAATGTCATTGATAATGCCATCAGCAGGTATTTCATTCAATTTTTCGCCGCTTTTATCAAACACCCGTATAAATTGGTCTGCACCACCTGAAACAAGCCATTCCCCATTTTCAGATACAGATAATGTATTTAGTGTAAAACCCGTGTTGACTGTACCAGTAACTTCTCCTTCATGATTTAATAAAATCATCTCACTACTTCCGGATAAATATACCGTGATAATGGATCCATCTGTTGAACTTGCAACCGTTTTGACAGGTAGGTCAAAGCTTTTGATCCAAACAAGCTCACCTTGCGAATCGAGGTAATATAATTTTCGGTCATCGGAGGATATTAATAAGGAATCATCTTGTAAAAATGAAATGCCTGTTATGACATTATCAGCTTGGAACTCATTAATTATCTCACCTGATGCATTATATACGTACACGGTTGCTCCATAAGTTCCTACTGCAAACTTTGATGAATCATGGTTAACATCTATGGACGTAATATTGGTTTTATTTTCAACCATAAATGATTGATTACTCTCCGCATGCACGGATAGGTTAGAGATAAATACCAAAGCAAAAATGAGTAGTAGAAATAAACTTTTTATATGTTTAGTAACCAATCAAAACACCTCACAAATTGGTTGGAAATCTGGCACCACCCGACCAGATTTCCTTGCTTTTTTGTTATTTTCTTTCAGGTGGTTTTCTTTCCACATGCTCTAAATCTGAAAGCTCTAGACCCTCTTCTTTTAAAGCATCTTCTAAGTCTTCATCAATGTTAGCTTGACTTTGCTCGATATATTCATCGACTGATATTTCATTCGAGAAAAATCTCTGTGTTAGAACAACCCAGTCTTGAATGTTAGGCTGATAATTATGCAATCCACGAGCCATAATATTACTTGCATTCATTAAACCTTCCATGTTTCCTATTGATTCAAATTGTGAAAATGCTTCCGCCATCTCTTGAGGTAATTCAATATCTTTTAAAGCTGGTGGTCCTGTTAATGACTTATTATCACTATTTTGGACTGCCTCTAAGTAAACACCATATCCTTCTGGACTTGTCCAAAATTGTAGGAAGTCCATATTTAATGCATTTTGTTTTGCATCTTTTGCTACTACAGAATAGAAGCCTACAGGAATGTGAATGGTTCTTACATCTGCCTGTACTAGATCATCCTTTATGGTTGGGAAGTTATAGAAACCAAATTCAAATGGCTCTACACCTCCGTCACTACCTGTTACACTAGAATCGCCGAAGTCCTTAGGTAGTTGCCAGAAAGAACTAGGGTCTCCAAGGAATGTTGCAGCTTTACCTGTAAGGAATTGTTTATATGCATCCTCATCACTCATCCCTGTATACCCGTCAGGTGCAAAACTGAAAAGTGTTTGTAAGTTTTCATAAAGTGCTTTCCATCTATCATCACCTGTTAGCACATATGGTGCTTGTTTTTCAGCAATAGCCTTCCAAAAACGCAAATGATTAGTAGTTACTTCTGAATGATTATCATTGTATGGATTAGTTGGGTCATATTCCCACTTACCATCTAACGGTTCAAAATAAGTATAGTCTCCTTCACGTGAGTGAATAACATTAATAGAATCTCTAAAGTATTGATCTGCATAAATCCTAATAGCCCAACCTGCTTTTCCAGACCATAAAGAATTGGCGTTTCCACCAATCGTAAATGGTGAATAACCTAGTTTTTTAATCTCTTCAAACATGGTAATCATCTCTTCGAACGTCTCCGGAGGAGCATCATAGCCTGCTTCAGCCAAAATGTCTTTATTATAAACCCACATTACCTGCACCGACTCAAAGTTAAGGTGGCTCAATTCATCCCCTTTTGCTTTGTAGGAATCTAAGTTCACCTGCATTGAATCTAGGTCAAAACTATCCTTCCAAGCTTTATTCGTATAAGGATTGTTTTGCTCTAGATATGGGATATAATCGACAAATTTCTTGTCCGCAATTAAGTTCGGAACAATATTTGATGTTACGATATCCACTTCTGGTACATCTCCAGTTGCAAATTGTGCGGTTAACCATTCTTTGTAACCATCAGCTGGTTTATTGTCAACAATGACTTCAACACCTGGATTTTTTTCCATATAAGCGTTAGCAACTGAATCCCAAACATCTTGTCCTGAAGATTGCCCGGCAATACCCTGTAGTGAGATTCGAATTTTCCCTTCTAATCCTTTTTCATTTTCAGTTGCTTGCTCATTATTATTTTTATTATCTTGTGGTTTTGTATCTGTAGCAGTATCACCTTTACAAGCTGCAAGGAATAAAGAAAGTATCATAAGAATAACAACCATTAAATGCATCTTTTTCTTCATCATAAGCTCCTGTGTCCCCCTTCAGAAATCTTCATATTTTACTTAGTAAGAAAAACCTTCTGAACCTTTTCTTTTTATCACCACCTTCCAATCTAAAAATTTACTTTTTTAATTCGAGTTTCCTATTTCTAACCCAACTTGCACACCATTTATTTGGACATCCATTGTTTCATCAAATTCTGCAATCCAATGTATAGATTCTGGTATGTGCAATTGATAGTGTATTCTTCCGTCTTCTTTTTTCCGCCATTCTACATCTATTTCTCCCCACCTAGTAGGAATTGTTCCCTTTGCCCAGTCTAAATACGCTGTATGCGGTTTCAGTTTTACTAGTTTCTTTCCAAGCTCGAATATATCAACCCCTAAGATATGTTGTGTCATTAAGTACGTCGGTCCTGCTCCCCAACCATGACAATAACTAACGGGAATATGGTCATGTAAATAGGTCGGAGTATGCCCTTGAAATGCACTCGGCACCGTACAATGTGGTTTGCTAGGTTCAAACGTTTCCCACCATGTCGTCGCTCCGCGAGCAATCATTTCTCCCCAATATCCACGTATGGTTTCAAGTGCCTCTTTCGTGTAATTTCGACTAAATAGTTCCTCTAAAACAAAATGATAGAAGAATGGACCTTTTATTTCTGGTGCCTTACCTTTAAGAAAATATTCTTCTATGAAAAACTTAGCTTCCTTACCAGACATAATACCTGTCCACATCGCGATAAAATTCGTTTGATAGGTGATATTTTCTGATAGCTTATTACCAACCACACAATCCACGAACGCATTTGACTCATTTGACCACATCGTAGTCCTAATTTGTTTTTTGAGCTTATCGGCTTTTTCTTCCCATTTTTGAGATTCTTCTTCCTTCCGTATTATCCTCGCAAGCGCTGACACACTTTTCAACACTTTATAATAGAAACAAGAGAGAGCCGTTACTTTATCACGTCTATCAATATATTCAGCCCAATCGATAAAACACCAATAGCTGTTGTTCCCAGAAATCGTAAATAACCCTTCTTCTGTTTCATGCAGTCTAAACCATTCTAGCAATCTTTCAATAGTCCCCCATAATTCCTCAACAAAAACAATATCATTTGTATACTTCAAATAATCAGTAACTCCAAATAACCAGTGTGCACAAAAATCTGGCAACATCATATCATTTCGTTCAGGACCAGTTCCTGGAATAGAACCATCTTCATTTTGAATTCGTGCACCTTGTAACAGAGATTTTCTCAGAAGTACATGATCACCGAATACATTATAAATGACTTTGCCCATTACAATCTCATCAACAACCCATAATGCTCTCTCCCTCAGAGGCGTATCCTCTAGGTGGTCTTGACTGTTGACTTTCGTAGTATACTTTCCAATTTCCCAAATCTGATTTAACAAGGAATCACTCGTTTCAAAAGTACCCTCCTTTTCAAATGGGTAATGAACGAACTCTAGATTAACCTTTTTAATTGTAATCGGTTCTGGTGTTGCTTGGACAGTTACTTTCAAATATCGAAAGGCTCTTCTCCCAAAAGGATTAAAAAAGTTTTTTCCTTCTTTAAGGATAATAGTGTCATATAACGTTAAATCTAATGATTCACCATAATGTAATTGTACAACTCCGCCTTTAGGGGCTAATATTTCCAATTGCATATACCCTACCACTTCTTTTTCAAAATCATAAACCAATGCAGGCATTGACCCTGGAACAGATGCATCAACAGATATAACTGAGTTCTCCAAATTAGGCTGCTCTATACTTATTGTCCCGAGATTACCTTCCTTACTAAATATAGTGCTTGGAAAGATTTTTTCCTTATGTAAAAATGGAATTTCTCTTGGAATTAGACGAGGCCAAGCTGATTCTTTATCTTCAGCCTTAGCAATAATTTGGGAGTTATCCCATGCTGTATCATCATAATCAGCTTTCTCCCATCCATCCTCATTTTCAGCAAGGTAAACCTCTTTATACCCATTCCAATTATGTTGTCTACTCACCTCTTGGAACCATCGCGGTGACTGACGACATTTCCAAGAAGAATCAGTTGAGATCACGATTGGTTCATTGTCTGTGTCAATTTCCAATTGTGCAATGACTCCCCCAGGCCCTTGATATTGTTGGGTAACGATCTCTTTTGTACCGAAATTATAGACTAATATTGATACGATATTTTCCTGACCCTCAATTATGTAAGCGGTAACATCATATGTATCATAATACTTCCAATTATTATCAGATGGTGAAGGACCTCTACCAATCTTTTTCTCGTTAATATAGAGAATATACTCTTGATTGGCCGAAATTGAGATCTTTGCAGAAGTCACATTAGTCTTATATTTAACATGAAATGTTTTTCGGAATTCATTATATATGTTAGGTGTATATTCAGGTATTTCATTCCAGATCCAACTAGCATCCCATAGCATACTAATAATCATCAAGTCCTTTCAATTAAGTATACTTTAAATAATAATATATACTTTATGCGGTGTAAATACCTTATTTCAACAATTATTAATAATTTTCTAAAATTTCACACTGTAAAGATATACCTTATATCCGTAAGGCCTTTATGAGAAACAAAAAAAACACCACGGTTTACAATTAACCGTGATGATATTAGTAGTTTTTCCATATGAAGTTATGTTTTTTCCTAGATTCGTTTGAGAGGCTTGCTCGTACTTCCTCGTACGATAAGATCAGGGGCAATTTCATCCTTTAGTATATCTTCCTTATCACTCTTATCATATTCATCTACAAGTAGCTCTACCGCACGCTTTCCAAGTTTTAATGAATTTTGATTAATTGTTGTCAATGGTGGCGATGAGTATTTACCGAAGGGAATATCATCAAACCCAATAACGCTGATGTCCTCTGGAACTTTAAATCCGTAATCAAGTGCAGCTTGAATCGCACCAAAAGCTTTATAATCACTTGTTGCTACAACTGCAGTTGGTGGATCATCTAAATCCAACAATTTCTTCATACATTCGTATCCCATTTCCTCAGTTTCTTGCATGCCTTCAGCTATCGCTACATAAGAAGGGTTAAAAGGTAATTGATGTTGAGATAAGGCTAATTTATAGCCTTGCATTCGTAAAGAAAACTCTTGATTTAATTCAATCAAGGATCTTCCCGTCAAAATAAGCCCAATCTTTTCATGCCCTTGTGATATTAAATGTTGTGTAGCCAAATAACCACCAGTAACATTATTTATGATTACATAAGGGATTTTTAGATGTGGGTAGTAAAAATGAACAGATACAAGTCGCTTATTTTCGTTTTTCCAGCCTTCTAACATTTTGAGTGAAATTTCTTCAGATCCTTGACCTTGGGCCAACACAATAAATCCGGCATTTTTGTCATCAGGTAGTTTACCTTGTTTCCCTATGTTCCAAGTAACAAACTCAACATCCTTATCCTCACAGCCCTCATTAATGCCATCCAATAGTTCTTGATAAAAAGGATGAGCTAAAAGATTTAATGAACAATTTGGATAAACGAAATATATCCGCTTAATTTCAACTTCACTTTCTGAATTCGTATGTTCCTCTGCCTTATTAATTTTAACAAAGGATCCTTTTCCACGAACACGATAAATTAACCCCTCATTTACAAGCTCAGTTAATGCTCTTCTTGAAGTTATTTCACTAGTTTTAAAGATATTTGCAAACTCTATTTGCGTAGGTAATGGCTGGTCAACAGGAAAATCACCATTATAAATTTGCTTTTTTAGTTCCTCTGCCACATAAAGATACATTGGCTTTCTTTTCATATAATCACCACAATAAAAAGTATACTTTATTATAAAACTTTGTCAATGAATATAGATTAAATAGACACTACTATAGTATATATTACAAAGGTAATATACGTAATTTTCAAGGACTTGGGTTAATAGCTGTTATGACTAGAGGTCTCCTTCCGAATTTATAAGAAATTCTCCCTGACACACTTAGAGTTATTAGTTTTCCTATGCCTATTCCTGAAACTAAAAAGCTAATACCAGCTTCGTCCTTTTTTAATTGTTCAGTAAGAAAGCTCATGTTTGAGGAAAAAAGAAATTAATCATTCCTAAAAGGAAGTAATTTGTATATAAGCCGATTGCCATTCTTGTATATGGATTCCTCATTCTGGTTCCCCCTACTCACAAAAGTTGTTTAATGCTTTCTAAAATGATTAAAAAAGAGCTAATCAGTTATTCCTGATTAGCTCTTGTGATTACATTACTGATTTCCTTTTTTAACCCATTCAGCAACATTAACAGTACGTTTTGCCTGGTGTTTTACAGCTGCCTGTACATCTTCTATCATCTTTCCATCCTGACCGACAGTAACACTTGTTCCGTATGGATTTCCACCTGCTCCAAATAAAACTGGATCGGTATAACCTGGAGTAGCAATAATAGCACCCCAGTGCATCATGCTTGTGTATAACGAAAGAAGTGTTGCCTCTTGTCCACCGTGTGGATTTTGTGCAGATGTCATTGCACTTACAACTTTATTAACCGTTTTTCCAGTAGCCCAAAGTCCACCTTGGGTATCAAGGAATTGTTTCATTTGTGATGGCATGTTACCAAATCGTGTTGGTACACTGAATATAATCGCATCTGCCCATTCTACATCATCAGATGTCGCCACTGGGACATCTTTTGTTGCTTCAACAGTTCCTTTCCATACCTCATTTCCTTCGATTACGGATTCAGGAGCTAATTCTTGTACTTTTAAAACTTTGACCTCTGCTCCAGCTTCTTTTGCGCCCTCTTCAGCCCATTTTGCTAATTGATAGTTTGTTCCACCCATGCTGTAAAAAATGACTGCTAATTTAACATTTGACATATTTACTATCTCCTTTTCTGATGACTTACCAAATATTTTTGATAAAAACCCCATTTAGTACACCTCCTATTATTCCGCTCTCAAAAATTTGCATTCCATGTTAGGCTGCTCTTTTTACTTCATTTGAATCTTGATTAAATAGTACGCGATTAAGTGATAACAACTTACTTCCATTAATTGCAAGATAAATAGCCATTGCTAAGAACGCTAAATCTAATTCATATCCTGCCATTTGGCCATTTCCTAATAAACCTACAGGAAGTTTAGCCGTAATGATTGCTCCAACCATTAGTAGAGCAATTAAACTCGATACCAGTCTAGTAGCAAATCCAATAATAAGAGCTATACCTCCAACTAGTTCGATTAAAGCAACTACATATGCCATAAATCCAGGTATATTAATACTCTCAAACCATCCGACAGTATTCTCAATTCCTCCTTGGAACTTTACTAAACCATGTATAAAAAATAGTATTCCCAATGTAACTCGTAAAATAAGTGCTCCAATTTCGTTTTTTTGTGTCATTTTCTCTTCTCCTATCTAAATGTTTTTTTATAATTTTTTATACCATTGTGCAGCAGCTTCTACTTCGGTCATCGTCAACTGATGACCTCTGTTTTCCCAATGAATTTCCACATCCGCATTTGCCTTTTCTAATAAAGATTTCAACTCAGCAGATTCCATCGGAGAACAGATTGGATCATTCGTTCCAGCAGCAATAAATACAGACTTCCCTGTTAAATCAGGAAGATCAATTCCCTTGCGTGGAACCATTGGATGATGAAGAATTGCTCCTTTTAATGCATCTTGATAGTGAAATAAAAGACTAGCTGCTATATTTGCTCCATTTGAATATCCAATTGCTACGATATTATCGCGATCAAATTCATACTTGTCAGCTGCTTCATCCAAAAATTGATGTAGTTCTTTTGTTCTGAATATAAGGTCTTCTATATCAAAAACTCCTTCAGCCAACCTTCTGAAGAAACGTGGCATGCCATTTTCTAAAACATTACCTCGAACACTTAATACAGAAGCCTCGTCATCAATTTTTCCTGCAAGAGGTAACAAATCTAATTCATTTCCCCCTGTACCGTGAAGCATTACTAATGTAGGTTTTTCTGGATTGGTCCCCTTGTTAAATATGTGCTTCATTCTTTATCTCCTTCTAATACGCGAACCTCAATAGGAGGTAAGATTTCTTCTAATTCTTCTCGTTTTGTCTCTAACCATGTAGGGAGCATAAGTTTTTTTCCTAAATCCAAAGTTGGCTCATCTACCGAAAACCCTGGTTGATCAGTTGCGATTTCGAAGAGGATTCCCCCTTCTTCATGAAAATACACAGCTTTGAAATAATTTCGATCCCGCACCTCAGTTGGATGATACCCTTTCTCCTTAAGAAGATTTCTCCATCTGAGAAGATCCTCTTCATCCTTCGCTCTCCATGCGATATGGTGAACTGTTCCTGCTCCCATAAGCCCCCTAACAGATGGAGTTAACTTAATGTCTATGACATTCCCAAGTGAAGCATCGGACTTGAATCGAAGAAAACCTTCTTCGTCACCAATGCATGTGAGACCTAATACATTCTCAAGTACATCTGCAGTCTTATAGGGTTGTGCAGAAATTAAAGTAGCACCCGCAAAGCCTTTAATTGCATTCTCGGCTTTAATTCCTCCGAAACTCCAATTATTGATTGGCCCTTCATTTCGTTCGATTAGTTCAAGCTCCAGTCCATCTGGATCACTAAATGCAACAAATCTCTCACTAAAGCGAATAGAAGACCTGAAATCTACACCAAAAGTACTTAAACGTTCTTCCCAAAATTCTAACGAACCGGACGGTATGGAATAGCTCGTTACCCCCACTTGTCCCATTCCGATTCGACCTTTTAGCTGTTTTGGCCATGGAAAAAAGGTAATGACTGTTCCTGGTTCACCAGTTTCATTCCCGAAATAGAGGTGATAAACTTCTGGGCGATCAAAATTAATCGTTTTTTTTACAAGCCTAAGCCCAAGTACACCTGCATAAAAATCAATATTTCTTTGCGCATCGTTAACCATAGCTGTTATATGGTGAATGCCCGCTGTTCTTTGCATCTCATTCCCCCCATTCATTAGGGACAGAGGAACAGGTTCCTCGTCCCAAAAATTTCACTTAATTGGTGGACACTATACCTGTCCCGTTGACTCTACTTAGGTCGTTCTATCTCAAATAGATCTCCGATTTTTGCATAGTTGGCACCAGCCAATCGGCTCACGGCAGCTAACCCTCGAGGATCAATTCTCCCTTTTGCGTAGATATCATCTTCAATATGATATTGAACCACTCTTCCTATGACAAAATCACAACCTGGAGAATTACCCCCGCCCAACTCTAATGATTGTTCCAATACGCACTCCATTCGAACCTTTGCTTCTTTCACACCAGGAACAGTGCCCTTTACACTGTCGACCGAAGTTAATCCCGCTAATTCAATCTCACTTTGATGTGGTGGTAAACTTGCTGCAGTTTTATTAATCTTTTCAACATTTTGTTCATCCACAATATGGACTACAAATTGCTTTAAAGATGTAATGTTTCTAGCGGTATCCTTCTGTCTGCCCTCTGTACGTTGTATTGACAATGAAATCATTGGAGGATTTGAGGATACAATATTAAAATAACTAATAGGTGCCCCATTTAAGACTCCCTCTTCAGAAAGAGTTGTAACGAATGCAATAGGCCTTGGAATAATACTTCCAATTAGAAACTTATAATTTTCTCTTTCTGACATGGAAGTAGGGTCAATTGAAAGCATTGGATTCATTCCTTTTCAAATTAATCTAGACTTCTCACCTTAATAGGAATTAAACTGTGTTCGAGTTGCTCTCTATGTTGCTCATATTGTGCAGGTAACATTAATTGTTCTCCCATTGTTTCGTGTGATTCGTCATGAGCGAATCCAGGA
This sequence comes from Litchfieldia sinesaloumensis, assembly GCF_900156865.1. Lineage (GTDB taxonomy): Bacteria > Bacillota > Bacilli > Bacillales > Bacillaceae_L > Ferdinandcohnia > Ferdinandcohnia sinesaloumensis. Next base: position 3,785,389 of record NZ_LT732529.1, on the reverse strand, counting down.
GGATCAGTTGCGATTTCGAATAAGATTTCTCCATGCTCTCTAAAGTAAATGGCATTGAAATAATTTCTGTCTTGTACTGGAGTTACACCGTAGCCGTTTTGGGCAACATATCTTTGCCAATCTAATTGGTCTTTATCATCACTAGCTCTCCATGCAATGTGGTGAACTGTTCCAACACCCATTTGGCCTCTGCCAGTTGGTACTACTTTAAGGTCGATGATATTTCCAATATCTGCAGAAGAACGATAACGAACAAAGTCTCCTTCTTCATCTACTTTTTCTAGACCCATTACGTTTTCGAGTGTCTCAGCTGTTTTATCTGGCTTTGCTGAAAATAGGGTAGCACCGCCAAAACCTTTTATTGCAACTTCAGATGTTACATCTCCAAATGTCCAAGTATTGATTTCGCCTTCTTCCCTCTCAACGATTTCTAGGTGAAGTCCATGTGGATCATCAAATTCCAAATACGTTTCTCCAAATCGTGTGATTCTAGTGTAAGGAATATCAAACTTTGCTAATCTAGATTCCCAAAAATCCAATGCTCCTTTAGGAACAACATAAGAAGTTACACCGACTTGACCGTCCCCAATTTTTCCTTGATACGCATCTGCCCAAGGGAAAAAAGTAATGATTGTCCCTGGTTTTCCACCTTCATTTCCAAAATAAAGATGATACGTACCTGGATCGTCGAAATTTACTGTTTGCTTTACTAGACGTAACCCTAAAACTCCTGCGTAGAAATCTATATTTTCTTGTGGGTGACCAACTATTGCTGTAATGTGGTGAATTCCCATTGTCTTTTTACTCATTTTTGTCCCACTCCTATTTTTGTTTATTTACTATCAGATTTTGCTAATAAAATTAAACCCATTCCACTTTTACATATAACCTCGAAATAAAGTATCTTTACTTCAAGATATATTACAAAAAAAATATCAACATTTTGAACTATTTTTCCACCTTTTCTTTTACTCTTTTTAAAAAATCTACCAGAGTATCTACCTCACTAGAGGTTAGTGAGTCAAAAACCCGATCTACAAAATCCTCATGTTCAGGCATTATATTATTCATTATTTCAAATCCAGCATCAGTCAACGTTACATGTATAGCACGTCGATCATCTGGACAAGCACTTCGCTTTAAAAATCCTTTTTGTTCTAACCTATCTATTACATATGTCATCGAACCACTTGTTATCAGGACACTCTTACCAATTTGTTGAATGGTTTGCTTACCTTTATGAAAAAGTACTTCTAGTACTGAAAACTCAGTTATACTTAAGTTGTTTTTCATCATATCGTCTCTAATTCTCTCTTGGAGCGCTCTTGATGTTTGCATTAAAATTAAAAATGGTTGGTTTGTGCATTTATTTGCCACACTTACACCTCCTCAAAAAAACATCTTGAAACAAGTTATCTTGACTTCGAGATAATATTATTACATAAAGGGTCATATGTCAATAACTTAACTAGCCTTTTTTACTTCAGCCTTTAATATATCTTCTGTTTCCAGTTCGAGTGTTTTTTCTAATAATTCGATGGTGCGTACAGTTTCTCGAATTTCTTCTTCTGTAACTACATTTTTAGATTTCTTTTTTATAATTAAATTCTTTATGGCAGATATAAAAGCATTAGTGTTAATCAACCATTCTCCAATTAATTCCTTTGTTGCTATTCTTTCATTTACATTTTTTATACTAAATATGTTTTGTACCTTAGGTTCTAATAGAGTAATTGTTTTCATTTCTGGATGTATTCTTAACCAAAAATAGTTAACCTGACTATCATAATAGTTTTGATCTATTAATCGATAATATTCAATTCCTATCTTTATTTCAAAAAAGGGGCTGTCTACTGTAGGGATTTTTAAATCCGCTATATGGACATTTTTTTCAATATCTAAATACGTTTCTAATCCATACTTGGTATTAATTATCTTCGCATCTAGTATTTGCTTCATTTTAATCTCTCCTTTTCTTTCAAATCAGTTTTATTTATTTGGAAGTGAAACCACAAGGTTACTTTATGTAACCCATATTACACTATAGGTTACTTTTAGTCAACAAGTGACTATTTAGTTAGTGTTTTCGTATTATCACAATACCTCCATATATTCCCCTTTTTAAAAGGTTATATTTAGGATATAATTAAATAGTACATTATATTACCTTGTTACTTTTTGTTTATATATAAAAATAACTTCTATAGGAGGTGTTGAAGCATGGAAGAAAAAGATACCCAGGAAAGATTATGCTCAAAAGTTGAAGAATCATATCATATGATCGGTAAAAAGTGGATGGGGTTAATCATTCACTCCCTAATGGAAGGACCAAAACGCTTTAGTGAAATACATGCCTTTATTCCCGATTTAAGTAAAAGAATGCTTAACGAACGTATAAAAGAACTTGAAGATTGCGGCTTAGTGCTACGAAATGTAATTACGGATCGTCCCGTACGAACAGAGTATTCCCTAACAAAAAAGGGATATGAGTTGGGAAAGGCATTAAAAACTGTTGAGGCTTGGGCTGATAAATGGTTATAATAATTTCTAAACTCTTACTGCTTGTCATGATCAAGCAGTATTTTTTCGAAATAAAAGTGAGGATACTATGCATATTAGTATCCTCATTTTATATAGCCTTACTTAGAAATACGCTCTAACAATTCAGTTCTTTCTTCTTCATATCCAGGCTTACCTAATAACGCAAACATATTCTTTTTATATGCTTCTACCCCAGGCTGATCAAATGGATTTACGCCCATCAATAAACCGCTAATCCCACAAGCCTTTTCAAAGAAGTAAACCATCTCTCCAAACGTAAATTCGTCCAGTCTGTCAATTTCTACAGATAGGTTAGGAACTCCACCATCTACATGGGCCAAAACCGTTCCCTGTGCTGCATTCTTATTTACATAGTCCATCGTTTTTCCTGCTAGATAATTTAAGCCATCTAGATTAGATGCTTCCTCCTTGATTGTAATATCCAGCTTAGGTTCTTTTATAGTTACAACTGTTTCAATTAGGTCTCGGCGACCTTCTTGTACATATTGTCCCATCGAATGCAGGTCAGTTGAGAAGTCAACAGAAGCTGGATAAAGTCCTTTTTGGTCTTTTCCTTCACTTTCCCCAAATAATTGTTTCCACCATTCAGATACATAATGTAGAGATGGTTCAAAGTTAACTAATAGTTCAATGGATTTCCCTTTTCTATAAAGTGCGTTCCTAACTGCTGCATACTGATAGCTTTGGTTTTCTGCCAAGTTGGGACTACTATATTTGTCAGCAGCCGCTGCAGCACCAGCCATCATTTTTTCAATGTCTAGCCCTGCTGTAGCAATTGGCAATAACCCTACTGCTGTTAATACGGAGTATCGGCCGCCGACATCATCAGGAATGACAAAAGTTTCATATCCTTCTTCATCTGCAAGAGTTTTTAATGCACCTTTTGCTCGATCTGTTGTTGCGTAAATACGTTTTCTGGCCTCTTCTTTTCCATACTTTTTCTCCATATACTCTCGGAAGATACGAAAGGCAATGGCAGGCTCTGTTGTTGTACCAGATTTTGAAATAACATTCACTGAAATATCTTTGTCCTTAAGCACATCAAATAAGTGAGAGATATAGGTTGCACTGATATTTTGTCCAACATAATAAATCTCAGTTTTGTCCTCCATTTGGTTATGGAATGTATGTGACAAGGCATCAATTGCAGCTCGTGCACCAAGGTATGAACCACCAATCCCGATTACAACTAAAGCGTCTGAATTACTTCGAATTCGTTCGGAAGCTGCTTTAATTCTAGCAAATTCTTGTTTATCAAAGTTATGCGGCAAGTCAACCCAACCAAGATAGTCAGAACCAGGTCCTCTTTTCTCATGAAGCATATCATGAGCTACCTTTACAAATTCACTTAAATATTCAACCTCATGCTCCTGCATGAATGATAGTGCATTAGAATAATCAAAAGTAATAGTCATATATATTTCTCCTATTCTTCCTAAATTATTTGTATTGGAGGGACTATCATAAGTAAAGTCCTTCCATTCTAGGTGTTTTTATTTTTCAAACTTTCTTACAGTGCAGATTTCCAATCAGCAGCGAATTTTTCAAGGCCTTGATCGGTCAAAGGATGTTTTGACAGTTGTTCAATTACATTGAAAGGAATCGTTGCTATATGTGCTCCTGCTAACGCAACACGGGTTACATGATCCGGATGACGTACAGATGCTGCAATGATTTGAGAATCTATATTTTGAACGCGGAACAACTCGGCAATTTTTGCAACAAGCTGTACTCCATCTTCACTAATATCATCTAATCGACCTAAAAACGGTGATACATAGGTTGCTCCCGCACGAGCTGCTAGCAATGCCTGGTTCACACTAAAAATAAGAGTCACATTCGTTTTAACTCCCTTTTTTGTTAGATAGCGACAAGCTTCTAATCCGTCCAGGGTCATTGGAAGTTTGATCGTAATATTCTTATTACCACCATTAATTTTAATAAGTTCGTTTGCTTCAGCAATCATTTGTTCAGCCGTTATAGCATTAGGTGTTACTTCTGCGGAAACAGATTCAACATCAGGAACCGCATTTAAAATTTCTTCAATGCGATCTTTAAATTTAACTCCTTCCTTTGCTACTAATGAAGGGTTGGTTGTAACCCCTGATAAAACTCCAATCTTATACGCCCTTTTAATATCATCTAGGTTAGCAGTATCTATAAAAAACTTCATTTTTCGTTTCCTCCAATTTTATATTATTTTTTTACGACAGCATGTCCACCAAATTCATTTCGTAATGCAGCTACAACTTTACCGTTAAAGGTATCATTTTCTAATGAGCGGTAACGCATCAATAGGGACATCGCAATAACTGGTGTAGCTGTTTGTAAATCTAAAGCCGTTTCAACGGTCCATTTCCCTTCACCTGAGGAGTGCATAATTCCTTGAATTTCATCTAATTTAGCATCCTTTGAAAATGCATTCTCTGTTAATTCCATGAGCCAAGAACGAATAACGGAACCATTATTCCACACTCTCGCTACTTTCTCATAATCATAATCGAACTCACTTTTTTCAAGTACTTCAAAGCCTTCTCCAATCGCAGCCATCATTGCATACTCGATGCCATTATGAACCATTTTTAAGAAGTGGCCGCTTCCTGCTTTTCCTGCATACAAGAAACCATTTTCTACAGCTGTATCTTTGAATATAGCTTCAACCTGATCCCATGCCTCAGGATCGCCTCCGATCATGTAGCAAGCACCATTTCGTGCTCCTTCCATTCCACCGGAAGTGCCAGCATCCATGAATCGTACACCAATTTTCTTTAAATCATTATAGCGCTCGATGGATTCCTTATAATGAGAATTACCAGCCTCGATCACAATATCATCTTTGTCTAAAAATGGTGCAATTTCATCAATTACAGAATCCACAACAGCATGAGGAACCATAATCCAAATGATTCTTGGCTTATCTAGACACTCAACTAGTTCTTTATAGCTTGATACCCCTGAAGCTCCATATTTCTTTATTTCATCAACAGCACTTGGGTTTACATCAAAAGCAACTACTTCGTGATTGTTATCGATAAGATTTTGTCCTAAGTTTAAACCCATTTTTCCTAAACCTATTAATCCGACCTTCATGTTGTTTTCCCCCAATTGTTTTGTCATTTTTTTAAGAGTGTAATAGACTTTTAGTTATTTGAACTACGTTTTCGGAGTGTTGTAACGGTTAAGTTCTCAATATTTTGTGTCATGATTGCCCCCTGATTTCTTTAATTAATTTTTGCTAATTCTTTAGTTTTTTGCTTTTCATTTCTTTCATCTAACCACCATTTAAATCCATGTTCTTCTAACAATAGATCAGATGCCATTGGACCATTCGAACCTGACTGGTATTCATATATTGGAACAAGGTCTTCTTCAAATCCATCAAGAATAGCTTGAACCCACTCCCATGACAACTCGACTTCCTTCCAATGTGCAAAGAATGTTGAATCCCCAACGAAAGCATCATGAATAATTCTTTCGTATGCTTCTGGTATTTTTCTCCCTGTAGCTTCACTTGAGAGTTCAATTCGGACAGGCTCGATATTCCCATTATTCGCCGGGTTTTTACTATTTAACTGAAGAGAGATATTTTCATTGGGACTGATTTCAATTATTAATAAATTTGGACCAATTTCTTGATTCGTATTTTCATAATGTGAATTCAATGTATTTTTAAATTCAATGACGATACGAGTTGATTTTTCCTTCATTCTTTTCCCAGTTCGGATATAAAAAGGTACACCTTTCCAGAATGGATTATCAATCCAGATACGAGCCGCGACAAATGTATCTGTTTTGGAAGATGGATTTACTCCTGGTTCATCTCTATACCCTAGAACCTGGTTACCATTACTCTCCCCCGGCCCATATTGCCCGCGAATGATATTCTGATGAACATCTTCTAAATTCATTGGACGAATCGCTTCCATTACCTTACGCTTTTCATTTCGGATTTCTGAAGCATTCATCTTTTTAGGTAGCGCCATGGCCGTCATCATCAATAGTTGAAGCATATGATTTTGAACCATATCACGTATCGCTCCTGCCTGGTCATAATAGCCAGCTCTTGTCTCTACCCCAACTGTTTCACTCGCTGTAATTTGAACATTCGCAATGTGATCCTTGTTCCAAATAGATTGTAAGATTGGGTTTGCAAATTCAAGAGCTTCGAGATTCTGAACCATTGACTTCCCCAGGTAATGGTCAATTCGAAAGATTTCTTCTTCCTCAAATGCACCGCTTAGTTTTTCATTTAATTCACGAGCTGACCCGAGATCATGCCCGAATGGCTTTTCGATCATCAATCGTTTCCAGCCAGTTGTATTACCAAGCCCGCTCTCTTTGATGTTTAAAGCAATAACGTCGAAAAATTCTGGAGCTACTGAAAGATAAAATACTCGATTTTCCCTTATTTTCAGTTCTGCTTCCCGTTGCTTAACCAAATCAAGTAATGGTTTATACCCTTGTCTATTGGTAACGTCGAGTGCCTGATATCGAAATGAATCCAGAAATCCCTCCAGACCATCAGGATCATGTTCAAGACGACGCGAGAAAGAAAAGATGGATTCTTTTACTCTGTCTTGAAAGTCTCTTTGAGAAAGTTCAGCTCGTCCAAGACCAATTATTGATATATGTTGTGGTAATTTATTATCAATAAACAGGTTGTACAGAGCAGGAAAAATCTTTCTTTTTGCTAAATCACCTGTTGAGCCAAATAATACAAAAGTCATTGATTCCAATTTAAACCCTCCCAGTAAATGTAAATCAAGATAGTAATTTTCATTCTATTTTTGTAATTCATTTACACATTTTTTCTATGTCTGACTACAATAGAGTTATCCTTATCACGATCTAAGGTAATGTAGATATCAGTCATTCCGAGAAATAACCCATTTTCAATAACTCCAGGTATTAGGTTAAGCTCTCTTTCTAATTCTTTAAGATTTGTTATAACTGGTAAACGACAGTCAAAAATATAGTTACCATTATCTGTTTGAAATTGATTTCCCTGAACTTGTCTTAAATGGGGTTTGAGCCCTAGTTCAATTAACTTTTTGTTTGTAAATTCAATGCCGAATGGTAATACTTCTACTGGTAATGGGAAAGCTCCTAATTTTGTAACGTTTTTATCTGGGTCAGCAACTACAATAAAAGTGTTAGCTGCATTTGCGATGATTTTTTCCCTTAATAGGGCACCACCGCCCCCTTTAATGAGATTTAAGTCGGGATCTACCTCATCAGCTCCATCTATTGCCACATCTATTTGTTCAACCTCATTAAATGAAACAAGTGGGATTCCAACTTCATTAGCTAGTTTTTCAGTTTGTTTTGAAGTTGGAATTCCCTTAATCGATAGTCCATTTTGAACCAGTTCTCCAAGCTTATAAATGGTATAAAACACTGTCGATCCAGTCCCTAGACCAACAACCATTCCATCTTTTATATAATCTATCGCTTTTTCTCCAACCAATTTTTTCTCATTCAAAGGATTCACTCTCCTTCCTAAAAATGGAGATTATTTACTTGACCATTGTTTCATAATTTGTTCATGTGCAATACAGTTAATTTCATTTTGAGTTGTGTCCTTCTTAACAATGACATTCGTTCGATAGTTTTTCCCTTTATATTCAAGAGTCAAAGTTACCTCCACCATATGATTCACTCCTATCTGAAAACATTTATCTTGTACATCTTTTTATAATAAGTCACTATTAGTAACCAAACTACTTTATGTATCCAATAATAACCCTCACATCTTTTATAGTCAAGAATAACATCTCGAATTCAAGGTATTATTAAAAAAACTCTCACCGGATTAAAAGTGAAAGTTTTCTAATTTACAATGGCCATGTATTATCAATATTTATAAAATATGTTTATTAATCTCTTTCACAAGGTTTACTATAGCTCAAGGTTCACTGAGAAACACCAATTATTTTTCGCAAATTCAACTTGATTTAACTTATTTGTTTTTCTTACATACTTAATTCGATTCCCTAAGGTCAACAATGTGGATACCTCAAAAATTCACAAAAAGTCCCGATGATATTGTTTTCCATCGGGACTTTATTGTATAGTTCAATATTTTTTTAACTAGCTCCATACATCTTTTACTGGTTCCATACATTTATTTTACTTAACAGGAAATGGTTATTAATAACTTCCTTACTCAACAGTTACACTTTTTGCCAAGTTACGTGGCTTATCTACGTCACAGTCACGGTGTAATGCTGCATAGTAAGAAATAAGTTGTAATGGAATAACAGAAATAAGTGGTGTTAACATATCGTTAACTGCCGGAAGCACATAACGGTCTTCAGCTGTATCTAAGCCTTTCATCGAGATAATACAAGGATGAGCACCACGTGCAGCAACCTCTTTCACATTACCGCGAATGCTTAAGTTTACATGCTCTTGAGTCGCTAGAGCGATAACCGGTGTTCCTTCTTCAATTAGGGCAATGGTTCCGTGCTTTAATTCTCCTCCAGCAAATCCTTCCGCTTGGATATAGGAGATTTCTTTTAGCTTTAAGGCACCTTCTAATCCTACAAAGAAATCCATCGCACGACCGATGAAAAAGCAGTTACGCGTTGTAGTAAAATACTCCCATGCGATTGCTTCCATTACTTCCTTATCGTCACAAAGAGCTTCCATGCTGTTTGCGATAATGCCAAGCTCTTTTACAAGGTCCATACCAGGCTTTATCCCTTTTGAATCAGCTGTGACAAATGCAAGAATTGCAAGCACCGCTAACTGAGCTGTATAAGCTTTTGTTGAAGCTACTGCAATTTCTGGACCTGCATGTAATAACAATGTGTGGTCAGCTTCACGAGAAAGGGTGGAACCAGGTACATTTGTAATTGTAATCGACTTATGGCCCATTTCTTTTACATGTACTAGGACAGCGCGGCTGTCTGCTGTTTCACCACTTTGTGAAATAAAGATAAATAATGGTTTTTCAGATAATAATGGCATATTGTAAGAGAATTCACTTGAAATATGAACCTCTACAGGAATATGCGCCATTTTTTCAATGAATTGTTTCCCGACAAGACCAGCATGATAACTAGTTCCAGCCGCAATGATGTAGATTCGATCTGCACTCTTCATCACTTCCAAAATGCAAGGATCGATTGCTAACTTTCCGCTTTCAGTTTGATATTCTTGAACAATCTTTCTTATCACTAAAGGCTGCTCATCGATTTCCTTCAGCATATAGTGGGGATAAGTTCCCTTTTCAATATCACTTGCATCTAATTCTGCTGTATATGGATCGCGGTTGATCGTTTCACCCGCTAAATTTTTAATTGTGACAGACTCTTTTGTTACGATAACAATCTCTTTATCCATTAACTCAATGTATTGGTCTGTTACCTGAAGCATTGCCATGGCATCACTTGCTACAACATTGAAGTTGTCACCAAGACCAACAAGTAATGGACTTTTATTTTTCGCAACATAAATGGTTTCATTGTTTTGTTCGTCAAGTAATGCAATTGCATAGGATCCTTTAAGTAGACTTAGAGTCTTACGAAAAGCTTCTTCTACTTCTAGGCCCTGATTTACAAATTGCTCAAGTACTTGAACAACGACTTCTGTATCAGTATCACTTTTCAAGTCAACATTTTGTATATACTCATCCTTAAGTTGAGCATAGTTCTCAATCACACCGTTGTGAACAAGAGTGAATCGACCAGATGATGCTTGATGTGGGTGAGCATTAACTTTACTAGGCACACCATGTGTTGCCCAACGAGTGTGACCAATCCCAGCAGTAGCAAACAAATTTTGGTCTACCGCCTCACGTAGTGTAGCAATACGTCCCTTTTCCTTAAAAACATGAACACCTTTATCATTCATAACTGCGATTCCAGCTGAATCATATCCACGATACTCAAGCTTTTCAAGTCCCTTTAACAAAATTTCCTTAGAATCCTGATTTCCAATAAAACCTACAATTCCGCACATAATAAGTTTCCTCCCTAAAAAAGGGAACAAGAAAGCACGGGGCTTACTTGCCCCTTTTTCTCCATATTTATCTTTTTTCAATCATATTCTTTCGTTTGTGCAGAGGGTCACCCCACTGTTTTACCTAAAAGAACTTGCGGTCGTGATTGAAGTCAACCGGGAGGCATCCGCCGAATTTTCGATAAACCTCCACCTCGTCAACTAAACCCGTAACAACAGCATATGGCTTTGTTATCTTTTCCGTTCGTGGGCTTAGTTCTGGCGCTTTAGTAAAACTCTAAATAGTGTGTCCTATCCTCCTTTTTCAAATGTTAAAAGAAACAAGAACAATCATACAACACAAAATCTAAATTCGTCAATCAAAACATGGAATTTGTTTTCCATGTATACTAAAAAAATATGCATACTTGGACCTGAATGTGCCAAGTATGCATATTTTTAATCAAAAAGTAGTATAGGATTAATTATTCTATTCCCATTTCTGTTTTAACAACAGAAACGATACGGTCTACATATTCTTTACATAGTTCTTCAGTTGGAGCCTCTGCCATGACCCTTACTAATGGCTCAGTTCCTGAAGGACGTACTAAGATACGACCGTTTCCGTTCATTTCAGCTTCCACCTGCTCGATCACTTCTTTGATTACAGGATTATCTGCAACATGGTATTTATCTGTAACCTTCACATTCACAAGCAGTTGCGGGAATTTTGTCATTTCATTTGCTAACTGTGATAAAGGTTTCTTTGTAGCCTTCATGATATTCACTAATTGAAGACCTGTTAGGAGCCCATCACCCGTTGTGTTGTAGTCAAGGAAAATAATATGACCAGATTGTTCCCCACCTAAAATGTATCCACTCTTTTTCATTTCTTCTACAACATAGCGGTCACCAACAGCAGTTTGTATACTCTCAATACTATTTTCTTCTAACGCTTTATAAAACCCTAGATTACTCATAACAGTAGACACCACAGTTTGGTGCTTTAAACGACCTTGTTCCTTCATATATTTTGCACATATGTACATGATTTGGTCGCCATCCACGATATCTCCATTTTCATCAATCGCGATAAGACGGTCTCCATCCCCATCAAATGCTAGACCAACATCAGCACCTTTTTCTTTTAGAAATGCAGCTAATGCTTCTGGGTGGGTAGATCCAACGCCGTCATTAATATTTAGACCATTAGGAGATGTCCCCATTGTAGAAATATCTGCATCAAGGTCAGCAAACAAATGCGTAGCTAAAGAAGAGGTTGCACCATGTGCACAATCTAAGGCTACATGAATACCCGTGAAATCTTCGTCTACAGTTTGCTTTAAGAATTGAAGGTATTTTTGTCCACCTTCGAAATAATCATTTACTTGGCCAAGCTCAGCACCAACTGGACGTGGAAGCTGGTCTTCAGCTAAATCTAACAGAGCCTCGATTTCATTTTCCTGTTCATCAGAAAGCTTAAAGCCATCTGGCCCAAAAAACTTAATTCCGTTATCTTGAACAGGATTATGTGAAGCGGAAATCATTACCCCTGCCTCAGCTCCTAAAGCTTTCGTTAAGTAAGCAACACCTGGTGTAGAAATGACACCTAAGCGCATAACCTCTGCTCCAATTGAAAGTAGTCCAGCTACAAGAGCTCCTTCTAACATATGACCTGATACACGGGTATCACGACCTATTAGAACTTTTGGTCTGTCTTTATCCTTCGTTAATACATAACCTCCAAATCTTCCCACTTTAAATGCAAGCTCTGGAGTTAATTCACTATTCGCAACACCACGTACACCATCTGTACCAAAATATTTTCCCATTTTAAATGATCTCTCCTTTTGCAGATACTTCAAATACTAAATTACTCTTCAGTTTCAGTGATTTGTATCCTTGCTTTTTCTTGAGGTAGTGCCCACGTAACATTGTCTGGGCCATTTACTTTTATATCTACATCATGTTCACCAATCCCCAAATTGGCCACATCAATATACACATCAAGGTTAGTAGGACTTGTCCCTTCTATTACACTAGGAGCTCCCTGCAAATCCAAATTAATGGTCCCTGCTTCAGGGTCTAAAAAGCTAAGTGAATATTGAGACCCCAAGCCTTGGCTTCTAATTGCTATATCCGAGAAGGTTTCCGATATCTCTTCTTCAACATCTACAGCAACTTCGATTTTATCAGGTAATACCTGAATAACTCCTTTCGGAATCGGAACCTTCACTTCAATAGTAGAATCTTCTTTTATTTTATCAAGGTCTATTTCACCTTCAATAGAAGAAATAGCATCAATTATATCCTTTGGACCAAATATCGTAACTTGATTCGGCGTAGGTGTAATATTGACTAGGCTTAGACCATCAGCAAGCTTTCCTTTCTGCTTAAGGGTAAACGATACTGATTTATTTGGGCTTACAATTGGAACCGTTATTTCAACCACACCCGGTTCAACTGTAACCGATAATACATTTTGGTTTCTATCATAAACAGCTACCCTAGATTCCTGGGTAAAGTTTTCGGTTACTCCTTTTAGATCAACAACTGCTTTTACTAGGGCAATTTTTTCAATATCCTCTAATGCACCTGTTATTTTGACAACCCGCGGTGACACCACTGGCTTTTCAATTGTGTAACCTTCTGCTACCTGATCACGGTTTACAAAGTCGACCTCAACAGGGAATTCCTTCGTCACCTTTTCCTGAATGACCACGGTAATTTCAGCAGGATCAATTTTTACTTTTATCTTTTCTGATATATTCCGATATTGTAATTTAACCTTATGAGTTCCAACCGTAAGTTGAGTAAGGTCCGCATATACTTCAATTTCCTTTTGTAGGCCTTCCCGTTTTGTAACACCCGATGGACCTTCAATTGTTACATTTACATATTGAGGTACTCCAGATACCACTAGATTCTGATCATCATAGTATGTATTTACTGGAATCTCCGTTAATGTCTCAGTGTAATTTGAAAATAGCGGTAATCCTGCAGGACTCTTAGAAGTTGGCTGATTTTCAAAACTAACTGATGCAAATAAGAGCAAGGCAAGTAATAATGCAATAATCCGTGTAACCCATCGATTATCCATTAATCTATCCATTCTTTTTCCCCCTCCATTGCCAAAGTGAATGAGAGGTATTACGTTCAGTTGTCGTTAGTTCTTGATTTAGTAGATCCCGAAATGCGTCTGCTTTTAAATCCCGGTGAAGTTCCCCGTTCTTCGTTAATGACACACTTCCTGTTTCCTCTGAGACAACGATGGTAATGCTGTCTGTTACCTCACTTATTCCAAGTGCTGCCCGGTGACGCGTACCTAATTCCTTAGAAATAAATGGACTCTCTGAAAGAGGTAAATAACAAGCTGCAGCTGCAACCTGGTTTTTTTGAATAATGACGGCTCCATCATGTAAAGGAGTGTTCGGTATAAATATATTGATTAGTAATTCAGACGATATAGTGGAATGTAACGGGATCCCTGTCTCTACATAATCCCCCATTCCCGTTTGCCGCTCAATCGAAATAAGTGCACCGATGCGACGTTTTGCCATATAATCGGTCGCTTTCGTAATAGCTTCAACTAATTTCACTTGATGGTCTTCTTCATCTGTACCACCTCTAGAAAATAGCTTTCCACGGCCAAGTTGTTCCAATGCCCTTCGCAGTTCAGGTTGGAATATTACGATGATTGCTAGGAATCCCCAATCCATCACCTGATTCACTAACCAAAACAATGTATGTAATTCTAACAGGCTACTCAATAATCGGATGAAAACGATAACGATAATACCCTTCAACAGCTGAACAGCTTTCGTTCCACGTATTAGGGTCAATAATTTATATATCACATACCAGACAAGGAGAACATCTAAAAAAATGCCGAGATAACCTAGTAATGGTAGTTCATTAAATGACATTCTCACACTTCCTCTATGAAATAATCCCAAAACACATAGTTAGCTATAATATTATATCATATATCTTTCTTGTACCGATTACAAATTGGTAGGTGGATAGGCTAATTTTCGTAGAAGAAAAAGACCATCAATATCGATGGCCTATTCTTCATTATCAAATATGTGAATTACATCTGTTCCAATCTTCTTTATATGGTACCAAAGCCACTCAAACATTTGGTTAATTTCTGTAATTTCCCCTGTTACATTTTCTGCTGAAGCCATATAGTTCTCACCATTAATCACCGTAACGTTCCCATCTACGGACCCTTCAATCAGAATCTTTCCATTCTTAACAACGACATCGCCTTTCACAGTTTCACCCTCAGGAACAATTACTGTGTTATTTTCGACGATTAAATTTGGTTGTTTAGATACAGAGAATTGTTCATTTTCATTCCAAGTTGAAAAGAGACTTCCTGCCATAAGTAAGAGGAAGAGCGAAGCAGCTGTCAACATCGGATGCCCTCTAAACCAGCGTTTAATGCTCACTGTACGTTTTTCCTTCGGTAGGTTTTGCATGACCTTTAATGTGAAATCACTAGGTGCAGAAATGTGAGAAGTACTTTGTACCAGCGCAATGGTCTTCTTTAGCTCATGAAAATGTTGATTGCATGATTCGCATGTTTGCAAATGCTCACGTAGTAGCTTCTCATCCTCTTCAGAAATGTCCTCATCAAGGTAGTTGTAAATAAGTTCAATCATGTCCTTTTCTGAACAGTTCATATTTTCTCACCCCTATACATGTCGAAGCTGGTTTCGTAAAGCTTCTCGTCCTCTGTGAATTCTTGTCTTAACCGTACCCACTGGAAGGTCAAGAATTTCACTGATTTCTTTGAGCGAAAACTCCTCGATGTATTTTAAAACAATGACAGAACGATACTTTTCCGGAAGCTTCAAGATTTGTGCTTGGATTAATTCCTGAAGTTCCATCGTTTCAAGCTCGTCCTCAGGTAATGCTGCATCTGCGGCAATCTGTGAATACATAGTTAGTCCATCCGAGCCCGCAATTTCGGCATCTAAGTAGTAATCCGGTTTTTTCTTTCGAATACGGTCAATCGACAGATTCGTTGCAATACGATATAGCCATGTTGAAAACTTTTTATTTAAGTCATAACTATGGATATTTACGTATGCTCGAATAAAGGCCTCTTGTGCAATATCTTCAGCCTCATGTCGATTACCAAGCATTCGATAGCTTATCTGAAAAACCTTATCTTTATAAAATTCTACAATTTCCGCAAATGCATTCTGATCTCCATTTTTTATCTGCCTAATTCTGTTTTTTATGATTGTCTCCATTTTGCAACCTCCGCTCTATTCGCGGGTATCATTATTTACGAATGACCTTAAAAAAGGTTTCATTTTCTCCATAAATTTCATTTTAACAAATTTTGGCTAGTTTATGTGTAGTGATTTCAAAACATTTACAGTTTATTAATAAAAAAGACAGTACTCTCTTTTTAGAGTACTGCAACAAATTATAATAGTTTTTCTCCGAAGAGTGAACCCATTAGGGCAACTGCAACAGATGCAGTTTTATTTTTATCATCTAAAATCGGATTGACCTCTACAAATTCAGCAGAGGTAATTAACTTAGCTTCCTCTAACATCTCCATGGCTAGGTGACTTTCGCGGTAACTAATCCCACCAAGTACCGGTGTTCCTACTCCAGGTGCATCATGTGGATCTAGACCATCTAGGTCTAACGAAAGATGAACGCCATCTGTTTTCTTCTTTAAATAACTTATTGTTTCTTCCATGACCTTCGTCATACCTAAGCGATCTATTTCATGCATGGTGTAGACCTTAACACCTAATTCTTTTATTAGCTCTTTCTCACCATCATCGAGTGCTCTTGCACCAATAAGGACAATATGTTCAGGTTTGATTTTAGGGCTATACCCTGCGATATGTGTTAATCTCTTATGACCAAGACCTAGACTAGCAGCTAGGGGCATTCCATGTATATTACCAGATGGAGAAGTATCTGGTGTGTTTAAATCGCCATGAGCATCATACCAAATAACTCCTAGGTTTTTATAGTTTTTTGCAATCCCAGCTAGTGATCCTATTGCAATACTATGGTCACCCCCTAAGACCAGTGGGAATCTTCCATTTTGTATAACCTTGTCGACAGTTGCTGCAAGTTTTTCACTTGCCTCAGATACTTTTTCAAGGTTTTTCAAATTTTCATCATTTGCCGTTTCCTCACGAGTAGGACGTGTAATTTCAATATCACCTAAGTCGTCTATATCATAATGAAGTCTCTCTAAACGTTCTACAACCCCAGCGTAACGGATAGCACTCGGACCCATGTCAACTCCTCTACGCATTTGACCTAAGTCCATGGGTACTCCAATTAAGGATATATCCTTTCTCATCTTTACAAACCTCCTCCTCCCATATACCTTTATTTTCCTACTTTTCATAGAATGACTCAACTCAGCAAAATCATGTATATATATGCATAGTTTAAGTGGGTTTGAGAGGATGCAGTTATGGTTTTATGCAAAAAAAATAAACCTCAATGGTTTATTGTCTGTTTTAATATATATGGTGGAGCCTAGCGGGATCGAACCGCTGACCTCCTGCGTGCAAGGCAGGCGCTCTCCCAGCTGAGCTAAGGCCCCGAATATGAAAAAGAAGTAGTTCATGGAGCGGAAGACGGGATTCGAACCCGCGACCCCCACCTTGGCAAGGTGGTGTTCTACCACTGAACTACTTCCGCATAAGATGAGCCATGAAGGACTCGAACCTTCGACCCTCTGATTAAAAGTCAGATGCTCTACCAACTGAGCTAATGGCTCATACAAGAAATAATGTAAAAAATGGCTGGGCTAGCAGGATTCGAACCTACGAATGACGGAGTCAAAGTCCGTTGCCTTACCGCTTGGCTATAGCCCATTGATTATTTTCAAAAAGTAAGTACTTATTTTCGCTGTTTATTATGTAAGTTAGCTAAATGCTTACCTTATTATAATGTACAGTCAAAGATGAAAATATGAGTAATTTTGTTAATTAATTGTAGTATTTCCATAAAAATAGCCTACTCCATCCTTTTGAAACCGTTCAAAGAGAGAATAAAGGCCTTATAAAATATGTAATGGTGGAGGGGGACGGATTCGAACCGCCGAACCCGGAGGGAGCGGATTTACAGTCCGCCGCGTTTAGCCACTTCGCTACCCCTCCAACATTAAATTAAGATGGTGCCGGCGATAGGAGTCGAACCCACGACCTACTGATTACAAGTCAGTTGCTCTACCAACTGAGCTACACCGGCAAATATAACTACTATTAAAAATTTACATATGGTGGAGGATGACGGGATCGAACCGCCGACCCCCTGCTTGTAAGGCAGGTGCTCTCCCAGCTGAGCTAATCCTCCGCAGTATATGTGTATAGGTTAAAACTATACAATGGTGACCCGTACGGGATTCGAACCCGTGTTACCGCCGTGAAAGGGCGGTGTCTTAACCGCTTGACCAACGGGCCAGTTTTAAAAATGTCCATATTTTAAGCTTCCAAGCGGGCTCGAACCGCTGACCTCTTCCTTACCATGGAAGTGCTCTACCAGCTGAGCTATGGAAGCAATGGCTCCGCAGGTAGGATTCGAACCTACGACCGATCGGTTAACAGCCGATAGCTCTACCACTGAGCTACTGCGGAACAATGCCTAGCGACGTCCTACTCTCACAGGGACAAAGTCCCAACTACCATCGGCGCTGAGAAGCTTAACTTCCGTGTTCGGTATGGGAACGGGTGTGACCTTCTCGCCATCGTCACTAGACTATTATGAAGGATTCATTCCTTCAAAACTAGATAACGTACGCACATTCATGAAGTCATTTGTCTAGCTCCGGCTCCTAGCCTCTCGAGGTCGCTTCACTTCTTCTGTCAAAGTCTATCGACTTTTCGGTCAGAAGTTCCAGCGCTTGTCGAGGCAGTACAGTCGCCTACGCTTTTCTTTTTTGGTTAAGTCCTCGATCGATTAGTATCAGTCAGCTGCACATGTCACCATGCTTCCACCTCTGACCTATCAACCTCGTCATCTTCGAGGGATCTTACTAGTTTAACACTATGGGAAATCTCATCTTGAGGGGGGCTTCATGCTTAGATGCTTTCAGCACTTATCCCTTCCACACATAGCTACCCAGCTATGCCCTTGGCAGGACAACTGGTACACCAGCGGTGTGTCCATCCCGGTCCTCTCGTACTAAGGACAGCTCCTCTCAAATTTCCTACGCCCACGACGGATAGGGACCGAACTGTCTCACGACGTTCTGAACCCAGCTCGCGTACCGCTTTAATGGGCGAACAGCCCAACCCTTGGGACCGACTACAGCCCCAGGATGCGATGAGCCGACATCGAGGTGCCAAACCTCCCCGTCGATGTGGACTCTTGGGGGAGATAAGCCTGTTATCCCCGGGGTAGCTTTTATCCGTTGAGCGATGGCCCTTCCATGCGGAACCACCGGATCACTAAGCCCGACTTTCGTCCCTGCTCGACTTGTAGGTCTCGCAGTCAAGCTCCCTTGTGCCTTTACACTCTACGAATGATTTCCAACCATTCTGAGGGAACCTTTGGGCGCCTCCGTTACTTTTTAGGAGGCGACCGCCCCAGTCAAACTGCCCACCTGACACTGTCTCCAAGGCCGATAAGGCCTTCGGGTTAGAATTTCAATACAGCCAGGGTAGTATCCCACCAATGCCTCCACCGAAGCTGGCGCTCCGGCTTCCAAGGCTCCTACCTATCCTGTACAAGCTGTACCAAAATTCAATATCAGGCTGCAGTAAAGCTCCACGGGGTCTTTCCGTCCTGTCGCGGGTAACCTGCATCTTCACAGGTACTATAATTTCACCGAGTCTCTCGTTGAGACAGTGCCCAGATCGTTACACCTTTCGTGCGGGTCAGAACTTACCTGACAAGGAATTTCGCTACCTTAGGACCGTTATAGTTACGGCCGCCGTTTACTGGGGCTTCGATTCAGAGCTTCGCTTGCGCTAACCCCTCCTCTTAACCTTCCAGCACCGGGCAGGTGTCAGCCCCTATACTTCGCCTTGCGGCTTCGCAGAGACCTGTGTTTTTGCTAAACAGTCGCCTGGGCCTATTCACTGCGGCTTTTCAGGGCTATTCACCCTAAAAAGCACCCCTTCTCCCGAAGTTACGGGGTCATTTTGCCGAGTTCCTTAACGAGAGTTCTCTCGATCACCTTAGGATTCTCTCCTCGCCTACCTGTGTCGGTTTGCGGTACGGGCACCATTTACCTCGCTAGAAGCTTTTCTTGGCAGTGTGGAATCAGGAACTTCGGTACTATATTTCCCTCGCCATCACAGCTCAACCTTATGGTAAGCGGATTTGCCTACTTACCAGTCTAACTGCTTGGACGCGCATATCCAACAGCGCGCTTACCCTATCCTCCTGCGTCCCTCCATTGCTCAAACGGTAAAGAGGTGGTACAGGAATATCAACCTGTTGTCCATCGCCTACGCTTTTCAGCCTCGGCTTAGGTCCCGACTAACCCTGAGCGGACGAGCCTTCCTCAGGAAACCTTAGGCATTCGGTGGAGGGGATTCTCACCCCTCTTTCGCTACTCATACCGGCATTCTCACTTCTAAGCGCTCCACCAGTCCTTACGGTCTGACTTCGCTGCACTTAGAACGCTCTCCTACCATTGTTCGTAAGAACAATCCACAGCTTCGGTGATACGTTTAGCCCCGGTACATTTTCGGCGCAGAGTCACTCGACCAGTGAGCTATTACGCACTCTTTAAATGGTGGCTGCTTCTAAGCCAACATCCTGGTTGTCTAAGCAACTCCACATCCTTTTCCACTTAACGTATACTTTGGGACCTTAGCTGGTGGTCTGGGCTGTTTCCCTCTTGACTACGGATCTTATCACTCGCAGTCTGACTCCCGAGAATCAAGTCTTTGGCATTCGGAGTTTGACTGAATTCGGTAACCCGATGAGGGCCCCTAGTCCAATCAGTGCTCTACCTCCAAGACTCTAACTCGAGGCTAGCCCTAAAGCTATTTCGGAGAGAACCAGCTATCTCCAGGTTCGATTGGAATTTCTCCGCTACCCACACCTCATCCCCGCACTTTTCAACGTGCGTGGGTTCGGGCCTCCATTCAGTGTTACCTGAACTTCACCCTGGACATGGGTAGATCACCTGGTTTCGGGTCTACGACCACGTACTATTTCGCCCTATTCAGACTCGCTTTCGCTGCGGCTCCGTCTCTTCAACTTAACCTTGCACGGGATCGTAACTCGCCGGTTCATTCTACAAAAGGCACGCCATNACAGCCGCAGGTAGGATTCGAACCTACGACCGATCGGTTAACAGCCGATAGCTCTACCACTGAGCTACTGCGGAACAATGCCTAGCGACGTCCTACTCTCACAGGGACAAAGTCCCAACTACCATCGGCGCTGAGAAGCTTAACTTCCGTGTTCGGTATGGGAACGGGTGTGACCTTCTCGCCATCGTCACTAGACTATTATGAAGGATTCATTCCTTCAAAACTAGATAACGTACGCACATTCATGAAGTCATTTGTCTAGCTCCGGCTCCTAGCCTCTCGAGGTCGCTTCACTTCTTCTGTCAAAGTCTATCGACTTTTCGGTCAGAAGTTCCAGCGCTTGTCGAGGCAGTACAGTCGCCTACGCTTTTCTTTTTTGGTTAAGTCCTCGATCGATTAGTATCAGTCAGCTGCACATGTCACCATGCTTCCACCTCTGACCTATCAACCTCGTCATCTTCGAGGGATCTTACTAGTTTAACACTATGGGAAATCTCATCTTGAGGGGGGCTTCATGCTTAGATGCTTTCAGCACTTATCCCTTCCACACATAGCTACCCAGCTATGCCCTTGGCAGGACAACTGGTACACCAGCGGTGTGTCCATCCCGGTCCTCTCGTACTAAGGACAGCTCCTCTCAAATTTCCTACGCCCACGACGGATAGGGACCGAACTGTCTCACGACGTTCTGAACCCAGCTCGCGTACCGCTTTAATGGGCGAACAGCCCAACCCTTGGGACCGACTACAGCCCCAGGATGCGATGAGCCGACATCGAGGTGCCAAACCTCCCCGTCGATGTGGACTCTTGGGGGAGATAAGCCTGTTATCCCCGGGGTAGCTTTTATCCGTTGAGCGATGGCCCTTCCATGCGGAACCACCGGATCACTAAGCCCGACTTTCGTCCCTGCTCGACTTGTAGGTCTCGCAGTCAAGCTCCCTTGTGCCTTTACACTCTACGAATGATTTCCAACCATTCTGAGGGAACCTTTGGGCGCCTCCGTTACTTTTTAGGAGGCGACCGCCCCAGTCAAACTGCCCACCTGACACTGTCTCCAAGGCCGATAAGGCCTTCGGGTTAGAATTTCAATACAGCCAGGGTAGTATCCCACCAATGCCTCCACCGAAGCTGGCGCTCCGGCTTCCAAGGCTCCTACCTATCCTGTACAAGCTGTACCAAAATTCAATATCAGGCTGCAGTAAAGCTCCACGGGGTCTTTCCGTCCTGTCGCGGGTAACCTGCATCTTCACAGGTACTATAATTTCACCGAGTCTCTCGTTGAGACAGTGCCCAGATCGTTACACCTTTCGTGCGGGTCAGAACTTACCTGACAAGGAATTTCGCTACCTTAGGACCGTTATAGTTACGGCCGCCGTTTACTGGGGCTTCGATTCAGAGCTTCGCTTGCGCTAACCCCTCCTCTTAACCTTCCAGCACCGGGCAGGTGTCAGCCCCTATACTTCGCCTTGCGGCTTCGCAGAGACCTGTGTTTTTGCTAAACAGTCGCCTGGGCCTATTCACTGCGGCTTTTCAGGGCTATTCACCCTAAAAAGCACCCCTTCTCCCGAAGTTACGGGGTCATTTTGCCGAGTTCCTTAACGAGAGTTCTCTCGATCACCTTAGGATTCTCTCCTCGCCTACCTGTGTCGGTTTGCGGTACGGGCACCATTTACCTCGCTAGAAGCTTTTCTTGGCAGTGTGGAATCAGGAACTTCGGTACTATATTTCCCTCGCCATCACAGCTCAACCTTATGGTAAGCGGATTTGCCTACTTACCAGTCTAACTGCTTGGACGCGCATATCCAACAGCGCGCTTACCCTATCCTCCTGCGTCCCTCCATTGCTCAAACGGTAAAGAGGTGGTACAGGAATATCAACCTGTTGTCCATCGCCTACGCTTTTCAGCCTCGGCTTAGGTCCCGACTAACCCTGAGCGGACGAGCCTTCCTCAGGAAACCTTAGGCATTCGGTGGAGGGGATTCTCACCCCTCTTTCGCTACTCATACCGGCATTCTCACTTCTAAGCGCTCCACCAGTCCTTACGGTCTGACTTCGCTGCACTTAGAACGCTCTCCTACCATTGTTCGTAAGAACAATCCACAGCTTCGGTGATACGTTTAGCCCCGGTACATTTTCGGCGCAGAGTCACTCGACCAGTGAGCTATTACGCACTCTTTAAATGGTGGCTGCTTCTAAGCCAACATCCTGGTTGTCTAAGCAACTCCACATCCTTTTCCACTTAACGTATACTTTGGGACCTTAGCTGGTGGTCTGGGCTGTTTCCCTCTTGACTACGGATCTTATCACTCGCAGTCTGACTCCCGAGAATCAAGTCTTTGGCATTCGGAGTTTGACTGAATTCGGTAACCCGATGAGGGCCCCTAGTCCAATCAGTGCTCTACCTCCAAGACTCTAACTCGAGGCTAGCCCTAAAGCTATTTCGGAGAGAACCAGCTATCTCCAGGTTCGATTGGAATTTCTCCGCTACCCACACCTCATCCCCGCACTTTTCAACGTGCGTGGGTTCGGGCCTCCATTCAGTGTTACCTGAACTTCACCCTGGACATGGGTAGATCACCTGGTTTCGGGTCTACGACCACGTACTATTTCGCCCTATTCAGACTCGCTTTCGCTGCGGCTCCGTCTCTTCAACTTAACCTTGCACGGGATCGTAACTCGCCGGTTCATTCTACAAAAGGCACGCCATCACACATAAATGTGCTTTGACTACTTGTAGGCACACGGTTTCAGGTTCTCTTTCACTCCCCTTCCGGGGTGCTTTTCACCTTTCCCTCACGGTACTGGTTCACTATCGGTCACTAGGGAGTATTTAGCCTTGGGAGATGGTCCTCCCAGCTTCCGACGGGATTTCACGTGTCCCGCCGTACTCAGGATCCACTCAAGAGAGAACGAAGTTTCGACTACAGGGTTGTTACCTTCTCTGACGGACCTTTCCAGGTCGCTTCGTCTACTCCGTTCCTTTGTAACTCCGTATAGAGTGTCCTACAACCCCAAGAGGCAAGCCTCTTGGTTTGGGCTATCTTCCGTTTCGCTCGCCGCTACTCAGGAAATCGCGTTTGCTTTCTCTTCCTCCGGGTACTAAGATGTTTCAGTTCCCCGGGTCTACCTTCTCTTACCCTATGTATTCAGGTAAGGATACTGCCCCATTACGAGCAGTGGGTTTCCCCATTCGGAAATCTTCGGATCAATGCTTACTTACAGCTCCCCGAAGTATATCGGTGTTAGTACCGTCCTTCATCGGCTCCTAGTGCCAAGGCATCCACCGTGCGCCCTTATTAACTTAACCTGTTCGGCTTCGATAAGCTGCGAATTTCTTCTTGCTTCTCGTGCGCCTAAAGTTATAAGAACTTACTTTACTTCAATGAATGTTTTGTTACGTTATCTAGTTTTCAAGGAACGACTTTGAGAGAAAAAGCACTCTCAAAACTGACCACAATACAAAGCGTCTTTTTATGAAGTTCGTAGAACTTCAGTTTCCTTAGAAAGGAGGTGATCCAGCCGCACCTTCCGATACGGCTACCTTGTTACGACTTCACCCCAATCATCTGTCCCACCTTAGGCGGCTGGCTCCTTGCGGTTACCCCACCGACTTCGGGTGTTACAAACTCTCGTGGTGTGACGGGCGGTGTGTACAAGGCCCGGGAACGTATTCACCGCGGCATGCTGATCCGCGATTACTAGCGATTCCGGCTTCATGCAGGCGAGTTGCAGCCTGCAATCCGAACTGAGAATGGTTTTATGGGATTCGCTTAACCTCGCGGTTTCGCTGCCCTTTGTACCATCCATTGTAGCACGTGTGTAGCCCAGGTCATAAGGGGCATGATGATTTGACGTCATCCCCACCTTCCTCCGGTTTGTCACCGGCAGTCACCTTAGAGTGCCCAACTAAATGCTGGCAACTAAGATCAAGGGTTGCGCTCGTTGCGGGACTTAACCCAACATCTCACGACACGAGCTGACGACAACCATGCACCACCTGTCACTTATGTCCCCGAAGGGAAAGCCCTATCTCTAGGGATGGCATAAGGATGTCAAGACCTGGTAAGGTTCTTCGCGTTGCTTCGAATTAAACCACATGCTCCACCGCTTGTGCGGGCCCCCGTCAATTCCTTTGAGTTTCAGTCTTGCGACCGTACTCCCCAGGCGGAGTGCTTAATGCGTTTGCTGCAGCACTAAAGGGCGGAAACCCTCTAACACTTAGCACTCATCGTTTACGGCGTGGACTACCAGGGTATCTAATCCTGTTCGCTCCCCACGCTTTCGCGCCTCAGCGTCAGTTACAGACCAGAGAGCCGCCTTCGCCACTGGTGTTCCTCCACATCTCTACGCATTTCACCGCTACACGTGGAATTCCGCTCTCCTCTTCTGCACTCAAGTCCCCCAGTTTCCAATGACCCTCCACGGTTGAGCCGTGGGCTTTCACATCAGACTTAAAGGACCGCCTGCGCGCGCTTTACGCCCAATAATTCCGGATAACGCTTGCCACCTACGTATTACCGCGGCTGCTGGCACGTAGTTAGCCGTGGCTTTCTGGTTAGGTACCGTCAAGGTACCGCCCTATTCGAACGATACTTGTTCTTCCCTAACAACAGAGCTTTACGACCCGAAGGCCTTCTTCGCTCACGCGGCGTTGCTCCGTCAGACTTTCGTCCATTGCGGAAGATTCCCTACTGCTGCCTCCCGTAGGAGTCTGGGCCGTGTCTCAGTCCCAGTGTGGCCGATCACCCTCTCAGGTCGGCTACGCATCGTCGCCTTGGTGAGCCGTTACCTCACCAACTAGCTAATGCGCCGCGGGTCCATCTGTAAGTGGTAGCTAAAAGCCACCTTTTAATTGAAGACCATGTGGTCTTCGATGTTATCCGGTATTAGCTCCGGTTTCCCGAAGTTATCCCAGTCTTACAGGCAGGTTACCCACGTGTTACTCACCCGTCCGCCGCTAACTTTTGGGAGCAAGCTCCCAAAAGTTCGCTCGACTTGCATGTATTAGGCACGCCGCCAGCGTTCATCCTGAGCCAGGATCAAACTCTCCAATAAGAGTATTGATTGCTCAATAATTTGTTAACAAAATTAAAAACGTTGACGCTTGTATTGTGTTCAGTTTTCAAAGAACTTTTTGATCAGCCGCTCAGAAGCGACTTTTTTAATTTAACATATTGAGTAATTGAAGTCAATATGTTTTTTGAAACTTTTTTAATAAATCGTTATCGTCTGCGACAACGTTAATTAATATATCATCGTCTAAATGTCATGTCAATAATCTATATTAAAAAAAAGAATAAATTTTAAAAGAGGACTATATTATTGAAATACAATCCTCATAAGTCTCTATTTATCCTTTTTTACTGTTTACTTTTTTCGAACGAATATACCTACTGCACTCAGATGGGTCGGCAATCCTTTTAAATAAACGAAAGAGTATTTGATACCGTTCTTCCATTGCACGTTTTACTATATGGTCTATTCTTGAATCTTCCACATCAAATAAGATTTCATCCATCTCTCTTTTTAGGAGATATTCTAATTCTTTAACTTCCTTCTGATCAACTAGTAATCCAATCATAGTTTCACCTCAAGTTTGTTGTAATTCTAATTATTACCAGAATTGCATATTTTATGAACTAAATTTTGAGTTGGTTTTAAACATAAATTTGGAAGACAAGCATATTATTTAGACAGAAGATGCTTTGGACAAGGAGGATAAAAATGAATTTTTTCTACATCCTGAGTAGTAAAAGAATAAAACAAACATTCATTATTCTATTCGCATCCTTATTTACAGCCAGTATATTTTATATTGAAAAAGGCAACATTGCTCCGGTTTTTTCTACTGAAGATGGCCCACGAGTGATTTATACAGGAGAGAAAAGCGAAAAGACAATTGCACTCACATTTAATATTAGCTGGGGTGACACTAAAGCTTTACCAATCATCGACACCCTGAAAAACGAAGGTGTGACGAATGCGACCTTTTTTCTATCAGGATCTTGGGCAGAGCGACACCCACAAATTGTCGAACGTATTGTGAAAGACGGTCATCAAATTGGTATCAAAGGATATGATTATAAAAACTACACCGAATTAGAAGATGCACAAATCAAAAAGGACATTTATAAAGCCCAGGATGTATTTAAAAAAATGGGTGTCAAAACAGTTTCCTTTTTTAGAACACCTGATGGAAATTTTGATTCAAGAGTCGTGAAAGTAGTGGACTCGATAGGACTTACTCTTGTTCATTGGAGTATTGATTCAGATGATTGGAACAACCCGGGGGTAACGAAGATTACAAGTAATGTCTTGGATAAGGCTAAGGGCGGGGATATCATTCTTTTCCACGCTTCAGATTCTGCTAAACAAACAGCCGAATCACTTCCAGGCATAATAAAAGGGATTAAAGGTAAGGGGCTCTCATTTGTAACAGTTAGTGATATGCTTAATAATGCAGATGTTAAGAGTAAAGTTGTTGAATAAAAAAGCTGGCCAATTTGGTCAGCTTTTTTGGTTTGTTATTTTTGGTAGTATCAATAATTGATACGCATTGCATATTAAAAGCGGAAAAATCATTAAATATAACCAACTCTGATCATTTGCCCTTATAGCTGGTACCCATTCGATAACAGAAACTACATACATAAAAAATACAGCTGGTATAAATGCTTTACTGTTTGTCTGCTTCCTTTTAAAATACGCGACAACTAAAGCAATAAGTAGGATTAAAATAGGCAACCACACATACGAAGAGATGCTTTCTCCTTCTGTAGCAAATGCTTGATAGCGGAAATAGATTAAATCGAACAACACAAAAGCTATTAATACGACCTGCGCAGGACTCCAAACCGATTTAAATAACCCAAGCCCAAATCGATGAATAGTTAAATATGCAAAGAACCCCATTTGGCTAATAATACTAAAAATAAATCCAACTCCAATAAGCCAAAATACTACCATAAGGATTTCAACAATATCCGATGCTAAAAATAACTCTTTATATTCACTCCACTTAACAGCAAATCCGGTAATAATTGTGCTAACCGCACCTACTAGTAAGGTAGATAAGAACAACCTTACCCAATTTCGACTTTTCACGACAAAATCCCCCACTCTTTGTATTCACCATATGATTGTACCAAAATGTCGGGGATGAATGCCAGTTTCTCACTATGCAATCCGTGAATATTTTCTAACAAAAAAAGCATATTAACAGATAAGGATCCCTTTTTGAAAGGAGCTTTTTAAATGAGAAAATGGATATCGCTCCTCCTCATTTTTAGTTTTCTATTGGCTATTGTGGGCTGTGCCCCAGCAAATGTTGAACAAAAAATGGATTATGAAGAGACAAAAAAGATGGTTGTTGATATATTGAAAACCGATGATGGTAAAAAAGCGATCGAAGAACTTATGCGAGATGAGAAAATTAAGCAGCATCTTGTTATGGACCAAGTCATCGTAAAGGACGCCATCCGAGAAACCTTAACCTCCGATAATGGGGTAGAATTCTGGAAAAAGACATTCGAAGATACGAAGTTTGTAGAAGACTTCGCAAAAAGTATGCAAACGGAGCACGAAAAGCTCATAAAAGATTTAATGAAGGATCCGGATTATCAAAAAATGATGATGGATATCTTAAAAAACCCTGAGATGGAAGAACAACTTATGGAGATAGTAAAAAGTCAGGAATTTAGAAAGCATCTCCAAACAGTAACCAGTGAAACACTTGAAAGTCCGTTATATAAAGCAAAAATTGAAGATATCCTCATTAAAGCAGCAGAAGATATGCAAAAGCAAGAAAAAGCCAAGAAAGACGAAGGAGAAGGTAGTGGTAACAGCTAATTTCTCCGCAAATAAAAGACCCTCCTGTGCGGGAGGGTCTTTACATTAGATGGCATCAATTACACGTTTTGCTATTTCATTATAGATTTTACCGGTTGGATGATTCTCATCGTATACAGATGGAGCAAAATCATCATCATCCCAGTCTGGCTGCCCTAGAGGTATTTTACCTAATAAAGATGTTTGAAGCTCTTCTGCAAGTTTCTCTCCTCCACCTTTACCAAATACATATTCCTTTTCACCAGTTGCTTTACTTTCAAAGTAAGACATATTCTCAATAACACCCAGTACTTCATGTTCTGTACGAAGAGCCATCGCACCCGCTCTAGCTGCTACAAATGCAGCTGTAGGATGTGGTGTTGTAACGATGATTTCTTTACAATGTGGAAGCATTGTATGTACATCCAGGGCCACGTCCCCTGTACCTGGAGGTAAATCTAATACTAGATAATCAAGGTCTCCCCATTCAACCTCATTAAAAAAGTTGTTTAACATTTTACCAAGCATCGGACCACGCCAGATAACTGGAGAATTATCTTCAACGAAGAATCCCATTGAAATTACTTTTACCCCTTTTCTTTCTACAGGGATAATCTTTTCACCACGAACGACGGGACGCTTTGTAATCCCCATCATATCTGGAACACTAAATCCATAGATATCCGCATCAATAATACCAACTTTTTTACCTAGTCTAGCTAGAGACACCGCTAAGTTAACGGAAACAGTTGATTTTCCAACGCCACCTTTTCCACTTGCGATTGCAATAAAGGTAGTTTGACTTACAGGAGATAATAAAGATGCTGATTCTTCTGGTGATTCCGTCTTAAATTTAGCTAATTCTTCTGGTGAAAGCTCCGTAAATCGAAGACCGACAGATTCTGCCCCCGCTTGTTTCAATACATTTACAATCTCAGTCTGAAGTTGTAATTGCTCACCGGTACCAGTCTTCGATAAGGCAATCTTCACACTGACATGTTTCTTTTCCTCTTTTATTTTAACCTCTTGGATTGCGTTCGTTTCCTCGAAGGTTCTATGTAAGAATGGATCTTGCAGCTGATGTAGTACTTCTCTCACTTGTTGATCAGTTAACATAAAAAACACCACCTAAATTCTGTATTCGGTTACATTCCTCTCCCATTATATCACACCTGTCCGAATTTACAGTGTGAGGAACATCATATCTCGAAAATCGTTGCTCGGTAAAAATAAATAACCCACCTACTAGTCTGGTGGGTTTGATTCATCTGAGAAATAGCGATTAATTCCAGTGTAGATAGAAGCAGCAACCTTGTCTTGATAGTCATCTTGTATCAAGAGGTTTTTTTCCTCTGGATTAGAAAGAAAACCTACCTCAACAAGTGCGCCTGGCTTCTTAGCACTTTTTAATAAATACACACCATTAATTGCTTTAGCTTGTCGTGTGGTATTACCAAGGTTAGTTCTAAGCTCATCTTGAATAAATTTAGCTACTTCTTCATTTTCTTTGTAGGTACTATAATAAAAGGTTTGTGCACCTCTCCACTTAGAAGACGGGATAGCATTTAAATGAATACTTATAAATAAATCCGCTTCTGATTCATTAATGAGTTGAACACGTTTCTTTAAATCCTCAGTTTTCCGTTTGCTGTACCCTTTCATTCCTTCAGGTGCTAAATCAGTATCCTCTTCTCGTATCATTTGAACAAGGGCACCTTGTTGTTGCAGGTAGTCTCGTAGCTTCTTTGAAATCTCAAGTGCTATATCTTTTTCTTGGATATCTCCACTATCCGCCCCGCCATCAGGGCCACCATGTCCAGGATCAATAATAATATACTTACCTGATAGTGGTAAACTCCACGGATCCCAAACATCTTTGTCTAAGAATCGATATTGTATAAATATAAATAAAACAATAGCTCCTAAAAGGATACCAGTAATTTTTAATTTCTTATTCATCATTTACCTCCTGCATGTCCCTACATTAACTATATGGGACAAGGAGAGTATATATGATTAAAAATTCTAATGCAATTTTAGCCGGTGTCTTTTTTCTCCTTTTTGAAATCCTTCGGTCCACCAATAGGTTACATAGTACTCACAGGCATAGTAAAGTGACTCGTTTACAAAGCCCTGGTCTCCAATATGCCCCCAGTAGCAAATAAACTCATAAAGTGCATCAATAAGGTTCTTCTCGAATCTGTAACACCGCATTCTCACATCTTCAACAGATTCACCATAATAACCAAACTTACTATATTTAGCCCCTAATAAATATGCTTCAATTGCAATATCTAGACAGCCTTCTTCAATGGCACTACCGAGGATCGTATCCATTTTGAAGAAACTCCTAAATGATTCCGCTACACTCTTTTTCAAGTCTTCCAATGAGAGCTCACGCAACATTTTCCGTTCATACTTGATTTGTTTTTCTTTCCGTTTTTCCTTGAAGGTTGTAATTACATTCATAAATATAGAACCCTCCTTTGAGAGTTAGTTTCCTTCTGTATTCGGTTAAAAATGCGCCCTACACAAACTACCTGAACTACCAAAATAAACTATGCATATACACCGATTAATTTAAACTGCAAAGGCACCACTATTTCAATCTTACTTCCCCCCCAAAAAATCTCATCCTAAAGTCGTAGAAAAGTTCAAGCTTTTATACGAGGAAGGATTTTCCAACAGTTGATATGCTTAAATCAACAGGAACGAAGGAGTGATAACGATGAAAAATAAAGTAGTCATGATTACCGGAGCATCAAAAGGATTAGGAAAAGCATTAACACTCGCTTTCGCTAAGGAAGGAGCAAGGCTTGCTATTTGCGCGCGGAATACCGAGAATCTGCTAGAAGTGAAGAATGAGGCTGAAAACTTCGGAGCAAAGGTTCTTGCCGTAACAGCTGATGTTTCGAATTCAAAAGATGTAGATCGATTTGTAGCAATGACAGAGAATGAATTTGGTCAAATTGACGTTTTAATAAATAATGCTTCTATGTTGGGCCCTAGCCCCATGCCACTACTACTCGATTATCCTGAGGAACAGTTTACCGAAGTAGTAAGGGTGAATACCGTATCTGCATTTTTAGTTACAAAAAGGGTTTGCCTTGGGATGTTAGAACGTAACAAGGGATCGATTATTAATGTTACCTCAGAAGCAGGACATGTTGGATATGCAGGCTGGGGTGCTTACGGAATCTCAAAATTTGCAATCGAGGGCCTAACCCAAACTTGGGCGGATGAATTAAGTGAAACAGGCCTTCGAGTCAATATGGTCGACCCAGGTGAAATGGATACTGACATGCACCAACTGGCTGTACCAGATTGCGATTATCCTTTGGCGAAACCAGAAGAGGTAGTGGATATATTTTTATACCTTGCTTCTGATCAAGCACAGAACATTACCGGCAAACGCTTTATGGCCCAATCTCAGGAGGAGGTATGAGGTATGGCAACAAATACTTTTGATTACAATTTACCAACAGAACTAAACGCATCAGTGCCCCCTGAAAAACGCGGCATCAGAAGAGACCATGTACGGATGATGGTACTTAATCGTTACACTGGGAGCATTCAGCATTCGCACTTTTTTCAATTACCAGATTATCTCCAACCTGGTGACCTAGTTGTTTTAAATAATAGCCGTACCATTCCTGCGGTATTACATGCGAAATTATTGAGGGTAAATTCGCAAACCGAAACAAACATTGAGGTGAGATTAGCCAGACGTTGTGAGGCAGACGTTTGGGAAGCACTTATTGATAAAACTGGTGTAGATTCTGGTGACACTATACTCTTTTCACACGAATTATCTGCAACAGTAATTGGAATCAAAGCGAATTCACCACTCAAAGTATTAAGGTTTAGTAAAAAAGGAACTGACCTTCTAAATATAATTTACTCAATCGGAGAACCCGTTCGTTACGAATATATAGATGAACCATGGGAATTGGACTATTATCAAACTGTTTTTGCAAGTCACCCAGGATCAGTAGAAATGCCTTCGGCTGGGAGGGCATTTACCTGGGAACTGTTATTTACATTGATGAAAAAAGGGATTAAGGTTGAATTTATACAACTCCATACTGGATTGAGCTATCTACTCGATGACCAGTGGCACCATGGCCCAGAGGAGAATGAGGAAAACTATTATATTTCTAGAGAGACCATGAAGAAGATTCAAAAGACAAAAGCAGCTGGAAACAAAGTCATTGCGGTTGGGACTACTGTGGTTAGAGCACTTGAAAGTGCAACACTCTCAGGAACACTTTCAGGTACTACCAAGTTATATATTAATCATCGCTTTCCATTACAAATTGCAGATGGCATCATTACTGGGTTTCATGAACCTGAAGCCAGTCATCTAGATATGCTTTCTGCATTTATATCCGAACAGCATTTGCTTAAGGCATATCATCAAGCGATTGAACACAACTATTTATGGCATGAGTTTGGGGATATGAACCTGATTATATAAGTGGAGGTCGGCTATGAGATTTCACCATTACGGTCTTGAAGTAAGTGAGTTAGAAGAAACAAGTGCGTATTTTATAAAACAGTTTGGCTTCAAGGAGGAAACACGTCTCACGTTTATGGGAGAAGACATTGTATTTTTGATTTTGAATGGCTTTCGATTGGAGTTAGTATCAACCATGCAAGGAAACTACTCAAATGCTCATATCTGTTTTGAAGTTAATAACCTTGAGGATGTTATGCTGCAGTTTACAGACTTGCGAAGAATAGAAGGACCTTATAAAAATACGAATGGGTGGCAAACAGTATTCTATGAAGGACCTCATCAAGAGATAATAGAGNTAGATATTGGTTCAGGATAATGCATATCTATCTAAGTCCTTTCAACCGACAATTAGAACGGTAGGTTCATTCCTTTTGTGAATTGACCCATTGTTTCATTTGTTAGGTCTTCGATTTTCTTAAGAGCATCATTCGTTGCAGCTAAGACAAGATCTTGTAGCATTTCGATATCTTCTGGATCTACCACTTCTTCTTTAATAATAACGTCAATAATTTCTTTTTGGCCATTTGCTTTTACAGTAACCATGCCACCACCAGCAGTACCTTCTACTACCTTTTCAGCAAGCTCTTCCTGTGCTTTTGCCATATCCTTTTGCATTTTCTGCATTTGTTTCATCATTTTTTGCATATTTCCCATTCCGCCACCACGCATCATGTTCATTTCCTCCTTAGATTTACTCTATTATGATTCTTTTATTTCTATGAGCTCGGCACCTACGATTTTCATTGCTTCCGCAATAAGAGGGTCCTCTGTTTCTTCAGGCCCTTGATCATCATCGGTTCGTTGCCCACGGATAAACTCTTCTCTAATTTTACCCCATTCATCATCGGGTACACCAATCATTTCTAACTTTTTCCCGGTTAATGTAAAAAGGATATTTTCTAGATTTTCTTTTACTTCTGCGTTTTCTGATGCCATTTTACAATGAATTTCATACTTAAATTTCAACACAAAGGCTACCGAAGAAGCCGCAACTGGTTCACTTTCAATTAAAAGAGCAGCATGAGATACTTTGTTTTGACTCCGCAGCTGTTCGAGCATATCGCCCCATTTTCCTTTTAATAAATCAAGGTTTTGCCTTGTTGCGGTCTTTAAAACCTCATTAATTCTACCTACAGGAGTCCTATAGCCAGCTCTTGCTGACTTTTGTGGACGCTTTTCTGCTGGTTTTGAATCTTGTGATTGAGTCGTAATTCCCTTTTCTTTAATTGATGCAAGTTCAGACTCTAACATATTTATTTTGTTCATTAAGCCCTCAAGCTGGGGAAGTGAATCAGGACTCTGATGTGGGTCCATTTGGCTTAACTTCACAATAGCAACCTCTAGGAATATACGCGGATGGTTCGTCCACTTCATTTCTTGCTGGGCTTGATTTAATACATCAATGGTTTCATAAATTTCTTGGTTCTGAATACTCTTCGCTAATTCCGTAAAGTCCTCATCAACTAAAACCCGCTCCAAAACCTCTTCTAACTGAGGGGCCGTTTGATATAAAAGCATATCTCGATAATAAAAGATTAAATCTTCAATAAAGCGCATCGGATCTTTTCCGTGGTCCATCATTTCATCTAACGTCTTTAAGGCTGTTCGGACATCACGGTCTCGAACTGCTCGAACGACATTCGTTAAAAAGGTTTGAGACACAGCACCTGTAATCATGAGTACATCGTCAATATTTACCTCATCATCGCTAAAAGAGATTGCCTGGTCTAGTAAACTTAACGCATCCCTCATTCCACCTTCAGCAGCTCTTGCTATTACATATAGTGCAGGGTCTGCTACAGTTACGTTTTGTTCTGCAATAACAGTTTTCATTCGACCAACAATTGCTTGGGTTGTGATGCGACGAAAGTCAAAACGTTGACATCTTGAAATGATTGTCAAAGGAATTTTATGAGGTTCTGTAGTTGCTAAAATAAATATGACGTGTCTAGGAGGCTCTTCTAATGTTTTTAACAATGCATTAAACGCACCGATGGAAAGCATATGTACTTCATCAATAATATAAACCTTATATCTTACAGCACTTGGCGCGTACTTTACCTTATCTCGAATATCTCTTATTTCATCAACACCGTTGTTTGATGCAGCATCGATTTCAATCACATCAGATATAGATCCGTCTGTAATCCCTCGGCATGCTGCACATTCATTACAAGGTTCAGCAACAGGAGAACGTTCACAGTTAACTGCTTTAGCAAAAATCTTTGCAGCACTTGTTTTACCTGTCCCTCTTGGTCCTGAAAAAAGATAGGCGTGAGAAAATTTTTCTTGAAGAAGGGCATTCTGCAAAGTTTTTGTTATATGTTCTTGTCCCACCACATCTTGAAATGCCTGCGGCCGAAAGACACGGTATAATGCTTGATATGCCATTGATCTTGCCCCTCCTTCTTATCGTCAACTCTTATTATACAGGAAGTGAATATACTGTACAAAGTGATTATAACATTCATTAAAAAATAGGAAAAACTCTAAGTGTACTAGACAATCGATACTAAATGGAAATAGTCACACTTAAAAACCCAACGTGGCGATGAATATAACAAAAACTGGTGACACTTACGTCAAGACAATAAAAAAACTCACCCGAATGAGTGAGTTAATTTATGTAGTATAACTGCCGTGCACCTTCCGTCGAATAGTTACCCCAGGCGTTACTCAAGCAGTTAGCTCGGTCCAGGCAACCCTACGGCACATGGGAGAGTCCGCTTACTGCTGCTTCCTTCCGGACCTGACAGGGTTCGCGGGTTCCCATTGCGTAGGACCCAGACGTCAACACCACTTACTTGAGGCAGACCCTACAATAACTACCCTCTGTGAAGGGATTCGGCCTCGCTAGAGCGGATTGCGAGTACAGGGCACCGATCACAACAACTTAGAAAAAAGGGAAGTCTGAAAATTAAAAACGAGTTATAATATAGACAGTTACTTGACTTAAGGGAGGGAATTTAATGTCAGTTGAAGATAGGTACCAATCAAGTATTATTTTAAAAGAGATTGCTGAGCTTTTAAACGAAGGAACAGACACAAAGAAAGTGTTGACAGTTGTATTGAAGAAACTACTCCAAGTAACCGGATTACAAACAGGTTGGATTTTTCTAATCGATGACAGCGGTACTCAACACCTTGTAGCTGACGAAGCCCTCCCACCTGCTCTAGCTGCTAATCAAAAGCAACGAATGTGCCAAGATAAATGTTGGTGTGTAAACAAGTACAACAATCTACAACTCACTAAGGCAACGAATATAATCGAGTGCAAACGAATTGAGGACGCCCTTGATGAGGGTGCTGGTGAAACATGTGGCCTATCCCATCACGCAACGGTCCCGCTCCGCGCTGGCCAAGAACGATTTGGTATTCTGAATGTGGGTGCCCCCAATAAAACTCACTTTGAAAGAAATGAACTTGCATTACTAGAAAGTGTGGCCTACCAAATCGGAACCGCGTTGAAACGGATTAAACTAACGCAACGCGAACAAGAGACCGCTCTTGTTGCTGAGCGCAACCGTTTGGCTCGGGATTTGCATGACTCCGTTAATCAACTCTTATTTTCTCTTAGTCTTACCGCAAGAGGTGGGGTTGAGATGACTGAAAGCACTGACATAAAAGAGACGTTTACCTATATACAAGATTTAGCCCAAGAAGCTCTTGGGGAAATGAGAGCCTTAATCTGGCAATTACGACCGGATGGTCTGGAAAACGGCCTTATTAGCGCCTTACGCAGTTATGCAGAAATGCTAGGATTATCTATTGAAACAAAACTGACAGGTGCAACAAGCCTTCCAGGAAAAGTAGAAGAAGCATTGTGGCGAATCGGACAAGAGGCGCTAGCTAATTGTAAAAAACATTCTCAAACAACAGAGGTCGTTTTGGATTTTCAAGCCTCTGAAGTTGGTGTAACCATGAGCATTATGGATAATGGCTGTGGTTTCCACCACGAAAATAATTTGGAAATACCGACATTAGGATTGAGAAATATGAAAAAAAGGACCGAAAATTTAGATGGAACTTTTCTATTGAATAGTAAACCAGGAACCGGAACAGAAATAAAGGTTTACATTCCATTTTAGGGGGATTGTTGTGAGCATACGTATATTACTTGTGGATGACCATCATATCGTTAGGCGCGGCCTTGCCTTTTTCCTACAAACACAAAAAGAGATTGAGATTGTCGGTGAAGCAGCAAATGGAAGAGAAGCTATTCAACAAGCCAAATTCTTAAAACCAGATTTAATACTAATGGATTTAGTTATGCCTGTGATGGACGGAATTGAGGCAACGAAAGTAATCAAATTAGAACAACCAGACATAAAAATAATGATGCTGACTAGTTTTTCTGATCAGGATCACGTTTTACCTGCCCTAGAAGCAGGCGCATCAGGTTACCAATTAAAAGACATAGAGCCGGATGATCTTCTGGCATCTATCAAGCGTATAATAGGTGGAGAAAATCAACTTCATCCAAAAGCGACCTCACACCTATTAGCCAATCTAACCACTAACAGAAACCAGGAGAAACACCTCGTAGATGAATTAACAAAAAGAGAATTAGAGGTGTTAAAGGAAATTGCAAAAGGAAAGAGTAATAAAGAAATCGCAAAATTTCTTTTCATCACTGAAAAAACAGTTAAAACACATGTATCGAACCTTTTAGCGAAGCTAGAATTGGCTGATCGGACACAAGCAGCTCTATATGCAGTGAAGAATCGACTCGTGGACTAAAACGGTTGTTAGAAAGGTATAACATCCGTTTTAGTCCTTTTTTCAAGAGGTGATTTACTATTTAATGTAGAGCCCTGCAATCTCATCATTCTCATTGAATGATATCGTATAAATCCGATTCTCATCGCTGTATTTGGCAACTAAAACCACAACATAATAGCCATCCTTTTCCTCAATTGAAGATTTATCTACTTTTTCAAATCTACCTGATTGTTCAATAATTGGAGTTAATTGTTCCATTTGTTCCTCGGATAATCCAACTTTCATCTGATTGTCAAACATATCATGTACTTCTCCATACTTGCCCTCATTTAATAAAGAAATGACATCTTCTGCCTTTGACACATACTTTTCTGAGGTTGCTTCGTCAACGTTACCACCGCACGCTACCAGAGCCAACATCAACAAAGCGCTTACGACTAACAATACTATTTTCCTCATTATCAATCTCCCCTTCTATTTAGTAGTAAACTAAAACAAAATACCACTATTGCAAAAATTGCAATTGTAGATTCCAAAACAATTAATACAATACCTCTTGGTACAAAAAGCGGTAAAATTCCTATTATTGAATTTATAAAACTATGGAGCAAAATAGCTAGCAGTACATAAAATATCCTTTTTGTCACAACCCCTTTTAGTACAATAACCGAAAGCCCCATATGCAAAATAATTGCAAAGAACCGCTCGATACCACTTATAAAGTAAGTCTCATTATAAGCGATGGCGGTAGGTGAAAATATTAGTGGTACTGCACTGATACCAACAAATAAAATGGCTTCAATACCCCCGTGACCAAGCCCAAATAAGAAACCTGAATTCCATTCTTTCATCTTTAAGAAGTAACGCATGGCTAAAAACCGAGCCATTTCTTCAAAAATTCCAGCCGTCAATCCCCCAACAACTATTGCATACAAAACGGGTTGTGTTGCGCTAAACATTAAATAGCTCGTGCTATTTTTCTCCAGGTATTCCAAAAGTGGAATTCTCAATAAAACCTGGGAAACTACAAATGACAGCATGCCTAATACAAATGGAATGTGTAGTTTTTTATAACATGCATAAACAAAAGCCATTAGAGGTATGCCCAAACTGACGAATACCGCAATAATAATACCACCCAATACCACCACTCCTAGGTACGCGTGAATCTATTCTTTAACTCATATCATACCAAAGTTTTCCATCTTCTTGAAGGAAATTCAGCTGTTAACTAGGATGCGCAAGCGCAAAAAAGACTCTTAACCAATGGTTAGAGCCTTCGAGTAATATTACATGTTTAATAACAAAAAGAGTGTTTTAATAGTGGTTACGTAATTTTGCCACGTTCTTTTAGACGTGGGTTACCCTTCAACGTATCTAAGGCTAGGGCACCCACTCCAAACATGGCCATACGAAGTTCCATCTCGCGGATTTTCATAATTTTAATGACATCGTCTGCACTCTGGGTCGCTTCTTTTAGAATCGAGCGACCGAATCCTACCAAATCAGCACCTAATGCAATGGATTTTGCAGCATCTATACCTGTCTGCATTCCCCCGCTAGCAATAAGCGGAATAACACCACTCTCACTTCGAACTAGCTTAATCGATTCTACTGTCGGGATTCCCCATCCACTAAATGCTTCAGCTGCCGCTCGGCGGATTGGATCTTCCGAGCGGAATTTCTCCACTTGGCTCCAAGAAGTACCCCCTGCACCAGCAACGTCAATAAACGAAATTCCAACATCTATTAACTTTCTTGCTGTTTGTCCGTCTATTCCCCAACCGACTTCCTTAACTCCAACGGGAACCTCCAACATCGTGCACAATTGTTCGATTTTCTTTATTAGCCCTTTAAAATTCGTATCCCCATTATCCTGAATAACTTCCTGAATGCTATTCAAATGTAGAACAAGCATATCTGCCTCAGTTAATTCAATGATCTTTCTACACTCTTCTAACCCAAATCCATAATTAAACTGAACAGCACCAAGATTTGCAATGATTGGGATACTCGGAGCATATTTCCTCATTAAAAAAGACGAGGAATGTCCGTCGATGTCTAGAAGCGCTCGAGTGGATCCAAGAGCAAGTGCCCATCCTCTTTCTTGGGCTGCTATTGCTAAGTTCCGGTTAATCGTCTCAGCCAAGGCTGTCCCACCTGTCATTGAACTAATTAGAAATGGAGTTTTATAAACATAGTCCAAAAACCTGGTTTCAATAGAGATTTCGTTAAAATCTATCTCAGGAAGAGCATTGTGAACGAACACAAGTGACTCCAATCCAGTTGAAATTGAATCCCCTGTAACCTTTTCGTTCAATGAAATTTGAATATGTTGAGATTTTCTTTGTTCAATCGTATTAGTCATCACCAACACCTCCTTATCGCAGACTCAAAATAAGATATAGCTAAGGACAACACTCAATCCAGTATACAAAGTTAATTGGTTTGGACTTCCTCCACCGTTTGTTCTACTTCTGCACGAGATATTTTTTCTCGCCCTTCTTTCAATGCATGTAACGTTTTTTGCGCAAGTGCAAGAGGTAAACGACAAAATAAGATGATGCTTTTCTTACGTAGAGATTTCATATACTCATCTGCTTTCGCTAGATTTTCCTCCGCGTAGACAAATAAATCCTCACGTTTCCAGCCATCAGGTACAAAGCTTACACCACGTTCATCCAAATCTTCCTTCTGGTTGCGTAAAATATTTACAGCCTGAAGCCCACGCCCATAACCAATTGCAAGTTCACGGTCTGTTTTTTCTTCACCATAGTGCGACCATAGTTCTGAGAGCATTACACCAACAAGGCCTGCTACGTAATATGTATACTCGTCCAAATCTTCACGAGTACGAATATTCCAATTCGCTTTTGACCATTTTGCCATACCATATGCCATCTCATGCGCAGCATTCCTTAGGATTGGTAAAACTGCATCAGGACAAGCAAGTAACCATTCTTCAAGACGAAGTGATACCTCAGGTAGATAGTCTTTAACTGGCTCTACTATTTGTAAATATTCTTCATTATTAAAGGGTTTTTTAAATAGGTCACTAACCTGCATTAAAATTGTGTATTTTACTTCATTGTCTACTTCTTCATGATCTTCAATTTCATCGATTGCGCGAAAAACTAGGTAAGCAGATGCAACCGAGTACTTTAGCTCTTTTTGCAGAAAAGTAATCGGGATATAGAAAGTACGACTTGTCTCCTTTAACATACGCATTGCATCTTTAGGAAACCCACTCATAAAACTTTGCCTCCTTATAAACGAGTTCTATACTCCATATCGTAACTCAACAGGACATGTCGAAACAAATAATATGCGAGTACAACATACACAGATCGTCTATCCATTCGTCATATATGA
The DNA here is from genome assembly GCF_900156865.1 of Litchfieldia sinesaloumensis. Taxonomy (GTDB): domain Bacteria; phylum Bacillota; class Bacilli; order Bacillales; family Bacillaceae_L; genus Ferdinandcohnia; species Ferdinandcohnia sinesaloumensis. The sequence goes on along the minus strand of NZ_LT732529.1, from coordinate 3,744,175 downwards.
AAAGCACTCTACATAGTTTGCTGATAATCGTTATTATATAATTTTCCCCTTACTTTTCAGTATACATTACAATAACTTCAATAAGTGAGTGAAAGAACTTCCAAGTGTGAGCATTTGTTTTTATCAATGACAGTAACGCAACTGCTTAAATAAAATTATTAATAAGCGAACAAATCAAACTATTATCTCGCACAATAAATAGCTATACGTCGTTTTGGCTATAAAAAAGACCCCCAACCAAATTGGTTGAGAGCCTTGAAACGATAATATAATTAACGTTTTGAGAATTGTGGTGCACGACGAGCACCTTTAAGACCGTATTTCTTACGCTCTTTCATACGTGGGTCACGAGTTAGTAGACCAGCTGCTTTTAAAGTTGGACGGAACTCAGGATCAGCTTGTAGTAACGCACGAGCGATACCGTGGCGAATTGCGCCAGCTTGACCAGTGTAACCACCGCCATTAACATTTACAAGAACGTCATAACGTCCTACAGTTTCAGTAGCAACTAAAGGTTGTTTTACAACTTCTCTTAAAGCTTCAAATGGAATATACTCTGCAACGTCACGGCCGTTAACAACAATGCGTCCGTCGCCAGGAACTAAACGTACACGTGCAACAGAGCTTTTACGACGACCAGTGCCATAATATTGTACTTGTGCCAAATTAATACCCTCCTTAATAATTAACCGCGAAGTTCGTAAACTTCAGGTTGTTGAGCTTGATGTGGATGTTCGCTTCCAGCATAAACGTGCAATTTTTTAAACATTTGACGACCAAGTGAACCCTTTGGAAGCATACCTTTGATTGCAAGTTCAAGCATTTTTGTTGGATAGTTTGTACGCATTTCTAATGCAGTTCTTGATTTAAGACCGCCAGGGAATTGGCTGTGACGGTAGTAAATTTTATCGTTTAATTTGTTACCAGTTAATTCAATCTTTTCAGCATTGATAATGATTACATTATCACCAGTGTCAACATGTGGTGTAAAAGTTGGTTTGTGTTTTCCACGAAGTAATGTAGCAACCTCAGTTGATAGACGACCTAAAGTTTTACCTTCAGCATCTACAACATACCATTTGCGCTCTATATTATTAGCATTAGCCATAAATGTTGTACGCATGAGTTTCCCTCCTAAATTCTTACAGTTCATATTTTATTCAATCACGATTAAAGTTCCGGGGCTTTAACGTGGGATTTAAAATATCATACCTAAAATATAATATATCTTTCAGGGTACAATGTCAAGAAAATGTTACACCAGGATTAGTTGTTATAACGTTTTTTTTGTACTAATTACTTCCAATCCTCATAAAAGACCTGCCACAAGTATAAACCGTGACCCGGAGCCGTCTTTCCTGCTAAGGAACGATCCTTTCCAGCTATAATTGTACCCATCTTTTCTAATGCAATTTGGCCACTTCCAACCTCCAAAAGTGTACCTACAAGAATTCTTACCATATTATACAAAAAACCATTCCCAATAAACGAAAATAAGAGTTCATCATTTTGTTTTTCTATATTAATCTGGTAGATTGTACGAACCTTGTCCTGCACCTCTGTCTTTGAAGCACAAAAACTCGTAAAATCATGGGTGCCTATCAGTCGTAAGGCTGCCTCTTTCATAGCTGATAGATCTAATGGATATGGATAATGATACATATAATGGCGTTTAAAAACACATAGATCTTTACTAAGTAATAACCTGTAGCGATATTCCTTCGCCTTTACATCAAAACGCGCATGAAATTGTGGATCAGCCTTCTCAATTGATTGTATTCGAATATCCTGAGGAAGCATTGAATTTAATGCACGCTTCCACCCCTCAATCGGAATGGTTAAATCAGAATCGAAATGAATAACCTGTCCAAATGCATGAACATTAGCATCTGTACGCCCCGAACCGACGACTTTTACAGTATAGCCTTTATGCATTCCTTGCAAGACACGTTCAATCTCTGATTGGACTGTTCGTTTATTTGGTTGTACCTGATACCCTGAAAACTGGGTACCATCATACGAGATGATGCATTTGTAACGACTCATTTTTTCCCTCATTATCCACGTAATATAAATAGTATAACTGCTGTAACACAAAGTGCTATAAGCATAAGTGTATCTAGGCCTCGCCACTGTAATTGACGAAGTTTAGTGCGTCCTTCCCCACCACGGTAACCTCTTGCTTCCATTGCAATTGCAAGTTCCTCCGCTCGTTTAAACGAACTGATAAACAGAGGAATTAATAAAGGAACAACAGCCTTCATTCGATCCTTTATCGGTCCACTCGTGAATTCAACACCTCTCGCTGCCTGAGCCTTCATGATTTTTTCCGTTTCTTGCATAAGAGTTGGAATAAAGCGAAGTGAAATCGACATCATAAGTGCAAGCTCGTGCGTTGGTAAACCGATTTTCTTAAATGGAGCTAACAGGCTCTCCATACCATCCGTAATTTCAATTGGAGTACTTGTTAATGTTAATATTGTCGTCATAATTATTAAAAATAATAGCCTTAATGCAATAAAAATCCCTTGTGTCACGCCGCCTTCATAAATCTGAAGCCATCCCCAATCTACAAGCAGGTTCCCTTCCTTTGTTAAAAAGATATGAAGAACAAAGGTAAAGAGAATAACCCATAAAATTGGTTTTAATCCAGATAGGATGTAACGTATTGGAACCCTCGTTAGTAACATAATTGATAATGTGTATAAACCTAATAAGGCATAGGTGAGAACTGAGTTTGCAATAAAAACAATAAACACATAAAAGAATATTAACAGAAGTTTTGCCCTTGGATCCATTTGGTGAATAAGGGAATTACCTGGTATATATCGTCCTATTATAATGTTCATTTTTTGCCCCCCTCACCTTTAAGGGCTTCTCCTACGTAGCGTACAATTTCATCTACTGATAAACTTGCCGCAACTGGAATATCAATACCTAATCTCTTTTCTAGCATCCCTTTCAATCTAACAGCCTCAGGTACATCTAAACCTAACCCAAGGACCTGCTCGGGATTGGCGAAAATCTCATCAGGTCTTCCTTTATACTTTATCGTACCCTTTTCCATAACAAGTATCTGGTCTGCATATCGTGAAGCGTCCTCCATACTATGTGTTACGAGGATTGTTGTAAGACCACGTTCTTTATGAAGATTATAGAACATCTCCATAATTTCAAATCGGCCTCTCGGATCTAATCCTGCTGTAGGCTCGTCCAAAACCAAAACTTCAGGATTCATCGCTAGGATTCCCGCAATCGCAACACGGCGCATTTGACCACCACTTAGATCAAATGGTGATTTAGACAAAAATTCTTCAGATAAGCCTACCATTTGAATCACCTGTTTTGCTCTTACTTTTGCTTCTTCTAACGGGACTCCAAAGTTTAAAGGTCCAAAACAAATATCCTTCTCGACTGTTTCTTCAAACAATTGATGCTCTGGAAACTGAAACACAACTCCAACATTCTTTCGAAGTGGTTTTAGGTTCTTTTCCTTCTGCTTAGCATTTATAGTACGTTCACCAATTGTAATTGAACCAGAAGTAGGTTGCAAAAGTCCATTTAAATGCTGTAGGATTGTCGACTTCCCTGAACCTGTATGCCCAATGATTGCAACATAAGATCCAGATGTAATCTCAGCATTCACATCATACAAAGCAAGTCTCTCAAACGGTGAACGAATCTGATAGCGATGTTCTAGTTTCTCGATTGTAATGTCCATAGCTCATCCACCAAACCTTCTTCTGTTATATGATTCTTTGAAAGTGGAACTCCAATTGCACGTAGTTTTTTAGAAACCTTTACAGAAAAGGGTAAGTCCAAACCGATTTCGACTAGTTTATCACCCAAGGCAAAAATATCCTCTGGCTTACCTTCAGCGAATAATTGTCCCTGATTCATCACAATAATCCGATCGGCTCGAGCGGCCTCTTCTAGATCATGAGTAATGGACATAACCGTAATAAGGCTCTCATTTTTAATTTCTCGTATTGTTTCTATAACCTCAGTCCTGCCAAGTGGATCTAACATAGAGGTAGCTTCATCAAGAATAATTAAATCGGGTTGCACAGCAAGAACCCCCGCAATCGCTACCCTTTGTTTTTGCCCACCAGATAGTTGATGTGGTTCATGTTCAAGAAAATCATTCATATTAACTAAGTCAATGACTCTTTCAATTCGTGCAGCCATTGTATCTCTTGGTATTCCGTTATTCTCCATACCAAAGGCAATATCATCTTTTACAGTCGTCCCAACGAATTGATTATCAGGATTTTGGAATACCATACCGATTTTTCTCCGAATATCCCAAATCGTATCTTCACTTAGTTTTATACCATCAATTGTTACTGTCCCAGTATGAGGCAATAACAAACCATTAAGAATACGAGCAAGTGTTGATTTACCAGAACCGTTGTGACCTACAATTGCAAGCCACTCCCCTTTTTGAACGGAGAATGATAGATCTTCCAATGCAGATTTCGTATTTTCAGGGTATCTATAGCTGATTTGATCAACAACTAAAAGGTTTTCGCTCATACTCATCCCCCTTTTTGTACCTACTAAATTATTTCCGTAGAAATAAAACTATATCTAATCTCTTCTTACTACCTTCAAACTATTCGATTCTTCCTCAACTGTCAAGGGAGTAAGAGCGCGCTATTCCGCTATTATTGGAGAAGTTTTGTACATCGTGTGTAATCATTGAGGAGTGTAGGATAATTATTTTTAGATAATTCTATCTTTTTGGAAAAATAATTAATTTAAAATAAAAAGGGCTTAGACCAGTTTTAAAAACTGTCCCGCCCTTAAAATAAAAGAATAAAAATCAAATGCGCCTTGGCGTATTTGTGCCCAGATTTTTTCGAGCTCGCTCGAAAAGTTTCATTGTAAAATCTGTCGCATCCGCCGGAGGCTATAAATTTATTCAGCTGAGGCTGAATAAATTTATACTAATTCAATGATAACCATTGGTGCACCGTCACCACGACGAGGTCCAATTTTCATGATACGAGTGTATCCACCTTGGCGCTCTTCATAGCGAGTTGCGATGTCACTGAATAATTTTTGAAGCGCATCTTGACCAGTCTCCTCGTTTGCTACTTCATTACGGATGTATGCAGCAGCTAGACGACGAGCATGTAAGTCACCACGCTTACCTAATGTAATCATTTTTTCTACAACTGATTTTAATTCTTTCGCACGAGCCTCAGTTGTTTCGATACGCTCGTTGATAATTAAATCAGTAGTAAGGTCACGTAATAACGCCTTACGTTGCGCGCTTGTACGTCCTAATTTTTGGTATGACATGAGGTATTCCCTCCTTTGTTGAATTATTATGAAAGACAAAGCATTAGATAACTAGGCTCTTGTAACAAGTATGACTTATCGTGTTGTGAAAGATGCCTCTAGTTCGCATAATTCAAATTGAGTCAGTCATCTTTACGTAAGCCTAAACCAAGTTCTTCTAGTTTAGCCTTAACTTCTTCTAAAGATTTACGACCAAGGTTTCGTACCTTCATCATATCTTCTTCAGTTTTATGAGCTAGCTCTTGAACTGTGTTGATTCCAGCTCTCTTTAGACAGTTATATGAACGAACAGAGAGATCCAATTCTTCAATTGTCATCTCGAGGACTTTCTCTTTTTGATCCTCTTCCTTTTCAACCATAATTTCTGCATTTTGAGCTTCATCTGTTAATCCTACGAAAATATTTAAATGTTCGTTAAGGATTTTCGCACCTAGTGCAATCGCTTCTTTCGGACCAGTACTGCCGTCTGTCCATACATCAAAAGTCAGTTTGTCAAAGTTCGCGACCTGCCCGACACGCGTATTTTCAACTTGGTAGTTAACACGCGCAACAGGAGTGTAGATAGAGTCAATCGGAATAACACCGATTGGTCGATCATCACGCTTGTTTGCATCAGCTGGAGTATATCCTCGTCCGCGCTTTGCTGTTAATCTCACACGAAAATGTGCGTCCTTAGCAAGAGTTGCAATGTGTAGATCTGGATTAAGGATTTCAACATCACTATCATGAGTGATATCAGAAGCCTTCACCGGTCCTTCACCTTGAACATCAATCTCAAGTGTCTTCTCTTCATCAGAGTAGATTTTAAGAGCTAGTTTCTTCACATTTAAGATAATAGATGTTACATCTTCGACGACGCCTTCGATTGTTGAGAACTCATGCAGTACCCCATCTATTTGGATAGACGTTACAGCGGCACCAGGGAGAGAAGATAATAGGATACGACGTAAGGAGTTACCCAAAGTAGTTCCATATCCACGCTCAAGTGGCTCGACGACGAATTTACCGTATTTGGTATCTTCGCTGATTTCAACCGTTTCGATTTTTGGTTTTTCAATTTCGATCATTTATAAACCCTCCTTCAAAACGTCGAAACCTCGGCTAGACCATGATCAGGTACGTCTAACCGAAATTCCCAAAAGTTAAGTTCCCTATCTGTGCACAACAACTCGATTATTCTGTAATGAACTTATAAAGAAAACATGACGATTCGCAAGCAATTCTCGCTCACGCCTTTGTTACACTTATAAGATAAGAAAGCATTGAAACTTTCTTACATAAGTAAAAAAGTTTAACAAAACCCATTAATCCATTATAGCCATGGATAAAATATTCTATACAGAAAAAATTCAAATACGTTCTATTAATTTTGTACGTATGTTACACACGACGACGTTTTGGTGGGCGGCATCCGTTATGTGGTACTGGAGTAACATCTTTAATAGCTGTAACTTCTAGACCAGCAGCCTGAAGAGCACGGATTGCAGCTTCACGTCCTGCACCAGGGCCTTTTACAGTTACTTCAAGAGTTCTCATACCATGTTCCATTGAAGCTTTAGCAGCTGTTTCAGCAGCCATTTGAGCAGCGAATGGAGTAGATTTACGTGATCCTCTGAAACCAAGTGCACCAGCACTTGACCAAGAAATTGCATTTCCGTGTGAATCTGTAATTGTTACAATCGTATTATTGAATGTTGAACGGATGTGAGCCACACCAGTTTCAATATTCTTTTTTACACGACGTTTACGAGTATTCGTTTTACGTGCCATTTATTCTTTACCTCCCTTACTATTTCTTCTTGTTAGCTACAGTACGACGAGGTCCTTTACGTGTACGAGCATTGTTTTTAGTATTTTGACCTCTTACAGGTAATCCACGACGATGACGTAGACCGCGGTAAGAACCGATTTCGATTAGACGTTTAATGTTAAGAGAAACTTCACGACGAAGGTCACCTTCAACTTTATAACGGTCAATAATATCACGGATTTTGTTTAACTCTTCTTCTGTAAGATCACGAACACGTGTATCTTCAGAAACACCAGCTTCTGCTAGGATTTTTTGTGCAGTTGGACGTCCGATTCCAAAAATATATGTTAAAGATATAACTACACGTTTTTCACGTGGAATATCTACACCAGCAATACGTGCCATTTAGACGTACACCTCCTTATTTATTAGCCTTGTTTTTGTTTATGTTTTGGGTTTTCACAAATTACCATTACTTTACCTTTTCTACGAATAACTTTACACTTTTCGCAGATAGGTTTAACTGATGGTCTCACTTTCATTTTTCAAACCTCCTTGATAGTACGGAGCGCATTTATTTAAAACGGTACGTAATCCTACCGCGAGTCAAGTCATAAGGCGATAATTCAACCGTAACTTTGTCTCCAGGTAAAATACGAATAAAGTGCATGCGAATTTTACCAGAAACATGGGCCAAAACAGTATGACCATTCTCTAATTCAACTTTAAACATTGCATTAGGTAATGTTTCAGCAACAGTACCTTCAACTTCAATTACATCGTCTTTCGCCATTTGGAATGTTCTCCCTTCTTCAAATCAGTAACTTGCTCATTGACAAACTTCGATACACACAAATAACCTCTACGTTTGCCATCGACCAGTTTCTTTAATACTGCTCTGAACTTCCGGAGATACGTAATCAAAAATTAGATGAATGTTATTCTAATGAATAGGGTTTGTGCCTTACAATTTTGTTAAGATCTCATACCCTGTTTCTGTAATAGCAATCGTATGTTCAAAATGCGCACACGTTTTGCCATCGACTGTTACAACAGTCCAGTTATCTGCTAACGTCTTCACGTATCGACTACCTGCATTTACCATCGGTTCAACGGCAAGTACCATTCCTGGTTTTAAACGAGGTCCCTTATTAGGCGGACCATAATGTGGAATTTGTGGATCCTCATGTAACTCTTTGCCAACACCGTGACCAACATATTCTCGAACAATCGAAAAATTATTGGATTCGACATAAACTTGAATTGCATGAGATATATTAGAAAGACGCTCACCAGGTTTTGCCTCTTCTAACCCTCTAAAAAGAGATTCTTCTGTTACTTTAAGAAGATCTTGATTTTGCGATGATATCGTTCCTACTGGATAAGTCCAAGCAGAGTCACCATGATAACCTTCATACTGCGCACCAATATCGATACTAATAATATCTCCATCTTGTAGTACACGTTCACCAGGAATACCATGTACGAGCTCTTCATTAACAGAAGTACAGATGCTACCGCGAAACCCATTATAACCTTTAAAAGAAGGAATTGCATCATATCCACGAATTATCTTTTCAGCAATTGTATCCAGTTCTTTCGTTGAAATCCCTGGAGTAATATATTTTTGCAATTCTTGGTGTGTTAATGCAACGATCTTGCCAGCCTCGCGCATGATTTCAATCTCTCTTGGCGACTTGCAAATAATCATTTACTTTAATCCCCCAAGGAGCTCCTCTACATCACCAAAAACTTTGTTTATTTCTTGTTGTCCATCGATATTGCGAAGATATCCCTTTTCTTGATAAAAGTCAAGAAGTGGTTTAGATTGTTCGATATTTACTTGTAGACGCGTTCCGACAGTCTCCGCATTGTCATCAGCACGTTGATATAGTTCTCCACCGCACTTGTCGCACGTTCCCTCCTGATTAGGTGGGTTAAATACAAGATGGTAAGTAGAACCACAGTCCTTACATATACGACGACCTGTTAATCTTTCAAGTAAGATTTCAGAATCAACCTCAATGTTGATTACATAGTCGATCTTTTTGTCGAGGTCAGTAAGGATTGCCTCAAGTGCATCTGCTTGTGGAACGGTACGCGGAAAACCATCAAGTAAAAATCCTTGGTGACAATCTTCCTTGCTTAATCGTTCGCGGACAATTCCGATCGTAACTTCATCCGGGACAAGTTCACCTTTATCCATAAAGGATTTCGCTTGAAGCCCCAGTTCTGTTCCATCTTTAATTGCAGCACGGAACATATCTCCTGTAGAGATATGAGGGATATTGTACTTTTCTACAATCTTTTCGGCTTGAGTGCCTTTACCTGCACCCGGTAGCCCCATTAATACTAAGTTCAATTGATTTGCCCCCTCAGCCTCTTAACTAGAGGTACTGGGAAATCGTCTTCCCAGAACCTTATTTAATAAATCCTTTATAATGTCGTTTTACAAGCTGACTTTCGAGCTGCTTCATTGTCTCAAGTGCAACACCGACAACGATTAGCAAACTAGTTCCACCAATTTGTAAGGATTCAGGTAAATTCGCGAAATTTATAAAGAATACAGGAAGAACAGAAATCACTGCTAAGAAAATAGAACCAACAAAAGTTAAACGATACAGAATCTTTGTTACATATTCTTGCGTATTTCTTCCTGGACGAATCCCTGGAATGTAGCCGCCTTGCTTCTTCAAATTATCCGCCATTTGTTCAGGATTAACTTGAACAAATGTGTAGAAATATGTGAACGCAATAATTAGCGCGATATAAATGATCATCCCAACAGGTCGAGTATAATCAAAGTAGGTTTGAATCCAATCAGTTACTTCATTTGGACCGAAGAACGATGCAATCGTTGGTGGTGTGATAATGAAGGAAACTGCAAAGATTACTGGGATAACACCCGCAGCATTTACTTTTAAAGGTAGATGTGTGGATTGTCCCCCAACCGGGCTATTAGCAGCTGATCGCTTTGCATATTGAATTGGAATTTTACGTAACGCTTGTTGTACAAATATTACACCTACGACAACAGCTACAATAGCAATTAGTAGTAGAACAGCCGTAACGATACTTAAGAACAATTGATCTCCAGCATCTTCAAACTGTTGTATATAATATTGATTTATAGCTGTAGGAATCGCAGCAACAATACCAGCAAAGATGATAATTGAAATTCCATTTCCTACACCTTTTGCTGTTATTTGTTCACCCAACCACATTAAAAATGCAGTTCCTGCGGTTAATACAACAGCTATTAAAAGGTAGGTAGGAATGCTAGGATTAACAATTAACATGCCATTTGACATATTGTTAAAGCCGTAAGACATCCCTAATGCCTGGATAAATCCAAGCACTATTGTCCCATAGCGAGTAAATTGAGCTAATTTGCGCCGTCCAACTTCTCCTTGCTTGGACCATTCAGTAAACTTTGGAACAACATCCATTTGCAACAATTGAATGATAATTGATGCTGTAATGTAAGGCATAATTCCCATCGCAAGAATAGAGAAGTTAAACAGTGCTCCACCACCAAATGTATTTAATAGGCCGAACGCTGTATTGCTATCAGTAGCTTTTAAAACGTCAGCATTTACACCTGGTACTGGAATAAAGGTGCCAATTCGAAATACTACTAACATTAGTAAGGTGAATATAATTTTGTTTCTTATATCACCAACGCGCATAAAATTGGAGATTGTCTGAAACATTAAATCACCTCAGTAGTTCCGCCAGCAGCTTCAATCGCTTGTTGAGCAGTAGAGGAGAATTTGTGAGCTCTAACTGTTAGCTTTTTATCAAGTGTACCTTTTCCAAGAACCTTAACTCCAGCATTCAGTTTACTTACAACACCAGTTTCGATTAATAGTTCAGGTGTTACTTCTGTTCCGTCTTCAAAACGATTTAGTGTTTCAAGGTTAACAATTGCAAAGTCTTTGCGATTGATATTTGTAAAACCACGTTTTGGTAGGCGTTGGAATAAAGGTGTTTGACCACCCTCGAATCCAGGGCGTACTCCGCCACCTGAACGCGCTTTTTGACCTTTATGACCTTTACCAGATGTTTTACCATTACCTGAACCTGTTCCACGTCCTACACGGTTACGTGTTTTACGGGATCCTTCAGCCGGTTGTAATTCATGAAGTTTCATTTGGGCACCTCCTTATTTCAGAAAAAAATTCAATTATTGTTCTTTAACCGTAACTAGGTGAGCAACTTTATTAATCATACCGCGAATCGCAGCATTATCATCATGAACAACAGTTTGATGTAATTTTTTCAATCCAAGAGTACGAACAGTTACTTTTTGGTCTTCAGGGCGTCCGATGACACTGCGAGTGAGGGTGATTTCTAATTTCTTTGACATAATATTTTCCCTCCTATCCTAACAGTTCTTCTACTGATTTACCACGTAACTTAGCTACTTCTTCAGCACGCTTTAATTGACTTAATCCTTCTAATGTAGCATGGATCATGTTAATCGGAGTATTTGTTCCTAATGATTTAGAAAGGATATCACCGATACCAGCAAGTTCTAATACCGCACGAACTGGTCCACCAGCAATAACTCCAGTACCTTCAGATGCAGGTTTTAGTAATACTTCTCCTGCTCCAAATTGTCCGATTACTTGGTGAGGAATTGTTGTTCCAACCCTCGGTACAGAAATAAGATTCTTTTTAGCATCTTCAATTGCTTTACGAATTGCATCTGGAACTTCTTGTGCTTTACCAGTTCCGAAACCAACATGACCGTTCTTATCACCAACAACAACTAGTGCTGCAAAGCGGAAACGACGTCCACCTTTTACAACCTTAGCTACACGGTTAACGGTAACTACGCGTTCTTCAAGTTCTAATTTATTTGGATCAATGCGACGCATCTATAATGTCCCTCCTTTTTTATTAAAATTGTAATCCAGCTTCACGTGCAGCTTCTGCTAGTGCCTTAACACGTCCATGGTATAAGTAACCCCCGCGGTCGAAAACAACCTCTTTGATTCCTTTTTCAATACCACGCTTAGCAACTAATTCGCCTACTTTGATTGCAGCATCTACGTTACCAGCACCTTCAACTGAAAGTTCTTTGTCTAATGTAGAAGCACTTGCGATTGTTACTGAATTAACATCGTCAATTAATTGAGCGTAAATGTGCTTGTTTGAACGGAACACATTTAAGCGAGGACGAGTAGCAGTTCCTGAAACACGAGAACGAACACGAGCATGTCTTTTTCTACGAACTGCATTTTTATCCTTTTTCGTAATCATTTACGTCTCTCCTTTCTTTTACCTAAAAAGGCTTACTTCGCAGTTTTACCTTCTTTACGACGAACAAATTCACCTTCGTAGCGAATACCTTTTCCTTTATAAGGCTCAGGCGGACGTACACCACGAATATTAGCAGCTAATGCTCCAACACGCTCTTTATCGATACCTTTAACAATAACTTTAGTGTTAGATGGTACATCGATTTCTACGCCTGTTTCTGGAACGATTTCTACTGGATGAGAATATCCAACGTTTAATACAAGTTTATTACCAGCTTTTTGAGCACGGTATCCGACCCCGATTAACTCTAAGCCTCTTTCGAAACCTTTGGATACACCTTCAACCATGTTGCCTAAAAGGCTACGTGTTGTACCGTGAAGAGCACGGTGTTCTTTATTGTCAGTTGGGCGAGCAACGCTAATTACGTTCTCTTCAACATTGATTTGCATATCAGGATGGAAAGTACGAGTTAACTCGCCTTTTGGTCCTTTTACAGTAACAGTATTACCATTGAAAGATACAGTAACACCAGTTGGGATTTCAATTGGTTTCTTACCAATACGTGACATGTACTACACCTCCATTCTTATCAAGCTATTACCAAACGTAAGCTAATACTTCTCCACCAGCTTGTTTTTGACGAGCTTCTTTATCAGTTAACACACCTTGTGAAGTTGAAACGATCGCGATTCCTAAACCGTTTAACACACGTGGTACTTCGTTAGATTTTGCGTAAACGCGTAAACCTGGCTTACTAATACGTTTTAGACCAGTAATAACACGCTCGTTGTTTGAACCGTATTTTAAGAAGATACGGATGATACCTTGTTTGTCATCTTCAATATATTCAACGTCACGAACGAAACCTTCGCGCTTTAAAATTTCTGCGATTTCCCTCTTAATCTTAGACGCAGGGATTTCAAGTTTCTCATGACGTACCATGTTCGCATTACGGATGCGAGTAAGCATATCTGCAATTGGATCTGTCATCACCATAGTATTTTTACCTCCTTCCCAATTCGGGGTTTACCAACTTGCTTTTTTTACACCAGGAATTTGACCCTTATAAGCTAGTTCACGGAAACAAATACGGCATAATTTAAATTTACGTAATACAGAGTGTGGACGGCCGCAACGTTCGCAACGTGTGTACTCTTGTACTTTAAATTTTTGTGTGCGTTTTTGTTTCGCAATCATTGATTTTTTAGCCACGTTTTCGCCTCCTTTACTTTTGGAACGGCATACCGAATGCTGTTAATAACTCACGAGCTTCTTCGTCAGTATTTGCAGTAGTTACGATAACGATATCCATACCACGAACTTTACTTACTTTATCGTAATCAATTTCAGGGAAAATTAATTGTTCTTTAACACCTAGTGTGTAGTTACCACGGCCATCAAAAGATTTCTTTGATACACCACGGAAGTCACGTACACGTGGTAGTGAGATAGAAACAAGTTTATCCAAGAATTCATACATACGCTCACCGCGTAATGTAACTTTTGCACCGATCGGCATTCCTTCACGAAGACGGAATCCAGCGATAGAGTTCTTAGCTCTTGTTACAACCGGTTTTTGACCACTAAGAGCAGCTAATTCCTCCACTGCGTTATCTAATACTTTAGAGTTTTGAACTGCGTCACCAACACCCATGTTGATAACGATTTTATCTACTTTAGGAACCTGCATAACAGACTTATAGTTAAACTTGCTCATTAGAGCAGGTGTAATTTCTTTTTGGAACTTTTCTTTTAGGCGGCTCATGTAAGTACCTCCTTTCTTTGTTTACTATTTATCTAATAATTCACCAGATTTTTTTGCTACACGTACCTTTTTGCCATCAACGTCTTTGTATCCAACACGTGTTGGTGTACCAGACTTAGGATCTAATGGCATAACATTTGATACATGAATAGGTGCCTCTTGGCTAATAATACCACCTTGTGGATTCGCTTGAGACGGTTTTGAGTGTTTTTTTACAATATTAACGCCTTCTACAAGAACACGGTCTTTCTTAGGGAAGCTTTCTAGGATCACACCTTGTTTACCTTTATCTTTCCCTGAGATAACTTGTACCTTGTCACCCTTTTTTACATGCATCTATTTCGCACCTCCTTAAAGGCCATCGATTTCGAATTATAATACTTCTGGAGCTAATGAAACAATTTTCATAAAGTTACTATCACGTAATTCACGTGCCACAGGACCGAAGATACGAGTTCCACGTGGACTCTTGTCATCACGGATAATAACGCAAGCATTTTCATCAAAGCGGATATAAGTACCATCATTACGACGAACTCCACGCTTAGTACGTACAACAACAGCTCTCACAACGTCACCTTTTTTAACAACGCCACCAGGTGTTGCTTGTTTTACTGTACATACGATAACATCACCAATATTTGCTGTTTTACGACCAGAACCACCTAATACTTTAATAGTTAGTACTTCACGTGCTCCTGAATTGTCAGCAACTTTCAAACGAGTTTCTTGTTGAATCATTCATGAAACCTCCCTTCGGATTATTGATTGATCCGAACAAAATTTAATTAGATAATAACCGCTTTTTCTACTACTTCAACTAGACGGAAGCGTTTTGTAGCAGATAATGGGCGTGTTTCCATAATTTTAACTACGTCGCCAGTTTTAGCAACATTGTTTTCATCATGTGCTTTAAATTTCTTTGAATACTTTACGCGTTTACCGTAAAGAGAATGTTTCTTATAGGTTTCTACAAGAACAGTGACTGTTTTATCCATTTTGTCAGAAACAACACGTCCAGTGTAGACCTTACGTTGATTGCGTTCACTCACTATCGTAGACCTCCTTCCTGGTTATCGATTATTTACGACCGATTTCTCTTTCGCGGACTACTGTTTTCATACGAGCGATTGATTTACGAACTTCACGAATACGAGCAGTATTCTCAAGTTGACCAGTAGCTAATTGAAAGCGAAGGTTAAATAACTCTTCTTTTAATGATTTTACTTTTTGTTCGATTTCGGCAGTGGTAAGGTCACGGATTTCATTAGCTTTCATTTGATTCACCACCAATTTCTTCACGTTTTACGAACTTAGTCTTAACAGGTAACTTATGAGATGCTAGGCGTAGAGCTTCACGAGCGATTTCCTCAGACACACCAGCAATTTCAAACATAACTTTACCAGGTTTTACAACAGCTACCCATCCTTCAGGAGCACCTTTACCGGAACCCATACGTACCTCTAGAGGCTTTGCTGTATATGGCTTAGATGGGAAAATTTTAATCCAAACTTTACCGCCACGTTTCATGTAACGAGTCATAGCAATACGAGCAGACTCGATTTGACGGTTTGTAATCCAAGAAGCTTCTTGAGCTTGTAAACCGTACTCACCGAAGTGTACTTCAGTACCACCTTTTGCTTGACCACGCATTTTTCCACGGTGTTCTCTGCGGTATTTCACACGTTTTGGTAATAACATATTATTTTCCTCCTTCCTCAGTTTTCTTCTTCGTAGGAAGGACTTCTCCACGATAGATCCATACTTTCACGCCGATTTTTCCATAAGTTGTGTCTGCTTCAGCAGTACCGTAATCGATATCCGCACGAAGTGTATGAAGTGGAACTGTTCCTTCACTGTAGTGTTCTGCACGAGCGATATCAGCTCCGCCTAAACGACCAGATGTTTGGGTTTTGATACCTTTTGCACCAGCACGCATAGCACGTTGGATAGCTTGTTTTTGTGCACGACGGAAAGATACACGATTTTCTAATTGACGAGCAATGTTTTCTGCCACCAGTGTAGCATCGATATCTGCTCTTTTAATTTCAAGAATGTTAATGTGTACTCTTTTGCCCGTTAATTGATTTAAAGCTTTACGAAGTGCTTCAACTTCTGTACCACCTTTACCAATTACCATACCTGGCTTAGCAGTATGGACAGTAACGTTAATACGATTAGCCGCACGTTCAATCTCAATTTTAGACACAGAAGCATCACTTAAACGTTTTGTGATATATTCGCGAACTTTAATGTCTTCGTGTAATAAATCTGCATAGTCTTTTCCTGCGTACCATTTTGATTCCCAATCTTTGATAATACCAACACGCAGACCGACTGGATTAACTTTTTGACCCACTACTTATCCCTCCTTCTTTTCTGATACCACGATAGTAATGTGGCTAGTGCGCTTGTTGATTTGGCTTGCACGTCCCATAGCTCTTGGACGGAATCTTTTTAATGTTGGACCTTCGTTTACATATGCTTCAGTAATAACTAGATTATTAGCGTCCATTTCGTAGTTATGCTCTGCATTCGCAATCGCAGAATTTAATACCTTTTCTACAACAGGAGAAGCAGCCTTTGGTGTATGGCGTAGGATTGCGATTGCTTCACCTACTTGCTTGCCTCGAATTAAATCTGCTACTAATCGAACTTTACGAGGAGCAATACGAACTGTTCTCGCAACAGCTTTAGCTTGCATAGATAATCCTCCTCTCATTAACGTCTTGTTTTCTTATCATCACTTGCGTGGCCTTTATAAGTACGAGTTGGTGCGAATTCACCAAGTTTGTGACCTACCATATCTTCAGTAACGTAGACTGGTACATGTTTACGACCATCATATACCGCGATTGTGTGACCGATGAATTGAGGGAAAATCGTAGAACGACGTGACCAAGTTTTAATAACTTGCTTCTTTTCAGTTCCGTTTAGATCTTCAACCTTTTTCATTAAATGGTCATCTACAAAAGGTCCTTTTTTTAAACTGCGTCCCATAAGTGAACCTCCCTTCGTGATTGACCTACGGTTCCGATGAACCGTAGCACAATCCCGTTATTTTTTACGACGACGTACGATGAATTTATCTGATTTGTTTTTCTTCTTACGAGTTTTGAATCCAAGAGTTGGTTTACCCCAAGGAGTCATTGGAGACTTACGTCCGATTGGTGCTTTACCTTCACCACCACCGTGTGGGTGATCATTAGGGTTCATTACAGATCCACGTACAGTTGGGCGTTTACCTAACCAACGAGAACGACCTGCTTTACCAATATTAACTAGCTCATGTTGCTCGTTTCCTACTTGACCGACAGTAGCGCGGCAAGTAGCAAGAATCATGCGAACTTCACCAGAATTTAAACGTACTAGTACGTATTTACCTTCTTTACCTAGCACTTGTGCAGAAGTACCAGCAGAACGAACTAATTGTCCGCCTTTTCCAGGTTTTAATTCAATGTTGTGAATTACTGTACCCACTGGAATATTAACTAATGGAAGTGCGTTACCCACTTTAATATCAGCTTCAGGTCCTGAAAATACCTCAGTGCCTACTTGTAGGTTCTTAGGAGCTAAAATGTAACGTTTTTCTCCATCTGCATAGTTGATTAATGCAATATTTGCTGAACGGTTTGGATCGTACTCGATTGTAGCAACGCGTCCTGGTATACCATCTTTATCACGCTTAAAGTCAATAACACGGTATTGACGCTTATGACCGCCAGCTTGATGACGTACTGTTATTTTACCTTGGTTATTACGACCGCCTTTTCTGTGTAAAGGGGCAAGTAATGATTTCTCTGGTCTGTCAGTAGTAATTTCAGCAAAATCTAGTGATGTCATATTACGACGACCGTTAGAGGTTGGTTTATATTTTTTAATCGCCATCTCTATTTCCCTCCTTCTCTATAAAATTAAACTTCAAAGAATTCGATTTCTTTGCTATCAGCAGTTAATTTAACGATTGCTTTTCTGCGACGATTTGTATATCCACTGTAACGTCCTACACGCTTGAACTTACCTTTGTAGTTCATGATGTTAACTTTTTCAACCTTCACTCCGAAGATTTGCTCAATAGCATCCTTTACTTCGGTTTTATTAGATTTTACATCAACATCAAATGTGTATTTCTTTTCAGCCATTAAGTCTGATGAACGTTCAGTAATAACAGGGCTCTTAATAATATCACGAGGATCTTTCATTATGCGAGCACCTCCTCTACTTTTTCCACCGCAGCTTTAGTAATCACAAGCTTATCATGGTTAAGAACATCAAGAACACTTACTCCATCAGCAGCAACAACTGTTACTCCAGGAATATTACGAGCTGAAAGTTCTACTGCTTCATTATTGTCAGCAGTTACGATTAACGCTTTGCGTTCAACGTTTAATCCTTTCAGTACCGCAACCATTTCTTTTGTTTTAGGAGTATCTAATACTAGATTTTCTAATACTAGAATGTTTTCCTCTAATACCTTAGTAGATAATGCAGATTTGATTGCTAAACGGCGTACTTTTTTAGGTAATTTATAGCTATAGCTTCTTGGGGTTGGACCAAATACTGTTCCACCGCCACGCCATTGTGGTGATCTGATTGAACCTTGACGAGCACGACCAGTACCCTTTTGACGCCATGGTTTACGTCCTCCGCCAGCTACTTCAGAACGAATTTTAGTTTTATGAGTCCCTTGACGTAAGGAAGCTCTTTGCATAATTAATGCGTCGAATAAAACTTGTTTGTTTGGCTCAATACCGAATACGGAATCGTTTAACTCGATTTCCCCAACAGCTGAACCAGTTTGGTTATACAATGATACTTTAGGCATTCAAATGTCCTCCTTTCCTAGCAATTATTTTACTTTTACAGCACTCTTTACTGTAATTAATGATTTTCTCGCACCAGGTACATTACCTTTTACTAGAAGAAGATTACGTTCTGTATCTACTTTCACGATTTCTAAGTTCTGTACTGTAATACGGTCTCCACCCATACGACCAGGTAGTAGTTTGTTTTTGAATACACGGTTTGGAGCTACAGGTCCCATTGAACCAGGACGACGGTGATAACGAGAACCGTGACTCATAGGTCCGCGAGATTGTCCGTGGCGCTTAATTGCACCCTGGAATCCTTTACCTTTTGATTTTCCTGTTACATCTACAATATCTCCTTCAGCGAAGATATCTACTTTGACTTCCTGACCAACTTCATACTCATCTAAGTTAACTCCGCGTAATTCGCGAACGAAGCGCTTAGGTGCAGTATTTGCTTTTGATGCATGACCCTTTTCAGGTTTGTTTGAAAGCTTTTCTCTTTTATCTTCAAAACCGATTTGTACTGCTTCGTAGCCATCAGTCTCAGCTGATTTCTTTTGAAGAACTACGTTTGGAGCAGCCTCGATTACAGTTACAGGAACAAGTTCACCGTTACCTACGAATACTTGAGTCATACCAATTTTTCTTCCTAAGATTCCTTTGGTCATTAGTCACACCTCCTAATATATTTACAATTTATTTCATTTTAATATTAAAGTTTGATTTCAATGTCAACACCAGATGGTAGATCTAAACGCATTAAAGAATCAACAGTTTGTGGTGTTGGGTTAACGATGTCGATTAAGCGTTTATGTGTACGCATTTCGAATTGTTCACGAGAATCTTTGTACTTGTGAACAGCACGAAGAATCGTATATACAGACTTCTCAGTTGGAAGTGGAATCGGTCCAGAAACGGCTGCACCAGATCGTTTTGCTGTCTCTACGATTTTTTCTGCAGATTGATCAAGAATTCTATGATCATATGCTTTTAAACGAATACGAATTTTTTGTTTTGCCATTATTTTCCCTCCTTTTTTCGCCTACTTTTTAAATAGACCTTCTCCGTGGAAATTTCCTTACACTCGCCATGGCAAAGCGGCCGGGTGTATCAGCAACCTTCCACATCATCGCAGTCAAAGACCAACATTGTCTATTATATAAAAAACAAATACGAAATGCAACATATTTTTAATTATTATGCATGTCCTTCGCACTTTTTAAATTATACACACCTACAACAAACAATTCAACACCCTTATCTATTAATCTTATCGTTAGATTCTGGAAACTAATTTGTTTTCAATAATATATATTTCTTTCTATATAAGTATAAAAAAACAGGCGGACAAACCGCCTGTTTTTTATCGTAACTTATATTATTACTCTTGGATAGAAGCTACAACGCCTGCGCCTACTGTACGTCCACCTTCACGAATAGAGAACTTAGTTCCTTCTTCGATCGCAACTGGAGCGATTAGTTCAACAGTCATTTCGATGTTGTCACCAGGCATAACCATTTCTACGCCTTCTGGAAGGTTACAAATTCCAGTTACATCAGTTGTACGGAAGTAGAACTGTGGGCGGTAGTTTGAGAAGAATGGAGTATGACGTCCACCTTCTTCTTTTGATAATACATATACTTCAGCTTTGAACTTTGTGTGTGGCTTAATTGTACCTGGCTTAGCAAGTACTTGTCCACGTTGGATCTCTTCACGAGAAACACCACGAAGTAGTGCACCGATGTTGTCACCAGCTTCAGCAAAGTCAAGAAGCTTACGGAACATTTCAACACCTGTTACAGTAGTTGATTTTGGCTCTTCAGTTAAACCGATGATTTCTACTACTTCACCAACTTTAACTTGTCCACGCTCAACACGTCCTGTAGCAACAGTTCCACGACCAGTGATTGAGAATACATCCTCAACTGGCATCATGAATGGCTTTTCAGTATCACGTTGTGGATTTGGTACGTACTCATCAACAGCAGCCATTAATTCGATAATTTTTTCTTCCCACTCAGCTTCGCCTTCTAGAGCTTTAAGAGCAGAACCTTTGATTACTGGAATATCATCACCAGGGAATTCGTATTCAGAAAGAAGGTCACGAACTTCCATTTCTACTAATTCTAATAATTCTTCGTCGTCTACCATGTCACATTTGTTCATGAATACAACTAGGTAAGGAACACCTACTTGACGAGAAAGAAGGATATGCTCACGAGTTTGTGGCATTGGGCCGTCAGCAGCAGAAACAACTAGGATTCCGCCGTCCATTTGTGCAGCACCAGTGATCATGTTCTTAACGTAGTCTGCGTGTCCTGGGCAGTCAACGTGTGCATAGTGACGGTTGTCAGTTTCATATTCAACGTGTGAAGTAGAAATTGTAATTCCACGCTCACGCTCTTCAGGCGCACCATCGATTTGGTCATAGCCCATTGCTACACCTTTACCGCTTCTTTTAGCAAGTACAGAAGTGATAGCAGCTGTTAAAGTTGTTTTACCATGGTCAACGTGTCCAATTGTACCAATATTAGCATGTGGTTTCGAACGGTCAAATTTCTCTTTTCCCATTTGAAAAGCCTCCTTAAGTATTTGTATATTTTAATAATAAGTATGGAATCCCGAAAGTGGGGGTTGTCCCACTTTCAAGGCCTACATAAGTAGTTATACTTTATATAATGGTGAAAATCAATTATTCACCTTTATTTTTTTTGATAATCTCTTCAGAGATAGACTTTGGTACTTCTTCGTAGTGATCAAAGTGCATAGTGAACACACCACGACCTTGTGTATTAGAACGTAGAGAAGTAGCATAACCAAACATTTCAGATAGTGGAACCATAGCGCGAACAACTTGTGCATTACCGCGTGCTTCCATACCTTCAACGCGTCCACGACGAGAAGTAATACCACCCATAATATCACCCATGTACTCTTCAGGCATTACAACTTCTACCTTCATAACAGGCTCAAGAATTACAGGTTGACACTTTGATGCAGCGTTCTTAAGTGCCATAGAAGCGGCAATCTTAAACGCCATTTCACTTGAGTCAACATCATGGTAAGATCCGTCATAAAGTTTAGCTTTAATATCAACTAATGGATAACCAGCTAAAACCCCTCTATCTAGAGCGTCTTCTAGACCAGCTTGTACAGCAGGAATATATTCACGTGGAACTACCCCACCAACAATCGCATTTTCAAATTCGAAGCCTTTTCCTTCTTCGTTTGGAGAGAATTCGATCCAAACGTGTCCGTATTGTCCACGTCCACCAGATTGACGAGCGAATTTACCTTCAACCTGAGCAGATTGACGGAATGTTTCGCGGTACGCAACTTGTGGAGCACCAACATTTGCTTCTACTTTGAATTCACGTTTCATACGATCAACTAGAATGTCTAAGTGTAATTCACCCATACCAGCGATAATAACTTGACCTGTTTCTTGGTCAGTATGTGCTCTGAATGTTGGGTCTTCTTCTTGAAGCTTTTGTAAAGCTGTAGTCATTTTATCTTGGTCAGCTTTAGATTTTGGCTCAACAGAAAGTTGAATAACTGGCTCAGGGAATGTCATTGATTCAAGAATTACTAATTCTTTCTCATCACATAATGTATCACCAGTTGTTGTATCTTTTAATCCTACAGCTGCAGCAATATCTCCTGCATATACAGTTGAGATTTCCTCACGGCTATTCGCGTGCATTTGAAGGATACGTCCGATACGCTCACGCTTTCCTTTAGTTGAGTTTTGTACATAAGAACCAGAATTTAAAGTACCTGAATACACACGGAAGAATGTTAATTTACCAACATATGGGTCTGTCATTACTTTAAACGCTAGAGCTGAGAATGGCTCGCTGTCGTCAGAATGACGTTCAACTTCTTCACCTGTATCAGGAAGATGTCCTTGAATAGATGCAACATCAGTTGGAGCAGGTAGATAATCAATTACTGCATCAAGTACTTTTTGAACACCTTTGTTCTTAAATGCAGTACCACACATTACAGGGTAGAATTCTACACTAAGTGTAGCTGTACGAATTGCTTTACGCAGTTCGTCATTAGAGATTTCTTCTCCACCAAGATATCTTTCCATCAAGTCTTCATCTAATTCCGCTACTGCTTCAACAAGCTTTTCACGGTATTCGTTTGCTTGATCTTGATATTCTTCAGGGATTTCACCTACTTCGATATCAGTACCTAAATCATTACCATAGAATGTTGCATTCATTTCAACTAAGTCGATAATACCGCTGAATTGATCTTCTGCACCAATCGGTAATTGAATCGGGTGTGCATTCGCTTGTAGACGGTCATGAAGAGTACCAACTGAGTATAAGAAGTCAGCACCGATCTTATCCATTTTATTTACGAATACAATACGTGGTACTCCGTAAGTCGTTGCTTGTCTCCAAACTGTTTCAGTTTGCGGCTCAACCCCAGACTGTGCATCAAGAACTGTTACAGCACCATCAAGTACACGAAGTGAACGTTCAACTTCAACTGTGAAGTCTACGTGTCCTGGTGTGTCAATGATGTTAACGCGGTGATTCTTCCAAGATGCAGTTGTTGCTGCAGAAGTAATCGTAATACCACGTTCTTGTTCTTGCTCCATCCAGTCCATTTGAGAAGCGCCTTCATGAGTTTCACCAAGTTTATGGATTTTACCAGTGTAATAAAGGATACGCTCAGTAGTTGTGGTTTTACCAGCGTCAATGTGAGCCATGATTCCAATATTACGAGTCTTTTCTAAGGAGAACTCTCTTGCCATTGGGTATTTCTCCTTCCTATGAGTAAGTATAGTTTTTTAGTGTAGTAATGGCTCTGTTAATCTACTTAACAGAGCTGTTTATACCTACGGCTGATGCCGTAGGTTGTTCGTTCATTCAGTATAAACTGAATGAACTTCTTACCAACGGTAGTGAGCAAATGCTTTATTTGCTTCTGCCATTTTGTGTGTATCTTCACGTTTCTTAACTGATGCACCAGTGTTGTTAGCTGCATCAAGGATTTCGTTAGCTAAACGCTCATCCATCGTCTTTTCTCCGCGAAGACGAGCATAGTTTACTAACCAACGTAAACCTAGAGTAGTACGACGGTCAGGGCGAACTTCAACAGGAACTTGATAGTTAGCACCACCTACACGACGAGCTCTTACTTCTAGGACAGGCATGATGTTTTTAATAGCTTGTTCGAAAACTTCCATTGCATCTTTACCTGAACGTTGTTGAACTAAATCAAACGCGTTATATAGAATCGCTTGTGATTTACCTCTTTTTCCATCAACCATCATTTTGTTGATCAAACGAGTTACAAGCTTTGAATTATAAATCGGATCTGGTAATACATCTCTTTTAGCAACAGGTCCTTTACGAGGCATTGATTTTTCCTCCTTTCAATCTTAAATATGTTAGTCTATTATTTCTTAGGTGCTTTAGGTCTCTTAGTACCATATTTAGAACGACCTTGCATACGATTATTAACACCAGCAGTGTCTAGCGCACCACGAACGATGTGATAACGTACCCCCGGTAAGTCCTTAACACGTCCACCACGAATTAGTACAACACTGTGCTCTTGTAGGTTGTGACCAATCCCTGGGATGTAAGCAGTAACCTCAATTCCGTTTGTTAAACGTACACGAGCATACTTACGAAGTGCTGAGTTTGGCTTCTTAGGAGTCATTGTACCAACACGAGTACAAACACCACGCTTTTGAGGTGAAGTAGTGTTAGTTTGTGACTTTTTGAAGCTGTTATAACCTTTATTTAATGCAGGAGAGTCTGATTTTTGAACTTTTGATTCACGACCCTTGCGGATTAATTGGTTAATAGTAGGCATTATCTGTTTCCTCCCTTCTTCTTTCTTCAAGACCACATATCCAGGTGGTTCATTTTTTTACAAAAAACAACGCTTCTGCAGAGTTATTTCTCCACAAAGGCAGTTATTAATTAATTATTGCAACAGTAGAGGCACCGACTTCAATTCCACAAGCTTTACCAAGCTTTTTCATTGAGTCTACTTTTGATATTGGAATCTGTTGTTCTTCAGCTAATAACAATACTTTATTGATTACCCGCCGATCAGCATCTTCTGCCACAACAACTTCCAACACTTTTGTAGTTTTTAATGCTTTTACTGCTTGCTTTGTACCAATAATAATACTCTTCGCTTGTGATACTTTTTCATAAGACATATAAAATATCCTCCAAAGCATCAGGTTTTAGGAGCACCTTAGATATATTAACACCCTAAGAGAAGGATGTCAACTACAAGTAAATAAAATTATTTCACTCATAGTAGACATCCAAACATCTTAAATATGCTCTTCTACCCTTTATTCAACAACTACTGTATCTTCTTCTTCGACAACAACCGGTTCTGCTCGTCGATAACGATTCATTCCCGTTCCAGCAGGAACAAGTTTACCGATAATTACATTCTCTTTTAATCCTAACAATTCATCGCGTTTTCCTTTAATTGCAGCATCCGTTAGGACACGTGTTGTTTCTTGGAATGACGCAGCTGATAGGAACGAGTCAGTTTCTAGAGAAGCTTTTGTAATACCTAAGAGTACTGGTCTACCAGTAGCAGGAGCTTTACCTTCTAATAAAACCTTAGTGTTTGCATCAGTAAATTGATGGATATCAAGTAATGAACCTGGTAACACATCTGTATCGCCTGCATCGGTAACTCTAACCTTACGAAGCATTTGTCTTACCATTACCTCGACGTGTTTATCACCGATTTCAACACCTTGCATACGATAAACTTTTTGTACCTCTTTTAATAGATATTCTTGAACATCAGCTGTACTTGTAACCTTTAGTAATTCTTTCGGATCTACTGAACCTTCTGTTAATACCTGACCACTTTCAACCTCTTGACCTTCTGTTACTTTCAGTCGAGCACTGTATGGCGCAGTGTAAGAACGAGATTCTACTTCTCCTTGAATCACA
Organism: Litchfieldia sinesaloumensis; assembly: GCF_900156865.1. Lineage (GTDB taxonomy): Bacteria > Bacillota > Bacilli > Bacillales > Bacillaceae_L > Ferdinandcohnia > Ferdinandcohnia sinesaloumensis. The sequence continues at coordinate 3,718,313 of NZ_LT732529.1, read as the reverse complement.
ATTTCTTGTTGTCTGTCTTTCACTTCATTAATTGAGGTTATTACACCACTAATTTCAGTAATAACAGCTTGACCTTTAGGGTTTCTCGCTTCAAATAACTCTTGAATACGAGGTAGACCCTGTGTAATATCGTCTCCAGCAACCCCACCTGTATGGAATGTACGCATAGTAAGCTGCGTTCCTGGTTCACCGATTGATTGAGCAGCGATAATTCCTACTGCTTCACCAACTTCAACCTCAGAGCCTGTTGCTAGATTTCGACCATAACATTTTTTACATACGCCATGGCGTGTGTTACAAGTAAACGCAGAACGAATTGTAACCTCTTCAACACCAGCATCTATAATAGCTTTCGCGATATCTTCTGTGATTAACTCATTTTCCGCTACTAATACTTCATTACTTTGCGGGTGTACAACTTTCTTTCTAGCGTAACGGCCGTTTAGACGTTCTTCAAGAGGTTCGATTATTTCTGTCCCCTCTCTCAATGAGCTTACAAGTAAACCACGATCCGTTCCACAATCATCTTCACGGACGATGACGTCTTGAGCAACATCAACTAGACGTCTTGTTAGATAACCAGAGTCAGCTGTCTTTAAGGCAGTATCCGCAAGACCTTTACGTGCACCGTGAGTTGAAATAAAGTACTCTAATACTGTCAAGCCTTCTCGGAAACTTGATTTAATCGGAAGTTCAATAATACGACCAGCCGGGTTCGCCATAAGTCCACGCATACCAGCTAACTGAGTAAAGTTTGATGCGTTACCACGGGCACCGGAGTCACTCATCATGAAGATTGGGTTACGCTTATTTAGTGAAGCCATAAGCTTGCCTTGGATGGTATCCTTCGCAGCACTCCAGATTGAGATAACTCGGTCATAACGCTCATCCTCAGTAATTAGACCACGTCTAAACTGTTTTAAAACATTATCAACCTTTGATTGTGCTTCTGTTAGAATTTCTTCTTTTTCAGCTAGTACAACAATGTCTGATACACCAACAGTAATACCAGCTTTTGTTGAATACTTAAATCCAAGATCTTTCATACGATCAAGCATTTTTGAGGTTTCTGTAATTTTAAAACGTTTGAATACTTCAGCAATAATATTACCAAGTATTTTTTTCTTGAACGGATCAATCTGTTCTTGGCTTGCAATAATTTCTTTAACATTTGCACCTTTAGGAATGAAGTATCTTTCAGGTGTTTTTACTTCAAGGTTTGTTTTTGTAGGTTCGTTAATATAAGGGAATGATTTCGGAAGAATCTCATTAAAAATCAACTTACCTACTGTTGTCATAAGCAACATATTGTTTTGTTCTTCAGTAAAGTTAGGATTCTTCAATGATCCAGCATGAACCGCAACCCTTGTATGAAGATGAACATATCCATTTTGGTACGCTAGTATTGCTTCATTCGTATCCTTGAACACCATTCCTTCGCCGATTGCTCCAGGACGCTCCAATGTTAGATAATAGTTACCTAATACCATATCCTGTGATGGAGTAACAACTGGTTTTCCATCTTTCGGGTTAAGGATGTTTTGTGCTGCCAACATTAAAATTCTAGCTTCAGCTTGAGCTTCTGCTGATAGTGGTACGTGAACCGCCATTTGGTCACCATCAAAGTCCGCGTTGTATGCAGTACATACAAGTGGATGTAGACGAATTGCACGTCCTTCTACTAATGTTGGTTCAAACGCTTGGATTCCTAAACGGTGCAATGTAGGAGCACGGTTTAATAGAACCGGATGCTCTTTAATTACTGATTCGAGCACATCCCAAACCTCAGGTTGCACGCGTTCAATTTTGCGTTTCGCACTCTTTATGTTGTGAGCAAGTCCTTTCTCGACTAACTCTTTCATCACAAATGGTTTAAATAGTTCTAGTGCCATTTCCTTTGGTAAACCGCACTGGTACATTTTAAGGTTTGGACCAACAACGATAACGGAACGACCTGAGTAGTCCACACGCTTACCTAATAAGTTTTGGCGGAAACGCCCCTGTTTACCTTTTAACATATGTGAAAGTGATTTTAACGGACGGTTACCAGGACCTGTAACAGGTCTGCCACGGCGTCCGTTATCAATCAATGCATCAACTGCTTCTTGAAGCATACGCTTTTCATTTTGAACAATGATGCTTGGAGCACCTAAGTCCAAAAGACGCTTTAGACGGTTGTTACGGTTAATAACACGACGGTATAAATCATTTAAATCTGAGGTTGCAAAACGACCACCATCCAACTGAACCATTGGTCTAAGTTCAGGAGGAATAACCGGCAGAACGTCAAGTATCATCCAAGACGGCTCATTTCCTGAATTACGGAATGCCTCAAGGACCTCTAATCGTTTAATTGCACGAGTTCTACGTTGACCTTGTGAAGTTTTTAATTCCTCTTTAAGGCCATCGACCTCTTTTTCTAGATCAATATCAAGCAGAAGCTTTTTGATCGCTTCAGCTCCCATTGCTGCATGGAATGTGTTGCCATACTTTTCACGGTATGCACGATATTCCTTTTCAGAGAGTAATTGTTTTTTATCTAAAGGTGTATCACCAGTCTCTGTTACAACATAAGAAGCAAAGTAGATTACTTCTTCAAGAGCCCTTGGTGACATATCTAAGACGAGACCCATTCGGCTTGGAATCCCTTTAAAATACCAAATATGTGAAACAGGCGCTGCAAGTTCAATGTGACCCATACGTTCACGACGAACTTTTGCACGCGTAACTTCTACGCCGCATCGGTCACAGACGACACCTTTGTAGCGAACACGTTTGTATTTACCACAATGACATTCCCAATCCTTTTGCGGACCAAAAATTCGTTCACAGAATAACCCGTCTTTTTCAGGTTTTAATGTACGATAATTGATTGTTTCTGGCTTCTTAACTTCACCAAATGACCACGAACGAATTTTGTCTGGTGAAGCGAGGCCAATACTCATGTATTCAAAATTATTAACGTCTAACAAGGGGCCTACCTCCCTTTTGATCTACAGGATTACCCTATTTGACCTTTGCTTGTTAATTAAATCAAACCAAATGCACCTTGGCGGATTTACGCCAGAGCTTATCAAACTTATCTCGATATACTCTCTTTGGAAGAAATGGCATCCGCCGCGGGCATTATAATTATTCTTTTACAACTGCATTTTTTTCTAGTTCAGGATCGATTTGCTGGTCAGAATCGAGAGAGATTCCCTCAGATTGGCTAGCTTCTTCTTCATCCTCTAGGTCGCGCATTTCAATCTCTTCTTCATCACCAGAAAGGATTTTCACATCTAAACCAAGTGATTGAAGTTCTTTTATTAATACCTTGAATGATTCAGGGACACCAGGCTCTGGTACATTTTCACCCTTTACAATTGCCTCATACGTCTTAACACGACCGACAACATCATCTGATTTAACAGTTAGAATTTCTTGTAGAGTATATGCAGCACCATAAGCTTCAAGTGCCCATACTTCCATCTCACCAAAACGTTGTCCTCCAAACTGAGCTTTACCACCAAGTGGTTGCTGAGTAACAAGAGAATATGGTCCTGTTGAACGAGCATGTAACTTATCGTCTACCATGTGTGCTAACTTAATCATATACATTACGCCGACAGATACACGATTATCAAACGGTTCACCCGTTCTTCCGTCATATAATACTGTCTTCGCATCACGAGACATACCAGCTTCTTCTATAGTATCCCATACATCTTCTTCAGTTGCTCCATCAAATACTGGTGACGCAACATGGATGCCTAGCTGTCTTGCAGCCATACCTAAGTGTAGCTCAAGAACCTGCCCAATGTTCATTCGTGATGGAACCCCTAGTGGATTTAACATGATATCGATTGGCGTTCCATCTGGAAGGAATGGCATATCCTCCTCTGGTAGGATTCTTGAAATTACCCCTTTGTTTCCGTGACGACCAGCCATCTTATCGCCTTCGTGTATCTTACGTTTCTGTACGATATAAACACGAACGAGCTGGTTTACACCTGGTGGTAATTCATCTCCGTCTTCACGGTTGAACACCTTCACATCGAGGATAATCCCTTCTCCACCGTGAGGAACACGAAGGGAAGTATCACGAACCTCACGTGCCTTTTCTCCGAATATTGCATGTAAAAGACGTTCTTCAGCAGTCAGCTCGGTTACCCCTTTAGGCGTTACCTTACCAACAAGTAGGTCTCCGTCTTTCACTTCAGCACCAATACGGATAATTCCACGCTCATCAAGATTACGTAACGCATCTTCACCAACATTTGGAATATCACGTGTAATTTCTTCTGGTCCTAATTTTGTATCACGAGATTCTGATTCATATTCTTCAATATGAATAGAAGTATATACATCATCTTTTACAAGTCTTTCACTCATAATGATGGCATCTTCATAGTTATATCCATCCCAAGTCATGAAACCTACAAGAACGTTACGTCCTAATGCCAGTTCACCTTGTTCCATTGAAGGACCATCTGCAAGGATTTCTCCTTTTACAACTTCGTCACCTTCTGTAACAATCGGGCGCTGGTTATAACATGTACCTTGGTTAGAACGGATAAATTTAAGAAGACGATATTTATCAAGGTCACCTTTAACCTTTTGACCATCTACTTCTTCGTAGCGACGAACCCAGATTTGCTTCGCTTCTACACGTTCGACAATACCTGGATGTTTACAGATAACGGCAGCACCTGAGTCTTTACCTGATACATACTCCATACCTGTACCTACAAGAGGCGCTTCCGGCTTCATTAGCGGAACTGCCTGACGTTGCATGTTTGCTCCCATTAACGCACGGTTTGAGTCATCGTTTTCCAGGAACGGAATACAAGCTGTAGCTGCGGAAACAACTTGTTTAGGAGAAACATCCATGTAATCAATGCGATCGCGATCAATTACTGTGTTCTCACCTTTAAAACGTGCAACGACATCTTCATCTAAGAAGGCACCATCATCACTTAAACGAGAATTTGCCTGAGCAACAACATAGTTGTCCTCTTCATCTGCTGTTAAGTAATCGATTCTGCCAGTCACTTTACCTGTTTCTGGATCAACTCTTCGATATGGTGTTTCAATAAACCCAAATCGATTTACCTTTGCGTATGAAGATAATGAGTTGATTAATCCAATGTTAGGTCCTTCTGGTGTTTCAATCGGACACATACGACCATAGTGGGAATAGTGAACGTCACGAACTTCAAACCCTGCACGCTCACGCGTTAGTCCTCCAGGTCCTAAAGCAGATAACCTACGCTTATGTGTTAATTCTGCCAAAGGATTCGTTTGGTCCATAAACTGTGATAGCTGTGAACTACCAAAGAATTCTTTAATAGAAGCAATCACTGGACGAATATTAATTAGTTGTTGTGGAGTAATCGTATTCGTGTCTTGAATTGACATTCTCTCACGAACAACACGTTCCATTCTTGATAAACCAATACGGAATTGATTCTGTAGAAGTTCACCAACTGAACGTAATCTACGGTTACCTAAATGATCAATATCGTCCGTATCTCCAACCTGATGCAATAGGTTAAAGAAATAACTAATAGAAGAGAGAATATCCGCTTGTGTAATATTCTTCACACCTTCTTCGACATAGGCATTACCAATAACGTTAATGACATGTTCGCCATCCGGATCATTCGGTGCGTAAATTTTAATTGACTGAAGCGTAATCTCTTCATCAACAACGCCGCCTACAGGTTGAAGGGACTTAAATCCGATACCATTCTCTAAATAAGGAATGATGCGGTCAAGCGTTCTGCGATCAAGTAGAGTATCTTTTTCTACAATGATTTCACCTGTTTCAGGATCAACAAGCGTTTCTGCTAAACGCTGATTAAACAAACGGTTCTTAATATGAAGCTTTTTATTAATCTTGTAACGACCTACACTTGCAAGATCGTAACGTTTTGGATCAAAAAAGCGTGAATCTAACAAACTTTTGGCGTTATCGACCGTTGGTGGTTCTCCAGGACGTAGACGCTCATATATTTCTAGTAGTGCTTTTTCTGTGCTCTCTGTGTTGTCTTTCTCAAGTGTGTTACGTAGATATTCGTTCTCACCAAATAAATCGATGATTTCTTGATCAGAGCCAAACCCAAGCGCGCGCAAAAGTACCGTTACCGGCAATTTTCTAGTACGGTCAATACGAACATAAACAACATCTTTCGCATCTGTTTCATACTCTAACCATGCACCACGGTTTGGTATTACCGTTGCAGTAAAACCGCGTTTCCCATTCTTATCGACTTTACCACTGTAATAGACACTCGGTGAACGAACCAATTGAGAAACAATTACACGTTCTGCACCATTGATAACGAATGTACCTGTTTCTGTCATGAGTGGGAAGTCACCCATGAATACATCTTGATCTTTTACTTCACCAGTTTCTTTATTGATCAAACGCACCTTCACACGAAGTGGCGCTGAATAAGTAACATCCCTCTCCTTTGATTCTTCCACAGAATACTTTGGCTCACCTAAACTGTAATCAATGAACTCTAGAGATAGGTTACCTGTAAAGTCTTCAATTGGGGAAATATCTTGGAACATCTCCCTAAGACCCTCATCAAGAAACCACTGATAAGAAGAGGTTTGAATCTCAATAAGATTTGGTAATTCTAAAACTTCACTAATACGAGCATAACTTCTTCGTTGGCGGTGTCGTCCATACTGAACTAGTTGACCTATCAACCCATTCACCCCTCATATCAAGCGTTATTAATCTTGCTAATTTATAAATACTTACTAGTTATAAAAGTCTACTTTATAAACTTCTATAATCAGTAAGAAGTAAACCGCAAATCAAAATGATAGGACACATATCGCAGCCTATCAATTTCTAAATCACTTTCACTCGTTTCTTTTGTCTTTTAAGGTACATTTAATTATTATGTAAGGCCAATACATCCTCTTTTTTATAGACAAAAAGAAAAAGGGTTTCTACTAAGAAAACCACATTTTCAAAAAACGAACTATTGATTTTATTAGTTTTTCCATACATACTATATTTATACATATATTTAATTTTTTAGTTATACATGGAAAAATTACATATCGGCATTATATAATGCTACCACAGGTAAAATTGACAGTCAACCTGTTTTTGTGTTTGTCAAGTGAAAATATGTTTTAGTTTAACTTTCTTACAGCTTTAATAATATGGTATCCTTTTTTTCTCTCTACGATCTCAACATCTCCAAAAACCGTTTCAAGCTTTTCGATTGCAGACGGAGCCCCTTGTTTCTTTTGAATAACAACCCATAGTTCACCGCCAGGTACCAAATAGTTATAACTTTCTTCTAAAATACGATGTACCACTTTTTTTCCTGCCCGAATTGGCGGATTTGAAATTATTGCGGCATACCCTTTGTTTTCAACATGTGAAAATAAGTCGCTTTGACGAATATCAATGTTCGCCACCTTATTCATTTCGGCATTCTTTTTCGCAAGTTCAATTGCTCGTTCATTCACATCGATCATATCAACATGTCGTTCGTTATGTACCTTCGCAAGTGCTAAACCAATCGGACCATATCCACAACCAATGTCCAAAAAGGGACCAGCCACTTCTGGAGTTTTAAACGCCTCCACTAGCAATCTCGACCCGAAGTCTACTTCGTTTTTCGAAAAAACTCCGCTATCACTTGTAAATGAAAAACGATTTCCTTTCAAAACAAATGACCACGTTTTTTGGTTACTTACCACGGTGGGTTTACTAGTATAATAATGTTCGGCCATTTACTGTATCTCCCAACATAAGAGTATATGATCAGTTTACCCATTTCATTCCAAAAATGATAAAAAAAGCTCGCTTAATAGCGAGCTTTCTTTTACGTTATTACTTAACTTCTACGCCAGCTCCAACTTCTTCAAGTTTAGCTTTAACTTCTTCAGCTTCCTCTTTAGAAATGCCTTCTTTGATTGCTTTTGGAGTGTTGTCAACAAGTTCTTTAGCTTCTTTTAAGCCAAGACCAGTGATTTCACGTACAACTTTGATAACTTTGATTTTTTGTCCACCAGCATCTGCTAGTACAACATCAAATTCAGTTTGCTCAGCAGCAGCTTCAGCACCGCCACCAGCAGCTACAGCTACAGGAGCAGCAGCAGTTACACCAAATTCTTCTTCAATTGCTTTTACTAGGTCATTTAGTTCTAAAACAGTCATATTTTTAACTGCTTCAATGATTTGTTCTTTAGTCATTAGAAAATCCTCCTTAAATAATTATCCTATTTGGAATTCGTATTGTATAGTTGTGCTACGATTAAGCGCCTTGTTCTTCTTTTTGATCTGCAACTGCTTTAGTAGCAAGTGCAAGATTACGAATAGGTGCTTGAAGTACGCTAAGCAACATAGAAAGTAAACCTTCGCGAGATGGTAGATCTGCAAGAGCTTTAACTTCTTCAAAAGTTGCCACATTTCCTTCGATAATACCTGCTTTAATTTCTAATGCCTCATGCTTCTTCGCAAAGTCATTTAGAATCTTAGCAGGAGCAACTACGTCTTCATTACTGAATGCAATTGCGTTTGGACCCGTTAATGCATCGTTTATACCAGCAAGTTCAGCTTGTTCAGCAGCACGGCGAGTTAAAGAGTTTTTATAAACCTTGAATTCAACGCCCGCTTCACGAAGTTGCTTACGTAGTTCTGTTACTTCCGCTACAGAAAGACCACGGTAGTCTACAACGATTGTTGATTTACTATCACGTAATTTGTCTGCAATTTCAGTTACGATTTGTTTCTTTTGTTCTACTGCATGACTCATTCTATTACACCTCCTGTGAGTTATTACAAACACTTGAAACCGCTCGGTGTTAGAGTGTGTCCATGACGAACACGTATCTAGATTAGAAAACCTCTATGCCGTGTAGACATAGAGGTAGTAATTATCAAGTAATTATATACTACACCTCGGTAGGGAATTAAGCTTAAAGCACCTACTGTCTACGGTACAAATGTATTCATTTGTTAACAACATGACTTATTATATGAAATGCTATCATAAAAGTCAATATCCACTTTTTTCTAATTAGAAAGTAGAAGCGTCAACTTTTACGCCAGGTCCCATCGTAGATGATACAGCAACATTCTTCATGTAAGTACCTTTTGCTGCAGATGGTTTAACCTTAAGCATTGTTTCATAGATTGTTGTGAAGTTCTCAATTAATTTTTGATCATCAAATGAGATCTTACCAATCGGAACATGAATATTAGAAGATTTATCAACGCGGTATTCTACTTTACCAGCTTTGATTTCGTTGATTGCTTTCGTTACATCAAAAGTAACAGTTCCAGTTTTAGGGTTTGGCATTAAACCTTTTGGTCCTAATACACGACCAAGTTTACCAACTTCACCCATCATGTCAGGAGTAGCTACGATTACATCAAAGTCAAACCAACCTTGGTTGATTTTAGTGATGAACTCACTGTCGCCAACATAGTCAGCTCCAGCTGCTTCTGCTTCTTTTGCTTTTTCACCTTTAGCGAAAACTAATACACGTTGAGTTTTACCAGTACCGTTTGGCAGAACAACTGCACCACGAATTTGTTGGTCAGCTTTCTTAGGGTCAACTCCTAAACGAAATGCAACTTCCACAGTAGCATCAAATTTAGCTGTGTTTGTTTTCTTTACTAGTTCAATTGCTTCTGCAACTGAGTAAGCTTTTGTACGGTCTACTAATTTAGCAGCTTCTACGTACTTTTTACCTCTTTTTGCCATTATAATTTCCTCCTCGATTGTGGTTTTAACGGAATAACCTCCCACGCCTAGCTAGAGCATAAATATAATTAAGCTGAAGCTAAACAGAACAAAGGTTGCGAATAGAGAAATGATATGTTCCATCCGCAACCCCTTTGAGAACATTGTAACAAATCGGAATTAGTCTTCGATAACAATTCCCATGCTACGAGCAGTACCTTCAACCATACGCATTGCAGATTCAACATTTGCTGCATTTAAATCAGGCATTTTTGTTTCTGCAATCTCGCGTACTTTATCACGCTTAACTGTTGCAACTTTATTACGGTTTGGTTCACCAGAACCAGACTCAATTCCAGCCGCTTTCTTTAATAGAACTGCAGCAGGAGGAGTTTTTGTAATAAATGTAAATGAACGATCTTCATAAACTGTGATTACAACAGGAATAATTAAACCAGCTTGTTCTGCTGTACGAGCATTAAACTCCTTACAGAATCCCATGATGTTAACACCTGCTTGACCTAGTGCTGGCCCAACTGGTGGTGCTGGGTTTGCTTTACCCGCTGGAATTTGTAATTTTACCTCTTTAATTACTTTTTTAGCCACGAGACACACCTCCTTAAAGTCCGTGATGTGGTAATAGGGGTTAACCCTCCCACTCATCTATTCTTTATATATCAATAAAGAACGTTTAGCATAGCTAGTCTCATATCATTTAAGACATACTGACCTATGCAATATTACCACTTTTAATTTACAATATCAAGTTTTTCTAAAAAAAATTTGTCTAACCAAACGAGGTTGTTATACACTTCGCTTTTTCGTTCTAGATTTTTTCTATTTGCGTAAAATCTAACTCTACCGGTGTTTCTCGACCAAACATATTTACTAGTACTTTTACTTTTTGCTTATCTGCATCTATATCTTCAATTGCACCGGTAAAGTTTGTAAATGGTCCTTCTTTTACACGTACTGTTTCTTTTAATTCAAAATCAACCTCAATTGGTCTTTCATCCATCCCCATTCTCTTAAGTAGGAATGTAACCTCTTCTGGTAATAGTGGTGTTGGTTTTGAACCATGACCCGCTGAACCTACAAAGCCTGTTACTCCAGGTGTATTACGTACAACATACCATGAATCGTCGGTCATAATTATTTCAACTAGCACGTATCCTGGGAACACTTTCTTTTTAACAATTTTCTTCTTTCCGTTCTTAAGTTCTGTCTCTTCTTCCTCTGGTACAACCACACGGAAGATTTTATCTTGCATACCCATTGACTCAACACGTTTTTCTAGATTCGCTTTTACCTTATTTTCATACCCTGAATACGTATGAACAACATACCAATTCTTTTCCATAAGTTAGGACAACTTGTCCTTCCCTCCCTCTGATCATAATCCACACTACTCATTTGTTAGTTAGCTAGGATCTATCACTTTAACAATAGTATTATTAGGGTCTTGACATCTATTTTTTTACAATTAAAAAAACCCGTTACCGGGCTCTTGTTGTTACTTCCTTTATCTCTATCCATCATTATACCATGAGTATACCTTGTTTATTCAAGTACTAAACGTATTAATTCAGAAATTCCTAAATCAACGACAGCAAAGAATACGGATACGAAGACAACAGTTGTTATTGTAACAATAGTATAACGAGTGAGTTCTTTTCTCTTTGGCCAGCTAGTCTTCTTCATTTCTCGAACTACTTCACGAAAAAACTTGGTTATGTTTTTCATCCATGTAACCTCCAACTTTATCAAGACAGTCCTAATCTATTTCGTTTCACGATGATTCGTGTGAGAATTGCAAGTCTTACAAAACTTCTTCATTTCAAGTCGTTCACCAGAAGTGCTATTCTTCATGGTGGTATAATTTCTATTGCCACATTCCACACAGGCTAAAATTACTTTTTTACGCATTTTATCACCATCCATGTAAAATGCACTTACTCGCATTATATTTTTAAAAAAATGTCTCAATTTCCTTAAAAATGTAACACAGGCTTGAATTGTATGTCAATACTAGCCCCCGACTGTAAATAATGGTTAGAAACGGTTTATAACTTGATTTCCTGAATTTCTAAATAGCGTTCCAATTTACGTTTTACACGTTGGAGCGCGTTATCTATTGACTTTACATGACGATTTAAGTCCTCTGATATTTCTTGATAGGACCTTCCATCTAAATATAAGGACAACACTTTGCGTTCTAAATCACTTAAAAGTTCTGCCATCTTTAACTCAATATCATCAAACTTTTCTCTGTTGATGATTAATTCTTCAGGGTCCAATATTTTTGCTCCTGAAATTACATCCATTAATGTACGGTCAGATTCCTCATCATATATCGGCTTGTCCAAAGAAACATAAGAATTAAGAGGAATATGTTTTTGTCTTGTGGCTGTTTTAATCGCAGTAATAATTTGACGTGTGATACAAAGCTCTGCAAACGCTTTAAAAGAGGAAAGCTTGTCCTCTTTAAAATCACGAATCGCCTTGTACAAGCCAATCATACCTTCTTGAACAATATCTTCACGATCTGCACCAATTAGGAAATATGATCGGGCTTTTGCACGCACAAAATTTTTATACTTGTTGATTAAATAGTCCAGTGCCTCACTTTCACCGGCATGGACCATTTCCACGACTTCCTCATCCTCTAGTCGGTCATATTCTAACCTGTTGCCATAATCATCGAAGCTTGAACTCACACCGATCCCTCCGACCTACCTTAGAAGTTGTTATCTACAAAACTTACTGTAATAAATGAATAAATAATGTTCATAAAATTCTTTATCTAGCAATATTATACAGGAGTGCTTTTCCAAGCGTCAACCGCTCTTCATTGTCCTCGGCGCCATTTTTCAAATATTTCAGCAATTTCATTAGAAAGTGGGATTTTTGAAACACTTTTTTCTTGATATGTTTTCTTGACGTCTTTTTGAATCCCTGACTCCACCACTTCCATTTCGGTCAATAATTCCCTTGCAGATTTACGTAAAGCTCCTTGTCCGAAAATCTGCCATTGCTCGGTAAAATCTGAAGTAGCTACATGGATTTGTGTTTTGATATTACTTAATTGTTTAGCAAGCTTTTCGATTCGCTCATCCGCCGTTTCATTTTCACGTGTGAAAATAACTTCGATTTTTCGACTTTTCGTTTTCTTTTCAATTCCTGGTACGAGGTGTGCATCAAATACCACAATCACCTTATATCCTGTATACGCCTGATATTCAGCCATTTTTTCAATTAATAAATCACGCGCAGCTGAAAAGTCCGTTGTTTTTAGAAGACGTAGTTCTGGCCAAGCCCCAATTATGTTGTAGCCATCTACCAGCAGGATATCCATTTGTATTATTCTCCTAATGGATTCCGCTTACGATATACCTCATACATAAGTAGACTTGCTGCAACAGATGCGTTTAAAGAGGTTACTTTCCCTTCCATTGGCAAACGTAGAAGAAAATCACACTTTTCTTTTACAAGACGTCCCATACCTTTGCCTTCGCTGCCAATTACTAAGCCAATCGGCATCTTACCATCAATATTTCGGTAATCCTCTTTTCCTTTCGCATCGGTTCCTACAATCCATACACCACGGTCCTTTAATTCATCAATCGTTCTTGCCAGATTTGTTACTCGTGCAACTGGTATATATTCAATGGCACCTGTTGATGCTTTTGCAACAGTTGCGGTTAAACCTACCGCTCTTCGTTTTGGAATAATAACACCATGTGCCCCAACTGCATCAGCCGTTCGAAGTATCGAACCGAGATTATGAGGATCCTCTAATTCATCAAGTAATAGTATAAATGGAGCTTCATTTCGTTTTTCGGCTGCTTCTAAAATATCATCAACCTCTGCATATTCATATGCTGCAACCTGGGCAACAACACCTTGGTGATTACCCTCTACCATTTGGTCAATTTTCTTCTTAGGAACAAATTGAACTAATACACTCCCCTCTTTTGCAAGAGATGTAATCTGATTCATCTGCCCTTTGTTAGATCCCTCTGCAATCCATATCTTATTGATATCACGTTCTGACTTCAAAGCTTCAATAACGGGGTTCTTCCCGATAATATAATCACTAGCCATTTGCTCTTCCTCCTTTCTTAAGATTCAATAATTTGAATTGCTTCTTCAATTATTGAATGGATACGATCTGTATTCTTTTGCAAAAAATGAAAGCCAAGTAAGGCTTCAAATGCAGTACTGTAACGGTATGTCTGGACATCTGTATTTTTGGGAACTGTTCCGCTTTTAGCATTACGCCCCCTCCTGATTACAGCTTGTTCTTCTTCGGTAAAAAAACCTTCATCTAGCATCTGATGAATCACCGATGACTGCGCTTTGGCTGAAACATAATGCTTTGCCTTATTGTGAAGTTGATTCGGTCGGACACTTCCCTTTTGAAGAAGGTAATGCCGTATATACATTTCATATACGGCATCCCCCATATAAGCGAGTGCAAGGCTATTTAATTGGTTGCTATCAATGTGATTGTCAGTTAAAAACGTCATCCATTATCCTCTTTTCCATCTTGTACCTTGAGGAGTATCTTCTAAAACAATATTCATTGCCTTTAATTGATCTCTAATTTGATCAGATAAAGCAAAGTCGCGGTCTTTTCTAGCTTGATTTCGCTTCGCAATTAATTCTTCAATTTCCTCATCAAGTAATTGTTCATCTTCTAATTTAAGCCCGAGAGCTTCGAATAATACTTCGAACTCTTGTAAAAAGGCACCAATTACTTTTTCTGATGTGTTTTTCTCCTGCAAATAATAGTTCGCTTGTTTGGATAGTTCAAACAATACAGATATTGCATTCGCTGTGTTAAAATCATCATCCATCGCTTCAACAAAGTCTCTTCGTGCAGATGTTACTTTTTCTAACCATAATTCGTCATCATTTGTTAGATTGGTACTGCTTTGTAATCGGTGCTTTAGATTTGCATAAGAAGTTCGTAATCGTTCTAATGCATTTTTTGTACTTTCAAGTAGCTCAAGATTATAGTTAATCGGATGTCGATAATGAACAGATAACATAAAGAATCGTAGTACCTGTGGGTCAACATCTTTAATAATGTCATGAACCAATACAAAGTTTCCAAGTGATTTGGACATTTTTTCATTATCGATATTAATATAGCCATTATGCATCCAGTAATTTGCAAACGTCTTTTCGTTAAGTGCTTCTGATTGTGCAATCTCATTCTCGTGGTGTGGGAATGCTAAGTCTTGACCACCTGCATGAATATCAATTGTTTCGCCCAAATACTTTTTCGCCATTGCTGAGCACTCAATATGCCAACCTGGACGTCCATTGCCCCATGGGCTCTCCCAATATATTTCACCCGGCTTCGCACTCTTCCATAAAACAAAATCCAGTGCATCCTGTTTCTTATCTCCCACTTCAATTCTCGTACCAAGTCGAAGCTCATCAATAGATTGGTGAGAAAGCTTACCATATTCCTTAAACTCTCTAGTACGGTAATAGACATCGCCTTCAGACTCATAGGCATATCCTTTTTCAATTAATGCCTGGATAAAATCAATGATAATATCCATGTTTTCTGTAACCCTTGGGTGGGCATCGGCCTTTTTGCAGCCTAATGCAGACACGTCTTCAAAATATGCGTCAATAAAGCGGTCTGCAATGGTCGGTACATCCTCACCTAGCTCATTGGCAGCTTTAATTAATTTATCATCAACATCTGTAAAGTTAGATACGTAGTTTACATCATAACCCCTAAATTCAAAATAACGACGTACTGTATCAAATACTATAGCTGGTCGTGCATTTCCGATATGAATATAGTTATAAACAGTTGGGCCGCACACATACATCTTTACTTTGTTTTCTTCGAGTGGTTTGAATTCTTCCTTTTTTCGCGTTACTGTATTATAAATGTGAATGGGCATTGTCCTCTGCTCCTTCCTTATGTTGAATCTCTTCTTTTAAACGCTTGATTTCGTTTTCTAATTCTCTGATCTTATCTGACACTGGATCTGGTAAATCTCGATGATCCATATCCTTACTATTCCTGACTTTAATACCATCTTGAATGACGACTCTACCAGGTATTCCGACAACGGTTGAATTCGGAGGAACATCCTGCAGAACAACCGACCCCGCTCCTATTTTTGAATTTTCCCCGATTGTAATAGATCCTAATACTTTTGCTCCAGTTGCAATAAGTGCATTATCCTTTATCGTTGGGTGCCGCTTTCCTTTTTCTTTTCCCGTACCGCCGAGTGTAACACCTTGGAACACGGTCACATTATTCCCAATCTCACACGTTTCTCCAATTACCACACCCATCCCATGGTCAATAAAAAAGCGACGGCCAATTTTAGCTCCAGGATGGATTTCTATTCCTGTAAAGAATCGGCTAATTTGGGAAACCACTCTAGCTAAGAAAAACATTCTTCTTTTAAAGAGAAAATGTGATACTCGGTGTGCCCAAATGGCATGTAGCCCTGAATAAGTCAACATCACTTCAAAATGAGTTCTAGCAGCTGGGTCCTGTTCAAATACAACTTCGATATCCTCTTTCAATTGTTTAAACACATTCAACCCTCCTCGATAGAAAAGCGCAAGGCGCGGAACTTTAGGTAATAAATATAGGTCAAGCCTGAAAGAAAGGATTATACCTTCAGAAACAATAATCTTAGACCGGAAGACGATGGCGCCTTAGACTAATCAATTTATTTTCTAAATATAAAAAAAGCGCCCCTGTGTATACACACAGAGACGCTTTATGGCGCGGTTCCACTCTGTTTAGGTAATGTAAAACACTACCTCAACTTAATCTCGTAACGGTGAGACGCCGCTTTTATCTACTTCAGAAAAAATCCGGTTCAATAAAAGACTCAAAGGTGCATTTCAATAAGCATTTCCCATAAACCACTTTCAGCCGGTGATGGTTCTCTCTTTCGTATTCACCCTAATAAGCAAATACTTTAAGGTCAATCACTTATTTACTCTCCTTATCAACACTTTTAGATTATATAATTGATTAACTATACTATATTACATTTTCAGCAAGATGTTAACTAATTAAACCTTTTAGTCGTGAAATAATTTTTTCTTTTCCTAAAAGGTGAATCGCTTGTGGCAGGTCAGGCCCATGAAGCTGACCAGTAGCAGCTGCACGAATTGGCATGAAAAGATTTTTCCCCTTTTGCCCAGTTCCCTTCTGAACTGCCTTAATTGCCGCTTTAATTTCATCTGCTTCAAATGATTCAAGGCCTTCTACTTCTTGTAAAAATGCTTGTAAAACTTGCGGAACTTGCTCGCCAGCAAGGACCTCTTTTGCATCTTCTTCAAGGTCTAACTCATCTTTGAAAAACAGGTCTGTAAGTTCAACAATCTCTGCACCATAGCTCATTTTTTCCTGATGAAGCACAATTAAATCACGAGCCCACTTCTTGTCAGTATCGCTTAAAGGCTCACTTAGCTTCCCTGCTTTGATTAAGTGTGGTAACGATAATTCCACTAAGCGATCAATATCGATATTTTTCATATATTGGTTGTTCATCCAAGTAAGCTTCTGTGTGTCAAATACAGCTGGAGACTTCGACAGACGTGAAGGATCAAAGATTTCAATGAACTGATCTCTCGTATGGATTTCTTCCTCTCCACCTGGTGACCAACCTAATAGCGTAATGAAGTTGAATAGAGCTTCTGGTAGATAACCAAGCTCTTCGTATTGCTCAATAAATTGAATGATTGACTCATCCCGCTTACTTAGCTTTTTACGACTATCATTGACTATCAATGTCATATGGCCAAATGTTGGAATATCCCAGTTAAAAGCCTCATAAACCATCATTTGTTTCGGTGTATTTGAAATATGGTCTTCCCCGCGTAGCACATGAGAAATCTCCATCAAGTGATCGTCAATGGCTACCGCGAAGTTATAAGTTGGTGTTCCGTCTTTTTTTACAATGACGAAATCCCCCATTCCCTCTGACTCAAAGGAAATTTCTCCTTTTACCATATCAGTGAACGTGAAAACTTTCCCCTCTGGCACTCTAAAACGAATGCTTGGTAGTCTGCCCTCTTTTTCTAAGGATTCTTGTTGATCCTTTGTCAGATGACGGCATCTACCTGAGTAATGTGGTGTCTCACCACGCGCCATTTGCTCTTCTCGTTCTTTTTCAATCTCTTCTTCCGTACAATAGCATTTATATGCGAGTTCCTTTTCAAGCAACTCTGTATAATGTTTTTCATAGATTTCGTTGCGTTCCGATTGTCGGTATGGTCCAAACTCCCCACCTACATCCGTACTTTCATCCCAATCAATTCCAAGCCACTTTAAATACTTCAGTTGGCTTTCTTCGCCACCTTCAATATTTCGTTTTTTGTCTGTATCCTCAATACGGATAATAAATTTCCCGTTTTGATTTCTTGCATATAGATAATTAAATAAAGCAGTTCTTGCATTTCCAATATGTAAATGTCCTGTCGGACTCGGTGCATAGCGCACACGTACGTTATTTGACATTTATGTACCCTCCGTTACTCCAACGCTTAGTATCATTTATTCTATCACCACTTCGGTGACTAGCAAAGAATTAGTTATCAGCCTTTACAAGTAGCACCGCTACTTGTGCAGCAATCCCCTCACCTCGGCCGGTGAAACCTAACTTTTCTGTCGTTGTTGCTTTCACATTGACCTGGGAAGGATCTGCTTCTACTAATTCAGCAATACGAGCCTTGATTTGTTCAATATATGGTGCCATTTTGGGCATCTGGGCAATGATTGTACAGTCTATATTACCAAGTTTGTATCCTTTTTTCTTTACTAATTCCCAAACATGTTGTTGAAGTTTTGCTGAATCAGCATCCTTAAAATTCGGGTCAGTATCCGGAAAATGTTTGCCGATATCACCTTCACCAATTGCGCCGAGACACGCGTCTGAAACGGTATGTAGCAATACATCCGCATCAGAATGTCCTAAAAGCCCTTTCTCATAAGGAATTGTGATTCCACCTATAATTAACGGGCGTCCTTCAACCAATTGGTGAACATCAAAGCCTTGTCCAATACGAAACACTGGATTTCCCCCTTTTAAATAGTTTTTTGTTATCTAGTTCCAGGTGCCATTGGCGACAAGCAGGCACATTGTACTTTTTTATTTTGTCCAGTTATGTAAAATCGCCTCAGCAAAGACTAAATCATCTGGAGTTGTTAGTTTTATATTTAAGTAATCACCTTTAACAATATATACCTGTTTTGGGATTCTTTCAACGAGACTAGCTTCGTCCGTACCTAAAAAACCGTCTTTTTTGGCCATTTCGTGCGCTTCCTGCAAGATAGAAACATGAAAAGCTTGTGGGGTTTGAATAGCCCACAAGCTAGAACGTTCAACTGTTTCTTCCACATATTGATCACTGGAGGCGCGTTTAATTGTATCCTTTACGGGAACTGCCAAAACTGCAGCTCCTCTCTCAGTTGCCATTTTGACTAGTTCATGAACTCGCTCTAGTTTCAGAAAAGGTCTAGCCCCATCATGGACTAGCACAATATCCGTATTTTTAACTTCTTGTAAGCCGTTATATACACTATACTGACGCTCACTTCCACCTTCAATAAAGGAAATATTTTTTTGGATATTAAACGTTTTTACCAATTCTTCAAAGATAGATTGTTCATCTTTATTAATAACTAAAATGACACCCGAACACATCGGATCGTGTTCAAAAACTCGTAATGTATGAATAATTACTGGTATTGAATTCAATTCGATGAATTGTTTATTCCTTCCCGCTTTCATTCTCTTTCCTTGTCCTGCAGCAGGAATTATAACTTGATAATTCACCCATAACGCCCCTAACAATAATTCAATTATAACGCCTTTTCAAGCAATTTGGGCTTTGCAAAAATCATGCGACCCGCTGATGTTTGTAAAACACTGGTTACAAGGACATCAATGCGTTTCCCGATATAATCGCGCCCTTCCTCAACTACAATCATGGTTCCATCGTCTAGGTATGCGACACCCTGATTATGTTCTTTTCCATCCTTAATAACTTGCACACTTAGCTCTTCACCAGGTAAAACAACTGGTTTTACAGCATTGGCTAAGTCATTAATGTTTAGTACGGCCACATTTTGAAGTTCACAGACTTTATTAAGGTTAAAGTCATTAGTTACTACAACACCCATTGTTAATTTTGCAAGCTTTACTAACTTACTATCAACCTCTTGAATATCATCAAAGTCACCTTCGTAAATATCCACTTTAATAGATAATTCCTTTTGAATTCGGTTTAGGATATCAAGACCTCGTCTACCACGGTTTCGTTTTAACACATCTGAAGAGTCCGCAATATGCTGAAGTTCTTCTAAAACAAAGCGTGGAATCACGATTGTTCCTTCAAGGAATCCTGTTTGACATATATCCGCGATACGCCCATCAATAATAACACTTGTATCTAATATCTTTAATTTTTTTTCTTCATGGGCTATTTCATCTTCCTCTAAGCCCTTTTTCTTGCCTGTTCGGTTAATAGAGAATAGGTTAATCAACTCATCCCGCTTTTTAAAACCAACCTGAAATCCTAAGTACCCAAGAAGCACGGTAATAAATATTGGAAGCACTGTATTCACAACTGAAAATGAAATACGGTCCAATGGAATCACAATTAGAAATGCAACAATTAACCCGGAAATTAATCCTAAGCTTCCAAATAAAACATCTGTAACAGGGGCTTTGATCAATGACTCTTCCAGCCATTTTATTAGACCTACGATATAATCGACTAACCAAAAAGTAACAATAAATAATATAATAGCACCTAATATCGCAAGCGTATATGAGTTATTTAGATATGGAACATTTTCAATATTTAACAGCTTTAGCAAGTCTGGAAGATAAACAATACCAAGCATTCCTCCGACAATTAGAAAAAACAGCTGTACAATACGTTTTAACATTCCTTCACCTCCTCCTATTCATTATAAACACTTTATAACAATTGAAACCTACATTAAATAGCTTTTTTAAAATGTAAAAAGAATGACACAGATGTGTAAAGCGATACTCATATATTATTTTTTAAATCTAATAAAATTATTACTGGTTCTAGAAAAAATATTTTCTTGCGAGTATACAAACATATAGGAATGTCCAACTCTATCCATAGTTACTATACGAATAAAGCATCAAGAATGTTTCATTATTTTAGGTTATTTTCCTAATGTATGTTGAATGGCCTGTCTAATATCACTTACGCCAATGACTTCGATCTCCTTTGGAACTGTCCAACCACCTAAATTTCTCTCTGGTAGTATTACCCTCTTAAATCCAAGCTTTGCTGCCTCTTGAACTCGCTGTTCGATTCGTGAAACTCGTCTTACCTCACCTGTTAAACCAACCTCACCAATTATAATATCTGTTGGATTTGTCGACTGGTCTTTGAAACTTGAAGCAATGCTAAGCGCTACTGCTAAATCAATAGCCGGTTCGTCGAGCTTTACACCGCCTGCAACCTTCAAATACGCATCCTGATTTTGTAAAAGGAATCCTGCACGTTTCTCTAATACTGCCATCAAGAGAGAAACTCGATTGTGGTCAACTCCTGTCGCCATACGACGAGGATTACCAAAGCTCGTTGGAGAAATGAGCGCCTGAATTTCAACAAGGACAGGTCGTGTTCCCTCCATTGAGGCAACAACCGTTGAACCTGCCGCACCAGCTGAACGTTCCTCAAGGAAAATTTCAGAAGGGTTTGCTACCTCCTCCAACCCAGTCTCTTTCATTTCAAAAATACCCATTTCGTTTGTAGATCCAAATCGGTTCTTCACTGCACGCAGAATACGATATGTATGATGGCGTTCCCCTTCAAAATATAAAACTGTATCAACCATATGTTCTAGCAGACGCGGACCTGCAATATTCCCCTCTTTCGTTACATGCCCAACTATAAAAATAGCAATACCATTAGTTTTCGCTATCCTCATTAATTCAGCCGTACATTCCCGTACCTGTGAAACACTTCCAGGGGCAGACGTAATTTCCGAGTGATAAATTGTCTGTATTGAATCTATAACAACAAATGACGGTTTTAACTCGGTAATTGTCTGGGAAATAAATTCTAGGTCTGTCTCTGCTAATACATATAATTGGTCAGATGAAACACCAAGTCGGTCAGAGCGTAGTTTTGTTTGTTTGACGGATTCTTCACCGGAAATATATAAAACTTTGTTTTGTGTAGCTATTTGAGAGGATACTTGAAGCAGCAAGGTAGACTTTCCGATACCAGGGTCACCACCGATAAGGACAAGCGAACCTTTTACAATGCCACCGCCAAGTACACGGTTAAATTCTTTATTTGTTGTATACATTCTAGGTTCATTTATTGATTCAATAGAAGTGATAGGCGAAGGTTTACTCTGAACTGTAGGACTTGAATGAGCAAAAGCTCCCTTTCTAGCAGGCTTACTCAATGTTTCTTCTACTAATGAATTCCACGCGCCACATCCAGGACATTTTCCCATCCATTTTGGTGATTCATACCCACAGGACTGACAGGTGAATTTTGTCTTAGTTTTTGCCATAATTAGTAATCCTTTCTCAATTAAAAACACTAGGCGCACAAGCTTAATCGATAAGCACAAGTGAATCACTGACCAAAGGCATGTTTCCCTTAGCAACGATTAGTTAATGCAAGGCCAGAGGGCACCTAGAGTTAATTAGTGTCTAAAAAAAGAGGTATACACGCTGTGACTATTTGTTGTATACCTCTTTTTCACTTGCATAACTATTATTTCACTGTTTCTTTAGCTTCACTCGTACGAACAACAAATTCTCCATTTTCGATATCCATTATGATTTTCTTGCCTTTTTCTATCGTCCCTCGTAACAGTTCTTCAGATAATCGATCTTCAATTTGTTTTTGAATCGCACGACGCAATGGACGTGCCCCATATTCAGGGTCATAACCTTCCTCTGCGATTTGATTTTTTGCAGCCTCAGTTAACTCTAGTTCAAAGTCTTGCTCCTGAAGACGTTTAGTTAACTGATCCGACATAAGTGTTACAATTTCTTTCAAATGCTTCTTCTCTAGCGAGTGGAAGACAATAATTTCATCGATACGGTTAAGGAATTCTGGACGGAATGCCTTTTTCAATTCCTCCATAACCTTATCCTTCATGTTTTTGTAGTCTTGCTTTTCATCTTCGAGCGCGAATCCAACATATTTATTTCTCTTTAAAGTGCTAGCTCCAACGTTTGAAGTCATAATTAATATCGTATTACGGAAATCAACTGTTCTGCCTTTAGAATCAGTCAAACGACCATCTTCAAGAACTTGAAGTAGGATATTAAATACATCTGGGTGTGCTTTCTCAATTTCATCAAGTAGGATGACAGAATATGGTTTGCGGCGCACCTTTTCTGTTAACTGTCCGCCTTCCTCATACCCTACATATCCTGGAGGTGAACCGACTAATCTAGATGTGGAGTGCTTCTCCATGTATTCTGACATATCAACACGAATCATCGCATCCTCGTCGCCAAAAATAGATTCGGCTAGCGCACGAGCTAATTCCGTCTTACCAACACCAGTTGGACCAAGGAAAATAAATGAACCCGTTGGGCGCTTTGGATCTTTTAACCCTGCGCGCGAACGTCTTACTGCCTTTGAAACGGCTTTAACTGCCTCTTCCTGACCAATTACACGCGAGTGAAGGATTTCTTCCATGTTTAATAATTTATTAGCTTCTGTTTGTGCTAGTTTAGATACAGGGACACCCGTCCAGCTTGATACGACCATAGCAATATCTTCAACTGTGACTTCTGAATTCTCCTGACCCTGTTTTTCCTTCCAGTTTTTCTTTGTTTCTTCTAACTGTTCACGTAGACGTTGCTCAGAATCTCGTAAAGAGGCTGCCTTTTCAAACTCTTGACTTTGTACTGCCGCATCCTTTTCCTTACGAACCTCTTCAAGCTTTTGTTCTAATTCTTTTAAATTTGGTGGCGCCGTATAAGAACGAAGACGCACTTTTGAGCCTGCTTCATCAATTAAATCAATTGCCTTATCTGGTAAAAAGCGATCGGAAATGTAACGATCGGAAAGCTTAACAGCTTGAACAATAGACTCATCCGAAATGGAGACTCTATGATGTGCTTCATAGCGGTCACGCAATCCTTTTAAGATCATAATAGATTCTTCAACAGTTGGTTCATCTACTTGAATCGGTTGGAAACGTCGCTCTAATGCAGCATCCTTTTCAATATACTTTCTATATTCATCTAGTGTTGTTGCACCAATACACTGTAATTCTCCACGGGCAAGTGATGGTTTTAGGATATTTGACGCATCAATCGCACCCTCTGCACCACCTGCACCGATTAATGTATGAAGTTCATCAATAAATAAAATAATATTACCTGCTTGGCGAATTTCATCCATTACCTTTTTTAAGCGGTCTTCAAACTCTCCACGGTATTTTGTACCCGCAACAACAGTCCCCATATCAAGGGTCATTACACGCTTATCACGAAGTGTTTCTGGCACTTCATTATTTATTATTTGTTGAGCTAGCCCTTCTGCAATCGCCGTTTTACCTACACCAGGCTCTCCGATTAACACAGGGTTGTTTTTGGTACGACGGCTTAGTACTTCAATTACACGTTGGATTTCTTTACTACGTCCAATTACTGGATCAAGACTTCCTTCTCTTGCAATTGCAGTTAAATCTCTTGCTAAGCTATCAAGAGTTGGTGTATTTGCATTCGTAGAACCTCCACCATGATGCCCTGATGAAGACTCATTACTACCTAATAGCTGTAGAACCTGTTGGCGTGCCTTATTTAGACTAACACCAAGATTATTTAGAACTCGAGCTGCTACACCTTCGCCTTCACGAATTAATCCAAGAAGGATATGTTCTGTTCCAACATAGGAATGACCGAGCTTTCGAGCCTCATCCATTGATAGTTCAATAACCTTTTTTGCTCTCGGTGTGTAGTGGATGGTCTGTGAGCCTTCTTGGCCCCTTCCGATTAGTGCCTCTACCTCTTTTTGTATTTTTTCAGGACCTAATCCTAATGCAAGTAAGGCCTTTGCAGCGATTCCTTCGCCTTCTCGTATAAGACCTAATAATACATGTTCAGTACCAATATTGTTATGTCCCAATCGTACAGCTTCCTCTTGAGCCAATGCTAACACCTTTTGTGCGCGCTCAGTAAATCTGCCAAACATCATAACCCATCACCCTCCATGTCAGTAGTCTTATTATTTTCTAGCTTCAATCTTTCTCGAATGATAGACGCCCTTCTGACGTCCCTTTCATTTGGTCTTAATGCCCCACCCGCATATACCTGTAAGAATCCGGGTTGAGTCAAAACCATAAGTTCATTAAGAATACTTCTTGATATATTTTTTATATAGCCTAGATCAATCCCTAATCGAACGTCAGACAAACATTTCGCCACTTCCTTCGATTCAATGATCCTACTATTAGCTAAAACCCCATAAGAACGAAATACTCGATCTTCCAACTGAATATTAGAGGTCTTCATAAGTGCTTCTCGAGCAGAACGCTCTTGTGCAATTAGCTGTGCAACTACACTCTTTAAATCTTCTACAATGTCTTCTTCGGTTTTGCCTAGTGTAATCTGGTTGGAAATTTGAAAGATATTCCCTAGTGCTTCACTGCCTTCTCCGTAAATCCCTCTTACGACAAGACCAAGTTGATTGATTGCCGGTATAATGCGACTCATTTGTTGAGTAAGAATCAGTGCTGGCAAATGCATCATCACCGAAGCACGTAACCCAGTCCCCACATTCGTCGGACAACTTGTTAAGTATCCTCTTGTTTCATCAAACGCATAATCTACATGCTCTTCAATCCAATCATCTAAATTATTTGCAACCTGCAATGCCTCCGATAATTGTAACCCCGGGAATAAACATTGTATTCGAACATGGTCCTCTTCATTAATCATAATACTTACTTCTTCATTTTCAGATAATAAACATGCACCAAATGGAGAGTCTTCAGCTAAATGGGGACTTATTAAATGCTTTTCAACAAGTACTCTTTTTTCTACTGGCTGAAGTTCAGCCATTTTTAATAATTCCATTTCTCCAATTGCGGGGAAGCTCTTCCCAGAAAAACCTTTTTGGAAAACATCAACAACTTGCTGAGCTTCTTCATTTGAATAAACCGTAGAGAAAGGAACATTTTTCAAATTTCGAGCAAGCCTGACCCTTGAACTTAATACAATATCAGAATCCGGACCCTCTTGACTCATCCAAGCACTTAAGGCTTGATTGATAAAATGCTCAAGTGACATTGCCTAGACACCCCCCTCTTTGTAACCAATTAGCTTTTTTTCTAAAGCTCTTACATGGTCACGAACATCCGCAGCCTTTTCAAATTCCTCTAAAGAAATATATTCCTGCATCTTTTGCTTTAATTGTTCAATCTCTTTCCGAATATGGAAGGTGCCTCCGATACGCTTAGGAATTTTACCTGCATGATGTGTATTGCCACTATGCAGTCGTTTTAAAATGGGGGTAAGCTTTTTCTCAAAAGTTGGGTAACAATTCGAGCATCCGAATCGACCTACCTTTGCAAACTGTTGAAAAGTCATTTTACAGTTCTCACATTGTAATATTTCATTTTGTTGAAATGCATTTTGCTTTGAACCAGCAAGTGGTTCAAATTGAAGAAGTCCTGCTAATAAGTTATCTATCGAAAAGCCAGATGTGCCTGGAAACATAAACATCTCACTTTTTTCATGAGCGCAATGTTCACAAATATGAACTTCTGTTTTTTCGCCATTAATTATTTTTGTAAAATGTAATGTCGCCGGGCGCTGATTGCATTCTTGGCATATCATTGGTAACACCTTCCTTTGAAAAATCACGGCATACGCCGGACACTTTAAACTATATTTAGCCTGGGCGGCTAAAGGTAAGTTATTATCTATACATGAGGGATGTAAGCATTGCCTTTAACATCCGTGCCCTCAACTCATCTCGGTGAGGAAGATCAATAAACAAAACAGATCGGTCAATCACGCTCAGCATAATTTTCGCCTCTCTTTTCGAAATGACATCCTCCTCAACTAAACGTAAAATAACATCTTCTGCACTTGACTGTGAGATTCGTTTATCTATAAGACGAACTAGTTGATTAATTAGTTGTGAGTCATCATTCGTTTTCACCTTCATTATTCGAATGTACCCACCACCACCACGTTTACTCTCAACTATATAGCCTCTTTCTAAAGTAAATCTTGTATTTATCACATAGTTAATTTGAGATGGGACACATTCAAATTTATCGGCAATCTCACTTCTTTTAATTTCAACAATAGCTCGATCACTTGTATCAAGAACACTTTTCAGATAATGTTCGATGATATCGGATATATTCCTCACTATGACCACACCTCGCCTTGACTTTGACTATATTTGACTATAGTTATAATATAAAATGACCGCACTAATTTTTCAACTATTACGTTCTTCTAGATGAAAGTAGGCAATCATTTCCAAGGTACTCACTATCCTATACTTTCCAACATAGGCACACCTCTAAACGCTAAATTAAAATATTTTTTGTACCATTTCATGTTTTGACATTTCCTCATATAGTCGCAACCGTTCGTCTTTACTAGCTACTTCAATATCTATAGTATATTGGCAATTATTATTAATCTTGTCTTTCGAATACTTAATGTTAAAATCCCTTACTCGAAAGCCTTTTTCTTTAAATAGTCCTATTATGGATGAGAATGATGAAATATCCTCATTGATAATAATATGAACTGTTTTTCTTTTTGTAGACTTAAAAAAGTATTCCTCAAAACGGTTAAGAAAGATTAAACTAAGTAACACGACAATCGTTGTTAAAATGGCAGGAGCATACATACCTAGCCCAATAATTAATCCTAAGCCAGCAACAACCCATATAGATGCAGCCGTTGTCAAACCTCTAACCGTTGCATCTCTTACTAGAATGGTACCGGCGCCTAAAAATCCAATGCCACTGATCACATATGAAGGTATGCGGGCAGGGTCAAATCGGACATTTGTGCTCATTTCTAAATATGGTTGAAATCCGTAAATTGACATCAACATCATTAAACAAGATCCGACTCCAACCAATAAATGTGTACGAAACCCAGCAGGGTGTTTATGTACTTCTCTTTCTAAACCAACTAACCCACATAATAACGCTGCCATAAAAATCCGAATTGACATCGTTAAAAATTCTTGGGTTTGGAACGATGCAATAAATTGTTCCAAATTACATCCCCCCGTTCTTTATTTCTATTACTAAAATATTCGATAGGTAATTTAAATCCCCTTTAAAAAAGAAAAAAATAGTGTTTTATAATTATACGATTTGACTCAAAATTTATGATTTCTTATCGCGCATTTTTTAGAATAGTATTTTAGCCTTAGTAATATGACATTTTTATAATAGACTATTTAACTAAAATTAAAGATTGGTCTGTGAGAGTATACTTTTGCTGGGAGTTTATAGTATATAAGGATAGCTGAGATTTGAAATATTGAAATATTGATATATCGTTAAGAATTAGTATGATGATTGAGATCAGTTGTCGGATGAGTTTGATGTGTGGATTTGGTGGGTTTGTGGTTTCCAATGAAAATTTTATGTTTTTGTGCTTCTTTTGTAGGTATGGGTAAGTGGTATCTTCCGTATTTTTTCTAGTACATAATTTTTTTATTGAGCTTGCGGGTTTGATGTTGTCTTTATTTTCGAAGTGAGTGTTTTATTTTGGTGGGTTGCGGGATCGGTGTTGCCTATTTTCTTCCAAGGGCATGCCTAATTTCGTGGGTTGCGGGTTCACTGTCACCTATATTCTTCCAAGTGTATACCTGTATTTCTGGTTTGTGGGTTTGCTATTCCCTAGTTTCTTCCAAGTGCGTACCTTATTTCGTAGTTTACTGGGCCAGTGTTCCCAAGATATTTCCAAATGCATGCACTATAGATACTTCAAAACCTCCGGTTTTCTTCAAAAAAAGACCAACCATATCGGTTGATCTTTTCCAGTGCCTATCGACGTCCTACTCTCACAGGGGCAATGCCCCAACTACCATCGGCGCAGAAGCTTAACTTCCGTGTTCGGTCGGCGGCTTCCGATGAGCGGCAGATTTCTGCGTCAGCTGCACTCCCTCCAATCCTCATGTACATTGTACATTCCGGTTGTCGCTCACTTACTTCCTTGAACTCTTTGCTCCTCGAAACCCGCCATTCATCGATTTCTTTCTGTACCTATTTTAAAGATTTCTAAAACCTCCGGTTTTCCTCACAAAAAAAGACCAACCATATCGGTTGATCTTTTCCAGTGCCTAGCGACGTCCTACTCTCACAGGGACAAAGTCCCAACTACCATCGGCGCTGAGAAGCTTAACTTCCGTGTTCGGTATGGGAACGGGTGTGACCTTCTCGCCATCATCACTAGACTATTATGAAGGATTCATTCCTTCAAAACTAGATAACGTACGCACATTCATGAAGTCATTTGTCTAGCTCCGGCTCCTAGCCTCTCGAGGTCGCTTCACTTCTTCTGTCAAAGTCTATCGACTTTTCGGTCAGAAGTTCCAGCGCTTGTCGAGGCAGTACAGTCGCCTACGCTTTTCTTTTTTGGTTAAGTCCTCGATCGATTAGTATCAGTCAGCTGCACATGTCACCATGCTTCCACCTCTGACCTATCAACCTCGTCATCTTCGAGGGATCTTACTAGTTTAACACTATGGGAAATCTCATCTTGAGGGGGGCTTCATGCTTAGATGCTTTCAGCACTTATCCCTTCCACACATAGCTACCCAGCTATGCCCTTGGCAGGACAACTGGTACACCAGCGGTGTGTCCATCCCGGTCCTCTCGTACTAAGGACAGCTCCTCTCAAATTTCCTACGCCCACGACGGATAGGGACCGAACTGTCTCACGACGTTCTGAACCCAGCTCGCGTACCGCTTTAATGGGCGAACAGCCCAACCCTTGGGACCGACTACAGCCCCAGGATGCGATGAGCCGACATCGAGGTGCCAAACCTCCCCGTCGATGTGGACTCTTGGGGGAGATAAGCCTGTTATCCCCGGGGTAGCTTTTATCCGTTGAGCGATGGCCCTTCCATGCGGAACCACCGGATCACTAAGCCCGACTTTCGTCCCTGCTCGACTTGTAGGTCTCGCAGTCAAGCTCCCTTGTGCCTTTACACTCTACGAATGATTTCCAACCATTCTGAGGGAACCTTTGGGCGCCTCCGTTACTTTTTAGGAGGCGACCGCCCCAGTCAAACTGCCCACCTGACACTGTCTCCAAGGCCGATAAGGCCTTCGGGTTAGAATTTCAATACAGCCAGGGTAGTATCCCACCAATGCCTCCACCGAAGCTGGCGCTCCGGCTTCCAAGGCTCCTACCTATCCTGTACAAGCTGTACCAAAATTCAATATCAGGCTGCAGTAAAGCTCCACGGGGTCTTTCCGTCCTGTCGCGGGTAACCTGCATCTTCACAGGTACTATAATTTCACCGAGTCTCTCGTTGAGACAGTGCCCAGATCGTTACACCTTTCGTGCGGGTCAGAACTTACCTGACAAGGAATTTCGCTACCTTAGGACCGTTATAGTTACGGCCGCCGTTTACTGGGGCTTCGATTCAGAGCTTCGCTTGCGCTAACCCCTCCTCTTAACCTTCCAGCACCGGGCAGGTGTCAGCCCCTATACTTCGCCTTGCGGCTTCGCAGAGACCTGTGTTTTTGCTAAACAGTCGCCTGGGCCTATTCACTGCGGCTTTTCAGGGCTATTCACCCTAAAAAGCACCCCTTCTCCCGAAGTTACGGGGTCATTTTGCCGAGTTCCTTAACGAGAGTTCTCTCGATCACCTTAGGATTCTCTCCTCGCCTACCTGTGTCGGTTTGCGGTACGGGCACCATTTACCTCGCTAGAAGCTTTTCTTGGCAGTGTGGAATCAGGAACTTCGGTACTATATTTCCCTCGCCATCACAGCTCAACCTTATGGTAAGCGGATTTGCCTACTTACCAGTCTAACTGCTTGGACGCGCATATCCAACAGCGCGCTTACCCTATCCTCCTGCGTCCCTCCATTGCTCAAACGGTAAAGAGGTGGTACAGGAATATCAACCTGTTGTCCATCGCCTACGCTTTTCAGCCTCGGCTTAGGTCCCGACTAACCCTGAGCGGACGAGCCTTCCTCAGGAAACCTTAGGCATTCGGTGGAGGGGATTCTCACCCCTCTTTCGCTACTCATACCGGCATTCTCACTTCTAAGCGCTCCACCAGTCCTTACGGTCTGACTTCGCTGCACTTAGAACGCTCTCCTACCATTGTTCGTAAGAACAATCCACAGCTTCGGTGATACGTTTAGCCCCGGTACATTTTCGGCGCAGAGTCACTCGACCAGTGAGCTATTACGCACTCTTTAAATGGTGGCTGCTTCTAAGCCAACATCCTGGTTGTCTAAGCAACTCCACATCCTTTTCCACTTAACGTATACTTTGGGACCTTAGCTGGTGGTCTGGGCTGTTTCCCTCTTGACTACGGATCTTATCACTCGCAGTCTGACTCCCGAGAATCAAGTCTTTGGCATTCGGAGTTTGACTGAATTCGGTAACCCGATGAGGGCCCCTAGTCCAATCAGTGCTCTACCTCCAAGACTCTAACTCGAGGCTAGCCCTAAAGCTATTTCGGAGAGAACCAGCTATCTCCAGGTTCGATTGGAATTTCTCCGCTACCCACACCTCATCCCCGCACTTTTCAACGTGCGTGGGTTCGGGCCTCCATTCAGTGTTACCTGAACTTCACCCTGGACATGGGTAGATCACCTGGTTTCGGGTCTACGACCACGTACTATTTCGCCCTATTCAGACTCGCTTTCGCTGCGGCTCCGTCTCTTCAACTTAACCTTGCACGGGATCGTAACTCGCCGGTTCATTCTACAAAAGGCACGCCATCACACATAAATGTGCTTTGACTACTTGTAGGCACACGGTTTCAGGTTCTCTTTCACTCCCCTTCCGGGGTGCTTTTCACCTTTCCCTCACGGTACTGGTTCACTATCGGTCACTAGGGAGTATTTAGCCTTGGGAGATGGTCCTCCCAGCTTCCGACGGGATTTCACGTGTCCCGCCGTACTCAGGATCCACTCAAGAGAGAACGAAGTTTCGACTACAGGGTTGTTACCTTCTCTGACGGACCTTTCCAGGTCGCTTCGTCTACT
>NZ_LT732529.1:3590142-3686305 GCF_900156865.1 Litchfieldia sinesaloumensis | reverse complement strand
CCTTTGGGCGCCTCCGTTACTTTTTAGGAGGCGACCGCCCCAGTCAAACTGCCCACCTGACACTGTCTCCAAGGCCGATAAGGCCTTCGGGTTAGAATTTCAATACAGCCAGGGTAGTATCCCACCAATGCCTCCACCGAAGCTAGCGCTCCGGCTTCCAAGGCTCCTACCTATCCTGTACAAGCTGTACCAAAATTCAATATCAGGTTGCAGTAAAGCTCCACGGGGTCTTTCCGTCCTGTCGCGGGTAACCTGCATCTTCACAGGTACTATAATTTCACCGAGTCTCTCGTTGAGACAGTGCCCAGATCGTTACACCTTTCGTGCGGGTCAGAACTTACCTGACAAGGAATTTCGCTACCTTAGGACCGTTATAGTTACGGCCGCCGTTTACTGGGGCTTCGATTCAGAGCTTCGCTTGCGCTAACCCCTCCTCTTAACCTTCCAGCACCGGGCAGGTGTCAGCCCCTATACTTCGCCTTGCGGCTTCGCAGAGACCTGTGTTTTTGCTAAACAGTCGCCTGGGCCTATTCACTGCGGCTTTTCAGGGCTATTCACCCTAAAAAGCACCCCTTCTCCCGAAGTTACGGGGTCATTTTGCCGAGTTCCTTAACGAGAGTTCTCTCGATCACCTTAGGATTCTCTCCTCGCCTACCTGTGTCGGTTTGCGGTACGGGCACCATTTACCTCGCTAGAAGCTTTTCTTGGCAGTGTGGAATCAGGAACTTCGGTACTATATTTCCCTCGCCATCACAGCTCAACCTTATGGTAAGCGGATTTGCCTACTTACCAGTCTAACTGCTTGGACGCGCATATCCAACAGCGCGCTTACCCTATCCTCCTGCGTCCCTCCATTGCTCAAACGGTAAAGAGGTGGTACAGGAATATCAACCTGTTGTCCATCGCCTACGCTTTTCAGCCTCGGCTTAGGTCCCGACTAACCCTGAGCGGACGAGCCTTCCTCAGGAAACCTTAGGCATTCGGTGGAGGGGATTCTCACCCCTCTTTCGCTACTCATACCGGCATTCTCACTTCTAAGCGCTCCACCAGTCCTTACGGTCTGACTTCGCTGCACTTAGAACGCTCTCCTACCATTGTTCGTAAGAACAATCCACAGCTTCGGTGATACGTTTAGCCCCGGTACATTTTCGGCGCAGAGTCACTCGACCAGTGAGCTATTACGCACTCTTTAAATGGTGGCTGCTTCTAAGCCAACATCCTGGTTGTCTAAGCAACTCCACATCCTTTTCCACTTAACGTATACTTTGGGNGTATGCGTAACATGAAATTTTCCGGTTGTCCAATCCTTAATTTGATTATGGTAAAATTGGCTTAGCACATGACCTGATTGCCCTGGTCCAACAACATTATAGCTCTCTTTCATATTTGATAGGTCGATGACTGACCGCCATGCGGCTCCGTGAGTAATTGCACCGGTATCTCTATTAAAGCTTGCAGCTGCTACAGTAATGCCACTTCCCCCCATGGGAACCGACTCACTGTAATTAAATAGATAGTTTAACGGTGATATTGCAGACAATGGATGATTAAATGGGACCTTATGAAAGTCTCCCCATGTCCATTTACTAGGATCATCCCTCTGTTTTTCAACAGCAAAATCAACAGCTCTTTTAAAGGATTGAACTGTAACCTCTTCTAACCCTCCGGCCTCAGTTAACCAAATACCTTCATTACCTTTAGTAGCATCTCGGATTATTTGATCAACAATTTGTGACTTACCTTCAAACAACTTATCGATTTCACTAGGAATAGAGCCTTCAAAGAGTAAATTAGAAAATTCCTCCATCCACTTATGAAACACAAGTGGTTCACTATCCTCTTTTCTGTCTACATAATCCCATTCTGTAAACCCTTGTAGGACGACTTTGTCTATCTCTCGTAACTGATTTTCTTTATCCTTTAAAACATCTTGAAATATCGGAATAAATTCCTCAGCTTGTAAATTCTTCTGGTCAAATTGTAATTGAAGCATATCCTCTACCGTAAAAACATCCTTGCTCGTTAAAACATCCCTAATGCGTTGCTGACGATAAGGCTGTGCCCACGTGTTAGTAATATGATAAGGATAGTCATCTGTAATTATTTTGTTATTTGCCGTAGAAATAAAGCCCTCCTCCGGATTCACAATAGTTGGTAGTTCATCCCAAGGAATATATCCCTCCCATTCATATTCATCTGTCCATCCAGGAACAGGAACAGAGCTATCTCCGTTCTTTCGGATTGGAATTAAACCATTAGCTCGGTAGGCAATTGTTCCGTCTGTATCAGCAAATACAAAGTTTTGAGCCGGTGTATGAAAATAGGTAAGTGCTTCTTTAAATTCATCCCAGCTTTTTGCCTTGTTAAACATCAACACTGCTTCAAGCTCAGAAGATGGGTCGAGTGCTGTCCATCTTAAAGCTAAAGCTGTTTCTTCTTTATGATCATGAGTGAATTCAGAAATAATAGGACCATGTCTAGTAACTTGAACTTGATAAGGAATAGTATCTCCATCTTTTACCCTTATCGGCTCATCAATAATTGTCGCATCCTCCCACTTACCTAAATACTCGAACTGATTTTGATTAGTTGGGTTTCTTTTTTCAATATACAAATCTTGTACATCAGGTCCAACATTCGTTACTCCCCAAGCAATATGTTCATTACGACCTAAGATAATACCTGGGACACCAGCAAAAATAACACCGCTTACATTTACTTCATCATTTTGTAAATGAGTTTCATACCATATAGAAGGAGTTGCTAATCCTAGATGTGGATCATCTGCTAGTATCGGTTTTCCTGAAGCTGATTTCTCACCACTAATAACCCAGTTATTGCTCCCATTAAACTCATTCGGAAATGGGGCTTTTGCAATACTCTTTGAGACATCAATAGGCTTCTCTTTCATTGCCTGAAGGACAGTTGCGCCATCTTCAGGATATGTAGGGAATAACTCGAAAAATTTTTCTTCTGAAACATGTTGCGCCATATAATAGCGAAATGCTTGCCCTTTATAATGCCCTCCTAAATCATAGGCCATATATTTACCGATGGTAAGTGAATCGATTGGACTCCATTCGGTTGGTTCATATCCTGCAAGTGAAAACTCTATAGGTAACTTATTCTTTTCTTTTGCTTCTTTTATAAAAGCATTTACGCCTTCACTATAAGATTGCAAAACAGCCTTTGCCTCAGACGAGTACACATTATACGAGCTTTCAGCGGCTCTACGTAATCCGAGTGTTCTAAAATATTTATCCTGCTCAACTAATGAGGCCCCAATTACCTCACTGAGCTCACCTGAAGCCTGTCTGCGGCTTAAATCCATCTGAAATAAACGATCCTGTGCAGTTACATACCCTTGTGCAAAATACAAATCATGCGTATTATTCGCTACAATATGTGGAACTCCATTTTCATCGCGAATTACTTCAACCTCCCCAGATATACCATCAACGATAAGGCTCCCTTCAATAACAGGTAAACTTTTCTTCAAAAATAAATAGCCCACTAAAATACTTGCAACAAGAAGGATGAGAATGATAATTCCTGTTAGAAGAACTACTCTCCATCGTTTCTTCTTTGGCCAAATTCGCCTTTTTAGAACAATTTCTGAACTCACAATATTCCTCCCCTACTTATTATTTTAAGAAAATTCTAAATTCATTATAATACCGTTCCTTCGATTTGTCATTGAATTCTCTCATTAAGGAGGTGAACTTTTATTAGGTCATCATTTAGCACAATAGTTGGATGTAGCTCGTATTGAGAATAAATAGTTCTAGATATGGGAGGATAATAAGTGGGGAGGTGTTCTGTTCATGAAACGCAAAGATGATAAAGTTAAAAGAAAACCAGATGTTCCATTATTTGACGCACCAGATGACAAAATATTAGCATTTGATATGTTCCGGGGAATATCACCTGGCATTTTCTCAGATGTTGATTTAGATAATCCTGCGAAAAAAATAGAAGATGATATTATAAGCCAAGACTAAAGACACCTGCAAACAGGTGTTTTTTAATTATAAAAATAAAAAAGCGCCATGAGAAATTCTCATAACGCTTGATGACCCGTACGGGATTCGAACCCGTGTTACCGCCGTGAAAGGGCGGTGTCTTAACCGCTTGACCAACGGGCCGGAATATGATGTTTATATAAATCAGTATGGCGGAGAAGGAGGGATTTGAACCCTCGCGCCGCTTACGCGACCTACACCCTTAGCAGGGGCGCCTCTTCAGCCACTTGAGTACTTCCCCAAAAATGGCTCCGCAGGTAGGACTCGAACCTACGACCGATCGGTTAACAGCCGATAGCTCTACCACTGAGCTACTGCGGAATAATGTATATATGGTGGGCCTAAATGGACTCGAACCATCGACCTCACGCTTATCAGGCGTGCGCTCTAACCAGCTGAGCTATAGGCCCATTGATTTTAAAGTATATTGGAGCGGGTGATGAGAATCGAACTCACGACATCAGCTTGGAAGGCTGAGGTTTTACCATTAAACTACACCCGCAAAAAGTAATATAACAATGTTAACTAATCATCTAAAATTAAATGGGGCGACTGATGGGAATCGAACCCACGAATGTCGGAACCACAATCCGATGCGTTAACCACTTCGCCACAATCGCCATCAAGTTTATATAAAATATGGTGGCTCAGGACGGAATCGAACCGCCGACACAAGGATTTTCAGTCCTTTGCTCTACCGACTGAGCTACTGAGCCACTAGTATTTAAAATGGCGGTCCCGACCGGGATCGAACCGGCGATCTCCTGCGTGACAGGCAGGCATGTTAACCGCTACACCACGGGACCATTTTCAAAGCACAAATGTTATTTTACGATAACTTTTATTCTTTGTCAATACATTTTTTGGTTGCGGGGGCAGGATTTGAACCTACGACCTTCGGGTTATGAGCCCGACGAGCTACCAGACTGCTCCACCCCGCGATAATGAAAAATATATAGTTTTTGTCATGCGCTTTATTAGCAACAGACTGTCCCTTCCTCTGAAAGTTAATTAAAGGAGATTATGTGTCGGGACAACTCGCAGTATTTCAATGATGCAACGCTCGTTGCTCCATCCTGCGATAATAGTGAGTATATAAGATGTTATATTATTGCCATAAAATAATATGGCGGAGGAAGAGGGATTCGAACCCCCGCGGGCTTTAACACCCCTGTCGGTTTTCAAGACCGATCCCTTCAGCCGGACTTGGGTATTCCTCCACATATAAGATGTTGTAAATGGTGGACCTTGTAGGACTCGAACCTACGACCGGACGGTTATGAGCCGTCTGCTCTAACCAGCTGAGCTAAAGGTCCCTAAGAACTTTTTTTAAAGAAATATGGTAGCGGCGGAGGGGATCGAACCCCCGACCTCACGGGTATGAACCGTACGCTCTAGCCAGCTGAGCTACACCGCCATAGATATAAATATATTAAAAAGTTATTGGTGGAGCCTAGCGGGATCGAACCGCTGACCTCCTGCGTGCAAGGCAGGCGCTCTCCCAGCTGAGCTAAGGCCCCAAACTTCTAAATGGTCGGGAAGACAGGATTCGAACCTGCGACCCCTTGGTCCCAAACCAAGTGCTCTACCAAGCTGAGCTACTTCCCGTAATGGCGCGCCCGAAAGGAGTCGAACCCATAACCTTCTGATCCGTAGTCAGACGCTCTATCCAATTGAGCTACGGGCGCATTACTATTAAAGTGGTGCCGAGGACCGGAATCGAACCGGTACGGTAGTCACCTACCGCAGGATTTTAAGTCCTGTGCGTCTGCCAGTTCCGCCACCCCGGCAAAATCATAAAATAACTTCTGGAGCGGAAGACGGGATTCGAACCCGCGACCCCCACCTTGGCAAGGTGGTGTTCTACCACTGAACTACTTCCGCATAATGCGGGTGAAGGGACTCGAACCCCCACGTCAAAGACACTAGATCCTAAGTCTAGCGCGTCTGCCAATTCCGCCACACCCGCATATTTAATTGAAAATGGTGAGCCATGAAGGATTCGAACCTTCGACCCTCTGATTAAAAGTCAGATGCTCTACCAACTGAGCTAATGGCTCGTACAATTTAATAGTGGTGGAGGATGACGGGATCGAACCGCCGACCCCCTGCTTGTAAGGCAGGTGCTCTCCCAGCTGAGCTAATCCTCCAAATATATGCCTAGCGACGTCCTACTCTCACAGGGGCAATGCCCCAACTACCATCGGCGCTGAGAAGCTTAACTTCCGTGTTCGGTATGGGAACGGGTGTGACCTTCTCGCCATCGTCACTAGACTTTATTAAAGAACAAATTCTATTATAATCTCTTTACGAGATTATTCAACAGGAAATTCATTCCTTCAAAACTAGATAACGTACGCACATTCATGAAGTCATTTGTCTAGCTCCGGCTCCTAGCCTCTCGAGGTCGCTTCACTTCTTCTGTCAAAGTCTATCGACTTTTCGGTCAGAAGTTCCAGCGCTTGTCGAGGCAGTACAGTCGCCTACGCTTTTCTTTTTTGGTTAAGTCCTCGATCGATTAGTATCAGTCAGCTGCACATGTCACCATGCTTCCACCTCTGACCTATCAACCTCGTCATCTTCGAGGGATCTTACTAGTTTAACACTATGGGAAATCTCATCTTGAGGGGGGCTTCATGCTTAGATGCTTTCAGCACTTATCCCTTCCACACATAGCTACCCAGCTATGCCCTTGGCAGGACAACTGGTACACCAGCGGTGTGTCCATCCCGGTCCTCTCGTACTAAGGACAGCTCCTCTCAAATTTCCTACGCCCACGACGGATAGGGACCGAACTGTCTCACGACGTTCTGAACCCAGCTCGCGTACCGCTTTAATGGGCGAACAGCCCAACCCTTGGGACCGACTACAGCCCCAGGATGCGATGAGCCGACATCGAGGTGCCAAACCTCCCCGTCGATGTGGACTCTTGGGGGAGATAAGCCTGTTATCCCCGGGGTAGCTTTTATCCGTTGAGCGATGGCCCTTCCATGCGGAACCACCGGATCACTAAGCCCGACTTTCGTCCCTGCTCGACTTGTAGGTCTCGCAGTCAAGCTCCCTTGTGCCTTTACACTCTACGAATGATTTCCAACCATTCTGAGGGAACCTTTGGGCGCCTCCGTTACTTTTTAGGAGGCGACCGCCCCAGTCAAACTGCCCACCTGACACTGTCTCCAAGGCCGATAAGGCCTTCGGGTTAGAATTTCAATACAGCCAGGGTAGTATCCCACCAATGCCTCCACCGAAGCTGGCGCTCCGGCTTCCAAGGCTCCTACCTATCCTGTACAAGCTGTACCAAAATTCAATATCAGGCTGCAGTAAAGCTCCACGGGGTCTTTCCGTCCTGTCGCGGGTAACCTGCATCTTCACAGGTACTATAATTTCACCGAGTCTCTCGTTGAGACAGTGCCCAGATCGTTACACCTTTCGTGCGGGTCAGAACTTACCTGACAAGGAATTTCGCTACCTTAGGACCGTTATAGTTACGGCCGCCGTTTACTGGGGCTTCGATTCAGAGCTTCGCTTGCGCTAACCCCTCCTCTTAACCTTCCAGCACCGGGCAGGTGTCAGCCCCTATACTTCGCCTTGCGGCTTCGCAGAGACCTGTGTTTTTGCTAAACAGTCGCCTGGGCCTATTCACTGCGGCTTTTCAGGGCTATTCACCCTAAAAAGCACCCCTTCTCCCGAAGTTACGGGGTCATTTTGCCGAGTTCCTTAACGAGAGTTCTCTCGATCACCTTAGGATTCTCTCCTCGCCTACCTGTGTCGGTTTGCGGTACGGGCACCATTTACCTCGCTAGAAGCTTTTCTTGGCAGTGTGGAATCAGGAACTTCGGTACTATATTTCCCTCGCCATCACAGCTCAACCTTATGGTAAGCGGATTTGCCTACTTACCAGTCTAACTGCTTGGACGCGCATATCCAACAGCGCGCTTACCCTATCCTCCTGCGTCCCTCCATTGCTCAAACGGTAAAGAGGTGGTACAGGAATATCAACCTGTTGTCCATCGCCTACGCTTTTCAGCCTCGGCTTAGGTCCCGACTAACCCTGAGCGGACGAGCCTTCCTCAGGAAACCTTAGGCATTCGGTGGAGGGGATTCTCACCCCTCTTTCGCTACTCATACCGGCATTCTCACTTCTAAGCGCTCCACCAGTCCTTACGGTCTGACTTCGCTGCACTTAGAACGCTCTCCTACCATTGTTCGTAAGAACAATCCACAGCTTCGGTGATACGTTTAGCCCCGGTACATTTTCGGCGCAGAGTCACTCGACCAGTGAGCTATTACGCACTCTTTAAATGGTGGCTGCTTCTAAGCCAACATCCTGGTTGTCTAAGCAACTCCACATCCTTTTCCACTTAACGTATACTTTGGGACCTTAGCTGGTGGTCTGGGCTGTTTCCCTCTTGACTACGGATCTTATCACTCGCAGTCTGACTCCCGAGAATCAAGTCTTTGGCATTCGGAGTTTGACTGAATTCGGTAACCCGATGAGGGCCCCTAGTCCAATCAGTGCTCTACCTCCAAGACTCTAACTCGAGGCTAGCCCTAAAGCTATTTCGGAGAGAACCAGCTATCTCCAGGTTCGATTGGAATTTCTCCGCTACCCACACCTCATCCCCGCACTTTTCAACGTGCGTGGGTTCGGGCCTCCATTCAGTGTTACCTGAACTTCACCCTGGACATGGGTAGATCACCTGGTTTCGGGTCTACGACCACGTACTATTTCGCCCTATTCAGACTCGCTTTCGCTGCGGCTCCGTCTCTTCAACTTAACCTTGCACGGGATCGTAACTCGCCGGTTCATTCTACAAAAGGCACGCCATCACACATAAATGTGCTTTGACTACTTGTAGGCACACGGTTTCAGGTTCTCTTTCACTCCCCTTCCGGGGTGCTTTTCACCTTTCCCTCACGGTACTGGTTCACTATCGGTCACTAGGGAGTATTTAGCCTTGGGAGATGGTCCTCCCAGCTTCCGACGGGATTTCACGTGTCCCGCCGTACTCAGGATCCACTCAAGAGAGAACGAAGTTTCGACTACAGGGTTGTTACCTTCTCTGACGGACCTTTCCAGGTCGCTTCGTCTACTCCGTTCCTTTGTAACTCCGTATAGAGTGTCCTACAACCCCAAGAGGCAAGCCTCTTGGTTTGGGCTATCTTCCGTTTCGCTCGCCGCTACTCAGGAAATCGCGTTTGCTTTCTCTTCCTCCGGGTACTAAGATGTTTCAGTTCCCCGGGTCTACCTTCTCTTACCCTATGTATTCAGGTAAGGATACTGCCCCATTACGAGCAGTGGGTTTCCCCATTCGGAAATCTTCGGATCAATGCTTACTTACAGCTCCCCGAAGCATATCGGTGTTAGTACCGTCCTTCATCGGCTCCTAGTGCCAAGGCATCCACCGTGCGCCCTTATTAACTTAACCTGTTCGGCTTCGATAAGCGGCGGATTTCTTCGTCACCTCATTCGTCAGCATCCTCACGTACCTTAAGTACGCTCCGGTGCTTCCTCACTCGGTTCCTCGAACTCCTTGCTTCTCGTGCGCCTAAAGTTGTTAAAAGAACTTTTACTACTTCAATGAATGTTTTGTTACGTTATCTAGTTTTCAAGGAACGACTTTGAGAGAAAAAGCACTCTCAAAACTGACCACAATACAAAGCGTCTTTTTATGAAGTTCGTAGAACTTCAGTTTCCTTAGAAAGGAGGTGATCCAGCCGCACCTTCCGATACGGCTACCTTGTTACGACTTCACCCCAATCATCTGTCCCACCTTAGGCGGCTGGCTCCTTGCGGTTACCCCACCGACTTCGGGTGTTACAAACTCTCGTGGTGTGACGGGCGGTGTGTACAAGGCCCGGGAACGTATTCACCGCGGCATGCTGATCCGCGATTACTAGCGATTCCGGCTTCATGCAGGCGAGTTGCAGCCTGCAATCCGAACTGAGAATGGTTTTATGGGATTCGCTTAACCTCGCGGTTTCGCTGCCCTTTGTACCATCCATTGTAGCACGTGTGTAGCCCAGGTCATAAGGGGCATGATGATTTGACGTCATCCCCACCTTCCTCCGGTTTGTCACCGGCAGTCACCTTAGAGTGCCCAACTAAATGCTGGCAACTAAGATCAAGGGTTGCGCTCGTTGCGGGACTTAACCCAACATCTCACGACACGAGCTGACGACAACCATGCACCACCTGTCACTTATGTCCCCGAAGGGAAAGCCCTATCTCTAGGGATGGCATAAGGATGTCAAGACCTGGTAAGGTTCTTCGCGTTGCTTCGAATTAAACCACATGCTCCACCGCTTGTGCGGGCCCCCGTCAATTCCTTTGAGTTTCAGTCTTGCGACCGTACTCCCCAGGCGGAGTGCTTAATGCGTTTGCTGCAGCACTAAAGGGCGGAAACCCTCTAACACTTAGCACTCATCGTTTACGGCGTGGACTACCAGGGTATCTAATCCTGTTCGCTCCCCACGCTTTCGCGCCTCAGCGTCAGTTACAGACCAGAGAGCCGCCTTCGCCACTGGTGTTCCTCCACATCTCTACGCATTTCACCGCTACACGTGGAATTCCGCTCTCCTCTTCTGCACTCAAGTCCCCCAGTTTCCAATGACCCTCCACGGTTGAGCCGTGGGCTTTCACATCAGACTTAAAGGACCGCCTGCGCGCGCTTTACGCCCAATAATTCCGGATAACGCTTGCCACCTACGTATTACCGCGGCTGCTGGCACGTAGTTAGCCGTGGCTTTCTGGTTAGGTACCGTCAAGGTACCGCCCTATTCGAACGATACTTGTTCTTCCCTAACAACAGAGCTTTACGACCCGAAGGCCTTCTTCGCTCACGCGGCGTTGCTCCGTCAGACTTTCGTCCATTGCGGAAGATTCCCTACTGCTGCCTCCCGTAGGAGTCTGGGCCGTGTCTCAGTCCCAGTGTGGCCGATCACCCTCTCAGGTCGGCTACGCATCGTCGCCTTGGTGAGCCGTTACCTCACCAACTAGCTAATGCGCCGCGGGTCCATCTGTAAGTGGTAGCTAAAAGCCACCTTTTAATTGAAGACCATGTGGTCTTCGATGTTATCCGGTATTAGCTCCGGTTTCCCGAAGTTATCCCAGTCTTACAGGCAGGTTACCCACGTGTTACTCACCCGTCCGCCGCTAACTTTTGGGAGCAAGCTCCCAAAAGTTCGCTCGACTTGCATGTATTAGGCACGCCGCCAGCGTTCATCCTGAGCCAGGATCAAACTCTCCAATAAGAGTATTGATTGCTCAATAGTTTGTTACCAAAATTAAAACGTTGACGCTTGTATTGTGTTCAGTTTTCAAAGAACTTTTTATTAGCGTTGCTCTCTTGAAGCAACTTTCTAATAGTATCATCTATCGATTTGATAGTCAATAACTTTTTTACTTTTTTTATTTTCACCACCGCATCTCGGCGGCAGATTTATAATATATCACCCTACGAAGATAAGCGCAAGTGTTTTTTAATAAAAATATTATATTAGAAAAGTCTTTTTAAAAATAAACAGAGTGGATATCCACTCTGTTTCCAAAAAACTTATTTGTGACGCATTTGAGGGAATAGTAATACGTCTCTAATTGATGGAGCGT
Source organism: Litchfieldia sinesaloumensis (assembly GCF_900156865.1). GTDB lineage: Bacteria > Bacillota > Bacilli > Bacillales > Bacillaceae_L > Ferdinandcohnia > Ferdinandcohnia sinesaloumensis. The sequence goes on along the minus strand of NZ_LT732529.1, from coordinate 3,674,674 downwards.
TAGTTAAGAGCATCACTAGTCTATCGATACCAATTCCTAGTCCGCCAGTTGGTGGCATTCCGTATTCTAACGCTTCTACAAAATCTTCATCCATCATGTGAGCTTCGTCATTTCCTTGCTCTCTTTCCTTAAGTTGAGCTTCAAATCTTTGACGTTGATCAATTGGGTCGTTTAATTCTGTAAATGCATTTGCGTGTTCTCTTCCTACTATAAATAGCTCGAAACGATCTGTGAATCTAGGATCTACAGGATTCTTTTTCGCAAGAGGTGAAATCTCAACCGGATGTCCGTATATGAAAGTTGGTTGGATAAGCTTATCCTCAATTTTTTGTTCAAAGAATTCGTTTACGATATGTCCATACTGCATATTATTGTTTATATCTACATTATGCTCTTTTGCAAGCTGTCTAGCTTCTTCGATACTCATTTCTTTCCAGAAATCTACTCCTACATATTCTTTGATTGCGTCAACCATATGCAGTCGTTTCCATTCAGGCTTTAAGTCAACTTGGTATTCCCCATAGGCTACAGTTGTTGTACCTAGTACATCTTGCGCAATGTGAGCAACAAGGTTTTCGGTTAGACTCATGATGTCTTTATAATCCGCATACGCTTCATATAATTCAATCATAGTGAACTCTGGATTATGTCTAGTTGAGACACCTTCGTTTCGAAATACCCTACCAATTTCATATACTTTTTCTATTCCACCTACAATTAGACGCTTTAGATGAAGTTCGATTGCAATTCTCATGTAAAGTGGGATATCTAAAGCATTATGATGGGTGACGAACGGACGAGCTGATGCTCCCCCTGGGATTGAATGCATCATCGGCGTCTCGACCTCTAGGTAACCATGGTCATCTAAATAGCGTCTCATTGAACGGATAATTTTACTTCTAGTAATAAAAGTTTCTTTACTTTCTGGACTCATAATTAAATCAAGATAACGTTGACGGTAGCGCTGTTCTACATCTTTTAACCCATGGAATTTATCTGGTAGTGGTCTAAGTGCTTTTGATAAAAGTTCAAATGAAGTAACTTTAATAGAAAGTTCTCCAACCTTTGTTTTAAAGACAGTACCTGATACTCCAACTATATCCCCTAAATCGGCAATATTGAATACTTCATATTGTTCTTCTCCAACTGCATCAACACGTACATATAGTTGGATTTGTCCAGTAAGGTCCTGAATATGGGTAAAGCCAGCTTTCCCTTTACCACGTTTTGTCATAATACGTCCTGCAATGATTACGCTGATTTCTTTCTCGTCAAGTTGTTCTTTTGTAAATCCATTATATAGTTCGATTAATTCACTTGTGCTGTGTGTTCTCTCAAATCTCTTACCAAATGGATCTAACCCCATTTCGCGTAGCGTATGTAACTTTTCTCTTCTGACAATCAATTGGTCATTTAATTCCTCATGATTCATTTTCATCAACTCCTATTTTGTCACCTACTATATATACAAACCGAATACTTATTACTTGTCCTATTCCAATATAAACGTAAAGCAGAAAAACTGCCAGCATTAACTGGCAGTGGGCTACTTACGGGTATTATAAGTCTAGGAACTATTGATGTCAAACAACCTTCACACTATCTTTCGCCTTTTCTTCCATATATTCGACGAAGTTTCGTAAAACAGTAACTAGCTCATTACGCGTATTACAATTGTTGACTTCATTACGAACTATTGCGTTCCCACGAATTCCTTTAAGATACCACGCAGCATGCTTTCTGAATTCCCTAACCGCAATACTTTCGTTCTTTAAATCGATTAAACGATCTAAATGAAGGATAGACACATCAATTTTCTCTCTCACACTTGGCTCTTCAGTTAGTTCACCGGTCTCTAAATATTTAACTGTTTGATAAATCATCCATGGATTACCTAAAGCCGCACGGCCAATCATAACACCATCACAACCAGTTTCATCGAGCATTTTCCGTGCATCCAGCGGTGTTGCAACATCCCCGTTACCTATAACAGGAATATTTACAGACTGCTTCACCTGTTTAATAATGTCCCAGTTTGCATTCCCCTCATACATTTGAACACGTGTTCTTCCATGTAGAGCAACAGCTTGACCACCGGCGCGTTCTATAGCCTGTGCATTTTCGATCGCAAAGATATGATCCTCATCCCAACCCATACGCATTTTTACAGTAACTGGTTTATCCACTGCGTCTACGACAGCGGAAACCATTTCATAAATTTTATTAGGGTCTAATAGCCACTTTGCCCCAGCATCGCACTTTGTGATTTTAGGAACCGGGCATCCCATATTAATATCAATAATGTCTGCCGTTGTGTTTTTATCAACAAACTTTGCTGCTTCGACTAGTGTATCTTTTTCTCCACCAAATATTTGAAGGCTTAGTGGTTTTTCACGCTCATCTATATAGAGCATTCCCATTGTTTTTGCATTTTTATATAGGATTGCTTTATCACTTACCATTTCTGCGCAAACCAATCCTGCACCGAATTCCTTAACCGTTAATCGGAATGCAGAGTTACATACCCCAGCCATCGGAGCAAGAACGACTTGGTTTTTCATTTCGATATCGCCGATCTTTAACATTGTAACCCTCCCTTATATTAAACTTAATCTCACTCTTTAGGAGCTAAGTCTTCAATTGGTACTTTTAGTATGTCTGCAACTTCTTGTAAAAACAATTTACTTGGCACGCGCGTTCCCCGCTCGACCTCACCAACAAGAGATACAGATATACCAAGATCTTTTGCTAAACCTTCTTGTGTATAACCTTTTAGTTTTCGAAAAGCCCGAATACGTCTTCCCCACTTCTCCGCTTCCATATACGTACACCTTCTCTGTCTTGTAATTCATCTAGTAGTAAGGATATTGGTTTTATTGCTGCTGGAATTTCTAGGTCCTGTTGTATTTCAACCAATGGTACCAGAACAAAGGCTCGCTCTGTCATCCGGGGATGAGGAATGATAAGACGCTCTGTTTCAATATTTTCATGATTAAAAAGCAAAATGTCAAGGTCTAGAGTTCGTGGACCCCATCTTATTTTCCTTTCCCTTCCAGAGTCGAGCTCTATCTTCTGCAAAACCCTCAGTAATTCAAATGCTGAAAAAGTTGTATTAACTTTAATTACCATATTTAAAAAACGGTCCTGAGCTTCATACCCTACAGGATCGGTTTCATAAATTGAAGAAAAGTCATTAATTACAATGTTTTTGTCTAGAATTGCCTGCAAAGCAATGCGCAAATAATATTCACGATCTCCTATATTTGTGCCTAGTCCTATAAATGCGGTATTAATCATAATGTCTTCTCCTTGTGATTTCAACCGCAACTGATTGTAACTGTCCTGGGATGGGTGGATCTGGCTTAATGACCTTTACCGTACAGCTTAAGACCAACGAAAAATGCTTCAAAATCTCTGTAGCCATTTTTTCCGCAACTGCCTCTAAAAGTTTGTAAGGTTTCCCCTCGACAATGTCCTTACACAGATTGTATAGCTCACCGTAGTGAACAGAATAAACGAGGTTATCCGTTTCACCTGCTTGTTTAACATCCACTTCAACGACTAGATCTACAAAAAAACGTTGTCCTAGTTTTGTTTCTTCTGGAAAAACACCATGATATCCATAGAATTGCATTTGGTTCACATAGATTTTATCCATTACTTTGGTTCTCCTTTACCCACAAGAACATCCATCATTTTTGCAAGTCTAGCATTTAATTTTACATTATGTACTCGGACAATATCACAGCCCTTTTGAATCCCATGACAGGTTGTTGCCCCTGTTGCCTCATCACGTTCTGTTGGTGGTAAGTCAAAAATTTTCCCGATAAACGATTTTCTTGATGTACCTAACAGTATAGGATAACCAAGCTCTTTAAAGCGATCTAACTGACGCATCGTTTCAATGTTATTTTCAAAAGTCTTCGCAAAACCTACCCCAGGATCTAAAATGATATTGTGGTCCTTTACTCCTGCGTCTTTGGCTATTTGAATGCTTTCTTCTAAATCAGCAATCATATCTTCTATTAACTTTTTATAGTTTTTATTATCCCTGTTATGCATGAGGATTATCGGTACACCATAGGTAGCTGCTACTTCAGCCATCTTCAAATCTGCTTTAGCACCCCAGATATCATTGATTATATGCGCTCCCGCTTCAATTGCTTGCTTTGCTACCTCGGATTTATAGGTATCAATCGAAAGTGGAACGTGAACTTCTTTTACTAGAGCTTTTATGATGGGAACCACTCTAGCAACCTCTTCTTCATCAGATATTCTTTCATACCCTGGCCTAGTAGACTCACCACCAATATCGATAATATCCGCACCGTCTTCAACCATCTCTTTAGCATGTTTGATAGCAGCATCCAAATCGACATAAGACCCACCATCAGAGAAAGAGTCAGGTGTAATATTTAAAATCCCCATAATCATCGTTTTTTTTGAAAAGTCTAATTGATACGGACCACATGTAAGTGTTGGTCTACTCAATCTGCTTTGGTCCATGTTGAATCTCCTTTGCTAACTCATTTTTACTCCAGAGGCTTGTCCGATATTTTGTATAAACTGACTGAAGTCTTTTTGTGACAGGACCCTCTTTACCTAATAAGTTGAGGGTTTCAATTTTAGCTAATGGTACAATCTCTTGGATAGAATTTGTAATAAATGCTTCATCGCTTTTTAGGATTTCCTCTGGCAGAAAGTATCCTTCTTGAACGCGCAAACCAATTGACTTTGCTATTTGGATAACAAAATTGCGTGTTACACCATTTAGTATCCCCGTTTCAAGTGTAGGTGTAAACAATTCTTCCCCCACTACCCAAAAAAGATTTGATGTAATTCCCTCCGCAAGAAAGCCATCTGCTGATAAAAAGATACCTTCGACTGAAGGATTCTTTCCAACTTCTCTTTTTGCGTAGATATTATTTAAAAAGTGGTGGGATTTCAGTCGATATTCTCCCTCTGGGGTATTTCGTCTTGTCTGTAGAAATATAGCTTGTTTCTCCACTATAATTGAAGGTAGCTCTTTCATAAAGACAATGACGGACGGATTTTCATAATCAGTTGAGGGTAGTCCGACTTCTCCATTACCAGCAGACACGTTAAAGCGAACATACGCTTGTTGTAAACCATTAGATAATAATAGGTCTTTAACAATTTCTAATACTTGAGCCCTGTTTAGTGATTTCTTGATTTTTAAATCAGCTAATCCATCCTGTAAACGCACAAGATGGTCATCTAATAAAAACGGATGACCATCATAGACTCTAAATGTTTCAAATAAACCCATTCCATATAAAAATCCATGGTCAAATGGGGAAATACGTGCTTGTTTCTCTTCAATAATTTCACCGTTTAAATAGAGGTACATGATACCTTCTCATTCCCAATATATTGTTGTATTACATTTAAAATTAGTTGTTTACCAGCTGTTGTCATAATTGATTCCGGATGAAATTGCACACCTTCAATTGGATATTCCTTGTGTCGGATTGCCATAATTTCACCTTCGTCTGTTTCAGCCGATATTTCAAAGCAATCAGGAAGGGTTTCCTTTTTTACAATTAATGAATGATAACGTGTTGCTGTAAATGGCTGATTCAAACCCGAGAAAATTGTTTTACCATCATGTACGATTTCTGATGTCTTTCCATGCATAAGCTTTTCTGCTTTGATGACGTCTCCTCCAAACGCTTGAGCAATCGATTGATGGCCCAGACAAACACCAAAAATAGGAATGCGTCCTGCAAAATGAGAGATTGTTTCTAAGCTTATTCCCGCCTCATTTGGTGTACACGGCCCTGGTGAAATCATAATTAAATCTGGGTTTAATTCCTCAATGTTTTGGATAGTGATTTCGTCATTTCTCTTAACAATAATTTCTTCTCCTAATTCTCCTACATATTGGACTAAATTGAATGTAAACGAATCATAATTATCAATCATTACGATCATTCTAGCTCACCTCATCTATTTATTTTGTCTAACTCTGCTTCACTCAGCTCTTTTGCCTTCCATAATGCAAATGCCTTTTTCAAGGACTCTTTATATTCATGTTTAGGATTGGAATCAATGACAATACCAGCTCCTGCTTGCACGTGTGCAATACCGTCCTTAGCTATCATTGTCCGAATAGCGATATTAAGTTCCATATCCCCAGAAAAACCTATCCATCCAATTGAGCCCGTGTATATACCTCTTCTAACAGGTTCAAGTTCTTCAATAATTTCCATTGTTCGCACCTTTGGAGCCCCCGTAATTGTCCCACCAGGGAAGGTAGCCTTAATAATATCCGCAATGTTTTTACCTTTAGCAAGTTTCCCCGTCACATTCGAAACAATATGCATGACATGCGAGTATTTTTCAATAATCATGAATTCATCTACTTTTACTGTACCACATTCACATACTCTACCAAGATCATTTCGTTCTAAGTCTACCAACATAACATGTTCAGCTCGTTCTTTTTCATTATTGATTAACTCATTTGCTAAACGTTGATCCTCTGCGTCATCCTTACCCCTTGATCTTGTACCAGCAATTGGTCGAGTACTAACTTCATTTCCTTTTTTCTTGACGAGTAGCTCTGGAGATCCACTAACAATATGAAATTCAGGTACTTGCATATATGCCATATAAGGAGATGGATTTATTTCTCGTAATGCGTCATAGATTTCCCGGGGATGCGTAACAAGTTCTTCTGACCTACGTACTGATAAATTTACTTGAAAGACATCACCTTCTGATATATAATCTCTTACCTTCTCCACCGCAATATTAAATTCCTGCTCAGAAAACGAAACAGAAGAATATTCTGCGTATCCAGTCATTCTAGGTATAGGAGGATAGGACTCACTCGGCGCTTTCCATAGTTCTTCATACCTTTGTAATCTCTCAGCAGCTTGCTTTTCATTTTCTACTTCATCATGAGTGAAAATCCATAGGGACTGTTCAGTGTGATCGTAAAGAAACACATCATCAAACACTAGAAAGTATATATCCGGTGTTAGCAAATCGTCCTGTGCCCAATTCGGCAGTTTTTCTATGTATCTTGCATAATCATAGCTAATAAATCCAAGTGCTCCCCCTTGAAAATCCGGTTGATCTGGACGGCGCTCAGTTTGATAGTCCTTCATCCAATCCATAAATGCAGTAAGGGGATCCCCCTCTATAGTAGTTGTTCCGTTCTTTGTATTAATTGTAAGTCTATGATTCTTTCCTGTGATAACAGCAAACGGTTTTATCCCCATAATACTGTATTTGCCACCTCGTCCGCTCTCCAAAAGCATATGATATGGTTCACGGTGTGTTAGTGTCTTATATTTTTCATACCATTTGTCTGAAGCAAAGGGTATCTTCTTTGCAAAAGAGGCTCTCTTTTGTTGCATGCATGGACCACTCTCCCTCATACCCCTATTTTACATGACATCATAGTAGCTGGTATATAGAAAAAAAGAGTTTTACCCCTTAGGATAAAACTCTTTTTTTCTTATTGATCCTCAAATTGATAGAGAGCTGTGCTTAAATAACGCTCACCATTGTCTGGAGCAATCGCAAGCACTTTCTTGCCCTTGCCTAGCTTTTTGGCAACCTGTAGTGCCGCATAAATCGCAGCTCCTGAGGAAATCCCTACTAGGAAGCCCTCTTCTTGTCCAGTTCGACGTGCATATTCAAATGCTTCATCATTTTTAACTGTAAAGACTTCATCATAGACTTCTGTATCTAACACACCTGGAACAAAGTTTGCACCGATACCTTGAATCTTATGCGGCCCAGGCTTTCCACCTGATAGGATTGCTGAATCAGTTGGTTCAACAGCAACAATTTTAATATTTGGATATTTGTCTCTTAATACAGGCCCAGCACCAGTGATTGTTCCACCCGTACCTATTCCAGAGATAAATGCATCTAGTTGATCACCCATTTGCTCGACAATCTCTTTTCCTGTAGTTGCACGGTGAACCTCAGGATTAGCCGGGTTATTAAATTGTTGTGGCATAAAATAGCCGTGTTCTTTCACTAGCTCTTCTGCTTTGTTAACAGCGCCCTTCATCCCCTCAGAACCTGGCGTTAATACCAACTCTGCGCCATATGCACGTAATAGATTACGTCGCTCCATACTCATTGTATCTGGCATTACTAGAATTGCCTTTAATCCTTTTGCTGCAGCGACCATTGCTAAACCGATACCAGTGTTTCCACTTGTCGGTTCAATGATTGTATCACCAGCCTTGAGCTTTCCGCTCTTCTCTGCTGCTTCAACCATCGCTAAAGCAATTCGATCTTTTACACTGCTTCCTGGGTTGAAAAATTCAAGTTTTACATATACATCCGCACTATCTTCATCAACAAGGTGATTTAACTTAACTATTGGTGTTTCACCGATTAATTCATAAATTGAATTTGCTACTCTTGACATGACTCCACCCTCAATCCCTAGTATTTTTATTGGTTTTATCTACAATTTAACAATTCCTCCCTTAAAAGTCAACGAAATTGGACTTGCTGAATTATGAATTTTTCTAATAGTGCGCGACATTTTCGATATAATATTATTCATTTTTCCCAAAGAACCACTTTACGCCAAGTTCTTTCCAGAAAGGCTCTACAGAGATGGTTCCGTTCATTTGATCAATTGCAATCTGGCGCTTGATTTGATCTTTAACTTCATCATACGTATAGGTTACTGCATCAACAGTATCGTGAAGAATAATAACCGCATAACCCTCCTCTATCTGGATTGGCTCGCTCCACTCATTCGGCTTCATATTTTCAGCGATGCCTAAGTAACTTTCTGGGGCATACCCATTATCCTGATTTACATATCCGATTTCCCCACCCCGATTTGCAGAAAACTCATCGATTGATTTTTCCATTGCAAGGGCTGCGAAACTTGAGCCATTTTCTAGTTCATCTATAACCTGGTCTGCCGATTCTTTAGTCTTTACGACAATATGAGAAATATGGTATGACTTTGGAATTTCATATAAATGTTTATTTTCCTCATAAAACCGTTGCATTTCTTCTTCAGGAATGACAGCGTCTTTTGTTAGCAGTTCTTCCAAAATGATACTTAACTCAATTTGTTCTTTCCAATGCTCGTCATCAATCTTCTCATGATCAATAGTATTGTACATCGTCTTAATCAATGTTAATTCACGGTCGATAGCATCTTCAGACAAAGCAATTTTATGCTTTTCTGCCATTTGACGTACAACTTCCTCATCAATCATTGCCTCTAAAATCTGTTTGCCATAACGGTTTTCTAGTTCATTTAACCATTGTTGCCTTGTAATTGTACTGTCCCCAACCGTTGCAACTACTTCTTCTTCCCCGCTTGCGACAACTGGCTTCGTCGCCTCAACAGTCATTTCTTCAGATTTATCCTCTGCTGTTGTTTTATCAAGTGCAATGTAGACAATCGATAAACAATTTGTGATAACGAGAGCAGCAATAATTGACCATACTATCTTCTTATTCATTTTTCTCATCTCCCATTATCTAACTATGCCTGATTTTTTAATTCTATTAGCTCATCTTTTGAAAAATGATAATTTTCATTACAAAAATGACATTGCGCTTCTGCTTTTCCATCTTCTTCAATCATTGCCTCAATTTCTTGTGTTCCTAAGCTAATTATTGCACTTTCAATTCGTTCTCTTGAGCAAGGACAGACAAAGGAAACCGGCATTTTGTCAAGGATTTTAAGGTTATCCTTACCAACAATCTCTTCCAAAATGTCTTCAGGAGAAAGTCCTTTTTCAATCATTTTAGAAATTGGCTCTATTCCTTGTAGTCTTTTTTCGATTTGGGCAATTGTTTCATCACTTGTACCTGGCATAAGTTGAATGAGAAAACCACCCGCAGCTAATATTGAGTTATCTGGATTTACTAGAACACCTACACCAACAGATGAAGGAGTTTGTTCAGAGGATACAAGATAATAAGTAAAGTCTTCTCCCAATTCCCCTGAAACGATTGGTACTTGACCAGAAAATTGTTCTCTCATCCCGATATCCTTTACAATCGATAACGTGCCGTCTGTTCCAACAGCTCTTCTTACATCAAGCTTCCCATGTTGATTTAAATCAAAATGTGTTTGGGGGTTCGTCACATAGCCTCTCACTTCACCTTTAGCGTTTGTATCGACAAGAATAATACCAATAGGACCGCCACCCTCGATTTTAATTGTTAATTTATCATCACCCTTTAAGGTCGCACCTAACATTACTCCTGCTGTCATCGCTCTACCAAGTGCCGCAGACGCAGTAGGCCACGTATAATGACGTCTTTGTGCCTCACCTACTGTTTCTGTTGAATTGATCGCATATGCGCGAACTTGACCATTAAACGCTAATGCCTTAATTAAATAATCACTCATTTTTGTTCTCCTTTTCGTGTTGTAAAGTTGTCGTTTGTTATTTCGCTTCGGTATTACGTTGATAAATCAAATGCAATCCTTTTAGAGTTAAGAATGGATCGACCACATCTATCGCTTTTGATTCGGTGGCGATTAGTGCAGCTAGTCCACCAGTCGCGATTACCTTTGGTTGTTCAACTGATTGTGCCTTTATACGAGCTACTATGCCTTCAACCTGACCAACGTATCCATATAATATACCTGCCTGCATAGCACTGATTGTATTTCGACCAATGACACCCTCTGGACGAGCTATTTCTATTCGCGGTAGCTTTGCAGCCTTTGAGTACAAGGCTTCCGTTGAGATTGCAATTCCCGGTGCAATCGCGCCACCCATATATTGCTTATTCTCATTTATGTAACAATATGTTGTGGCTGTACCAAAATCAACAATGATTAACGGGCTTCCATATAGGTGAATACCCGCCACAGCATTAACTATTCGGTCAGCACCCACTTCCTTCGGATTATCATATTTTATATTCAAGCCTGTCTTTATACCCGGGCCCACCACTAATGGTTTGATTCCAAAGTATTTAATACACATTCGTTCCAGCGCAAACATAATCGGTGGAACGACAGAAGACATAATAATCCCATTAATATCTTTAAAACTTAACCCCTCATGTTTCAATAAAGATTTTATAACGAGACCATATTCATCTTCTGTTTTATTTCGACTTGTTTCGATTCTCCAATGATGTTTTAGTTCATCATTTTCATATACCCCTAAAACCATGTTTGTGTTTCCAACATCAAAAACAAAAATCATGAAGTACCCCCAAATTTTTATCAAATACGCCTCGGCGTAATTTCGCCCAGATTTTAATCGAGCAAGCTCGAAACATTTCCCATTAAAATCTATGGCATCCACCGGAGGCAGTAACTTTAATTAAACTGTGTTGTACATAGCTAAATAAAAGTTACATGACTTTGGAAACATCATACCACACCTACTTTTTAGTATTCCACAATTAACTCTACTCAGTCAGGGTATAAATGAAATGAAAAAGGTGCCCACAATTTCGTTGTAGGCACCTCTTACTATTACTCGTCTTTATCTTTGTTTTCGACTTCGGTTACTTCCTCATCTTTTTTAGAATTGATAGTAACTTTTACGTCATCTTTTGGTTTATCTGTATCTTCAGTCGCCACTGGACGTTCAGGTAATTTACCTTCTTCCCACAAGGCTTTAATTTGGCCAGCATCTAAAGTTTCAACCTCAAGTAACGTTTCGGCGATTAGTTTTAGTTTATCTTGATTTTCAGTAAGTATTTTTCTTGCTTTTTCATAGCTTTCTTTAATAAAGCGTTGGATCTCAAGATCAATTTCATGTGCAATTGCATCACTGTAGTTTTGCTCATTGTGGATGTCGCGCCCTAAGAACACTTGACCACCTTGCGCTTGACCAAATTGAAGTGGACCTAATTTTTCACTCATTCCATATTCGGTTACCATTTTACGAGCAATACCGGTAGCACGTTGGAAGTCATTGTGAGCTCCTGTACTTACTTCTCCAAATGTTACTTCTTCTGCTACACGACCACCTAATAGTCCTGTGATCTTATCCAATAATTCAGGCTTTGTCATGAAATAGCGGTCTTCTTTAGGAAGCATTACCGCGTAACCACCGGCTTGACCACGGGGAACGATAGTTACCTTATGAACCATATCGGCTTCATCAAGTACCATACCAATAACCGTATGCCCCGCTTCATGGAACGCCACGATATTACGTTCTTTCTTCGAAATGACACGATTCTTTTTCGCAGGACCTGCAATAACGCGGTCAGATGCTTCATCAAGGTCCGTCATATCAATTTTCTTCTTGTTGTGTCGAGCCGCAACAAGTGCCGCTTCGTTTAGTAAGTTTTCTAAGTCTGCACCAGAGAATCCTGGTGTTCTAGCAGCAATAGCTTTTAAATCAACATGCTCATCAAGAGGCTTGTTACGAGCATGCACCTTTAATACAGCTTCTCTACCTTTAACATCTGGACGGTCGACTGTAATTTGACGGTCAAAACGTCCTGGACGTAATAATGCAGGGTCTAAAATATCAGGACGGTTTGTTGCTGCAATAATGATGATACCTTCATTCGCACCGAATCCATCCATCTCAACTAGCAATTGGTTTAGGGTTTGCTCACGCTCATCATGACCGCCACCTAATCCCGCACCACGCTGACGACCAACTGCATCGATTTCATCAATAAAAATAATACATGGAGCGTTTTTCTTAGCATTTTCAAAGAGGTCACGTACACGTGAAGCACCGACCCCAACAAACATTTCCACAAAATCCGATCCACTGATGGAGAAGAATGGAACTCCCGCTTCACCAGCACAAGCACGGGCAAGTAATGTCTTACCTGTACCAGGAGGTCCATTAAGGAGAATCCCTTTTGGTATCCTTGCACCTAGGTCAGCAAATTTGCGTGGATCTTTTAAGAACTCAACAACCTCAACAAGCTCTTGCTTCTCTTCATCCGCACCTGCAACATCTTTAAATCTAACTTTTTTCTTTTCTTCGCTATATAACTTTGCTTTACTCTTGCCAAAGTTCATAACCCTACTTCCGCCACCCTGGGCTTGATTTAGTAGGAAGAAGAATAAAATAAAGATAATAACAAATGGGATAATCGACGTAAAGAAGGTTACCCAACCACTCGTTTCCTTCGCTTTAAGTATATCTACGTCTGCATTTCTTGCAGCTTCATAAATTCGATCAACCTCATTCTGACTGCCAATAATATTAGTGACAAAGAATTGATCTTCTTTATAGCCGTTAAGTTGGCCCCTTACTTCAAAGACGCCTCTTTCAGGTTGTACTGTAATATTTTTTACATCTCCTGCTTCGAGATGTTCAACAAACTTGCCATATTTCATCACTTCCGGCTGACCATTAGCTCCTTGGAAAAAACTAACCACACCGATTATGACTAAAAATATGAGTAAATAGAATATGACGTTTCTAAAAATCCGATTCATCCCTTACCTCCTCCCGCGGTGAACAAACTATACTAAATAGTATCATAGATAATAATTGTGATTCAAATGATATACGTTTAACCAACAAAAAGGTTTCAAATACCTGCTTGCCTATTCCTTATCAGTACCTTACTTTGAATAAACCTCTGGTTTTAACACACCAATGTACGGTAAGTTGCGGTATTTCTCAGCATAGTCTAATCCGTAACCAACCACAAATTCGTCAGGAACTATAAAACCTACATAGTCTGCTTTAATATCAGCTTTTCTTCCAGTAGGCTTATCCAATAACGTAACAATCTTAATGGACTTCGCTTTACGATATCGGAACAATTCAACGAGATAACTAAGTGTAAGCCCGCTATCGATGATATCCTCAATTACAAGGATGTCTCTACCTTCAACAGATGTGTCTAAGTCCTTGATGATTTTCACCTCACCCGAAGACACCGTTGAGTTACCGTAGCTTGAAACGTCCATAAAATCCATTTCTAAGTATGTATCAACCCTTTTTAACAGATCGCCCATAAAAGGCATGGCGCCTTTTAGTATGCCAATAGCTAAAGGAAATTCATCCTTATAGTCTTCTGTTAATGTTTTACCTAATTCTTTTACTTTTTGCTGAATTTCTTCCTCACTAAATAAAACCTTCTCAATATCCTGCTTCATTCTTCTTAAAGCCCCCTAAATCATTGCGTGTATTGTAGTACGATATAGTGTGATTGTGTTTTACAAGTTGCTTCATATGATGATTTTTTCAATCCCGGAAGCCATAATATCTCTCCTCGATCATCCTCAACAATTGGCCAAATGTTACGACGGTGAAGGGGTATTTTTTTATCAATGAAAATATCCTTCACTTTTTTGCTGCCGTTCATTCCTTTTAACGTCATTTTATCTCCATGTTTTCTTGTTCGGACATAAAGCGGGATGCGAACAGAGGCTGGATCGATAATCAAACAGTTATTTCCGACCATATGCTCAGGATAACTCTTCCACACTTGACTCTTTATTTTACTACCATCTTCAAGTTTATATAGCCCTGGTGTATCAATGCGAAAACGATAGGGGCTTGGTTTTTCTTCACAATCAGTAAAAGTATATGTACATCTAGTATAAGATTTCACAATTCGCAAACCAGCTGGAAATTGCAACTCTCCGGATGGATGGCTACTTGCCAAGAAGGTTAACAAATTTTCGATATGTACGGCAGAAAGAGAAGGAGGAAGTTCCTTGTAGAGATAGTTTAATATTAGTTGAATCCCTCTTCTTTGTAAAGATATAGGCATCATCAAAAAGGGAGGTATTTCAATCTCTATTTCGTGAGTCCCATTCCTTTTCATTACTTTATTCATTTTCTCTTTCGTTAATTCATCTAAAACGTGATTATCCTCTGTAAGATACTGATTAAATTGCAAAAACTGTTCATGAACAGATGGGTTTTCTTGTTTCAAAAAAGGCAGAACATAATGTCTAAAGCGATTCCTTGTGTAATCGTCCTTATCATTTGATGGATCGTGTCTTGGAACTAGATTCCATTCATTACAATACTTCTCTATGTCCGACTTGGTTACAGCTAATAAAGGACGAATGATTGTCCCGCGCGAAAATGGACGTTTGATTTGCATACCAGCATAACCAACCCCTTTACTGCCACGGGTTAAACGCATTAAAATGGTCTCAATCTGGTCGTCCCCATGATGCCCTAGTGCCAAATAGTCCGCACTATGTTTTTTCATCATTTCGTCAAAAAAATCATATCTCACATCTCTAGCTGCTACTTGAGAACTTATCCCATGTACCTTTTTATAGGATGTCACATCGTATTGAATTGATTCAAAATGAATTTGATATGTCTCACAAAATTCCTTAACATATAATAAATCCTCTTCTGACTCTCTTCCACGGAACATATGGTCAACATGGGCAGCGATAAGTGTTGTTTCCTTTTTGTGTTGAGACAAATAGTGAAGTAATGCAAGGGAATCCGGCCCACCGGAAACCCCTACTATTATTGTTGAACCATTCTTTATTAATTCATGTTTTTCAATAAATTGGTTTACTTTTTCAATCATTTTCGAGACCAACCCTTTGTACATATGAAATGCTATTTATTTATCGTATCACTTTGTAATCCATTTTTACAGAATTTGTCCATAAAGATATAGCAAATATCCCAGTGATACAAATAGAAGCAATAATACGGTTTCGAGGACACCGCCTTTTTGTTTAGCTCGCTTTGGTTGTCTGTTCCTTGAAACGTTTGTGTAGGTTCGTGACTTTTTTGATGTACGGGTCTGATTTTGGGCACCTCTAGTTGCCCGTTTTTTTGGTGCAACAGATTGGTCCTTTTTGGCTTGGCTTAATTTCATGACCAGGTCTTTTCTCATATCAGCCGCACGTTGATATTTTCCATCAATCGCCTGATACAGGACCGTATCTATTCTCCTTAGAGAGTCTGTGTTTGCAATAATTGATTTGAGTTGCTTAACAGGCTGATCATTTCTAGTAAAACGACTTGGGTATGCTACATTAATTATAATCATCGCAACTGCGAATAGGTCATAAGATGGTTCTGCTTTTCTCGAACCTGCTCCCCAATAGCCACGATCAAAGAATTCAGTAAATTCCTTAATAGCTCTTCCTTGTACAGTCGTTCCGCCTACATCAATACACCTAATTTTAGGTGGATTACCACTAACAAGTAGATTATCTGGTTTTAAGTCCCCAAATACCCACCCTTCTTGGTGAAGTCGGTCCAAGTCAGAGAGTAATTGAAGACATAGTATTCCTGTCCATTCTTTTCCTCTTTTTTCAATAAAAGATAAAAAACTTTCTCCTCGTATATATTCCATTACGTAAAAGGAAATCGGGCTTGAAACACCAGGTCTGATCCAATCATCCACATCTATAAAAGAAGGCCCAAGGGCAGAGCCTTGGACCTTAGAAAAGTGTTTTAGCACATTTACTTCAGACGTAATTGTAACGCCGTTTTCACTGATTTTTAAAGCCACAGGGCCGTTAATACTTTCTGCTAAATAAACAATGCCATTGGCACCTTGTCCTAAAGGTCTCACAATGCGATATGAATTTTTATGCCATTTTCCAGTAATAACAGTACCAGGGGGAACCTTACATACCTGACTCTTCGTAGTATTGTTCATCATCACGAGACAACAAACTCCTTAACGATCGTTTTTTCTTGAAGTAAGTTAATGCTTCTCGGATTGCAGGACCCGTTGGTGTAATTCCACCTGTTGTAAGCTTTGGAAAAATACTAGACAAGGATTCAAGTCTTGGTGTCCAATCTAATACTCTCTCTACCTCAACCTTTTTCCCGGGGAATACAAATACTGAAAATTGGTTGTCACCCATTCTCGCATTTAGACTAATTGATAAATCTAGTAAGGCCTCTTTTACAGTTGGAAGTTTATGCTTCATACTTGCACTTGTATCAACTAGAACTAGAACCTCTAAGTCAACTGTCTCACCAAGTTCGTCAACAACCTCCATCACTTCGCCACGTTTCTCAGGAGGAAGATCTTCCATAGAGGTCTTCGATCCTAGTATTTGCTGGAGCTCCTTGTTAACTACCCCTTGTAGGGTTTGTGTCATGGCTTGCCTCGTTACCATTTGGACAGTTTGTGATAATTGAGTAGAGTAGACGATTTGATTTACGCCTCCTCCCGCCGTAGCGATTCCTTCGATTTCTTGCATTCCTTGCTCATCGATTGTATCTTGCTCCACTACTCCGATTACATTTATAGTCACTCCCTGCTCTCTAGCAAGTGCGGCCATCGCAATCGGATCTTCCCCTTGATTTGAACAACCATCTGTAATTAATAGAATTTGCTTCAAAGTGCCTTTTTGCACGTTTCATCCCCTCCAACGCATTAGATACTAACATGATGGACGAAATGATAGAATTTTAAACCTGTTCAATAGTCAGATTGCTTTGCTTTTTGTTTTGTTATACGCATAAGCAGGAATGGCTGCCCATTTAGGCGTATTATGTTTTATTTTTGTTACAACAACAGTCATGTCATCTTCAATTTGACCAGATCGTGTACGTATTACCTCCTCCATTATAAGATCCGCTAACTCCTGAGGATCGTTCGTTTTGATTTCCATAATTTTGCGTTTCATCCACATATCATAGTTTTCAACATGTTTGGGCCCTTCAAAAATACCATCACTCATCATGATTAATAAATCACCTGCTTTTAACTGCTCATCTACTACCTCCACTTCAAAATCTTCTATGATTCCCATTGGTAGATTACTTGCCTGTATTTTGCTAATCTTATCCCCTCTCTTGATATAGCTCGGTGTAGATCCTATTTTTAGAAACTTCGCATTTGCATCCTGAAGGTCAATGACAGCTAAATCGAGTGTTGAAAAAATTTCATCTGTTGTTCGTAATGAGAGAATCGAGTTGACTGATTTAATTGCAACCTTCTCTTCAATCCCAGATTGGAGAATTTTCTTTAACAACTCCAATGTTTCGTTACTTTCATAATGTGCACGCTCACCATTCCCCATTCCATCACTAATGGCCACCGCATGTTTTCCAACACCTAGTTCGATTGTTGAAAAACTATCACCGGATACTAACCCTCCTCCTTTAGCAGCATGGGCAACACCTGTATCAATGACATACGCTTTTGCTGAACCTAAGGTAACATGACAATACCCATTCGGATATACTGAACATTCCTCATTTTTTACAAGAATTGTTTCTTCCAAAATATCAGAGAGCATAGGCGCAATTAACTTTTCACACTCCCCACTCCCATTGCAATATGGAATACTTAATTCTATATCAACATTTCCTTGTTCTACACTGTAAATCTCTACATGCCCAATTTGAATACCAAACGACTGTAACGCATCTAGTATTTGTTCCTCTAACACATGGTGATTTTCACCTTCGCGTTGTATCTCTTTTGCAAAATCACTCATTACCTGAGATACACCTAATAATTGATCAGCTACTAATTTCCGACTCTCCTTTACTTGCTTTTTTAATTTTTGGTTTGCTTGATAATAGGTTAGTTCCTGCTCAATTGCATCAATAACTTTTTTCGAGCGCACACAATGCTTGTCCCAATCTCTCGTAAGCTTGTGATTATAAACGAGTGAATTTGTTTCAGATCCGTGCATAATATCTTTCATATAATCATATGTTTTATTAAAGTTCTTTGACCAGCACGCCTCCTTTTTAAAGCAAGATTGACATGTTTTTTCTGTTACATTACTTAAAAATAAATCAACTTCTCGGTCTCTATCGTCTTCATCAACGGGATATCCATATTCTGAGAAGCTATTAGCAAGTGCTTCAAACACTGTTGAGAACTGGGATACACGATTAGCTGTCACATCACGAATTTTTCTAAGGTATTGTTGTTGTTCTGCACTATGCTCTGGTGTTCCTGGTATGTTTTTAGCTATTCTACTGATTAAACTTTTTGGTGTCAGTAAAAACAGAAGAATAGCTACACCTGATTCATATAACGTCGGAATAATTTGACTTGCCCCTTCACCGTAAAGGCCAATTAATAGAGTTCCGACAATAAGCCCGAGAGCTACTCCCGCTTTTTTGCCTTCTTTTAATAGGCCACCTAGTAATCCCGAAAAAGCGAGAAGACTCATTTGGTACAAGCTAGTCACATTTGCTAGACTCAGTATAAGACCTGTTACAACTCCTACCGTTGAACCGATGGTTGCTCCTGCAACAAACGCAAACAGAAGAACAACATATCTTGATAAAATATTTGAAATCGACATTTCATATACAAGCCACCCCATTGTTCCTGTTAACACAGAGGCAATTAAGATAATCAAACAAATAACTTCTTCCGTCTTAAAGGACTGTCTTCTTCGTTTCTCTGTTAACAATGGTACACTTTGTAAAAAAATCAGCGTTAAAATAAAGGCTAAACCCGATCCAACACCGACCATCACTCCATCATGTATGGTTATTGAACCTTGTGTAACATACAAAATTCCAACCTTAGCAGCAGCAGATGATAGTAAGACAAGCGTTGGTAGAACTTTAAGGAAATCAACCTTAAATCTTTGAAGAAACTTATAGATTATTAGAAAGAGAACGATTGATAGAAATGTAAATACGGTCACATCAGCTGAAAGCGTGAATGATCCTGCAATGACAGCAGCCATAGCCAGTCCAGCTTTCCCCTTTTTGAGCATTAACACGCTCGCAAAAAATGGTAGTGCAAAGGGGGTTAATTCATCTAGGATAAGGGCTCGTCCTAGTAAAAATCCAACGACTCCTAGTAGAAGCCCATTTAATAGAAATAGATTTTCAAGTTTTGCTTGAAATTGCTGAAACCACTTGGACACAGTATCCTGCGTTTTTCCGATTGCTACATCTGTGATTGGTCCGCTCATATTCCTTTCTATTCTTTCCATACTAAAACACTCCCCGTATTTAATAGTTGTTTGTAATTATACAGTTGAAGTAATTCGTATTTTGTCAAAACAACAGGTGCAAAAGGAAAAAACATTCGACTGCTTGTCTAGTTTTCCAACAAAATAAATGTGATATGACGAAATATAGTACGAGATTTATCCAATATGGGCAGAATTAAGGTGATATTTTGTATCTATTTTGTGAATTTTTGTATTATTTTTCTTCTCAACAAAATATATTGACGAATGAATAGACTGAAGGTATTATATAACTTGTGCTTACTTACTAGAGTTTCAGACAAAGATTGTCGAACTCATAAGTTTTAACATGGCGGTGTAGCTCAGCTGGCTAGAGCGTACGGTTCATACCCGTGAGGTCGGGGGTTCGATCCCCTCCGCCGCTACCATAATTAGTTGGCCCGTTGGTCAAGCGGTTAAGACACCGCCCTTTCACGGCGGTAACACGGGTTCGAATCCCGTACGGGTCATCAAAAACAGTGTGAGTTTAAAACTCACACTGTTTTTTTGTGTATACGTTATATTTAATCACATTATTATTTTATGGGACAAAGCTGAGTGGATATGGGACAGAACTGCCGATGTATGGGACATTAGCTGATTTTATGGGACAATCAACCAATTATATGGGACACAAACCTCATTTTACGGGGCAAATTAGAGGTTTGTGCCATACAAAAAAGCACCCAAATTGGGTGCTTGCATTTATATAATATCAGAGCTACAGCAGCAGGTTATCCTCTTCTCGCTCCACGCCCACCACGTTTTGACTCGGTGTTGCGCTTTAGGGAAGATAGACGATCTTCACTGTCCTTTAGAAAGCGATTCATTTTTTGTTCAAAGCTTTCCGGCTTACTGTTATTACGGTGGTCGTTTCTATTGTTACGCGGACCATTATTGCTACGTGGACGCTGTGGTTGTGGGGTTTCTTTTGCTTTTTTAATGGATAATCCAATCTTTCCATCTTTTTCAACATTTATAACCTTGACCTCTACTTGGTCACCAACCTTTAGATGCTCATTAATATCTTTTACATAATTGTCAGCGACCTCACTAATATGGACAAGACCAGTTGAGCCCTCTGGCAGCTCCACAAACGCTCCGAAATTCGTAATTCCTGTTACCTTCCCTTGAACCTTGCTGCCTACTTCAATTGACATAAAAAAAATGCTCCTCCTTAAATTTAAACAAAATCATTTTACTTATATTATACATAATATAAAAATCGAGTGTCAATAAGACTAAGACCCATCGCCCACTTTAAAGATAATTTCTCCTTCCTTAGATAGAAAATAATCCCTGCGGATGATCTTTTCAATGTACTCATCACTGTTAAGTTTTACAATTTCCTCTTCAAGGAGAACTTGCTCATCTTTTAGTGAAGTTAGTTGCTCCTCTAATTCTTCCTTTTGAGCAATCTTTTCATTCATCGTTTTATGTTGCGATACAACCATGGAAATAAGGCCGTAAGAAATGATTGCAGCAAGAATTCCAAAAGCAATCAATCTTCTAAATAAGCCTTTTCGCTTCGCTTGAATGGTTTGTTCCTGCTGCTTATATTTTTCCATATAGGTTGATTGTAACTGTGTAACGTTTTTCTTTCGCTCTGCACTCATTGTAGAGAATGCCTCCTATTTTTTCCTTATCTTCTTCCACCATTTTATCAATATAGGTACGATATTCTCTACTTTTTTCAAAAATCCTGCACACTTACTAAAAATCTTTTCTACATTTTTCGTAACAGCTGTTGGTAATAGCCTCCAAATCAAGATTCCAACCCACTTAAATGGAGCAAAGCCAATCCTAAGAATCATCCAACAGACTTTAAGTAGGATTCTCCCAAAAACAAGTAGTACGTTTAATATCCCTAATAAAATAACGATTACGAGTTGATACAACATTTTAAGCGGTCGAATGATAAGTAATTCACCTGTGCGTAGTAAAAACTCGTATAACCGAATGATAGCTTGAATAATATGTTCTAGTGTTCTACTATAAATGGTTTTTAATAAGCTTTGGTATGCAGCAAACCCACATAAAATAGCGATAAATACATAAAATCGCAGTTCACCTTCATTTACTAGTAAAAGTGTATAAAAGAACAGTAGGCCTTGAACAATCCAAAAGAGAATGTCATTGATGAAGACGAAGAAATACTTACGTCTCGAACGCTGTAAAAAGCGTTGATATGTATCAAGTGAGGCTCCTAGCCAACCACCCATACATATCATTGCAAGTAATGTATAAAACTGTGTTGACAGGGTCATCTAAATAACTTGCTAAAGAAACCTTTAGCTTTCTCCGTAGAATGGTCGTCCAAATAACTAATATCATAGACCCTTCCCTTGATTGAAACAATGCCCTTTTCTACATCTAGATTTTTCATTTGTAGGTTTTGACCACGTATTGCTAGAAAGCCCATAACAGTTTCAAGTAAAAACTCCTCATTATCAAAGCTTTCTACCTGTTTAACACCTGTTATATCAAGAAGCTTACGACTTCTCATAATCACATCATGCTCTTGTACGGTTCCTTTATTTGATGGCGTTCCATCATAATATTGGTTCATCTTCTAACCCCCACATTCATACTTAAGTGGTCAGTCTAACCACTTGTCTAATAGTAAAATGTATGAGAATGTGGTGTAATTTAGAACAAGCCTTACGGAGTTTATTAAGTTTTACGCTTCTACCTTTTCCTCTTTCACTACAGAATAAAGCTTGTTTGCATCTTCCTTTTTTGTAGTGTCCTGTAAGTCTTCAATTTTCACGGTTACTATTTTTTGACCAAATCTTATCGTTAATTCATCACCAATTTTCACATTACTGCTAGCTTTTGCAGCAACTCCATTAATTAGAATCCGACCTTGATCGGCAACCTCTTTAGCCAAGGTTCGCCTTTTAATCAATCGTGAAACTTTTAAAAATTTATCAAGTCGCATGGTTATCACCTCTTTCATTTTGTTTCGCTCTTTCCCAGATTGCATCTAGTGCCTCGAGGGTTTGCTCCTCAATTTTCAACCCTTGTTCGTTAAGTACATTCTCTATAAACTGAAACCGACTCAGAAATTTTTGGTTTGTCATCGCAATCGCCTCTTCTGGGTCAAAATTATAGAATCTTGCAATATTAGCTAATGCAAAAAGAATGTCGCCAAACTCTCGTACGGCTGCTTCCTGGTTATTTTCTGCTACAGCTTCTTTATATTCATGTATTTCCTCAAAGACCTTGTCCCACATAGGCTCAACAGCATCCCAGTCAAACCCAACCTTTGCTGCTTTCTTCTGATACTGAACAGCCTTCATCAGTCCCGGTAGTCCTTTTGTCACGTCATCTAAGATAGAGGCTTTCGCTTCAGTAGTCCCTTTTTCTTGTTGTTTTATTTGCTCCCAGTTGGTAACGACTTCTTCTGCCGTCTCTGCTGAACTATTGCCAAATACATGTGGATGTCTGCGAATCATTTTCTCAGAAACACTTCGAATGACATCATCAACTGTAAACATCCCCTCGTCCTCGCCAATTTGGGCATGTAGAACCACTTGTAGAAGCACATCGCCAAGCTCCTCTGCTAAATGATCGTCATCTTGACTGTCTATTGCATCAAGTACTTCATAGGTTTCCTCTAGCAAGTACTTTTTTAAGGATTGATGGGTTTGCTTTTGATCCCACGGGCATCCACCTGGGCCACGTAGGGCTGCTATAATTCTCCTAAATGTACGAAAATCATGGTATAGGAGTTCTTCTTCATGTACTGGTGGTACATAGACACTAGTCAAATTATTCACCTGAGTTCCACGGTCTAGCTCATACAAAGGAACTTTGACAATTTTCTCATTTTCACTACCAGCTGCTGTAACAATATATACTTCATACTCATCTGGTAATTGCTCCATTAATGTTAATTTAACATTTGATGCAATGTACTGATCGTAAACCTGACAGATAATGATATGCTGTGAGAGCTGTAGTTCATCTGTTACTAGAGATAAAGCATCTAGAAATTGAAACCCTTCAATTGGATCAATTTTTAATGATGCCAATATTGGATCGATAAAGCTTTGACCACCCTCTATTTGGACTTGCAACTCCTCATCTTCAAGTAAAAGTTGAGTCGTCTTTTCGGCAACCATTGGGTGCCCGGGTACGGCATAGACGATATCCTTTGTTTTTGCTTCCGTTTTTAGGATATTCACTATTTCATCATAAACAGCTTCGAATTGATCATGTTTTTCATAAATATCATCAAATGATTCATAGCTAATTCCTTCAGCTTCTAATTCTTTTATAACCGGATGCTCCTTCGTTCGAAGAAATAAATGCTCTGTAGCTAAAAGTTTTCGATAGATGCCGAGTGGTAGTTGTGACAAATCACCAGCACCAAGACCAATTACTGTTATCATGTGTTATTCCCCCCTTTAAGTAACCTAATTAGAAAGGTTCCTTTTGTTCCAATTGGGATTACCGAGAGCTCCTCGTTTGTAAAAATACGCCCTCTTAAAATTAAAAATAAATATGTAAATCCTCCAATGAATACAGACGACAACGCTTCAAAGCTTGCGAACAAGCGACTATCCCCACTGCTAAAGAACAGGTAATGCAAGATTCGAGAATAGCATAAAATAACAAGCCCCATGACTAATGCTGCTAATAGAACACGGTAGATAAATGTTGTATTTCTGAGACCACCTGGTAGCTTCCACTTTAAAATAAGTGTATGTAGAGCTGCTATTACTCCAAAGGCAACCAAGGTTGCAATAGCCGCCCCAACTGTTTCATAACTAGGAACAAGTAACTTATTTAATATCCATTTTAGTAGCATACCAATTACAACAACAAATGCTGGTAAAAAAGGATGTCCTAATCCTTGTAAGATTGCGGTATTTGCTTGGGATACTGTTGTAAACAATATAGAAAAACCGATTATTGTTAAAACATGTGTTCCAAGGTCATTTCGAAACAACATAATATTCGTGGGTTCAAGGACCCAAGCAAGCCCAACCGAGGCCCCGACACCAATAACAACACTTAATCGAAATGTTAAATCAACTTTCTTTTCAATAAAGTCTATATCATTCCTGGACTTCGCGCTTGCTATCAAAGGGACAAGCGATAATGCTAATGAAGTTGCCACAACGGTTCCAAGCTGAAGCAAAGGTTGGCCCCGGTCGTAGATTCCCTTAACCTGTTTAGCTGCTTCTTCCTCCATCCCACTCGTTACTAACAAGGAATACACGGTGAAAGAATCGACTAATTGAAAAAGAATCAGCAACAAAGCGCTGATACAAATTGTCATTCCCTGAGTAAAAAGAATTTTAATAATTACCTTTGTTTGTATTGTCGCTTTTTGAGTACGTTGACTTCGTCTATTCTTTTTCCTTTTAACTAGATAAAATGATAAAACTAAAATCGCTGCGAGTCCACCAGTTACTGAACCAAAGATTGCTCCCGCTCCTGCTTCATATGCCCCATACCCATAATCTAACAAAAGGAATGACATAATCAGGATCGTGACGACGCGAATTAACTGTTCGGTTACTTGCGAAACTGCAGTTGGTATCATATTCTTGTGACCTTGAAAAAAGCCACGGAAAACAGAGATGAATGGCAGAAGCAAAAAAGAAAAGGAAATGACCCTTATCAATGCCGAAAGCCTCGTGTCACCCATCCAACCGGCTACGATTCCAGCCCCCCAATACAAAAGGCAGAACATTAGAAACCCGATACCTAATAGTGTAAATAAGGAGGTATACAGTATTTTGGTGGCTGAAGCTTCGTCTTTCTGTTCTAATTTCTCTGCAAGAAGCTTCGAAATAATCACGGGAAATCCATAAGTTGAAAAAACAAGGACAATTCCGTAGATCGGATATGCCTGTTGATATATGTAAAAGCCGATATCCCCTGCAATATTTTGATAAGGGATACGGTAGCCTGCACTAAGTATCTTGGTAATCAAACCGGCAATGGTTAGTGCAAATGCACCTTCCCAAATTCGTTTTGAACGTTCTGCGGATTGGACGCCCATCGCCCATCTCCTTCCAATCGTTTGATTTCCAGTGTATTATACCATACTTGCCGTATATTAACCCTGCTAGTAGAGACAAGTCCTCGCTAATAGAAGAAAAGGTAGCATATCGCTACCTTTTCACTGTCCTTTATTACTGTTCCATTTGTCGTGCTAGGAATCCTGCTGCAGTTTCCACTGCTTTTTGTTCTACTTCCCCGAGCGTCTTTTCCTTTGATAGGATGACTACGGCACCTATTGGATCACCGTTTGCAATTATTGGCCCGATTGTATATGATGAGATTGTTTCATCGACACCTTCTGCAATGGACATTTGACGTTCTTCTGTTTCTAATACAGATGTTCTATCTTCCATTGCCTTTTCTATAAGTTCACTTATGTTTTTGTTTAAGTATTCTTTCTTAGATCCGCCTGCAACCGCAATAAATGCGTCACGGTCACAAATAAGTACTTGGTGCCCTAAACTATCAAATAGTGCCTCGCCATATTCCTTCGCAAAGTCGCTCAACTCACTAATTGGAGAATACTTCTTTAAGATGACCTCTCCATCTCTGTCTACAAAAATCTCTAATGGATCCCCTTCTCTGATTCGTAAAGTTCTACGGATTTCTTTCGGGATAACTACTCGACCTAAATCATCAATTCGACGAACAATACCAGTTGCCTTCATTCTTATGATGCCTCACTTTCATCTGATGATTAAAGAATAGTGGTGATTATAAGGATGTTCAAATAGTCCGGTGAAAATGACTCATCGGTAGAGGAACTTCGACTTACTACCCGACACGTCCTTTTCATCTTCCTTTTGAACAAGCACTTATGTACAATTTGTCTGGATTTGAATAAATCACCATTTGTTGTTGAGTTTAGTATCTTACACCAACAAAGTTCTATTCACGATGATTGTGATTTTTCACTTGAGGTAAAAATAACCATACTTCAGAACTATAGGCAACTTACATCTTTAGTTCTATTTGTTATATATTTACTTAGGTACCTTCGTTAATGAATGAAGAGATTAAACCACATTTACATTCTCCTTTTTGACATCTTGTAAGCCCTTGACCATATCATTTACAATACCTAGCCATTTATTAACGTCCATGCCTTTGGTTTGAATCACAACTTTTAATTTACTACCTTCCATTCCTAGACTTATCATTCGACCAAATGAATTACCTAATTTAAAGATTTTTTGGCCATCAATTTGACTACTTACGTCCTCAGATAGAAGAATTGTGATTTCCTGTTTCGCTTGTTTGATGGAGATGACCTGTTCAGCAAGTGCATAAACTTTAATTTTTGCGATTTTAAATAAGTAATCAACCTCAATCGGATATTCCCCAAAGCGGTCAACCATTTCCTCTTGCAACTCTTCAATATCTTCTAATGTCGTTATACCTCTAAACCTCTTATACATATCGATCTTTTGGCGTCCATCAGAAATATATGCATCTGGAATATATGCATCTACCTCGACATCAATTTCCACATTGACTTGTTTTACTGCTGTTTTATCACCTTGGCGTTCTTCGATTGCCTCTTTTAGCATTTGTGAATAGAGATCAAATCCAACAGAATCTATATATCCATGCTGTTGTGCTCCTAGTATATTTCCTGCTCCTCGAATTGATAAATCACGCATGGCAATTTTGAAGCCTGATCCAAGCTCAGTAAACTCCTTAATAGCTTGAAGGCGCTTCTCAGCAACTTCATTCAGTACCTTATCCTTACGGTAGGTAAAATACGCATAGGCAACACGATTTGAACGACCTACACGACCTCTTAACTGATAAAGTTGTGAAAGCCCCATCCGATCTGCATCCTGAACAATTAGTGTATTCACGTTAGGAATATCTACACCTGTTTCAATAATGGTCGTTGTAACAAGGACATCGTATTGGCCATCAAGGAAATTCAGAATAACAGATTCAAGTTCATTTTCTGTCATTCTTCCATGAGCAAACGCAATTCTAGCATCTGGTACAAGCATCGAAATTTCTTCTGCCTTCCGCTCGATATCTTCAACACGGTTATATAAAAAGTATACTTGACCATCTCTAGCCATTTCCCGTTCAATTGCTTCTCTTATTAATTCACCATTATATTCAACAACGTATGTTTGAACAGGGAAACGATTTTCAGGCGGTGTTTCAATTACGGATAAATCACGAACACCAAGCATGGACATGTGCAATGTCCGTGGAATTGGTGTTGCCGTTAACGTAAGAACATCAATATTTGCTTTTAGTTGTTTGATTTTTTCCTTATGGGTAACACCGAAGCGTTGTTCCTCATCAATAATCAATAATCCTAAATCCTTATACGTAATATCCTTAGACAATAAACGATGTGTACCGACGACGATATCAACTGTTCCATTTTTTAACCCTTTTGTAACTTCCGTTTGTTGTTTTCTTGAACGGAAACGATTTAACAAACCGATTGATATCGGGAAGTCCTGGAACCTTTCACGAATGGTTTCATAGTGTTGTTGTGCTAAAATTGTTGTCGGAACTAATAATGCTACCTGTTTCCCATCCATAATCGCCTTAAATGCTGCACGAATTGCAACCTCTGTTTTTCCATACCCCACATCTCCACAGAGCAAGCGATCCATAGGACGTTCACGTTCCATATCCTTTTTTATCTCCTGTATTGACCTTAACTGATCTTCGGTTTCTTGATATTGAAAGGACGCCTCAAATTCTCGTTGCATCTCTCCATCAGGAGAAAAGGCAAATCCTTTGCTTGCCTCACGCTCCGCATATAGCTTAATAAGATCATCTGCTATATCTTGGACGGATGATTCAACCTTTTTCTTAACACGCTTCCAATCTGTTCCGCCTAATTTGTATATCTTTGGCTCTTTGCCCTCAGAAGCAACATACTTTTGTACTTGCTCAATTTGGTCTACTGGTACATAGAGCTTATCACTGCCTTGATAACGGATGTGTAAATAATCCTTATGAATTCCGTTTATTTCTAATGTCTCAATTCCTAAATACTTTCCAATTCCATGGTTCACGTGAACAACATGGTCCCCTACTTGCAACTCGGAGTAACTCTTAATCCGTTCTGCATTTGAAAGTTTTTGCTTTCGTTTTGTTTTTTGCATTTTTTTCTTAAAGAGCTCTTCCTCAGTTATGACCGCAATGCGTTGTAACGGTAATTCAAAGCCATCCTGAAGATCACCAATCATGATTTGTACTTTTCCTAGTAAAATAGCTTCATCACTTTTCTTTCTAGGAATAGCTTCGATTTCATAGTCTGACAGGACTTGCTCGAGCTTTTTTACCCGCTCCTCATTTGAACCTAGAAAAACTACAGAATAACTCCCTTTCTGCCATCGTTCAAGCTCCGCTTTAAGGACATGCATTTGGCCGTGGAAATTCTGCATCTGTTTACAAGACATATTTAAAATGTTCTGCGGGCTTGTATGTGGTACATGCCGTAAGAATAAGGATAGATAAACCAAAGGATTTGTAGATCCTTGAAGTAGCTTTGCAAATTGATGTGACAAAGTAATGTTATGAATAATCTCACCTTGTGATAAAAGACTCGTTACCCACTCAGCCTCTTCTTTATCAAGACTATCTGCCATTTCCTGAATTCTACTAATTTCATCCAGTAGGACTAATCCATTTTCTGGTAAATAGTCTAGTAAACTAGCAGGCTTATCGTAAACAAGGGATAAGTATTTGAACATTTGCTGTATAGTTTGGCCATTCTTTAGTTGCTCCAGCTCATAAGATATATTTTCTAACAGCTGCTCCTTCGCTTTCTCGTCCTTTACCTTTTTTAAACTTTTAGCCAGCCCTGCTTCTAATGCATCTACGCCTCTTTCTAAATGTGTAGGCGTTAGTAAAATCTCAGTAGCGGGTCCGATCACGATTGAGTTAATTTTCCCCTGTGAACGTTGATCTTCCAGTGAGAATGTACGGATAGAGTCCACTTCTGTATCAAATAACTCGATACGTACTGGATTTTCCTCTGTTAAGGGATAAATATCGAGAATCCCCCCTCTTACGCTGTATTCTCCTGGTGCAGATACCATTGACACCCGTTCATAACCCATCGCAAATAGCTTTTCTAATGTATCTGTCACTTCAATGTCGTTACCGACCGTAAATGACAACTGACTTTCATTCCATAGTTTCTTAGGTGGCAAAAGTCGTTTTAAACCTGCAATTGGTGCAACAATAACACCTCTGGATTGATGACTCCAATAGTTCAACGCTTCAATTCGCTGCCCTTTTAATTCTGGACTTGCAATTCCTATTTCCGAAGCAATTAATTCGTTAACAGGATAGAGAAATACTTCGTCTTCTTTTAAGAGTCCGTTTAAATCCTCATAAATTTTCTGTGCTTGGAACAAATTATGAGTGACCACCAATATAGGTCGATTTGTTTGTCTATATAGCGCAGCCGCAAGCACAGTACGAGCAGATCCTGATAAACCAGCTATTAACTGCTCTCGTAATCCTCCGTCTATTCCATCTATAATTGACTTTAACTCGTCATTATTTCCAACATATTCTTGTATTCCCTTTAGCAAACAGGTAACCCCCTCTCGAAGTAATTGGCAAGTATATAACCCCTATCAATTAATCGATTTATGTAAAAGTAAACTCAACTCATATTT
This sequence comes from Litchfieldia sinesaloumensis, assembly GCF_900156865.1. Classification (GTDB taxonomy): domain Bacteria; phylum Bacillota; class Bacilli; order Bacillales; family Bacillaceae_L; genus Ferdinandcohnia; species Ferdinandcohnia sinesaloumensis. The sequence continues at coordinate 3,644,152 of NZ_LT732529.1, read as the reverse complement.
AAAGTAATCATTTCGCTTTATCGTAAATAGAAAAACGCTTTGGTTGCATAGGCCAAAGCTTTTCTTCTTATTGAATAAATGAATTGTATTGATGTAAATCCGGATTACGATTTAACGCTTCCTGACAATCCTCACAGATTGTCTTAACATGAATGTCTCCATTGGATTGATATGAAATCATCTCTTGTCGCTCTTGGTCTGTCAATTGATGAAACCCAAGACTTTCACTATGTAAAGATAGGTTATCAATACTTCCAACCTTCACACCACAATGTCGACAATGGTAGTGTAGTGACATAAGAATCCTCCTCATCTGAGTTACGTACCATAGTTTACACTTTCTAGTATAAACCGCAAAGGAATTCTTTATTCACTACCATATGTATCAAATCACTGAGAGAATAACTATTCGATAAGGATTGGATCCTCAACTATAGTAATTCATATGTATTACTTCGCATTAAATTCATTCATAACTTGTAAAAATGGTGTTGACACCCATTTTTCTGCCGCTTCTGCTGACTTTTGGATAGCATCCTTGATATCTTGAGCCTCATCAGCATGAAAACGACCTAACACGTAATCAGATATTTTCATTCCATTCGCCGGACGATTAATCCCAATTCGTATTCGTTTAAACTCTTGGGTACCTAAATGGTTGATGATGGACTTCATTCCATTATGTCCACCAGCACTTCCTTTCTCACGAAGTCTAATTTTCCCCACCGGTATGTCCAACTCATCATAAACAACAAGGATATCATCTACTAGGATATCATAATAATCCATGAGTGGCCTGATACTTTCTCCCGATAAATTCATATATGTTAATGGCTTTAAAAGTAGAACTTTCTCTCCATTTACTAAACCTTGACCAAATACTCCATTAAACTTAGCCTTGTCTAGCGCGATGTTTAGTTTATCTGAGAGTTCATCAATAACCTTAAACCCGACGTTGTGCCTTGTTTCCTCATACTGCCTACCGGGATTTCCTAACCCAACAATCAGCTTCATATTTCCCCCACCTTTGTTATGGCAAAAGGACGTAACCGTTTTGGTTACGTCCAACCTTTTTCTTTACCCTTCATCAGATTCGTTTGTTTCCCTACCTTCAAGATTATCAGGTTCGCCAGGTTCTTGTTCCTCTCCAGTACTAATCTCTTCTTCCTGTCTTGGAGCAAGTACGGATGCTACTACCTGCGAGGTATCATGGTTAATTGTAAATTTGCCTTTAGTATCAATATCTTCTAGCTTTACAACATCCCCAACCTCTATATGAGAAACATCAACATCAATTGTCTGTGGTATATCAGATGGAAGAGCTGAGATAGAGATTTGATGAATGGACTGCTGAAGCACCCCACCATCTTTCACCCCTTTTGCTTCTCCAACTAAATTAATGTTTACATCAACTGTAACCTCTGATGACATATTTACAATTTGAAAGTCCGCATGAATAACCTCACTCTTAAGTGGATCTGTTTGAAAGTCGTTCAGCATGACGGAATGTTGATTATTATTAATTGCAAGCTTAATAATCCCATTACGGCCAGTAGTACGAATTGTTTTCAAGAAGTCCGCACTATTTACGTAAATGGGTTGACTTTGATTAGGTCCATTTAAAATAGCCGGGATATTTCCTGCTTGTCTAATTTTTGTTAATGTTGAATTTTTATCTTTGATTCGTTCTGTCGCTTCTAAAATTGCAGACATATTATACACCATCCTTGGAAGATTTAGTCATATTACTAAAATTCCCCTAAAGACGGCGAACTAAACCTCTTTTTAAAAAAGATAGACAGATGTCTAGTTTTTCATATGTCATTATCTCTCTGGCCTAACCTAATCACTTTGCAAGGTAAAGAACACCTTCCGTTAGTGCTCGCCTTTGGTTTACGCCAAAAGGCACCCATCTGCCTATTTATAAATTAATCAAAAAGTGTGCTGACAGATTGTTGCTCATGGACACGAATGATAGCTTCACCAATCAGCGAAGCAACTGATAGTTCCTTAATTTTATCTATCTTTTTCTCTTCAGGTAAAAGAATAGTGTTGGTTACTACCAGTTCTTTGATTTTTGAATTTTGAATACGTTCAATTGCTGGCCCTGACAATACCGGATGTGTACAGCAGGCATATACCTCTGCAGCACCATTTTCAACTAATGCATTCGCCGCTAACGTTATTGTTCCTGCTGTATCAATGATATCATCTATTAATATTGCTGTTTTCCCTTCAATATTCCCGACAATATTCATAACTTCAGCTACATTTGGTCTAGGGCGACGTTTATCGATTATTGCGATTGGGGCCTTTAGGCGATCTGCCATTTTACGTGTACGTGTAACCCCACCATGATCTGGAGATACAATGACAATGTCTTGCAGGTTCTTAGTTTTAAAGTACTCCGCTAGAATCGGTACACCCATTAGGTGGTCGATTAAAATATCGAAAAAGCCTTGAATCTGTGGTGCATGAAGATCTAACGTGATCACACGATCTGCCCCTGCAGTTTCTAACAGATTTGCGATAAGCTTTGCTGTAATAGGCTCACGTGCACGTGCCTTGCGGTCTTGTCTCGCATATCCATAATACGGCATAACAATATTAATGGTTTTTGCGGAAGCACGTCTAAGTGCATCGATCATGATTAGGACTTCCATGATATGTTCATTCACTGGTGCACTTGTTGATTGAATGACAAACACGTCACAACCACGAATGCTTTCTTCAATGTTAATTTGAACTTCTCCATCGCTAAAACGTGTAACAGAGCATTTTCCAAGCTCGACACCAATGGAATTTGCGATTTCCTCTGCCAAAGGTGCATTCGAATTTAACGAAAACACTTTTAAACTTGAGTCACGGTATTGATTAGGCATGATCTTCCCCAACCTCCATTAGGAATTTTTCTTTTGATTCAGGCGCTCTACATAATCCTCTTTATTCACTTGGCGTGCTCTTGCAATTGAAAGTGCATTACTTGGAACTTCGCTAGTGATCGTTGATCCTGCTGCAACATAAGCCCCTTTTCCAACTGTAACTGGAGCTACTAGATTTGAATTGCATCCAATAAACGCATCGTCCTCAATTCTAGTTAAAAATTTATTTTTACCATCGTAGTTTACAGTAATAGAACCACAACCTATATTTACATTTGTACCAACTTCTGCATCCCCAATATAGCTTAGATGAGATGCTTTACTTCCCTCACCAAATATAGCTTTTTTCAATTCAACAAAGTTTCCAACTTTCACCTTATCACTAATTTGTGAGGCAGGACGGATATGTGCAAAAGGTCCAATTGCTACATCATTTCCAATACTACTATCATGCGCAATTGAATGGCGGATTACTGTCCTTTCTCCAATTTTACAATTCTTTATTTCAGAATTGGGACCAATCTCACAGTCATTTCCTATTTCTACATCCCCTATTATAACAGTTCCAGGATGTAAAACAGTGTCTGAACCAATTTTTGCATCTGCAGAAATGTACGTATTATCTGCATCAATAATTGTTACACCATTCATCATGTGTTGCTTATTAATTCTTTGTTTCATTAGTTTTTCCGCTTGTGATAATGCATACCGGTCATTCACTCCAAGCGTTTCTTCAAACGAAGCTGTCTGGAAGGCAGAAACGATTTCACCCTTTGTTTTCAATATTTCTATAACATCAGGTAAATAGTACTCTCCCTGCACATTGTTATTAGAAACATTTGAAAGCGCTTCAAATAATGATTCGTTATCAAAGCAATATGTACCTGTATTGATTTCAGTGATTTTACGTTCTTCATCTGTTGCATCTTTATGTTCAACAATACGTTCAACATGGCCTTGTGCATTACGAACAATTCTTCCATACCCAGTTGGCTCTGTAGCCACAGCTGTCAGGATTGTTGCCTTAGCTCCTGCTTGTTCATGCTGTTCAAGTAGGGATTGCATCGTTTCTGCTGTAATAAGTGGCGTATCACCACACACAACTAAAGTTACTCCCTTTTCATTTGCAAGGTGGCTAGCTGCCTGCATCACGGCATGTGCAGTCCCTAACTGTTTTTCTTGAAGGGCATACTCACTTTTATCTCCAATTTGTGCTTTAACTTTTTCCGCTCCATGTCCAACGATTGTCACAAGCTTTTCTAGGGATACTTTTGATAGTTGATCCACTACATGCTCCACCATTGGCTTACCACAAACAGGGTGTAGGACCTTATAAAGCTTAGATTTCATACGTGTCCCTTGCCCTGCGGCCAAAATTACGCCATATCTGTTTGTCATGTCCAGGCCTCCATATTAAAATCACCTCGGCGTATAGTTTGCTCAAACGTCTTTAAGTAAAGCTTTGAGGCAAAAACCAGAGGTTTCTACTTTGTCTGACTGAGGTTCACGCCTCAAAAAATTGAAACTAAACCTTTTTATCCATTTCGAATATATCTTAAAAAGAGACCATTTTCAAGAAGACTAACTAAAGTACCTCATTTTTTTAATTGGAAAGTATTATTAAGAGATTATTTAGGCATAGAAAAAGAGCCTATAATACAAGTAGGCTCTTAACGTACAATTTATTTTTATGATGCTCCCGCTTCTTCAAACTCAACTTCAACTTCACCTAAACGGTGATACTCAGCTAGTACCGCATCTTGAATCTTTCCACGCGTACCTGAGTTAATTGGATGAGCAATGTCACGAAACTCTCCATCTGGAGTGCGTTTGCTTGGCATAGCAACAAATAAACCATTGTTGCCATCAATTACACGAATGTCATGAACAACAAATTCATGGTCCAACGTAATTGATGCAATCGCTCTCATTCTACCTTCCGTATTAACGCGGCGTAATCTAACGTCTGTTACTTCCATTCTGTTCACCACCTTTTTGACTATATAAAAACTTAGTTATTCATATTCAACGGAAAAACGAAATCTCCTGCTAAATATTAAATAATTTTTTAAAAAGATTCATACTTTTTTGTGAATGAACAGAATATTTGTAAAAAACGGTGTTATTTTACGAGTGCAATGACTTCAATCTCTACTAAAACATCCTTCGGAAGTCGTGCAACTTCTACCGTAGAACGAGCAGGTTTATGTCCTACGAAATACTCTCCGTAGACTTCATTTAAGTCTGCAAAGTCATCCATATTTTTAATAAATACAGTGGCTTTTACAACTGTGTCCAAAGATGCCCCTGCCTCTGTAAGAACCGCTTGAAGGTTTTTAAAGACCTGCTGGGTCTGTTCTTTGATTCCACCACTTACTAGCTCTCCAGCGGGTGTTAAAGGTATTTGCCCTGAACTAAAAAACATATTGTTTACAACGATTCCTTGTGAATAAGGTCCAATAGCAGCTGGTGCTTGATTTGTTTGAACTTGTTTCATTCTTCCCCCACCTCATCTTCAATTTCTACTTGTTGTAAATAAGATTCGTAGTTACCTACAGCTACTTTAATCTGTTTTTCTTTTACATTAACATCTGTTAACTTTACTAAGGATATGTACTCATCAACAAGTCTTTCTTCGACTCCTTCAGACTCAACTAGAACACCAATTCCTTTTACATTTGCGTTAAACTCTTCTAGAATACTCACCATTCCTTGAACAGTACCGCCAGCCTTCATAAAGTCATCAATGATTAAGACATTAGAACCTTCCTTCAAGCTTCGTTTCGCCAGTACCATGGTCTGAATACGCTTTGTTGATCCAGACACATAATTTATACTCACGGTAGAACCTTCCGTGACTCGATTATCATGCCTTACTATCACTACCGGTACGTCCAAATATGACGCAACAGCGTATGCTAAGGGGATTCCCTTGGTTGCCACAGTCATGACAACATCAATCTCATGGTTAGAATAGATTGAGGCGAAAATTTTCCCGATTTTATTTACAATTCTTGGGTCACCTAGTATATCCGTTAAGTATAGATATCCACCTGGAAGAAGCCTCTCTGGGTTTGCAATTACCTCACATAATTCTCCAACTACTGTACGTGCGTCTTCTTCCGCGACCATTGGAATAAACTTAACACCACCCGCTGCCCCTGCTACCGTTATTAATGTTCCAATTCCCTGTTGCTCAAAGGTTTGCTTAATAATCGCTAAATCCTCACTAATAGAGGATTTAGCTGAGTCATATTTTAGCGCAAAATAGGAAAGAGATACAAGGTGCTGTGGGTGTAAAAGCAAGTGATTTGTCATATCAACAAGTCTACTACTCCGTCTAAATTTCATAGTTCTCCTCCAAAATCCGAATGTTTTAATGATAATATATCATTAATGTACGCCTTAATCAAATAAACCTTCAGCATCCGCCGGAAGCTGAAGGCAAACACGATGTTTTGTAACACTGACGTTTCACAGGACTTGACGTTCTTCGTCTTAGTTCATTTATTTCTGTCAGGGTTATACTCTCTGCCCAAGAAAGGGTTACATTTTATTTCGTTCACCGAGTAACCTAACCGCATAAACCTGATCACAAAAACCACGTAATCCATTGTATATTCGATGCATCCTTGATTCTCTTTGGACAAGTCCAAAGACAGTAGGACCACTACCACTCATTAGTACTGCATCTGCACCGAACCGTTTCATTTGATCTTTAATATGGGCTACTTCCGGGTGCATCTTCAAGGTTACGTCCTCTAATACATTCCCGACTCGATCACAAATCCCAGCAAAATCTTTCGTCTCAATTGCTTTAATCATCCCATCCACATCAGGGTGATTAATTTGGTCAATAGATAGATTTCGATATACATCTGCCGTCGATACACCGATTGTTGGCTTAGCTAGTATGACCCAAAAATGTGGTGGTGAGGGTAATTCAGTAATAATCTCTCCTCTACCAGTTGCAAGAGCCGTTCCACCATACACACAAAAAGAGACATCTGAACCAATTTCCGCACCTAAAGAGGCTAGTTCATCCAAACTAAGACCGAGGTCCCAAAATTTATTCAAACCTCTTAGAGTCGCAGCTGCATCACTGCTCCCACCAGCAAGTCCTGCTGCTACCGGAATTGATTTTGTAATCGAAATGATTACGCCCTTTTTCACACCGTAACGTTGTTTCAATAAGTTTGCAGCTTGGTATGCTAAGTTGCGGCTGTCATCTGGTACGAAACGATTATGAGAGATAACCTTTATTTCATCTCCATCATAATCCGATAATTCAAGCCTGTCCGAAAGATCAATGGTCGTCATTATCATCCGCACCTCATGATAACCATCTTGGCGCTTGTTTAAGACATCAAGAGCCAAATTTATCTTTGCTGGGGCCTTAACTAATAATTTCATGAAAACACCTGCTTTAAACGTAAATTCAATATTGACATTGTACCACAAAGTAAACACCGCAAAAACAACATGTCATAGTGTCCACACTGTTTTTTATGTAATTTGTACATTATGACCTTTTTCCTATATAAAAATAGCCGAAGCAAAGCTGCTTCGGCGTCGTAGTTCAAAGAAATACTTTTATTGGTGTTTCCCTTTATTGGCAAGCTGCTGTTGGCCAATTTCAATTGCTCGTTTTACCATATTTCCAGCATCACGAGATCGAATTGCACCCCAACCTTCATTTTTAACTGTATCGTAAAAACCAAGTTCCTTCGCTAGCTCTTCTTTAAAGGCTTCCGACATAATCCCTCTACGTCTACCCAATAAATACAACCCCTTTCTTTCCATCTACGACAACCTTAGTATTTGATGAAGAAGGGTTAGTTATAGTAACAAATTTTGGGCCAACACAACACATATCACCGATTTAGCCATTATAAAAGCATCATTCCAAAGTGAGTGAGCTGTGCTCACACAGAGTTCCCACTAATAAATCGGATATTTCCAGTTGTTATTTTATTCATTATTAACAACCATTTTAATTAATATACTATTTTCTTCAATTTAGTGACTAAACAAATGAAATAAAAAAACGTGATACTCTAACGGAAGAGTATCACGTTTAATAAAAATAAAAAAGCAGCAAACAAAGGTGTCTACTGCCCACTTATCGCTATATTCCCAGATGTCTCATCAAAGAAAGTTAATTGTACGGTTTCTGTAAGGATATCAGCATAACTGTATGAAACCCGCTCAAAGGAATTTTCATCCTGATCTAATTCAATTACGAATACAGAGGGGTACGTTTCAGCGAGCACTCCTGAGCGCTCTATTGTTTTTCTACGACCACCATTTGCCTTTAAAGTAAGTCGCTTACCTAAATTAGTATCTAAAGACCGTTTAATATCAAGCAAAGTTTTTCCCATTTCACTCCACCTCACTATTCTTAGTATACCAAAAATATTACCAAACGTCAAATAAAACTAAAATTATAACAATGATACAAAATACTTGTCAACGAATTTTTTACTACAAATTTCTCAGTGCACAACCGATAGTATGTACAAAAGTATTGTCAATATGTATAAAATCAAGATTTCTTTCATCGACAAATTTCTTAACTACATTTATATGTAATAAAATTCCAGGGGGTCCCTAGCGTATTAACGTTAGAGATCCCCTTTATCTTCATCATCAACCAGCCTCTGATATGGCATTCCAGTTCGTAATACGCCCTTTGTTTCAATTCCACCAAGACCCTTTTCACCGGTTAATGTATTGCGAAGTACATCCCATACATTAATTCTTTCATCAAATGGGGTAAAGCTAATCTTTGCAACAATGTAAACAGGGTCTAGAGCGTGTATATTGACCCTTAACGGTGAACTTGCATAATTTGCTCCAGCTCTTATTAAAGACTCAAAATGGGACTGACAAGCACCTGCAAAGATGACAAGTTGATCTAAATGCGGGACTCTTTTTCTTGCTTGCCGTACCGTTTGAGCAAAATGACGAGAGTGTCGATAAGCCTTTAGTTCCGTAACCTTCCCTTTTGATTTCGAAAAGGCATCATGTCCTGTTATAACAAGGATATCCGGCCTATATTTATCAAGTAATCCATCAATTTTATCTGGCATCTCTTTTTCATGACAATGAACTCCATATACAGGTACACCTATTTTTTCATACAAATCGAGGCACTTTTTTAAGTAATTTGGATCACCATCTATATGCAAAACTCTTCCTGGCATCTGAAAAAATTCGGCATCATTTGAGTATCCCCCTGTTGCATTGTATTCACTTTTTTCCCTAGTCAACTGATAATCCTGGCGGAATAACCGATAGGAATGGTCTACCTTTTCTCGATCCATTCGCTGCCTTTTCAATCTTTCGTTCTCATTTACGACAACTAAATCATCATACGGGGCATCTGCAACTAGCCTTACATCCTCACCGTATAGATAAACTATCTGATCTTGTGTGATTTCAGTTACTTTAAACAATAAATCAAATTTATAGGATTTACGTGCGACAATATCGCCAACCCTTATATCCATCCTCATCCACTCCAACTTCGAGGTAATTTCTCTTTAAGTGCATGTTAAGTTACCTACTTGTTAGCCTATGCAAAACAGTATTAAGTGGTGAGAAATGAAGTAATTGAATTGCCACTCTGTTCTAAAAGTAGAAAAAAAGACCTACGATTCTGTAGGTCCTTTGTGTAGTGCATTAAATAGTACATCACTTAAACGTCCAAATTCTTCAATTGATAAGGTTTCACCACGACGTTTTGGGTCGATATTGGCATCTGCTAAACAGCCTTCTATGACTTCCTTCAAGACCTTTCCACTCGGAAGGTTCGTCGTTAAATTATTTAAAATTGTCTTCCTCCGTTGTCCAAAAGCGGCACGAACAACTTCAAAGAAGAAAGGTTCATTTTCTACCTTTACAGCGGGCTCTTCTCTTTTTAATAGTCGAATCACAGCTGAGTCGACATTCGGTTGTGGAACAAATACGGTCTTAGGCACTATCATGACAGTTTCAGCTGTTGTATAGTACTGGATAGCAATTGATAATGAGCCATAATCCTTTGTTCCTGGTGCTGCAGAAATTCGGTCTGCAACCTCCTTTTGAAGCATAACCACAATACCTCTTAATGGGAGGTTTTCTGTTAACAGTTTCATAATTATTGGCGTTGTTACATAGTAAGGGAGATTGGCCACAACCATAATATCTTTGATGCCCTGCATTTGTTCATGTATGACAGTTTGCACATCTGCCTTTAAAACATCCTCATGGATAATCTCCACATTAGGATAAGGAGATAAAGTATCGGCTAAGATTGGTAAAAGCCGCCCATCAATTTCAAATGCAACAACCTTTTTAGCTCGCTTAGCTAGCTGTTCAGTTAGCGCCCCGATTCCTGGTCCAATTTCAATTGCTGCTGATTCCTCGGTAATCTCAGCGTGGTCAACAATACGATGTAGTATATTAGTATCAATTAAAAAATTCTGTCCAAGGCTTTTCTTAAATGAAAAACCATGCTTTTCTAAAATTGCTCTTGTTCTTATTGGTGTGGCTATATCTTTAATCACTTTGCTTTTCCCCCTGTAGCACTTTTTCAATTGCCTGGTCAAATGCCTCTCTTGTGATTTGGAACATTTGTAGACGCTTATAAAGTTGTTTCCCGTTAGTATAACCAATTTTCAGAAGGACGCCCAGCTTTTCTCTTCGTTCTTTCGCCATACTCCCTCCAATCAATCCTGCGTCTACTAGCTCGTCAAATTCGATCTCAGAGTGAAAGGCTTCCTGTTCTTTTTTAACATCTGCTAACGCTTTGCGAATCGCTTCTGGAGTAGCATGCTCAACACCTACCTTTTTTCCAGACTTAGCAAGTGCCTCACTTTTTGGAAGAAAAGCATGTTTACAGCCTGGTACAGCATTCGAGACAATTTTGCGGATGCGATCACCTGGATAATCCGGATCAGTGAATACGATGACCCCTCTTACTTCATAAGCATGTTTAATTCTTTCTATAACCTCTTTATTAACAGCAGATCCGTTCGTTTCAATTGTATCGGCATCAACTGCTCTTTTTATCGCTACGGTATCATCTTTACCTTCCACAACAATTATTTCTTTTATTTTCATTTTTTTTGAAACCTTTCTCAATGTATTTCGTCTAACAATATAGATACAAATATTACATAATTATAACAAAAAAGACATAGACATAAAAAGAAGTGCTGAAGCTAGACATAAAAAAACAGAGGAATAAATCCTCTGTGGTTATACAGTAGTTAATTTAAAATTTGGATTTTGACCTTTCGTTGGCCCCAACGATAGGCTTGAGATTTCTCTGAGAAAAAGACATCGATTTTGTGACCTTTAATATTCGTGCCTTTATCCGCAGCAACTGCATATCCATAGCCTTCCACATACACTTTTGTGCCTAGTGGTATTATACTAGGATCTACTGCAATAACCTTCGCATTCGGATTTGCACGAAGATTAATTCCAGTCGCAGTAATACCTGAACACCCGCTACAATAGGCAGTATAAGCCGTAGAAGAAACATAGAATTCCTTTGCTACATTACCTGTACCACGGGAAACCTGTTGAACAATTTCACGAGTACCCACTGCTACAACTTTGTCTTTACTATCTTTAAGGGTTTCTGTTTTAATAAGGTCTCTTGAGACTTCTTTTCCATTCTCAAGAACGACTTCATAGTGCTTTGCAAGTTTACCTTCTTGCCCAGAAGTTACAACTTTTTCTTTACCTTTATCAATACTGTTGTCTTTTTTCTTCACAACTGCAAAGGCAATTGATTCTTCCACTACATCGGTGACTTTTTCTACTCGTACAACATTGACAACACTATCTGCTGTAATCTGTTCTTCCATCCCTGGTTCTACGCGATCCAATTCATTTAGTGTAACATTTTGACCTTTTAAAAAGTCAGCGACAGTAGTCGAAGTGGACCAAATTTGCTTTTCGTTACCGCCGTCATTTAAAGTAAGCTGAAATGCTTTTTCAACTTCAACTTTCATATCTTTTTTTAACTCTGTATCTAAATTAGGACTGACCTTATCGTGCTCTGAAACTTCTACCTTCTCTTCTTTGAAAAGATCTTCCACGGTATTAACTGTTGTCCAGACCTCTTTCGGCTGGTTATCTACTACAAGTTCAACAGGAATGGCCTCTAACCATGTCACTTTCATATTGTCTTTGATTACCGTATCTATTGACGGTGAAAGCTCATCATGTTTTGAAACATCAATCTTTAAATCTTGTAGTACTTCAGCAACCGTGTTTGCGTGCGTCCTTATAACTTGCTCATTACCATTTAATGATAGTGTAACTGTATCCTTCGTGGTTTCATATGTAGCATATCCAGTACCCGCTGCTACTAAGACTATAAAACTACTTATCAAGACTATAAATCTCTTTTTGTGTTTTGACTCGGAAAACAGTTTTTTCATGTTTTTAAGCAAATGAAAAACGCCTCCTTCTCTCAGTGGATTATATAAAGTATATTATATTCTGTCAACCCCACCCCTTCTCAGCTCTCCGTTGTAGAATATTATGCAAGAAGAATATTTAAAAAGAAAGAATTAGTTGTCGACAAAGATATATATGAGAGAATGGAGACATGTAGAACTTTTTCTATTTAACTTATTGTTGGACAAGCTACCTCATTTTTTGACAAAAATTGCTATCACTTTATGCCGAAAAATCGCCTCGCATTGTCGGATGTTTTTTGAGCAATTTCCTCAAAAGAGACTCCTTTTAGCTCCGCAATTTGCTCTGCTACATATTTCACATAACTTGGCTCGTTTCGTTTTCCTCTAAATGGATGTGGCGTTAAATAAGGGCAATCTGTTTCGATTAAGAGACGGTCTAGTGGAATTTCTGCTGCCACTTCTTTTGGTTTTTTAGCGTTTTTAAAGGTCACTGGACCACCAAATGAGATGTAAAAGTTCATATCCATGCATTGTCTTGCAACTTCTACACTACCTGTAAAGCAGTGCATAATTCCACCGACTTCACTTGCATTCTCTTCTTGAAGAATTTCAACAATATCAGCTGTAGCCTCACGATTGTGGATAATGATTGGTAGCTTTACTTTCTTTGCTAAAGCGATTTGCTTACGAAAGACTTTCTTTTGAATATCCTTTGGAGACTTGTCCCAATAGTAATCAAGCCCCATCTCTCCTAGTGCTACTACCTTAGGGTGTGCACAGAGTTCCTCAATCCATTTGAGATCTTCATCAGTCATGTCTATTGCATCAACCGGGTGCCAACCCACTGTTGCATAGATAAACTCATAGCGTTCTGCCAATTCAATAGCTCTTGTAATCGTCTCTCTGTCAAAACCTACAACAACTATGGTTGTTACACCCTCACTTTGCGCTCTTCCAATTACTTCTTCTAAATCATCTTGATACTGAATTGCGTTTAAATGTGCATGTGTATCGATTAACATGTAAAATACTCCTTAATTTATAATCTAATATGTAAAAAGGACAGAATATATCTGTCCTTCCTTCTTCATGTCTAGTTCCTGGTACCATACGCTCTTTTTGTTACTTTACTTTCGCTCCATTTGGTAGGCTTTGATCAATTGTTGCGACTGCGAGTTTTCCATCTACAGATCCCGCTAATATCATACCTTGGGATAGCTCACCACGCAGTTTTACTGGTTTCAGGTTTGTTACACAAATAACCTTCCTACCCACTAGTTCTTCAGGAGTGTAATATTGGGCAATACCAGAAACAACCTGGCGTTTCTCGTCACCTAAGTCCAATTGAAGCTTTAATAGTTTGTCGGCCTTTTTCACCGGTTCTACCTGAAGAACCTCTGCAACACGAAGTTCAACCTTCATAAAGTCATCGATCGTAATTTCATCTGCTTCTTCTACTTCTTGGACAGGCTCTTCTTTTTTCACACTACCTTGCATCTTTTGTTTAATATATTCCACTTCATCGGCAATTTCTAAACGTGGGAAAATAGGTTCGCCTTTTGTAACTTGTATGCCTTCTTGTTTCAATCCAAACTCAGCTAGACTTTCCCAGGTTTTTAATCCCTCATCTTTAATTCCGAGTTGTGTAAAAATCTCTCCTGGTGTTTTGATTAAGAATGGTTCAAGCATAATTGCTGAGAATCGAAGTGATTCTGCTAAGTGACTCATAATAGAGCCTAACTCATCCTTTCTAGCTTCATCTTTTGCAACAACCCAAGGCTGAGTTTCATCAATATATTTGTTAGTACGGCTAATAAATTGCCATAACGCTGTAAGAGCGACGGAAAATTCCATTTTCTCCATTGCTACTTCGTATCTTGATACCGTTTCTTCAGCAAAAGTAGCTAGTTGAGTATCAAATTCGGAGTGATTACCTTGATACACTGGAATTGCACCATCAAAATATCTTCCAATCATTGCAACAGTCCGGTTCAACAGGTTCCCTAAGTCATTTGCCAAATCAAAATTGATTCTCTCAACAAACCCTTCAGGTGTAAAGACACCATCAGCTCCAAAAGGAACTTCACGTAATAGATAATAGCGTAGAGAATCAAGACCGTAACGGTCAATTAAAGTAACTGGGTCAACGACATTCCCTTTGGATTTCGACATTTTCCCATCCTTCATTAATAACCAACCGTGGGCAAATACCTTTTTCGGTAATGGGAGATCCAACGCCATTAGCATAATTGGCCAATAGATTGTGTGGAAACGAACGATTTCCTTTCCTACTAAATGTACATCTGCAGGCCAATATTTTCGATACTTTGAATCATCATCAGTACCGTAACCTAATGCAGTAATATAGTTCGATAACGCATCAATCCATACATAAATGACGTGCTTTGGATCGCCAGGAACTTTTATTCCCCAGTCAAAAGTTGTTCTCGAAACAGCTAAATCCTCAAGGCCAGGCTTAATAAAGTTATTAACCATTTCATTTTTTCTAGATTCCGGTTGGATAAATTCCGGGTTTTCTTCGTAATACTGAAGTAAGCGGTCTACATACTTGCTCATTTTAAAGAAATAAGATTCTTCTTTAACCTTTTCTACAGAACGACCACAGTCTGGACAATTTCCATCTACTAATTGTCTTTCTGTGAAGAAGGATTCGCAAGGTGTACAATACCAACCCTCATATTTATCTAGGTAAATATCTCCTTGTTTCACCAATTGGTCAAAAATCTTTTCGACAACCTTTTTATGGCGATCTTCTGTAGTACGAATGAAATCATCATAGGAAATCTCAAGTTTGCTCCATAATTCTTGGATACCTGACACAATCTCGTCAACATAAGCTTGTGGTGTAACACCTTTTTCCGTAGCCGAACGCTGTATTTTTTGACCGTGCTCATCGGTTCCTGTTAAAAACATTACATCATATCCACGTAGTCTTTTATATCTAGCCATAGCATCTGCTGCTACAGTTGTATATGCGTGTCCTATATGTAATTTCCCACTTGGATAATAAATGGGTGTGGTTAAATAAAATGTTTTATTTTCTTGCGCCATTGTTAAACCTCCTCTTAAGAATTCGCTAGAGTAAGACATTACTTTTCATCTATTCCTATTATATCTTCAAAATATACCTAAAGCACGAGAAAAGCGCAAGCATCCCAGGATGAGACAAATTACATATACTGCATCGTATCTTTATTAAAGTACGAGCAATTTAGAATAGAAACCTTACGAACCGTCAAATAGATATGACTAAATTCGACAAATTTCTACAAAACTCTACTAATCCTTATCGATTTGGTTTTCCAGTTTATCCTCTATTATGGTACAGATTTTTTCCCAAAAAATGTAGATTCATATACTATGTATCCCTTTAGAACCCCTCTGTTATACGACATTCAGTCCCATTATTATACATATTTTATAAGAATTGTAGTTAAAAATGATTGACGGTAAATGGAAATCTTGATATTATTATCTAGAAATCAATTTGTCGAAAATTGACGATATAGAGAGATAAATATAAGATTAACCGAGAGGAGAAAAAATGATATGAAATCTACAGGTATTGTTCGTAAAGTTGATGAATTAGGTCGTGTTGTTATTCCTATCGAGCTTCGTCGTACATTAGATATCGCTGAAAAAGATGCTTTAGAAATTTATGTTGACGATGACAAAATTATCTTAAAGAAATACAAGCCAAATATGACTTGCCAAGTGACTGGTGAAATTTCTGATGACAATTTCACTCTTGCTAACGGTAAGATTGTACTTAGCCGTGAAGGTGCAGAACAAATTCTTAAAGAGCTTCAAGATAATATTGCAGTTGTAAAATAATAAGAAAAAAAGCTTCCGTTGCGAAGCTTTTTTTATTTAGGATAAACCGTGATACTGTTGGTAAATCTCCCTCTTTTGTTGCCCACGATCCTTGGCTACTTGTTTAATTGCTTCTTTTGTTGGCAGTGCTTGAGATTTAACATAATGTAGTACATGTTGCTCCACTGTTAAGTCTTCCCACCATGCTTCTACATTCGCAGTTTCTACTTGTTTAGCTCCCTCAACAACTAGGCAAAATTCACCACGTACTGTGTCTACATCCGTCCATGCAATAATCTCATCCAAGTCCCCGCGAATAAATTCTTCAAATTTCTTTGTTAACTCTCGTGAAATAACTATTTGTCGATTCCCTAAAATCTCTCTCATGATTTTTAACGTTTCTTTTAATCGGTGAGGAGCTTCATAAAAAAGCATCGTAGCTTGAATATTTATAAGACTTTCTAACTGTTTTCTTTTCTCTTTCTTATTGCGGTCTAAAAAACCGTAAAAATAAAAAGGCTGTGTACCCAATCCAGATGCAATCAGTGACGTTAATGCTGCATTTGCTCCTGGGAGCGGAACAACATACAAATTTTCCCGAACTGCCTCTACAACTAACTCATAACCTGGGTCAGAAATTGTCGGCATTCCTGCATCGCTAACAAGCGCCACATCTTTACCCTCACGTAGTAAAGTAAGGATCTTCTCCCCACTAACTTTTTTATTATGTTCATGGTAACTAATAATCGGAGTTTCGATTTCATAGTAATGACAGAGCTTTTTTGTTTGTCTTGTATCTTCTGCTGCGATAAAAGAAGATTCCTTTAACATCTTAATCGCCCGAAATGTCATATCCTCTAAATTTCCAATGGGAGTTGGAACAAGATATAACGTTCCATACTCATAACTTGGTTGAAAGCTTTTTTGCTGCCACATACCGCTCCTCACTTTCCATTGCAAGCAACCTTTCCTTCTCAGGTCGCGTAAGTTGTTTAAATCTATATTCTGCACGCATTGCTTCTTCCTTCGTTTCAAATCCTTGAGCAAATACTAATTTTATTGGGCCTCTTCCTCTTGTATATTTTGCCCCTTTTCCTTCATTATGTTTTTTCAGACGTTCCTCAACATCTTTCGTATAACCTGCATAAAAGGTACCATCCTTACACTCCACAACATAAAAAAAGTGCTTATTCGTCCCCATAGAGTATCTTCCTTATTTCCTTTGTGTACTCTTTGTTCTCATCATATACATATAAGGGTGGTAAAACTTTTAAATCTGCATTTCCATCTTTCATTCCTTCGACCAAAATAGTATTGGCCTCTTTCCCCATTCTTGGATGAACAAATTGTAATCGCTTTGGCTCAACTCGGTATTTTCTCATTAAGGTGAGAATATCCATGAGTCGGCCGGGGCGATGAACAAATGCAACCTTTCCTCCTTGCCTTACCAACTGACTACTGACTCGTATACAATCCTCTAATGTACAATAAATTTCATGTCGAGCTATTGCAAGATGTTCATTTTTATTAACTTCATCTGCTTTTGGTGTTGGAAAATATGGTGGATTACATGTTACAACATCGTATTTTCCGTGCCCTAATTTTCTAGGCATATCCTTAAGATCCCCGTGGATTAACGATAGTTGATTTGACAGTTCATTATAGTCAATACTTCTTCTTGCCATGTCAAAAATACGTTCTTGTATTTCAACACCGGTTATCTCTGCTTTAGATCTTCTACTTAATAACAACGGAATTACACCATTGCCTGTACATAAATCGATAATCTTTCCCTTTTGTATCGGTACGTATACAAATCTCGCTAATAGTACCGTATCCAATGAAAATGCGAAAACCGACGGGGATTGGATAATTCTTAAATTCTCTGCCAGCAAATGATCTAGTCTTTCATCATCTAGTAATTGAACCATCACAAAGTATTCCTTCCTATGATTATCTTTTCATTTCATTATAATCTTTCCCCATAAAATGAAAAAGGCCTCCCCATTTGGAAAGGACCTATTTCTTATTTAAAAAGGAGAGACAGAATAAGCAGTCGCCTTCAGATCGGATACTTCCATAATGTACATTACAAATATGGAAGCCTTCCTGATAAAGTCTTGCTAAGTTATCATATCCTTCACCAATATCAACTTGTCTAATTTCTTGAGCTTTATCAGCCTTTTCTTCTTTTTTCTTTGAAATGGATTGATCCAGTCGACGACGTAAAAGGTCGTTCTCCACTTTCAAATTATGATTCTCTTCAAGTAATTGCCCTAGATGTCCTTTTAATTCTCCTAGTTGTTTATACAGATTCCCAATTTGAGTTTCCATACTACTAACAGATTCAAAAATATCCTTTTTGTCCACCCATTCCACCTCATTATTCTGTGGCTTGAATCGAAATCGCTCCTTCTTTCAGTAGTTCCTCCCACGTGTACTCAACCACGCGTTCATGGCCAACTAATTCTAACTGAAGTACTCGCTCTAAAATATTAAGCCCAACAACTTTACCAGCACCACTCGTAGTCTCAATTACATCACCCAAGTCTGGAAGTTGTTCCTTTGCACTTTCATATTCATCATTCTCATATTTTAAACAACACATTAATCGACCGCATAAACCCGATATTTTAGTAGGGTTTAATGAGAGATTCTGATCCTTTGCCATTTTAATGGAAACCGGTTCAAAATCGCCTAGGAAGGTCGAGCAACAAAGCATTCTTCCACACGGCCCTATTCCACCAAGCATCTTAGCTTCATCACGTACACCAATTTGTCTTAATTCAATCCTCGTACGGAAAATGGCCGCTAGATCCTTAACTAACTCACGAAAATCAACACGTCCATCTGCAGTAAAATAGAAAATTACTTTATTTCTATCAAATGTATATTCTACATCAACAAGCTTCATATCAAGACTATGTTCTACTACCTTCTCCTGACAAACATCATACGCCTCTTTTGCAGCCTGCTTATTTTCTTCTACAATTAATTTATCCTTTGAATCCGCTATACGGATGACCTTCTTCAGGGGCAGGACGATGTCATTTTCATCAACCTGTTTTTTATTTATTACAACTTTGCCAAACTCTATACCTCTAACAGTTTCGACAATGACATATTCGCCATCAGGTATTGTAAAGCCGTTCGGGTCAAAGTAATAGATTTTACCCGCTTTTTTAAAGCGTACACCAACTACATCATACAAGCTTAAATCCCTCCTGTAACTTTATTACCAATTGCTCCATTAATAAATGTGGGTTCATGTTGGTGTATAGACGACGTTTCGCCTCTAATACCGCTGCTATTTGATCACTCACACGTCTAGTAGATGTCTGGAGTGCATGTTGTTTAAAACTAGCAATCTGGTCATGAAAAATTAGTTTTTCTTCATTACCAAGTTGGATATATAATAAGTCTTTATAAATCAGTAATAATATATCTAAACCAAAACTTAACTGTTCTTTCTCTTTAAAATGAGGCAACCATTGATCCTGCACAAAAAAGAAAGCATGCGTTGGCCTTGTAACCATTACTTCATATAATTGTATCACTATTGAACGGGACTGTCCAAACCAAGCATCCTCACTTAATTCGCGTGCCTCTTCAATATTATTAGTAGTATGCGAAACAAGTGAAGCAATAGTTGAAGAGATTCCCTCGGCTACTAGCTGATCATGAATCACTTTTGGAGCAAGTGGCCGAAATGTTAGAACCTGGCAACGAGATAGAATTGTGTTCAACATTCGATGAATTTGTTCGGTAAGCAAAATCGCCACTGTCTGACTTGACGGCTCTTCCAGGAATTTTAACAAACTATTAGCTGCATTTGATGTCATTTTATCAGCATGATTAATCAAATAAACTTTACGATTCGATTCGACTCCTGTTTTTGAGAACTCCTCTTGCAATGCTTGTATCTGCCACTTTTTTATTGACAAGCCATCTGGCTCGATAATATGAACATCAGGATGGTTTCCTGATGATATTCTTCGGCAGTTCGTACACTCATTACACGGTTTATGACCATTGGGATGCTGACAGAATAGACTTTTAGCCAAAAGAAAGCCTACTTCCTTCTTACCAGTCCCTCGGCTTCCTTCAAATAAGTAAGCATGGGCGACCCTGTCCTTCTTGAGACTATTTTCAACCGTCTTTATTACGAGTGGTTGATATTCCTGAAGTTGTTCCCATGTTTTTTCCACGATACATCACTCTTTCAAAAAATCACGTATACAAATTGATTAATAAACCTTTTATTAAACCAACCTTACCGAGAATATCAATTGATCCTTGTTCTTGGTTAACCATTTCTTGTGTGAGATCCAGTAATTCCTTATCAATCTCTTCAACAAGTTTATGCGTTCTCCCTTGCCCATTAAAGTTCCAGCTATGGGACTGTTTAACATCCATCCCGTACTCTACTGCCTCATGAATAAAGCGTTTTACAAGGGATTTATAAGAAGCTAAATCCTGAAAAGTTTGAGAGCGAGAGAGACGTTCTCCCGCCATATCTATTTGGGACAGTAGTTTAGTCAATTGCTCCATTTGAAGCTTACTTCCTTCTTGATGGACAATTTTGCTAAATGTAGAATTCCCCGGTACCTTATTGGACTGGTTGGGATGATTCTTATCTATGTTCACACGAAAATCTTGGTTTATTTTCATGAATCAAAACACCTTTTACTTAGAATTGATGGAACTCATCAATCGGTAATACAAACACTGTAGCTCCTCCTACTTCAACCTTCACTGGGAATGGGACAAAAGAATCTGCGTTTCCACCCATTGGTGAAACAGGTGCAATCATTTGCTCACGATGCTTGCAATTATCTTTGATAATGTCTAATAATTTATTTACACGGATGTCCTCCGTCCCGACAAGGAACGTAGTATTACCTGATTTTAGAAAACCACCTGTTGTAGCAAGTTTTGTAGCTCGGAAATTATGCTCGACTAATGCTTGTGACAATCGGTTGCTATCCTTATCCTGTACGACTGCAACGACTAGCTTCATCATTTTACCTCCCTTTATTCTATCACTTTTATGTGTTCCTTCATATTACGAAATTTGGTAACTATGTGTGTGTGTCTATAGTTGTCTTTATTCTATAACAAGTATAGCCACAACGAAAAGAAAAACCTCAGAAATCATCAGACTTTTGAGGCAATTTGTTTAATTATCCCTTATTCAAGTGTTTTTCAATAACTGAAAGTGCTTCTTTCGTTACTGTTTCGATTGATAGTTCCGCATTTATGGTATGGAAGCGCTCCTTAAATCGGTCCGCTACCTTTAAGTAACCCTCATAAACCTTTTGATGAAAAGAAAGATTTTCAAGATCTAGACGATTCACTTCTCTTTGACTATTTTTCCCTATTCTTGTTAGACCCTTTTCTGGCTGAATGTCGAAGAATAGAGTCAATGATGGCATTAATCCATTAATGGCAAATTCATTTATCGAAAGAACCTCATCAATTCCAAGTTCTCGTGCATATCCCTGATAAGCTAAAGAGCTATCAACAAACCGGTCACATAATACAACTTTTCCTTCTTCTAAAGCTGGTATAACTTTCTCAACCAAATGTTGACGTCGTGAAGCAGCATATAAGAGAGCTTCGGTTCGGCCATCCATTTTCGTATTATTTTTATCCAATATAACGGAACGAATCTGTTCGGCAATCTCAATTCCGCCTGGTTCTCTTGTTGAGATAACATCATATCCTTTTTTTGAAAGCTCAGCGTGAAGGATACTTAAAATGGTTGTTTTGCCTGCACCCTCAGGACCTTCAAATGTTATAAAATAACCTTTCACTTCTATTCAAGCCCCTTACTTATATAAAATCTTTATATATTTTTTTCTCATATCTCCACCTTGAATATGCGCACCTGTATTTATATAGGTGTTAAGTATTTCAATATGTCGTTCGGTTACCTGTTCTCCTTCCATAAGAACAGGAATTCCAGGTGGATACGGAATAATCATTTCTCCGGAAATGTTTCCAACCGCCTCTCGGAAGGAAACAACCTTTTTATTGTACCCTTTAATTTCATTATAGCAAAGAGCGAGGGGTGTAATTGTATCAACTTCCTCATTATGTAAATCTAAAAAGCTCCTCAATAAAGGCTTGTATTCCCATAAACCTTGTTTAATTTTTTCAATTACTCCATCGCCATCAAAAGCATCAGTTAATGGCAAAACAAAAAGGATATTGTTTGGATCTGCCATCTCTGTATATATGCCTTGTTCTTCAAAAACCGTTTGAAGTTGGTACCCATTCAACTCGCAGCGAGATAGAATGGTAACTTTTAATACGTCCGTTTGAACCTCTTGATTCGTTGATTTCACAACTTTAATTTGTGGTATCTTATCTAACTGTTGAATAAATCCCTTAATCTTTTCAAGAATTTTATTTGGACCATTCTTTGCAATAGATGCAAGATAATGCCTTGCAAGATCAAGTGAAGCCATTATTGGATAGGACGGGCTACTCGACTGTAAAACCTGGAGATAATACTCAACCTCTTCAGGCTTTACAAAATAACTATTAAGATGTAAAAAAGAACCCATTGTCATAGCTGGGAGTGTCTTATGTGCTGATTGAACGACCATATCAGCACCTAATGTTATAGCTGATGAAGGAAACCCTTCTAACATAAAGTGTGCCCCATGTGCTTCATCAATTAGAACCACTGCACCATGTTCATGTGCGTACGTAATAATTTTAGATAGTTCCATTTTATTCATCATTCCATGATAGTTAGGACTTGTTAAAATAACAGCCTTTATGTTCTGATAGGTATCAAATGCTCTCCTAATCGTTTTAAATGAAACGAAGGAAGCTACCTGCACATCCTGGTCATAGGTAGGATGAACAAAAACAGGCTGGACGCCAGCCATCCGTACACCATTTAAAATAGATTTATGTGAATTGCGTTGTACAATTACAGTATCATTGGCTGAACAAGCTGCCAGAATCATTGACAAATTTCCTACGGTTGAACCATTCACTAGAAAATAACTCTTTTCCACTCCGTATAAATCAGCTAATAAAGCTTGGGCTTCTAAAATAGCCCCTTCTGGATGATGCAAATCATCCAATCCACTTAATTCAGTTGCATCTATTTCTAATAACTTATGAAAATAGGGATATCCCTTACTTGAAAAAACTTGTCCATATTTATGCCCAGGTACATGCATTGATAGTGGTCTCATCTTTGCATGTTTATCCAAAGCATCAAATAATGGTGTGTGCGTTTGCTCCATAATCAACTTTACCTTTCCCATACCCTTTTCCTTATTATAAAACAAAAAAAGGGACCTATACCACTAGGTCCGGTAATAAGCACTTAGAATTGTACCTAACGCGAAGACAATACTAAGCTACAATATTAACTACAATACAGCAAAACTATGAATATATCTCTGGTGTAGATACCTTCTTTAATCGTTCTAAGTAAAATTGATACTTTGGGTCATTTGTTTCCGTACGAATGATATCCTGCTCACAATCTAAACAAATGAATCTTGTATAAAGGTGTATGCCTCTCTTTTTCTCTTGCTCACATATAATACACGTTTCCCCATATTGGTTTCTATTTGCGAGTGAACTCACTGCCTCCACCTCCATACCATCATTTTGTCCGGATTCACTAAAATGTATACACAATTATAAAGATAATGAAATATTTTAATTTAGTTTATTTAGTAATCTATGATGACAATAAGCTAGTTTGTGTATGTCTTAGTATAAAATATTGTTGAAATTATTGTGCTTGAGTATCTAACGCTTCCTATTTTCTTCCATGTGCAGACCCGAATAATCGGTTTGCTGGTCCGGTTTGCTGGTCCGGTATTTCTTATATTCCCGAGTGCTCATGCTTTAGTTACTCCAGAACCTTCAGATTTTCTCACAAAAAAAAGACCAACCCTAAGGTTGATCTTTTCAGTGCCTAGCGACGTCCTACTCTCACAGGGACAAAGTCCCAACTACCATCGGCGCCGAAGCTTAACTTCCGTGTTCGGTCGGCGGCTTCCGATGAGCGGCAGATTTCTGCGTCAGCTGCACTCCCTCCAATCCTCATGTACGTTGTACATTCCGGTTGTCGCTCACTTGCTTCCTTGAACTCTTTGCTCCTCGAAACCCACCGTATTTTGATTTCTTTCTACCTTCGGTTTTCCTGAATATAAAAAGACCAACCCTAAGGTTGATCTTTTACTTGCCTAGCGACGTCCTACTCTCACAGGGGCAATGCCCCAACTACCATCGGCGCCGAAGCTTAACTTCCGTGTTCGGTCGGCGGCTTCCGATGAGCGGCAGATTTCTGCGTCAGCTGCACTCCCTCCAATCCTCATGTACGTTGTACATTCCGGTTGTCGCTCACTTGCTTCCTTGAACTCTTTGCTCCTCGAAACCCACCGTATTTTGATTTCTTTCTACCTTCGGTTTTCCTGAATATAAAAAGACCAACCCTAAGGTTGATCTTTTACTTGCCTAGCGACGTCCTACTCTCACAGGGGCAATGCCCCAACTACCATCGGCGCCGAAGCTTAACTTCCGTGTTCGGTCGGCGGCTTCCGATGAGCGGCAGATTTCTGCGTCAGCTGCACTCCCTCCAATCCTCATGTACGTTGTACATTCCGGTTGTCGCTCACTTGCTTCCTTGAACTCTTTGCTCCTCGAAACCCACCGTATTTTGATTTCTTTCTACCTTCGGTTTTCCTGAATATAAAAAGACCAACCCTAAGGTTGATCTTTTACTTGCCTAGCGACGTCCTACTCTCACAGGGGCAATGCCCCAACTACCATCGGCGCCGAAGCTTAACTTCCGTGTTCGGTCGGCGGCTTCCGATGAGCGGCAGATTTCTGCGTCAGCTGCACTCCCTCCAATCCTCATGTACGTTGTACATTCCGGTTGTCGCTCACTTGCTTCCTTGAACTCTTTGCTCCTCGAAACCCACCGTATTTTGATTTCTTTCTACCTTCGGTTTTCCTGAATATAAAAAGACCAACCCTAAGGTTGATCTTTTACTTGCCTAGCGACGTCCTACTCTCACAGGGGCAATGCCCCAACTACCATCGGCGCCGAAGCTTAACTTCCGTGTTCGGTCGGCGGCTTCCGATGAGCGGCAGATTTCTGCGTCAGCTGCACTCCCTCCAATCCTCATGTACGTTGTACATTCCGGTTGTCGCTCACTTGCTTCCTTGAACTCTTTGCTCCTCGAAACCCACCGTATTTTGATTTCTTTCTACCTTCGGTTTTCCTGAATATAAAAAGACCAACCCTAAGGTTGATCTTTTACTTGCCTAGCGACGTCCTACTCTCACAGGGGCAATGCCCCAACTACCATCGGCGCCGAAGCTTAACTTCCGTGTTCGGTCGGCGGCTTCCGATGAGCGGCAGATTTCTGCGTCAGCTGCACTCCCTCCAATCCTCATGTACGTTGTACATTCCGGTTGTCGCTCACTTGCTTCCTTGAACTCTTTGCTCCTCGAAACCCACCGTATTTTGATTTCTTTCTACCTTCGGTTTTCCTGAATATAAAAAGACCAACCCTAAGGTTGATCTTTTACTTGCCTAGCGACGTCCTACTCTCACAGGGGCAATGCCCCAACTACCATCGGCGCCGAAGCTTAACTTCCGTGTTCGGTCGGCGGCTTCCGATGAGCGGCAGATTTCTGCGTCAGCTGCACTCCCTCCAATCCTCATGTACGTTGTACATTCCGGTTGTCGCTCACTTGCTTCCTTGAACTCTTTGCTCCTCGAAACCCACCGTATTTTGATTTCTTTCTACCTTCGGTTTTCCTGAATATAAAAAGACCAACCCTAAGGTTGATCTTTTACTTGCCTAGCGACGTCCTACTCTCACAGGGGCAATGCCCCAACTACCATCGGCGCCGAAGCTTAACTTCCGTGTTCGGTCGGCGGCTTCCGATGAGCGGCAGATTTCTGCGTCAGCTGCACTCCCTCCAATCCTCATGTACGTTGTACATTCCGGTTGTCGCTCACTTGCTTCCTTGAACTCTTTGCTCCTCGAAACCCACCGTATTTTGATTTCTTTCTACCTTCGGTTTTCCTGAATATAAAAAGACCAACCCTAAGGTTGATCTTTTACTTGCCTAGCGACGTCCTACTCTCACAGGGGCAATGCCCCAACTACCATCGGCGCCGAAGCTTAACTTCCGTGTTCGGTCGGCGGCTTCCGATGAGCGGCAGATTTCTGCGTCAGCTGCACTCCCTCCAATCCTCATGTACGTTGTACATTCCGGTTGTCGCTCACTTGCTTCCTTGAACTCTTTGCTCCTCGAAACCCACCGTATTTTGATTTCTTTCTACCTTCGGTTTTCCTGAATATAAAAAGACCAACCCTAAGGTTGATCTTTTACTTGCCTAGCGACGTCCTACTCTCACAGGGGCAATGCCCCAACTACCATCGGCGCCGAAGCTTAACTTCCGTGTTCGGTCGGCGGCTTCCGATGAGCGGCAGATTTCTGCGTCAGCTGCACTCCCTCCAATCCTCATGTACGTTGTACATTCCGGTTGTCGCTCACTTGCTTCCTTGAACTCTTTGCTCCTCGAAACCCACCGTATTTTGATTTCTTTCTACCTTCGGTTTTCCTGAATATAAAAAGACCAACCCTAAGGTTGATCTTTTACTTGCCTAGCGACGTCCTACTCTCACAGGGGCAATGCCCCAACTACCATCGGCGCCGAAGCTTAACTTCCGTGTTCGGTCGGCGGCTTCCGATGAGCGGCAGATTTCTGCGTCAGCTGCACTCCCTCCAATCCTCATGTACGTTGTACATTCCGGTTGTCGCTCACTTGCTTCCTTGAACTCTTTGCTCCTCGAAACCCACCGTATTTTGATTTCTTTCTACCTTCGGTTTTCCTGAATATAAAAAGACCAACCCTAAGGTTGATCTTTTACTTGCCTAGCGACGTCCTACTCTCACAGGGGCAATGCCCCAACTACCATCGGCGCCGAAGCTTAACTTCCGTGTTCGGTCGGCGGCTTCCGATGAGCGGCAGATTTCTGCGTCAGCTGCACTCCCTCCAATCCTCATGTACGTTGTACATTCCGGTTGTCGCTCACTTGCTTCCTTGAACTCTTTGCTCCTCGAAACCCACCGTATTTTGATTTCTTTCTACCTTCGGTTTTCCTGAATATAAAAAGACCAACCCTAAGGTTGATCTTTTCCGTGCCTAGCGACGTCCTACTCTCACAGGGGCAATGCCCCAACTACCATCGGCGCCGAAGCTTAACTTCCGTGTTCGGTCGGCGGCTTCCGATGAGCGGCAGATTTCTGCGTCAGCTGCACTCCCTCCAATCCTCATGTACGTTGTACATTCCGGTTGTCGCTCACTTGCTTCCTTGAACTCTTTGCTCCTCGAAACCCACCGTATTTTCAATTCTTTCTAAACCTATTTTAATGATTTCTAAAACCTTCGGTTTTTCGAAACAAAAAAAAGACCAACCCTAAGGTTGATCTTTTCAGTGCCTAGCGACGTCCTACTCTCACAGGGGCAATGCCCCAACTACCATCGGCGCTGAGAAGCTTAACTTCCGTGTTCGGTATGGGAACGGGTGTGACCTTCTCGCCATCGTCACTAGACTATTATGAAGGATTCATTCCTTCAAAACTAGATAACGTACGCACATTCATGAAGTCATTTGTCTAGCTCCGGCTCCTAGCCTCTCGAGGTCGCTTCACTTCTTCTGTCAAAGTCTATCGACTTTTCGGTCAGAAGTTCCAGCGCTTGTCGAGGCAGTACAGTCGCCTACGCTTTTCTTTTTTGGTTAAGTCCTCGATCGATTAGTATCAGTCAGCTGCACATGTCACCATGCTTCCACCTCTGACCTATCAACCTCGTCATCTTCGAGGGATCTTACTAGTTTAACACTATGGGAAATCTCATCTTGAGGGGGGCTTCATGCTTAGATGCTTTCAGCACTTATCCCTTCCACACATAGCTACCCAGCTATGCCCTTGGCAGGACAACTGGTACACCAGCGGTGTGTCCATCCCGGTCCTCTCGTACTAAGGACAGCTCCTCTCAAATTTCCTACGCCCACGACGGATAGGGACCGAACTGTCTCACGACGTTCTGAACCCAGCTCGCGTACCGCTTTAATGGGCGAACAGCCCAACCCTTGGGACCGACTACAGCCCCAGGATGCGATGAGCCGACATCGAGGTGCCAAACCTCCCCGTCGATGTGGACTCTTGGGGGAGATAAGCCTGTTATCCCCGGGGTAGCTTTTATCCGTTGAGCGATGGCCCTTCCATGCGGAACCACCGGATCACTAAGCCCGACTTTCGTCCCTGCTCGACTTGTAGGTCTCGCAGTCAAGCTCCCTTGTGCCTTTACACTCTACGAATGATTTCCAACCATTCTGAGGGAACCTTTGGGCGCCTCCGTTACTTTTTAGGAGGCGACCGCCCCAGTCAAACTGCCCACCTGACACTGTCTCCAAGGCCGATAAGGCCTTCGGGTTAGAATTTCAATACAGCCAGGGTAGTATCCCACCAATGCCTCCACCGAAGCTGGCGCTCCGGCTTCCAAGGCTCCTACCTATCCTGTACAAGCTGTACCAAAATTCAATATCAGGCTGCAGTAAAGCTCCACGGGGTCTTTCCGTCCTGTCGCGGGTAACCTGCATCTTCACAGGTACTATAATTTCACCGAGTCTCTCGTTGAGACAGTGCCCAGATCGTTACACCTTTCGTGCGGGTCAGAACTTACCTGACAAGGAATTTCGCTACCTTAGGACCGTTATAGTTACGGCCGCCGTTTACTGGGGCTTCGATTCAGAGCTTCGCTTGCGCTAACCCCTCCTCTTAACCTTCCAGCACCGGGCAGGTGTCAGCCCCTATACTTCGCCTTGCGGCTTCGCAGAGACCTGTGTTTTTGCTAAACAGTCGCCTGGGCCTATTCACTGCGGCTTTTCAGGGCTATTCACCCTAAAAAGCACCCCTTCTCCCGAAGTTACGGGGTCATTTTGCCGAGTTCCTTAACGAGAGTTCTCTCGATCACCTTAGGATTCTCTCCTCGCCTACCTGTGTCGGTTTGCGGTACGGGCACCATTTACCTCGCTAGAAGCTTTTCTTGGCAGTGTGGAATCAGGAACTTCGGTACTATATTTCCCTCGCCATCACAGCTCAACCTTATGGTAAGCGGATTTGCCTACTTACCAGTCTAACTGCTTGGACGCGCATATCCAACAGCGCGCTTACCCTATCCTCCTGCGTCCCTCCATTGCTCAAACGGTAAAGAGGTGGTACAGGAATATCAACCTGTTGTCCATCGCCTACGCTTTTCAGCCTCGGCTTAGGTCCCGACTAACCCTGAGCGGACGAGCCTTCCTCAGGAAACCTTAGGCATTCGGTGGAGGGGATTCTCACCCCTCTTTCGCTACTCATACCGGCATTCTCACTTCTAAGCGCTCCACCAGTCCTTACGGTCTGACTTCGCTGCACTTAGAACGCTCTCCTACCATTGTTCGTAAGAACAATCCACAGCTTCGGTGATACGTTTAGCCCCGGTACATTTTCGGCGCAGAGTCACTCGACCAGTGAGCTATTACGCACTCTTTAAATGGTGGCTGCTTCTAAGCCAACATCCTGGTTGTCTAAGCAACTCCACATCCTTTTCCACTTAACGTATACTTTGGGACCTTAGCTGGTGGTCTGGGCTGTTTCCCTCTTGACTACGGATCTTATCACTCGCAGTCTGACTCCCGAGAATCAAGTCTTTGGCATTCGGAGTTTGACTGAATTCGGTAACCCGATGAGGGCCCCTAGTCCAATCAGTGCTCTACCTCCAAGACTCTAACTCGAGGCTAGCCCTAAAGCTATTTCGGAGAGAACCAGCTATCTCCAGGTTCGATTGGAATTTCTCCGCTACCCACACCTCATCCCCGCACTTTTCAACGTGCGTGGGTTCGGGCCTCCATTCAGTGTTACCTGAACTTCACCCTGGACATGGGTAGATCACCTGGTTTCGGGTCTACGACCACGTACTATTTCGCCCTATTCAGACTCGCTTTCGCTGCGGCTCCGTCTCTTCAACTTAACCTTGCACGGGATCGTAACTCGCCGGTTCATTCTACAAAAGGCACGCCATCACACATAAATGTGCTTTGACTACTTGTAGGCACACGGTTTCAGGTTCTCTTTCACTCCCCTTCCGGGGTGCTTTTCACCTTTCCCTCACGGTACTGGTTCACTATCGGTCACTAGGGAGTATTTAGCCTTGGGAGATGGTCCTCCCAGCTTCCGACGGGATTTCACGTGTCCCGCCGTACTCAGGATCCACTCAAGAGAGAACGAAGTTTCGACTACAGGGTTGTTACCTTCTCTGACGGACCTTTCCAGGTCGCTTCGTCTACTCCGTTCCTTTGTAACTCCGTATAGAGTGTCCTACAACCCCAAGAGGCAAGCCTCTTGGTTTGGGCTATCTTCCGTTTCGCTCGCCGCTACTCAGGAAATCGCGTTTGCTTTCTCTTCCTCCGGGTACTAAGATGTTTCAGTTCCCCGGGTCTACCTTCTCTTACCCTATGTATTCAGGTAAGGATACTGCCCCATTACGAGCAGTGGGTTTCCCCATTCGGAAATCTTCGGATCAATGCTTACTTACAGCTCCCCGAAGCATATCGGTGTTAGTACCGTCCTTCATCGGCTCCTAGTGCCAAGGCATCCACCGTGCGCCCTTATTAACTTAACCTGTTCGGCTTCGATAAGCGGCGGATTTCTTCGTCACCTCATTCGTCAGCATCCTCACGTACCTTAAGTACGCTCCGGTGCTTCCTCACTCGGTTCCTCGAACTCCTTGCTTCTCGTGCGCCTAAAGTTGTTAAAAGAACTTTTACTACTTCAATGAATGTTTTGTTACGTTATCTAGTTTTCAAGGAACGACTTTGAGAGAAAAAGCACTCTCAAAACTGACCACAATACAAAGCGTCTTTTTATGAAGTTCGTAGAACTTCAGTTTCCTTAGAAAGGAGGTGATCCAGCCGCACCTTCCGATACGGCTACCTTGTTACGACTTCACCCCAATCATCTGTCCCACCTTAGGCGGCTGGCTCCTTGCGGTTACCCCACCGACTTCGGGTGTTACAAACTCTCGTGGTGTGACGGGCGGTGTGTACAAGGCCCGGGAACGTATTCACCGCGGCATGCTGATCCGCGATTACTAGCGATTCCGGCTTCATGCAGGCGAGTTGCAGCCTGCAATCCGAACTGAGAATGGTTTTATGGGATTCGCTTAACCTCGCGGTTTCGCTGCCCTTTGTACCATCCATTGTAGCACGTGTGTAGCCCAGGTCATAAGGGGCATGATGATTTGACGTCATCCCCACCTTCCTCCGGTTTGTCACCGGCAGTCACCTTAGAGTGCCCAACTAAATGCTGGCAACTAAGATCAAGGGTTGCGCTCGTTGCGGGACTTAACCCAACATCTCACGACACGAGCTGACGACAACCATGCACCACCTGTCACTTATGTCCCCGAAGGGAAAGCCCTATCTCTAGGGATGGCATAAGGATGTCAAGACCTGGTAAGGTTCTTCGCGTTGCTTCGAATTAAACCACATGCTCCACCGCTTGTGCGGGCCCCCGTCAATTCCTTTGAGTTTCAGTCTTGCGACCGTACTCCCCAGGCGGAGTGCTTAATGCGTTTGCTGCAGCACTAAAGGGCGGAAACCCTCTAACACTTAGCACTCATCGTTTACGGCGTGGACTACCAGGGTATCTAATCCTGTTCGCTCCCCACGCTTTCGCGCCTCAGCGTCAGTTACAGACCAGAGAGCCGCCTTCGCCACTGGTGTTCCTCCACATCTCTACGCATTTCACCGCTACACGTGGAATTCCGCTCTCCTCTTCTGCACTCAAGTCCCCCAGTTTCCAATGACCCTCCACGGTTGAGCCGTGGGCTTTCACATCAGACTTAAAGGACCGCCTGCGCGCGCTTTACGCCCAATAATTCCGGATAACGCTTGCCACCTACGTATTACCGCGGCTGCTGGCACGTAGTTAGCCGTGGCTTTCTGGTTAGGTACCGTCAAGGTACCGCCCTATTCGAACGATACTTGTTCTTCCCTAACAACAGAGCTTTACGACCCGAAGGCCTTCTTCGCTCACGCGGCGTTGCTCCGTCAGACTTTCGTCCATTGCGGAAGATTCCCTACTGCTGCCTCCCGTAGGAGTCTGGGCCGTGTCTCAGTCCCAGTGTGGCCGATCACCCTCTCAGGTCGGCTACGCATCGTCGCCTTGGTGAGCCGTTACCTCACCAACTAGCTAATGCGCCGCGGGTCCATCTGTAAGTGGTAGCTAAAAGCCACCTTTTAATTGAAGACCATGTGGTCTTCGATGTTATCCGGTATTAGCTCCGGTTTCCCGAAGTTATCCCAGTCTTACAGGCAGGTTACCCACGTGTTACTCACCCGTCCGCCGCTAACTTTTGGGAGCAAGCTCCCAAAAGTTCGCTCGACTTGCATGTATTAGGCACGCCGCCAGCGTTCATCCTGAGCCAGGATCAAACTCTCCAATAAGAGTATTGATTGCTCAATAATTTGTTACCAAAATTAAAACGTTGACGCTTGTATTGTGTTCAGTTTTCAAAGAACTTTTTTAACCGCCTCTCAGAAGCGACTTTATTAATATAACATCCTCACAAAAATAAGTCAACACTATTTTATAAGTTTTTTTCTTATTAAAAGGTATTCCCTGTGAGAAATATAAATATACACCTGTGTTAATTAAAAGTCAATAAATTATAGTAATAAAGTTTTTCAATCCACCTACTGTATTCTTTCTCACTAGATCTAAGCCATAATAAAAAAACAAATGAGAGCCCATTTGTTTTTTTAATTTACTATAAATAAGTCTATTATTACGAGTGCTGCTAAACCTGGAAGTCCTAGTAAACCAGACACAGCTGATGTGACTAAATTTATTGGTACATGTAAATTAAAGGATTGTCCAAATGCATTTAGAAAAAACAAAAACAATGCGCCGATTAGGATTTTGACAAATACTTGCCCTACTAAACGAATTGGCCTAAGAGGAGCTCCTATTAGAAGCACAAGTACGATCAATCCTCCAAGTATCGCTATAACTAACTTCGGTTCCAATCAGACTCACTCCTTCTCACAACTTGTACTACTATTCTATGTGAGTGAAGAGTTTTAAGAACCTCTTGTCCATTTTTATTCTATAATAAATGCTTTTTTATAAAAAACTATCCGAGGATAGGTACTTCCCCAGATAGGATTTATTTTAAAAATACCTTTCGCCTTTTTGCCTCTCTTAATAAAAAGAAGTATTTGGTTTCAGCTACTTTAAGTTCATTTATTATTTCATCGGAAGGATCCACACTTTTTTCAATCAAACTCTTTTGTCTCATCCATTCCTGTTTTGCAATCTCTAACTGACTAAAGAGCTCTTGATTAAATTCTCTACGGAGTTTTTCCTTCTTTTTAAAAAGCATAAAAAACCTCCTATAATTCCCGACGTCCTTCTAGCGCCTTTGATAAGGTTACTTCATCTGCGTATTCCAGATCTCCACCCACAGGTAAACCATGAGCGATTCGCGTAATTTTAATTCCTGTTGGTTTCAACAACCGGGAAATATACATTGCTGTAGCTTCCCCTTCAATGTTGGGGTTAGTCGCTAAAATAATTTCCTGGACAGTGTCATCCTGAAGCCTCTTTAGCAATTCCGGAATTTTTATATCTTCTGGCCCAATGCCATCCATAGGAGAGATTGCTCCATGGAGAACGTGATACAACCCGTTGTATTCCTTCATCTTTTCCATCGCGATAACATCTTTGGGATCTTGGAGTACACAAATAATCGTTTTATCACGACGCTCATCTTCACATATATAACAAGGGTCTCTATCTGTTATATGCCCACAATTAGAGCAATATGTAAGATTTCGCTTGGCATTAACAAGTGCCTTTGCAAAATCGAGGACAATATCCTCTTTCATACTTAATACAAAAAAAGCCAGTCGTACAGCCGTTTTCGGGCCGATACCTGGCAATTTCATAAAGCTATCAATCAGCTTAGATATTGGTTCAGGATAATGCATATCTATCTAAGTCCTTTCAACCGACAATTAGAACGGTAGGTTCATTCCTTTTGTGAATTGACCCATTGTTTCATTTGTTAGGTCTTCGATTTTCTTAAGAGCATCATTCGTTGCAGCTAAGACAAGATCTTGTAGCATTTCGATATCTTCTGGATCTACCACTTCTTCTTTAATAATAACGTCAATAATTTCTTTTTGGCCATTTGCTTTTACAGTAACCATGCCACCACCAGCAGTACCTTCTACTACCTTTTCAGCAAGCTCTTCCTGTGCTTTTGCCATATCCTTTTGCATTTTCTGCATTTGTTTCATCATTTTTTGCATATTTCCCATTCCGCCACCACGCATCATGTTCATTTCCTCCTTAGATTTACTCTATTATGATTCTTTTATTTCTATGAGCTCGGCACCTACGATTTTCATTGCTTCCGCAATAAGAGGGTCCTCTGTTTCTTCAGGCCCTTGATCATCATCGGTTCGTTGCCCACGGATAAACTCTTCTCTAATTTTACCCCATTCATCATCGGGTACACCAATCATTTCTAACTTTTTCCCGGTTAATGTAAAAAGGATATTTTCTAGATTTTCTTTTACTTCTGCGTTTTCTGATGCCATTTTACAATGAATTTCATACTTAAATTTCAACACAAAGGCTACCGAAGAAGCCGCAACTGGTTCACTTTCAATTAAAAGAGCAGCATGAGATACTTTGTTTTGACTCCGCAGCTGTTCGAGCATATCGCCCCATTTTCCTTTTAATAAATCAAGGTTTTGCCTTGTTGCGGTCTTTAAAACCTCATTAATTCTACCTACAGGAGTCCTATAGCCAGCTCTTGCTGACTTTTGTGGACGCTTTTCTGCTGGTTTTGAATCTTGTGATTGAGTCGTAATTCCCTTTTCTTTAATTGATGCAAGTTCAGACTCTAACATATTTATTTTGTTCATTAAGCCCTCAAGCTGGGGAAGTGAATCAGGACTCTGATGTGGGTCCATTTGGCTTAACTTCACAATAGCAACCTCTAGGAATATACGCGGATGGTTCGTCCACTTCATTTCTTGCTGGGCTTGATTTAATACATCAATGGTTTCATAAATTTCTTGGTTCTGAATACTCTTCGCTAATTCCGTAAAGTCCTCATCAACTAAAACCCGCTCCAAAACCTCTTCTAACTGAGGGGCCGTTTGATATAAAAGCATATCTCGATAATAAAAGATTAAATCTTCAATAAAGCGCATCGGATCTTTTCCGTGGTCCATCATTTCATCTAACGTCTTTAAGGCTGTTCGGACATCACGGTCTCGAACTGCTCGAACGACATTCGTTAAAAAGGTTTGAGACACAGCACCTGTAATCATGAGTACATCGTCAATATTTACCTCATCATCGCTAAAAGAGATTGCCTGGTCTAGTAAACTTAACGCATCCCTCATTCCACCTTCAGCAGCTCTTGCTATTACATATAGTGCAGGGTCTGCTACAGTTACGTTTTGTTCTGCAATAACAGTTTTCATTCGACCAACAATTGCTTGGGTTGTGATGCGACGAAAGTCAAAACGTTGACATCTTGAAATGATTGTCAAAGGAATTTTATGAGGTTCTGTAGTTGCTAAAATAAATATGACGTGTCTAGGAGGCTCTTCTAATGTTTTTAACAATGCATTAAACGCACCGATGGAAAGCATATGTACTTCATCAATAATATAAACCTTATATCTTACAGCACTTGGCGCGTACTTTACCTTATCTCGAATATCTCTTATTTCATCAACACCGTTGTTTGATGCAGCATCGATTTCAATCACATCAGATATAGATCCGTCTGTAATCCCTCGGCATGCTGCACATTCATTACAAGGTTCAGCAACAGGAGAACGTTCACAGTTAACTGCTTTAGCAAAAATCTTTGCAGCACTTGTTTTACCTGTCCCTCTTGGTCCTGAAAAAAGATAGGCGTGAGAAAATTT
Organism: Litchfieldia sinesaloumensis; assembly: GCF_900156865.1. Classification (GTDB taxonomy): domain Bacteria; phylum Bacillota; class Bacilli; order Bacillales; family Bacillaceae_L; genus Ferdinandcohnia; species Ferdinandcohnia sinesaloumensis. The sequence continues at coordinate 3,607,951 of NZ_LT732529.1, read as the reverse complement.
TTCTTGAAGAAGGGCATTCTGCAAAGTTTTTGTTATATGTTCTTGTCCCACCACATCTTGAAATGCCTGCGGCCGAAAGACACGGTATAATGCTTGATATGCCATTGATCTTGCCCCTCCTTCTTATCGTCAACTCTTATTATACAGGAAGTGAATATACTGTACAAAGTGATTATAACATTCATTAAAAAATAGGAAAAACTCTAAGTGTACTAGACAATCGATACTAAATGGAAATAGTCACACTTAAAAACCCAACGTGGCGATGAATATAACAAAAACTGGTGACACTTACGTCAAGACAATAAAAAAACTCACCCGAATGAGTGAGTTAATTTATGTAGTATAACTGCCGTGCACCTTCCGTCGAATAGTTACCCCAGGCGTTACTCAAGCAGTTAGCTCGGTCCAGGCAACCCTACGGCACATGGGAGAGTCCGCTTACTGCTGCTTCCTTCCGGACCTGACAGGGTTCGCGGGTTCCCATTGCGTAGGACCCAGACGTCAACACCACTTACTTGAGGCAGACCCTACAATAACTACCCTCTGTGAAGGGATTCGGCCTCGCTAGAGCGGATTGCGAGTACAGGGCACCGCTACCTCCCCGCTTAGCACGGCAAAATTGATACCAAATTGTTAGGTGTCTTTATGACACATTCTTAGTATAAAGGTTCATTTAGAAAAAATCAATGCATACCAACTGTAAGTTTTTTCAAGTAGTTCCATTTGTACCTTTTTTCGCTTCTTTCTTTTTCCTTCTAATTTCTTTAAAAAAAGAACGTAAAAGCTGTCCACACTCTTCCTCACAGACTCCCGGTACTACTTCTGCTTGATGATTAAACCTTTGTTCCTCTAGTAGGTTCATTAAGGTACCAGCACAGCCCCCTTTTGGATCTCTAGCTCCGAATACGACACGACTCACACGAGATAATACGATAGCACCCGAACACATTGCACACGGTTCTAAAGTGACATATAGGGTAGTGTTTTCTAACCGCCAGGAACCAATTCGTTTACAGGCCTTATCAATCGCTAGCAGCTCTGCATGTGCAATGGAACGTTGCTGAGTTTCTCTTAGATTATGCGCTTTAGCAATCACTTCACCTTCTAGAACCAAAACAGCACCGATAGGTACTTCATCTAAATCAGTAGCTTTTTTCGCTTCTTCTATCGCTAATTTCATATAATACTCATCAGACATCATTCGATTAAATTCTCCTTACTAGGCAAATGGGCACATTTGATCAAGCATCTTCTACCCTATACTTTCATAGGGTAATAAAGGTGTAGTACCTAAATTGTAAAATGAGGAGGTCAAACATGCAAATTCATGTTGTTGAGCAAGGACAATCATTATTTGGAATTGCAAATGCATATGGCACAACAGTGGATGAACTTGTTCGCTCAAATCAAATCCCAGACCCTGGTAACCTTGTAGCTGGGCAAGCGCTAGTCATCCCCATTGTAGGCCAGTTCTATTGGGTTCAGCCGGGCGATAGCCTTTGGTCAATCGCAAATAAATTCGGACTTAATTATCAACAGCTAGCACAAATTAATCAAATTCCACCAAATCGCCCTCTAACCGTGGGTCTAAGACTTTATATTCCTGCTCGTCCAAAACGAGATGGCGAAATCAATGCTTATGTAGAGCCCTTAGGGACTTCAGTAAGTCCCGCTCTTGAAAGAAGTACGCGACAAGCAGCTCCCTATTTAACGTACTTAGCCCCTTTTAACTTTCAAATTCAACGAGATGGCTCTTTAAAGGAACCACTGATGAATAACTTCCCTAGTATCGCACAAGCAAATAATGTAACTTTAATGATGGTTGTCGCAAATTTAGAAGAAGGTCAATTTAGTGATGAATTGGGTCGAATTGTTCTAACAGATGAAAATGTCCAAAACACATTACTAGATAACATTGTAACAACTGCTCAAAAATACGGATTCCGAGATATTCATTTCGACATGGAGTTTTTACGTCCAGAAGACCGTGAAGCTTATAATGCTTTTTTACGAAAAGCTAAGGAACGCTTTAGTCAACAAGGTTGGCTCCTTTCAACTGCGCTCGCGCCTAAAACAAGTGCTGAGCAAAAAGGAGCCTGGTATGAGGCTCATGACTATCGGGCCCATGGAGAGATTGTCGACTTTGTTGTCATCATGACGTATGAATGGGGATATAGTGGTGGCCCGCCAATGGCAGTATCACCAATCGGCCCTGTTCGTGAAGTACTAGAATATGCACTAACTGAAATGCCAGCATCAAAAATTATGATGGGGCAAAACCTGTATGGATATGATTGGACGTTGCCATTTGTAGCAGGTGGAGAATATGCCAAAGCAGTTAGTCCTCAGCGAGCAATTGAGATCGCTAAACAAAATAATGTCTCCATTCAGTATGATACTAAAGCACAAGCACCTCACTTTGACTATACAGACTCTGAAGGGAAAGAACACAAAGTTTGGTTTGAAGATGCTAGAAGTATTCAGGCAAAGTTTGACTTAATTAAGGAATTAAACTTAAGAGGAATCAGTTATTGGAAGCTAGGACTTCCATTCCCTCAAAACTGGCTTTTAATTACGGAAAATTTCAATGTTGTAAAACGCTAATAACCTTCAAGGAACTCTTCCACTGAGTTCCTTTTTATTTTCTAAATATGAGCAAGAAGAGAGGATTATCACAAAGTGAGTAGGCCTTGAGAACTTCAATAATTCCCAGTTTGTTTTTTCGACAGTATTTAACAATATTCAACCTTCCTGTGATAAAATAAGGCTTATCTGTTTAACTATATATAATAAGGGTTAAACTCCGTCTAATTGAAATGACAGCCTCGGCATAGACAGCGTGTCTCATTAGAAATAATTCGAGCTTATGTTTGATAGACTATGGGGCCATTTCTTTGTTGCCCACCATGTGGACATACGCCAAGGCTCTTTTGATTGAATGGATATAAAAAAGGGGGACACGAGATGGGTAGTAGGATTCCTTTTATTACTGTAGAGGGTCCAATCGGTGTTGGAAAAACCTCACTCGCTAAGGCTATTTCAGAACGCTTTGAATTTGCCTTGTTAAAAGAGATTGTTGATGAAAATCCATTCTTAGGGAAATTCTATACTAATATCGATGAATGGAGTTTTCAAACAGAGATGTTTTTCCTGTGCAACCGATACAAACAACTTGAAGACATTAATCAACATTACCTTCAAAAAAAACAACCGGTTGTTGCGGATTATCATATATTTAAGAATTTGATTTTTGCTGAGCGAACATTAAAGTCCGAGCAGTTTCAAAAGTATTTACAGATTTATGAGATTCTAACAGCAGATATGCCTGTGCCGAATGTCGTCATTTATTTACATGCAGGACTTGATACTTTACTAGAGCGGATAAAAATGCGAGGTAGGGACATTGAAAAAGGTATAGACCCTGCATATCTAAGTCAATTGAGTCTTGATTATGAACAATCAATGGCTAAATTTGAAAAGGCACACCCTACTATACCCGTCATACGGTTTAATGGAGACAAACTTGACTTTGTGCAGAGTAAAGAGGACCTAAACTTTATCCTATCAAAAGTAGAAGACACCATTCTGGAAAAAGGAGTTACAACATAATGAATTTGCGTAATAAATATGATATCCCTAGTAATGCAGTAATTACAGTTGCAGGTACAGTTGGGGTAGGAAAGTCTACAATGACAAAGGCACTGGCTCAAGCTCTTGGATTTAGAACATCTTTTGAGAAGGTCGATACGAACCCCTACCTAGATCGCTTTTATGCAGACTTTGAACGATGGAGTTTCCACCTACAAATCTACTTCCTTGCAGAACGCTTTAAGGAGCAAAAGAAAATTTTCGAATATGGCGGTGGATTTATCCAAGACCGTTCGATATATGAAGATACAGGCATTTTTGCAAAAATGCATTATGAAAAGGGAACAATGGCACCTGATGATTATGAGACATATACTAACCTTTTTGATGCAATGGTAATGACACCTTATTTTCCTCATCCGAACTTATTAATTTATCTTGAAGGTAGCCTTGAAGACATAATTAGCCGAATCCAAGAACGCGGTAGACCAATGGAACAACAAACACCGATTTCTTATTGGGAAGAGATGCACGGTCGTTATGAGAAGTGGATTAATAATTTTAATGCGTGTCCTGTACTTCGATTAAATATTAATGATTATGATATTATACAAGATGAAAATTCAATTGAACCTGTCATCGAGAAAATATCCCAATTCATTAGACAAGCAGAACTTTTAAAAAGCTAAAAATGAACCCCTCTTGAGAATTTCTCAAAAGGGGTTTTTCGTTAACCTAATTTTTGTAGATAGTAAAAAACTCGTTACTATAAGTAACGAGTTCATCTCCAATACTTTATGCGCTAGTATTATTTGTCATATTATGGCGGAGGAAGAGGGATTCGAACCCCCGCGGGCTTTAACACCCCTGTCGGTTTTCAAGACCGATCCCTTCAGCCGGACTTGGGTATTCCTCCGTATCGACAAGAATTAATATATCATATATTGAATTTTAATGTCAACAGTATCTTTAATTTTTTTTTGAGACCAGGATAGCAATGTATCTTGGCCTCACTATTTGTATTTATTTTTAACCGATTATTTCCTTATTTCTCATATATGGACGTAGTACTTCAGGAATAATTACTGTACCGTCTGCTTGTTGATAATTTTCTAAGATTGCAGCGACAGTTCTACCGATTGCCAGCCCTGATCCATTTAATGTATGAACATGTTCAGGCTTTGAGTCTCTATCTCTTCGGAATCGTATATTTGCACGTCTAGCTTGGAACGCCTCAAAATTACTACATGAAGAAATCTCCCGGTAGGTTCCATAACTTGGTATCCATACTTCAATGTCATATTTTTTTGCAGCTGTAAATCCTAAATCTGCACTACACATATTTAAAACACGATATGGAAGACCTAATAGTTGAAGGACCTTTTCAGCGTTTGCTGTTAAGCTTTCCAATTCTGCATATGAGTCTTCGGGTTTAACAAATTTCACTAACTCAACTTTATTAAATTGATGCTGGCGAATTAATCCTCTTGTGTCTCTTCCTGCTGAACCAGCTTCCGAGCGGAAACAAGCACTAAATGCTGCATATTTAATTGGCAACTCTTCTCCAACTAATATTTCATCACGGTGAAGATTCGTAATCGGTACCTCAGCTGTCGGAATTAAGAAATAATCCTCACTTTCTATACGAAAAGCATCTTCTTCAAATTTCGGAAGTTGACCTGTACCTGTCATACTTGCTCGATTTACGATATATGGAGGAATTACTTCTTCATAGCCATGTTCCTCTACATGAAGGTCTAACATAAAATTATATAATGCTCGTTCAAGTCTTGCTCCTAGCCCCTTATAAAATACAAAACGGCTACCTGTAACCTTACTAGCTCGTTCAAAATCTAAGATCTCAAGTTGATCTGCGATTTCCCAGTGTGGCTTTGGTTCAAAGTCAAATGCTGGAATTTCACCCCATTTACGGATTTCAACATTGTCATCCTCAGATTCACCAACAGGTACACTTTCATGAGGAATATTCGGAATAGATAACATCAGCTGTTCTAATTGCTCTTCTACTGCTCGTAATTCAGTATCTAATTCCTTAATTTTTTCTCCAACTTCACGCATCTCTACAATAAGAGAATCCGCATCTTTCTTTTCTCTTTTTAGTACAGCAACTTGTCCTGAAACTTCATTTCTTCTGCTTTTCAATTCCTCAGTTTGGACAATAAGTTCACGTCTTGTTTTATCCAATTTTTCAAAACGCCCAAGGTCTGTTAAATCTTCACCACGAAACTGTAGTCTTTCTTTAACCACCTCAAAGTGGCTTCGTAAAAGTTTGATATCTAACATCACTAAACCTCCTATAATCTATGTAGGCCAGTAGCCCAACTATGTAATCCATCCATGAATAAAGCGTGCTCAGTAATCTAGTCTAAAGAACTATAAGCGCCAACGGATAATACATACCTAATTGAAATTATGGCAAAATAAAAAACTCCCGTCCCCTAAAAAAAGGGACGAGAGTTAACCCGCGTTACCACCCTAGTTGAGGATACACGTATCCTCCTCCTTAAAAAGATAACGGATTTACCGAAAATACCTACTTAAAATAAATCAAGATTCAGTATTTCACTCAAGGATGGATTCACATATCTTTTTCATCGGTTCACACCAACCACCGACTCTCTTAAGAAAGGCGATATGCTACTAGTTCCTATCATAGATTTAACAATTTAATTATTTATATAAAGTTTTACCACGTTTCAAAACTTTATACAAGGTTTTTTGCTTTTGTTTCTTCCACCATTTTTACAAAATAGCTTGTAAAACGATGATCGTCCGTCAATTCAGGATGAAAGGAACAACCTAAAAATTGACCTTCACGTGCTGCAACAATTCTACCATCATGCTTAGCAAGAATTTCGACATTCTCTCCAGCTTCAACGATATGTGGTGCTCGAATGAAGACACCAACAAAATCTTCTGCAATACCTGGAATCATAAGCTCAGCCTCAAAACTTTCACGCTGACGACCAAATGAATTTCGCTCAACTTTTACATCCATTAGTCCGAGATGTGATTCCTTATAATCAACAAGATGCTTTGCAAGTAGAATTAACCCAGCACATGTACCAAACATTGGCTTCCCTTGTTCTGCAAACGAACGAAGAGGCTCCATAAAACTGTATTTATCAATCAAGCGACGCATTGTTGTGCTTTCCCCACCGGGGATAATTAACCCGTCAATCTCTTCTAATTGTTCTATTTTTTTTACGATAACTGCTTCTGCGCCAGAAGCTTCTACCGAGCGAATATGTTCTCTTACTGCCCCTTGTAGGCCTAATACTCCGATTTTAACCACTTCTGAACACCCTCTTACTTACCAGCCTCGTTCTTGCATGCGTTGGTCCGGTAATAATGATGAAATTTCAATCCCTTTCATAGCATTACCTAAGCCTTTAGAAAGCTGAGCAATTAATTCGTAGTCTTGATAATGTGTAGTAGCTTCTACGATAGCACGTGCGAATTTAGCTGGGTTGTCCGATTTAAAAATACCAGAACCTACGAACACACCATCTGCACCAAGTTGCATCATTAATGCTGCATCAGCTGGAGTAGCAACACCACCCGCAGCAAAGTTTACTACTGGTAGGCGCCCTTCACGTTTAATTTGTAGTAATAATTCGAAAGGTGCTCCAATGTTTTTTGCCTCTGTCATTAGTTCATCTTCACTCATGCCAACAACTTTGCGGATTTGTGCATTAACTTTTCTCATATGACGAACTGCTTCCACAATATTTCCTGTACCAGGCTCACCCTTTGTACGAAGCATAGATGCACCTTCAGCAATTCGGCGAGTTGCCTCTCCTAAATCACGACATCCACAAACAAATGGTACTGTAAAATCACGTTTATTTAGATGGTACTCCTCATCAGCAGGAGTTAATACTTCACTTTCATCAATGTAGTCCACACCTAGAGCCTCTAATACCCTAGCTTCTACAATATGTCCAATACGTGCTTTTGCCATCACCGGAATAGAAACAGCGTTCATTACTTGCTCAACGATTGTTGGATCTGCCATTCTAGCAACTCCACCCGCTGCTCTTATATCAGCTGGAACACGTTCTAGTGCCATAACGGCTACTGCTCCCGCTTCCTCAGCTATTTTTGCCTGTTCTGCATTAACAACGTCCATAATAACGCCGCCCTTTTGCATTTCAGCCATTCCTCGTTTGACTCGATCTGTACCCGTACTTGCCATGACGATTCCTCCAACGTGTATTAATATTTTTCTGATTTATGCATTATCATATCATATTTTTATAGATAATAAATGCTCAATATAAAATAAACTAAGAATATTCTAACTGATATTTTCACAATTTCCTAGTAATTATATTAAAATAGTACGATATGGTATAATTTGTTATCGATTTCTTAACTGAGATAATGAAAAAGGTATAAAAGTAATGACAGGTACTACGGAACCAAAACAGGTGCATATTGTAAAATCAATTTTATCTTTTGTACTCATTATATTAGCTACTGATTGTGTCGCCCTTATATTTAAAGCTAACAATAATGGAGTAGTATTAACCCTATCACTCCTATTAGGTCTCCTGTTCTTCATTAATGGTGTTTTATCTAGAGTAAGAAATAATACTAATGAAAAAACACGCTTGGATTATGATACCCCAAGCGTGTCACGGTCAACTATTATTAAAACCAGCCTTTTACTGTATTTGCAACACTTGACCAAATGTCACTAAAGAAACCGCCAATTCCTCTCATCATAAGCACGAACCAGTTTGTCTTTTCTACAGCTGTATCAGTTACAAGTGGTACCTGTAATTGATCATCATTTCCAGTTACATACCCTAGGTCTTCACCATCATAGGATATTACCATATGTCCAACATTTGTTCCTTTTTTAAACGGCGCGGTAATTTCCTGGTCCTTAGAAACGACTTTCTCATCTAAAACATATTCCGCTTTGAAGGCGGACTTGTCTACACCTTTTTCAACTATAAGTTTAACCGGTGCTTTTGTGGAAATTTGTACTTCTTTTTCTTTTCCTTTAACAACCTTTAATTCTTTATTACCCTTTAACTGATAGCCTTCTGGGTATACTTCAATTTGCTCGAAATGATTAAAGCCATGGTCTAAGAGCTTCCGAGTCTCATTAAAACGTTCTGGCTCACTGGATGCACCCATCACAACTGAAATCAACCTCGTGCCGTTTTTTTCCGCTGTTCCTGTAAAACAATAACCAGCAGCTGTTGTTGTACCTGTTTTTAGACCATCTAAACCTTCGTAGTAAAAACTTGCATATAAAGGAGATTCACTAGGATCGTGTTTCAACATCCAGTTCCAGTTGTTTAATTTCTCTCCATAAAACTCAAATTGCGGAATACTAGAAACGTCTAATACTTCTGGATAATCTCGAATCAATGAATAGGCTAATAATGCAACTGATTCTGCAGATAGCATATTTTCTGCGTCTAGATCCGTACCCGCAGGACGGTTTTCACCTAACATGCTATTAGGTAGACCAGAACTATTTACAAAGTGATAGTCTGGAAGACCAAGTTCAGCGGCCTTTTCATTCATCCTCTTTACAAATTCGCCTTCAGAACCACTGATTAGACGTGCTAATGCCATCGTCGTTGCATTATCAGAATAAATAGCCATCGCATAATATAGTTCTTTTACCGTATAGTTATGATTTAAACGAAGACCAACACCAGAAGAGTTCGCATTTGCTGAGAAAGAGTGTAAAAACTCATCAATTTGTGTTTCTGTTTCCCAGGTAATCGACCCTTCATCAATCGCCTCCAACACAAGATATTCTGTCATCATTTTTGACATACTTGCAATTGGCGCAGCCTGATCTGCATTTTTCTCATAGAGAATTTTACCGGTATCTGCATCAATTAGTATCGCGTTTTTTGCATTTATATCTATAGCAGGAGCTGCTTTGGCAGGCGTTGCTTGACCCACAAAAAGCGAAAGCAAAAAGACTGCTAAAAAGCTTATTATTAATTTTTTTTGTGTTTGTTTTTTCACGTTTTGAACCTCCACTTTCGTAATACACACAAAAAATAGTTTAACATATTAGCCTCAAAAAAAATAGATAGAGTGCGTGTCTCTATCTACCACAATATAAAAATCCTACCAATGGATTAGTTTGTTATTTATTTTATTTTAGAGTGTTGAGTAGTTTGGCGCTTCTTTAGTAATTTGGACATCATGTGGATGACTCTCACGTAACCCTGCACCCGTCATTTTTATAAATTGGGCATTTTCTCTTAATTCTTCTAAATTCTTTGTACCACAATAGCCCATCCCAGAGCGAATACCACCTAATAATTGATAAATTGTATCTGTAAGTGGTCCTTTATATGGAAGTCGTCCTTCAATACCTTCCGGAACAAATTTCTTTGCATCCTCTTGGAAGTAACGATCCTTACTCCCTTTTTCCATCGCTGCAACTGATCCCATCCCACGGTACACCTTAAAGCGACGACCTTGGAATATTTCTGTTTCTCCTGGGCTTTCAGAGACACCTGCAAGTAAGCTTCCTAGCATTACTGCATGCCCCCCAGATGCTAAGGCCTTCACGATATCACCTGAATATTTAATACCACCGTCAGCAATTATTGAAACACCATGTTTTCTTGCTTCTGTAGCACAATCGTAAACAGCAGTTATTTGTGGAACACCAACACCTGCTACTACACGTGTTGTACATATAGATCCTGGCCCAATACCTACTTTTACAACACTAGCACCTGCTTTTATTAAATCACGAGTTGCCTCAGCTGTTGCCACATTACCAGCAATAATATTTAAACTTGGATATGTGTCACGTATATTTTTTACAGTATCAAGAACACCTGCTGAGTGACCATGTGCTGTATCAACAACAATAGCATCAACACCAGCTTCAACAAGCTTAGCAACACGGAGCATTGTATCTGTAGTTACCCCAACAGCAGCACCTACTAATAAACGTCCCTGCGCATCCTTTGCAGAATTTGGAAATTCTATTACTTTTTCAATATCTTTAATGGTTATAAGTCCTTTTAATACTCCACTTTCATCTACAAGAGGAAGCTTTTCAATCTTATGCTTTTGTAAGATTTTTTCAGCTTGCTCTAGGTTCGTGCCAACTGGAGCAGTCACTAAATTTTCCTTAGTCATAACATCTGAAATTAATATGGAATAGTCTTGAATAAAACGAAGGTCACGATTGGTGATGATACCAACCAAGATTTGCTCTTGCGGATTGTTTACAATTGGGACACCTGAAATACGATATTTTCCCATTAAATGTTCAGCATCAAACACTTGATGGCTAGGAGTTAGGAAAAATGGATTTGTAATAACGCCACTCTCTGAACGCTTAACCTTATCAACTTGTTCAGCTTGTTGTTCAATCGACATATTTTTATGAATGATACCTAATCCACCTTGGCGAGCCATAGCTATTGCCATTGCATGTTCTGTAACAGTATCCATACCGGCGCTAATAATTGGGATATTTAGCTTTAATGTTTCTGTCAACGCTACTCCAAGATTTACATCCTTAGGTAATACTTCTGATTTAGCAGGTAAAAGCAATACATCATCAAATGTTAATCCTTCTTTGGCAAACTTAGTTTCCCACATGTAATAAATCCCCCTTCGATTGCAAAATATTATTAGTAGATTATCAACTGGGTAAACTACTGTCAAGGAAGGATTGATATATTTAATAATTCAGAGTTTTATGTTTTATTTATAACCACCTTTTGCACTTCTATGTTTTCTATTGGAGGTTTCTACTTTGTTCGATTATCGATTTATTTGGCAATCTTTTAATGCACTACATGCAGCGAATACGACACAACATTTACTTCAGAAATGTTATGAAAAGGCATCTGTAGCTGATGCAGAGAAAAAGAGCTATGAGAACAGCTATCCCTTTATTTACTATCTGGAACATGGACAGAATTATTATCAACTATCTGATAAAGCTCCGTTATCCATCAAACCAGTCCTGCTCTTTTATGGAATGGTTCAATTACTTAAAGCGTGCTTATTAACCGTTGACCCTCAATACCCAGAGTCAACCTCAGTATTAGCGCACGGGGTTTCTACACGGAAAAGAAAAAAGCAGAGCTATGAGTTTTTTCTAGATGAGGTGAGAGTTCAAAAAAACGGATTATTTTCCCATTTCTCTGAACGTATGTTTCATGTGAAACAAATTGAGGGAGAAAAATACACCATGGAACAGCTATTCAAAAGGGTTCCAGAACTACAAAATTTGTTTGCCTTGCATTTCCAACAAAGCTTATATATTCGAACACCCATATCAAATAAAAATATACTTTCTATTCCAAGTGAATCGTTAGACAGTTTTCATATGACATCTCGACGATTTCTTGATTTTATTGAGAAGATACTACCATTTCCACTTTCTCTTACTAATGAGGAGATGACTGGGGAAGACATTGATAAAATTACATTAATAATTGATACTTCAAACAAACGGTTGCCACTCACATGTTCCCCGCTTTTGTATCATTTATATGAAGATACATATTATCTCCCAAAGGAGAGGGAATTACTGTCTTTTTTCCCAGAAATCATGACACATTATTTACTTTTATATAATTTAAGTATGATCTCAAGATATGAAACTGAATGGTGGAGTGAGTTACTTCACTCTTACTCCAGTAATGATTATCCATTTATTAGACAGTTTTTATCGATATCTGCGGATAAGGTACCCTTTCTACTATACTTGTTTTTAAAGGAAAAGATTGATGGTATTTAGAATAAATTTTTTATAGATCACCTTTTTGCAGTGTGATTAAATATCTTTGCTACTATATAATCAGGAGTTTTTCCGAAATAAAAAAGATCAACCATATCGGTTGATCTTTTCCGCTGCCTAGCGACGTCCTACTCTCACAGGGGCAATGCCCCAACTACCATCGGCGCCGAAGCTTAACTTCCGTGTTCGGTCGGCGGCTTCCGATGAGCGGCAGATTTCTGCGTCAGCTGCACTCCCTCCAATCCTCATGTACGTTGTACATTCCGGTTGTCGCTCACTTGCTTCCTTGAACTCTTTGCTCCTCGAAACCCACCGTATTTTCAATTCTTTCTAAACCTATTTTAATGATTTCTAAAACCTTCGGTTTTTCGAAACAAAAAAAAGACCAACCCTAAGGTTGATCTTTTCAGTGCCTAGCGACGTCCTACTCTCACAGGGGCAATGCCCCAACTACCATCGGCGCTGAGAAGCTTAACTTCCGTGTTCGGTATGGGAACGGGTGTGACCTTCTCGCCATCGTCACTAGACTATTATGAAGGATTCATTCCTTCAAAACTAGATAACGTACGCACATTCATGAAGTCATTTGTCTAGCTCCGGCTCCTAGCCTCTCGAGGTCGCTTCACTTCTTCTGTCAAAGTCTATCGACTTTTCGGTCAGAAGTTCCAGCGCTTGTCGAGGCAGTACAGTCGCCTACGCTTTTCTTTTTTGGTTAAGTCCTCGATCGATTAGTATCAGTCAGCTGCACATGTCACCATGCTTCCACCTCTGACCTATCAACCTCGTCATCTTCGAGGGATCTTACTAGTTTAACACTATGGGAAATCTCATCTTGAGGGGGGCTTCATGCTTAGATGCTTTCAGCACTTATCCCTTCCACACATAGCTACCCAGCTATGCCCTTGGCAGGACAACTGGTACACCAGCGGTGTGTCCATCCCGGTCCTCTCGTACTAAGGACAGCTCCTCTCAAATTTCCTACGCCCACGACGGATAGGGACCGAACTGTCTCACGACGTTCTGAACCCAGCTCGCGTACCGCTTTAATGGGCGAACAGCCCAACCCTTGGGACCGACTACAGCCCCAGGATGCGATGAGCCGACATCGAGGTGCCAAACCTCCCCGTCGATGTGGACTCTTGGGGGAGATAAGCCTGTTATCCCCGGGGTAGCTTTTATCCGTTGAGCGATGGCCCTTCCATGCGGAACCACCGGATCACTAAGCCCGACTTTCGTCCCTGCTCGACTTGTAGGTCTCGCAGTCAAGCTCCCTTGTGCCTTTACACTCTACGAATGATTTCCAACCATTCTGAGGGAACCTTTGGGCGCCTCCGTTACTTTTTAGGAGGCGACCGCCCCAGTCAAACTGCCCACCTGACACTGTCTCCAAGGCCGATAAGGCCTTCGGGTTAGAATTTCAATACAGCCAGGGTAGTATCCCACCAATGCCTCCACCGAAGCTGGCGCTCCGGCTTCCAAGGCTCCTACCTATCCTGTACAAGCTGTACCAAAATTCAATATCAGGCTGCAGTAAAGCTCCACGGGGTCTTTCCGTCCTGTCGCGGGTAACCTGCATCTTCACAGGTACTATAATTTCACCGAGTCTCTCGTTGAGACAGTGCCCAGATCGTTACACCTTTCGTGCGGGTCAGAACTTACCTGACAAGGAATTTCGCTACCTTAGGACCGTTATAGTTACGGCCGCCGTTTACTGGGGCTTCGATTCAGAGCTTCGCTTGCGCTAACCCCTCCTCTTAACCTTCCAGCACCGGGCAGGTGTCAGCCCCTATACTTCGCCTTGCGGCTTCGCAGAGACCTGTGTTTTTGCTAAACAGTCGCCTGGGCCTATTCACTGCGGCTTTTCAGGGCTATTCACCCTAAAAAGCACCCCTTCTCCCGAAGTTACGGGGTCATTTTGCCGAGTTCCTTAACGAGAGTTCTCTCGATCACCTTAGGATTCTCTCCTCGCCTACCTGTGTCGGTTTGCGGTACGGGCACCATTTACCTCGCTAGAAGCTTTTCTTGGCAGTGTGGAATCAGGAACTTCGGTACTATATTTCCCTCGCCATCACAGCTCAACCTTATGGTAAGCGGATTTGCCTACTTACCAGTCTAACTGCTTGGACGCGCATATCCAACAGCGCGCTTACCCTATCCTCCTGCGTCCCTCCATTGCTCAAACGGTAAAGAGGTGGTACAGGAATATCAACCTGTTGTCCATCGCCTACGCTTTTCAGCCTCGGCTTAGGTCCCGACTAACCCTGAGCGGACGAGCCTTCCTCAGGAAACCTTAGGCATTCGGTGGAGGGGATTCTCACCCCTCTTTCGCTACTCATACCGGCATTCTCACTTCTAAGCGCTCCACCAGTCCTTACGGTCTGACTTCGCTGCACTTAGAACGCTCTCCTACCATTGTTCGTAAGAACAATCCACAGCTTCGGTGATACGTTTAGCCCCGGTACATTTTCGGCGCAGAGTCACTCGACCAGTGAGCTATTACGCACTCTTTAAATGGTGGCTGCTTCTAAGCCAACATCCTGGTTGTCTAAGCAACTCCACATCCTTTTCCACTTAACGTATACTTTGGGACCTTAGCTGGTGGTCTGGGCTGTTTCCCTCTTGACTACGGATCTTATCACTCGCAGTCTGACTCCCGAGAATCAAGTCTTTGGCATTCGGAGTTTGACTGAATTCGGTAACCCGATGAGGGCCCCTAGTCCAATCAGTGCTCTACCTCCAAGACTCTAACTCGAGGCTAGCCCTAAAGCTATTTCGGAGAGAACCAGCTATCTCCAGGTTCGATTGGAATTTCTCCGCTACCCACACCTCATCCCCGCACTTTTCAACGTGCGTGGGTTCGGGCCTCCATTCAGTGTTACCTGAACTTCACCCTGGACATGGGTAGATCACCTGGTTTCGGGTCTACGACCACGTACTATTTCGCCCTATTCAGACTCGCTTTCGCTGCGGCTCCGTCTCTTCAACTTAACCTTGCACGGGATCGTAACTCGCCGGTTCATTCTACAAAAGGCACGCCATCACACATAAATGTGCTTTGACTACTTGTAGGCACACGGTTTCAGGTTCTCTTTCACTCCCCTTCCGGGGTGCTTTTCACCTTTCCCTCACGGTACTGGTTCACTATCGGTCACTAGGGAGTATTTAGCCTTGGGAGATGGTCCTCCCAGCTTCCGACGGGATTTCACGTGTCCCGCCGTACTCAGGATCCACTCAAGAGAGAACGAAGTTTCGACTACAGGGTTGTTACCTTCTCTGACGGACCTTTCCAGGTCGCTTCGTCTACTCCGTTCTTTTGTAACTCCGTATAGAGTGTCCTACAACCCCAAGAGGCAAGCCTCTTGGTTTGGGCTATCTTCCGTTTCGCTCGCCGCTACTCAGGAAATCGCGTTTGCTTTCTCTTCCTCCGGGTACTAAGATGTTTCAGTTCCCCGGGTCTACCTTCTCTTACCCTATGTATTCAGGTAAGGATACTGCCCCATTACGGGCAGTGGGTTTCCCCATTCGGAAATCTTCGGATCAATGCTTACTTACAGCTCCCCGAAGCATATCGGTGTTAGTACCGTCCTTCATCGGCTCCTAGTGCCAAGGCATCCACCGTGCGCCCTTATTAACTTAACCTGTTCGGCTTCGATAAGCTGCGGATTTCTTGAACTCCTTGCTTCTCGTGCGCCTAAAGTTGTTAAAAGAACTTTTACTACTTCAATGAATGTTTTGTTACGTTATCTAGTTTTCAAGGAACAAAAAACTGATTTCAATCAATTAAGATTTCATCAGTAAGGTTTATGGTGGAGCCTAGCGGGATCGAACCGCTGACCTCCTGCGTGCAAGGCAGGCGCTCTCCCAGCTGAGCTAAGGCCCCAAAACAGTATATAAGATGAATGGTGGGCCTAAATGGACTCGAACCATCGACCTCACGCTTATCAGGCGTGCGCTCTAACCAGCTGAGCTATAGGCCCATTCATATAAAACTGAGAACAAGTAGTTCTCTCAAAACTAAACATAATACAAAGCGTCTTTTTATGAAGTTCGTAGAACTTCAGTTTCCTTAGAAAGGAGGTGATCCAGCCGCACCTTCCGATACGGCTACCTTGTTACGACTTCACCCCAATCATCTGTCCCACCTTAGGCGGCTGGCTCCTTGCGGTTACCCCACCGACTTCGGGTGTTACAAACTCTCGTGGTGTGACGGGCGGTGTGTACAAGGCCCGGGAACGTATTCACCGCGGCATGCTGATCCGCGATTACTAGCGATTCCGGCTTCATGCAGGCGAGTTGCAGCCTGCAATCCGAACTGAGAATGGTTTTATGGGATTCGCTTAACCTCGCGGTTTCGCTGCCCTTTGTACCATCCATTGTAGCACGTGTGTAGCCCAGGTCATAAGGGGCATGATGATTTGACGTCATCCCCACCTTCCTCCGGTTTGTCACCGGCAGTCACCTTAGAGTGCCCAACTAAATGCTGGCAACTAAGATCAAGGGTTGCGCTCGTTGCGGGACTTAACCCAACATCTCACGACACGAGCTGACGACAACCATGCACCACCTGTCACTTATGTCCCCGAAAGGAAAGCCCTATCTCTAGGGATGGCATAAGGATGTCAAGACCTGGTAAGGTTCTTCGCGTTGCTTCGAATTAAACCACATGCTCCACCGCTTGTGCGGGCCCCCGTCAATTCCTTTGAGTTTCAGTCTTGCGACCGTACTCCCCAGGCGGAGTGCTTAATGCGTTTGCTGCAGCACTAAAGGGCGGAAACCCTCTAACACTTAGCACTCATCGTTTACGGCGTGGACTACCAGGGTATCTAATCCTGTTCGCTCCCCACGCTTTCGCGCCTCAGCGTCAGTTACAGACCAGAGAGCCGCCTTCGCCACTGGTGTTCCTCCACATCTCTACGCATTTCACCGCTACACGTGGAATTCCGCTCTCCTCTTCTGCACTCAAGTCCCCCAGTTTCCAATGACCCTCCACGGTTGAGCCGTGGGCTTTCACATCAGACTTAAAGGACCGCCTGCGCGCGCTTTACGCCCAATAATTCCGGATAACGCTTGCCACCTACGTATTACCGCGGCTGCTGGCACGTAGTTAGCCGTGGCTTTCTGGTTAGGTACCGTCAAGGTACCGCCCTATTCGAACGATACTTGTTCTTCCCTAACAACAGAGCTTTACGACCCGAAGGCCTTCTTCGCTCACGCGGCGTTGCTCCGTCAGACTTTCGTCCATTGCGGAAGATTCCCTACTGCTGCCTCCCGTAGGAGTCTGGGCCGTGTCTCAGTCCCAGTGTGGCCGATCACCCTCTCAGGTCGGCTACGCATCGTCGCCTTGGTGAGCCGTTACCTCACCAACTAGCTAATGCGCCGCGGGTCCATCTGTAAGTGGTAGCTAAAAGCCACCTTTTAATTGAAGACCATGTGGTCTTC
>NZ_LT732529.1:3074056-3589262 GCF_900156865.1 Litchfieldia sinesaloumensis | reverse complement strand
CTCGAACTCCTTGCTTCTCGTGCGCCTAAAGTTGTTAAAAGAACTTTTACTACTTCAATGAATGTTTTGTTACGTTATCTAGTTTTCAAGGAACGACTTTGAGAGAAAAAGCACTCTCAAAACTGACCACAATACAAAGCGTCTTTTTATGAAGTTCGTAGAACTTCAGTTTCCTTAGAAAGGAGGTGATCCAGCCGCACCTTCCGATACGGCTACCTTGTTACGACTTCACCCCAATCATCTGTCCCACCTTAGGCGGCTGGCTCCTTGCGGTTACCCCACCGACTTCGGGTGTTACAAACTCTCGTGGTGTGACGGGCGGTGTGTACAAGGCCCGGGAACGTATTCACCGCGGCATGCTGATCCGCGATTACTAGCGATTCCGGCTTCATGCAGGCGAGTTGCAGCCTGCAATCCGAACTGAGAATGGTTTTATGGGATTCGCTTAACCTCGCGGTTTCGCTGCCCTTTGTACCATCCATTGTAGCACGTGTGTAGCCCAGGTCATAAGGGGCATGATGATTTGACGTCATCCCCACCTTCCTCCGGTTTGTCACCGGCAGTCACCTTAGAGTGCCCAACTAAATGCTGGCAACTAAGATCAAGGGTTGCGCTCGTTGCGGGACTTAACCCAACATCTCACGACACGAGCTGACGACAACCATGCACCACCTGTCACTTATGTCCCCGAAGGGAAAGCCCTATCTCTAGGGATGGCATAAGGATGTCAAGACCTGGTAAGGTTCTTCGCGTTGCTTCGAATTAAACCACATGCTCCACCGCTTGTGCGGGCCCCCGTCAATTCCTTTGAGTTTCAGTCTTGCGACCGTACTCCCCAGGCGGAGTGCTTAATGCGTTTGCTGCAGCACTAAAGGGCGGAAACCCTCTAACACTTAGCACTCATCGTTTACGGCGTGGACTACCAGGGTATCTAATCCTGTTCGCTCCCCACGCTTTCGCGCCTCAGCGTCAGTTACAGACCAGAGAGCCGCCTTCGCCACTGGTGTTCCTCCACATCTCTACGCATTTCACCGCTACACGTGGAATTCCGCTCTCCTCTTCTGCACTCAAGTCCCCCAGTTTCCAATGACCCTCCACGGTTGAGCCGTGGGCTTTCACATCAGACTTAAAGGACCGCCTGCGCGCGCTTTACGCCCAATAATTCCGGATAACGCTTGCCACCTACGTATTACCGCGGCTGCTGGCACGTAGTTAGCCGTGGCTTTCTGGTTAGGTACCGTCAAGGTACCGCCCTATTCGAACGATACTTGTTCTTCCCTAACAACAGAGCTTTACGACCCGAAGGCCTTCTTCGCTCACGCGGCGTTGCTCCGTCAGACTTTCGTCCATTGCGGAAGATTCCCTACTGCTGCCTCCCGTAGGAGTCTGGGCCGTGTCTCAGTCCCAGTGTGGCCGATCACCCTCTCAGGTCGGCTACGCATCGTCGCCTTGGTGAGCCGTTACCTCACCAACTAGCTAATGCGCCGCGGGTCCATCTGTAAGTGGTAGCTAAAAGCCACCTTTTAATTGAAGACCATGTGGTCTTCGATGTTATCCGGTATTAGCTCCGGTTTCCCGAAGTTATCCCAGTCTTACAGGCAGGTTACCCACGTGTTACTCACCCGTCCGCCGCTAACTTTTGGGAGCAAGCTCCCAAAAGTTCGCTCGACTTGCATGTATTAGGCACGCCGCCAGCGTTCATCCTGAGCCAGGATCAAACTCTCCAATAAGAGTATTGATTGCTCAATAGTTTGTTACCAAAATTAAAAACGTTGACGCTTGTATTATGTTTAGTTTTCAAAGAACTTTTTTCATCGCCCTGAAGCGACTTTATTAATATATCACATTATCATAATTGAAGTCAATTACTTTTTTAAAATAATATTTGATAAATGAATAAGCCTTTTGAATTATAGATGCAATCGTCTATTAAATCAAGTACTAATTTTACCTTTAAGAGAATTTAAAGAGAAAACCCCCAGATTGGAGGTTACTAAATAATTTCATTTATATAAATGTCCCGTTTTTCTCTTAAATCTAGAAATTCATTATCGCTCAGTTTGAGTAATGGTCTTGTCGGTTGAGAGTGATCAATAAACATCACCTCTCCAGTTTGTCCATCTGAAAGTTTTACTTTCAACCCTATATTGATTTGACCAAACCCCGTTGTTAGGGCATCTACAACTTTCATATCAAACTTTCCAAATGAGTCTCGTTTAATTTCCTCGAGTACCTTGAAATGAGATTGACGGTTACTGTAAGGACGATCACTGGTCATGGCTGAATATACATCGGCAACTGCAATGATTTTTCCAAATGGATGCATTTTCTCTCCAGTAATTCCAAGGATATAGCCAGTCCCATCCATTCGTTCATGATGCTGGATAACAGCTAATTTTACACTATCCTTTACAAGTGGTATCTTTTCTATCATTCGATAACTGTATAGAGGGTGCTTTTTTACTTCGTTATATTCTGTTAACGTAAGTGAAGAGTTTTTTAATAGAATTTTAGAGTCTATTTTTGCCATTCCACAGTCACAAAGCAATCCCGCTATTGCAAGATGATAACATTCACTCTCACTATATTGCAGTTTACTACCTAAATATCCTGAGAGCAAACCTAAAGTGACAGAATGATGGTACATATAATCTTCTCGACTTGTATATCTGTTCAGGGTGGATAATTCATCTGGCTGATCGAGTATTCGTTTAAATAAAGGAATGATAATTTGACGTACCTTGGCAATATCCACTAAAGCACCAGCCTGCCAACTACTGAATAATTGTTTGTATTGAGTTACAGACTTGAGGTAGTCTTCCACTATTGTATTCTTTTCTTCAATAACTTCTATTTCTTCTATGATTTGCTCAGTTGGCGTGAACGGATCCCCGTTGATTAGAAAAGATTCTACTTGTACATCTTGTAATAAAAATGCATGAAGAACTTGAATATGTTCAGTACTTAGTACAGTTTTTTTAGGGATGATTGGTTTATTTGTTAAGGAAAATACGTCATTCGATACAATGCATCCTTCTTGTAATTGACTTGTCCTTACACGCATTCTGCTTCGCCCTCTTCTTTCGTTCAAATACTAGTATTATTTTACCAAAAAAAGAGAAACACTGCACCGCAGCATTTCCCTTTTTACTAAATTTATTCATTTTCTGTTTCTTCATTCACTGGTTGCTCTTCAACTACTACATCATCATCTAACTCTAATTCAGGGTCCACTTCTTCTTCTTTCTCAACAACTGCAACTGTTGCTACATGTTCATTTTCATCTAAGCGAATCAACTTAACCCCCTGTGTTGTGCGTCCAATTTGTGAGATATCGTTAATTGACATTCTAATTAAGACACCCGCTGCGGTAATCAACATGAGGTCATTCTCTACTGTAACAGCTTTTACTGCAATTACTTTACCATTCTTATCAGTAATATTAACAGTTTTTAGACCTTTACCACCACGGCTTTGGATTCGGTATTCACTGGCTGGAGTTCGCTTTCCATAACCATGTTCAGTTACAATTAAGACATCTAAGTTATCTTCTAGTATCTCCATCCCAACAACTTCGTCATCTTCAGACAGGTTGATCCCTTTAACCCCGGCAGCTGTACGCCCCATTGACCTTACGTCTGACTCTGGGAATCGTATGAGCATGCCATCCTTCGTACCGATGATTATGTCTTTTGACCCATCAGTAAGGCGAACAGAAATAAGTTCGTCACCTTCATGTAAGCCAACAGCTATTAACCCGCCTTTTCGAATATTAGCGAATGATGATAGCGGAGTTCGTTTTGAAATACCTTTTCTAGTTGTAAAGAATAAGAACCAATCATCCACTAGTTCAGATACAGGAATAATCGCATTGATCCATTCTTCCTTATCGATTTCTAGTAGGTTAATAATAGGAATACCTTTTGCAGTTCTACTATACTCAGGGATTTCATACCCTTTTAATCGATAGACTTTACCTTTATTTGTGAAGAATAGAATTGTATCATGGGTTGATGTAGATAGAAGATGTTCGACAAAATCATCTTCATTTGTTCCCATACCTTGAATACCTCGACCACCACGTTTTTGACTTCGGTATGTTGAAACAGGTAGGCGCTTAATGTATCCTTTGTTTGTCAGAGTGAGAATAATATTCTCTCTTGGGATTAAATCCTCATCTTCAATCATTTCAAGCCCGCCTGCTACAATTTCTGTACGTCTTTCATCGTTAAAACGCTCTTTTATTTCTAATAGTTCTTCGCGAATGATTTCTAGAACTTTTTCTTCGTCCGCTAAGATGGCCTTTAATTCTGCAATTAATGCTACAAGCTCTTGGTATTCAGCTTCAATCTTATCACGCTCTAAGCCTGTTAAACGTTGTAAACGCATATCCAGGATTGCTTGTGCTTGTTTTTCAGACAAATTAAATCTTGTCATTAAACCTTCACGAGCAATGTCTGTGTTTTCAGAACCACGAATTAACGCAATAATCTCGTCTATATGGTCTAATGCAATTCGCAAGCCTTCTAAAATATGTGCTCTAGCTTCAGCTTTTCGAAGTTCAAATGCTGTTCTGCGTCTGATTACAACAACTTGGTGATCTAAGTAATATTGTAAACATTGCTTTAGATTAAGTACTCTTGGATGCCCATCATATAGTGCAAGCAAATTGATTCCAAATGTTGTTTGCAAAGCAGTATGTTTATATAAGTTATTTAAAAGGACGTTCGCATTGGCATCCCTTCTAACTTCCATTACGATTCTCATACCATTTCGGTCTGATTCATCACGTAAGTCAGTGATTCCATCTATTTTCTTATCACGAACTAATTCTGCAATTTTTTCAATCAACTTAGCTTTATTTACTTGGTAAGGTAATTCTGTTACAAGAATAACTTCCTTACCATTCTTCATTTCTTCAATTTCTACCTTTGCACGTAAGGTAATTGAGCCTTTTCCAGTTTCATAGGCCTTTCTTATTCCACTTCTACCAAGGATATGTCCTGCAGTAGGGAAGTCTGGACCTGGTATAATATCCATTAATTCCGCAATAGTAATTTCGGGATCCTTACTGATTGCTAGTACACCATCAATGATTTCACCTAATTGGTGTGGTGGAATATTTGTTGCCATACCTACAGCAATACCTGATGCACCATTTACTAAAAGGTTAGGAAATCGAGCAGGAAGAACAGCTGGTTCCTTCTCTGAACCGTCGTAGTTATCCTGGTAATCAATGGTATCCTTGTTTATATCACGTAATAATTCCATTGATATTTTAGACATACGTGCTTCCGTATAACGCATCGCTGCAGCTGAATCACCGTCAACTGATCCAAAATTCCCATGACCATCCACTAACATATAACGGTAGTTAAAGTCCTGGGCCATACGAACCATTGTATCGTATACAGCAACATCACCATGTGGATGATACTTACCAATTACCTCACCTACGATACGTGCTGATTTTTTATAGGCCTTTTCAGCAGTCATACCTAAGTCGTTCATTGCATAAAGAATACGGCGATGAACCGGCTTTAAACCATCGCGAACATCTGGTAGAGCACGTGACACAATAACACTCATCGCATAATCTAGGAATGATGTTCTCATTTCTTGGCTAATATTAATCTCGTGAATATGCGAATTTTGATTTTCTGACATTAAAAGAAACCTCCCTTATCAGGGGTATAAAATAAAGTGAGACTTCCTTCAGTGGGGTTTTCTACCTCACTGAAGGTTAGTCGAACCAATCGTGCATTTATAGCAATTGCTCATTCACTTTTATTCGGTCGTGAAGTACGGCTTACTGCTAGTTAATGCTTAATAAATTTGGATTCTTATTTTAACCCATTCAAATATATAACCAAAACACAGGATAGTAACGAAAGGCGCCAGATACCATATCGGTAACAAGCATAAGCATTTTTAGCTTATGACTTCAAAACGACGGCACCTAGAGCTAGATTTCAAAACTATCCTGTAAAATATCATTAGACATCCAAGTTTTTTACGTATTGTGCGTTCTCTTCAATGAAATTACGTCTAGGTTCAACCTTATCACCCATCAGCATTTCAAATGTTTCGTCTGCGTCAATTGCATCCTGGAGGGTAACCTGTAGCATTGTTCGGTTATCAGGATCCATTGTTGTTTCCCAAAGCTGTTCAGGATTCATTTCACCAAGACCCTTATATCGTTGGATACCAGGTTTTGGGTTTGCTGGTAATTCCGCTAAATATTTTTCAAGCTCACGGTCATTATATGCGTATTCGACACGTTTACCTTGTTGAATTTTATATAAAGGTGGTTGAGCAATATAGATAAACCCATGCTCAATAATCTTACGCATAAACCGATAGAAAAACGTCAATAATAAAGTCCGAATATGTGCACCATCAACGTCTGCATCTGTCATGATGACGACTTTATGATAACGGGCCTTAGTAATATCAAAATCTTCACCAATACCTGTTCCTAACGCAGTAATCATAGAACGTACTTCATTATTAGATAAAATTCGGTCTAGTCTTGCCTTCTCAACGTTTAGGATTTTCCCTCTAAGTGGGAGGATTGCTTGGAAGTGACGATCACGACCTTGTTTTGCAGAACCACCCGCTGAGTCACCCTCAACGATATAAAGCTCACTTATAGAAGGGTCTTTCGAAGAACAATCAGCAAGCTTTCCTGGTAGGCTTGAAACCTCTAGTGCACTTTTTCTTCTCGTTAATTCACGAGCCTTTTTCGCAGCCATTCTGGCTCTAGATGCCATTGTTCCTTTTTCAACTATTTTTCGGGCAACTGAAGGGTTCTCCATAAGGAACGCTTCAAACTTATCAGAGAAAATAGATTCGGTAACCGTTCTAGCTTCACTATTTCCTAACTTTGTTTTTGTTTGTCCTTCAAATTGAGGATCCGGATGTTTAATTGAAATAATCGCGGTGAGTCCTTCACGAACATCATCACCCGTTAAATTTGCATCATTATCTTTAAAGATATTATTTCGACGTGCATAGTCGTTGATTATGCGAGTAAGGGCTGTTTTAAATCCTGATTCATGTGTTCCACCTTCATGCGTGTTGATGTTGTTTGCAAAGGAATAAATATTACTCACATAACTATCGTTATATTGAAGTGCGATTTCTACCGCAATACCTTCCTTTTCACCTTCTACAAACACTGGCTCTTCATGAATCACTTCTTTCGTACGGTTTAAGTGTTCAACGTACGATTTAATTCCACCTTCATAATGATATTCTTTACGCTTGTTTTCTTCACGTTTATCCTCAATTGTGATTTTAACACCTCTCGTTAAGAAGGCTAATTCACGTAGGCGATTTGCAAGTGTATCAAAATCATACTCTAGAGTTTCAGTGAAAATCTCACCATCTGGCTTAAAGTGTGTAGTTGTACCTGTATGGTCAGTCTCACCAACTACTTTAAGCTCAGATACAACATGACCGCGTTCAAAACCAATATAGTGAATCTTCCCATCACGGTGTACATATACCTCTAGGCTTGTGGAAAGCGCGTTAACAACAGATGCACCAACTCCGTGCAATCCACCGGAAACTTTATAACCACCGCCGTCAAATTTACCACCCGCGTGGAGAACAGTCATAATAACCTCTACTGCTGGACGTCCCATTTTTTCATGAATCCCAACAGGTATACCACGGCCATTATCAATAACGGTAATACTATTATCTTCTTCTATGATGACATTAATCTCAGTACAATAGCCTGCTAGAGCTTCATCAATACTATTATCGACAATTTCCCAAACTAGATGGTGCAGACCTTTTCCTGAAGTAGAACCAATATACATTCCTGGTCGCTTTCTTACTGCCTCTAGACCTTCTAGTACCTGTATTTGATTCTCATCATAATCTTGTTGTTGTAATTCTTTTTCTTCCATTGCCACCAATATCACCTACACTTTATATTAACGAAAAAAGTACGAGTTTAAACTTCTCTAATCCTTAGATTTCTTCTAATAATGTTTCAAAATCAGATACATGCTGTGAACGTTTTTTTAATGTACTAGAGGATAAAGGTGAAAAATATACCTTATCTACTGTTACCACTACAGACTTTGTATTCCCATTTGATAATTCTACCACTTTTTCTTGCTGAAAATCTAAATATTCATTAACGATGGAGGAGGATTTTAAAAGCTGTCGGTCTAGTATTGCAATGACATCTGATGAACGAACCATTACATTGTCTCCCAAATGTATGAACAAACTTCATCACCTCATTTAAGCTTTTTTATAACACCTGCAGACACTTCAAATGTTGCGGCCTGCTTTAATGTTTCATGATTAATCCCCTCTACACTTGTTGTTGTTACGAAAGTCTGAACTTTGCCTTGAATTGTATTTAATAAATGGGACTGTCTGAAATCATCCAGTTCCGAAAGAACATCGTCTAATAATAGAATTGGGTATTCCCCAATCTCTGAATGAATTAATTCTATTTCTGCTAACTTTAGTGAAAGGGCAGTCGTACGTTGCTGACCTTGGGATCCAAAGGTTTGAACATCCTTGCCATTCACAAAAAACGCAAGGTCATCCCGATGTGGCCCCGCCAATGTAACTCCTCTTTCAATTTCCCTTTCTCTTATTTTAGCAAATTTTTCGTCATATACATCTACCATTTTCGACAAATCCGATGTTTCTAATACCTCAACTGAAGGTTTATATTCAATTTGAAGCGTTTCTAGACCTCTACTGATTCCATAATGAATCGGCTCCGCCCACTTTTGTAATAAAACAAGAAATTCAAACCGCTTTTTTACAATTTTGGCCGCAGCTTGGATGAGTTGTGAGGTTAGCACATCAAGCATGGTTTGATCGTGTTGCCTTTTTGTTTGAAGCTGCTTTAGATAGTGATTCCGCTGATGAAGAATTTTTTGATATTGGCTTAAGTCATGTAAATAGACAGCCGAAACTTGACCAATTTCCATATCAATAAATCGTCTTCTTACCTGCGGACTTCCCTTTACTAAATTTAGATCCTCTGGGGCAAACATTACCACGTTCATATTTCCAACATATTGGCTCAGCTTTTGCTGCTCCAAATGATTGCTCTTTGCTTTTTTCCCCTTTTTAGAGATAACTAGCTGCAAGGATAGGGGGCCGTTCCTTTTTTGAACCCTACCCTCTATTTTAGCATACTCTTCTTCCCAACGAATCAATTCTTTATCATTTGATGTACGATGTGACTTTGCCATGGCTAAAACATAGATGGATTCCATCACATTCGTTTTACCTTGTGCATTTTCACCTAAAATGACATTTACTTTATCCTCAAATTGTAAAGACAGCTTCTCGTAGTTTCGATAGTTGGTTAGTTCAATTTCCTCAATGAACAAATAGCTTCACCCTTTGCGCTATAAGCGTGAGGGCTTAACCCCGCTGCTTAAGCATTTGATATGACAAACGTTCCAAAGCCAGGTATATCTACTACATCTTTGTTGACTAGCTTTTTACCGCGGCGATTTTCTAGCTCTCCATTAACGTAGACCTCATGTTCACCAAGAAACCATTTGGCCATCCCACCCGACTGTATGACCTCTGCAAGCTTTAAAAATTGTCCTAATGTAATAAAGTCTGTCGAAATGTCTATTTTTTTTGCCATTTTTTCGCCTTCTTTCTTTTATTTTACTAAAGAAAACCCATCTAGAAAAGAAAACTACTAGGTCCTTTAAACCTAGTAGTTTTGCCACACTTGGTGGGGACTAAGATGTTGCCACATGGATATGACCTTCTAAGTCTTTTAAGCAAATTTTAGTACGTACGCACTGGGAGAATCAAATGTAGAACGGTATCGTCATCAAGAGCTTTAATAAAGAATGGTCTCATTGCACCCGTAAAACTTATTCGAATCTCTGAACTTTCTAATGCTTTTAATGCATCCATCATATATTTTGCACTAAAAGAAATCTTTAATTCTTCACCTTCAATGGATTTACTTTGAATTTCCTCATTTACTTTTCCAATCTCTGGTGAAGTTGATGATACTTCAACAACACCATCTGGTAAGGTTGAAAATTTAACGACATTATTATTTGCCTCTCTTGCTAATAGAGAAGCTCGATCGATGGATTGTAAGAATTCTTTAGTAGCCAAAATAACTTCAGTCTTACTCTCAGTTGGGATTAGTCTTGAAGTATCAGGGTAGCTTCCATCTAATAAACGAGAGAAGAATAATAAATGTTTTGTTCTAAAGAGAACTTGATTTTCAGTTATAACAATATCAACTAAGTCGGTCGAATCATCAAGAATTTTACTTAATTCATTTAGACTTTTACCTGGGATGACAGCATTATATGATCCGTCAGTTTCTGTTTGAATATGTGCTTTTCTCATAGCTAGTCGGTGGCTGTCTGTTGCAATACAATCCAAGGTACTATTTTCAACCTTCCAATTTACACCTGTTAGGATAGGTCGAGTTTCGGATGTCGAAACGGCAAATACAGTCTGCCGGATTAAATTTTTCAATAAGTCAGCCGGAATTTTGAATCCTTGGTTACCTTCAATTTGTGGCAACTGTGGATATTCATCAGCATCTAATCCATTTAGGTTAAATTCAGCTTTACCTGAACGAATAATGGTTAAAAGATTTGATTGAACCTCAATTTCAACTGTGTCCTTAGGTAGTTTCTTAACAATTTCACTAAAGAAACGCGCTTGTAAAACGATACTTCCCATTTCCTTCATTTCTACAATTTCATCCCCAGCTTCTTCTGTAGGAATGAATGACTCAATTGATATATCAGAGTCACTTCCAGTAAGTGTTACACCTTCGTTTGTTGCTACAATTTTAATTCCTGTTAATATCGGAATCGTTGTTTTTGAAGATACAGCTTTCATTACATCTTGAACACTTCGTACAAGATAGTCTCTTTGAATGATAAATTTCATCAAAAATCCTCCTAAAGATAGTTCTACTTTTGATTTCACATGAATATGCTTTTAGGTTATATATATTTATTTTTTAAAAGAAAAAATCGTAGAAGTACTAGTAGGCCCTGTGAATATGTGGATAAGCTGCGATAAAGCAAATGAAAACAGTCTATCCACATGTGGACAGACTGTGCGCAACAACAAAGAAGTTATTCACAGTATTCACGTTACAAGTACTTGTCCAAAATTAATAATGAAATCAATGATAGGTTTTTATCCCTTTAATTGGGTAATAATTTCACTTATTTGTTTTTGTAGTTGTGTGTCAGTTTTTAATAGGTTCGTGATTTTTTCATGAGCATGAATAACCGTCGTATGATCACGTCCTCCAAATTCCTCACCAATTTTAGGTAGTGATGAATCTGTTAATTCTCTCGAAAGATACATTGCTATTTGTCGAGGGTACGCAATTGATTTCGTACGTTTTTTTGCCTTAAAATCCTCAAGTTTCACACTATAATGTTGTCCAACAACCTTTTGAATCTCAAATATTGTAATTACCTTTGGTCTTGAGCTTGGAATGATATCTTTTAAAGCCTCTGCAGCTAAGTCAGCATTAATATCTTTATTTATCAGTGATGAATACGCAACAATTCGAATAAGTGCGCCTTCCAGTTCACGAATATTGGTGTTGATTTGATTTGCGATATAGAGCATGACTTCATTTGGAATATCAAGTCCCTCTGCTTTTGCCTTTTTACGCAAAATTGCAATTCTAGTTTCAAGGTCTGGAGGAGTAATATCGGTAATTAGTCCCCATTCGAACCGGGAACGCAGCCTATCCTCTAGTGTTGGAATCTCCTTCGGCGGTCTATCGCTTGATATAACAATTTGCTTACTTTCCTCATGCAACGTATTAAATGTATGGAAAAATTCTTCTTGAGTTGATTCTTTTCCAGCGAGAAACTGAATATCATCTATAAGTAAGATGTCGACATTTCTATACTTATTCCTAAACTCAACTGCTTTATTGTCTCGGATGGAGTTAATGAATTCATTTGTAAATTTCTCTGATGATAGGTAAACAACCTTTGCATTCGGATTATGCTCTTGAACATAATGACCGATGGAGTGCATTAAATGAGTTTTTCCTAAACCAACGCCACCGTAAAGAAACAGTGGGTTATAGGCTTTAGCTGGTGCTTCAGCAACTGCTAATGATGCAGCATGTGCAAAGCGATTCCCAGATCCAATTACAAATGTATCGAATGTGTATTTTTGATTGAGCATGTTTTGAGAGTGTTCAGCTGGTTCATCTTGTTTCGTAGCTTTTTTCTCAGGTGTCTTTATTTCGAATTCTTCATCTAGTTGATTTTGAGGAATAATAAATTTGATTCCGAGTTCCGCACCTGTTAGGTCATAAATTGTTTCAGCAATTAGATGCAGATATCTTGATTCAAGCCAATCTCTAGCAAACTCATTGGGAGCAGTAATGATCAGCGTGTCATTTTGTAGGGCATGGGCCTTGGTTGACTTTAGCCATGTTTCAAAGCTTGGTTTGCTTAACTTTTTCTCAATCTCTTGGAGCGCCTTTGCCCATAAATCTGCAATATTCTCCAACAATCTCCCTCCTTTGTTTAGCTCTCTAGTATTAAGGCGGGTTCAACGCCTAGTTTTACTTCATCTACTAAGAATTATTATTCAATGTATAAAAATAAGGTAATATGCAGCACCTTTTTGTAATATGAATACGAATTTATAAATATACATTCTTGGTAATTTGTGAATAAAGATATAATATAGTAGAAAAGCATCTTTTCGACATAATCCACTGATTGTGGGCAAGTAATCGTACACAATGTGAAAAAAACTGTCCACATGATATCCACATTCTGTGGATAAACGTTTTTTATTAATAACTTATTACGAGTGAAAACAAAACTATAATATCAAATTATGACTAGATAATCAATGGTTTTCAAAAACTTATCCACAATATCTATACCTTGTGGAAAATAATTATCCACAACACAAGATGATGTGTAAAACATGTCGATAAATGTTGTGGATTAAAAAAACTGTCGAAAAAAGTTGTCCACATACAGAAAAGCTGAAGCGACTCGCTCAGAAACGAGAAAATTGGAGGCTCCGACTCAGAGGCAGTTTTTGCCTCTGAAGGAGGAGTTGAAATTTCTCGAGTTTCTAGTCGCTGAAGCTGGACAAGACAGAAAAGCTGAAACGTTTTGATCAGAATTGAGGAAACTGGCCGACAAAAACCGCCACGTCCTGTGGCAAAGTCGGTACTAGCACATCCTGTGCGTCAAAAGCATCCGCCTACAGCGTAAATCAAGGGTATTAAAAACAACAAAGTTTGCGAAAACAGCCTTAATATAATAAATAAGGAATCAAGAGAGGTAGAAATTAGAATTTCTACATAATTCTTTGTAATAAAAAACTTCTTATCCAAAATATAGTATTTCAAATTAGGTTGACATCTTTTATGTGTTTTCACTATAATTAGTTAGACTGTCTTATGTGTAAATGAGAGTTAATTCCTCAGGGAGGTGTCATATAATGAAAAGAACATATCAACCAAGCAAACGTAAACACAGCAAAGTTCACGGTTTCCGTAGTCGAATGAGCTCTAAAAACGGACGTAAAGTCTTAGCTCGTCGTCGTAGAAAAGGAAGAAAAGTATTATCAGCATAGACCACTGAAACGTCAGTGGTCTTTTTTTCAATAAAAAGGTTTATTTCAATTTTCCTTATGCCCATACTATGTATGGGTAGGGATCATTGAAATTAAACGTGTTTTTGTGTACGGGAGTTGTTCGGAAATGAAAAAAGAATACCGTATTAAAAAGAACCAAGACTTTCAAACGGTGTTTAAAACAGGAAAGTCTACTGCCAATCGACAATTTGTTGTATATGTCTTACAAAAGGAAGAGCAAGATCACTTTCGAATTGGGCTATCTGTTAGTAAAAAGATTGGAAACGCTGTTACACGAAATCGCATTAAACGTCTAATCCGTCAATTCTTTTTAGAACATAAAATGTTAGTTAAAGAGAGAGATTATGTAGTTATTGCGAGGAAGCCGGTGGCAGAGATGAGTTATGAAGAAGTGAAGAAAAGTCTCCTTCATGTGTTAAAGCTGGCAAAGGCGTTTAAGAAGTAGAAAAATTGTTGATAATTTTCTATCGTTATAAAGAAATTTTTATACAAAAATGGTAGAATACAAAGGACATATTGATTTTTTCACGAATCAATATGTTTATGAGATAAATATTGACCTTGAAGATATTTAGAACTGGGAGGAAATGTAGTTGAAAAGGCGAATATTACTACTAAGTGCGCTGATTGGTATAGTACTTCTTTTATCGGGCTGTACCGAGATTAATGAACCAATTACCACCGAAAGTGAAGGGGTATGGAATAAATATTTTGTTTATCCTCTATCCTGGCTTATTACATACTTTGCTGAACTACTAGGCAGTGATTATGGTTTAGCAATTATTATCGTTACATTATTAATACGTTTTGCGTTATTACCATTAATGATTAAACAAACAAAAAGTTCTAAGGCTATGCAAGCTATTCAGCCAGAGATGAAGGCACTTCGAGAAAAATATAGCTCAAAGGATCAAGCAACACAACAAAAGTTGCAGCAAGAAACCATGCAGTTATTTCAAAAGCACGGTGTTAATCCGTTAGCAGGGTGTTTTCCATTATTAATCCAAATGCCAATCTTAATTGGATTTTACCATGCGATTATGAGAACAACAGAAATCGCAGAGCATAATTTTTTATGGTTTGATTTAGGTGAATCAGATCCATACTTTATTCTTCCTTTAGTAGCAGGTGTAACAACATTTATCCAGCAAAAAATTACGATGATGGGCATGGAAAACAATCCTCAAATGGCAATGATGTTATGGTTAATGCCAATCATGATCGTTGTCTTCGCGATTAGTTTCCCAGCTGCTTTATCATTATACTGGGTTGTAGGTAATATATTTATGATTGTTCAAACCATTTTAATTAAAGGTCCAGATATTAGAGCAGCGAAATCTGGAAATGTGGGAGGAGCCAAAAAGTGAAACAAGTAACTGCTACAGGGCAAAACGTCGATGAAGCAGTAGAATCAGCTTTAGCTCAACTTAACACAACAAGAGACCGCAGCGATATACAAATCATCGATGAAGGTAAAAAGGGAATATTTGGTATTTTTGGTACAAAGCCAGCTGTTGTTAAAGTAACAGTGAAAATTGATCCCGTTGAAAAGGCACAGGAATTTTTAGAAAATGTCGTTTCATCAATGGGGGTACCTGCTAAATTAGAAGTTACTCGAAATGGAAAGAATGTCACATTCCAATTATCAGGCGAAAAAATTGCTGTTTTAATTGGAAAAAGGGGCCAAACATTAAATTCACTTCAATATTTAACACAATTGGTTGCAAATCGATATGCAAATCATTATCTGAACATCATGGTGGATGCTGAAAATTATCGTGGCCGTCGCGAAGAAACTTTAATACAACTAGCAGAGCGACTTGCAGATAAAGCAATTCGAACGAAGCAAGAAGTGAAGTTGGAGCCAATGCCTTCATATGAAAGGAAGGTTATCCATACTGCACTGGCAAATCACAAACAGGTCAAAACTTCTTCAAGTGGTTCAGACCCAAACCGCCATATTGTAATATCTCCAGCAAAATAAGAAAAAAGAAGCCTAGGCAATTGCCTAGGCTTCTTTTTTGGCCTGTTTTTTTAAATGGTTTAAACGACTGTTATAGTACAAGAAAGATAATTATTTGTTATGTATTTAAGAGTTCTCTATTATTGTTATTCACATGTTGATAAGATAAAATGGAGTATAGTTTGTTTTGGGAAAAACATAGACTGGTTATCGGTGTGGATAAATAGGTCATACTAGTAATAAAAGAATCAATACGAGTTATTCACATGTTTTAAGAAGTATTAAAGTAGAACAAATCATTCTGAATGTTTATATATAAGAAGGTGATAAAATGGAGTTTGATACAATAGCAGCCATTTCAACTCCAATGGGAGAAGGAGCAATTGCAATTGTTCGTTTAAGCGGAGATGAAGCAGTTGAGATAGCAAGTAGAGTATTTAAAGGGAAAAATTTAAAAGAGGTTGAATCACATACGATTCATTATGGACATATTGTCGATCCAGATACAAATCAAGTCGTTGAGGAAGTAATGCTAACGTTGATGAAGGGACCTAAAACCTTCACAAGAGAGGACGTAATAGAAATTAATTGTCATGGGGGACTAGTTTCGGTCAATCGAGTACTACAATTAGTTCTTTCAAATGGGGCAAGGCTTGCTGAACCTGGTGAATTTACAAAGCGGGCATTTCTAAATGGACGTATCGACCTTTCACAAGCAGAAGCAGTCATGGATCTTATTCGTGCAAAAACTGATCGTGCGATGAATGTAGCAATTGGACAAATGGAAGGGAAATTATCGACTCTGATAAACCGTTTGCGCCAAGAATTACTTGAAACCTTAGCGCATATTGAAGTCAATATCGATTACCCAGAGTACGATGATGTTGAGGAAATGACCCATCGTGTATTACTTGAGAAAAGCGGTAAAGTACGAGATGAAATCATACGATTACTAGAAACCTCCAACCAGGGAAAAATTTTACGAGAAGGTTTATCTACTGTTATTATAGGTAGGCCGAATGTTGGAAAGTCCTCATTATTAAATAGTCTTGTTCATGAAAATAAGGCAATTGTTACTGATATTCCTGGTACAACTCGAGATGTAATTGAGGAGTATGTTAATGTTCGAGGAGTTCCGCTTCGTCTTGTAGATACAGCTGGTATACGTGAGACTGAAGATATTGTAGAGAGAATTGGCGTAGAGCGATCACGCGAGGTTTTGAAAAAAGCTGATCTAATTTTACTAGTGTTAAACCATGGAGATGAGTTTACGGAAGAGGATGAGCGACTATTTGAAGCTGTTTCTGGTATGGAAACAATCGTTATCATTAATAAAACAGACCTTCCTCAAAAAATAAATATGGAAAAGATCAAGCAACTTGCTAAAAACTATCCAATTGTCACAACCTCTTTATTAGAAGAAGAGGGTGTAGATGATTTAGAAGAAGCGATTTCCTCTTTGTTTTTTAAAGGTAATGTCGAGGCAAATGATTTAACATATGTGTCTAATTCACGTCATATTGCTTTGTTAACACAAGCAAAGAAATCAATTGAAGAAGCAATTTCGGGTGCTGAGTCTGATTTACCAATTGATATGGTTCAAATAGATTTGACTAGAACGTGGGAGCTATTAGGGGAAATTATTGGAGATGCAGTTCATGAGAGCCTGATTAATCAGCTATTCTCACAATTCTGTTTAGGAAAATAGACTAAAGTAGTATAAAAGGATTAAGTTGGCTTAATGGGTCATGGTATTTATGTTTATGACCTTTGTTCGCGCCATTTAACATCCTTATAGAGGAGGAATTAACATTGAGCTTTGATGCCGGTTATTATGATGTTATCGTTATTGGTGCAGGGCATGCGGGCTGTGAAGCGGGATTAGCTTCTGCCCGACAAGGTGCTAAAACGCTTATGATAACAATTAATCTAGATATGGTTGCATTTATGCCATGTAATCCATCGGTCGGAGGACCAGCAAAAGGTACGGTAGTTCGAGAAATCGATGCCTTAGGTGGCGAAATGGCAAAAAATATCGATAAAACACATATTCAAATGAGGATGCTTAATACTGGAAAAGGTCCTGCAGTACGTGCATTAAGAGCACAGGCAGACAAGTTTTCCTATCAGCATGAAATGAAAAAAACGTTAGAAAATGAAAGAAATTTAACCCTTGTTCAAGGAATGGTAGAACGCTTAATTGTTGAAGATGATGTGTGTAAAGGAGTTATCACAAAAACAGGGGCTAAATATCAAGCAAAAACAGTTATTATTACAACTGGTACTTTTTTACGCGGAGAAATTATTATTGGTGAATTAAAATACTCAAGTGGACCGAATAATCAACAGCCGTCTATTGAGTTATCGGAGCATCTAGAGGAATTAGGTTTTCAATTAGTTCGTTTTAAAACAGGTACACCACCGCGTGTAAATAGCCATACAATTGACTATAGTAAAACAGAAATACAACCAGGTGATGAAACACCTAGAGCCTTTTCTTATGAAACGACTAAATATATTACAGATCAACTTCCATGTTGGTTGACTTATACAAGCCCTGAAACACATCAGATTATTGATGCTAACTTACATCGTTCTCCGATGTATTCAGGAATGATTAAGGGTAGTGGACCACGTTATTGTCCATCAATTGAAGACAAGGTTGTTCGTTTCCATGACAAGCCTAGACATCAAATCTTTTTAGAGCCAGAGGGTAGAAATACTCAGGAAGTATATGTTCAAGGACTTTCTACAAGCTTACCTGAAGATGTACAACATCAATTAATTGCCTCTGTTCCAGGACTGGAAAATGCACAAATGATGAGACCAGGATACGCAATTGAATATGACGCGATTATTCCAACCCAGCTATGGCCAACATTAGAAACTAAAAAAGTAAAAAACCTTTATACTGCAGGGCAAATTAATGGAACGTCTGGTTACGAAGAAGCTGCAGCCCAAGGGATTATGGCTGGTATAAATGCAGGACGGCGTGCTCTAAATCAGGATGAGGTCATTCTAAGTCGCTCAGATGCTTATATAGGGGTACTTATTGATGACCTAGTAACAAAAGGGACTGCTGAGCCATATCGATTATTAACGTCCCGTGCTGAATATCGTTTACTTCTGCGTCATGACAATGCAGATTTACGGTTAACCGAAATAGGCCATGAAGTTGGTTTGATTTCTGAAGAAAGATATCGACAATTTATCGACAAAAAGAATGCGATTAAACAGGAGATGGAACGACTGCAAGGTATTAGAATTAAACCAACAGCTGAGGTACAGGAACTCATCCGTTCAGTTGGAGGAAGTGAACTAAAGGACGGAATACTTGCAAGTGATTTATTAAAACGACCAGAGATGACGTATGAGCATATCAGTCTATTGGTACCTAATGATCAAGAAATACATCCTGATGTTGCAGAACAAATTGAAATTCAGATTAAGTATGAGGGATATATCCAAAAATCCTTACAGCAAGTAGACAAACTAAAGCGAATGGAAGACAAAAAGATTCCGGAAAACATTGATTATGATGCAATTTCTGGTCTAGCGAATGAAGCAAGAGCAAATTTAAAGGAGGTTCATCCTTTATCACTTGCCCAGGCTTCAAGGATATCGGGTGTAAATCCAGCTGATATTTCGATACTGCTCGTATATTTAGAGCAAGGCAAAATTGCCCGTGTTGATTAAGGAAAGGAAATATTATTATGGACATATCATTATTTACATCAATGTTGGAGGAGAAAGGGATATCCCTTTCTCCGACCCAACTTAATCAGTTTGAAACGTATTATAAATTATTGGTTGATTGGAATGAGAAAATGAACCTTACGGCAATTACAGATAAGCCTGAGGTCTATTTAAAGCATTTTTATGATTCTATCTCAGCAGCGTTTTATTTTGACTTTTCAAATGATTACTCAATCTGTGATGTGGGAGCGGGTGCAGGATTTCCAAGCATTCCACTCAAAATTTGTTTTCCACATCTTAAGATTTCGATTGTTGATTCTTTGCAAAAACGTATAACGTTCCTTCAGGAACTCACAAAATCCCTTCAGCTTGAGAATATGACATTTCATCACGACAGGGCTGAAACTTTCGGCCAAAAGGGTGAGGTTCGTGAATCTTATGATATTGTAATGGCAAGGGCAGTTGCAAGAATGTCTGTCTTAAGTGAATTATGTTTGCCACTAGTAAAGGTAAATGGAACTTTCATTGCCATGAAGGCTGCATCCGTCTCTGAAGAACTAGAGGATGGCAAGAAGGCTATTGCAACACTGGGTGGAAATGTAAAAGATGTACATCACTTTTTATTACCGCTAGAGAATAGTGATCGAAATATTGTAATCATTGAAAAGAAAAAATCAACACCCAAAAAATACCCTCGTAAACCAGGTACACCAAATCGTTCACCAATCATGTAATCTTATCTTTGATAGGTTCCACCATTTGGTGGACGATTTTATTTCAATTTGTATATTTCGTATAACCTCGTGAATTAGTAGAAAGATAGAAGATTTTTGTAAAATCCGTGTTATAATAGAAGGAATGAGAGAGAGAATAGAGAATTGTTAGCTTTATATAATAGAATATCACTATGTAAGTGGTGGGTTAGGATTAGGATGTAAAGTGTAACGATTTAACGTGAGGGGATCAACCCCTGACTATATAAGTTAAGCCTCGGGCGAATGCCACGATTTTTCAATGGGAATTTTTCGAACTTAAAATCAAAGACTAAGAATGCCACCTCCCGTGGCAACGTCTTTGTGACCCACCTCGTGTGGGCCAAAAAAATCGGGCGAAAATACGCCAAGGCGCATTTGATTAGTGGGAGTTCTAAGGGGTGGTGGAATTATGAGGCATCCATTTTCACGGTTATTTAGCATTGGTGAAAAAGATGATGACAAACAACAAACGGATCAAGAACAGGTGGTAGACACACAATTACATGATTCAATAGAGGATGAAGATACACACCTGAATGAAGAAGTAAGACAAATTCCAATAATTGAAATTGTCCCAAACCGATATCAACCAAGAACTGTTTTTGCAGAAGATAAAATTAGGGAACTTGCATTAACCATACGTACACATGGGATTATTCAGCCAATTGTTGTCAGACAATTTGATGATAATCAGTATGAAATTATAGCTGGTGAACGACGTTGGAGAGCCGTTCAAACATTAGAATGGGAGACAATACCGGCCATTATTAAAGAATTCAATGATGCAGAAACAGCGTCCGTTGCATTAATTGAGAATTTACAACGTGAAGAACTGTCAGCGATTGAAGAAGCGTATGCGTATGCTAGATTAATAGAATTACATAATCTTACACAAGAAGCGTTAGCTCAACGTTTGGGTAAAGGTCAGTCGACAATCGCAAATAAGCTACGTTTATTAAAGTTGCCTGAAGAAGTCCAACAGGTCCTTATGCAAAAGAAGCTAACAGAGCGTCATGCAAGAGCCCTAATCCCTCTAAAGGACCCTGAAAAGCAAATCAAGTTAATGCACGACATCATTGAAAAAGAGTTGAATGTAAAGCAAACTGAGGATCGTGTCGTTAAAATACTTGAATTAGAAAGAGAACAGAAACGACCTAAGCCTAAATTTAAAGCTGTAAGTCGTGACATGAGAATAGCTATGAATACCATTCGCCAGTCGCTAACAATGGTTGAAGAAAGTGGTGTCTCATTAAATACTGAAGAAGAAGAATTCGACGATTTTTATCAATTTACAATTCGAATTCCAAAAAATAAATAATAAACATAAACATTCCTTACTTAACAAAGTGAGGAATGTTTTTTGATTCCTTTTTACATATGAAGTATATCAACTTTCAATCAAAATGTTTCACGTGAAACATTTTCGTTAAAATTTTTATTTAAAAAAGATAAACCCTATCATTTTTTCATGATAGAATAGAAAAAGTGATAGAATTAACTTGTTCAAAAGAGGTTCACAAACTGTGACTGACTTAGTTAAGGCCTTGAAAGGAACTTACTCGAACACGGTTTCAAAGAGAATGCTACACTTTCTCGAGGTACATTAGTATCCGTGGGCTATAATAGAGCACTTTATAAAGACCTCACTATGCAAAAAATAAGTAGGATAGTAGAAAGTAGGTGACATCGTGGGGAAAATCATCTCAATCGCTAACCAAAAGGGTGGAGTAGGTAAAACGACTACTTCTGTTAACCTTAGTGCATGCTTAGCCTATGTTGGAAAAAAAGTATTACTTGTTGACATTGATCCTCAAGGTAATGCAACAAGTGGATGTGGCATAGAAAAAGCAAATATAGATGAATGTATTTATGATGTTCTTGTTGAGGATGTTGAAGCAAAAAATGTAACCGTCCCAACAGTTGTTGAAAATTTAAATATAATTCCAGCAACAATACAATTAGCTGGCGCAGAAATTGAATTAGTCCCAACAATTTCTCGTGAAGTACGTCTGAAAAGAGCACTAGAAGAAGTGAAGGATCAATATGACTATATCATCATTGATTGCCCTCCATCACTAGGTTTATTAACGCTAAATGCGTTAACAGCATCAGATACTGTGGTAATACCAGTTCAGTGTGAATATTACGCACTCGAAGGGCTTAGCCAGCTATTAAATACCATTCGATTAGTACAAAAACACCTCAATACAGAACTGATGATAGATGGAGTTCTTTTAACTATGCTTGACGCAAGAACTAACTTAGGTATCCAAGTCATTGAA
The DNA here is from genome assembly GCF_900156865.1 of Litchfieldia sinesaloumensis. Taxonomy (GTDB): domain Bacteria; phylum Bacillota; class Bacilli; order Bacillales; family Bacillaceae_L; genus Ferdinandcohnia; species Ferdinandcohnia sinesaloumensis. Next base: position 3,566,925 of record NZ_LT732529.1, on the reverse strand, counting down.
GAAGTGAAAAAGTATTTCCAAGATAAAGTATATAAAACTATTATTCCAAGGAATATTCGTTTAAGTGAAGCACCAAGTCACGGCGAACCAATCATCATTTATGATCCAAAATCAAGAGGTGCGGAAGTTTACTTAGAACTTGCAAAGGAAGTGATTGTAAATGGCTAAAGGATTAGGTAAAGGTATTAATGCTTTATTCACTTCTATGGAAGTTGGAAATGAAGAGGTTGTCCAAGAGATAAAAATTAATGAATTACGTCCAAATCCTTATCAACCAAGGAAGACATTCGAGCCGGAGGCAATTACTGAGTTAAAGGAATCAATCCTTACACATGGGATTTTACAACCTATAATTGTTCGGAAAACAATTAAGGGATTCCAGATCGTTGCAGGTGAAAGACGTTTTAGGGCTGCAAAAGAAGCAAAGTTAAATACAGTTCCAGTTGTTGTCCGTGAATTAACTGAGCAACAAATGATGGAGATTGCATTACTTGAAAACCTACAACGTGAGGACTTATCGCCAATTGAAGAAGCGTTTGCTTACCAATCCTTACTCGACCATTTAAAACTCACCCAGGAACAACTTGCAAAGAGAGTAGGAAAAAGTAGACCACATATTGCGAACCATCTTCGTCTTCTTTCTCTACCTAAACATGTACAAGTCTTAATCTCTGAAGGAAAACTGTCAATGGGACATGGTCGTACACTTTTGGGACTTAAAAAGAAAGAAAAATTGAATGCTATTGTTGAAAAAGTAATTGCAGAGGAACTTAATGTTCGCCAATTAGAAAATTTAATTAACCAACTGAATCAAAATGTTCCACGTGAAACATCCAAACCGCCCAAAAAGGAAAAAGATATCTTTATTAAAGAACAAGAATCTTTCTTACGGGAACGATTTGGTACATCGGTTACCATTAAACAGAGTAAGAAAAAGGGAAAGATAGAAATTGAGTTCTTTTCAAATGATGACCTTGAAAGAATTCTGGAACTACTTGAATCACCCAAAATCTCATAAGAAAACAAAAAAACCTGCATGTTTTTATTCCTTTTTAAAATAAGGACGTGCAGCGTTTTTTATTACAGATAAAAATAGGAGAAATGAATCATGGTTCTATTAGGTACGATTGTTAACGGGTTATGTATTGCAGCTGGAACCTTACTAGGAAGGGTATTACACCGAATTCCTGAACAAATAAAAACAACAGTTATGCATGGAATTGGACTTGCTGTTTGCTTATTAGGTATCCAAATGGGACTAAAAAGTGAACAATTCCTAATTGTAATTTTTAGTTTGGTTTTTGGAGGCATCCTCGGCGAATGGTGGGGGCTAGAAGATAAGTTGAACAAATTAGGTAGTTGGATTGAAAGGAAGGTTGGTGGCTCATCTGGCGAAGGTACAATTGCAAAGGGTTTTGTTACAGCTACTTTAATATTTGTTATTGGTGCGATGGCTATCATCGGAGCATTGGATAGCGGATTACGTAATGATCACAGTGTCCTATATACAAAGTCAATTCTAGATGGATTTACAAGTTTAATTTTAACGACTACTTTAGGAATTGGTGTTTTATTTTCTGCAGTTCCAGTAATCCTGTATCAGGGTGCGATAGCGTTATTCGCTACTCAAATTGATAAGTGGGTTCCAGCGGAGCTAATGGACTCGTTTATTGTCGAAATGACAGGAGCTGGTGGATTAATGATTGTTGCAATTGGAACAAACCTACTAGGTATTACGAATATACGAGTTGCAAATCTCTTACCGGGTATTCTTGTTGTAGGGATTCTCGTAACAGTCGCTTATTATTGGAATTCAATCTTACATTTTACACAAGCTATTTTTTAAAACCTCTTCTAAATCAGAAGAGGTTTTTTATAAGGTGAATCGGCCTTTATCCAGATGAGATAGTTCCAATTTTCGATGATAGGTAAAGTCTGCTTTGCAAATACCACCAGCGATAGTGTTTGCTATTTTCATAACTAAACTTAATCTTGTATTTTGTAAGACGAAAAACTCCATAAATCCACTCACATTCACAATGCCTGTAATGTGCATATCCCCCACAGGGGTTAAATCTTTATTTACGCCTGCACCAGGCTTGATAGGACCTTCTCCAATGGTAACAGACCCAACACTCTTTAAACGCCCCAAACACGCATCGATTCCAATGATAAAGGGGTTATGATACTTCTGATTAATTCCTTCAATTTTCTCTTGAAGGTTAACTGCATGAATAGGTTCGTCCAATGTGCCATATACATGGAAGTGGGACAGTCCTTTTTCGGAAACTTTTGTACCTATCAATGGTCCAAGACAGTCGCCTGTTGAACGGTCTGTTCCGATGCAAACGATAACGATCTCTTGGTTTGTTTTTGTAGGGAGCATAGAAGTAATTTTTAAGGCTATTTGATGGTCAGCTAATTCTTGATCGTGTGGAATACGAAATGAATCGTTCTTCTTGTGGTCAAATAATTTAGTTCTAAGATTCATAGGTTCTCACCCCTTTTTCACTGTAGTAACAGTATACGAAAGAATCTGACATTCTATACATCCGATGAAGAAGAATCTTAGAGTAGCTATGATGAAAATTCGTTTTAGTAGATAGAGGAATGATAAGAAGTGGGGGAGTTATATGTTTAAAGCAGGGATTAGGTGGATGTTTCTGATATTAGGGACTGCAATTGGGGCAGGATATGCTTCTGGAAGAGAGATTTGGCAGTTTTATGGAGAACAAAGTGGATTAGCCATCATTTTTTTTACCTTTATATTTATTGTCAGTTGCTACATTATTATGAAAATAAGTTATGAAAAAAGAGCAAAACATTTTGTGCCAGTTTTACAAGAACTTGTAGGGGAAAAGGTTGCATATGTCTATGACGCCATTACAATACTATATTTGTTTTCAACCACTGTTGTCATGTTAGCGGGTGGTGGAGCCACTTTAGAATTATTTAATATTCCTTTTTGGTGGGGAATCTTGATATTTGGTATTCTTTTAGTGTTAGTTTTTTTATGGAACATTAATGGCTTGATTTCCATTAACATGGCGATTATTCCAGCATTGATTCTATTTTTAATTACAGTTCTGTTCATATTTTTATCATCAAGTGGGAAAGAGTTTTCATTCAGTCTTCAAGAACAAAGTAATTGGCCCTCTGCCTTTACATTTACAGCATTAAATATTTTGCCACTTGTTGCTGTACTTGGTGCAATTGGAAGTGAAATGAAATCAAAAGGGGAGGCTTGGGTTGCAAGTATAGGAAGCGGAGTATTTTTAGGAATTATTACTTTTATTTATAACGAGGCCCTAATTGAGGTAGCCCAAGAAATTATGCTTTATGAAATCCCATTGTTTGTAATACTAAAGAATTTCCCATATATTGCAGTTTTTATCATGTCTATCTTGTTATTTGGTGCGATATTCACTACAGCAGCATCAGGATTATTAGGACTATCAACACGTTTTAAAGAGAAACTCAAAATGCCATTGTGGATGATTGCCATCATTTTAATTTTGCTCATGGCGCCATTTACAATGTTTGGTTTTGCTACACTTGTATCGATCCTATATCCCATATATGGCATAGCAAACTTATATTTATTAGCAGTTATTTTGCTAAATCCAATCGTAAACCGCTACAATTTAAAATGAATTCCTGTTACAATACAACATATATAATTGTGTGTTCAAAGAAGAGGGTGAAAAGGACTACGTCGGAAAAGGCGCTCGTTCTGTGGGGAAGCTGACACTAGTACATCTTGTGTGTCGAAGTTCGAAGGCGGTTTAGTTTTAATGAATAGAAAAACAAACCAACAACGAATTTCGCTGTGTCATTTTCACCAGCCATCTTGAACAACCTATAAAAGGTAAAAGGGTGAATGTCATGGTAGATAAAGAATACGGATTACATGATATTGTAGAAATGAAAAAACCTCATCCATGTGGCACAAATAAATGGAAAATCATCAGATTAGGGATGGACATTCGAATTAAATGCGAAGGCTGTGCACATAGTGTACTTATTCCGAGAAAAGAATTTAGTCGGAAAGTGAAAAAAATCCTAGTAAAGCATGAGGAATAGAACCTCATGCTTTTTTGGTAAAATTTACGTATTCGTTGTGAATCATTTTTATAGTGTTTTTGAGAGAGTGATTTATAATAGAAAATATGAGTTTGATAGTTTTCTAGATGCGTTGGGAGATGAGGGGAATGACCACATATAAGTCTACATGTCCTTTAAATTGCTGGGACAACTGTGGTTTTGTTGTTGAAGTTGAAGATGGGAAGATTGTAAAAATAGATGGCGATAAAGAACATCCAATCACAAAAGGAAAAATTTGTGGTAGAGGGCGTATGCTAGAAGCAAGAACAAACTCTGATGATCGAGTTCTTTATCCACTTAAAAAAATAGATGGGGAATTCCAAAGGATAACATGGGAACAAGCGCTAACTGAAATCTCAGATAAGCTTGCAGATGTGAAACAAACATTTGGATCCACTGCAGTATTGCATAGTCATGATTATGCAAATGGGGGGTTATTAACAAAGATTGCGAACCGCTTTTTTAACAGTTTTGGTGGTGCGACTGAGCTAATTGGTAGTATTTGTTGGGGCTCCGGAATCGAAGCTCAAAATTGGGATTTCGGAAATGCAGCAAGCCATGCTCCTGAAGATATTTATAATAGTAAAAACGTCATTATTTGGGGAAGAAATGTTACTAGAACCAATATGCATTTGTTTGGTTATCTGCAGGAAGTGAGAAAAAAGGGAGTTAAGATTATTGTCATTGACCCCATTTATAATGGAACTGCAAAGATTGCTGATTCTTATATCTCCATAACTCCAGGCATGGACGGATTTTTAGCAATTGGAATCATGAAGGAACTGATACGCCTAGATTTACAAGACAAAACCTTCTTAGAAAAATACACAGTTGGATACGAAGATTTAGTAGAAATCATTGACTCCATTTCAATACAAAAAGTTGAAAAATTGACTAATGTTCCACGTGAAACAATTACAAAATTAGCTCACGTTTATAGTGAAGGACCTACGGCAACTTATATGGGGCTGGGGATGCAGCGTTATGCAAATGGTGGAAATACGATTCGTTTAATCGACGCCCTAGTTGCTGTAAGTGGAAATGTCGGCATTCCAGGTGGGGGAGCGAATTTTGGAAATACACAGGTTGGTCAAAGTTTTGATAGTGAAGCTTTAACTCTTCCTGAAAAGAAGAAAGAATCAAGAGCGTTTGTAATGACTGAACAAGCTGAAAAGATATTAACCGCTACTGAACCACCAATAAAAATGATTATGGTTTCATGTGGAAATCCCCTAACTCAAGTGCCGAATACCGCTCTTGTACAGGAAGCTTTTCACTCAGTTGATTCAATCGTGGTACTAGAACAGTTTATGACAGATACAGCAAGATTAGCGGATTATGTACTTCCATCAGCAACTGTTTTTGAGGAAGAGGATATCTATTATTCCTCCATGTTTCACCATTACGTAAACTATGGTCCTAAACTAGTTGAGGCACGTGGTGAAGCTAAATCAGATGTCTGGATTTGGACAGAATTAGCGAAGAGACTTGGATTTGGAGAAGACTTTAATTACGCGAGAGAAGAGTATATTAAAATGGGTTTAGGTTCTTTACAGGACGAAGGGATTACTTTTGAAACGATAAAAGAGAACAGTCATATGCCATTACCTGTTAATCTTGTTCCGTGGCATGATTTTCAATTTACCACTCCATCAGGTAAATTTGAATTTACTTCAGCTATAGGAGAGATGAAAGGGTATGATGGACGATTACAACTTTCATATCCTCGAGAGTCTGTGTATACAGACAAAGAACTTGCCCGAAAATACCCTTATTCCTTATTAACGATTCACCCTTTACGTTCAAACCATTCACAGCATTATCATCTTATTGAGAGTTTGCAAACTGTAAAGGTTGAGGTATCGAAAGATATTGCGGAAAACTTGGGACTTTTACCGAATGACATAGTAAGAGTTTTTAATGAACGTGGTGAAATAAAAGGGAAGGTACAAATCTTAAAGGAATCGTCCCCGAATATTGTGTGTATTGATGAAGGACAATGGCACATCTTCGGTGGTAGTGTAAACAGTTTAACTCCTCACGAAGTTTCAGATAATGGATTAGGGAGTTCGTTATATGATTGCCTTGTAGGAATTGAGAAGGTTTAGATATATGGTATGTTAGCCGTTTCTAGTGAAACGGCTTGTATTTTTCAATAGGAAAATCTATAATTGTTGAAGGTTAGTATGTTACGGATAAGAGGAGTGGAAAAATCAATGGCGTTAACAGCAGGTATTGTTGGTCTTCCGAATGTAGGGAAATCAACTCTTTTTAATGCAATTACACAAGCAGGCGCGGAATCGGCAAATTATCCGTTCTGTACAATTGATCCGAATGTAGGAATTGTTGAAGTTCCCGATGAGCGTTTAAATAAATTAACAGAATTAGTTCAACCTAAGAAGACTGTACCCACTACTTTTGAATTTACTGATATTGCAGGTATTGTAAAAGGTGCAAGTAAAGGGGAAGGTCTAGGGAATAAGTTCTTATCACATATCCGCCAAGTAGATGCAATATGTCATGTTGTCCGCTGTTTTGCAGATGACAATATTACACACGTATCGGGGAAGGTAGATCCAATCGCTGATATTGAAACAATTAATTTAGAGTTGATATTAGCAGATTTAGAGTCAGTTGATAAGCGTATTGACCGTGTTGCAAAACTCGCAAAACAAAAGGATAAGGAAGCTGTTGCTGAGCACGAGGTACTTGTACAGTTAAAAGAGGCCTTTGAAAATGAACAGCCAGCACGTGCATTGGAATTTACTGAGGAACAAATGAAGTATGTAAAGGGAATGCATTTGTTAACTAGTAAACAAGTTTTATACGTTGCCAATGTTAGTGAAGATGATGTTGCAGATCCTTCTTCAAATGAATATGTGAAAATGGTTCGTGAATTTGCAGAAAAAGATAACGCAGAGGTTATTGTGGTTTGTGCGAAAATCGAGTCTGAGATTGCGGAACTTGAAGGTGAAGAAAAGGCAATGTTCCTTGAAGAGCTTGGTATTGAGGAGTCAGGGCTTGATCAATTGATTCGTACAGCATATCATTTATTAGGGCTTGCTACGTATTTTACTGCAGGTGTACAAGAGGTAAGAGCGTGGACGTTTAAAAAAGGAATGAAGGCGCCACAGTGTGCAGGGATTATTCACTCAGACTTTGAGAGAGGTTTCATCCGAGCGGAGACGGTATCGTACGAAGATTTACTTGCTGGAGGTTCAATGAATGGAGCGCGTGAGGCAGGTAAAGTGCGTCTTGAAGGGAAGGAATATATCGTTCAAGACGGTGACGTTATCCATTTTCGATTTAATGTGTAAGTTTAGTAATGAAGCAGCCAAAGGATGAGTAATCGTTTTGTGGCTGCTTTTTGTTTTTGTTGAGTAATGTAATATACATTAGTTGGATTTAAGCTCATTCGTGAGAAACTAAAACTGCTCTTGCCTACGATTTTTTAATGTGCTATAATATCTTTCTGTGAGTAATTGAAATAATTGCTCCTTGCCCTTTTTAGGTAAAGGGCCGTTAGTCCAAAAGGAGGTGTAACGTGATGAGAAAATACGAAGTTATGTATATCATCCGTCCAAACATTGATGATGAAGCAAAAAAGGCTTTAGTTGAGCGTTTTAATGGCGTTTTAACTGACAATGGTGCGGAGATTACAAACGTAAAAGAATGGGGTAAGCGTCGTTTAGCTTATGAAATCAATGATTTCCGCGATGGTTACTACATGATTCTTAACGTAATGTCTAACCCTGAAGCTGTTAACGAATTCGATCGTTTAGCGAAAATCAGTGAAGATATTATCCGTCATATCGTTGTTAAAGAAGAAGAATAAGAATTTATTAGAGTATAGACTCTGTTTTAATATCCTGTTAAGGAGATGGTTCTGATGATGAATCGCGTCGTTCTTGTAGGGAGACTTACAAAGGACCCTGAATTACGATATACCCCAAGTGGAGTTGCGGTTGCAACCTTTACGCTTGCAGTGAACCGAGCATTTACGAATCAGTCGGGTGAACGAGAAGCTGACTTCATTAATTGCGTTGTATGGCGCCGACCAGCTGAAAATGTTGCAAACTTCCTTAAGAAGGGCAGCTTAGCAGGCGTAGATGGTCGTCTTCAAACCAGAAATTATGAAGGCCAAGATGGCAAACGTGTATATGTTACGGAGGTTGTAGCAGAAAGTGTTCAATTCCTTGAACCTAGAAATGCAAATGACCAACAGCGTAGCGGCGGAGGTAATCCTGGAGGTAACTTTGGTGGTGGCTATAATGGCAACCAAGGTGGCTATGGAGGCAACCAGGGTGGAAACCAAGGCGGTGGCCAAGGTGGATATTCTCCATTTGGACAGAGTCAGAACCCAAATCAAAACCAAGGACCTACAAGAGTAGATCAGGATCCATTTGCAAATGATGGACAACCTATCGATATTTCAGATGATGATCTACCGTTCTAATCTTGTAAGTCAATCGTATAGAACATAAATCGGAAGGAGGAAAAATAAATGGCAGGCGGACGTAAAGGTGGACGTGCAAAGCGTCGTAAAGTGTGTTACTTCACAGCTAATGGAATTACACACATCGATTACAAAGAAGTAGATTTACTTAAAAAATTCGTTTCTGAGCGTGGTAAAATCTTACCTCGTCGTGTAACTGGAACAAGCGCAAAATATCAACGTAAATTAACAGTTGCTATCAAACGTGCTCGTCAAATGGCATTATTACCATATGTAGCTGGTGAATAATAAAGAAAAGCGGTGATCGTTAATGCGATCATCGCTTTTTTTGTTAGTATAGAACGATTATAAATGTCCTTGCAACTCCTGTTTTAGTACGAAGAATCGTGGTGAAGAAAGTATTAGTAAAGTCATGATAATCGAACAGAAAGCAAATGCTCCTAGCATCGTAATACCGTTAGCTGTTAAAGAGAACCATATGGCTTCAAATCCTGTTAATTGCTCCGCAAAGAAGACATACCCTGATACGAAATGCCAGAAGTAACGAGCAAGGCTACCGACAAAAATGGCTATTATTATATACAGTAATGATTTCCCTTTATTTCCTTCACTTAGGCTGTCTTGAACGGTATTTTTAAATAGTCCCGCGAAGCCTATGAATGAAAAAGCTAAGAAATAGTCAATTGCACCTTGTATTGGATGGATGATCCATGGATCAAATATCACTTGTAGAAGTCCCCATAAAAAACCTGAAAGAAATCCAAATTTAAATCCCCATCTAAGTGCGACAATAAATACAGGTATCATTGCGAAAGATATAGAGATGGAGGGACCAATTTTAATTGAAGGCACAAACATGTCCAGTGCTAGCGCCAATACTGCAAAAATCGCTGCTTCAATCATTGCCTGTAATCGAATATTTCTCATAAAAAAACCCCCTTGAAGTGTATGAAAAAAACAGAACGCACCCCAAAGGAGAACAACTTTCATTCAAAGTATAAGTTCTCGAAAATCCACATTCCTACGCTAGCATTAACTAACAGGTTCGGAGGGTCTGAACTCTATCGCTCACTCTCAGCAAAATTGCTCCCCTTGTGGATACGTTTAGTATTTAATTACTATGATAATAGATAATAGGGAAAAGTAAACAAAAAGTTTTATTTTAAGCAGCAAAGAATGAAGTATTACACCCTATGGAGCCCAAAGGTTGAAGACTTGGTTGTAAAACTTTAAAATAGAGGGTGGTTGTTAAATAGTCGCATTTTTAATAAAAAGATGTTGCAAATAAGTCGAGGTGAAAAGGTGAAAAATACAAAATTATTAACAGAAGGCTCCATGCTATTAGCAGTATATAGTGTACTGTTACTTCTCGCTCTATACATACCACTACTTGGAACAGTACTTTCATTCCTTTTACCCATACCATTTATTCTGTTTACGGTGAAATATAAGATAAAACAGTCCATGCTGTTTATCCTTATTGCATTTTTATTATCAGGTTTATTGGGTTCTGTTATGGGGATTATTCTTACAATAATGTTTGGGTTTACAGGTGTTTTATTAGGTGAAATGATCAACCGTGGGAAAAGTGGCATTGAACTCTTTTTAGGAGCTAGTTTATCTTATTTGTTCTCCATTGTGCTGATGTATATTACAGTTATGCTTGTGCTTCAAGTCAATATAACTGAATTAATAAAAGAAAGCTCTCAAGAATCAATTGCGATGGTTGAGAGTATAATGAGGGCAACAGGGGGAGAAGTAAATACCCAGGTTTATAAAGAGCTAGAGGAATCAATTGAATTAACGTCATACATGCTACCAAGTATGTTTGTTTTTCTGGCCATGGGTTTATCATTTATTACAGTTAAAGCTGTTAAACCTATTCTTATACGACTACAGGTGAAAATGAATCCGTTCCCGCCATTCCGAGAAATACATTTACCAAAGAGTATTCTCTGGTATTACTTATTGATTTTACTTATTAGCTTTGTTGAGATGGAAAAAGGCTCATTTGGGTATACTGCTTTTTTAAATTTCTTTTTTATTTTGCAGTTATTAATGGTGATTCAAGGTTTGTCTTTAATCTATTTTTACTGTCATCAGAAAAAAATCCCTAAATTCGTACCGGTTGTACTGACAGTCTTAACACCATTTCTCCTTTATATTATTCGAATCTTAGGTATAATTGACTTAGGATTCCAACTGCGAAATCGAATTAGTGAAAAGAAGTAAAACAAAGCTTTAGGAGCTGAAAATTACATGCCAGACTTTTACAATAGGAAGTTATTTCGCTACCCCTTATATGCATTGCTTGTCATCACAAGTATTTTTAGTGCAATTCTCGTTTATTTTCACTGGGTGATTGGGTTAGCAAGTTTTCTGCTCCTTGGATTAATTACGTATTTTTTGTATAAAGCAAACTCACATCTCAAAAAGGAAATGGAGCATTACATATCAACTCTCTCCTATCGCTTAAAAAAGGTTGGCGAAGAGGCACTAATGGAAATGCCAATTGGTATATTGCTCTATAATGATGAGTACCAGGTAGAATGGGCAAATGCCTATTTATCAAATTGCCTTGATGCCGATACGTTAGTTGGGAGGTCTTTATACGAAGTTGAAGAACTAATCGTTCCATTAATTCAGCAAGAAGTTGAAAGTGAGACAATTACATTAAATGAGCAGAAATTTAAGGTAATTATAAAAAGAGAAGAACGCTTGCTTTATTTCTTCGATGTAACCGAACAAATGGAAATTGTCCAATTGTATGAGGCTGAGAGGACTGTTTTAGCGTTTATCTTTTTAGATAATTATGATGAAGTGACTCAGGGGATGGATGACCAACGAAAGAGCTCATTAAATAGCAAGGTAACATCCATTTTAAATGAATGGGCAAATGGATACGGAGTTTTTTTAAAGCGAACCTCCTCAGAACGTTTTGTTGCAGTGTTAAATGAGGAAATTCTATCGCATCTTGAAAAAACAAAATTCACCATCCTGGATGATGTAAGAGAAAATACTGCGAAGGATAGTGTCGCGGTTACTTTGAGTATAGGAGTCGGAATTGGAGTTTCAACACTTCCAGAATTAGGGGCTGCTGCACAATCGAGTTTAGACCTTGCATTGGGTCGCGGTGGAGACCAAGTAGCACTAAAACTTCCAAATGGTAAAGTAAAGTTTTATGGTGGGAAAACGAATCCAGTGGAAAAGCGGACTAGAGTTCGTGCACGCGTTATTTCACATGCTTTAAAGGAAATAGTCTCAGATAGTGATAAAGTCATTATAATGGGCCATAAATACCCTGATATGGACGCTGTGGGAGCTGCAATTGGAATTCTAAAAGTGGCACAAATGAATCATAAAGAAGGATACATTGTGTTAAATCCAAATGAAATCGATTCGGGTGTAGGACGTTTACTAGACGAAGTGAAGGAAAACTCGGAATTATGGTCGTATTTTATTACACCAGAGCAGGCACTTGAAATCGCTTCAAATGACACCCTGCTTGTCGTTGTCGATACCCATAAGCCATCACTTGTGATTGAGGAGAAGCTTGTACAAAAGATTGATAAAGTGGTTGTCATTGACCATCACCGTCGTGGTGAGGAATTTATCCAATCACCTTTACTTGTTTATATGGAACCATATGCATCGTCGACAGCTGAATTGGTGACTGAGCTTCTAGAGTATCAACCTAAGCAGAAAAAGATTAATATGCTTGAGGCAACAGCTCTTCTAGCAGGCATTATCGTTGATACAAAAAGCTTTACACTTCGTACGGGGTCTAGAACCTTTGATGCTGCATCTTATCTACGTGCACATGGAGCTGATACAGTCCTTGTTCAGAAATTCCTTAAAGAAAATATGGATTATTTTAAAAAGCGCTCAAGGTTAATCGAGTCAGCATTTATTTATAAAAATGGAATTGCGATTGCCAAAGGGAACCAAAGTGAAACATACGATCAGGTGATGATTGCCCAAGCAGCAGATACATTACTTACAATGAATGATGTAGTAGCTTCATTCGTAATTTCTGTTCGACATGACTTACGAGTGGGGATCAGTGCACGTTCTTTGGGTGATGTTAATGTACAGCTCATTATGGAAGGGTTAGGCGGTGGTGGGCATCTTACAAATGCAGCTACACAGCTAGAGGATACAACAATAGAAGAGGCAGAAGAAAAACTACTTTTAGTAATAGATGAGTATTTAGAGGGAGGAACTAAGAAATGAAGGTTATTTTCTTAAAAGATGTAAAAGGTAAAGGGAAAAAAGGGGATGTAAAGAACGTATCTGATGGGTATGCACATAACTTTCTACTTAAACAAAACCTTGCGATTGAGGCAACACCAGCCAATATGAAAACTTTAGAAGCTAAGAAAAATAAAGAATCAAAAGAGGCTGCCGAGGAGCTTGCGCAGTCAAAACAATTAAAAGAAAAACTAGAGGCTTTAACCGTTGAATTACAGGCAAAGGCCGGTGAGGGTGGCCGTTTATTCGGTTCTGTTACTAGCAAACAGATTGCAGATGAATTAGCGAAAAAGCATGGTATAAAAATTGATAAACGTAAGTTTGATTTGCCTGATGGTATTAGAGCCTTAGGATATACCAATGTATCGGTAAAATTACATCAAGAGGTATCAGCAACTGTAAAGGTACATGTCAAAGAACAGTAATTTCCATTGTAATTAGATATAGAAAACAGCTAGAATGAAAAATGTGGTTTTGTAATATACAAGATCACATTTTTTATTTTTTGCATGAATTATGAATAACAAGCATTTTCCATTGGATTTAAATAAAAGAGAAGTATAATAGATAGATAGACTATTTAAAAGTGAACAATAATAACGTAAAGGGAGTGGAGAATAGTTGAGTGACATTTTTGCTGATCGTATTCCTCCGCAAAATATAGAGGCAGAGCAAGCAGTCTTAGGTGCAATCTTTCTAGAACCAAGCTCGTTAACTCTAGCTTCAGAATTATTGATTCCAGAAGACTTTTATCGGACAGCCCACCAAAAGATCTTTGATGCGATGCTTAATCTTTCGGATAAAGGTGAGCCAGTCGATCTCGTAACGGTTACTTCTGAGTTAGCTGATGCTAAGATTTTAGATGAAATAGGCGGAGTCTCTTATTTAAGTGACTTAGCGGGTTCCGTACCAACAGCAGCAAATATTGAATATTATGCCAAGATTATAGAAGAAAAGTCTATTTTACGACGTTTAATTCGTACAGCAACAACGATTGCAACAGATGGTTATTCACGAGAAGACGAGGTTGAAGCCCTTTTAGGAGAGGCCGAAAAAAATATAATGGAAGTAGCAAATCGCAAGAATGCGGGTGCTTTCCAAAATATTAAGGATGTTCTCGTTCAAACCTACGATAATATTGAAACTCTTCATAATCGTGTAGGAGATATTACGGGGATACCTACGGGGTTTGCTGAACTCGACAGAATGACAGCGGGATTCCAGCGAAATGATTTAATTATTGTAGCAGCCCGTCCTTCTGTTGGTAAGACAGCCTTTGCACTTAATATTGCTCAAAACGTGGCAACAAAGACAGATGAGAATGTTGCAATTTTTAGTCTGGAGATGGGTGCCGAACAGCTTGTTATGAGGATGCTTTGTGCAGAAGGCAATATTAACGCCCAAAACCTCCGTACAGGATCATTAACACCTGAGGATTGGAGCAAGTTAACGATGGCAATGGGAAGCTTATCTAACTCAGGGATTTATATTGATGATACTCCTGGTATTCGAATTAGTGAGATTCGCTCAAAATGTCGTCGACTTAAGCAGGAAAGTGGATTAGGAATGATTCTAATTGATTACCTTCAGCTTATTCAAGGGAGCGGCAGGAGTGGTGAAAACCGTCAACAAGAAGTATCTGAAATCTCACGTTCCTTAAAAGCTTTAGCCCGTGAGTTGAAAGTTCCTGTTATTGCCTTATCACAGTTATCTCGTGGTGTAGAGCAAAGACAAGACAAGCGTCCTATGATGTCAGATATACGTGAATCAGGAAGTATCGAGCAGGATGCGGATATTGTTGCTTTCTTATATCGTGATGATTATTATGATAAAGAATCAGAGAATAAAAATATAATTGAAATTATTATTGCTAAACAACGTAACGGCCCGGTTGGAACAGTTTCATTAGCATTCGTAAAGGAATACAATAAATTCGTTAACTTGGAACGAAGGTTTGAGGATGCAGATCTACCTCCAGGTGCGTAGGAGGCCCATTACATGTACCTCCATTTTTCTAAATAAAGGACGAAGACGTATCAAGATGTTGATACGTCTTTTTATTTTACTCAAATTAAAATCCAGAGTAAGTTTTTTGTGTCTGAAAACGAATGATAAACAATTATTTAAAAATAATGTTCGTAAATTATTGGAAATACATATAAAAACTGATAGAATACTGAGTGGAGTACAGTAATTTCTTTATAATAACCCTGGAGGTGCATAGAAATGTCAGCAGTCGTAGTTGTAGGAACACAATGGGGAGATGAAGGAAAAGGTAAAATTACCGACTTTCTTTCAGAAAAGGCTGAGGTAGTGGCAAGGTATCAAGGAGGGAATAATGCGGGTCATACAATTGTATTTAATGGAGTGACATACAAGTTACATTTGATTCCTTCGGGTATTTTTTATCCAGATAAAATTTGTGTCATCGGGAATGGGATGGTAATTGATCCACAGGCATTAGTAACAGAACTTGACTATCTGCACCAACGGGGTGTAAATACAGATAATTTACGAATCAGCAATCGTGCCCATGTCATTCTTCCGTATCATATAAAGCTAGATGAGGTAGAGGAAGAGTACAGAGGGACAAATAAAATAGGAACCACAAAAAAAGGAATTGGTCCTGCCTATATGGACAAGGCTTCAAGAGTGGGGATTCGTATTACCGACTTATTAGATAAAAGTGTCTTTGAAGAAAGGCTCTCTTATAATCTAGTTGAAAAGAATCGGTTATTGGAAAAGGTTTATGAGACCAATGGCTTTAAGTTGGAGGATATCCTTAATGAGTATTATGAATACGGACAACAATTAGCGAAATATGTGTGTGATACGTCAGTTGTCCTGAATGATGCCTTAGATGAAGGACGTCGTGTATTATTTGAAGGTGCACAAGGGGTGATGTTAGATATTGATCAGGGAACATATCCATATGTTACATCATCTAACCCTGTAGCGGGCGGAGTTACAATTGGATCAGGCGTAGGTCCAACTAGAATTAATCATGTTGTTGGTGTATCAAAGGCATATACAACCCGTGTTGGAGATGGCCCGTTTCCAACAGAATTAAATAACGAAATTGGCCATCTTATCCGTGAGGTTGGTCGTGAGTATGGAACAACAACAGGTCGTCCACGAAGAGTGGGCTGGTTTGATAGTGTCGTTGTTCGTCATGCAAGACGGGTAAGTGGTATTACTGATTTATCATTAAACTCAATTGATGTTTTGACAGGAATAGAGACACTGAAGATTTGTGTTGCTTACCGTTACCGAGGAGAAATAATCAATGAATATCCAGCTAGTTTAAAAGTCCTTGCAGAATGTGAACCAATTTACGAAAATATTCCAGGCTGGACTGAGGATATTACAGGTGCAAAAAGTTTAGACGATCTACCAGATAACGCTCGTCACTATATTCACCGTGTATCTGAGTTAACAGGCATACCATTAACGATATTCTCTGTTGGACCAGACAGAAAACAAACAAACGTTGTGCAAGCTATCTATAATTAATGGAAATAAGACATAGTTGGATATCCGGCTATGTCTTTTTCTATGGATTGAAAATCTAATAGTTTTAAGCCAATTTAACTATGTAATAAGTAAAGCTTATAAGTCTATCGTTGTGAAAATACGACATGTGTCTTTGCAATATTCAAAGGTGTTTGTGACAAAAGGCTCAATTTAATGTCAAAAATCTACACAATTCATGTAAAAATATGACAGTAATACTACAATTGTATTACATCTTGAAAACTACTGTACTATTTTTATAATTCTATGGTAAATTAAAAAAGGTATAAAATAGAGATTATTGTCGAACTGTTGAATACGTCTTGGCGTATTTTGTAAGACAACGCTTTTCAACTCACAGGGTGAGATGAACGAATAATTCGGACAAGCAACCTATGTTCAGGGAGGAAAGACCGTGTCAAACCAAAATAAAGAAAAGAAAACACCAAGAAAATATATGACATTATTTAAACGAGTTGCGATAACTTCAATTGCACTTTCTACACTTGTGTTTGGAACTGTGTCAGCTGATTCAAAAATCCAAACCGTGTATCATGTATACATAGATGGCGAAAGAATTGGAACAGTGGATTCTAAGAATGTTGTTGAAAATGTTATCAAACAAAAAATAGATTCTTTACAAGAACAATATCAAGGATTAACGTTAGTTGCGGATAATGTATCTGTTATTGAAGAACATGCATTCTCACCTAAATCAAATAATGCAATAACTGTAAAAAAACTAGAATCTGAGATTGAGGTTGTAGCAGATGCCAAAGCAATAACTGTTGATGGAGCACCTGTAGCATACCTAAAAGATGAAGAGGATGCAAATACAGCTCTTAAACAACTAAAATTACAATATGTAAAAGAGGAAGACCTTCAAGAGCTTGAAGCTAGAGCAGACTCTGAAGAACCTCTACCAGCATTGGCTGAAGGACAATCTCGTTTATTAGACGTTACGTTTGAGGAAAAAGTTTCAGTTTCCGATGAAAAAATTGCACCAGATCAAATTAATAATCCTGCTGATACCGTTACTCTTCTACAAAAAGGTACACTAGAAGAGAAAAAGTACGCGGTAAAAGAAGGGGATGTCCTAGGTTCAATTGCAGTAGACCATGAACTGAAGACAGCTGAATTATTAGCGCTAAATCCGGGCATGACAGAAGACACACTTCTTCAAATTGGACAAGAGTTAAATGTTACAGCGTATAAACCATTTTTAACAGTGGTTGTAAAAATGGAACAAAACAAACAAGAAACTATCAAGTTCGAAACAAAGGTTAATGAAAACTCGAGTATGTTTAAAGGCGACAAAAAGGTCACCCAAGAAGGTCAAGATGGAGAAAAGACAGTCCATTATGAATATAAAACGGTCAATGGTGTGACTATAGAAACGAATAAGCTTAATGAAACAGTAACAAAAGAGCCAATCACAGAAATCATTGAAAAAGGAACAAAGGTTGTACCTTCAAGAGGATCTGGACAACTTGCATGGCCAGCAGTTGGTGGTTATGTCTCGAGTAAAGTGGGATATAGATGGGGAAGTCTTCATAAAGGAATTGATATTGCAAGACCAAGCAACTTAGCTATTAAAGCAGCCGACAATGGAAAGGTTGTTGAAGCGGGTTATTCAGGTGGATATGGTAACAAAGTTGTGATTAACCATAACAATGGGATGAAAACAGTATACGCTCATTTATCATCTATTAGTGTAAGTGTTGGACAAACAGTAACGAAAGGTCAACAGATCGGTGTAATGGGGTCTACTGGTAACTCCACAGGAACACACTTGCACTTCGAATTATATATTAATGGAGTGCTTAAAAATCCATTAGAATATTTATAAGATAAAACGTCAATGTGTAGCAGGGTAACTGCTAATTAACTGGATAAAATAAATAACATTCTAAACCTTCAGCATGATGCTGAAGGTTTTTTCATAAATATATAGAATGGAATAGGGATACGTGAATGTACATTACCTCATTTTTTTGCACATCTGATGATATACCTCCCTTTTTCTGCTAAAGTTAGTAGTAAAGGTACAAAATAAGTAGAACACTTCGAACTATATAAAGATGACTTTCAATACTGTAGTTATATTCAAAGTGAAGGAGACAAGACGATGGAAAAAGTAATTCTGGTAGTAGACGATGAGAAACCAATTGCAGATATATTACAATTTAATCTTGAAAAGGAAGGGTATAAAGTGGTTTGCGCCTATGACGGTAATGAGGCATTAGAAAAGGTTGAGGAAGTAAATCCCGATCTTATTCTTCTTGATATTATGCTTCCTCATAGGGATGGTATGGAAGTTTGTCGTGAGGTCCGAAAAAAATATGATATGCCTATTGTCATGTTAACAGCTAAAGACTCTGAAATTGATAAAGTACTTGGCCTTGAGCTTGGTGCAGATGATTATGTGACAAAGCCATTCAGTACGAGGGAACTACTAGCGAGGGTGAAGGCGAACTTAAGAAGGCATCAGCAGATATCTGAGGCAGTAAGCCAAGATACTACAAGCGAAATTACGGTCGGTTCCCTCGTAATCCATCCAGACGCGTATGTAGTAAGCAAACGCGGTGAAACGATTGAACTTACGCACCGTGAATTCGAGCTCCTCCATTATTTAGCTAAGCATTTAGGTCAAGTAATGACAAGAGAGCATCTCTTACAAACTGTGTGGGGATATGACTATTTTGGAGATGTACGTACGGTGGATGTAACTGTACGCCGTTTACGAGAAAAAATTGAGGATAGCCCGAGTCACCCAACTTGGATTGTAACAAGACGTGGGGTGGGCTATTATTTGCGAAACCCAGATCAGGAGTAATTTTAAACATGAAAAGATTAGGCTTTTTACAATCTATTCACTTTAAATTTGCACTCATTTATTTACTGCTCATCTTAATTGCAATGCAAATTATCGGTGTATATTTTATCGGAAAATTGGAGCTGCGATTAGTAGAGAATTTTAAAGTGTCACTAAACGAACGCGTTAATATGTTGGCATTTAGTATTGAGCAAGAAATGATTAAGGAGAGGGAAGATACCTCCTCACTCGAAAAGGATATCCGAAGCATCTTGCAGGACTATGAGTCAGAGGATATTCAAGAAATTAGGGTTATTGATAATAAAAGTCGAGTAATAGGTAGTTCAGATCCGTATAGCCAAGGTATTGTTGGACGAAAAACGAATGTAGATTTGGTCAAACGTACATTATTGCTTGGTGACAGCCTGGATGGCGCTCGTCTAGATGATAATAACTATAATCGGTTGTATGTTTCATCGACACCCATTCGTTCTAATGGCGATATCATTGGCGCCATCTATTTAATTGCTAAGATGGAAAATGTATATGATGATGTAAAAGAAATCAATGATATTTTCGTTACGGGTACAGGGATTGCAATGGCGATTACAGCAATTCTAGGAATTTTTGTTGCGCAAACGATTACGAGGCCAATTTCAGCGATGAGAAAGCATGTATTAGAATTAGGAAGAGGGAATTACTCAAAGAAGGTAAAGGTATTTGGCCATGATGAGATTGGTCAACTTGCTTTAACCTTTAATGATTTGTCTAAAAAAATTCAAGATGCACAGGCGACAACTGAAGGGGAACGACGAAAGCTTTCTTCAGTGTTAGCACATATGACAGATGGTGTAATTGCAACAGATAAAAAGGGAAGAGTTATTTTAATCAATAAACCTGCTGAAAATATGCTGGATGTTCCACGTGAAACAGTTCTTGATCAATCAATTGTATCTGTCTTAGGCTTAGATGAACAATATACATTTGAGCAACTTGTACATGATATTGATACAGAAATTCTTGATTTTAGTACACATAAAAAGCAATACATTATCAAGGTCAGTTTTTCTGTCATTAAGAAAGAATCAGGCTTCATTAATGGTTTAATTGCCGTTCTATATGATGTGACAGAGCAGGAAAAGATTGAAGGTGAAAGAAGAGAGTTTGTGGCAAACGTTTCACATGAACTTCGCACACCGTTAACAACAATGCGAAGTTATCTTGAGGCACTTGCTGATGGTGCCTGGAAAGACGAAAAAATTGCACCGCAGTTTTTACATGTAACCCAAACTGAAACAGAACGAATGATAAGGCTTGTTAATGACTTGTTACAGTTATCCAAGCTTGATAGTACAGATTACCGTTTTTCAAAGGATTTGGTCGATTTTACAAAGTACTTCCATAGAATCATTGACCGCTTTGAAATGACCAAGGATCAGCAAGTTTCATTTGTTCGTAATTTTTCTAGTAAGGCAATTTACCTAGAGATAGACCAGGACAAAATAACACAGGTACTGGATAATATTATTTCAAATGCATTGAAGTATTCACCAGAAGGAGGAACAGTCACCTTTAAAGTGCAGGAGTCCAATGGTGAAATTATTATAAGTGTTAGTGATGAAGGGGTAGGAATACCTAAAGAAAACGTGAATCGTATTTTTGACCGTTTTTACCGAGTTGATAAAGCACGAACCCGTAAGTTAGGTGGAACGGGCTTAGGGCTTGCTATAGCCAAAGAGATGGTCGTTGCTCACGGGGGACGAATTTGGGCTGAAAGTGAAGAAGGAATTGGGACAACCGTTTTCTTTACTCTGCCAATCGAGGAAAATCAAGAGGGGCTAGAGGATGATTGGGATGAAGTATGAAACCATTAAAACAACCGTATTAATCGTCTTAGTACTTTCAAGCATTATTCTTACGTGGACTTTGTGGACGTATCAGCCTCAATACAAAGATCTCCTAGGAACGGATGATTTAGTAGAGGAAGTGACCACAAATAATACAAAGGAAACACAAAGAATTATTAGACCAAACAAGATTTTGTATCATATTGATGGTCAGCATTTTGGCACTTTTAAAGAAACAGAACTAAATAAAGTGATGAAAGAACTTAGATATTGGGAAGTTAATGATGTTCAAAACATTACTCATCAAGTACAAGATCAAGGATTAGCAAATTTTTTAAGTCAAAGTGGACATGTAGAAATCAAATTTCCAAATCCAATTCCCTTACAACTCTACAAATCTTTTCTAAGTATTAATGATAAGGATCACTCCTTACTTACATTTGACCGACTAGTGGTGGACGTGAATTCAGAAAATCATGGAGAAGGGAATGTGTACTTTGTATCTACTGGTGAAAACCTGGTGTATGAGGGGCATGTTAGTAGTGGATTTATAAAGGAATTTAAGAGGAGTTTTTATACAACAGCCGTTAGATATCCTGAACAAATTGAATATACACTAACTGATACAGATTCACTTTATTTGCCGAAGGATGTTACAACTACAAATAGCTATGAATACTTAATAGATGTTATTGGAATTGATACATTTATTGAACGTTTATTTACTAACGCAAGTCGTGTAAAACGAGATGACCTTACAACAGCTACAGTTCATACTGATGGAACGAGATTGCTCCGTGTCTACCATAATCAAAACTACATTCAGTTTCTCAACCCAACAAGAGTAAGTGGTAATTCGTCAGAAACTACTGATTTAATTCAAACGAGCATTGATTATGTCAATGAACATGTTGGATGGACGGATGACTATCGCTTTTTTAGCTGGAATAAGGAGAATCAAACAACCGTTTTTAAGCTATATATTGATAATATTCCTGTTTTTAGTAGCAGCCGGATATCAGATATCATACAGCAATGGGAAAATAATGATATTGCAAGTTATCTTCATCCATCTATTAGTCTAAACATTAAGTATGAAACCGTTGAGACGATACTTCCTAAAGGTGAGAGAGTAATGGAGACAATCACGAGCAAGCAAAACTTCAATCCTGAGTTGCTAGAATCTGTGACGATTGCCTATGAACTGAGAGAAAGAGAAGATAATTCCCAATTAGTTTCACTTCAACCGATTTGGATGTACAGGTATAATGGTAGTTGGATAAAGGCTGAGATAAGGGATGAGGATGCAGGGGGGAATAGAGATGGATTGGAGTAAAACCAAGACTTTGTTTATTATTACCTTCCTCGTTCTAAATATCTTTCTAGGATATCAGCTTGCTCAGAAAAGGGATGGTAGCCAACTTGACCTATTAAAGGAAGCGAGTATCGACGAGAAACTAGCAGATGAAGAGATTACGTATGAGACATTGCCCAAGGAACCAAAGGAATTAAGCTATATAAGTGGGAAAGTTAAAATTTTTACTGAAGACGATGTGAAATCTCTTAAAAATCAAGATGTAAACATTGGGACCGTTGGAGTTTTAAAAAGTGAGTTTCAGGAGCCTGTAAAACTATCACTAACAGATCAAGTGAAAATTCAACAATTCTTAAAAGAGCATATATTTGAAGGCGATAAGTATACGATGTGGAGTGTCGATGAAGAAGCTGGGGTTGTTGTCTTTGTCCAAAAATATGGAGATTATAAGGTTTTTGGACAGTCAGTTAACATAAGTGGCGTTATATATTTGTATCTGAATGAGGATAAAGAGGTCATTTCATATGAGCAAACCTTTATTCCAGAGTTTGAAGAGCATGAGATGGAGACGTTAATTACGCCTATCGAGACACTAGAAAGTCTTTTTAATAATAACCATTTAAAATCAGGCAGTCATGTGTCTAAAGTGGAAATTGGATATTACCCGCTAGTTCCATATTCTGAGTCACAGCTATTGGCACCAACCTGGCATTTTGTGATAGATGATAAGACAAGTTTTTACGTAAATGCAATTGAAGGACAAATTATATATAAATCGGAGTGAACGACTATGGGGTTGCATTTTAGTGTGCTTGCAAGTGGGAGCACTGGAAATGCGTTCTATGTTGGAACAGACAAGCATTCATTGCTTGTAGATGCCGGATTAAGTGGTAAACAACTAGAACTATTATTTAAAGAAATAAATAAAGAGATTAAGCATCTTTCTGGAATTCTTGTGACACATGAGCATAGTGATCATATTAAGGGACTTGGTGTTCTAGCGAGAAAGTACAAGCTTCCTATCTATGCAAATGAAAAGACATGGCAGGCAATGGAGCGCAATATTGGTGAGATTCCGACTGAGCAGAAGTTTACGTTTCAGATGGGAGCGGTAAAAACATTTGGAAATTTGGATGTAGAATCCTTTGGCGTATCACATGATGCAGCTGAACCCATGTTCTATGTGTTCCATCATGAAGGAAAGAAAGTTGTGTTAATTACGGATACAGGCTATGTCAGCGATCGAGTGAAAGGTACAATAGAAAACGCCGATGCTTATATTTTTGAAAGCAACCATGATGTATCCATGCTTCAAATGGGTCATTACCCATGGAGCATCAAGCGACGTATATTAAGTGATGTGGGGCATGTTTCGAATGAGGATGCGGCTCTAGCGATGTCAGATGTGATTGGAGACCGTACAAAACGCATCTACTTGGCACACTTGAGTAAAGACAATAATTTAAAAGACTTAGCTCGTATGTCGGTGAAACAAACCCTTGAAAGTAAGGGTTATGTTGTGGGAGAACAATTCGATTTATTTGATACTGATCCAAAAGTTCCAACCAAGTTGGCTTATGTTTAATAATAGTATTCTTATTAGATAAAAGAATATTGCTTTTTGATAATAGGATTCAACTAAATCTCCAGAGTACCTAGAGGAATTCAATAAAGAGGCTCATTTGATTTTATATCAGATGAGCTTTTATTTTGGAAAATACTTGCTGTCTCCACGCTATTCTAGTAATTTGAAAGTAGGTGGAAAGTAGGGGTGCTATGAGAACTTTTCTAATACAAGCCACAGGGTTAATGCTTCTTTGGGGTTTGTTCTTTCTTTACGAAAAAATAATGCCAACTGCATATTCGATATTGATTTGTGCATTAGTGATGACATTGTACTTTTTTCTAAGAGTCACTGCAAAACCACTACACTTATATATTGCAATTACTGCTTTATTGGTGTTACTGGGAGTCGTTGAAGCGAATAACTCATATACATATTTATTAATCATGTTTGTTTCCCTGATGGCAGCAAATCAACTATATAGTGCACAATTTAAATTACTCGTGGTTTTAACAGCAGTATGCTTAATTGGGGTCCTGATGTGGACAAAAATGGAGCTAGCAGTCTATGTTTACTTTCTCTTATTCTATATTCTTACCCTTAAGGTTAATGAGTTATGGGCAAAGCGTGAAGAACAACGAAATCTTTACGAAGAATTGCTCGGGGAATATCGAAAGGTAAAGAGGGCTGCACTTATTACTGAAGAGGAGGCTCGCTATCAGGAGAGAACCAAAATCGCAAGGGATATTCACGATTCGGTAGGTCATAAACTGACAGCACTGTTAATGCAGATAGAGATCCTCGCAATTAAGCATGGACCGGAACAATACAAGGAGCTAAAGGAGTTGGCGAAGGAGAGTTTAGAGGAAACACGATTTGCAGTTCGAACGCTTAAGGACAAGGAACATGAAGGGATTGCAACCATTTTACAGCTCATAAAAAAGCTTGAGGTAGAAAGCCATATCATGGTTCAGTTTACAACAAAACAGGGAATACTTTCAGAGCAACTCACAAATGTACAAAGTGTTGTGCTGTATCGGGTCATTCAGGAAGGATTAACAAATGCTATGCGCCATGCCCATTCACGTGAAGTACAGGTGGTTCTTGGTAAAACCGCTCATGGTAACTTGGAGTTTGTCGTTAAAAACCGAATTCATAAGAAGAAACCTTTTCAAGAGGGGTTTGGGCTTTCAAATATGAGAAACCGTGTCGAGGAATTAGACGGTAACCTTGCTGTTTACCAAACGGATGACGAGTTTGTAATTAAGGGTATGATTCCTATTATAAAGAAGTAAGGAGGGAAGCTTACATGTGGAGTGTGTTGATTGTAGAAGATCAGTCGATAGTAAGGCAGGGTTTAAAACTCATGTTAGAACAGGATAGCCGGATTCGAGTAGTAGCTGAGGCTGAGAACGGGCAAGAAGCAATTAATAAGATGGAGGCACATGTCATTGATGTTGTGCTAATGGATATTCGAATGCCTATTATAAATGGTATCGAAGCAACAAGAAAGATTAAAGAACGCTGGCCTCATGTAAAGATTTTAATCCTTACAACCTTTAATGACGATGAATATGCCATTCAAGCATTAAAAAATGGTGCGGATGCTTTTTTACTTAAAACATCAGATCAACATGCCTTAATTCATGCCGTCTACAGCTGTTTTCAAGGGGGATTACCAATTCACGAAGAAGTCGTAGCAAAGGTTATGCCACGATTATTACATAAATTGGAGAAAAAACTAGAATTACCACTATCATCTCGTGAGTTAGATATTACAAGATTAGTAGGCGAGGGAAAAACAAATAAGGAAATTGCCGATGAGCTATTCTTATCAGTCGGTACAGTCAAAAACCATATCACGCAGGTGTTGCATAAGTTAGGACTTCGGGATCGAACTCAACTAGCCATTTTTGCCGTGAAAAATGATCTTACATAAACAAATGGGTATCCAAAGGATGCCCTTTTTGTTTGGATTCATGACTAAGGTCATGGTTATTACATAAACAAGTGACGTGAGATAGTGCTGTACGGATGCATGAGTGATTATGATAGAGATATAAGGGAGGGAACGGATATGTTAGAGATTATCAATCTGTCGAAGAAATATAAACAAAAGTTTGCTGCACAAGGAGTAAACATGTTTTTGGAAAAGGGAGAGATTGTGGGGCTTCTTGGACCGAATGGAGCAGGAAAGTCGACGACAATCTCGATGCTTTCTTCATTGGTTGTACCGACTTCTGGTGATGTGAGGTTAATGAACCAAAGCACTACTAAGCAGCCACAGAATATACGTAAGATATTGGGTGTAGTTCCACAGGAGATAGCCTTGTATACAGATTTATCAGCAGAAGAAAATTTGCGTTTTTTCGGTGAGATTTACCGATTAAAAGGTGCCAAACTTAAACAACGTATTGAAGAGGTTTTAAATCAAATTGGATTAACTGAACGAAGAAAGGATATCGTTAAAACATTTTCAGGGGGGATGAAAAGAAGGTTGAATATCGGGGTGGCCTTGTTGCATAACCCGGAAATCATCATTATGGATGAGCCGACGGTAGGCATTGATCCACAGTCTCGTAACTATATTTTAGAAACAGTGAAGCGTCTTAATAAAGAACGAGGAATGACGGTCTTATATACGAGTCATTACATGGAGGAAGTCGAGTTTTTATGTGACCGTATCTATATAATGGATAAAGGTCACATTATTGCATCAGGCACAAAAGAAGAATTGAAGAATATTCTTTCCTCTGAAAATACAATTTCTATTAAAGTAGAGCGGGTAAAAGAGGAGTTTATTGAATTGCTAGAAGCCGATATAACGATTCGCCAAGTTAAAGTACATGACCATGATGTAACGGTAATTGTTCCGAAGGAGTATAATCTGTTTCAAAAAATTTCTCAACTGGCAGAAGAAACAGGTACTTCATTGATTTCGGTTGAGGTGAAGGCACCGACACTTGAGGACGTCTTTCTTCATTTAACTGGTAGAGCACTACGTGATTAGGAGGTGAGTAGATGATTATTCCATTTATTAAAAAGGATTTATTGGTGTTACTAAGGAATCCTCAAGAATTACTTGTGCTGGTCCTAATGCCACTCATCCTTATTGGCATCCTTGGATTTGCCTTAGGTGGCGTGATGGGGGGCAATACATCAACGATATCAGCTAAGGTCGCTTTTATAGATCATAGTGATGAAGAAAAGGATGTGGCCGCTTTTATTGAAAAGGTAGAAGCTGTGGAAATGCCTGTGGAGGCTGAGAAAGCTTTAGTACAGGGAGCAAACCAGCTTCGTCCAGTTCAAATTTTGTTAGAAGAAGTGTTTGGTGATAAGGAATTAAAGGAAATCGTGGAGCTAGAAAAAGTAGAACCGGAAAAGATAGATGAAATAAAAAATGATGATCGCTATTCTGCAGTGATTGAGATACCAGAATACTATACTCTAGATATTTTATCAGCTGCT
The DNA here is from genome assembly GCF_900156865.1 of Litchfieldia sinesaloumensis. Lineage (GTDB taxonomy): Bacteria > Bacillota > Bacilli > Bacillales > Bacillaceae_L > Ferdinandcohnia > Ferdinandcohnia sinesaloumensis. The sequence goes on along the minus strand of NZ_LT732529.1, from coordinate 3,539,592 downwards.
TTACTCGATGAACCGTCTACAACTTCCATGAAGTTATATAAGAACGAAGGAAAAGAAGTCTCCCCTAAAGTGATAGAGGATGTCCTTCTTAATTTTCAAAAACAACTTACTTCTATGACTGTTATTTCTAAGGCGGGGATTCAGTTAGAGGCTGTGAGCAGTGCGAACCTAGGAAAGATTGAAACCGTTACGGAAAGAGACCCTATTAATTCACTGCAATATTATACTGTAGGTATGAGCGTCATGTTTATTATGTTTATTGCATCACATTTAAGTTCATTTGCTTATCGGGAAAAACAATTGCATGTGTATAATCGTATTATTTTATCAAATACCTCTAGATGGTCTTATCTTGGAGGAATTTTTATCTCGATTATAGTAATTGGTATTGCTCAGCAAGCGATTTTATATGGTATTACATCGATTGTATTTGATGTGGTATGGAAGGATATGATTGGGTTTTTAGTAGTAAATATCTCTTTATGCTTTGCAATAGGAGGCGTAGGAGCTTTATTAACGGCACTTAATTTCCGAATTGATTCAGAAGGAGTGTCTAGCTTTTTTGGTAATGTTATGGTCTCTATTTTTGCCTTTTTAGGTGGGAGCTTTACCCCCATTAGTGAAACCTCCTCTGTAATTGGAATGTTGGGGAATTTTACACCAAATGGTGCAGGAATGAGCGCTTTACTACAGTTGCTTCAAGGAACAGAAATCTCAGCTATTTCTCACCATATCTACTATCTACTTGTATTTGGTCTTATTATGCTAACTGCTGCCGTTTTCAGCTTTCCAAGACGAGGTGATGCCATATGATAAGTATCCTACGGGCAAAATGTAGATTATTTATGAGAAAGCCCATGCTGATGATCGGTATGACCGTGATGAGTATACTATTTGCATTGCTATTAGGTAGCGCAAACTATACAAATATAAATATCCCAGTTTATTCAGATATAGAGAATATCGAGGAGACTGGCCTATGGAAGGAACTTATTAAGTCACAAAGCTTTGAGTTTATTTCAATGACTGAAACAGAAGCAAAGAAAATGGTCAGTGAGGGCGATGCCGAGACTGCTGTAAAGCTAGAAGAGGATTCTTACACAATTGTGATTGTGACAGAAACACCTAATGTTCGTTTGATAGAGACATATCTACAAACCTTCTATGGAGACCTATTGATGGAGGAAAGGATACTAACAAACAGTAATGACGGTGTTGATACAGAGGCAATCATGAATGAACTAAAGGAAAAGGAAAAGAATCCGTTATTTCAAATTGAGGCTGCTTCCTTTCGTAGTGATGATACTGTTATTATTGATAACCAGTTGCAGACGATTTTTGGATTTACTTTGTTCTTTGTAATTTATACAATCTCCTATAACGTTCACCATATTTTACAGGAGAAAACATGGGGTGTATGGGATCGGATGATTCTATCACCACTTAAAAAGTGGGAAATGTATGCAGGAAATTTAATATATAGTTTTCTCTCAGGTTATGTTCAGGTTGCCCTTATTTTTGTGGTATTTCGGTATGTGGTTGGGGTAGACTTTTATGGGGGATTTGAAAAAACTCTACTTATATTAGTACCATATGTATTTTCAATTGTGGCAGTAAATATGTTTTTAGTTAGTGTAGTTAAAAGCACGCAGCACTTTAATGCTATTATTTCACTTGTTGCTGTTAGTATGGCGATGCTCGGTGGCGCATATTGGCCATTGGAAATAGTAAGCTCCGATTTTTTATTAATGGTTTCTGATTTTATTCCTATTAAACATGCAATGGAAGGATTAAAAGGAGCAACTATTTACGGAGCATCTATGGATGATTTGTTATATCCAATCAGCATCATGACCTTAATGGGAGTTGTGCTAATTGGTATCGGCATTAATGTGATGGAACGAAGAAACTCTTAAGGTTGAGTTGGGAAGAGGCAGGGAAATGAATCCCTGCCTTTTGTGTGTCATGAATTATTTACAATTTGGGTAAAATTGATTAAAAGGCTTGTAAATATAGCTTGAATGCGTTAGTTAGCGATAGAAATTATTCAAAGCTTTGTGGATAAAACTTTTATGCTAAAATGGTAAAGATAAACACATGTGGATGAAGGAAAAATGAAATTTAAACCCATAAAATCATTTACGTTTGTGGATAAAATAAATGGAGGATTAAGAAAATGATTAAATGTTGTGATGAACATGTCGAATTGGCATTGGATATTGTCGTAGATGAACACGAGGTTCCACCAAATATGACAAAAATAGAGGATGAAAACTTATCAACAAACTGTGAATTTTGTCAAAATAAGGCGGTATATCTTGTAGGGAACTAATATTCCCATACAAGATGTGGATAGAAAATGTGGATATGTGGATAACTAATGTGGATAACGTGTTTGTAAAATGTGAGTGGAGTGGGGATAAAGTTGAACATCACAATCGTAACAATTGGTAAATTGAAAGAGAAATATTTAATACAAGGAATTAATGAGTATTTAAAACGATTAACCGCTTATGCAAAAGTTGATATAATTGAGCTCGCGGATGAAAAGGCGCCTGAAAATCTAAGTGAGACGGAAATGGAGCAAGTAAAGCAAAAAGAGGGAGAACGAATTTTAGCAAAGTTATCTGATGATGTTCATGTAGTCGCTTTGGCCATTGAAGGCAAGATGAAATCGTCAGAGCAACTCGCAAGTGACATTGAAAACCTAGCAACCTACGGAAAAAGCAAAATCGCATTTGTAATAGGTGGATCACTTGGATTAAGTAAAGGTGTCATGAAGCGGGCAAATGATACATTGTCCTTTTCAAAAATGACTTTCCCCCATCAATTAATGAGATTGATATTGGTGGAGCAAGTATACCGAGCCTTTCGAATTATTAGGAATGAACCGTATCACAAATAAGTGTGGTTTTATAAAAGTGATAAAAAGGCACAGAAACTGAACCTTAAGTATAGTGGAGATATAAAAAGATTTGATATAAACATGTAATTAACTAAAAGGATCACATGTCCACCAAAGAAGGCCAAAGATTTTAAGATAAAACAAAATAAGTCCTTCACCGCCACAAGGAGAAGGACTTACCTAGCAAGATAGTACTATATAAATATTCCAATAATCAGTGCTACACTAACGCCAACTAATCCAATAAGCGTTTCCATCACTGTCCAAGATTTTAATGTATCTTTTACACTCAATCCGAAGTAGCGTCCAACTAACCAGAAACCAGAGTCATTGACGTGAGATAACACAGTTGCACCTGATGCGATAGCAATAACGAGCAAGCCAAGTACGGGGCCTTCCATTTCCAGCATCTGAATCAGTGGGGCCATTAATCCAGCTGCAGTAACCATAGATACAGTTGCTGAACCTTGTGCAACACGAACAGCTGCAGCAATTAAAAAGGCAAGTAAAATTGGAGGTAAAGGAGAACCAGCCATCATTTCTCCTAGTACTTCACCTACACCTGAATCAATCAATACTTGTTTGAAAACGCCACCGGCACCTGTTACAAGAATGATAATCCCAGCAGGCTCTAACGCTTTCGTTGCAATGTCTTGTACTTCTTGACGAGAGTAACCGCGTTTTGTCCCAAGGAAAATGAAAGTTAAGATTGTTGCTATTGTTAACGCCACAAAAGGGTGCCCAAGAAAGGTTAAAATGACTCTGATAATATGACCTTCTTCCAATAACACACCGGAAACAGTATTAAATAAAATTAATACTAAAGGAATCAAGATTAAAAAAGATATTAATTTAAAGCTAGGTAATTCTTTATCGTACTCAATATCTTCCAAGTTCATATAATCTGGAACCATAACATGTAACTTTTTTGAAATGTATTTTGCGAATAATGGACCAGAAATGATCATTGCAGGGATACCAGCAATTGCACCAAACAGAATTACCCAACCAAGATCTGCTCCAATTAAATCAGCAACCGCAATTGGTCCTGGAGTTGGCGGGATAAAGCTATGTGTAACAGCCAAACCTGCTAATAAGGGAATTCCATAGTAAAGCAAGGACTTTCCTGTTTTCTTTGCTAACCCATAAACAATTGGAACTAAAATAATAAAACCAACATCGAAGAAAACGGGGATCGCGACTAGGAAACCAGTAATACCTAGTGCCCATTGCGATTTATCTTCACCGAATTTTTTTATTAGTGTTTGTGCTAATCTTTCTGCACCACCAGAGACCTCAAGCATTTGTCCAAACATTGCACCCAAACCAACAACAACGGCAACGAAACCTAGGGTTCCTCCCATCCCGCGTTCGATTGAGCTAACAACCTCATTCAATGGCATGCCTGCTGCAATCCCAACAAGTAAACTAACTAATAATAATGCTACAAATGCATGTAATTTTGTTCGAATGACTAAAAATAATAGAAGGAAAATTCCTGCTAAAGCAATCAGAATTAACATCTGGTCTGACATGATGTTTCACTACCTTTCATGTGAATGTAATAATTTTCAAGTAAAAACAGAAACCATAAAGTTAGTAATTGATTTAATTTTTTATGATGTCATGTCCGCCGAACTCATTTCGAAGGGCGGCAACAACCTTTCCAGTAAACGTATCCGCTTCTAGGGAACGATAGCGCATCATCAATGCCATTGTAATGACGGGAGCGGCTGTTTGAAGGTCAAGCGCTGTTTCAACTGTCCATTTCCCTTCACCAGAAGATTGCATAATTCCTTTTATTCCTTCGAGTCTGGCATCTTTGGAGAAGGCGTTTTCAGTGAGTTCCATTAACCATGAGCGAATAACTGAGCCATTATTCCACACTCTTGCGACTTTTTCATAGTCATAATCGAAATCACTTTTTTCTAAAATCTCAAAGCCTTCCGCAATCGCTTGCATCATGCCATATTCTATTCCGTTATGGACCATTTTTAAAAAGTGCCCACTACCAGCCTGACCGGAGTAGAGGTATCCATTTTGTACAGTTAAGTCACGGAAGATCTGTTCAATTTCAAGAAAGGCCTCAGCATTTCCGCCAATCATCGTACAAGCACCGTTTCGAGCTCCATCAACTCCGCCACTCGTGCCACAGTCGAAAAAGTGAATGCCCTTTTCAGCACAGCGTTCATTGCGCTTTATCGAGTCTTGATAATGAGCATTCCCGCCATCAATGATTCGGTCTCCTTCTTCAAGTAGGGGAAGTAGTTCTTCAATAACGGCCTCAGTGATTTTTCCGGCAGGAACCATCATCCAAACAGTTCTAGGTGTTGTTAATTGACTTACGAGGTTTTTTATCGAATCTGCCTCCTGTGCTCCTTCGGAGGAAATGTTTTTCACCGCTTCCGGATTTACATCATACGCCACAACATTATACTTTTTATCCAATAAATTTAGACTAAGTTGATATCCCATTTTTCCTAATCCAATTATTCCGATTTGCACTTCTTATCATCCTAACTTTCTTCGAAATAAATTTTCCTGTCATGTCTATTATAAGAAAAAAATTTCTTTATGCAACCGTTTTCGAAAAAATATTTTTTCTTATAGCATTTTTTAGTATAATAAAAAAAAAGCCCTTATCAGGAGAGAAGTACATGAAAAGTCAACAAAAGCCTTGTTTAGTGACGATTCGTACACTATATCCAAGATTCAGTGTGACCGAAAGAAAAATTGCTGATTATATATTAAAATACCCAAACAGAATAATTCATTCATCCATTAACCAAGTAGCAGAGGATTTAAGTGTGGCAGACTCAACTGTTTTTCGTTTTTGTAAGCGGTTAGGCTACAAAGGGTATCAGGCAATGAAAATTGCGCTTGCTTCAGAAATCGTTTCGCCTACAGAGAATATTCATGAAAAGGTTGAGGTACAAGATACCGTTGATACCATTGCTTCCAAAGTATTTCAAGCGAATATGAAAACACTTGAGGAAACATTATTGATCACGGATGAGGAACGATTGCAAGTAGCGGTAGACACGTTATTAGCTGCAGAGTCCATAAAGTTTTTTGGCAGTGGGGGATCAAGTGTTGTGGCACTTGATGGCTACCACAAGTTTTTGCGAACGGGCTTAAAAGTAAATACGGTGCTTGATAGTCATTTCCAACTTGGGGAAGCGTCACAGATGAATGAGAGAGATTGTGCTATACTCATTTCGCATTCAGGATCATCGAGAGATATTCTGCAAATTCTAAATGTAGTTAAATCTACAGGTGCAAAAACAATATCGATAACAAATCATGCAAAATCGCCATTAAGTACGGGTGTTAGTATTCCTCTCTATACAGTTTCTGAGGAAACTACCTATCGCCCAGAGGCACTGTCTTCACGAATTGCCCAGCTTACGTTAATCGATGCATTGTATGTAAATATTATGATAAAAAGGGGAAAAGCGGGGCAAGAAGCATTGGAGAAGATGCGTGAAGCGATTATTGTGAAGCGGATATAGAATTGCCTTTTATGGGATTCCTTGATTTTATTTATGAGTGACTTAGGGTTAATAATTGATCTCAAGAATAATTAGCTTTGATTAAATAATCTAGTTTGTAAATTTTATTTAATCAGATATGGTGAACCGTATACAGTTGTTGAGATTATTTCTATAGAAATGAAACTGAACGAGTAAAAGGTTAGAGCAACTGATTAGATAGATGAGGAAAACCGTACCATAAGTAGGTGCGGTTTTTTATTTTGAACACTTACTTTTAAACTTGAAATCTTTTTATTAATCGTGTACGATTTAATCACAATCGATTTAATTAGTGACAAGGGGGTAACATAATGAAGACAGTTTATGACTTTACTATAAAGAAAACAAATGGTGAAAGAAGGTCATTGAAAGACTTTGAAGGGAAAACATTGCTTATTGTGAATACTGCTAGTAAGTGCGGGCTATCGGGTCAATTTAAAGAGCTACAAGAATTATATGAAAAGTATAATGAGCAAGGGCTAGAGATATTAGGATTCCCCTGTAGCCAATTTAACAATCAAGAATTTGATGACATTGGAGAAACAACTGAATTTTGTCAGTTAAATTATGGGGTAACCTTCCCTATGTTTGCGAAAATCGATGTGAACGGAGAAGAAGAAGAACCGTTATTTACGTTTCTGAAAGCTCAAAAAGGCGGTATTCTTTCAAAAAATATAAAGTGGAATTTCACAAAGTTTCTTGTCGATAAAAATGGAAAAGTTGTAGATCGTTATGCACCGACTACAGAACCTAGTAAAATAGAGAGTGAAATAAAGAAGCAGTTATCATTGTAAAAAGGATGAGCATATTGAAAGACTTTTTAACTCTAGAAAATCAGCTTTGCTTCTCAATCTATGAAGTGAGTAGTCAATTTAATAAATTATATTCAAAAGTACTTCATTCCTTTGGTCTCACCTACCCACAATATTTAGCCTTATTAGTACTTTGGGAAAAGGACGGACTTACCGTAAAGGAATTAGGTGAAAGATTAAAATTAGGTACTGGAACCTTAACACCAATGATTAAAAGGATGGAGGAAAATAGTTGGGTAAAAAAAGAACGCTCAACTATCGATGAACGGAGGGTCTCGATTTTTCTTCAACCGAAAGCTAAAAAGGAAAAACAAGCGATAATAGAAAGCATTGCTGCTCAGGTTAATTCATGCAACATAGAATTTGAAGAGTATGCGAACTTAATGAGTCAATTAAGTATTCTTCAAATGAAGTTAAAGCAAAAAAATGAAAACCAAAGTAAGTAAAGAACAAATATAATCGGTAAATGTTTAAGAAGCATCTTGGCTTACCAGCATACACAAGGATAATCAACCAAAGTGTATAAATGCCTACGTTATGAAAATGATAAATACGATTATGAGCTAATTAGGAGATGATAGTTATGTCAGAAATTTTATTTACGTCAACTGCGACAGCCAGTGGAGGAAGAGAAGGAAGAGTTCAATCATCAGATCAGGTTATTAGCTTAGATACAGCTATGCCAGGAAGTCCAAGAGCTAAAAAGTTGGAAAATGCAACTAATCCAGAACAATTATTTGCGGCTGGATATGCTGCTTGTTTCGACAGTGCATTACAATTAGTTGCTAGAAAAGAACGTGTAAAGTTTGAATCGGAAGTCACTGCAAATGTTAGTTTGACTAAAGATGAAGCAGACCAAGGTTTTAAGTTAGCCGTTACTTTGCAAGTAAAGGGAACTAATGTTGATAAAGAGCAGTTAGAAGATCTAGTTCATAAAGCACATCAAGTATGTCCTTACTCTAAAGCAACAAGAGGGAATATTGATGTTACTCTAGAAGTTCATTAATAAACTGTAGAATTTTGTTTAAATAAATACATCCACTAAAAAACACATTGAACTTTCATTTCAATGTGTTTTTTATGGTTGAGAGCTTCTTTCTATCAAGGTGTCACAGCTATAAATTCATCAATCGTTTCGGGGGTGTGTTTACCTTCTTTTCCTTGGAAAAGGTCGATATTAACGGTCACATCCATACATCCAAGGTATTTTCCGTTTTCATCCCGTACAGCCATAAACTTTTGGTAGATTTGACCGGTTTCTTCTCCGGAGCGTTTTGGAAACCAAAATTCCCAATCGTCGCGTGCTCCTGAACGGAAATCATTCAACAATTTTTCAACGTGATGAGCCATTCTTGGGTGAAGCTCAAGCACATTGCGACCAATTGCTTCTTTACGACGGCCATGGACGCGGTTAGGATTATTTGAATACCAGCGGAAAATATCGTTAGCATCGCAAAAACCCATTTCGAAAGGTAGTAGATTAATAATCGAATCCAACGTGCTCGCTTTAATTGCGCCAGTTTCAAAGTTTATGATAGCTTCAGGACTAATTAATTCAGACAATTTATTTTCATTCATTTAGAACACTCCTTTATGAGAGGATATTGGAATAGTAAAGAAAAAAACCTCACTTTAGGTGAATATTATCTATCTTTATTAATAATGATAGCATTTATAATAATGCTGGATTGTGATTTATCTCACAAGATAGACTTTAATTAATACTTGTTCCTTACATTTGAGGGCCCTTCATTTTATCTGCTTTTAAAGCATAGTAAGCTTTGGACAGAAGTCGAGGAAAAAGGTGGGGTTGAGTCTGAAGTCGGGTGGACTTCAGACAGGGGCCAGGGAAAAAGGCGAGGTAGAGTCCGAAGCTGAGTAAACTTCGGACAGGGGCCGCGTAAAAAGGCGTTGTTGAGTCCGAAGCCGAGTAAACCTCGGACAGGAGCCGCGTGAAAAAACGATGATGTGGCCGAAGGAGCTCTGACGATTACAAAAATATAAAATTATGTAAAATAGGAATCACTTGTTTTTCCAAAGGCATTAAAGTTTTTCTTTAAACTCTGCAAAATTTCCTTTTCGATAAATTAACGTTGCACCACTCATAAATATCTGTGGTCTTAAACTTTCGTTCAGGGAATAATAGGTGAAATTCCTTAATGTTGCGTAGAATAGCATCTTCTATAGTTTCAGGCTCTCCACACTTATCACAAACAAAAATATTGTTTTGTAAAGAAACCAGAAAGGAACTACAAAATTTACAGTAAATTTTCTTTTTTAGGTGTTCATATTGGTAGCTGGGTACATGTGATCTTGTTCAAGATTCCAATCATTATGATGAATTCGGGGAAAGCCCCTTAGGAAAATCCAATTAATGGATCGTTCACAGATTTTTAGTTCTGGAAAAGCTTCTAATGAGTATTGCTCGATTATTGGACTCCAAGATGTGCCACTCCGCTTATCTAGCCAACGAACAAACTCTTTTAGTTGGTACAGAAAAATTTCTACTTCTTGTTCGGTTGGTGAAAGTTTGATGTGATCGGGATAAAAGGAGAAAATGAATAATTCCCAGAATGAGGCCGGACATTGTTTCCAAGAGGGTGGGCAGTCATCTTCTATGTAGTGGGTCATGAATTTTGAAATGATACGAAGAAACTCATTGCGCTTTTTGTCAGAGGGTTTCTCTTTCTTGTAGGCAATAAAATCCTTTCCATAATACTCAAGGAGTCCGCGATACCTCATTTCAAATTCTTTTGGACATAAGTTAAATCAACTCACTTTCATAGTTTTTAGGGATACTTGAAATATTAAAAAGAGAAAACGGGGTTATCCCATTTCCTCTTTTATTGTAATGAGTTACTATGTCTATCGCAATAACTATTTTACATAAATTGACATTTAACTATATGCATAGTAAATATAGTAGGGATAGAACTTTTATGCCTCTTTCTTGGAAAGACAGACTAAGAAGTGGAATATCATCTCTAGTTGGGCACTTTTACCATTCTTTTGGCTCATAGTCTAGTTCTCTAAATAACTGAGTTCGTTCTTTCTTAGACAAGTCTCTCCATTGACCAGGGGGTAGGTTTCCCAAATGAATATTCATGATTCGAATTCTTTGCAATCGGTAAACGTCGTATCCTAATTCCGCGCACATGCGGCGAATTTGGCGGTTTAGCCCCTGTGTTAAAATAATCCGAAATTCAAACTTTGATAATTGAACAACTTCACAAGGAAGAGTTTTCGTATCTAATATTTTGACACCCTCAGACATTCTCTTTAAGAATTCCGGAGTAATTGTCTTATCAACTGAAACAATATATTCCTTCTCATGCCTATTTTCAGAGCGTAGAATCTCATTAACAATGTCACCATCGTTCGTAAGAAGTATTAAGCCTTCCGAATCCTTATCCAGACGCCCAATATTAAATATCCTTAATGGGTGATTAACTAAATCAACAATATTCCCCTTAACCCCTTTTTCTGTTGTGCTTGTAATGCCTACAGGCTTATTTAGGGCAATATAGACGTTATTCCTTGCCACTCGAATTTGGTTTCCATCCACTCGAACGTCATCTCCAGGTTCAACCTGGCTACCTATTGTTGCACGCTTACCATTAATAGTAACTCTACCATCGGTGATTAATTTATCTGCACCTCGTCTAGATGCTTTTCCAGATTCACTTATATATTTATTAATACGCATGTTAACACAACCTTAATCAGATGATTGTTTTATTAGATACTAACTATACTTTATTTTATAGGTGAATGACAAACTCATATTTAGATATAACGGATATAGGAAAAAGGATAGTTTGGGGACTAAAGCATAATAGGAATCATATTTAGGATAACAATACCTTTATTTTTTTAAACAAAAAGTATAGTCTACTTTGTTTTCTTGCTGGAAGAAGCTTGCTAAGATTAAGACAATAAAAGAAAGCGTTTTCTTAAAAGAACCTTTTTAAAAAATGGAGGTAAATGAATGAGGCAATCGAATCGACTGGCACACCGTATGAATAGTAAAACTATAAAACTTGTAGATGTATCTGGAAACCCTATCGTAAGAGAGGAAATCGAAATTAAACAGACTAATCATAAGTTCCTATTTGGTAGCGGGATATTTGATGTAATCGATGTAGCAAATAAAAATGTATCAGCAAACAGACTTGCGTTTCAGGAAGCAAAGGTGGAGAAGTTCTTAGATGTATTTAATGCTGCTACATTACCTTTCTATTGGGGGATGTTTGAACCTGAAAAAGGAAAACCGCGAACAAAGGAACTAAAGGAAGCTGCTCAGTGGTTAAAAGAAAGAAACGTCACTGTAAAAGGACATCCACTTTGTTGGCATACCTTAACTGCTCCATGGCTTCTTGATATGAGCAATGAAGAGATCCTTGAAGCACAGTTTGCTAGAATTGAACGTGATGTACTAGACTTCAAAGGGCTCATTGATATGTGGGATGTAATCAATGAAGTGGTGATCATGCCAATCTTTGATAAGTATGATAATGGCATTACAAGAATCAGTAAAGACCTTGGTCGTGTTGGTATTATAAAAGAAATGTTTGCAAAAACACGTGAAATCAATCCAGGTGCAACTCTATTATTAAATGACTTTAACACGACTATTAATTATGAAATCTTAATAGATGGTTGTTTAAACGCGGGTATCCAAATTGATGCAATTGGTATTCAGTCACATCAACATCAAGGATACTGGGGGCGTGAAAAGCTAGAAGAAGTATTAGAACGTTTCTCACAGTTCGGATTACCACTCCATTTTACAGAAAACACATTGCCATCAGGCCATATAATGCCAGCAGAAATTGTAGATTTGAATGATTATCAGATTCCTGAATGGCCATCTACACCAGAATTCGAAGAACGTCAGGCTAAAGAGGTAGAGGAAATGTATTCTATTTTGTTTGAACATCCTCTTGTTGAATCGATTACGAACTGGTCGTTTAGTGATGACGGTGCATGGCTTGGAGCTCCTGCTGGGTTTATTAGAAAGGATAACAGTCCTAAACCGGCTTACGAGGTTTTAAAGAAATTAATAAAAGGTGACTGGTATACAAATATAACTACTAAAACGGATGACGCAGGCATGGTGTCAATTGAAGGATTCCTTGGTGACTATGAGATTTTATATGGTGGAAAGAAGGTAAACTTCAAATTGGATAAGGACACAGATACAGAACAGGTTGTCCTCTAAATGAAAAAGCTATTCCATGTTGATGGGATAGCTTTTTTAAAGGGTTCCATAGGTAGGTTTGACTGCAAAGAGAAGAAACACTTATCCAGGACAATTGGATAGAAGATCTTTAGACTGCAAATCGTTTAAAGGCTCCCCAATTTTCCTGCCTAGCAAACTGGGGATAGGAGGAATTAAAGTGAATAATGATAGGAGAGTCATTTAAAAAGGGAAAAGCGTTAAACAAAAATCGATCACCATATCTAATAGCAGTTAAAGCAAGGGGGAGTTCACGTCTAAATATTTCATTTCGTTTAGCAGAAGTGGTTGGGTCGTATTCACCTTGATCTATATATACATACACAGAATAACAAAGATAACCTCCACTTACTCCCCATTCGCCTAATACTTCATCCCTTGTAGGATTGATTTTATTCCATGCATATTGAGTACCGATAGTTAAAAAAAGCTGTGCAGTTTCATCGGAATGTGTAAGTGTATATCGTCTTGGAAAAAGAGGTTCGGTGGCTGTAGTACCATCGAAGTATTCTACTGTTAACTTTTCAGGAGTAAATTTACTCAAAGAATAGCTCAACTCCAATCGTTTATAAAATATTATGCTGTTGTCGTTTGATTATATCTCTATATATAAGTACAAGACCCTTTACTTTTAAAGGGTCTTGTTATTCAAAATCTATTATTAGTCTAAAATCGTTACTTTAACTTGTTTTACACCGAAATTGATTGCATCCTGTTTAGATGGGATAAAGACATCAATTTTGTTTCCTTTAATCGCTCCACCGGTATCGCCAGCAATCGCTTCTCCGTATCCTTCTACATACACTTTGCTGCCAAGAGGGATAACAGACGGATCTACTGAAATAACCTTCGCATCTGGATTATCCTTAAGGTTAAGACCTGTTGACGTAATGCCGGAACATCCTTCACATGAAGCTGTATAAGCAGTAGCTGTTACAGTGACTTCCTTTGCGCTTGCATCATTAGTTGGTGTAGGTGGCGCTTCAGGTTTACTTGTTTCCTTTTCTGTTTTTGCAGCGGGTACTGCTGGTTTACTTGTCACTTGCTCTTGGGTTTTAGGAGTTGTTACTGCATGTATATTTTCCTTGACTGAGCCTGCATTTGTCTGTACAGGTTTTTCAGCATTGGTACTAGCAGTAGTTGATTTTACTTCTTCAAAGATTACTAGATTTAGATCTGGATGAATGAGATCGGTATGTAATTGATTCCATTCTTTAATTTGTGAAACAGATACTTGATGGGCCATTGCTATATCCCATAATGTATCACCTTGCTTAACTGAATATTGTTTTTTATTTGCTATTGTTAGTTCATCACCAGGATGAATGAGATCTGAAGTAAGGTAATTTACCATTTTAATATCTTTTACGGTTGTGTTATTTGCTCGTGATAAATCCCAAAGTGTATCACCTTTTTCTACCGTAATTGTAGATGCTTGTACATTAGCACTAACTGTAACTGAGAGTACAGTACCTGCCAAAATTGCTACCATTTTTTTAAGCATTCATTTGCCCTCCATGTTCTTTAGTTGCTAATTTTAACTAATCGTATCATAGATTTTCCGTAGAAAAAGAACAGGCAGGTTTTAAATTAGTTACATCCGTGGCAATTATATTGCAAAAGTATTTCGATTCCAAACTAATTACCTATAAGAATTCTGTTTTCCCAATTATATTGAAAATAATAGAGTAGAAAGTATGATACGATGTATGTGAGATACCAAAATTTACTAGGGGGAGATAATATGAGTACTCTACCAAATTGCCCGAAATGTAATTCCGAATACACATACGAAGATGGAGCACTTCTAGTATGTCCAATATGTAATCATGAGTGGGCGTTGGGCTCGGAAGAAGCAAATGACGACAATAAGGTAATTAAGGATGCTAATGGAAATGTATTAAACGACGGGGATACTGTAACTGTTATTAAAGACCTCAAGGTAAAAGGAAGTTCGTCAGTATTAAAACAGGGTACAAAAGTGAAAAGTATTCGTTTAGTAGAAGGAGACCATAATATCGATTGCAAAATTGAAGGATTTGGAGCAATGAAACTCAAATCTGAATTTGTTAAAAAGTAATTAGGATAGTAAAACCAAGAACTAGGAAATGAAAAAGGCGTCAAAGAATGTACTATTTCTTTGTCGCCTTCAATCCAATTAAACTCTATAAAATGGGTGTAATTTTATCAAGAGATTATGCTTTACACTTGTGCTGTTTAAAGTCAATTACCATGCGACCTTGGATCTTACCTTGCTCCATCTCTTCGAATACATCTTGTACTTCATGTAAACAACGAGTTTGCACAACTGGTACTACTTTACCTTCAGCACCAAATTGGAAAGCCTCTTCTAGATCCTTACGTGTACCAACTAGTGATCCGACTACCTCAATACCGTCTAGAACCAAACGAGGAATATTTAAATCCATTGTTTCAGATGGTAAACCTACTGCGACGACTTTACCACAAGCACGTACAGCATTGACTGCAGAGTTAAATGCAATTTTTGAAACTGCCGTAACCACTGCAGCGTGTGCTCCACCAGTTTGTTCTTGAATAATTGTATCCGCATCTCCTTGGGAGATAGGGTTTATCGTGATATCCGCACCTATTTCTTTTGCTAGTGATAACTTGTCGTCATTGATATCTACTGCTATCACTTTTGCGTTAAATACATGTTTAGCATATTGGATGGCTAGATTACCTAATCCACCACAGCCATAAATAACAATCCATTGACCAGCTTTAATATCAGCAACCTTGATGGCTTTATAGCAAGTAACACCGGCACACGTGATACTACTTGCCTGTGCTGGTTCTAATCCATCAGGTACTTTTACTGCGTAATCAGCGGTTACGATACATTGTTCAGCCATTCCTCCATCAACACTATAACCTGAGTTTTTAACATTACGACAAAATGTTTCTCTACCTGTTACACAATACTCACACCTACCACATGATTGAAACATCCATGCAATACTGACTCTATCGCCAATTTTTAGGCTAGTAACATCTTCAGAAACTTTAGATACGACACCTATTCCTTCATGTCCTAGGATACGGCCATCTACATTACCAAAATCACCGGCAGCAACGTGTAAATCAGTGTGACATACACCACAATACTCAACGTCTACTAAAGCTTCGCCTGATTTTAGTGCGCGTAATTCCTTTTCAATAACTTCAATGTTTGCTCTGTTAGTTGAATTAACTACTACAGCCTTCATGTGCAATCTCTCCCTTGACTAATTGCATTTTGTCTTAACTGTTATAGTGAAGAGTAAATGCTTTACCATTTACAAATTAATAATATCACGGAAATCAGAAAGTATATTGTGAAATATTGAACAATCTTTGAATTGTTATTTAAACTATAAAAGAGGAGGGGAGAAATCCAGATAAATTGGTTAAAGATAGGTTAGAGAGAGTTAATATGGTTGAATTAAGTTGCGTAAAATAAAAAAAGTATGAGTGCAAACGGTTGCGCATAACTTAAATCAATATTATAATAAAGAAATGTTTTTATTGAAGATGTTAAGGCTGTATTACTTTTGTGTTTAATGTAGTTTGTTCATAAGGGTTATTAAATCTGAAACTAAATTGTTTATTAAAGACACTTGAAAACCTTTACTTTTTATGCAAACGATTGCGCAAAAGGTATCTTTCTTAGAAAAAGAAAACAGTATTTAGAGCCTATAGTATTTTAGGAGGTTATTAAGTTGGCAAGTCAACGAGATAAAAATAATGAGGGATCCATTAAACAGCAGTTACCAACACTTCCGATTCATATGATATGGATGATAAGCTTTGGGTTCCTGGGTGTTCAAATGGCATTTTCTTTGCAAAGTTCAAATATGGGTCGTATCTTTCAAACAATTGGTGCTGATCCCCATACATTAGGGTTTTTCTTTATATTACCGCCACTAGCGGGACTGATTGTCCAGCCTCTTGTAGGTTATTTTTCAGATAGAACCTGGATGCCAAGACTTGGCCGCCGTATCCCATATTTACTTGTAGGTGCTATTGTAGCAGTAATTGTGATGTGTTTATTACCTAATGCAGGGAGCTTTGGTTTTGGTCCAGTAGCCGCTCTTACCTTTGGAGCAGTGGCTATTTTGTTTATGGATGTTTCATCAAACGTAGCCATGCAACCATTCAAAATGATGGTTGGTGATATGGTTAATGAGGAACAAAAAGGCTTCGCTTATTCTATACAAAGTTTTCTATCGAATAGTGGTGCAGTGCTAGCTTGTATTTTCCCATTTCTATTAACCATTTTAGGTGTTTCAAACAGTGCTCCAAAAGGAGTTGTACCACAGTCCGTAGTTATTTCCTTCTATGCGGGAGCAGTTATTCTCATTATTTGTAGTCTCTTTACCATACTTAAAGTAAAAGAGTATACACCAGAAGAATACGCTGCTTATCATGGTATTACAAATGAAGATAAAAAAGAAAAAAGTAATGTGTTTACGTTACTTCGTCGTGCTCCAAAAGTATTCTGGACTGTTTCGTTGGTTCAATTATTTTGCTGGATGGGATTTCAGTATTTATGGACGTATGGTACGGGAGCAGTTGCTGAGAACGTGTGGAACACTGTTAATCCTGCTAGCCCAGCATATCAGGAAGCCGGGAACTGGTTCGGAATACTCTCAGCTGTACAATCAATTGCAGCTGTACTTTGGTCACTAGTGTTGGCGCGTGTAGCAAATGATAAACGCAAGACTTGGTATGCACTTAGTTTACTATTAGGTGGAATTGGTTTTGGTTCCGTATTTTTTATGCATAACCAGGTTGCCTTATTTATCTCATTTAGCTTAATTGGTATTGCTTGGGCAGCTATGATGACATTCCCATTTACAATGCTAACAAATGCGTTATCTGGGAAAAATATGGGGATGTATCTAGGTCTTTTTAATGGAAGTATTTGCTTACCACAAATCATTGCCTCATGTATAAGTTTTGCATTGTTCCCAGCGCTCGGTTCATCAATGCCAGGGATGATCTTAATTTCAGGAGTCTTTCTTGTTATAGGGGCGTTATCTGTGTCTACCATTAAGGAAACATATGCTAGATAATATAAAGACAGAGGATTCTTTTGACATACCTTTAAAAAAGGCCTAGTAACATCTTCAAAGATGATTCTAGGCCTTTTCATGTTTCGTTTTTTTTAGCTAAAGTGGTCAGTTACAATTTCATAAAATCTGTAACAGCAAATATGCTACACATCAATGTGTCTACGAACATTATACCTTTTGTTACCAAGTTCATTTATTGCAATTGCTGCTATTATGATCGCTGTACCAAGCCACTGTAGTTCCGTTACTGTTTCTGACAATATGATACTAGCCGATAAAATAGCAATCGGTAATTCAATCGATGTTAATATATTGGCAATTCCACCGGAAACTTGTGGGGCTCCAACTGCATAGAATAATGGGGGAAGGACTGCTCCAAATAGTGAAACCCCAACTGCAGTCGTAAAAAGATTCGTCTCTAAAGGAAATACAGCTGGAATATCTCGGATGAAAACGATCAGTATTAAGATAGTAGACCCAGTAGCCATTATAGTCGTTCGGGTCAACGGGTCGACATCTACCGCGACTTTTCCACTAGCAAAAATAAATCCTGCATAAGTGAATGCAGATAGGATCCCAAAAAGCAGGCCCTTAATTGGTAATCCCTGTATATTGCCACTTACTATATTGGAAGCGAAAAAGACCCCGATTAAGATGGTTACGATGGACAGGACGGTTATAGGAGTAGGTTTTACTTTGCTGAAAATCCACTCCAGAATAATACCAATCCAAACAAACTGAAACATTAAAATAATAGCTAAGGATGCTGGTAAGTATTGCATCGCACCGTAATAAAAGATACTTGTTAATCCGGTAAAACAACCGGTCATCATAATTTGCGGGATATTCTTTTTACTTAGCCCTTTAAAACTTGGGCGTTTAATTAGAGTGATAGACCATAATAACACAGAGGAAATGATCATTTGAACGATATTAATTTGCCCTAGTGAGTAACCGTAGCTAAATCCTAATTTTGCGAAAATAGGTGTAAAACCATAGCAACCTGCACCCAATAATACAAACAATATTCCCTTATTTACTTTCATCATGAAGCCTCCTTGATGCTCAAAACTACTAAACTATTATACTATCATAGAAGGTTGATAGCCTAGTAATGAATTGTTTCCAATAAAAAAACCTAGCGTAGCCATATGCTATTCCACTAGGTTATCGTTATTTTTCTTTTAGTCTTTTTTCAATCGAGCTGCAATTCGATTACCAGCTGATTGAAGTCCTTGAACAAGGATGATTAACAGGATAACGGTTATATACATAACATCCACTTCGTATCGTAGGTGTCCATAACGATAGGCAAGGTCGCCAAGCCCACCGCCACCAACTAATCCTGCCATTGCCGTTGCTCCGATTAATCCGATGGTTGCAATCGTTAATCCGAGAACAATAGACGAACGTGACTCTCTAACTAATACATGCCAAATAATATGTCTTGTCTTGATTCCCATTGCTTCATATGCTTCGATGACTCCACGATCCACTTCCAATAATGCAGTTTCCATTAATCGAGCAATATAAGGAGCAGTGTATACAACTAATGGAACAATTACACCCTTCACACCGATTGATGTGCCTACAATTAGCTTTGTAAAAGGAAGAATAAAGAACAGTAGGATAATGAATGGAATCGAGCGAACGATGTTAATAACGACATTTAGTACTTGATAAACATATTTATTGCCTAACGCTTTTCCTGGACGAGTCAGGACAAGTAATATTCCTAACGGTAACCCAATTATAACAGAGAAGGCTAGGGAAATTCCCACCATTTGAAAGGTTTGGAGAGTAGAGTCCCAAAGGTCAGTACCCCAAAGTTCAAGAAACTCGTTTATTTTTTCCTTCATCTAAATCCACTCCTTCTACCAGTACCTGTTGTTGTTTTAGAAATGATACAGCTTTTTCAATTTCTGCGAAGTCACCTTTTAGGTGAATCAAAAGCTGACCAAATGATTCATCTTTTAATTGGGTAATACTGCCTGATAGGATGTTTGGATAAACATCAAATTTCTTACTTACTAGTGCAAGGGTTGGCTCTCCTGAAGACTCTCCAAAGAAGGATAGGGAAACAACGTGCCCCGTTTCCTTTAAGCTTGTCAGGATATCATTAGGGATATTATGTGAGAATAGGCTATTAACAAATTTTTTCGTTGTAGTATGTTTTGGAGATGTGAAGATATCTCTTGTTTTACCTTCCTCAATTACTTCACCGTTTTCCATTACTGCAACACGGTCACAAACTCTTTGGATGACATTCATTTCGTGGGTAATAAGTAAGATTGTAATTCCAAGCTCACGATTAATTTTTAATAATAATTCAAGAATTGCTTCTGTTGTATCAGGATCCAAGGCACTTGTAGCTTCGTCACTAAGGAGTACCTCTGGTTCATGCGCAAGTGCACGAGCAATCGCTACTCTTTGCTTTTGTCCACCCGATAACTCAGAAGGATAGGCATGGTGCTTATTCTCAAGTCCAACAATTTTTAAGTATTTTGTTACTTTCTCTTCAACTTCCTGTTTACTTAAGCCAGTTAATTTTAACGGAAGTGCAATGTTTTCATATACTGTAGCCGTTTTTAGTAGATTAAAGCCCTGGAATATCATCCCGATTTTTCCGCGTGCTTCTCGAAGTTTTCCAGGTGATAATTTCGTTAAATCAACATCGTTTACGAGTACAGAACCTGTGTCAGGCTTTTCTAATAGGTTTACACAGCGAATAAGAGTACTTTTACCAGCACCACTATAGCCAATTACACCGTATATTTGTCCTTTTTCTACTGAAATTGATACATCCTTTAATGCATCAATTGATCCCTTTTTCCCTATAAAGCTTTTCGAGATTCCTTTAAGTTCGATCATTTGGAAGGTCACTCCTTTTCGTTTAACCAAATTAGCATGAGTGGAGCGATCTCTATAAAATCGCTCCACTCATAGTTGAGAACATATTACCAAGAAGGGATGATAGATCCTTCGAATGTTTCTTCAATATATGCTTTTACTTCATCTGAATGGTATAAATCTAAAAACTTCTGAATAGCTTCGTCGTCTTTATTTTCTGCTCTAACAGCAACTAGGTTTGCAAAAGGTGAATCTTTGGACTCTATAAAAATAGCATCTTTTGAAGGGACAAATCCTGCCTCCATTGCAAAGTTTGTGTTAATTGCTGCTGCATCTAGCTCATCCAACTGGCGAGCAATTTGTGCTGAATCTAGCTCAATGAATTCGTAATTATTAGGGTTTTCTACAATATCTCTCACTGTTGAATTAAGGCCTTTTTCAGGATCTAATTTTAATAACCCAGCTTTTTCAAAGAGTAGAAGGGCACGGCCACTATTTGTTGGATCACTTGGTAATCCAATTTTTGCGCCGTCTTCAAGTTCCTCAATGCCCTTAACGGCTGTTGAGTAGATTCCCATTGGGAACGTAACAGTGTCTCCCACCTTTACCAGGTCAAGATTACGGTCTTCTTTCATAGCTTCAAAGAAAGGCTCAGTTTGGAAACTATTCATATCAATTTCCTTTTCGTCTAGGGCAACGTTAGGCATAACATAATCCGTGAAAACTTTTACCTCAATTTCTAAATCCTCTTCTGCAGCAAGTTCTTTAACTTTTTCTGTAATTTGCTCATGTGGCCCGGCTGTAACTCCTACTACTAACTTGCCATCACTAAGTAATCCGTCTGCTTCTTCTTTAGAACCACTGGAATCACTACCTCCACAGGCTGCTAAAATAGAAATAAGTAATAAAACTGAGATTGATAATAACCATTTTTTCATTATAAAATTCCTCTTTTCTTGGTGTTAGTATTAAATTGATTAAGCATTAATTATTGATTCATAGTTTTCTAGTTTTCTTATTGCCTCTAGTAAACTTTCACTTGTAACAATCGTATCCATGAAATGTATAGATTCTTGGGGAAGGAGAGCTCTATCAATGATTTTTTCTAGAGTTTCTTGATTCTTATAATTAATTCCCAATTGTTTTAAGCTTGCAGGGAAACTCCATTCCTCATACAAATCTAACAGTTTATTCAATTCATCATTTTTTCCTTCAAGGGCAAGTTGAACCAAAATGCCATAGGAAACTAATTCTCCATGTAAAAAGTTCCTAGCTTCCTTTGTCACTGTTAAGGCGTTATGTATGGTGTGGGCACCGGCAATTCTTCCTGCTTTTCCACCAAATCCACCTACCATTCCACCAGTGACGATGATAGCTTCAATAACTCTTGTTAACTCTTCGGAAACGGTGTTATTGAGAGCTGCTTCAATTGCAGCCGTACTGTCCTTAAGAAGTACATCCCGACATATAGCTGCTGAGAATTGAGACACTTTCAGCCAAACAGGGTGTTCTCTGTCCTTATAAAGTGAAGAGACTAAAGCATCAGCTTCATAATACTTTGCTAACGTATCTCCTATACCTGCACGTAGATATTGTATTGGTGCCTCGGCAATCACGGCTGGCTCGACTAGTACAAGGGTATTCGCAACAGGATATTCAGTGTAATGTGTGAACGAACCATTTTCGTCATAGAACACGCTTAGGGGAGTCCATGCTGAACAGGTTGAAGCAATACTCGGTATTAGGATGGATTTAATTCCAGCTTTTACAGCTGAAGCTTTTGCAATATCTAGAGCAGTCCCACCACCGATTCCTATAACCGCATCTGCTGAAGTATTTATCAAGTCTTCTGAAATAGAATCAATTGTTGCTAACGTGCAATGACCTTCTACTGTGGTAAAATTTGTCCCAGCCAATTCCGTTATTTCTTCTGGCCAGTATGGCTGTACAGCGTTCCATGCACGTTTTCCGCATACGATATGAATATTCTTGATATTGAGGTCAGATAAATGTAAACTCAATTCCTTTAATGTTCCTTCACCGATCCGGTAATGACCAGGTGCACCTTTAACAATCGCATTTGACATAGTAATTCCTCCTCTCATCATTTAATAGGAAATAAAAAAACCTCTCATAATGAGAGGTATAATTATACTTGAATAGTAAATACCTCTCTTATCTTCCAAAATACATAGTATTTTGCAGGATTTAGCACCTGTTCATATTTAACGGAAAATATGAATGGTTGCCGGGCTTCACAGGGCCAGTCCCTCTGCCACTCTTTATAAGAGAATAATTATTAAAATTAATATTCTGATATTACCTTTATCTTAATAATAAGTCAAGTGTATTTCTTTAATTTTTTCAGAATCTTTGAGGTTACTAGATATACTAGTTGGTTTCATTAGAAAGAAGTACCACCTGATTAGAGATTTAATGAATCGTGAAGGTTTTGAGTTGTTCTCATAAATGTGTGTCGATTTAATGACAATTTCGGGAACTAAAAAAGACTATGGTAAAATAGTAGAATAAGATAAAATTTCGAAACACCAGTTGAAAGAAAAGAAAGTAGAGGGAGAAATTGAAATTAAATTATAGATTTTTTACAGTATCACTTATGTTACTTGTACTATTAACAGCTTGTGGCAAAGAAGAAATTATGACAAATGTGGGGGAATTAGAGTTTGAACAACCACTAAGGATTCCACCACTTGTGGACCCTACAATTGAACCAGATGGTACCAAAAACTTTATGTTAACCTTGCAAGAAGGAACAACAGAACTACTACCTGGTAAGCTTGCAGACACTCGGGGAATCAACGGATCCTACCTTGGCCCAACGATAAGAGCCTCACGAGGTGACAAAGTTTCTTTTCAAGTTACTAATAATATGAATGAAACATCGACCCTTCATTGGCACGGTATGTTATTACCTGCGGTGATGGATGGAGGTCCACACCAAATGATTGAGGCAGGGGAAACCTGGACGCCGCATTGGACAATTGACCAGCCGTCCGCTACTACTTGGTATCATCCACACTTACACGGTAAAACTGCGGAGCATGTTTATAGTGGACTGGCTGGAATGTTCATTATTGACGATGAGGATTCAAAGAAACTGCCTTCAACCTACGGGGTAGATGATATTCCTCTCATTATACAAGACAAATTGTTTACAGATGATGGGCAGTTAACAATGGATGATGAGGGTATATTTGGTACATTGGGCGATGAAATACTTGTGAATGGAACATATGACCCTTTTCTGAAGGTGACAGCAAGTCAAGTTCGCTTTCGACTTCTCAATGGCTCAAACGCAAGGGCCTATAATTTCGGTTTTTCAGATGACAGGTCGTTTCAACTTGTAGGAAGTGACGCAGGGCTTCTAAACGAGCCAGTAACATTAGATCGTATAATGCTAAGTCCAGGTGAGCGTGCAGAAATTGTAGTTGAATTTGAGCCTGGCGATGAAACGATTCTTCACAGCTATAAGGGGAATGCAGGTTTAGACAATGGGGAATTTGAATTGTTGAAAATTGTTGCAGCTTCAGAGTTAACAGATTCGACTCCAATTGACGGAAAGCTATCAACTGTCCCACCAATTGAGGTACCAGAAGATGCAAGAGTCCGTCAATTTAAACTCACAATGGAGAATAAGATTAATGATAAATTAATGGACATGTACCGAATTGATGAGGTTGTTCCAGCGGGTGCAACAGAAATATGGGAAATAAATAATTTTGGATGGTCTCATAATTTCCATATTCATAATGCAGCTTTTCGAGTATTGGACATAAATGGAAAGGCTCCCTCTGATTACGAGAAGGGAAGGAAGGATACCGTGTTTGTTCCCAATGGTTCAAAGGTGAGAATTGTTGTTGAGTTTGGGGACTATGCCGACCCTAATTTTCCACTTATGTATCACTGCCATTTATTGCTTCATGAGGATCAAGGCATGATGGGGCAGTTCTTATTAGTAGAACCTGGCACTGAGTCACAAGTTCCAACCATTTTGCCTGAAGATGGTAATAATCACGATCATTAATATTGATAGATAATAAGATAGTCAGCCCCCCTAGTTAATAGGAGGGCCATTTGTATATATTTATATTTCTTTATCCTTCAAATGGGGGTAGTTAAGTATTATGGCTTCGGTTTTTGTTACCTTTTTCTTATTAACTAAATGAAGTGCCAACGCAGTAAAAATAAATCCACCAATAAAGTTTCCGATAGTAACAGGAATTTGATTCCACAGCCACCAATCACCTAATGTAAGATCTGCACCCATAAATATAGCTGTTGGAATGACAAACATATTTACGACGGCGTGCTCAAAACCTTGGGCAAAAAATAAAAACACAGGAAGCCACATAGCAGCAATTTTTCCAATTGTAGAACTCGAAATAAATGCCATAAAAGCTCCTAAAGTAACCATCCAATTACATAATATTGCTTTGGTAATAACAACAATCATTCCATCTCCACCAAGGCTTTTATATGCAAGAGTTTTCCCTTCAGCTACAGTAATAATCTTGTCAATCATCGCCCCTTGAGTGATATGTCCCAATTTTGTTGCTACGATATAAAATAATATTCCATACAAAATGCTTCCTAGAAGATTTCCAAGAAAGGCCCAAAAAAAGTTGTAAACCATCCTTTTACTAGAAGTAAGACCTCTCATCCTTGCAAGTGGTAGCATCGCAAAGTTGCCAGTCACCAGCTCGAGGCTTAATAACAATACAAGCACAAACCCGACAGGAAAGACTATAGCTCCTACAATACTCAAGTTTGTTTCAATTGTAGCTGTAAAGGCTAGTGTTGTAGCAAAACCCAAAAAGGCACCAGATAAGATCCCTTTTATTAAAATATCACTTATGTTCAAGGTGGTTTTATAAGCACCAGTTTGTGCAACATCTTCGATTAACTGATTAGGTTTAATATAATCCAAGGCCCTAGCCTCCATTTTCTTATGTAGGTTGTCACTACTTCTATTGTAAAGAGCTAGAAAAACCTTTGACAAGTATTATTTACAAAATTTTACATTTTACCTATTTGCATGGTGAAGAAGGTAATTAAATAGAAAATATTAGTAAAAGTGTCTTTTACTAATAATACGAAAAAAGCAACTTTACACCTGGTTAGGTAGTAAAGTTGCTTTGAATTATTATTGATGAACTAGTGTTTTCTTACCAGACTCATCTGTATTTGTATCCCAATTATTTCGGATGATATAGTCAAATGCACTTAGTGATGCAGTTGCACCTGATCCCATTGAAATGATGATTTGCTTATATGGACTATTTGTACAATCTCCAGCGGCAAATACACCAGGAACACTTGTTGCACCATGGTTATCAACAACAATCTCACCCATTCTGTTGCGTTCAATTGTTCCATCAAGCCAATCTGTGTTTGGTACGAGACCAATTTGGACAAATACACCTTGAAGTTCAACATGATGTTCTTTTCCAGATTCACGGTCAGTATACGTAATTCCATTTACTTTGTCAGTACCAGTAATCTCTTTTGTCTGGGCATTCTTAATAACAGTAACGTTTGGAAGACTGAAGAGACGATCTTGTAACACTGTATCAGCCTTTAGTTCAGAATTAAATTCAAGAACTGTTACATGCTTTACAATACCTGCTAGGTCAATGGCAGCTTCTACACCTGAGTTTCCGCCACCAATAACGGCTACGTCCTTACCTGCAAACAATGGACCGTCACAATGTGGACAGTAGGCTACACCTTTGTTTTTGAACTCTACTTCACCAGGTACGCCAACATTACGCCAACGTGCACCTGTTGAAAGGATGAGGGTTTTACTTTTTAGAGTAGCACCGTTCTCCAGTTCAACCTCAATATAGTCTTTCTTTTCAATGCGTTTGGCACGCTGTAAGTTCATAACATCTACATCGTACTCTTTTACATGCTCTTCAAGACTAGCTGCTAGCTTAGGGCCTTCTGTGTACTTAACACTGATAAAGTTTTCAATGCCAAGGGTATCCATAATCTGACCGCCAAAGCGTTCAGCAACAATACCAGTACGAATGCCTTTACGAGCTGCATAGACTGCTGCACTTGCTCCAGCAGGTCCGCCGCCAACCACAAGAACATCAAATGGATCTTTATCAGCAAACTCTGAAGCATCAGGAGCACTACCAACTTTAGCGAGGATTTCTTCAAGGGTCATACGACCGTTGCCGAAATTCTCTCCATTTAAAAATACGGTAGGAACAGCCATGATATCTTTGCTCTCAACTTCTTCTTTAAATGCAGCACCATCAATCATAGTATGTGTAATACCAGGATTGAGAACGCTCATTAAGTTAAGTGCTTGTACAACATCAGGACAGTTATGGCAACTTAAGCTAACATAAGTTTCGAAGTGATATTCACCTTTAATGTCTTTAATTTGATCTATTAGCTTCTGCTCAACCTTTGGAGCTCGTCCACTAACTTGTAGAAGAGCTAACACAAAGGAAGTAAATTCGTGTCCAAGGGGAATACCAGCAAATGTTACACCTGAATCTTCCCCAATTCGATTGACACTAAAGCTAGGTGTTCGTTCTAATTGAGAATCCTCAACTTTAATTTTCGGTGACATTGTTTTCAATTCATTAACGAGTGAAACCATGTCCTTTGATACATCATCGGATCCAGCGCTGACTTTGAGCAGTACATCATTTTCTAATAGTTGAAGATATTGAGTTAATTGTTGCTTAATATCAGCATCTAATACCATTTATAGCACCCCTTAAATTTTGCCGACTAGGTCTAGGCTTGGCTTAAGTGTTTCTCCGCCTTCTTCCCATTTAGCCGGGCATACTTCACCTGGATTGTTACGAACGTATTGTGCAGCTTTAATCTTGTTAACAAGAGTGCTTGCGTCACGGCCAATTCCGCCTGCATTGATTTCAAGTGCTTGTACAACACCGTCTGGATCAATGATGAAAGTTCCACGATCTGCAAGACCAGCTTCTTCGTCTAAAACGTCAAAGATACGTGTAATTCTTTGAGAAGGGTCACCAATCATAATATATTCAATTTTGCTGATAGCATCAGAATGATCATGCCATGCCTTATGAGTGAAGTGAGTATCAGTAGATACAGAATATACTTCAACACCTAATTCTTTTAATGTTGCATATTGATTTTGAAGATCCTCAAGTTCAGTAGGGCAAACGAAAGTAAAGTCAGCTGGGTAAAAGCAGAAAATACTCCATTGACCTTTTAAGTTTTGTTCAGAAACCTCAATAAAATCGCCTGAACCTGCATGATAAGCATGTGCTGTGAATGGTTGTACTTCTTTTCCAATAAGTGACATAGTAAATTCCTCCAAATAAAATATTTAAAAATAGATTATTAGCATTATTGACTAAAAAATCTATAATTATTACTTGTTTATACTAATTATTATATAGATGTTAATACCTATGTCAACTAATATGATGGACAAGGCACTGCAGTTTATTATTAGGATTTTAGAAAAAAATAATACCGCTCATAAATGGTAATTTTGATTTAAAAGCATCCATTGACATCGATATAAAATTGATTCATAATATTCCTAATCTAATAAACGGCAAGTGACACTTATTATAAATATGAAGTAATGATAGGGAACCAGTAGATAGTCCTCAGGTAAAAGAGAGTAAAATTCATGGGCTGAAAGATTTTACGCGCCTGCAATGCTATTGAACCTGTCCCTTGAACTGCTAGGCAAAACCTAGCCGTTGCCCGCGTTAAAGGCTATTGAGTGGGTACTGGAGCATCCAGTATCAATAAAGGTGGTACCACGAAAGGTTATATGGTCTTTTCGTCCTTTTTATAGGGATGGAAGGGCCTTTTTTTATATACAGAGGATTTGTTTGAAATTGTAGTTGATTATCAATCCGGGGTGAATGAAGTGAAGAAGAAACGAATTGTTGTCAAAATTGGCAGTAGCTCTTTAACGAATCAAAATGGTGGCCTCAGTATTGAGAAATTACGTGAGCATGTTAACGCAATAGCACTGTTAAAGGAAAAAGGACATGAGGTCGTTCTCATTTCGTCTGGAGCTGTTGCAGCAGGCTTTATGGACCTTGGTTATCCGTCCCGCCCTAAAACGGTAGCGGGCAAACAAGCTGCGGCGGCAGTTGGCCAAGGGCTTTTATTAAGAGGATATACGGAGGAGTTTAAAAAACATGGGGTCGTTGTCGCACAATTACTGTTAACGAGGCAGAACTTTCTCTACAAGGATCAATACAACAATGCGCATGCAACTCTTTCTGAGTTACTAAAACGAAATGTGGTTCCCATTATTAATGAAAATGATTCTGTATCACTAGAAGAATTAAACTTCGGAGATAATGACATGTTATCTGCTTTAGTAAGTGGTCTGGTCCATGCTGACTTTTTAGTAATTCTTACGGATGTCAATGGAATCTATGATCAAAATCCACGAACACATCCAGATGCAAAAAGGTATAACTTCCTTGATAAAATACATGAAGAATTAGTTAGTGGTGCTACGGAACCAGGCTCTAAGGTAGGGACTGGCGGAATGAAGTCGAAAATAGAGGCGGCAAGGACTGCATTGGGCTTGGGGGTTAAAGTATTTATAGGGTCTGGAACAGGAGACGATAAATTGGTTGATATTCTTGCTGGAAAGGGAGATGGAACTTATATTGGTAATTCCTCACATCCAGGAATGAAAGCATCAAAACAGTGGCTCGCATTACATTCAATTCCAAATGGAAAAATTGAGATCGACCAAGGAGCCGTTGCGGCTATATTACGACAAGGTAAAAGTCTCCTGCCAGCAGGGGTTACAAATATAATCGGGAATTTTAAAATCAATGACGTAGTAGAGGTTGTAAACCTAAAGGGAGAAATTATCGGGAAAGGAAAAGTGAATTTTTCTTCTGATCAATTAATAGAAATTAAAGGACTATCAAGCACAAAGGCGATGGTTAAAGTAAACAGTGACCAACGAGTTGTGATTCATAGAGATAACTGGGTAAGTCAAAAAGAGAGGAGAATGGAGTATGAGTGAGTTAATTCAAAAAGCAAAAATGGCAAAAAAGGCTGCACAAATCTTAGCAAAAGCGACAACGGAACAAAAAAATCATGCACTCTCAATTATTTCTGAACAACTTATCAAGGAACAAGCTTTTATTATGGAAGAAAATGAAAAGGACTTACAGGCTGGAAAAGAAAATGGTATGAGCGAATCCCTACTAGACCGATTAAAATTAGACGAACAGAGGATTCATGATATAGCAGATGCTCTGATTCAGTTAACAAAACTTAATGATCCGATCGGCCAAGTGGTAGAGGAGTGGGAGCGTCCGAATGGCCTTCAGATTACACAGATTCGGGTACCTCTTGGTGTTGTCGGCATGATTTATGAAGCGAGGCCAAATGTAACCGTAGATGCGTCAAGTCTGTGTTTAAAAACTGGTAATGCAGTGCTATTACGTGGTAGTTCAACCGCCATTCATTCGAATAAAGCAATCGTAAAAGTCATTCAGCATGCTCTTGAATTAAGCAGTTTACCAATTGAGTCTGTACAGTTACTAGAAGATACGAGTCGTGAAACGGCATCTGAAATGTTTAAGTTAAACGAGTATTTGGATGTGCTAATTCCACGAGGTGGGGCAAAGTTAATTCAAACAGTTGTTCAAAATTCTACGGTTCCAGTACTGGAAACAGGTGCAGGGAATTGTCATGTATATATAGATGAAACGGCTGATGCGAAGATGGCATTCGAGATTACGGTAAATGCCAAAACCCAACGGCCTTCTGTGTGTAATGCAATCGAAAATGTACTCGTTCAAAGGGATTGGGCGACCACATATCTAGGTGAGTTAATCACGACTCTACAGGCTGAAGGCGTCCGTATACACGGAGATGATAGAGTCCAACAGATAGGAAATGATATAGTTCCTGCAACGAAGGAAGACTGGGAAAGGGAATTCTTAGGTCTAGAGGTAGCCATAAAAGTAGTCGAAGATGTAGGCGAGGCGATTGCCCACATTAACCAATATGGAACAAAACATTCAGAAGCAATCGTTTCTCAATCAACTGAAAATGTTGAGCAATTTCTAACAGAGGTCGATGCTGCAGCAGTCTATCATAATGCATCAACTCGCTTCACAGATGGTTTTGAATTTGGGTTTGGTGCTGAAATTGGAATAAGCACACAAAAGCTCCATGCTCGTGGACCAATGGGGTTACAAGCATTAACTTCTACCAAATATACGATTAGAGGAAATGGGCAAATAAAGTAATAATAGAGGATAAAAGCTAGAGGGTATTTCTATGAATTTGGAAATACCCTCTCTTTTTTTGCTGTATACATTTTTGTTTACGTGTATATAAAGTGTAAACAGATTGTATACAATACCGTTTACTTGTTTACAAAGTAGTATACAACCCGGCGTGACGACATGTGTACACCTTTGTAATCATTGTATACAGAAATGTTTACAAATAACGACATGTTTACAAGGTGTTTACAGGTTTACAATTATATTTCTTTTTACTAGTAGTCATTGTGGAATCTAGTAATCTCTACTACCCTTTAAATAAAGAGATACAGAAAAAAATAATCTACTAAGTTGAAGGGATGATGTTTGAATGTCTAAGTCTAGAATTGCAGCAGTTGATGTTGGAAATGACTCTATTAAGGCGATCTTTGGAGAGCTAGAGCACGAATTAAACATACCTAATATTATTGCAAGAGATATTGAGGACCGTCCGGTCATTGGAATAGAAGAGTTAAATAGCAAGGATCCACTTGAAGGAATTCACATCAGGGTCCACTCCCCTGCCCTAAAGGATAATAACGTTATTTATCGTGTCGGTCATTTAGCAACAAAGAGTGGTAGTGCTTCAGAGTTGGACCCGGGAAGTAGTAAATCAGAAGAGGACCAGACATTAATTATGTTATTTGCAACATTGGCATTGGATGCGGTTAGGGAGGAAAATTCTTCAACTTTCCCTCGTCAAAAAAATATAATTGATGCAAATTATACACTTGGAACCGGTCTGCCACTTCGTGAAGTAAAGGAAGGTAAGGATGCAGGATATCGATCAAAACTTACAGGTTCTGTTCACCAGGTAGAGTTTCTCGTGACTCCAAGATATCAAGGATTAAAGGTGAATATTAAATTTAATGAGGTCAAAATATATCCAGAAGGATTTGCTGCTTATATTAATCTTGTTATGGATAATGACTTGAAAGTAATTAATAAAGATTTAATCGATAAACGAATCCTAATTCAGGATATTGGCGGATTATCAACTGATATTGCAGTGATTCGTAATCGAACTGTCGATGATGATAAGGCGCAAGGATTTAACCTTGGAGTATCTGAATCATTAGAAGCAATCAGAGAAGAAATTCGGTCTAAACATGGAGTCGAGTTAGACAGTCGCCGTGATGTGGTTGATATTATTACAAGAAAAAATAATCGCAATCATATTATGGTAAAAGGAAGTCGGACAAGTGTACATGATATTACAGATCGAATTCTCTTGGATTTAGCAAAAAAACAATATCGCTTGCTACGTAATGTATGGCTAAAAAACTCGCAAACTGAAATCTGCTATTTTGTTGGTGGTGGATCAAATGTGTTAAAGGACTATATGAAGACCTTGAACAATAACCTTGATGGCTACAATATCGAATTCTTTGAGGATGAAAAAGAGAGTATTTGGATGATGGCCAATGCTTATTATAAGCTCATAACAGATTTCGTAAGAAAAACGGAGAAGCAAAAAGTACCGCAAGAGCCAGTTAAAAAATGAGATAAGGTGATCTTATGAGAAAGTCTACCTCAACTGAGGTCAAAAGGGGCCAAGCCATTTCATTCCGTGTACCATCCGATACACCTGATCATTTATTAAAACACCTCCAAAAGTTAAAAGAAACAGAGCGTAGAAACTTTTCAAGTAAGATAGCGGAGTATGTCATGCAGGGTGTCGGCCAGTCCTATTCAAGAGAGCGAGAAGTTATTACTGTGCCACTTCCTCACAAATTAAGTAAATCACAACGCAATTGGTTAAAGCATGAACATTCAGAGGCGTTACTAGGAAGTATCATACATCAGCTTCTATCGGATCCAGTACGTGCAACTGCACTTCTTGCGTCGTTAAATAGTAAGTCGGTTGATTTGGATGAAGCCTTATACCTTCAAGAGGAAATATCAGTAGAGGAACATAAAGTTCAACCATCACTTGAGGACGAAGTATCACACAATGAAGTTGCTGCGACGAGTGAGGTTGACAGCTTTGATGATGATTTAGATAATTTTAAGTGGGAAACGGCAAAACAAGAAGTACCTAATGAGGAAGAGGCCACGGAAGACACTGATTTAGACAGTCTTCTTGGGGATTTTCTTTCTGCCATGAATAAGTAATCACTAATTAGAAGTAGGGTCAGTACCTCGTTACTTGAAGGTAGCGAAGGATGGCCCTATTTAATTTTCCAGCGGAAGGCCTCGAGGTTCTATGGACGTGAACTTGAGCAAATCACTAAGACGTCTTTGATTTTAGTGAAGATAATTGTATGATAGGTGAAAAGAAGACCATAGAATGGGATGAAGATAATGGAAACAGAATTACATATAAAGGTACCTTCAAAATACGCTAATAAGTATAAAGGCGGTTACCCCCTTATCACAAAACAAGTGATGGAACAGATAAATTCAATAGAAGAGGGCGTATTAATTAACCTGGTCGATGAAAAGGATCAATTCATAGCAAAAGGATATTACGGCAAGCAAAACAAAGGATATGGCTGGGTCCTAACCAAGAATAAGAATGAGAAGATTGATCAGGGATTTTTTGAGAGGAAGATTAAAGCTGCATTAGATAAAAGAAGGTCATTCTTTGTTGAAAAGGATACGAATGCCTTTCGGGTTTTTAATGGAGAAGGAGACGGAATTGGAGGTCTCACCATTGATTACTTTGATGGGTATTACTTAATAAATTGGTACAGTAAAGGAATTTATACATTTTTTGAAGATATTCTAGCAGCGCTTCAAAATATAGTTGAGTACAAAGCTATTTACCAGAAAAAGAGGTTTCGTGCGGAAGGAAAGTTTATAGAAGAAGATGGGTTTGTAGCAGGAGAGCGAGGTCAATTTCCGATTATTGTAAAAGAGAATGGGGTTCACTTTGCTGTCTATTTTAACGAAGAAGCAATGGTAGGGGTTTTTCTTGACCAGCGTAATGTGAGAAAGACCATACGTGATAAGTATGCAAAAGGGAAAACAGTGTTAAATACCTTTTCATATACAGGGGCATTTTCTGTTTATGCGGCATTGGGTGGTGCGACAAAGACAACAAGTGTTGATTTGGCTAATCGTAGTCTACCGAAAACCATTGAACAATTTAGTGTAAATGGAATCGATTATGAAGCACATGACATCATTGTTGAGGATGTTTTTCGTTATTTTAAATATGCGGGTAAAAAGAATTTGAAATTTGATGTGGTGATTCTTGACCCACCTAGTTTTGCAAGGTCGAAAAAATTTACATTTAGTGCTGAAAAGGATTACAAAAATCTATTGATAGAAGCGATTGCCATTACGGAGAAAAATGGGGTAATTGTTGCTTCCACAAATAGTGCATCATTTGACATGAAGAAATTCAAAGGATTTATTGATACGGCATTTAAGGAAAGTAACAGTACATATAAATTGGTAGAGGAATTTTCTTTACCAGAGGATTTCCAAACCTTACAGTCATTCAAGGAGGGCAACTACCTTAAGGTTGTATTTATCAAGAAGCTGAATGGTTAGAAGAAGTACGGATTATTTTTAGTAAAGATCTATTGAGGTCTTTCCCAAACAAAATAAAGGAGGGAGTAATATGAATTTTGTTGTAAATAAAGAATGGGTAGTTGAACAACTACATAACGAGAATGTAAGAATAATCGATTGCCGATTTGCATTAGGAGACCCTGAAGAAGGAGGAAGACTCTATACCGAGAGTCATATCCCAAGGGCATTCTATTTTGATTTAGAAAAGCAACTTTCTGCTCCAGTTAAAAAGCACGGGGGAAGACATCCGCTTCCGGATATGGCGCAGTTTAAGCGTGAGATTGAGAAGGTGGGCATAGATAATACAACAACAGTCATTGCCTATGATGGAGGAGAGGGCCAATTTGCCTCTCGCTTTTGGTGGTTGTTGACATACATAGGTCATGACAAGGTTTATGTTCTTAACGAAGGCTTTAAAGGCTGGGTAGAAGCGGGTTATCCAACTTCGAGCGAAGTACCTGAAGTAAAACCGGCTCTGTTTGTAGAGGATATTCAAGAGGATATGCTTGCTTCTTATGAGGAAGTAAAACAAATAGTCGCCCAGAAGTCTCCATCATCGATATTGATAGACTCTAGAGATGAAAGCCGCTATCTTGGAGAAGTTGAACCCATTGACCGAATCGCGGGGCATATCCCAGGAGCCCTTAATAAGTGTTGGCTTGAGGGATTGGATCAAGGTGCATTTAAAGATAATGAAGAACAGAAAAAGAGATTCACAGACCTCAACGAAGAGGCTGAAATTATCGTATATTGTGGTTCAGGTGTAACAGCCACTCCCAACTATATAGCTTTAAAAATGGCGGGGTTTAAGAACGTAAGACTATATGCTGGAAGTTATAGCGATTGGATTTCTTATCACGAAAACCCTGTATCTAAGGGGAAAGAGAATTAGTTTTCAGAGATTTTAGTAACATCTAGATGACGTTTTCACTGCTGATAAAGTATAATTTCATGTAAATAAGCAAAATGGGGCGGTGAGTGGCCGGTTGAAACAGGTTACGGTAGGAGACTTGGTTCGTAAGTTCTCATTAAAGGTATTGGCTGGTGAAGACCAGTTACATCATAATATTACACAATCTAGGGTACATAGGCCCGGTCTAGAGTTCGTAGGGCATTTTGACTTTTTTCCAACTGAACGAGTTCAAATCCTTGGAAAAAAGGAAATTACCTATTTACATAAGCTAACAAAAGAAGAACGTAGAATCCGAATAGGGAATATTGTTCAATATCGCCCACCTTGTTTCATTGTGACGTGTGGTGAGGAAGGACTCACCTATTTAACACATCATTGTTTAGAGCAAGGAATTCCGTTGTTAGTTACAAATGAACCTGAGGTAACTTCCGATTTTATTGTTAAATTAGATTCTTTTTTGATAAAGGAATTAGCTGAGCAAATTGCGGTGCATGGGGTTTGCATGAATGTGTCGGGGATAGGAATCCTTATTCGTGGGAACTCTGGTGTGGGGAAAAGTGAGACAGCACATACACTGATTCGCAGAGGCCATCGACTTGTAGCGGATGATATTGTTGTTTTAAAAAAACTAAGTCCACAAACCATTTTAGGAACACATGACGAAAAGACAAAGGAGTTCTTGGCTTTACGAAGCATTGGCCTATTAAATGTGGTTCGGATGTATGGACGTAAAGCATTTCAAGATGAAACACGTATTTCCTTAGATATTCATTTAACGAAATGGGAAAAGGACGGCTTGTATAATGATCTAGACCAGGAGATTAACACAATGGAATATATGGGTGTGAAGATCCCATCAATTGAAATACAGTTACAGCCTGGACGTGATGTAGCAGGTCTAATTGAGGCTGCCGCAAACAACTGGTATCTAAGGCAACAAGGATATAACGCTGCAGAGGAATTCATGAGCAGAATTGACGAAGAATTTACGAATTCGGATAAGTAATAAGTAAAAACCCTCTACAATAAAGTAGAGGGTAAAAGCCGTTAAGCAACGTATTCTTCTTTTTTAATGTCCGCTGCTTCTTGTTTTATATAATATTTTCCCTTGGTAGCTATTGCTACTAGTATTGTGAGGATAGATGCAAGTATTGCTGCAAAGAATGCAGCTGTACTTTGTAAAAAGGTTCCCATAAAACCGAGTGCCGCGATAGTCCCAAGGGCACTTGAAACTAACAATGCGGTTACACCTACGGGATTCCATTTAAATAAATTCTTTTGTCTAGCTTCATAATACCCAGGGCCAATTTTTAATATTCTTTTAACAAAGACAGCATCCGTAACTAAAATTGCCGCCCAAGACAATAAGAAGACACCTTGAAATGTTAAAACTGTTCCGAGATGATTTACGATATCTGTAAGCATTAGAATGATGGCAGATACTCCTGTTACAATAACCCAAAAACGTCTTCCAGGTTTAAAGTGAAACATGTTTTCAAAGAAGTTTGAAAGAGATAGCGAACCACTATATATGTTCGTAACGTTAATTCGAACTTGGGTAATCATTGTAAATAAAGCTCCCCACATGCCTAGAAGGGTGACAATGTACACACCAGGATTTGGTTCACCCAGTCGGACACCGAACCAAATGCCTAATCCGCCCATAACGCCAAAACAGAAAATTTGTGGGACGAACCCAATTGCAAATGCCCCAATTTTCAAATCTTTAGGTTTTAAGAACCGTGCGTAATCAGATGCAAGTAGGGGGGTCAATCCCATAATGCCGTGCTGCATACCAATACATAACAAGAGAGCAGTACCTCCAACTTGTACATTCTCTGGCATATAGGACCAGAAGCTCCCATTATATACAGAAGGTGTCATAGCAGCCATTATAATTGCGGCAATTAAAAAGATGCCAAAAAGAGGCAGTGACCATTTCTGTAATTTATCCAATTGTTTGATTCCAAACCAGTTTAATGGAATGACAATGGTTCCGAAGAAAAGAATTAAGGCCCACTCAGGAATAGTAGGTATAAATTCGTGGACTGCTGCCACTAGAATTAAACCTTCAAGTGCACAATACATGATGAAATTTGTGGCATAAATGATGGAGGTTAATGATGCGCCAATATATCCGAATCCGCCACCCCTTGATAGTAAATTGACATTCATACCTGACTTTGCAGATAAGTAAGCAATGAATGTACCAAGAATACCGGCTACGATAATCGCATAAATAGCTGAAATGATGGCATTAATAGCACCAAATTGAAGTGCCATTACACTTCCCATTTGAAAATAAAAAATAGCTGTAGCAATTCCGAAAGTGATATTTGTTATACTTAACCAACCCATATTTCTCTTGTTAAGTGGTACCCTATCCAATGAATAATCATCACTCATTGCATCGTGATTTTGATCTGCTTGGATATCAGTTCCCATCCTATCAACTCCTCTTTTACTATTTGTGAATAAATTCACAAATATGTTTTATTGGTAACTAAACTCTTCAGTTCGATTAACTGAATATAATCATATCAACAATATTAGCATAGTAGCAAACGTGATATAATAATAGATTCGGTGATATAACCGCATAAAGCCATGTCTAGTCGACATAATATCCCGTTTTCTTAAAAATAGAAGCAATTTCCGAACTATATATCCAGAATGCTCCTAAATATCCGCTTTATTATTTGAACTGATTCATATACATAATCTAAAACAGAAAATTTTCGTCTTTTATAGATTGAATGTTTTTCGGCTTAAGTATAATACTGACTAAAAAATACATAAAGCTACTTGGATTGAATGGATCAAGTAGCCTCTCTGTTTTAAATATATCTTTTGTATTTTTCATATACGTACTGGAAGGCATATAGAAGATATGCTTTGTAATGAATATAGAAGAAAAATTGTAAACGGGATAATTTATTAAGCTTAATAATCTTAAATTTTTTAAAAACATCCATAATGAAAAAAGCAAAGATGCCATCAAAAACTACATTGAGAGTGATGAACTTTTTAAAATTTCCAAATGAAAGCTTAAGTAGCCACATAGACAAAGGCATATAAGGGCCAATGCTAAACGGAAGTTCATCCTTGAAAAATGACCTGCGTCTATCGTAAAACTTCCACCACTTCTGTTTGTAACCATACATATGGTTGAGTATCTCAAAAAAGATAATAAAGATACCAGCAAATGAATAACGCTTTACATCTCGCTTCCCCATTAATAGCAATGTTAGCCATGGAAACAAAACAATTAGAATGTTAAAGACTACATGCCTTCGAAATAACATAGATTTAATTCCCCCTTAACCATTTCGATATTTAATATCCAAGGAAAGCTATCCCACCGTTGTATTATTTGGAAAATGTGTGCAATTATTCAAGAACCCACTTTTTATTTGATTACGATTGAGGAATATCGATATATCGATTATAATTACCGATATAAATAAGGAGGCTAAAATGAGAAGAAAAAGAGGGTTTGTTCAGTTAGCAATATTACATCTGTTAAAGCAAGAATCTATGCATGGTTATCAAATTATGAAGGAATTAGAAGATCGTTCAAATGGTGCATATTCTGCAAGTGCTGGTACAGTATACCCAGCCCTTCAAGAATTAGAAGATCAAGATTTAATAAGGCAGGATGTGCATGGGAACAAAAAAATTTATTCAATCAATACCAGTGGTTTAAATAGATTGGAAGAAATAAAACATGATGGGGATTTTTGGGAAGAGTGGAAGGAGAGAATGACTTGGAGAAACTCCAAAGAATTTGTAAAGCTTAAGTCCGCAATGGAGCGATGGGAAAAAGAGGTTAGAAATGTTGTCAAAAAAACGCGCGGAAATCCTGAGGAGGTAACGGAGTTAATTACCTTTATTGATGGAGTAACCGAGCAATTAAAAAAGAAAAGCAAGAAGTAAGGGGAAGTTTTCATGAAAGCCATGAAAAAATTAATACGGTATCTTAAACCATATCTTTGGTATGTAATCTTAGCACCGCTTTTTATGTGTATAGAAGTGGTGATGGACCTTTTCCAGCCAAATATTATGCAGAAGATGATAGATACAGGAATTGCGAATCAAGATAACGGATATGTCATTAAACTAGGACTACTCATGCTTCTGTGTGCAATTATTGGTTTAATTGGTGGAATGGGTAGTTCAATCTATGCAGCGAAGTCAGCTGTGAATTTTTCTACGGACATCCGCCGTGATGTATTTAGAAAGATAGGCCAATTTTCAAATCAGAATATCGATTCGTTTGGAACAGGTAAATTAATTACGATAACAACGAACGATATTACGACTTTACAGCAGGCTGTTATCATGAC
Source organism: Litchfieldia sinesaloumensis (assembly GCF_900156865.1). GTDB lineage: Bacteria > Bacillota > Bacilli > Bacillales > Bacillaceae_L > Ferdinandcohnia > Ferdinandcohnia sinesaloumensis. The sequence continues at coordinate 3,500,102 of NZ_LT732529.1, read as the reverse complement.
TTTGCGTATATTTGTTCGAGGACCTTTATTATTTATCGGTTCAGTCATAATCGTTTGGTTTACAGCAAGAGAACTGTTTCCGGTTCTATTAGTATCAATTCCGGTTCTGATTGCTTTTATCTATTTTTTCTCAATGAAGTCTGGGAAGCTGTACGCTAAGGTGCAAAAAGCGATGGATAAGGTAAATACAAAGCTTCAGGAAACGTTAGCGGGGATTCGTGTAATTAAAGCATTTGACCGACAAGAGTACGAAAAGGAAAACTTTAATAAAGTGAATCGTTTGCTGTCGAATAGACTGATGTCTGCTGAACAACTTATTTTAACGCTTATGCCAATTATGATGTTCGTTGTCAATCTAGGAGTAGTTGCGGGGCTCTGGTTAGGGGTAATTAAGGTGAATGAAGGTACACTTCAGGTGGGTGTCATCCTAGCATTTATTAATTACCTTAACATTATGATGAATGGGTTGATTAGTAGTAGTCATGTATTAATGCAAATTGCACGCTCGTTTCCTTCTGCAGAGAGAATTCTTCTAACTCTTGAAACGAAAATTGACATAGCTGAACCCGTTCAGTCTTTTAGAAAAAGTGAACTGAAGGGTGAAGTAGAATTTAGACAGGTGAATTTTAGTTATAGTAAAAATGGAAACAACGTACTTCGGAATATTTCGTTTACAGCTGAGTCAGGAAAAACAATTGGAATTATCGGCACCACAGGAAGCGGTAAATCAACTCTAGTAAAACTTATACCCCGCCTCTATGACCCAGATTCAGGTGAAATTCTTATTGATGGAATTAATATCAAGAATTACCCTCTTGAACATTTGCGTGCTAGTATCGGCTTCGTCCCACAAAAGGCGACCTTGTTTTCTGGGACTATTGAAGAGAATGTCCGTTTCGGAAAGGAATATGCTACAAGTAGTGAGTTGGAGCAGGCGGTTGAATCAGCAGCTGCAAGTGAGTTTATATCGAGATTCGACGATAAGTTTGCCCATTCCTTGATGCAAGGTGCAACTAATTTATCGGGTGGCCAAAAGCAACGTCTATCAATGTCTCGTGCTTTTATTCGCAGGCCGACTATATTAGTGCTTGATGACTCAACCTCCGCAATCGATGCCTTATCTGAAAGCGCAGTTCAACATGCGTTACGGAAATCATACAAAAATACAACCGTATTTATTATTTCTTCAAAGATATCTTCCATCATTAATGCAGATCAAATATTGGTGATGAAAGATGGAGAAATTGAGGCTAGCGGCACACACGCTGAATTACTGGAAATCAGTGAAACATATCAAGCCATTTATGCGACACAGAGTGGAAAGGAGGTTGATCATGGATGAGTAAAACGAGTTCACAGTCGACTTCCAATATGATGAACCGTGTACGTGGACCGCGAGGATTAAGTGGTCCTGTCGAAAAAGCAAAGGATTGGAAGGGTACGATTAAAAGAATATGGGATCTAATGGAGAAACAAAAAGTGGCATTGGTTACCTCGATTATTTTTGTTATCCTATCCACAATTCTTGGGCTAGTTGGACCCTATTTAATCGGTATTATTATCGATGGTTATATCATTCCAAAAGACATTGCTGGTACGGTTATTTTTTTAGGGATACTCGCAGTTGTTTATATAGGAATTGCCTTATTCACTTGGCTACAGACCTTCATGATGGTACGAGTATCGATTGAAACAATACGTAGTTTACGACAAAATCTATTTAATAAACTACAAACACTTTCCTTGCGATTCTTTGACAAGCGGACACACGGTGATCTAATGAGTAGGGTGACGAATGACATCGATACTTTGAACAATGCATTAAGTCAAAGTGTTATTCAAATTCTCTCATCGACTTTAACGATTACAGGAGTATCTATTGCGATGTTTTCACTTAGTTGGGTGCTTGCAATTGTAACGCTACTTGTGATTCCTTTAATGATCTTTACAACAAAAAAGCTAATTAAATATAGTAGTAGTCATTTTATTAAAAGACAACGCGATTTAGGAGAATTAAATGGAGTAATCGAGGAATCTATCGCAGGTAGTGAAGTTATACGATTATTTGGAGTAGAGGAAAAAAGTAACCAACAATTTTCGGAAATCAATGAGCGTCTACGGAAATCGGCTATGGATGCTGATACAGTGTCGGGATTTTTGGGTCCCGTGAACAACTTCATAAATAATCTTGGCCTTGGACTTGTCATAGCGGTTGGAGCGGTATTGACCGTTTATGATTTTGCAAGTGTAGGAATAATTGGGGCTTTCGTGCTTTATTCTCGGCAGTTTTTTAGGCCAATTAATCAGCTTTCAAATCTATTAAATATGTTTCAATCGGCTATTGCCGGTGCAGAGCGGGTATTTGAAATAATGGATGAAACTCCGGATATCGAGGACAAAGGGAATGCCAAAGTTGTCGATTCATTAAAGGGTAACGTGGAGTTTTCGCATGTGTATTTCGGATATGATGAAGGTAAGTCAATCTTAAAGAATATTGATTTCAGCGTAAAAGCTGGTGAGAAAATTGCACTTGTTGGTCCTACCGGCTCTGGTAAAACAACGATTATTAATTTATTGTCGCGTTTTTATGATGTGACTGCTGGTGTACTCAAGGTAGATGGTCGAGATATTCGCGACTACCAAATTAGTTCATTGAGGAAGAAGATAGGGGTTGTATTGCAAGACACGTTCCTATTCTCTGGTACTATCATGGAGAATATCAGATATGGAAAGTTGGGAGCTACAGATGACGATGTTGTTACATCCGCTAAAATGGCTTCTGCACATCAATTTATTAAGCATTTTCCTAAAGGCTATCATACTCACATAACTTCAGGTGGGGGAAACTTGAGCCAAGGACAGCGCCAATTAATTGCAATTGCACGGGCGATCCTAGCAGATTCAGATATTTTAATTCTGGATGAGGCTACTTCAAGTATAGATACAACTACTGAAATCGAGATTCAAAAAGGAATTAATCGGTTAACAGAAGGGAGAACGAGCTTTATTATCGCTCACCGACTGAAGACTATTGAAAATGCTGATCGAATCTTAGTTATCCATCAAGGTGAAATTATTGAGTCAGGATCACACCAAGAACTACTGGCGAAAAAAGGGGTTTACTTTGAGATGTACGACAGTCAGTTTATTCTCCGGGAAAGTACCGTACGGCAATAATAAAGTACGAAATACCTTCAGCCTCGCACCTAAGCGGGGCTGTTTTGATTACCACTCTTTAAATCTTATTAATTCTCACACTCCAAATTGGTTATTCTAAACAAAAGGGAGTGTGTTGAAAGTGAATTCATTTTGTCCGGTTATGTGGCTAGAGGATCCAACACCTGAAGAACATAAGAATTGCCAGGATTGTGGGCTGTATAAGCAAGGCTCTCGGATGATTTGGGGAGAGGGAAACCCAGAAGCACCGATTATGGTTATTTTGGATAATCCAGGTGCTCGGGAAGACCGTGAAGGAAACCCAATCGTTTGTGGAACAAGAGAGACATTGCAACAAGCGGTTCATGAAGCAGGACTGGATAAGGAGCAATTCTATGTCACGTATATTTTAAAAAGGCAGCCAAAAGGTTCCTATGAAAAAGAGAAGACACGGAAAATCTGTATGAACCACCTACAGGGACAACTAGAAAAGCAGAAGCCTAAGCTTATTATTTGTCTCGGAAATGTGGCGGTTCAATCATTTTTTGATAATCCAGAGCTAGAGGTTAAGGGATTGAGAGGGAACTTCTATCAGGTGAATGGATATCAAACAACCGTCGCTTACCATCCGCTTGCAGCTAGAAGAAGACCAAACCTATACCCACTGCTCCTGGAAGATATGCTATTTCTAGCATCAGAGCTTCGGAAGCAAATCTAAAAAGAACGGTTTCACCTGTTTAACGTTTTGGGTTACAGGCAGATCAATTGTCATATAAACGGATACGATTTCTACTTTCTTAACAATAATAATCAAAGTTATAAAATCCACAGAGAGATAAACTAAGAAAATATTAGAACAGTCGAATGTAAGAACATAGCGGGTGTGTCGGAGGTTGGTGTAACATCGGGTAAATGCTCATCACTAACCGCGAGGGGCTTTTATTATTTTCGGGGAAATGATTTTCTACCATAACATTCATAATATTTTTATTGACGAAATAGTATATATTTGCAATAATAATTTTAATTAAATAACTGGTACCTTTAATTCAGTCCAGAGAGGCTGACAAGGACGGCGGATTCTATTTAAAGACATGGGATATGTGTGAACTATTCCTGTGCATCTTTTTATAGATAAAGAGGCTAATTGTCAGGATAACTGGTGATTAGCCTCTTTTTTTCTGCTTGCTTCTGGTATCAGAAAATGATCATTCAGGAGGAGTCATTCATGAAAAAAATGGATTCAGAGTTTTCATGGCAAGCAGTGCCACAATCAAGTCGAAATGGGTTTTGGAAAATGTTATCGGTCATGCTAGGTCTTACTTTCTTCTCAGCAAGTATGCTTGCTGGTGGAGAAATAGGGATGGGATTAACATTTTCAGAGTCTATCGTAATTGTGTTAGCTGGGAATTTAGCACTAGGAATTTTCACAGGTACCCTAGCTTATATCGCATCGAAGACTGGATTATCAACACATCTTTTAGCAAAGTATGCGTTCGGAGATAAAGGTTCCTATCTACCATCCTTTTTACTTGGATTCACACAAGTTGGCTGGTTTGGAGTTGGGGTAGCAATGTTTGCAGTCCCGGTTGCAAATGCAATGGACTGGAATGTATATGCCTTAATCTTTATTTTTGGATTGGCAATGACAGCAACTTCAATTTTTGGAATGAAAGCACTGGTTATTTTAGGATTTATAGCTGTACCATCAATTGCAGTTCTAGGTAGTTACTCTGCGGTTGAAGCAACCAATAGCTTAGGTGGGCTAGGTGCTCTAATGGAATACAAACCAACTGTATCCATTACACTATCAGCAGCACTCACGATCTGTATCGGATCATTTATCAGTGCAGGAACGTTAACTCCTGACTTTGCGCGATTTGCAAAAACGTCACGGTCAGCAGTTATCGCAACTGTAATAGCCTTTTTTCTAGGAAACTCCTTAATGTTCTTATTCGGTGCAATCGGCTCAATGTCTTATGGATTAGGAGATATTTCAGAGGTTATGTTCCTACAAGGGTTAATGATACCGGCTATTATCGTTCTTGGGTTAAATATTTGGACAACAAATGACAATGCCCTATATGCATCAGGCTTAGGGTTTGCAAATATCACGAAGATCCCTAAAAAGGTATTTGTAGTAGTGAATGGTTTAGTTGGGACAATGCTTGCAATGTGGATGTATAACAACTTTGTTGGATTCTTAACACTACTAGGTGCGGCGATTCCTTCTATCGGTGCTATCATCATAACGGATTACTTTTTCGTGAAACGAAGAGAGTATGCTGCTTTTGAAAAAATGACATTCAAACAAGTAAACTGGGTTTCTATTGCTGCATGGGCAGTCGGTATGGGATTTGCGCAAGTAGCACCAGGGATTACACCACTAAATGCCTTACTTGGGACAGCCGTCATCTATTTTGTATTCATGAAACTAGCGGAAGCAAGAAAAATAAAAGAAGCAAAGGTGATTTCAGTTGATTATTAAAAATGCAACCCTACGAGGTAAAGATGGACTTTGGAACCTCATAATAAAAAACGGTCAATTTAAAAAAATAACACAAGAACTAGAGGAAGTAACAGAAAATGAAGAAGTGATCGATGTGGGTGGATCGCTCGTTTTACCACCCTTCATTGAGCCGCATATCCATTTGGATACGACTTTAACCGCTGGTGAGCCTGAGTGGAATTTGAGTGGGACTTTATTTGAGGGAATCCAACGCTGGTCACAACGTAAAGAATCCTTAACCCATGAGGATGTAAAAACACGTGCAAAAACAGCATTAAAATGGCAAATTGCACAAGGAATTGGGCATGTTCGTACCCATGTCGATGTTACTGACCCAACACTTACAGCACTAAAAGCAATGCTAGAAGTAAAGGAAGAAATGAAGAATTACGTGGACATCCAGCTTGTAGCGTTCCCGCAAGAAGGGATCTTATCCTACCCAAATGGGACAGAGTTGCTTGAAGAGTCGTTAAAAATGGGTGCAGATGTTGTTGGTGGAATCCCACATTTTGAATTCACGCGTGAATATGGCGTAGATTCAATGAAAGTAGCATTTGATTTAGCAGAAAAATATGATCGTTTAATCGACATTCATTGTGATGAAATTGATGATGAACAATCAAGATTCGTTGAGGTAGTGGCGAAAGAGGCATATGAGCGAGGACTTGGAATGCGTACAACAGCAAGCCATACTACGGCAATGGGTTCTTACAATGATGCCTACACATATAAGTTGTTTCGCCTTTTAAAGCTTTCAAATATCAATTTTGTATCAAACCCACTGGTAAATATTCACCTGCAGGGACGATTTGATACGTATCCAAAGCGTAGGGGCCTAACCCGTGTAAAAGAACTACTAGAAGCGAATCTAAATGTTTGCTTTGGTCATGATGATATTTTTGACCCATGGTACCCACTAGGTACTGGTAATATGCTTCAAGTTCTTCATATGGGGATTCATGCATCACAATTAATGGGATATGAGCAAATTGTAAATTCAATCGACTTAATTACGGCAAATAGTGCTAAAACACTGCATATTGAAGATCGCTACGGAATTGAAGTAGGAAAGCCAGCAAACTTCATTGTGATGTCTGCTGAAAATGAATATGAGACAATTCGCAAACAGGCAAAGGTTCGCTATTCATTTAGAAATGGTAACATCATTGCTGAAACCAAACCAAGCGAAACAATGATTACATTAGAAAAAACGGAAACAGTTGATTTTAATAAGTAAAAGATAAGGGACATCCAGTTTGTTGGATGCCCCTTCGATCATTATGCCTGTCTCATTTTTTGCGGATTTTCACCATTTTTATGAATTGTCACTTGGTGTGGGAATGGAATTTCAATGCTATGTTCGTCAAAGGCTTCTTTAATCGCTTTTCGAAGTTGGCGCTCCACTCCCCATTGTTCACCGTTCACTGTTTTTGCAATCACGCGTAAGATGATGTCAGAGGTACCAATTGCTTGAACACCAATGACATTAGGGCCGTCAACTATCATTGGATTACCTGCAGCAGCCTTGTCGCAGGCCTCTTGCATGACAGTTATCGCTTTATCAATGTCTTCACCATAGGCAATACCGATATCAACAAGAGCACGCATATTTCCTCTAGAATGGTTACTCACACTCGTAATATCACGATTTGGAATGTAATGTAAGGTTCCATCGAATCCTCTAATTTGAGTGGTACGTAAGCCGACGGCTTCGACAACCCCGTCCATAGCCCCGATTGTAACATAATCATTAACATCTATTTGCTTTTCCAGCAGTAAGAAGAAACCTGTTACAACATCACTCACTAGTCCTTGTGCCCCAAATCCAACTGCAAGTCCAACAATTCCAGCACCTGCTAACAGACTGGCAACAGGGATGTTAAATATTCCAAAGATGGAGGCAACCAACATAAAAATTAAGGCATATGAAAGTATATTTTCCATTAATTTCTGAAGCGTTTGAGCTCGTCCTAACGAAATGTTCTGTTTATCTTGTAATTTCGTGAAGGTCCGACCAATGACTTTATTACCTATCTTTTTAACAATAAAGAACGCAATAAAAATCCCAATTATTTTTAAAAGAGTTACACCAGCGCTTAGAAGGAGTACCTCCCAATTGATGTTTACGAAATCAAACAAAATATCATCCTTCCTCTTTTTTATCTAGTAAGAGGATACCACAAATTGCAAATATCAAACATTCATTCGTAAAAAAAGCTCCCCTATAACAGGGAGCTTACTATTACTTATTTTGTATAGTTATCGAAATATCCTTGAATGTAGATGAATGGAGTACCCTTATCACCACTACCAGAGGTTAAATCAGAGAGTGAACCAATTAAATCAGTTAGTCTTCTAGGTGTTGTACCTTGAGCTTCCATTTGTCCAACAAGGTCACCTTCTTTGTTTGCGATAAACTCAGAGATTGCCTTTTTAAGTTCTTCACCTTTTAAATCAGCAAAATTATTATCTGCAAGATATTTTAATTTTACTTCATTAGGAGTGCCTTCAAGACCAGCTGTGTAGGCAGGTGAAACGACAGGGTCAGCAAGCTCCCAAATTTTCCCGATAGGATCTTTAAATGCACCATCACCGTAAACCATCACTTCTACAGTTTTTCCTGTTTTCTCTTTAAGGATTGCTTGGATATTATCGACAATAGGTTGGCAGTTGTTTGGGAAGAGCTTAACACTTCCTTCAGTAGCCTTGTTAGAGCCAAGTAACCCATACTCTTCATTAAAGCCACTTCCATCGATCGACTCAGAAAGAATATTATCAAGGCTATAAACTGCTTCTCCACCATTTGCTTTGAGTATTTTCTTTGTTCGAAATCTTGTGTGGATGTCACACGTTAGAACGCTCTTAGTATAGTCTAGAATTGTTTTCGGGTTGTTAGAGAAGATAACTTCACACTCAACACCATATTCTTCAACTATTGATTTATAGTAATCAATGTAATCAACGCCAGTAAAAGTGTGTTTATTGTGTCCGAATAGTTCACGGAATTGCTGTTCAGTTAATACATCTGTCCAAGGATTTACTCCTTTTTCATCTAGTAAATCAAGGTCAACTAGATGGTTACCCACTTCATCAGAAGGATAGCTTAACATAAGAACGATTTTTTTTGCCCCTTTTGCAATTCCACGAAGACAAGTAGCAAAACGGTTACGGCTTAGGATTGGAAAAATAACACCGATTGTGTCATTTCCAAATTTGGATTCTACGTCTTTTGCAATGTGGTCAATTGTTGCATAATTCCCTTGTGCACGTGCAACAATGGATTCAGTTATTGTCACAATATCTTGATCTTGGATAGCAAACCCTTCAACTTCAGACGCTTTCAAAACACTGTCTACAACGATTTGCTCAATGTTGTCTCCTTTATTGATGATAGGGCCACGCAAACCCCTTACAACTGTTCCAACTACTCTTTCCAAAACAATCACTCCTACATGCTGATATGTATAATGTAAATAGTATCTAATAGTACTATACAATTATTATGTGATATAAGTAAAATTAATATATCTAATATTGGGTATAAGGAGTATTTATATGATAAGCAAACTAGATTTATATAAGGTTTTTAGTATGGTAGCCAAATGTGGTAGCTTTTCAAAAGCTGCAAAGGACCTTTATATGACACAACCTGCAGTCAGTCAGGCGATGATGCAGCTAGAAAGAGAGCTTGACGTTAGGTTGTTCAATCGTATACCAAAAGGAGTTACCTTAACAAACGAAGGGAACCTATTATTCGAATATGTACATTCAGCGATGAATCTACTTACTATCGGCGAAGAAATGATTCTAGAATTTAAAAATTTGACAAAGGGTGAGTTGAGGATTGGGGTAGGGGATACGATATCCAAATATTTTTTGCTTCAGCATTTGGAAACCTTCCATATAGAATATCCAAATATAAAGTTCAAAATTGTAAATGGGACGACAGAGGAACTTATTTCTTTACTCAAACTTGGAGAGGTCGATATAGCCATATGTAACTTTCCAATCAGTGATCCTACCTTGGCGCAGATTCCTTGCTTGGATATTCAGGACATTTTTGTATGTGGAAAGAATTATGAGAACCTTTTGGGAAAGGCAGTCAATATAAATGAATTGATCAACTATCCGTTGATTTTTCTTGAACCAAAAACAATATCACGAAAATATGTGGAGGAATTCCTGTTAACCAAAGGTTTGCGAATTTCGCCTGAGTTCGAACTAGGCTCTCATGATTTATTATTGGAGTTTGCTAAAAGCAATCTAGGGATTGCCTGCGTCACGAAGGAGTTTTCTCTAGAATATATAGGACAAGGTATCTTGCATGAAATCCAACTTACAGAAAGCATCCCCAAACGAAGCATCGGCATCTGCTATATGAAAAATGTACCGCTATCACCGGCATCAACAAAGTTTGTCGAGATTATTAAGAACCATGGCGATGGAACTAGTGAACATTTCTATGGAAATTAAACCACCTGCAATGAATAAACAATTTCCATCAAAAAATACTAACAGTATTAAGATGGAAGAAGTGTGGGAATATGAAATTAAAAAGTCAGTTATCGATAGCTTTTGTCTTTAGCCTTTTCTCACTGATTGTATTTGGCTTATTAGCACATTTTGTACATAGTCATGACATTGTTCGTGTTGATAGTCAAATTATTGCACTTGTACAAGGACTGGAAACTATTAACCTGACAGTATTTATGGAACTTCTTTCGTTTATTGGTTCAGCTCCGGTAATTATCATCGTATCTCTTTTTATTTTATTGTTTCTATATAAACGACTGAAGCATCGACAAGAGTTTGTTTTGTTTATCGGTGTGATGGTGGGATCACCCATGTTGAACTTCATCTTGAAAACATTGTTTAAGCGGGCAAGACCAGACTTTCACCGGTTAGTTGAAATTTCAGGCTATAGCTTTCCTAGTGGGCATGCAATGAATGCCTTCACGTTTTATGGAATAACGACATTCTTGTTATGGCGCCATATTCCAAAAAGGTGGGGGCGTACTGTTCTTCTATTCTTTAGTGGAACAATGATTTTAGGAATAGGGATAAGCAGAATTTATTTAGGGGTACATTATCCGACAGATATAATTGGTGGATATTTTGCGAGTGCTACTTGGATTGGATTCTCGATCTGGACATTCCAGAGGATTAGAGATAGACAAGCACACAACTATAAAAGGCTCGGAACAAGCTGACTCTGTGGACAGAACCAACACCAAAAAAATTTGCTATAACTAATTGTCGAAACTTGTTGAATGCTTTTGTTTGAAAATGTAAGCGTTGTCATTTATAATAAAGTCAGGTGGATGACATGTGTGGTCATCATGGTATTTGGCGAAGGTGGGGCCAATACTGTAGTTGAGAAATACGTTTGATTTGTGGATTTTTTCAAAAGTATTATTTTAAAGAGGCCAATTAATTCCTAACCGAATTGATTAGCCTCTTTTCTCTTTTTTAAAGATAGATCGGGAAAAGGAGCACACGAATAGGTATATGGAACTATATTCCAATACTTACAAAAACTATTTAAAAATATTTTGATATAACTTTATTTTCTGAAAAGTGTTGATTTTGAATTTTTCATGTGATATATTAGTTCCTATCAAACAGCATTTATAAATTTTCTAAATTTACTAGAATAATTTACAGCCTTAGATAATATGATTGGGAAATACTAACTAAAGTACATTTTCTAAGGTGTTTTAGGAGGAATAGATATGTCAACTAGAGGATCATTTAGCAACACAGTTGCAGTAGGATTCATGTTATTTGCATTGTTTTTTGGAGCAGGAAATTTAATTTTCCCACCACAATTAGGCCAGTTAGCTGGAAGTAATGTCTTTTCAGCAAATCTCGGTTTTGTTATAACAGGAGTAGGGTTACCTGTTCTTTGTATATTAGCTTTAGCATTCTCAGGTAAAAGTGATTTGGAATCTTTGGCAGGCCGAGTGAATCCAATTTACGGTATTTTCTTTACCGTTGCACTCTATCTAACAATTGGTCCTTTCTTTGCAATACCTAGAACGAACACTGTTGCATATGAAATTGGAATTGTGCCATTCTTAGAGAATCAATCAAGCTATTGGCCATTATTATTATTTACTATTGTTTTCTTTGGAGTTACATTATATTTTTCTTTGAAATCAAGTAAGCTCGTTGATGTTGTTGGGAAAATGTTAACACCAATTTTATTAGCAGTAATTGCTATTCTTATTATAGCAGCGTTTGTGAATCCAATTGGTGCGATTCAAGAACCTGCAGAATCTTATATGACGAATAGCTTCTTTAAAGGCTTCCAAGAGGGCTATAACACGATGGATGCTCTAGCAGCGTTTGTATTTGGAATCATTATTATTAATATTATGAAGGATCGTGGGGCAACTACCAAACGCCAGATCATGATTTCAACTGGTAAAGTTGCATTAGTAGCAGGAGTTTTACTAGCTGTCATTTATTCTTCACTTTCTTTCTTGGGAGCAACTAGTGTTGAAGGGCTTGGTTTGCTTGATAATGGCGGTTCTATCTTAGCTGCTGCGTCACAACACTTTTTTGGATGGTACGGTAAAGTTATATTAGCTGTAATCGTTGTAGCAGCATGTTTAACAACAAGTATCGGGCTTATCACATCTTGTGCATCTTATTTCACAAAATTAGTTCCGGCTCTTTCTTACAAACAATGGGCGGTTATCTTTACATTATTTAGTGCGGTTATATCTAACTTTGGCTTGAATTCAATTATTAGTTTCTCTGTGCCAGTGTTAGTTGCTCTTTATCCTTTAGCAATCTGTTTAATGGCGCTAACCTTCTTACATCCATTATTTAAAGGTCGTAAGGAAGTATATCAAGTGAGTATTCTTGTTACCTTCCTTCTAAGTGTTAATGATGGGTTAAATGCAGCAGGTGTTAAAATTGCTGCAGTCAATGACTTGTTTGCAGCTGTTCTTCCTTTATATTCCGTTGGGTTGGGTTGGGTAGTTCCAGCAATCATCGGCGGGGTTATCGGATATTTAATTAGCATCATTAGGACTGGGGTTCTAAATCCAGAGCCAGTTGAGGAATAAGGTTGATTAAAAAAATAAAGGCTATTTACGGTGAAGGAGATTACCGTAAATAGCCTTTTTTGTTCCAAAAAGTAGTAGTATTATTTATTTGTGATAGAAAGATATAAGTGGTATTCTTGAATGCAAGTTGAAGGAGGTGGATTTGGTGAAAATTGAAAAGGTATTGAATAATAATGTAGTCATGGCTATGAATGAATTAGGTCAAGAAGTAGTTGTAATGGGTAAGGGATTAGCCTTTCAAAGGAAATCTGGAGATACAATTGATACGTCAAAAATTGAAAAGACCTTTGTCTTGCAAAGACACGGAGTTTTCGAAAAACTTGCGAAACTACTAGAAGATACTTCAGAAGTCTACTTAAATATTTCATCAAAGATTATCGATATTGCCAAAAAACAACTTCCCAATAAATTAGATGATTATTTATATGTTGCGTTAACAGACCATATCAGTTTTGCAATAACAAGATATAAACAAGGGATTCATTTGAAGAATGCGATGCTTTGGGAAATCCATAAATATTATAAACCAGAGTTTCAAATTGCATTAAAGGCTCTTGACATCATTGAACAAGAAACGGGTTTTAGGTTTGATGAAAATGAAGCTGCTTCTATTGCTTTGCATTTAGTAAATAGTCAACTGTCATCTAAAAATGTAGCAGGTGTCTTTCAAATGACGGAGATTGTAAATCAAATCATACAAATTGTAGAGAATCACTTTAATATGGAATTGGAAGAAACCACAGTAAACTATGAACGTTTTATATCGCATCTACGACTATTAGCTGCAGACTTCGTTCGTCATGAAAACGTGTCCCCTGCACTCGATGACTTTTTCTACGAGCAAACTCAGTATAAATTTCCAGAGGCATTTGCTTGCATGGAAAAAATAGCTACTTATTTACAGCAAAGTTTTAACAGGGAAATTTCGTTAGATGACAAGATTTATTTAACAGTTCATATTCATCGAGTTGCCGATCGTCAAAAGTTCGCTACTTAATTAATAAAGGAAGGGGCCACAAGTAGCGAACCTTCCTATTCTTTATATGTTTTCAACATTTCCTCTATTGCATAAGCAACTCCATTTTCATTATTCGTTCTCGTCGTAAACGTACATACGCTCTTTATCTCGTCGACTGCATTTCCCATTGCAACACCTCTACCTGCAGAAAGCAGCATGCTTTTATCGTTTAAATTGTCGCCTAATGCCATCACATCTTTCATTTCAATACCCATGCTATTAGCTAAAGCTTCTAATGCAATCCCTTTTTGTGCATCAGGGTGGTTGAATTCGAGATTTAATTCACCAGATGATGTAATAACAATGCCAGATTCATGTTCGAGTTGCTGATATGCTTGATTTAATGTGTCTTCGTCGAGCGAGAAGCCTAGTAGTTTATATATTTTAATAGTTGTATTAGAAAGAAGGTCTTCATAGTTCTTAACATATTCAACTTTTTCCTCTTGGAATCGTCTTTCAATAATGTCGCGTATTTCATCCTCTGTTGATTCAGTATGAATGTTTTTAAACATTTTTATCATAATGTCCATAAACTGTTCATTTCCTGTTGAGTAAATTCCGTCATCAGTAAAAAATTCAACATACATGTCAGCGTTCTTGCAGACCTCTAAAATTTTTCTGCAAACTGAAACATGTAATGGAATATCTCGAATTTGTTTAGAGTTTAGGTCAAAACTGGCTGCGCCATTTAAAGTGATAATAGGACATGACAAACCAACGGCTTGAAGTGGCTTAATGGCAGAGTCATAGGATCTCCCAGTTGCAACAACAAATTTTATCCCTTTTTCGATTGCTTTTTGAATGGCTTGTACATTTTCAGGACTAATTTGATTTTGATCATCTAATAGTGTTCCGTCCATGTCAGAAGCTATAAGTTTCATGTTAACACCTCTATGCAAAATTGTCTTCTCACAATAATAGTACCTTGCTTAACTTTGAAATACAAATCCAGAGGACTTCATTTCATTGTGAGGTAATGGTAAAGTATAGGTACTATAGTGCTTGATAGAATAGGAAATAGTGTGAAAGGGGTAGAGTTATGAGTAAATTTATTGGCTATGTTGGTACCTATACAAAAGGAGATAGTAAAGGTGTTTATTCGTTTACATTGGATACGGACGAACAAAAGATAGAGAATGTTAGGCTCGCAGCAACCTTGGAGAATCCTACATATGTAACAATTAGTCAGGACAATCGTTTTCTTTATTCAGTTGTAAAGGACGGAGAATCTGGTGGTGTTGCTGCTTATGAAATGGATAATCAAAATGGAGGATTAAACCGATTAAACCATTATGTATCTGAAGGTGCATCACCTTGTCATGTTAGTGTAAATAAGGCGAATAACCAAGTATTAACGGCCAACTATCATAAAGGTACAATTGAACTTATTTCAGTTAATGCTGAGACGGGAAGGATTGGAACATCTCAATCAGTAGTTGCACATGAAGGTACAGGCCCACATGAAAGGCAGGAAAAGCCTCATACCCATTTTTCAGGCTTTACTCCGGACGAAAAGTATGCGGTAGCTGTTGATTTAGGGATAGATAAAGTTATTACCTATGAAGTTACCGATGGGGCTCTAAAAGAGGCACAAAGTTTGCAGGTTCGCCCAGGAAGTGGGCCAAGACATATTGCATTTCATCCAAACGGAAAGCATGCTTATGTAATGACAGAGTTAAGTAACGAAGTAATTACTCTCTCCTATGACAGTAGCAATGGCAGTTTTACTGAACTTCAATATATTTCAACGATTCCTGAAGACTTTACTGAAAATAGCCAGGGTAGTGCGATACACATTTCTAAAGATGGAAAGTTTGTTTACGTTTCAAATCGTGGACATAATAGTATAGCGGTTTTCCAAGTAAATGAGGAAACCGGTGAACTTACCTTAATTGAAAGGGTTTCATCAGAAGGTAATTGGCCACGTGACTTTGTCTTTGACCCAACAGAAAGATTCATTGTCGGTTCGAACCAAGAGTCAAGTAACCTCGTTCTTTATTCTAGAAATATCGAAACTGGAAAATTAACCCTAGTGGATTCCGATATTACAGTACCTTATCCAGTTTGTGTGAAGTTTCTAAACGTATAACAATTCGGACCTCAGCTATGTGCTGGGGTCCTTTTCAAGTTGATTGGACAAGTATAGACAATTTAATAGAAATATTCCTTTTGGGAAATACTACATATACTTTATAAATCAAAAGGGGAATTTCATAGATGAAGGATAAGGAGAAAATCCAGCTAACAGTTGCAGAAATGTCCACCTTATGGATGCAATATATGAACGATTCACTTGCTCTTTGTGTAAGTAAATATTTTATAGAGAAGGTAGAAGATCCAGAAATTCGTCCAATTAGCGAGAAGGTTTTGCAGGTCTCACAATCACATCTCTCGATATTAGAAGATATTTTTAAAAAGAATCGGTTTCCAATCCCGATTGGATTTACAGATGGAGATGTAAATCCGAAAGCACCAAGGCTTTTTTCTGACTCATTCATCTCGATGTATTACCGTCATATGTCTATTCTAGCAATGGCTTCAAGTGGAGCTGCCTTAGGAATCGTTACACGTCCGGATATCGTTGAATTTCATAAACGTGTATTAGATGAAAGTGTGATGCTTCAAGATATGCTACGTGATTTGATGTTAAAGCAAGGTACGTATGTTAAGCCACCATATATATCGGTCCCTGAAAAGGTTGATTTTGTAGAAAAACAAAGCTTCTTAACGGGGTTTTTGGGGGAGAAAAGGCCCCTTATTGCGCACGAGGTAACCCACCTGTACTTAAATATTCAAACGAATTCAATTGGAAAGGCGCTCATGATTGGTTTTGCTCAGACCGTTCGCGACCCGAAAGTGAAAGATTATCTTGTGAGGGGTTCACAAATTGCTCAAAAGCATATTGATATTTTTAGCGACTTCTTAAAAAAGGATAATTTACCTGCTCCAATGATATGGGATACCTCAATTACTAGTACAACCGCTACTGTTTTCTCTGAAAAATTGATTATGTTTCATGTATCGGGAATGATTGCAGCGGGAATCGGTAACTATGGAATGGCTATGGGTGCGAGCCCGAGGAAAGATTTAGGTGTCAAATATGCAACTATGCTCCCTGAAATATCGTTATATGCAGAGGATGGTGCCAATATCATGATTAAGAACGGTTGGATGGAGGAACCTCCTCAAGCACAGGATCGCCAAAAACTAATTGGAAGATAACGAGCGACCGCCAATGAGCGGTCGTTTATTGTGGCTGTTATCTATAAGTTTTCTAGCCATTAGATAAAAGATGAGCAAACCAAGTTGTTTGAAGTTTAAGGTAGTCACTCTTCGAAAGTGTATTCACACTATCTTTCATGGAAGACATTTTAATATACAGTAAAGAAAAATATATTTGAAACACCATATTTTTTTCGGAAGTTGTAAAAAAATGAAAATATCAAATTGATTAGTATATTAGTTGTATGCTACTATACTAATATAATAGGAAGCGTTTTCAATAAGAGATGGTGGGAATCGTTCAAGGAGAGGGTAACGATGGATTACAATCAATTAAGAAAAAATGATAGAGGAACTAGAAGAGAGTTTGTCTATTCATATCTATACGGTAAGATTATCGATTTATCATTAAAACCAGGTATGCTTATTTCTGAAAGTGAAATTGGTGCCCAGCTAAATGTTAGTCGAACACCTATTAGAGAAGCCTTGATGCAACTCGCAAAGGAAAATTTAATTGAAATAAGACCTCAAATTGGGACGTTTGTATCCTTAATAGACTCAAAAGTAATTGAGGAATCTAGATTTATGAGGCGAGCAATTGAATTAGCGGTGATTCGAGAGGCAACGGAAAGATTAACATCTGAAACATTATTTAAAATGGAAAAGAATTTAATCATGCAGGAAATCGCACTACGAGAGGGAAACAGCAAAGACTTTTTGACGTGTGATGACGAATTTCACGAACTCATTTATAAAGGATTAGGCATGGATCGTATATGGCATGGAATTGATCAGATGAACGGGCAATATAAGCGGGTAAGAATGCTTCGTTTGATAACAACAGAAACAACAATCTGGGAACATATTGTCGATGAACATAGATTGATATATCAAGCTTTAAACAATAAAGATATCTTAACAGCAGAAGCAGTTGTGGATGAACATATTTCAAAGGGCATTGCTCATATATATGACTTCAAGAGAGAAAAGCCTGATTATTTTAAAGTTGAAACAATGACCGTGTAACAAAAAAAATCCACTCGCCCATTATAGGTGAGTGGATTTTGCTTTAGTTCATTTCCTTTTGGAGCTCTTCCATTTTACGAATGATGAGCGGGTAGAAGTTTTTCCTGGCGCTAGTTGTGGAATTTCCTCCAAAGAAACCTGTTCCTGGACAGGTTTTTACATTGTAGTCTGGCCCTTTATCCAATACTCTTTCGCCGGTTTTTATATTCCACCAATGATGGTAGGTGATACTATCAACTGAAGGTGTCAAACCGAAATGGATACTTAATGCAGCATTAACATAGATAATTGTCTCGCTTTGTTCTTTTGTCATATTATCGTGCCCGGTATCGAAGTTTCCAACATGTTCAATAGCAATTCCAACAGAATTTGCCCTTTTCCCTATTGTACCTTCTGGTGCCATATATAGGGGCCTTGAAACAGCAACTTTCCCATCTGGAAAAGTCGTAATGTTTTGGGCGATATGTTTCCAGCCCATATTGTTTTTGTGGAAGTTTTCCATTCCCTTCAATAGTTCAAAGTGATTATTTCCATTGAAGCGGTCATAAGCTGGAATCCATGTGTGATGCTGCTGAATAAGGCTTATTTTACGCTTGATTTTTTGGTTGAAAAGCCAATTCTTGAACTCTTCTTTTGTCATTAAGATATGTTCCCCTTGCATGTTAAGCCTTTTAGGGGCAATTTTGAGAACCGTACCAGGGATGACTTTCTCAGAAGAAAGCTTATTTGTCGCTTTTATTTGTTCAGGGGAGGAATGATACATAGTTGCAATCTCCTGTAAGGTGTCACCAACCAAAACCTCATAGGAAATGGGTACCCAAAGCTTTTGACCAACGAATAATAAATCGGATTGTAACCCATTCGTGTATTTTAACTCATCTACCGTAGTTTCAAATTTATTAGCAATCCCTGGTAATGTATCACCTGCCTGAATGACGTAGGTATTATCGCTTCTATTTGCATTTGCATCTGAATGTGAAAACAAGAAACTAATAGAAAGTACTATTAGTAATGCAATACTAGTTCGCATGGCTTACATATCCTTTCACTATTTATTATGATTAGTTTGTAATACAAATTTAATATTATGCTCATAAAGTGCCAGAACAGGTTCTTTTTAGTTTTTAGAGGAAATTCATGACAAAAAGAGAAGTAGTACTACGAAGTATATAAGTATAAATCCGACTTCTCTTAAGAAGAAGGGAATGGACGGTAAGGAGGAAATGACATGTTAGAGTTTGAACCATACATAGATCAATTTGCAAAAATCAAGGTAGTGGGTGTCGGGGGCGGTGGCAATAATGCTGTAAACCGTATGATTGAAGCAGGGGTGGAAGGGGTAGAGTTCATTGCTGTTAATACGGACGGACAAGCCCTAAATCAATCTAAAGCAGAAAAAACCATTCAAATTGGAGCATCCCTAACAAGAGGGCTTGGTGCTGGTGCAAACCCACAAATTGGTATGAGGGCAGTGGAAGAAAGTGAGAGGGAGATTGAGGAAGCGTTAAAGGGAGCGGATATGGTCTTTGTAACTGCCGGTATGGGCGGAGGCACAGGAACTGGTGCCGCACCTGAAATAGCAAGAATCGCCAAAAAGATAGGTTCCTTAACAATCGGTGTAGTGACACGTCCATTCCGATTTGAAGGGCGTAAACGGGCTGTTAATGCGGACGCTGGTATTGATGCAATGAAGGAAGCTGTGGATACATTAATCATTATTCCAAATGAAAAATTATTGGAGATAGTTGATAAGCGAACACCGATGATTGAAGCTTTCCGCGAAGCTGATAATGTTCTTCTTCGAGGGGTTCAAGGGATATCAGACTTAATTGCTGTACCCGGTTTAATCAATCTTGACTTCGCTGATGTGAAAACGGTCATGTCCCATCGTGGAACGGCATTAATGGGAATTGGTATGGCAGCAGGGGAAGGACGTGCAGTTGAAGCAGCCCATAAGGCAATTAATAGCCCATTACTTGAGACTTCCATTAGTGGAGCACGTGGGGTAATTTTAAATATCACGGGCGGTAGAAATTTAAGCTTATTTGAAATTCAAGAAGCAGCTGATGTCATTTCATCAGCGACACATGAGGATTTAAATATGATTTTTGGATCAGTCATTAACGATAATTTAAAAGACGAGATTATTGTTACTGTAATAGCTACTGGTTTTACGGAATAATGTGAAATAAGTAGGGTGCTGATGAGTGGAGTTTTCCTACTCTTTCATACCCCTTTAAAGGTAAGGAAATACTATCCGTCGATAGGAACGAGGTGAACATTGATGCAAAAATACTTAATGTATTGCAATGGAGAATGGATCGGAAATGACCTTTCTGTTCTTGAGGTGAATAATCCGGCTACTGGTGATGTGGTTGCGACTGTACCGTTTGGTGGAAGGAATGAAGCAGCTTTAGCTGTAGATGCAGCCAACGATGCTTTTCCAAAATGGGCAGCTTTATCTGCATATGATCGTGGTAACTATATTCGTGCTTGGTTTGAACTGATAAAAGAAAATGAAATGGAAATAGCCAAAACGATGACGATTGAACAAGGAAAGCCATTGAAAGAAGCGCTCGGAGAAGTTCAATACGCAAATGGGTTTATTTCATGGTACGCAGAAGAGGGAAAGCGAGTTTATGGCGAAACAATTCCAGCGACAACAAGCAACAAGCGGATATTTGTCATCAAGCAGCCTGTGGGTGTAATTGCAGCGATTACCCCATGGAATTTTCCAGCCGCAATGATTACAAGAAAGGTGGCACCAGCCCTTGCTGCAGGCTGTACGGTTGTGGTGAAACCGGCTGAACAAACACCACTTACCGCCTTGAAACTAGCGGAGTTAGCAGAAAAAGTAGGGATTCCAAAGGGAGTCATTAATGTTATTACCGGAGATGCGAAGGAAATTGGTGAGGTTTGGTTAGCGGATAACCGTGTGAGAAAGCTTACCTTTACAGGGTCAACCGAAGTTGGAAAGCTGTTAATGAAAGGATCAGCAGACACGGTCAAAAAGATTTCACTTGAGTTAGGCGGTCATGCGCCAGTTATTATTACAAAAAATGCGAATCTCGAAAAAGCAGTAGACGGCGTAATTGCCGCAAAATTTCGTAATGCGGGTCAGACATGCGTATGCTCAAATCGAATCTATGTACATAAGGACATGGAGGAGGAATTTGTTCAGAAGTTCTCTGCTAAGGTAAAAGACCTAAAAATGGGGAATGGATTAGAAGAAGGTACAGAAATAGGACCACTTATTGATGCTGAGGCTGTTGCTAAGGTACAAGTTCATGTAGATGATGCAATCAAAAAGGGAGCTAAAGTAGTAACGGGAGGAAAAGCGGCAAATGGGCTGTTTTTTGAACCAACTGTTGTATCAAATGCCAGTGACGATATGCTATGCATGACGGAGGAAACCTTTGGTCCACTAGCGCCAATCACTATCTTCAAGGATGAAAAAGAAGTCATTCAACGTGCAAACAATTCCATTTTTGGACTTGCGGCTTATGTCTTTACAGAAAATATCTCTGAAGGGATTCGTATCGTAGAGGGTCTTGAATACGGAATTGTCGGTTTAAACGATGGTCTACCGTCGACGCCTCAAGCACCATTTGGTGGCTACAAACAAAGTGGACTTGGTCGTGAGGGTGGACATTATGGCATTGAAGAGTATCTAGAAGTAAAATATGTTTCCCTAGGTATATAAAATGTAAAACGCGATTAAAAAAGAAGGATTCACAGTTGGTTTCCCTTGTGAATCCTTTTTTGATTGGTTTCTAGTGAGTAGTTGCAAATTCCGCTTTATGGAAGCAAATAACCAGCAGCCTGAAAAATACTGTACCAATCTTCTCTTGTTAGTTGTACCTCACTAGCCTTCACAGAATCCTTTAAACGTTCGAGATTCATGGTTCCAATAATTGGTTGCATATTCGCAGGGTGTCTTAAAAGCCAGGCAATTGCAATCGTCGTATTAGAAACACCATATTTCTCGGCAATCTCATCAATTTTTTGATTTAACTCAGGACATTTTTCATTGCCTAGAAAAGGACCTTCAAAAAAACCATATTGAAATGGTGACCAAGGTTGAATAGTAATATCATGTAATCTGCAGAAATCTAGTACATCGCTATCACGGTTAATGGATTGATCAATTTGCATATTAACTGTAACACCACTTGCAATCATATGTGCATTTGGAATGCTAAGTTGCAGTTGATTCGCAACGATTGGCTGCTTTACATATTTTTTCAATAGTTGAATCTGCATTGGTTTTTGGTTGGAAACACCAAAGTTTCGAACCTTACCAGAGGATTCGAGTGCATCAAAGGCTTCCGCAACCTCTTCAGGTTCCACAAGTGCATCTGGGCGATGTAAAAGTAAAACATCAAGATAATCCGTTTTAAGTCGTTTTAAAATTCCTTCAACCGAAGTGATGATATGCTCTTTTGAAAAATCAAACATTCCTTTACGGATTCCGCATTTGGATTGAAGTATAATTTTTTCTCGTACATCATCGCTCATATGTATTGCATCCGCAAAAATTTCCTCACATGCACCACTTCCATAGATATCAGCATGATCAAAGAAGTTTGCCCCAACTTCTAGGGCTGTTTGAACAAACGTTTCTGCTTCCTTTTTCTCCAACGAATTAATCCTCATACAACCTACCGCAACAACAGGTACTTCTAGTGAGCTAGTTCCTAATCTTATTTTTCTCATGTTGAGAGACCTCCAATTTTAGACTACTTTTACCTTTTCCTATTTCTAGTCTACATATTTCGGTATTGGTTGGAAAGTCTAGAAAAAAGGAGGTTTTGTAATGAAGAAGTGGTTAATGATCTTATTGTTGTCATTCCCAATGTTTTTCTTAATGGGATGTGGAGATGACGAAAGACCTGAAGAGGGCGAGGATATTGAAGAAATAGAAGAGGAAGATGAGATTGGTGATGGCGAGATCGATGATGAATAGAAAAAAGTGTTCCCCCTAACTTTTAGGAGGAACACTTTTTATTTACGCAATGTTTGCTGTCGTTTTTGTTTCTTTTTTCTCATTAAATCGCTTTGTAAGGTAAGGCACTGTGAATCTGTCTACGCCGTAGTAGTATGTTGCTGCGCCTGCGAATAAGAGAATAACTGCTACAGTGTAAAGTGTTGGGTTTGTGCTAATTGTTCCGGCTAGTAAGAAGTTTAAGTTCATGAATGCACCTGCGAGTAATGCTGGAATTGTTGCAAATCCAATAATTAAACCAAGACCAACTAGTACTTCGCCCCAAGGAATAAGGGTGTTGAATAGTTCCACATTTGGAACAGCAAAGCCTTCTAGAAATGTTGCGTACCAACCTGCTACTGCGGGGTGGTCACCACCTGCTTTAGCCATTGCACCTTGTAGGAAGCCACTTGCGTCAAAGCCCCCAGTTAGTTTATGAAAACCGGCTTCTAGCCACTGAATACCTAACCATACACGTAATACTGTCCAAATAACTGCCATTTTAGGTCCTTTTAAGAATGTTCCCATTCTAATCGCTTCTAATCGCTCCTTTTAACTTATAATGTGAAACTTTTCACAAGATGTTATAAAAAAATATAATTGCTTGAGCTGCCAGCTTTTTATAGTAAGTTTGTGAAATTTTTCACTAACTTTCTACACTCTTAATATACAATGTTTTTACAATAAAAGCAATAGTCGTAGGGAAAAAATTTAAGTCTTATATGTACGGAGTTTACATAGATTTCATAGAAGAAGATTAACTCAAAGTGAATTTTCCAATAAGGTAAAATATTTTAAAAAGTGTTGACATTGGTAAAATACCGTACTATAATCCGTTTATAAGGCAAAACAGGAACGCATTAACTTAATAAAGACTCTTATCCAGAGTGGTGGAGGGACATGGCCCTACGAAACCCGGCAACCTTCAAGTTTAATCTTGAAAAGGTGCTAATTCCATCAGGTGTAAAGACCTGGGAGATAAGAGGAGGAAAAAACCCTCTTCTTTCTTGAAGGGGGTTTTTCTTATGACTTGGACGATTTCAAGTGTTCGAGGATTTGTAATTTTTATTCCTAGTTTTCCAATAAAATTAATGGGGGAATATAGATGAGTCATCAATTTGAAAGCTACGACCTAGAGACATTATTATTACACGGAGGACAATCACCGGATCCAACAACTGGGTCTCGAGCAGTTCCTATTTACCAAACAAGTTCTTATGTTTTTCATAATTCAGAGCATGCACGGAGTTTATTCGCACTTGATGAGCCTGGAAATATTTACTCGAGAATCGGAAATCCAACTGTAGATGTATTGGAAAAAAGAATTGCACTATTAGAAGACGGAGTTGCGGCAGTAGCGACATCATCAGGAATGGCGGCAATCGCGCTAGCTATTATGAACATTGCTGAAGCGGGTGATGAAATTGTTGCAGCTACTAACCTCTATGGTGGTACATATAATTTATTTTCTACAACATTACCTAAATACGGAATTAAGGTGCACTTTGTAGATCCAGAAGATCCAGACAATTTTAGAAGAGCAATTACGCCGAAGACGAAAGCGGTCTATGCAGAGATTATTGGAAACCCAAGCTTGCAGGTTTTAGATGTAGAGGCAGTTGCAGCAGTTGCACACGAAGCGGAGATTCCACTCATTATTGATAATACTTTTGCTTCACCGTATATTTGCAAACCAATTACATGGGGAGCTGATATTGTAGTCCATTCTGCTACTAAATGGATTGGTGGTCATGGAACAACCATTGGTGGTCTTGTTGTAGATGGAGGGCGCTTCAATTGGAATAATCCAAAATTCCCTGGTTTTACAGAGCCTGACCGAAGCTACAATGGGGTAAGATATGCATTTGATTTCGGAACACTTGCTTTCAGTCAAAAGCTACGTGTACAGCTTTTACGCGATTTCGGTTCGTGTCTAAGTCCACAAAATGCATTTTATCTCTTACAAGGACTTGAAACACTGCATCTTCGAATTGAAAAACATAATCAGAATGCATTGGAATTAGCAAACTATCTGAAAAATCACCCAGCAGTGGAATGGGTATCTTATCCGGGACTTGAGGATCATCCTTCTTATGAATTGGCGAAAAAATACTTGAAAAATGGCTTTGGTTCAATTGTGAACTTCGGAATTAAAGGTGGTCGTGATGTAGGGAAAAAGGTCATCGACAATATCGCGCTCTGGTCACACGTAGCCAATGTAGGGGATGCAAAATCCTTAATTATTCACCCTGCTTCAACAACCCACCAACAGTTAAGTGCCGAAGAGTTGCTACTAACTGGGGTAACAGAGGATCTCATCCGTCTATCAGTCGGAATTGAATCCGTTCGGGATCTACAAAATGATCTAGACCATGCATTTTATGAAGCGACTGGTCTTTCTTCTAAGGGTGAGGAAAAGGGTGAAGTTGTAGTTAACGATGAAGGAGTTATCCGCTGGGCTCTACAGTCACCAATTGTTCGTGAGGAAATAAATGGTGTAGAAACTCAAAGAGCGAAAACATTAGCAATCGTTGGCTTAAGTAGCAATCCGGCACGACCAAGTAACCGATTGGCACGAAAAATGCAGCGCTTAGGCTATAAGATTGTTCCCGTTAATCCGAGAGAGACAGAAGTTCTTGGGGAAAAGGCATACGCAAGTATAAAGGATGTGCCATTTGAGATTGATGTGGTTCAAGTATTTAGAAGTCCAGAAGCAGCAATTGAAATTGCTAGAGAAGCTACTGAGGTGAAACCGAGAATTTTCTGGCTACAAGAAGGAGTTATATCACCAATTGCCGCACAAATTGCAGCTGAAGCAGGCATAAATGTTATTCACAACCGCTGTACCTATAAGGAAGCACAGCGTTTAAGAGGAACGATTGTAACGTTTGCTTGCGAAATCTAACATAAGGGGAAAATGGAATGAAAAAAATAAGTGTCATTTTTATAGCAGTATTGCTGTTAGTCGGCATTGTGGGTTGTTCGAATAGTTCAAGTAAAGCTAGCGATGGGAACGAAAAGCCAAAGAAGATTATATTGGATTACGCATTTTACTCACCGACAAGCCTAGTTTTAAAAGAGTTCGGTTGGGCTGAAGAAGTATTTGAAGAAGAAGGTATTGAAGTTGAGTTTGTTCTTAGTCAAGGGAGTAACAAGGCACTAGAATTTTTAAACAGTGGAAGTGCGGACTTCAGTTCATCTGCAGGGGCAGCTGCGTTAATGGCGAAAGCAAATGGTGCACCGATTGAATCTGTTTATATCTATTCAAAACCGGAATGGACTGCACTAGTGGCAAATAAAGATTCAGATATTCAAAGTGTAAGTGATTTAAAAGGAAAAAAGGTAGCAGCAACTATTGGAACGGATCCTTATATATTCCTATTGCGCGCCTTAAACGAAGAAGGATTAAGCCCATCGGATGTTGAAATCGTCAATTTACAGCATGGAGATGGTGCAGCAGCTTTATCTTCTAATCAGATAGATGCATGGTCAGGGCTCGATCCTCACATGGCAAGAGTTGAAATAGAAACAGGTGCAAAACTATTTTATCGAAATGCTGATTCTAATACGTACGGGACATTAAATGTCCGTTCAGAGTTTGCTGAAAAATACCCTCAATACGTTGAAAAAGTTATTGAGGTTTATGAAAAGGCACGTAACTGGGTGCTAGAAAATCCAGAAGAGGCAGCGGATATCTTAGCGAAATCGGCAAATATTGATATAGAGGTTGCAAATAAGCAACTAAATGAACGGAATGATTTTTCAAATCCAGTACCAGGTGATGCTCAAATTGAGGCGTTAACAGAAGCTGGAAAGGTACTCCAGGCACAGGATATCATCTCAAAGGATGTTGAGTTAGATACGATCGTTGACGAATTGATTAATCCATCATTTGCAAAAAAAGTAATTAAACAATAAGAGGAATGTGCCTTTTTAAACGTTTAACTCTATGCGCTGATGGCTGAAGGTTTTAAACCAAAAGACATGGCGCAAAGAGTTTATCTAGAAATGGCAATCCGAGGGATAGGAGGAGGTAAAAATGAGTACGAAAGGTGAAACGTTAGCAAGACAAATAAAAGTGAAATCGAAGCGTGAGTTTGCTTTGTCAGGAAATTTAAAAATTATCCTACTTGGAAGTATTATACCTGTGGTTTTACTAGTAGTTTGGCAGTATTTAAGCCATATCGGTGTACTTGAAGGGCATTTAATGCCAGCGCCTACAGTCATTCTAGCGACGATCATTGAATTTGCTGGAAATGGTACTCTCTGGGGACATATTGGAATTACATTATATCGTATCTTTTTTGGTTTTCTGATTGGGGTCGTTGCGGCGGTCATATTTGGTTCATTGGTGGGTTATTTTAAAATAGCTGAACAACTATTAGATCCAATGTTTCAAGCCTTCCGTTCCATTCCATCTCTGGCATGGGTACCCCTATTTATCCTTTGGATGGGAATTGCAGAACCTTCAAAAATTACCCTCATTGCGGTCGGAGTATTCTTTCCAGTTTATTTAAATATTGTGTCTGGCATTCAGGGTGTTGACCGAAAATTAATTGAGGTCGGAAAGATCTATAATTTTTCCACACTGGAGTTAATTAGAAAAGTGATACTGCCTGCGTCACTGCCGTCCTTCCTAGTAGGAATTCGGAGTGGGTTGGGGCTTGGCTGGATGTTTGTTGTTGCGGCTGAATTAATGGGAGCAAGTCAAGGGATTGGGTATTTGCTCGTCGTTGGTCAAAATTCATACTCCCCAGAAACGGTCATTGCAAGCATTGTCCTGTTTGCAATTTTAGGTAAGATAACAGACTCCATTTTAAAGAAAACGGAGGAAAAAACGCTTCACTGGCAGGACAGCTTTGCGAAGAAAGCCTGAAAGGATGAAAAACAATGCTAGCAGTTCAAAATGTCTCACGAACCTTTTCAGATGGTGCAACGGGGTTTAAGAATATTAACTTTGAAACAAAACAAGGTGAAATCATCGGTGTTCTAGGTACAAGTGGATGTGGAAAAAGCACATTACTGCGTGTCCTATCAGGGTTAGATTCGAATTATACAGGAACGGTGAAAATCAATGGTGACACAATTAAGTCTGTTCATGAGAAGGTCGGTGTCATTTTTCAGGAATCTCGTTTAATGCCATGGTTGACGGTTATAGAAAATATTTCATTTGGACTAAAGAATGATAGTCAGAAGAATGAAAAGGCACAAGAATATGTAAAACTAGTTGGATTACAGGGTTTTGAAAATCACTATCCAAAGGATATATCTGGTGGCATGGCACAAAGAGTATCAATCGCACGGGCACTAATTACAGCACCAGAAGTACTACTCCTAGATGAGCCATTCAGTGCACTTGATGCTTTTACTAAAATGCAGTTACAGGACTTGCTTTTAACGATTTGGGAGAAATACAAATCGACAATGATTTTAGTCACTCATGATATCGATGAAGCACTTTATTTGTGTGATCGAATTGTTATTTTAAAAGGACAGCCTGGGGAACTCTATCAAACGATTCAAGTTGAAGAGCCAAAACCAAGATCCCGTGGGGATGTAAAATTAGCGCAGCTAAAAGCAGAAATACTAGCACTACTTAGTTAACGGAAAGGGGAGAGGTGAATTGACAACCACGCAATTAAACGCCATAAAACCTGTTGATGGAAACTATAATCTTCAAGATTATAAGAAAGTCTACCAGCACTTTTCTTGGGAGAACGTTGAAAAGGAATTTAGTTGGAAGAAAACAGGTCAAGTAAACATGGCCTATGAGTGTATCGATAGACATGTAGCAGAGGGATACGGAGAGAAGGTTGCCCTCCACTATGTTAACGAGGAAGAGGAACAAATTTATACATTTAAAGAGATAAAGGATAAGTCTGACCACCTTGCGACAGTTTTGAAAAAATTCGGAGTCAAAAAAGGTGATATCGTATTTATCTTTTTACCAAAGAATCCGCAAATGTATATCGCGATGATTGCAGCGGTTAAGCTTGGAGCAGTTGCGGGTCCGCTATTTGAAGCGTTCATGGAGGATGCGGTTCGGGATCGTATTGCGGACTGTGAAGGTCGTTATCTTATTACTGACTCAGAGTTGGTAAAACGGGTACCGAAACAGGAATTACCTTCACTGGAAACCGTTTTTATTACTGAAGAACCTGAAAAGTGTCAGGAGAATGAAATCTCACTTGTAAAGGTATTGGCTGAAACAGAGTCAGAGGATGATATCGTTGAATGGCTCGATTTAGATGATCGACTTAATATCCATTATACAAGTGGCTCAACTGGGAAACCAAAGGGAATTGTCCATGCGCATCGAGCAATGATTCAACAATATCAAACCGGAAAATGGGTTCTCGATATAAAAGAGGATGATATATATTGGTGCACAGCACATCCCGGTTGGGTAACAGGTACAGTGTATGGAATCTTTGCTCCATGGCTAAATCGTGCATCAATCGTTGTAAATGGCGGTAGATTTAATGCAGATTCCTGGTACTCGACGATTGAAAAGACAGGAGTTACAGTTTGGTATAGTGCTCCAACGGCGTTCAGAATGTTGAAGGCTGAAGGGAATAAAGTGTTAGAAAAATACAACCTACGTTCATTACGTCACATATTAAGTGTAGGTGAACCTTTAAATCCTGAGGTTATTGTCTGGGGGATTGAAGAACTAGGAAAAAGAATTCATGATACATGGTGGATGACAGAAACTGGAGGCCAATTAATTGTTAATCTTCCTTCAGAGGTTATCAAACCTGGCTCGATGGGGAGACCTTTTCCGGGAATTGAAGTAGCGATCTTAGATGATGACGGAAATCCACTTCCAAATGGGCAAGTCGGCCACCTAGGCATCAAGGCATCTTGGCCATCCATCATGCGAGAAGTTTGGAAAAATGAAGAAAAATATAACTCCTATTTCATTAACGGGTGGTATATCTCCGGCGACTTAGCCATTCTTGATGAGGATGGGTATGTGTTTTTCCAAGGGCGAAGCGATGATATGATTAATTCATCAGGTGAGCGAATCGGACCGTTTGAAGTCGAAAGCAAACTGATTGAACACGAAGCGGTTGCTGAAGCTGGTGTTATAGGAAAGCCTGATGTGATAAGAGGGGAAATTGTAAAGGCATTTATCGTTCTGAAGAATGGATACAACTCTTCTCCGGAATTATTAGAAGACATTCGTGTGTTTGTAAAACAGCATCTTGCTGCTCATGCTGCACCAAGGGAAATCGAAGTGTTAGAGGAACTTCCAAAAACTAAAATCAGTGGGAAGATTTTAAGAAGAGAGTTAAAAAAACGTGAATTAGAAAAAGAAGTAGTGAGTTAATGGCAGGGGCAAAAGGCCCCTGTTTTTTGTGTTTGAAATAAAGACATTACTAAGCTTATAGGATGATGGTATAATTTGTGAAAAGGGGCGGTGATTACATGTGCTTAATCGTGTTTGCTTATCAAGCACATCCGGTCTATAAGTTGATCGTTGCAGCAAACAGGGATGAATTTACCGAGAGGCTAACGGCTCCGGCCCATTTCTGGGAGGATGAACCGAATCTACTAGCTGGAAGAGATCTTGAAAAAAAGGGAACTTGGATGGGTGTTACCAAAGTTGGACGGTTTGCTGCCGTAACGAATTATCGTGACCTAAATGAGAGCAGTGAAGGCAAAGTATCTCGAGGAAGTCTTGTTAAAGAAGCTCTTACTTATAAAGGGAAATTAGATGGTTATACGAAACAACTAGAACAAACAAATACTGACTATCCTGGTTATAATCTTCTAGTTGGAGACTTAGACGATCTCTATTATTATTCGAATGTAGGAAAAAGTCTTGTTAAGGTGAAGGCTGGTATCCATGGCCTTAGTAACCATTTGCTAGATACAAACTGGCCAAAGGTTGAAAAAGGTAAAGAGGGCCTCGCTGAAATTATCAAAGGTGAGAATTTAGTAGAGAACCTTTTTACTTTACTTCAAAACACAGATCGACCAAAAGACAGCCATCTGCCTAAAACGGGTGTATCACTTGAATGGGAACGGATACTTTCTTCGTTATTTATTCAAACGGATGGGTACGGGACAAGAAGTTCAACCGTATTATTAATGTCAGATACTGAGGTAGAGTATATTGAACGAACGTTTTCGGCTAAAGGAGAAAATGATCCAGAATTTCGTTTTGCAATTAACTCTTAAGGTTTATGTTTGCAATAAAAGTTAAAGCGTGAATTCAAATGAATTCACGCTTTGATGTGTTTTGAACAATGAATTGGTACCGTTATGAGATCCAAAACCTTTTTGAGAAATGATTATCTGACAACAGTTAAGTTTCTCTAATTACTGCACGATTGATTCGTCTTTTCGTTTTATGCGCTCTTGAAGGAACTCACGAGCGACCTCTCTATCATCGAAATGATTGGTTACATCCCCAATAATTTGATAGGTCTCATGCCCTTTACCTACAATAATGACACAATCGTCTTTTGATTTAGTAGTAGCCTCACGAGATAAAGCTTCCTCAATTGCTTGCTTTCTATCAACTAATTTGGAATAGTTTTTGCCTTCCATTCCTTTTTCCATGTCATTTAAGATTTGGAGAGGATCTTCTTTTCTAGGATTATCACTTGTTAAAAAGACATAATCGCTATACTGTTCTGCAATACTAGCCATTATTGGGCGTTTTCCAGCATCTCTGTTTCCTCCGCACCCAACTACACAAGTAATTTTACCTTTTGACAGCTGACGTGCTGTTTTCAACACATTCTCTAAACTATCAGGTGTATGTGCATAATCAACGATAACGGTAAAGTCTTGACCAGCATCGACTGTTTCAAATCGGCCCGGTACCCCATCAATTTGTTCAATTGTTTTTATGATTGCCTCTAATTCAATGTTCTCAACCAAACATGCTGAAATAGCAGCTAATAAATTATAAACATTAAACTTTCCGATGAGTTTAGTGGTTACTTCAGCTTTGCCCCTAAAAGTGTGTAACGTAAACGTTGTGCCTTTTGGTGTCAATTTAATATCTGTGGCATATACATCTGTTTCCTTATCAATGCCATACTTAATTACCTGGGCTGATGTAATTGAAGAATACTTTTCAGAAATAGGATCATCATTATTAAGGACTGCAACGCTTTCGTTTGTTAAACCAGAGAATAATAATCCTTTTGCGTTAGCATATTCTTCCATACTTTCATGATAATCAAGATGGTCCTGTGTTAAATTGGTGAAAATTGCAGTTTTAAAGTTTGTTCCGCGTACACGGCCAAGTGATAATGCGTGAGAAGACACTTCCATAACAACATGAGACATCTTCTGCTTTTTCATATCATCGAAAAGCTGCTGCAATTCCAATGTGTCAGGTGTAGTATTTTTTGATTCAATCACCACATCACTATACTTAATATTAATCGTACCAATTAAACCGCTTGGTTTTTGATTATGGTTTAAAATATGTTGAATGATATTAGATGTAGTCGTTTTCCCATTTGTACCTGTAATGCCGATTACTTGTAACGTAGCGGTTGGTGATTGGTAAAACGTTTCAGCAATAATCGCCATTGCTCGCCTTGTATCAGGAACTTGAATAGTCGTAATATGGCCAGGAACTTCTACTTCTTCTTCTACAAGTAATGCAATTGCTCCCTGATTAATTGCTTGGTCAATAAAGTCATGTCCGTCAACAGTATACCCTCTTAAACAAATAAAAAGATGACCTGATTCAACCTTCCTAGAATCATACTGTACACCAGTGATTTCAGTATCTTGTTCGTTTCTTATCCGTTTAATTAACAGTTTATCCGTTAATTCTTTTAATCTCACAAAGTTCACTCCTCAAAGGTTTATGGGATGATATCAAATACGAATGAGAATTTTTTTATTGTTTACGGTTCATCACTAAACAATACATTTAAAAAAGAATCCCATTGTAATAGTCAAAAGTGGATTTTCTTTTCAAAAGAATGAAGAGCCTCTGGAATAGGCTCTATTAAACAGTAACATTTACTTCCTTCATCAATTTAGATTGAAGCTCTTCCAAACTGGTTTCTCGCACATGTAGAGCATACCATAGTAAGAAAATAACTACCGTCCAAATTTTTCTTGAATGATCAATTCTTCCTTCTTTATGCTCTTTTAATAATCCTATTACATAATTTGTGTTTACAAATGGGTTTTCTTTTTCTTCTTCTAGAAGCGTATTAATCCAATTAAACCATTCATCCGCCATCCAATGACGTATAGGTACAGGAAACCCTAGTTTTCTACGATTCATTGCACCGTCAGGAATAATTTCTTTTGCTGCTTGGCGTAAAATGTACTTTGTTGTACTTTCTGTTAATTTATATTCCGTTTTAATTTTTGATGCCAATGCGAATACTTCTTTATCCAAAAATGGTACACGAAGTTCTAGTGAATTCGCCATTGTCATCCGGTCAGCTTTCACCAAAATATCTCCTCTTAACCATGTATGCATATCGATATATTGCATCTTAGTTGGATCATCGTAGTTTTCAACTTCATCATAAAACGGCTTTGTATATATATCATAAGTAAGAGTATCATCGTAATTCTTTAATAAACTTTGTTTTTCAACTTCAAGGAAAATCTTTGCATTTCCTACATACCGTTCTTCAATTGTTTGGCTCGCTCTTTCTAGATAACTTTTACCCTTTACACCTTCAGGAATAATTTTTCCTATTCTTTTTAAGCCACTTTGAATTGGCTTTGGTAGACTAGTGAATTTTTGAAGATCAAGTGGTTCACGGTAAATGTTATACCCTCCAAAAAGCTCATCGGAGCCTTCTCCACTTAAGACGACAGTAACATGTTTTTTTGCTTCTTTTGAAACGAAATACAAAGGTATAGCGGCAGGGTCTGCTACTGGTTCGTCAAGATGCCAAACAATTTTAGGTAGTTCCTCCAAAAATTCTTGCGCTGTAATCACTTTATGGATATTCTCAACACCGATGTATTCAGCAGTTTCTTTTGCTAAATCAATTTCACTAAATCCTTCTCGTTCGAATCCAACGGTAAAGGTTTTTATATTTGGATTAACTTCTTTTGCGAGTGCTACAATGATACTTGAATCAATCCCACCTGATAAAAAACTTCCAACCGGAACATCACTTCTCATATGGATTTGAACTGATTTACGCAGTGTTTCTAACACTTGGTTTTTCAGATCTTCAAAGTCTATCTCTTTTGACTCAAATTTCGGCGTGAAGTATTGTTCAACTTCCATATTGCCGCTTCTTTTTAGCTTAAAATAATGTCCAGGTAGCAGTTTATTTACTCCCTCGTGCATTGTATATGGTTCAGGAGGATATTGGTATGTCATATAGTGATGTAGTGCAACTTTATTTATTTCTAACGATTGAATGTCTTTTAATACATAGTCAATACTCTTTTTCTCACTGCCAAAGAAAGTACCAAGTGATGTGTGTGCATAATAGAGAGGTTTAATTCCAAAGTGATCCCTTGCTCCGAATAGTACTTCCTCAAGGCTGTCCCAAATCAAGAAGGAATACATTCCTCGTAAATGATTAACAACATCTTCTTTGAATTCATGATATGCAGCTATAATAACTTCGGTATCTGAACTTGTGTTAAATTCATGACCTTTTCTAACAAGGTCCTCCCTCAGTTCTAAATAGTTATAAATTTCACCATTAAAGATAATCCAATAGCGATTATCTAAATAGGATAAAGGTTGATGTCCACCTTCTATATCAATAATACTTAATCGTCTAAATCCAAAAAAGACATTCTCATTTTCAAAAAAACCGTTATCATCCGGTCCACGGTGATGAATAATATTTGTTGCTTCCTTCATAAGTGAATAATCATTTATCTCAATATCCTTATTAGGAAGAAATCCAAAAAAACCGCACATGTGTAGAACCTCCGTTTTAAAAACTTTAATAAGTATAAGTATAATCCTTTTTTTCTCTCTGGAAACTAGCTTTTAATGAAATCAATTGTACCAAGAATCATCTATAGTGGATAACTTAAGTAGCGCATCTAAAAAAATAAAAAGACCTCTTTTCAAAGCAGAAAAAAGGCATAAAATGCGAATTTTGATATATCCACTTCAAATTAACCAAAAGTGCATACTTTCACATAAAAAGATGAAAAAACACACAGATATTTCAAACCTTAGAAATTTTTTTCAGTCGATTTTATCATACAAAATATGACAAAGAAATTCAAACTACTTTTATAATGTTATGAAGTCAGATTGTACGATTATAAGAAGTGTTTTAGCAATTCAAATTTATCACATCGTGGACTCGGGTACAACACAAAAGAAGATAAACCGGAGTGCGGAAAATATTGGCACGGAAAAGCTTTACAAAAGCCAGTAATTTCAAACTCTATTGAAATAAAACTGTAATAATACTTTGACGTTTTGAGACAAATTTTTATGTTATAATACAAAACGTGATAATATATAGCAAAATATGATACTTATAGCTTGGGATGTATACTATTTCCCTTATGAAAATAAGAGATTGCTAGGTTAGTAGAAGGGGGATACCGTAAGTTGAAGAAAAAACTTCTAATGGTTTGGATGGGTATATCAATAGGACTAGGAAGTTTATTGATACCTATGCCTGATACTGCATTAGCTGTTCAAGAAAATGAAAAATTAGAAAATGAAAAAAAAGAAATTCAGGGTAAGAAGTCAGAACTAGAGTCAGAAATCTCTCAAAAAGAGGGTACTCTAAATGACATTAAGCAACAACAAGATACTGTCAAAGATGAAATTAATAGACTTGATGTTGCTGTAGGTGAAACACGAGGTAAAATTGAAAACACAAAAGCCCAAGTCCAAGAAAGAAAAGAGGAAATTGAACTTCTTGAGGCTGAAATGAAAGTTCTTGAAGAACGGATTCAAAAGCGGGATGAGCTAATCAAAGAGCGGATGCGAAGTCTTCAGCAAAGTGGTGGAGTCGTTGCATATGTGGACGTTTTACTTGGTGCTAAAACCTTTAATGACTTCATAAACCGGATCAGTGCAGTATCAGCTTTTGTACAAGCAGACCGTGAAATTATGCACGAACATGAAACGGACGTTAAACAACTTGAAGCAAATAAAGATGAAGTAAAAGTCTTACTTGCAAAGCAGGAAGCCCAGTTAAAGGAACTTGACCAGTTAGAGATCCAGCTTAAAGCACAAATTCAAGAACAAAATAAAGTAATGGCTCAGCTGGAGGTTGAGGAGCAAAAGATGCATGATGAGCTCCATGAATTGGAGAATATTGGAGAATTATTAGCTGCGCAGGAAAAGGCAATCCAAATGGAGATAGAAGCTTGGAACAAAAGGCAAAAGGAACTAGAGGAACAACAAAGAAGAGCTGAGGAAGAACGGAAAAAGGCTGAAGCTGAAGGCTCTACACCTCCACCATCATCTCCACCGCCTGTTGTGGACAATGGAGCGTTTATGAACCCAGCAACGGGACGATTAACCTCTGGTTTTGGAATGCGTTGGGGAAGAATGCACTATGGAATTGATATTGGGAAAGGTGGTCGTCAAGGAAATGTTCCTATTTATGCGGCCGCTAGCGGTACAGTTACACGATCAAACTTTAGTAGTAGCTATGGAAATATCGTCATAATTACTCACTATATCAATGGACGCCAGATGACAACTCTGTATGCACACCTACAAGAACGCTTTGTTGGCCAGTATGACCAAGTGAAAAAGGGCGATTTAATAGGTTATATGGGGAATACTGGAGATTCGAAAGGGCCGCACCTTCATTTTGAAATTTATGATGGTCCTTATCAAGCCTCCCATTCAAACGCAGTTGATCCATTACGATACGTGTCATATTGATAATGAAAGGGCCCGACCATAAGATTGGTCAGGCCCTTTTTATGGGGTTATAAACCATAGAATCTGAAATTAGTAGAAAGAAGATTCAATCCCTTATAATTAAAATGATCCTTATTATCAAATCCTTTTCAAAGAAAAAACCCACTTCTATACAGTGGGTTAATAACAATTTATATTGTTTTTGCCTTCTTTTTTAACCCCTCGAGGTCGAGGATATGAACCTCTCGTTGACCATTCATTTCAATCAGATTTTCAGAAACAAACTTGACGAATTTTCGACTAATGGTTTCAGGTGTTGTACCGATTAGAGACGCCAGTACTTTTTTCGTTATAGGAAGAGTGAATCGTCCATCCTCTGAGCGAACGCGATTATTGAACAAAAGAAGTACGCTTGCCAACCGTTGCTCGACTTCCATTAGGCTTAGTAGGCTCATCCACTCGTCGGCCTGATAAATTCGCTCATTTAACGCTCTCATAAAGCGAAGGGCCATTTTATGATTTCGCTCTAATGTATTAAAAAAGTCCTGCTTTTGAATAATATAGATAACGGTATCATTAATTGCTACCGCATTCGCGTAATGATTTTCCGATTGTAGCATGGCGGATTGGCCGAAAAAATCATCTGGGAATAAAAGACGAACTATTTGTTCCTTTCCGTCCTCTGCGACTTTTGTAATTTTTATAATGCCTTCACCAATGATATAAAGAGTGTCGGAAGGGTCTCCTTCTCGAAAAATCACATCCCCTTTACGGTAATCACGGACTTGAGTAACCTTTTGTAAAAGGCCCAATTCCTCCTCATTTAAACCTTGAAAAATAGGTACTAGACGTATAAAGCTTGGATCATGTGGACTGCTGATCATACAGAACACTTTTTCTCCTTTCAAATGCCCATAAAATGCGGACTCCTGTTGTACTATTTTTTACCTACCTTGCCGAAGTCTAAACGGACTTTTCTTTTCAAAAGTGTAAGGGTAATGAATTCCTTTTTACATTCCTTTACTTCAAGAGGAATGATGTACTACAATAGAGTTTCACTTTATGTTATTCCAAATCTAATGATATTTTGTTTACAGTAAAATTCCTTTTAAAACTTGATTTAAATCAAGGAAACTTTCTGATTTCGACTATAAGATAAGAATAACATATTTAGTAAGGATTTTGACTATTAAAAAACTCTTATTTTGCCTGTTTTTTCGGTATTTTTTTGAGTATTTTCCAATGTAAGCATTTTACTAGAAATCAGTGGAAAATAAGGTATAGTAGGGGTAGACATCATAATCCTATGAAACATCAATATTGTCTATGTAAATATTACAACATGTAATATGGAGGCTAATCAAAAATGGATAACCAACAAAGGAAAAATGTGTGGGAATCATTCTATGGCCCGAATATGGGTTATGTCTTTGACATGTATGAAAATTACAAGAATGATCCGAGTTCAGTCGACCCTTCTGTGAAAGCGCTTTTTGAGGAACTTGGGCCACCACCAGCAGACGAGCAGGCGGCAACAGCAGAGGTAGTAAGTGGGGGTATCTCACCGAAGACTATCAAGACGATTACATCAGGAGCAAAACTAATAAAAAACATTCGTGCATACGGACATCTAGCTGCAGATATATACCCGATTCGCACTAGACCGATGCCAGATACCAGCATTTTAGAACCTGGTTACTACGGTTTAACAAAAGAAGATTTAATGGACATCCCAGCATCGTATATTTGGGAGGAAGCACCTCCAACTGTTAAAAATGGTTGGGATGCATATGAACAATTAAAATCTGTTTATACTCAAACAATTGCGTTTGAATTTGCGCATGTTGACCTGGAAGATGAGAGACAGTGGTTGAGACAGCAAGTTGAGGTAAATGGCATTGACTTAAAGCTTACTGCAGAGGAAAAGAAACAACTCGCAGAAAGACTCATGAATGTTGATGGTTTTGAGAAATTTTTACACAAAACATTTGTCGGTCAAAAGCGATTCTCAATCGAAGGGTTAGATATGCTTGTACCAATGCTAGAACGATTAATACAAGAAGGCAGTAGTGATGGTACCGACAATATTATGATCGGTATGGCTCACCGCGGCCGTTTAAATGTGTTAGCACATGTTCTGCATAAGCCATATGAACTCATTTTCTCTGAATTCCACCATTCACCAAATAAAGATTTAATTCCTTCAGAAGGTTCTAGAGGAATTAACTATGGTTGGTCTGGAGATGTGAAGTACCACTTAGGAGCAGATCGTACGTATAAAGGTCCTAAGGAGCATGTAACACATATAAATCTCGCAAACAACCCAAGTCACTTGGAATTTGTAAACCCAGTTGTTTTGGGGATTACTAGAGCAGCACAAGACAACACAAGAAAAGCTGGTTATCCAGTTCAGGACAAGCAAAGTGCAATCAGTGTTCTAATCCATGGTGATGCTGCATTCCCTGGTGAAGGTGTAGTGGCTGAAACATTAAACTTAAGCAGATTAAAAGGTTACGAAACTGGTGGAACGGTTCATATTATTGCGAACAATATGGTTGGATTTACAACAAATAACACTGATTCTCGTTCAACTCGTTATTCAAGTGATCTTGCGAAGGGGTATGAAATCCCAATCATACGAGTTAATGCAGATGATCCTGAGGCATGTCTTGCAGCCATTCACTTTGCATATGAGTATCGTAAGCGTTTTGAAAAAGATATTTTAATTGACTTAATTGGTTATAGACGTTTTGGTCATAACGAAATGGATGACCCAAGCGTAACACAACCATTATTATATAAAAAAGTTGCAAACCATCCTGTGATTGCAGATAAATACGGTTATAAGCTTGTAGCTGAAAACGTATTGACAGAAGAGGAATTAACGCAAAAGCGTGATGAGTTTATGCAAGGTCTTCAATCCATTTTTGATGACTTTGCGGAAAACGAAGAGCGTGTCAAGCCGAAAAAGCCTAAAGCATTATCTGCTATTCCAGAATTCGATACAACAGTACCTGCTGACCTATTAAGAAGCATCAACAGGGGGCTGTTACAATGGCCTGATTCACTATCGGTTTATCCAAAGCTTGAGCGTATTCTAAAAAGACGTGAAACAGCATTAGATGAGGCGAATAAAGTAGACTGGGCATTAGCTGAAACACTCGCATTTGGATCTGTGCTTGCGGAAGGAAAAACGGTTCGCTTAACAGGCCAAGATAGTGAAAGAGGAACATTTGCTCATCGTCATGTTGCCCTAAATGACTTTGAAACAAATGAAAAATATATTCCATTACACAATATCCCAGAAGCGAAGGCATCATTCTCTATTTAT
Source organism: Litchfieldia sinesaloumensis (assembly GCF_900156865.1). GTDB lineage: Bacteria > Bacillota > Bacilli > Bacillales > Bacillaceae_L > Ferdinandcohnia > Ferdinandcohnia sinesaloumensis. The sequence goes on along the minus strand of NZ_LT732529.1, from coordinate 3,459,964 downwards.
AACAGCCCACTTTCTGAGACGGCTGTTCTCGGTTTCGAATATGGCTATAGTGTCCAAGATGAGAATGCTCTTGTCATTTGGGAAGCTCAATTCGGCGACTTCGTAAACGTAGCACAGCCAATTATTGATCAATTCATCTCTTCTGGTCATGCAAAATGGGGTCAAAAGTCGGGACTTGTGATGCTATTACCTCATGGGTATGAAGGACAAGGTCCAGAACACTCAAGCGGAAGAGTTGAGCGATTCTTAAACGGTGCTGGAGAATATAACTGGATTGTTGCGAATGTAACTAGTGCATCTCAATACTTCCATTTATTAAGACGTCAATCATTACTAGCTTCTACGGATGAAGCAAGACCGTTGATCGTAATGACTCCAAAGAGTCTACTACGTCATCCACAAACAGCTTCATCATTAGAGGATTTAACAAATGGAAGCTTTAAGCCATTACTTGAGCAACCAGGAATGGGAACGAACAAAGACAAAGTAACACGCTTACTTCTTTGTACTGGTAAAGTAGCAATTGATTTAGCGAACGAGGTTACAAATTTACCTGAAGAACACGTTGATACGTTGCATATAGCAAGAGTGGAGCAAATGTATCCATTCCCTAAGAAAGAACTTGAAGAATTAGTAAGCCAATATCCAAATCTACAAGAGGTAGTTTGGGTTCAGGAAGAGCCTAAGAACATGGGGGCATGGCCGGCACTTCAGTCAGTACTAATGGATATTCTATCTGAAAAAATTACATTAGATTATGTGGGAAGACCAAAGCGATCTAGTCCTGCTACAGGTGACCCAGACATTCATAAACAAGAACAAGCTTGGATTATGCAAGATGCATTGCTTACAGACAAAGGAGGGAATCAGCAATGATCGAAATTAAAGTACCGGAATTAGCTGAGTCCATAACAGAAGGAACAATTGTTGAATGGTTAAAAAAAGAAGGCGAACTCGTTACCAAAGGTGAGTCAATCGCTGAATTAGAAACAGATAAAGTAAATGTTGAAATTAATAGTGAGCATACAGGTGTTATTAAAGAATTTTTATTTCAACCCGGCGATAATGTTGAAGTAGGTCAAGTCATCGCAAAACTTGATGAAAATGGTTCTGAATCAAGCGCGGCAGCACCAGCTCCAGATGCTGCGCCTTCAGAAGAGCCTAAAGCGGCGCCAGCTCCAGAAGCTAAAGAAGAGACAGTTGCTGTTGAATCTGCAGAAAAAGGTAAGCCAGCTATTGCTTCTCCTGCAGCTCGAAAAAGAGCAAGAGAACTTGGCATTGATTTAAGTGAAGTTCCATATAAGGATCCACTAGGACGTGTACGTGTTGAGGGAGTGGAAGCATATAAGCAAGCACAAGCGACACCAACACCAGTTCCTTCTGCAAAGCAACCTGCGGCAGCTCCAGTGGTAAATGATGATCCGCGAGTAGAACGAATTAAAATGTCTAGACGTCGTCAAACAATCGCAAAACGTCTTGTTGAAGCTCAGCAAACCGCTGCTATGCTTACAACGTTCAACGAGGTCGATATGACGGCTGTTATGGATGTAAGAGCTCGTCGTAAGGATGCTTTCTATAAAAAACATGGTGTAAAGCTTGGCTTCATGTCATTCTTTACAAAGGCTGTTATCGGAGCGTTAAAGGCTTACCCATACGTAAATGCTGAAATCCAAGGAAACGAAATTCTACTTAAGAATTTCTATGATATCGGCGTAGCTGTTTCCACAGATGAAGGCTTAGTTGTACCAGTTGTACGCAATGCTGATACATTAAGCTTTGCGGGAATTGAAGCTGAAATTGGACGCTTAGCTGTAAAAGCAAGAGACAACCAATTAGGTTTAAGTGATCTTCAAGGTGGCACATTCACCATCACAAACGGTGGTACATTTGGTTCCTTGAACTCAACGCCGATTATCAATGCACCGCAGGTTGGTATTTTAGGAATGCATAAAATCCAAAGACGTCCTGTCGTTGTAGACAACAATGACACAGTTGAAGTACGTCCAATGATGTACGTGGCATTATCCTATGACCACAGAATCATTGATGGAAAAGACGCTGTCGGATTCCTTGTAAAAGTAAAAGAATTATTAGAAGACCCAGAAGACCTATTATTAGAAGGTTGATTATAAGAAAAGCGCAAGCCCTTGTAAGGCTGGAGCTAGACATAGAAGTAAAAAGGCACATGTTCCAATTAAGGAGCATGTGCCTTTCTTTTGTGTAAAGGTATGAAAAAACGCTGTTTTCACAAGGAAAACAGCGTAAAAGTTGTATTATATTAGATAACCCCTTGAGCGATCATTGCATCTGCTACTTTTAAGAAGCCGGCAATATTAGCACCGTATACGAGGTTTCCAGGATGACCGTATTCTTCGGCAGCATCCATGCTATTTCGATAGATAGAAGCCATGATATCCTGTAGCTTGCTGTCTACTTCTTCAAATGACCAAGATAATCTCATACTGTTTTGTGACATTTCTAGCGCAGAAACGGCAACTCCTCCAGCATTTACAGCTTTAGCAGGTCCGAAAAGAACTTTGCTTTCGAGGAATAAATCGATTGCTTCTAATGTAGAAGGCATGTTAGCACCTTCACCAATTGCTTTTACGCCATTTGAAATAAGAGTTTGTGCAGATTCACTATCAATTTCGTTTTGTGTTGCACAAGGTAGCGCGATATCACAAGGAATTGACCAGATGCCTGAACAATCTTCCATATATTCTGCAGTAGGGTGCTCGTAGACATATTCCTTGATACGTTTACGTTCAACCTCTTTAATGCGTTTAATTGTTTCTAGACATAAACCATTTTCATCATAAATATATCCATTTGAATCACTGCATGCTACAACTTTTGCGCCAAGTTGCTGAGCTTTCTCAATCGCATAAATTGAAACATTACCAGAACCTGATACAACTACAGTACTTCCTTCGAAAGAAAGACCTTGTTCTTTTAGCATCTCTTCGACAAAGTAGACTGTACCATAACCAGTTGCTTCCGTACGAACAAGGCTTCCACCATAACCGAGCCCCTTGCCGGTAAGAACGCCTGCTTCGAAGCTACCTTGAAGCCTTTTATATTGACCGAACATGTAACCAACTTCTCTAGCCCCTACGCCGATGTCTCCAGCTGGTACGTCGATATCAGGACCGATATGTCTAGCTAACTCGGTCATAAAGCTTTGCGTAAAACGCATCACTTCATTTTCTGATTTGCCTTTTGGATCAAAGTCAGATCCACCTTTACCTCCGCCAATAGGAAGTCCAGTTAAGGAATTTTTAAGGATTTGTTCAAATCCGAGGAACTTAATGATACTTGTATTTACGGAAGGATGGAAACGCAATCCGCCTTTATATGGACCAAGCGTGCTGTTAAACTGAACACGATAGCCACGATTTACATGAATTTGTCCTTGATCATCTACCCATGGTACTCTGAATGTAATCATTCTTTCTGGTTCAACGATTCTTTCTAAAATTGCATACTTCATATATTTGGGATTCTTAGCAAACACAGGTACAAGGGATAGAAAGATTTCTTTTACAGCCTGGTGAAACTCAGGTTCATGAGGGTTTCTCTTCTTTACCTCCTCATATACTTTGTTCATATAATCGGTCGCTTCTTTTAACTCTGGTACAGGAATTGACTTTTCGATCATAGCCATCGTGTACATTCACCCTTTCTTTGCTATATATTTTGTTTGTCAAAATCTCCGGACGGTTTTTATCTGTAAATTCTTGATATTTATCATTTTATAATGAATAATTAATCTAAACAATATTAATAAAAGATATAATTAATGCCAAAAATAGATGAATGGAGGAAAAGCCCGTTGGAACTTAGACAACTGACCTATTTTATCGAAGTTGCGAAACGTGAACATGTCACAGAAGCAGCAAATTCGATGCATATAGCACAATCCGCTGTAAGTAGACAGTTATTCAATTTAGAAGCCGAACTAGGCGTAGATTTATTTATAAGAGATGGAAGAAATGTAAAACTGACTCCCATCGGAAGGGTATTCTTAGACCATGTTGAGCAGGCGTTAAATGTCCTGGATAATGCTAAACGAGAAATTGAAGAATATTTAGACCCAGAACGAGGAACCATTCGAATAGGATTTCCAAGTAGCTTAGCGGCACATACTCTTCCAACAGTCGTATCGGCTTTTCGTGATGCCCATCCGCAAGTAAAGTTTTCGTTGTCCCAGGGAAATTATTATTCTTTGGTTGAGCGAGTGAAAACAGGAGAAATAGATATGGCACTTCTAGGACCAGTGCCGAACCAAGAAAAAAAGATAACGGGTACCACTCTCTTTACTGATAAAATGGTGGCATTGTTACCTCGTTCCCACCCATTAGCAAAAAATAAGTCATTAAACTTAAGTCAATTAAAAGAAGAACAATTTGTATTATTTCCAAACGGATATGTTCTACGAGACATTATTGTAAAAGCGTGTAATCAACTTGGATTTCAACCGAGAGTTTCTTTTGAAGGAGAAGATATTGATGCAATAAAAGGTCTGGTTTCAGCAGGACTTGGAGTAACAATTATACCTGAAGTGACATTAATTGAAAATGTACCTCATTCTACTGTTAAAGTTTCGGTGGTTCATCCTGAAGTAACACGTTCCGTTGGGATTATTATCCCCAAAGAGAGAAAATTGCTACCAACAGAACAACTTTTTTATGATTTTTTAAAGGATTATTTCTCATTTTTAGACAAGTTTCAATATTAACTGTTGTTGTATTTCCTCGGAAATGGAAGTATTATGTCGAGCATATAGCAAACAGCATGAACGGTTAATTTAGTAATAGAAATGAATACTAACAGTAGGAGGTGAACAGATGTCTGTTTCGAGAATACTTAAGTGGGTGACAGGTGGTCTTGAGGCAATTTTAGGAATACCATTTTTAGGGGCTTCAATTATCATAGGTTTTTTCTGGGCGCCGCTAGGTATCATGTTGATTCTCCACATTATTACCCTAGTACTTACTAAGAAGGACGGAGGCTCATATGTAGGAAGTATTCTAGGCATAATAACATCGTGCATTGGGTGGATACCATTTGTTGGTATGACCATGCATATTCTTTCTGCCATTTTCTTAATGATTGATGCAAATAAAGTAGATGTAGCTTCAAATAGATCATACTAATATACTCATAACTCTAGGGCTGAATTGTACAAAACAGCCCCTTTTTATCCTTTTTATCCTACAAGCTTTAGTCCAACAGCAGAGCTAATAATTAGTGCAATGAACACGAAACGTTTCCAGTCCCTTGGCTCTCCATAAAAAATCATCCCTAAAATGGCTCCACCTGATGCACCAATTCCAGTCCATACAGCATATGCAGTTCCCATGGGTAAAGTTTTCATTGCCATACTTAGGAACAAAAAGCTACCACCAAATGTGACGAGAAGGAGCACAAGAGATTGCCAATCCTTCTTAGCGTGAAGTCGATTAATCATCACAACCCCTAACATTTCAAAAATGCCAGCAAGTATTAGTAAGAACCATGCCATTATCCCTCAACTCCTTCTGATTCTTTTTCCTTTGTAACAAGCTTAAGGCCGATAACTCCGATAAGTAGCAGCCCGATTAATACAAGCTTTGTAATTTTGACTGGTTCATTAAAAAATAAAATCTCGGATAATACGGTTCCTGCAGTTCCAAGTCCAACAAAGACCGCATAAACCGTTCCAACAGGTAATTTCTTTCCAGCAGCAATTAAAGCGTAAAAACTAACGTAAATCGCAACCGCTGTACCCGCCCATGTCCAAAAGCTATCCGCATGCTTTAATCCAATTACCCAAAATACTTCAAAAAAGGCCGCAAAAAAGACCTTTACCCAATCTAAATTCATTTTTTTCTCCTCCTTGAGGTTTCCGGATAAAAAAGAAAAGCCTAAGAGATTATAACAATGTATAATCTCCCAGGCTTTTGTCCCTCCGTGGCATAGCAAGTTTGGTAGGTTCACCGAACTATTGAACATACTCTATAGCTATGAGTTTTCTCTCGGACCAGACTAGCAAATGCTACGGAACCCTAGAAAACCTTTTATTCGATTGTCTTTATTATACAACATGAGGATTTTCTATTGAAGAGGGAAAATTTACTTGTGACTGTTTGTGAACGAAAATGAATGTTTTTGATTGATTTATGAAAGAGGCTTCAATATAATGAGAGTACAATCTATCACTAAGGAAGTGACAGGATGTTAACTCCAGAAAGACATCAGCTTATCATCTCCTTGCTTAAGGAAAATGGAGTCGTAAAACTTCAAGAGTTAGTTGAAAGAACGAACTCATCTGAATCGACAATTCGCCGTGATTTAGTTCAACTTGAGGATAAGAATATATTAAAACGGATTCATGGTGGTGCTTCCCTCGTACAAGGAAATCGAGTGGAGCCGAGTTATATAGAAAAATCATCAAAGAACATAAAGGAAAAACGAGCAATTGCTCAGTATGCTTCACAACTTATTCATGAAGGTGATTCAATCTATTTGGATGCGGGGACAACCTCTCAGGAACTGATTCCTTTTCTTAATCATGAGGGTATTACAGTTGTGACAAACGCTGTCAATTTAATTGAGCCTTTGCTTGAAAAAGGAATTACTACCTACCTAACAGGTGGAGTGGTGAAGCCACAAACGAAAGCCTTAATCGGGAGCCGAGCTCTAGAAAGTTTGAACTTATATCGATTTGATAAGTGCTTTTTAGGAGTGAATGGGATTGACTTAAAGTATGGGTATACAACACCAGACCCAGAAGAGGCATTGATTAAGCAAACTGCAATGGGCTTAGCTAGTGAATGTTATATTCTAGCAGATCACACGAAATTTAATGAAGTTTCTTTTTCTAAAGTTTCTTCATTAAAGGACGCTGTGTTAATAACTGATAATGGATTAACAAAGAGCGAACTAGAATCCTATCAGGGACATATCAACATAAAGGTCGTGACAACATGATTTATACAGTTACGTTAAATCCTTCCATCGATTATTTTATCGAGTTAGATGATTTTGAGGTGGGAGGTCTGAATCGAATTAAAACTGAACGGAAAAGACCTGGTGGAAAGGGTATTAATGTTTCCACAGTTCTGCAAAATGTCGGGCTAGACAGTGTTGCATTAGGGTTTATTGGAGGTTTTACGGGCAAGTTTATTATTGATAGCTTAACTGAAAAGAATATCAAGACGGATTTTGTCAACGTTGAAGGTGATACAAGAATTAATGTAAAACTACATTCAACTATTGAAACCGAAATAAATGGGGCTGGTCCGAACATTACCACTTTTAAGCTTGAGCAACTAGTAGAGAAGATTAATCAACTACAAAAAGGGGACGTTCTAGTACTCGCAGGAAGTATTCCCTCTTCGTTACCCTCTACATTGTATCAACAAATAACTATGAAATTACAAGACAAGGAAGTAAAGGTTGTTGTGGACGCGACCAAGGATTTATTAGTCGAGGTACTTCCTTATAAGCCGTTTTTAATTAAACCAAATCATCATGAATTAGGAGAAATTTTTGGTGTTGAGATAAACAATGCCGAAGAAGCAATTCCTTACGGTAAAAAGTTGATTGAAATGGGAGCACAGCATGTAATCGTCTCAATGGCCGATAAGGGTAGCTTGCTGTTTGTAAATGAAAAGGTATATTATGCGTCAATTCCAGAAGGAAAACTTGTTAATTCGGTTGGAGCTGGAGATTCTGTGGTTGCTGGTTTTATAGCATCATATTTGAAAACTCAGGATGTAATTAAAGCATTCCGGTTTGGGGCGACGGCTGGCAGTGCTACAGCCTATTCGGAGGGTTTAGCGACAGCAGAGAAAATTAATGAATTGATTTCACAAGTACAAGTGAATGAATTATAGAAAGGAACATGCAGTATGAGAATTACAGAATTGTTGAAGAAAGAAACGGTCATTATTGAACTTTCTTCTACGTCAAAGCTTGATGTTATTGATGAGTTGGTCTCAAAACTTGATGAAGCTGGACGGCTTCAAGATAAAGAGCAATATAAACAAGCTATATTAACAAGGGAAGGCCAAAGTACAACTGGAATTGGCGAAGGGATTGCAATTCCACATGCAAAAACGGCTGCCGTGAAAACACCAGCAATCGCGTTTGGTCGCTCTACAAAGGGAATCGATTATGAATCCTTAGATGGACAACCAAGTCATTTATTTTTCATGATTGCCGCGAGTGAAGGGGCGAATAATGAACATCTTGAAACATTATCAAATTTGTCTTCGCTATTAATGGATGTTGGTTTCCGAGAGAAGTTAATGCAAGTTAAAAGTCCAGAGGAACTTATTCGAGCTATTGATGACAAGCAAAGTGAGTCGGAAGAAGACGAGGCACCGGTTGAGGTGAAAACGGAAGGTCAACAAAAGGTTCTTGCCGTAACTGCATGTCCAACAGGTATTGCTCATACGTATATGGCTGCGGATGCTTTGAAAGCAAAAGCGAAAGAAATGAACATTGATTTAAAAGTTGAAACAAATGGCTCTACTGGGGTGAAGAATAAGTTAACCCAGGAAGAAATTGATGGAGCTTTAGTGATTATTGTTGCCGCGGATAAACAAGTAGAGATGGCTCGTTTTAATGGCAAGAAGGTGATTCAGGTACCAGTGGCTCAAGGAATTCGTAAACCAGAGGAATTATTAACTAGAGCGGTAAACCAGGATGCGCCAATCTACAAAGCGGAACAGACTAAAAAGGAAAAAACAGAAGATGGAGAAAAAAGTGGTTTTTATAAGCACTTAATGAATGGTGTTTCTAATATGCTTCCATTTGTTGTGGGAGGCGGGCTACTAATTGCCATTTCATTTATCTTTGGAATAAATGCATCTGACCCTAATGATCCATCTTATAATCCAATCGCAGGAGCATTGATGACGATTGGTAGTGCCAATGCATTCAAATTAATGATCCCTGTGTTGGCTGGATTTATTGCGATGAGTATTGCCGACCGACCAGGTTTAGCTCCAGGTATGATCGGTGGATATATGGCGACAACTGGCGATGCTGGATTTTTAGGAGGATTAATTGCTGGATTCTTAGCCGGATATGTTGTGCTCTTAATTAAAAAAGCATTTTCAAGTTTACCATCCTCTTTTGAGGGACTGAAACCAGTGCTAATATATCCGTTCTTTGGAATCTTGATTACAGGTGCCATTATGTATGTACTCGTTGGCCCGTTAAAATCTGTAATGGACGGATTGACTGGCTGGCTTGAAGGATTAGGTACAGGGAATTTAGTCGTTCTAGGGTTAATTTTAGGTGGAATGATGTCAATTGATATGGGTGGCCCGATCAATAAGGCAGCATTTACCTTTGGAATTGCGATGATTGATGCTGGAAACTATGCACCACATGCAGCAATTATGGCGGGTGGAATGACCCCACCACTAGGACTAGCCTTAGCCACTACACTGTTTAAACATAAGTTTACAAAGCAAGAACGTGAGGCAGGTAAAACAGCTTATTTCATGGGTGCATCCTTCATAACAGAAGGGGCGATACCGTTTGCAGCTGCTGACCCTGGTCGTGTTATACCATCTGCGGTGATTGGGTCTGCGATTACAGGTGCATTAACGCTTGCGTTTGGTATTGGCCTTCCGGCACCACATGGTGGAATCTTTGTTATTCCGTTTGTAACGGGTAACTGGGCATTATATGTACTTTCAATTATTATTGGAACAGTGATAACAGCCTTATTAGTTGGATTCTTGAAAAAACCTGTTAAATAATGAATAGACCCCGTGCTACATAAAAGCACGGGGTATTTTTATGACAGTGTGATAGGTGCATAGGTGATTTCTTTTTTTGCCTGTAATAGGGAATTTTGGACAAAAGTAGGTGTGATGACGAGATGGCCGAGATTATTATCAGTTTCAATAATCGGACCTCGGTTTGAAGAGAGGTATCGTATTTTTTCTTTCCAAGTAAAATCGTCAGGACATGGAGTATTTCTTTTTTGTTTAACAATATCGTAACTCGCATCACAATATCTGTTAATCTCTTTATTCCTCCGTTTTGCTGCATTAATCGTTACAATCGCCTTCATTAACCCTCCTTGAACTCCGGAAAAACTCATATTGTTCATCGGGCTACTGGTAAATTGGTAGATGCATAGTTTATCATGATCAGGAAATTCAACATTTGTAGTTACTGCAGAAGCATAGTGAACATCACCCGATAAAATGAAGCAGTGACTCGGGTTCCACTCTTTGATCTGATACAGGAGTTCACTAAAGCCCTCTCCGTTATATTTCCAAGATTCGAAATCAAAAGCTGTTGTCACAGGTACTCCAATCGTTTTTAATGGGTAAATATATTGATTTAGAAATGACTCGATTAGGCCGATTCCATAGACAGGAGCAGGGGAGATAATAAGGAGTGCCTCTCCGCTTTTCCATCCACTCGTGTATAAACAGTCTGTGATGGTCTGCCACCCACGCTCACCTATAAGTTGTGGAGGCCGATCCTTTTCCTCGATGGTACGTCCAAGGGAAACGGGAAGGGGAGAATGATCATACTTTCGCTGTGTTCGTGTATCGAGAAAAATAGAAGTAGGATTTGTTGGTGCAACGAAATTCCATTGATCAAAATTCCAAAGCATTTCCTCCCATGCACCATGTGCCGCTGAACGGGCATCATAGCTTCTGCAATATTTCCACATCGTCTTTAAAAATGAATCATTAAATTGGTCCGGGTCATTGCCCCACCCTTGGAATAACCAGTATGCCGCTAATCCATTGGCAACAACATGTCGGCCAAGATTTGATTGAAAGACGTTATTTTTCCAGTGATGACTAATATTCCAATCATCTGTTATATCATGGTCATCAAAAATCATATAAGTTGGAATGTTTGCAAGTAACCTACGTATCTTGGACAGTGTTTTATAGGTCTCCTTCACATCTTCCACTTGTTCTTCATATTCCTTTTTGTACACATTTTCTTCTTTGTTACGTTCATTGTTTTCGTAGATAAAATAAATCTGGTTCTTCTTATTGCTTTCATTAAATGTAGGGAAGGTACAATTGTCTGTATATGAATCCCAAAGCTCAGGTGACCAGGATAATAGATAGAGAGCGGCATATTCTCCATGTGTCATAGCATGATTCCGACAATGCGAGGAGGTAAACTTACAAAAGCGTTCCATAATATATTGTCTACCGCGGGTTTGGCTGAGTGATGTATGAAAAGGTTTTTCATTGAGACGAGGCTCGATCTCTGCAAGATTTTCCTCTTTTCCAATCAGCCTTTTACCAGCGTCAGTCATAATAGGAAATACCGGATCTGGCACATCATCAGCATAAATTTGGTCCCCTAATAGAAATAAAGTGCCAGGTCGATTTTCAAGGTCTAGGTAGTTATTTTCAACCGCTACATCACCTTGGCTAAGGGTATCTTCTCCTTTCCCATGTAGCTTTCGGCATGAACCATAAAGAATATTGGTCTGTTGTTGTTTAGGATCTCGAATATAGAAACTTGGAAAACGGAGGTCACCATAAGTGATGGAGTGGGGTAGGTTATGACCAAGTAATCCGAAATCTTGAAGATCTAGAACCTTAGCGTTTTTTTGAAAATGAAGATTATAGCCAAGGAGTGTGTTGACCGGGAATGTGCTCCCATTTGGTGTTAGTTTAATTAGACTAATATATAGCTGTTTTCCGGCGCGAAAGGTCGTCGTTTCAGAATCGCAATCTATCTCATGGTACTCGTGTTCTGTACCCTCAGTACTTTCAATATGATAAAGCTTGGCACTAAGCTTGTGTCGATTGCTCAGTGCAATCCAAATATAGATGTGAGAAGGCTCAACGCGACGTAGAATTGGTCCAGACAATATTGTTGGTAGGTCCATTAAGTTCATCACCATCCCATGTTCGTTTTTCTATATCCTATTCAAGGACCTGTGGGACGGTTCGCCTGTTGTAAGTATTCAAATCGTACGTTGATCACTATTTCGAGTAACAAAATAGTTTGGCAAATTTAGGTGAAGAGGCTTATAATTCGAGTAGGCATAAGAGAATAGAAGGAGAGAGAAAGAATGATTCGGCGTTTTTTTACATATTATCAGCCGCACCGCAAACTGTTTATAATCGATTTCAGTTGTGCGGTTGTGGTTGCAATTCTAGAACTGGCCTTTCCGCTTGCGGTTCAATATTTAATCGATACCATGCTACCTACGAAAAACTGGTCGGCGATTATATGGATAAGTATTGGGCTATTGATTTTATATCTACTCAGTTCGGGACTTCAATTTATTGTAGGGTATTGGGGACATAAGCTTGGAATTAATATTGAAACGGACATGAGGCAGCAGTTATTTCAACACGTACAAAGGCAATCGTTTCGTTTTTTTGATAACACAAAAACAGGCCATATTATGAGTCGAATCACAAATGACTTGTTTGATATTGGTGAGTTAGCCCATCATGGTCCTGAGGATTTATTTATTGCAGTTATGACATTTGTTGGGGCATTTTGGATTATGCTTACGATTAATGTGAAGCTTGCGCTAATTGCCATTATTGTTGTACCGTTTTTGATTTGGCTCATAGCTTTTTCTAACGTTCGAATGAATCGCGCGTGGAAGTCCATGTATACGAATATTGCTGACGTTAATGCACGAGTCGAGGACAGTGTTGCTGGAGCACGAGTTGTTCAATCTTTTACAAATGAGGAATTTGAAATCTCTCGTTTCACTGTAGATAATCGCAAGTTTCGTCGCTCAAAACTTAGTGCATACAAAGTGATGGGCTCAACGTCTGCAGGTATTTATCTAATGACACGTCTATTTGTGTTAATCGTGTTAGTTGTTGGTGCGTGGCTAAGCTTTAATGGTCAACTATCTTACGGTGAACTAGTTGGTTTTGTGCTGTATGTAAATGTTTTGTTTAAGCCTATTGATAAAATTAGTGCCTTACTGGAGTTGTATCCAAAAGGCATGGCTGGTTTCAAGCGATTTACGGAGTTGCTCGATATGGAGCCGGAAGTTGTAGATGCAAAGGATGCGGTTTCCGTTTCTTCGCTTCGAGGTGATATTGTTTTTAATCAAGTAACCTTTGGTTATGATGAAAAGCAGGGACCAGTCCTAAAGAATATCGATCTCAAAATCCATGCTGGTGAGACAGTGGCGTTCGTTGGTCCATCAGGAGCCGGTAAGACTACGATATGTTCATTGATTCCGCGCTTTTATGATGTTGATAGCGGATTGATTTCAATTGACGGAATGGATATTCGGAAAATGACAAAGCAATCATTACGATCACAGATTGGAATCGTCCAACAGGATGTTTTCTTGTTCACTGGAACTCTTCGTGAAAATATTGCCTATGGAATGCTTGGAGCAACGGATGAGCAAATAGAGGAAGCCGCAAAACGTGCTCATTTAGAAGAGTTTATTGCAGGCCTTCCGGATGGATATGAAACCCAGGTTGGGGAAAGAGGACTTAAGCTCTCAGGCGGCCAAAAACAACGGATTGCAATTGCAAGGATGTTTTTGAAAAATCCACCAATCTTAATTTTAGATGAGGCAACATCTGCCCTAGATACGGAAACGGAGAAAATTATTCAAAAAGCCTTAACAGAGCTGTCCAAGAATCGTACAACACTTGTGATTGCCCATCGACTTGCAACGATTCGTAATGCGGATCGCATTGTTGTTGTCACTGAGGATGGAATTGCAGAACAAGGTGGTCATGATGAGTTACTTGAAAAAGGCGGCATCTTTGCTAATCTTCATCAGGTACAGTACCAATCATAAATAATAATGAAAAAAGACTCGTGCAATTTTCGCAGCACGAGTCTTTATTTTTTATAATTTAAACGAACTTTTTAAGGATACAATTCGGTTAAAGACGATTTGTTCTTCTGTAGTGTGTTTTGGATCCACATTAAAATAACCATGTCTAAAGAATTGGAACTTATCCTGAGGTTTCACATCTTTCATGTTCGGCTCAACAAATCCATTTAAAATCTCAAGAGAGTTTGGATTGACATAATCCAGGAACGTTTTATCCGCGTCTTCCGCATTCTCATCTGAATCTAGAATCAATGGCTCGTACAGACGAAATTCTGCAGGCACGGCTTGAGTAGCTTCAACCCAATGAATGGTTCCTTTTACCTTACGACCTGTAAAGCCGGTACCACTCTTTGTTTCAGGGTCATACGTACAACGAAGTTCAATTACTTTACCTTCCTCATCCTTAATAACCTCTTCACATTTAATAAAGTACGCATGCTTTAAACGCACCTCATTACCAGGGAACAGACGGAAGTATTTCTTCGGTGGGTCTTCCATGAAATCCTCTTGCTCAATATAAATTTCGCGTGAGAATGGAATTTGTCTGATGCCCATTTCCGGATTCTCTGGATTAATCTCCGCATCTAGCATCTCCACTTGTCCTTCTGGATAGTTAGTGATGACTACTTTAAGCGGATTAATGATACCCATTGTACGTGGTGCTTTTAGTTTTAAATCCTCACGAACAAAGTGCTCAAGCATTTGAGTATCGACTGTTCCGTTATTTTTTGCTACCCCTAGCTCACGGCAGAAGGTACGAATGGCTTCCGGTGTATATCCTTTTCGACGTAGCCCTGAAATTGTAGGCATGCGTGGGTCATCCCATCCATCTACATAGCCTTCTTCAACTAGTTGTTTTAGCTTACGCTTACTCATCACTGTATTTGTTAAATTAATACGGCCGAACTCGATTTGTTGTGGCTTACTTTCCATTTCACAATGTTCAACAACCCAATTGTAAAAAGGTCGTTGATCTTCAAACTCGATTGTACAAATAGAGTGAGTCACACCTTCAATGGCGTCTTCAATTGGATGTGCAAAAGCGTACAATGGATAGATGCACCATTGATCACCTGTATTATGATGTGATGTATGAGAAATTCGGTAAATAACAGGGTCACGTAAATTGATGTTAGGTGATTTCATATCAATTTTTGCACGTAACACTTTTTCACCGTTTCCATACTTTCCAGCACGCATATTTTCAAATAAATTGAGGTTTTCCTCAATTGTACGCTCACGGTATGGACTCTCTTTTCCAGGCTCTGTCAAGGTCCCACGATATTCACGGATTTCATCAGCACTTAAATCGTCCACATACGCTAGTCCCTTTTTAATCAATAAGACAGCTCGGTCATACATTTCTTCAAAGTAATTCGATGCAAAAAATAAACCGTCCCAGTCATAGCCGAGCCATTTTACATCTTCTTTAATGGAGTTTACAAACTCAATATCTTCCTTTAATGGATTCGTATCATCGAAACGAAGGTTTGTTTTACCCTTAAACTCATCGGCTAAGTCAAAATTTAGCACGATTGATTTAGCGTGTCCGATATGTAGGTACCCATTTGGTTCTGGAGGAAAGCGAGTCACGACATGGTCGCGCTTCCCAGTTTCTAAATCGTCGATTATGATATTCCTAATGAAATTTGAAACGTTATTATTATCCACGTCCATAACCTCTTTCGTTAGCCTTTACTAGCATTCAAAAAGTATCAGAAAGGCGTTTCTTTCGTTTCTTTTTGAACGGTACTATAATTGATGAATATATCATAAAACCAGAATAAATGCCATTAATCTCATGTTTACCAAAGATAATGTTGATTATGAGGGTATCTTTCATTTAAGCTTTACAATATGAAAATAACTTTATTCAAAAAAAGACAATTTCATCATTATTCTAAAGGATAAATGTATAAGGTATTGTTTTGATGACCTAAGACTACTGAATAAAGTTAAGCCCGGCGGATGCCACAGATTTTTAGAGGAGGCTTTTCGACATTAAGAACAAAGACTAAAAACGCCACATCCTGTGGCAACGTCTTTAAGACCCACTTCCTGTGGTCCTAAATCTGGGCGCAAATACGCCAAGGTGTACTTAATTAACATCGGAGCGGTGATAAATGGATAAGAAGAGTAGAATTGTTGAAGTTTGCTTATTGGCAGGCAAAATTATGCTTGAGAGCGGGGCCGAAACGTATCGAGTGGAGGATACGATGAACAGAATGGCCGCCGCCTTTGGGATTTCCACGTCTCATAGCTATGTAACGCCAACGGGGATTATTTTTTCAACGAGCGAGACAGAAAAAACCAATTTAGTACGTATTTCAACTCGAACAACGGATTTGGAGAAGGTCGTGCTTGTTAATAGCATTTCCCGCAAGATCAGCGGTGGCGAGCTGTCATTAGCGGAGGCTAGGAAACAACTTCGAGATCTGAGTCAAAAGGATCTATTATATCCGGTCTGGATTCAAATTTTAGCGTCTGCACTAGCTAGTGGATGTTTTACGATTATGTTTCTAGGGAGTTGGGTTGACTTCTTACCTGCGTGTGTCGCTGGAGGAGTAGGCTTTGCTTTTTTTGTGTATATTCATCATATTGTTCGCATTAAATTTTTCGCTGAATTTATCGCGTCTTTTGTAATCGGAATCGTCGCTTATATTTTTATCGTCACAGGGATTGGATTGGAGCTTGATAAAATCGTTATCGGTTCTGTTATGCCACTAGTACCGGGATTGTTAATAACAAATGCAGTACGTGATTTAATTGCAGGACACCTAATGTCAGGAATTGCAAAGGGTGCCGAAGCGTTTTTAACAGCCTTTGCGATTGGTACGGGAATCGCTGTTGTACTATCGATTTTCTAAAGAAAGGAGTTTAAAATGCTTTCCCATTTAATTACAAGCTTTGTTGCATCAAGTACATTTGGAATCATCTTCAATGTCCCGAAAAGGTCCCTTTTAAAATGTGGGCTTGTTGGAATGATTGGATGGATGGTATATATTTATCTGTTTTTAAATGGCGTTGATGCCGTATATGCGACACTAGCTGCTTCTTTTTTAGTCGCAATCATCAGTCATGTTTTAGCAAAGACGTACAAAAACCCTGTTATTATCTATAGTATTGTTGGAATTATTCCGTTGGTGCCAGGTGGGATAGCGTACGACGCAATGCGTAATTTTGTTGAGAATGACTATTCCACTGCCTTACCATTGGCAGCGAGAGCTTTTATGATCTCAGGCTCTATTGCATTCGGACTCGTACTTTCAGAGGTGCTCAACCAGTTAATAATTAGAAAAAAGCCGAAGCATTAGATTTGGACATACTCATGGTTTTACGGTGCGTTTTACTTAGTTATGATGCGAAGGTGGAAGAATGTTACAGTTTCAGTCGCTATTAAGGTTGCATTATCCTCCTATTGTAAGATGCGCTTGTTTTTGAGTAGCGATTACAGATAAAAGCACGGGGTAACCGAATATACGAATGGTTTTACCGTGCTATTCCGTAGAAAAGATGCGCAAGTAGTAGAAAATGGAATTTTTAGCTACTTTTGATGCGGTTTTCCCCAGAAGATGGCAGTTGCGCGTGAGGTGTTTTAGCTGTCATCGACAAAAGCATGCGCAAACGGAAGATACGCATGGTTTTTAACACCCAACCTTAAAAAACCATGCGCAAATCGAATGTACCTCTTACTTAATCACGAATTGTTTAAACGGTAGGTAATAAACAGGATAATTCTCGAGTTGTTTGAAGCCAAGTTTATTCGCGATCACGATGGAATCCTTGCGAAAAGATTCTGTTGTCCAATGAGGAGTGCCACCTCGTCGCAAGCATTCCTTGATAAAGGCTATCGCCATTGCCGTAGCCAGGCCTTTGCCGCGGTGGCTTTTATCATATGTATTAATTCCAATCTCGTATTCGTTCCCTGAGACAAACACAGATAGACATGTCCCGATAACAGTGGAGCCTTGCATAACAGCATATCCAATTCCTTTTTGAAAAAATAAATCAAGGTCCCAAAACTTCGTAATCTCCTGTTTAATCACTTGCTGTGAATCGAGTTCTACGAGAGTTTGATCAACTTTTTTAATTTCGTAACCCGACGATACCTCGTAATCATCAAAGGCAAACCGATCCTTCTGAAAAACAAACGGAACTCGTTCTCCTTTCAGAAGTGCAACTCGTGTAAAAATAGACTCTATCGGTGCATCCCATTCATGAGTTGGATAAACCTCCAGATTTAACGTGTCCTCATCGAAAAGTGCTTCCAATCTTATCACTGAGGCAATATATTCCTCTAGTTCGAGGTTAAACTCTCGATTATCAACTCTTCCACATAAGTAAAACATTTCATTTTTCGCCCAAATGAGTGCAGTTTGGGGGTAATCACGAAGGTCCACGTAAATCTCCCCTAAATTATTACCCTCGATGACACCGTTAATCACAGGATGGTTTGCTAAATCATTCAGGAGTGGTTTTATACTAGTGTATTCAACTTGCTCAAGCTTACATATCATGTTCCCCGCAACCTTTACCAGTTTTTTGAATTTATTATAATGGATTTTGAACACTTAGCATACAAACACTTTTATTAAAGCATAAATTTCTTTAGACTTAGTAAGAATTGTGTAAAATAGAGAGGAAACGAAATGTAATGGAGGATATGTCATGGTGACAATGAAAGAAATTGCGAGGCTGGCTAACGTGTCTAGTGCAACTGTTTCACGCGTATTGAACAATTCAGGGTATGTGAGTGATGACGTTCGAAAACGCATCTTAAAAATAATTGACGAAACAGGCTATATTCCAAGTGAGCACGCTAAAGCATTACGGACAAAGCAGTCAAATGTCATTGGGGTCATCCTGCCAAAACTGAGCACAGAGACTGCGAGTCGATTAGTGAATGGAATCAGTGAGGAACTTGCAGAACATGGCTATCAAATCCTGTTAACCAATACTAATCTTGATCCAAAGAAAGAGATTGAATATCTTAAGCTGTTAAAAAGTAAACAAGTGGACGGTATTATTCTTCTTGCAACAAATAGGGGCGAGGAGTTACAAGACGAAATTAAAAAATTACGTATACCTTTCGTCGCAACCGGACAAGAACTGCAGGGTGTTCCTTCGGTAATTAATAATAATTTTCAAGCTGCGAAGGATATCACGCAATTATTAATCGATAAGGGCCATCAAAAAGTCGCTTTTATCGGTGTTGACGAGGCCGATTATGAGGTTGGCTATAAGCGCAAAGCAGGATACTTGGATGCATTAGAGGAAAATGCAATTGATGTTGTGGACCAATGGATTCAAAAAGGTGAGTTTTCCATCGAATCAGGATATCAAATGGCAAAAGAGGTCTTTGAACAGTCGTCAGAAAAACCGACTGCTATTGTGGCAGTCACAGATCGTTTGGCGATCGGAGCAATGGAATACCTAAAGGAACAAGGATTGCATATTCCAAATGATGTGGCTATTACAGGGATGGGTGCGTCTGACTTATCTAAGTATGTCGTGCCAACTTTAACTACTGTTGATTTACTAAGTGAATATACTGGAGCAGAAGCAGCTAAAACATTGTTGCAGATTTTACAGGAAGGCACTTCCTCTGAAAAAAAACAAATTGACTATAGACTAATAATTAGAGATAGTATATAATCAATCTCGTAATGAGTGTGTAATCGATTACACACCTCGTTACATTTTTTTAAAACAATATGTAATCGATTACCTACCTCCGTTATTATCATAAAATTATTAAATTGAAGTCGAAAAAGGCTATAAGATTTTAATGTATATGTAATCGATTCCATACAAACACTACATTTTAGAGGTGATTGTAATGTCAGAAAATCGTCGGATTGCTGAGGAAATTATTGAAGCAGTCGGTGGAAAAGAAAACATCGCATCTGCCGCACACTGTGCAACAAGATTACGCATTATGGTTCAAGATAAAGAAAAAATAAATCAAGAAAAAGTTGAAAACATCGAGAAGGTTAAAGGAGCATTCTTTAATTCAGGGCAATTTCAAGTCATTCTCGGTACTGGAACCGTCAACCGTATTTATGAAGAAGTTGAAAAGCTTGGAATTGAAACAACAACAAAAGGAGATCAAGCAACAGAGGCTGCGAAAAGCGGAAATGCTTTACAACGAGCTATTCGTGCCTTCGGTGATGTGTTTGTTCCAATCATTCCAGCGTTAGTCGCAACTGGTTTATTTATGGGTCTTCGAGGCTTAGTAATGCAGGAACAAATCCTTTCATGGTTTGGACTAACTCCGGCTGATATCTCTGAAAACTTCATATTGTTTACACAAATTTTAACAGATACAGCGTTTATTTTCTTACCAGCGCTAGTTGCATGGTCAACATTCCGTGTATTTGGTGGAAACCCAACAATTGGACTTATCCTTGGGTTAATGCTGGTAAGTCCATCACTTCCTAATGCCTGGGGTGTAGCTGGTGGTGAAGTTGACCCAATAATGTTCTTTGGGTTTATTCCAGTTGTTGGTTACCAAGGATCCGTAATACCAGCCTTTATTGCAGGTTTAGTTGGTGCAAAACTAGAAAAATGGATCCGCAAGCGTGTTCCAGAAGCGCTAGATTTAATTGTTACTCCATTTTTGACACTGTTAATTATGATTGCATTAGCGCTATTTGCAATTGGCCCAGTTTTCCATACAGTAGAAAATCTCATATTGGATGCTACTGTTGCAGTTCTTGAATGGCCGTTTGGTTTAGCTGGAATTATTATTGGATCGCTAAATCAGGTCATCGTTATTACAGGGGTTCACCATGTATTTAACTTATTAGAAATACAATTGCTTGAAAACTTTGGATTTAACCCGTACAACGCAATTGTAACGTGTTCAACAGCAGCACAAGCTGGTGCAGCATTAGCGGTTGGGTTAAAGACTAGATCAACAAAATTGAAGGCTTTAGCATTACCGTCAACATTATCTGCTTTGTTAGGTATTACAGAGCCTGCTATTTTTGGGGTTAACTTACGTTACGGAAAACCATTTCTTATGGGACTTATCGGTGGTGGAGTAGGTGGTTTCTTAGCTTCAATCTTCGGGCTTAAAGCTACAGGAATGGCGATCACCGTTATTCCAGGAACGTTACTCTATTTAAACGGACAAATCTTAATGTATATTTTAGTGAACGTGGTTGCATTAGCAGTTGCATTCGCACTTACTTGGATGTTCGGTTACTCAGATAAAATGCAGGAAGGCAAGTAATTACTTGCCTTCTTTACGTAAGGAGTCCATCATGAATCAGCATGAATTAATTGAAAAAGCAAGTCGTGAAGTTGCTCAAAATAAGAATACTGTTGAAAGTGACCCGTACCGTCTTCAGTTTCACATTATGCCACCCGTAGGACTTTTAAATGATCCCAATGGGTTTATTCAATTTGAAGGAGTGTACCATCTTTTTTACCAGTGGAATCCTTTTGAAACTAGCCATGGTTCCAAATTCTGGGGACATTATACCTCTACCGACCTTATAAACTGGGAGATGAAGCCCATTGCGCTTGCTCCAAGTGAATGGTTCGAAAAAAATGGGTGTTATTCAGGAAGTGCTGTGGAGCACGAAGGAAAAATGGTGTTATTTTATACAGGTAATGTAAAGGATGAGAATGACAACCGTGAAACATATCAATGTATGGCAATCTCCGATGACGGCATAACATTTGAGAAAAAAGGGCCGGTCATACATCTCCCCGAAGGGTATACGGCACATTTTCGTGACCCAAAGGTATGGAAAAAAGATGATACGTGGTATATGGTACTAGGTGCCCAGAGTGTAGATGAACAGGGAAAGGTTGTTCTTTATTCATCATCTGACCTCAAAACATGGAATTTTCACGGTGATATTACAGGGTCAGAAATGAACGGGCTAGGGTCGTTTGGTTATATGTGGGAGTGTCCTGATATGTTTGAGTTAGATGGGAAGGATGTTATGCTTGTTTCTCCTCAAGGACTTGAACCTGAGGGCGATTTGTATCAAAATCTATTCCAAGCGGGCTATTTCGTAGGTAAGCTAAGTTACGACACCCCGTTCTACAAACATGGCACTTTTACAGAATTAGACCGCGGTTTTGATTTCTACGCGCCACAAACGACTGTCGATGAAAAAGGAAGAAGATTGTTATTTGCATGGATGGGGATTACAGACGAGAATGAAAAATATCAGCCGACTATTAAAAAGGGCTGGATTCATGCGATGACATTACCACGAGTACTTTCATTAAAAGGTGAACAAGTTTACCAGCAGCCAGTGGAAGAATTACAACAAATGCGAAAAGACGAAGTATCTTACGATGATGTTCAAATAAGGACAATTGATGTAACTCTTAAAGGGATAGAAGGGACTTCACTTGAACTCCTTCTTGAAGAGATTCAGTGTGAGAATGGTTCTTTTGAAATCCGTTTTCGTGGGGATGCAAGATTTATATTTTCTGAAAAAGAACAAAAGATGAGTCTCTACCGCAAAAGCTTTAAGGATGGAAGTCTTGAGTCACGCCATTGTCAGATCGACGAAATAAACAAACTACAGATCTTTCTGGATACTTCGTCGGTTGAGATTTTTGTAAATGATGGAGCGGAAGTATTTACAGCACGCTACTACCCGGAAGTAGAGAATGAATCCATTACATTTTCTGCGGATACGATGGTACACTTCCAGTTGAAAAAATGGAATTTAGAGCATTCGAAACTAAACAAAGGAAAGTGAAGCAATGAAGCAGGGAGTTATATGTTTAGGTGAAGCATTGATTGACTTTATTCCGCTTGACCAAGACAATATGCAGTTTTTAAAGAGTCCTGGTGGAGCGCCAGCAAATGTGGCAGTGGGAGCAGCTAGACTGGGTCTGAAATCTTCGTTCGTCGGAAAAGTCGGAGATGATGTTCTTGGCAACTTTTTAAAACAAACACTGGAAAATTACAATGTCCAAACAGGGGCGATGTACCTCTCAAAGGAAGTCCGCACCGGGCTTGTATTTGTCACATTGGGCGAAGACGGAGAACGTGAATTTTCGTTCTATATTGAAAAGAGCGCAGATCGGTTCTTAACCCCAGAAGAGATACCGGAATCTCTGTTTGATGAGCATAATGTGTTTCACTTCGGTTCTATTTCATTAATAGAGGACCCAGTAGAATCAGCAACAAAAAAGGCCATCCAACTAGCCAAGGAAAAGGGCTTAATCGTATCGTATGATCCGAATCTACGAACAATGCTTTGGAAAAATTTAGACACAGCGAAACAAAAAATCACTTCGATGTTAAGTAAGGCGGATATTGTCAAGATATCTGAAGTCGAATTAGAGTTCATTACAGGTGAAACGGATATCGAACGTGGAGTTGAAAAGTTAGCACAGTTCAATATTCCGTTACTATTTATCACACTTGGTAAGGATGGAGTACATGCTTTCTACAATGGGGAGTCCACTTTTGTAGAAGCAAGAAAAGTGCAAAGTGTTGATACAACAGGGGCAGGAGATGCATTTGTATCTGGTCTGCTCTATCAGTTCAGCAAACGAGATAAAAGGATTACAGACTATACTCTTGACGAAATAAAGGAAATTGCAACTTTTGCTAGTGTATCTGGAGCGCTTGCGGTATCACAAAAAGGAGCAATGACCGCATTGCCAAGCATTAAACAAGTCCATGCGTTTTTAGGTACAGAATAAGGAGGATCCCCGAAACGGGAATCCTCCTTTTCACTTACAATGATTTCTCTAGTTCAAACCAGTATGTGCAAAGAGTTTCCAACCCTTTATCAAAGTTTTCAAGGTGGAAATGCTCATTTGGTGCATGGAAGTTCTCAGTTGGAAGTCCAAAGCCCATTAACACGATTGGCGCATGAAGAACTTCATCTAGCGTAGCGATGATTGGCAGGGATCCACCGCCTCGTGTAAATGATGTTGGTACCTTGTACACCTCTTCATAAGCACGACTCGCTGCTTGTATTGCCGGATGGTCAAATGGTGTTACATATGGCGCACCTTTGTCGAAAAGCTGCAAGCTGACTTCAACGCCCACTGGTTTATTTTTTTCAATATGTTGTTTCAGTTGTTCAACGATAACATCAGGGTCTTGATTTGGCACGAGACGACATGTGATTTTTGCATGTGCCTCAGAAGGAATAACCGTTTTGATGCCGTCACCCTGAAACCCACCATAAATTCCGTTGATATCAAGGGTTGGGCGGACCCATGTACGCTCGAGGTAGCTGTACCCTTTTTCCCCGTAAAGTGCTGGAACACCTAGCTCTTGACGTTGTTTTTCTTCATCGAAATTAAGTGCCTCATATGCTTGTTTTTCTTCGTCAGTTAATGGTAGTACATCATCATAGAAGCCTTCAACCGTTACTTTTCCATCTTCACTATGGAAGGAATTTAATAATTGAACAAGCGCATTAATTGGATTATGTACACCACCGCCATATAGCCCGGAGTGTAGATCACTAGTTGAGCCTTTTACGTCAATTTGAAGGCCAGCCAGTCCACGTACTCCATAACAAATCGTTGGTTTACCACGTTCGTTCATGCTTGTATCTGAAATAACAATTACATCAGCAGCAAGCAATTCTTTATTTTCCTCAACGAAAGCTGGAAGGTTCGGGCTTCCAATTTCTTCTTCACCTTCTATACAGAATTTGAAGTTTAGTGGCAATGTGCCTTCCGTTTTTAGAATGGTCTCTAATGCCTTAAGGTGCATGAACGTTTGTCCTTTGTCATCACTTGCTCCACGGGCGAAAATTTTATCATCACGGATTTCTGCCTCAAACGGAGGGCTGTCCCATAAATGAAGCGGGTCCACTGGTTGAACATCATAATGCCCATAAATCAATACCGTTGGTTTTCCTTCTGCATGAAGCCAATCAGCATAGACAACGGGGTGCCCCTTTGTCGGATGAATACTAACGTTTTCCATACCAATTCTTCGTAATGCCTCAGCAATCCATTCAGCATTACGCTTAACATCTTCTTTGTGTTCAGGTAGTGCACTAATGCTTGGGATTTTAAGTAAGTCAAAGAGTTCTTGCAGATGAGATTCTCTATTTTCGGCTAAGTAGCTCTGAATATTTTGATTCAAGGTAAGTTCCTCCTTATGTTGAATACAATAATTATTCTGGACTTGCTCTAAAAAATCCTCTAAATTTAAAGGGAAATCCATTCTTAATTGACAGTCCTATTCAAAATTAGAGTTTTTCGGCTATAATAAAAGAATAGATCATGAAATTTAATTTCACAAATTATATTTGTCTAAAATATTGTATTAAGTAGAGGTGTAATCAGAAATGAGTTCATTACTGTTAAGAATTGAGCAACATTTGAGCAGATTATCAGAAGCGGAAAGAAAAATAGGCGAATATATTTTGAAACAACCTGAAATGGTGCCTAATATGACAACGAAGGATTTGTCAAAGAATAGTGGAGTTGGTGAGTCGACTGTCATAAGGTTTTGTAAATCTATCGGAATTGGAAGTTTCAAATCCTTTAAACTTGAGCTTGTAAAAGATATTACGCTAACAGATATGAACTTGACTGATTTTAATATATTGCATAAAAAAGATGAACCGTATGACTTATTTCAAAAGGTAACTTATGTAAATAAGGCTGCTATTGAAGCAACACCAGCTTCGCTAGATCGAAAGGAATTTGAAAAGGCCGTGGACGTATTAGCTAATGCGAATAAACTGGTGTTTTATGGGGTAGGTGGTTCTGCGACTGCTGCCTTAGATGGGTATTATAAGTTCACAAAACTCGGCTATCAATGTGTCAACCAACATGATTTTCACTACTTGCTGTCAGCAATCCCGTATTTAAACTCTGAGTCTGTATTTATTGCTGTTAGTATGTCTGGGAAAACAAAGGATGTCTTGGAATTATCCAGGTTTGCAAAATCAAAAGGGGCAACAGTTATTGCAATTACGAATATAGATAAATCGCCTCTTTATAAAGAAGCGGATATTATTCTATGTACTCCTAAGGTAGAGCATGATTATAGAATTGGTAGCATACCTTCTAGGATGACACAGTTGACAATAATTGATGCATTATATTTAAGTGTTTTCCATTCAAAAGGAGAAAGTGTGATTAATCAATATCGAGAGGCAAGAGATGAAGTAGTCCGCTTACGTAGGTAAGAGGGCTCTTTCTTTATATGATCAAAGTTCATAATAAAAGTGACCACTTTATGAAATTTTACTTCGCACATATATACAACTATGTTGACTTTTAATTTCTCCGAGTTATAATATAATCAAGAAATAAAATTTCAAACGAGGGTGAGATAATGCTAGATAAATTAACTACAGAAATGAGAAACCCTAATAGCACGGATTTAGATAAAAAGTCCGTTAAAGAAATATTAATGTTGATGAATGAAGAGGATCAGAAGGTTCCATTAGCTATCAAGCAAGAAATTGATAAAATTGAAACCGTTGTCAACTTAACTATTGAAGCATTTAGAAATGGCGGCAGACTAATCTATGTTGGGGCAGGGACAAGTGGTCGTCTTGGTGTATTGGATGCCTCAGAATGTCCGCCAACTTTTGGGGTGGATGCAGGTTTAGTACGTGGTGTTATTGCGGGTGGGGAGAAAGCGATTACAACCGCAATTGAGGGTGCAGAGGATGATGATATTTTAGGAGGCGATGATTTAAAAGCTATATCGTTAACTGAAAAGGATGTAGTTGTTGGGATAGCAGCGAGTGGAAGAACTCCTTATGTCATAGGTGCTCTAAACTATGCGAAACAAGTCGGGGCTGCAACTGCAAGCGTAAGCAATAATAAACATTCAGTAATAGGTAAAATCGCAGATGTAGCAATTGAAGTAGTATCTGGTCCGGAAATTGTAACCGGTTCAACTAGGTTGAAGGCTGGAACGGCTCAAAAACTTGTATTGAATATGATTACAACTGCATCGATGATAGGGATTGGAAAAGTATATGAAAACTTAATGGTGGATGTCCAACCGACAAACAAAAAATTAGTAGAGCGCGCTAAGAAAATCATAATGGAAGCAACTGGTGTTGATTATGAAGCAGCTCAATCCTATTTCGAAGAAGCACATCAGCAAGTGAAGCCAGCAATTGTAATGATTTTATTAAATTGTTCATATGAAGAAGCTTTAGTCAGATTGGACGTATCAAAAGGCTTTATTAGATATACAAAATAGATACAAAAATAGTTAGGGGGAGATACAATGAAAAAGGAAGAGTTACTAGCAAGAGGTATATTAGATCATATTGGCGGTGGAGAAAATATCAGTTCCTTCACCCATTGTATGACTAGGGTTCGTCTTAATTTAAAGGATGATAGCAAGGCGAGTATTAAAGAATTAAAAGAGTTAAATGGTGTAATGGGAGTCATTGAAGATGACACACTACAAATTGTAGTGGGACCAGGTACTGTAAATAAAGTTTCTGACCACATTACTTCAATTACAGGTATTAGGATGGGCGAAACCATAGATGCTAATAATGATGATGTTGTTGGTTTGAAAAAGAGTGAACTTAAAAAGAAAAATAACACCCCAGTTAAAAACTTGTTAAGAAAAATTGGAAGCATTTTCATACCGCTTATTCCTGGACTGGTTGCATCTGGTATTATTAACGGGATTGCCGGTTTTGCTAAAAACGCAGGTGTCGATCCAACATTAACTTGGATGCAAATTTTAACGGTTCTTGGTGGAAGTATTTTCGGATATTTAGCAATCGTCGTTGGTTGGAATACAGCTAAAGAATTTGGCGGCACTCCTGTTCTAGGAGCTATCGCTGGTATCATTACCATGCACCCTGGTTTAGCAGAAATTGTTCTATTTGGACAAAACTTAACTCCAGGACGGGGTGGATTGTTTGGAGCGATGTTTGCAGCTTGGTTGATGGTATTTTTCGAGAAAAGGTACAGAAGGTTTGTTCCGAATTCAGTTGACATTATTATAACGCCATTATTAACAGTTTTAACAGTTGGTATTTTAACGATTGCTGCTGTTCAACCATTCGCAGGACTACTTTCAGATCTTATCACAAGCGGAATTCATGTAGTCTTAGATGTTGGAGGAGTGGTAGCTGGTGGATTATTGGCAGGTTTCTTCCTACCTCTAGTTATGCTAGGTCTTCACCACGGTTTAACACCAATTCATATGGAGCTAATTAACACTGTTGGATCAACTGCTTTACTTCCGATTCTAGCGATGGCCGGAGCAGGTCAGGTTGGTGCTTCCATTGCAATTTTAGTAAAGACAAAAAATAAGCGCATTAAAAACGTAATCAAAGGTGGTCTTCCTACAGGTTTCTTAGGTATCGGTGAACCGTTATTATATGGTGTTACCTTACCATTAGGTCGTCCATTCATTACAGCATGTTTAGGTGCTGCGGTCGGTGGAGCATTCCAAGCGGTTATGCATACAGCGGCAGGTGGTATTGGAGTATCGGGTATACCATTAATCCCATTAATTGTTGATAACAAATACTTTATTTACTTTTTGGGACTAGTAATCACATATTCTGCAGGATTCTTATTCACTTACTTCTTTGGATACAAGAAAGAAATGGATGATAACTTTTAAGAATTGGTAGTGTCATAGTTTTAATGAATCAATTAAGGGGGGAAGCATCATTTCTCCCCTTTTTAAATTCTGAGTAGATTTACACGATTAATGATGGTCGAAAGGAGATAACAAATGCTTGGAATATCAATGTATTTAAACGAAGAAATTACGGAACAAAGAGAGTTATACATTAAAAAAATGAGTGAAATTGGTTTTAAAAGTATTTTTACATCGCTTCATATTCCAGAGGACGATCCTAGTCTGTATACGGACCGTTTAAAAGTACTTGGTTCATTGGCAAGAAAATATAATATGGAATTGTTTGCCGATATTTCTCCTAAGTCACTGCAATATTTGGGGTACACATGGGAAAATGCAGAGTATTTACAAGATTGGGGTTTATCAGGTGTAAGGGTTGATTATGGAGTTTCTGAGGAAGTGATTGCAAATCTTTCAAAAAAAATGAAGATTGCTTTAAATGCAAGTACCCTTACAATTGAAGGTATTAGTAAATTAAAAGAATACGGGATCCAACTATCTTCTGTTGAAGCTTGGCATAATTTTTACCCACGTCCTGAAACGGGCTTGGATTTAGAGGAATTCAACTTAAGGAATCAATGGCTGAAAGCTGAAGGGATAAAGGTAATGGCTTTTATTCCAGGTGACGGCGAAAAAAGAGGGCCACTTTTCAAAGGGCTACCAACGATTGAGGACCATAGAGAATTATCGGCCTTTGCAGCATACCTGGATTTTCTGAAAAATCCATTTGTCGATAAAGTCCTAATTGGTGACCCGACAATAAGTGAATGGTCGGAGAAACAATTTGAAAGCCTCAAAGAAGGTGTGATTGAACTTAGAGCGAAAAGTGTAACAACAGATAAAAAAATCCTAGAGCGGATTAATTGTGTTCTGTCCAATAGGCAAGATGCTGCAAGGGATGTAATTAGAGCTGCGGAGTCTCGATTATATGGATTAATAGGGGATTTTCCAGTAAAGGCGGAAAACACTGTTGAACGTCCAACGGGATCCATTACCGTGGATAACAGTGATTATGGTAGATATCAAGGGGAAGTTCAAATTACAAAACGTAACTTACCAATAGATACAAAAGTAAATGTGATAGGAAAAGTAATTGATGAAGACTTGCCGCTATTAGCGAATATAAGTGGTGGTACTAAGTTTAGGTTGCATTGGGTTGAAGATTAAGTAGAGTAGGGTCAGTTTCCTGTTATGAGTCGAAATTTTAAATGGTTTGTTCTTGAAAAATAATCATCTAGTTTATATTTCTTCAAAATAATTAAAGCCAAATGCAGAGATCTATAGTCCCGGTTTGTGAGGGGCATGTTGTGGTCTCTGTTTTTTTTGTGTTTGAGTCAGAGGGTTAGTCAATCGTTTCAAACTCTTACTTCGGGCACATGTGCCGCAAATTATATTCTAATATATTTGAATCACAAATCCAAAACAAACAAATAATATAATAATAGTAAGAAAAAGTGTCCTCTGGGTATAAACATTTGAAGAATAATGTGATAAAGTATGTAGTGTAAATGTTGTTATAAAAGGATTTATAAAAACAATATTGTGTTTCTCAGAAAAACACTTGTGTTTTTTAAACATACAAAGGAGGATTCACATGTCGAAGGTGTTAGATTCATTTTTGCATGAAAATCTGGAGGAATTAAAGGAAAAAGGTCTCTATAATGTAATCGATCCTCTTCAAGGGGCAAACGGACCCATCATTACAATTAACGGGAAAGAGCTTATTAACCTTTCCTCTAACAACTATTTAGGATTAGCTACGGATGAGCGCCTAAAGGAAGTTGCACAAGAAGCTGTCGATAAGTATGGGGTTGGAGCAGGTGCAGTTCGTACAATCAACGGGACTCTTGACCTTCATATAAAGCTAGAAGAAACACTTGCGAAGTTCAAGCATACTGAAGCAGCCATTTCTTATCAATCTGGTTTTAACTGTAATATGGCAGCAATCTCTGCTGTTATGGATAAAAATGATGCGATCCTTTCTGATGAACTTAACCATGCATCAATCATCGATGGATGCCGTCTTTCAAAGGCGAAAATTATCCGTGTTAAGCATTCAGATATGGATGATTTACGTGCAAAGGCTAAAGAAGCAAAAGAATCAGGCTTATATAACAAAGTAATGGTTATCACTGATGGTGTATTTTCCATGGACGGTGATATTGCGAAACTACCTGAAATCGTACAAATTGCTGAAGAGTTCGATCTCATTACATATGTAGACGATGCTCACGGTTCGGGTGTATTAGGAAAAGGTGCTGGAACAGTTAAGCATTTCGGCCTTTCTGATAAAGTAGATTTCCAAATTGGTACACTTTCAAAAGCCATTGGGGTTGTTGGTGGATATGTAGCGGGTAAGAAGGCATTAATCGATTGGCTCAAGGTACGAAGCAGACCGTTCTTATTCTCGACTGCTGTGACACCAGCTGATGCGGTTGCTGCAACAAAAGCAATCGAGATTTTAATGGATAGTACGGAGCTACACGACAAATTATGGGATAACGCAAACTACTTCAAGGAGCAGTTAAAGGAAAAAGGCTTTGATATTGGCCAAAGTGAAACACCGATTACACCAGTTATTGTTGGTGATGAAGTAAAAACGCAGGAATTTAGTAAGAGATTAATTGAAGAAGGCGTCTATGCAAAATCGATTGTCTTCCCAACTGTCCCTAAAGGAACGGGTAGGGTTCGTAATATGCCAACTGCTGCACATACGAAGGAAATGCTAGATCAAGCGGTTGCAATCTATGTAAAAGTAGGCAAGGAAATGAACATTATCTAAAAGCTGATCAAATGATCATCTTGGGGGAATGCGTAATGGAAAAAATTATTGTTACAGGAGCCCTTGGCCAAATTGGGTCAGAGCTTGTTACAAAGCTCCGTCATGTGTATGGTGCTGGAAATGTTGTCGCTACAGATATTCGGAAAGTGGATTGCGATGTTGTTCACTCAGGTCCATTTGAACTCCTAGATGTAACAGACGGTAAAGCCATGTATGACATTACGAAAAAATACGACGCAGATACATTAATTCACTTGGCCGCATTGCTGTCTGCAACAGCTGAGGCAAAGCCGCTATTGGCATGGAACTTAAATATGGGCGGTCTCGTGAATGCATTAGAGGTTGCGCGTGAACTACGTTGCCAATTCTTTACGCCAAGCTCTATTGGTGCATTTGGTCCGTCAACACCAAAGGACGGAACACCACAGGACACCATTCAACGCCCGACCACGATGTATGGCGTGAATAAGGTTTCCGGTGAACTACTCTGTGATTATTACAACCATAAATTTGGTGTTGATACAAGAGGGTTACGTTTTCCAGGACTTATTTCGTATGTGACACCACCTGGTGGTGGTACGACGGATTATGCAGTGGAGATCTTCTATGAAGCAATTAAAAATAAAAGCTATACATCTTATATCGCAGAAGGAACGTATATGGATATGATGTATATGCCAGACGCGCTTCAAGCCATCATTGATTTGATGGAGGCAGATGAGTGCAAGTTGAAACACCGGAATGCTTTCAATGTAACAGCGATGAGCTTCGCGCCTGAGCAAATTGCGGCAGAAATCAAAAAGCATATTCCTGAATTTACGATGAAGTATAAGGTTGACCCAGTTCGCCAAGCTATCGCCGAGAGTTGGCCAAATTCAATCGATGCCACAGCTGCAAAGGAAGAATGGGGTTTTAAGGCACAGTACAATCTTGAAACAATGACAAAAGATATGCTTGATCAATTAAATATGAAACTTATAAAAAACGCAGGATGATTAATAGGGGTATGAATCTTTTTGGGAAAAGGATGAATGGCACGAAACAAAAACGAAGACTGGATTAACAGCAATTGTCGTTGAAAGTGAAGAACTATATCTGTCATTGTTCATGCCTGTAAAATAGTACTAAGAAAGAAAAAACCACTTTAAGTGGTTTTTTAATCGCGCAATGCTCCAGCTTCGCGGGAAGTGATGTCACCTTGTCCTTGGCTTACATCATTTTGAATTTCTTGTTTCACTTTTTGTGGATCAGTCCCCGCGACATTTGTCTGCGTTGTGTTCTTATTAGGTTGGTTTTTAGGCATAAGGATCCTCCTCCATATCAATTTTTACATTCTTATTATTTACAAAATGTCCCGTAAGATTCAGTTAAATAGTTTGCGAAAATAAGCATTTCTCTAATGAGAAATGCTTATTTGTTTCATATCAATATTATTTTATTACAAAACGATAAATTTTATATTAAAATCAATATGAAATGATCATTAAACCACAAAAAAGGAGACGCAAATGATTAAAGCAGTAAAACAGTTAATTCGGTTTGGTTGGGAGCGACCCTATCTTGTTTGTTTCCTGTTGTTATTTTTGCCTCCTTGGCCTTAACTCAAATAATCCCACTTCTTTCCTACCAAGGTATGATTGGCTGCTTATCATCTGTCTTCTGATGCAGTGGGCGATGGTGCGATCTGGACTTGAAACACGGGATGAATTGAAAGTCATAACATTGTTTCACTTAATTGGTCTGGCTTTAGAGATCTTCAAGACACATATGGGGTCCTGGTCATATCCAGAGGAAGGATTTTTCAAAGTGTTTGGAGTGCCTTTGTATAGTGGATTTATGTACGCGAGTGTAGCAAGTTATCTCTGTCAGGCGTGGAGGAGGCTTGATGTCGAGCTAGTTAAGTGCCACCATTTTTGATCGTGGTACCTCTTGCAGCTGCGATATATTTAAACTTTTTCACCCATCATTTTTGGATTGATGTACGCTGGTGGTTATCAGCTTTAGTTATTATTGTTTTTTGGAAATCATGGGTCACATACAAGGTAGGTGGTACTTGTTATCGAATGCCACTTGCGCTATCTTTTGTACTCATTGGATTTTTTATTTGGGTAGCTGAAAATATCGCAACTTTCTTTGGGGCATGGCAGTATCCAAATCAAACCCAAGCCCAAGCCTGGAGTCTGGTTCATCTAGGAAAAGTGAGTTCGTGGCTTCTGTTAGTAATTGTAAGCTTTCTGATCGTTGCGACGTTAAAACTAGTTAAAGGGAAGGACTTGGAAAGTATTGACACTAGCAATTTTTATAAGGGGTAGGTTGGATTAACACCTGAGAAGGTTAGGAAAATAAAATCTGATAATAATACAAAGAAAAGCTAGGGACCAGCATCCCTAGCTTTTCGCATACCCTTTAATTCATTTCAACCTGAACATTTTCCTTTTTCATCTGAATAGCAAAATACCCAATAGTAACGGCCATGAATGCTACCGTATAGGTTAAGAGAATCAAGTTGTTATGCCACATGTAGGCAAAATCACCGCTTGATATTACCGCCTTAAAGGACTGAACGGAATAGGTCATTGGCAACAATGCGTTGAGTGGTTGTAATACATTTGGAATTAACTCAAGCGGGAAGGTTCCAGCACTTGTTGTTAATTGTAAAATTAAGACCACAATTGCAATGAAGCGTCCAGGGTCACCCATCATGGAAACAAGCATTTGCACTAACGTTAAGAAAACAAAGCTTGTGATCACGGATGTGACAAAGAATAATGGCAAACTTGCGACCTCAATTTTTAAACCTGTTAGTAAAATGACATCGACAAGTGCTGCTTGAACGACCCCGATAATGGCCAATACACCAAATTTACTAAAGAACCAGCGGAATGCATTTTTAGGTTGAATCACAGGTTCTTTAAGTTTGAACACAATAGACATTAGCAATGCGCCAACAAATAAACCAAGTGAGATAAAATAAGGTGCGAATCCTGTTCCATAGTTAGGCACGGTGTTAATTTCCTGCTTTTTAACCGTAACAGGATCACCCATCATGTCATACGTTTCGTCGTTAGCTTCAACCGAATTTGCCTGCTCTGCACCTTCTGACAATTTTTCAGCAAGTTCAGTCGAACCATCAGCTAGTTGAACGGTACCTTCTTCTAATTGCTTCGATCCGTCTGCAAGCTGTCCGGCACCATTTTGTAATTGACCAGCGCCGTTTGTTAATTGGCCCATACCAGTTGTTAAATCATGGGCACCGTTATTAAGTGCAACAGAGCCATTATACAGTTGGCTAATTCCTTGTTGTAAACTGATTTGACCATTATTCACCTGTTGAAGTCCGGCTAATAACTGGTTAAAAGAAGGACTTGTTTGTGTTTTTAATTGGTCTTCTAAACCAGCTGTTGCTGCACCTAATTGTTGATGAAGACCCGTTTTGAATTGGCTAAAACCTTGATCTAATCCACTTGCAATTCCAGATGAGATGCCTGGTTTAAGTTGCCCCGCTAATTGTTGTTCCAGTTGTTGTTGCAATTGTTCTTTCGTCGGCTGTCCTTGAGCCATTTGCGCAATAATTGCAGAAGCCTGCTCGCTGCCTAATGAACTTTCAAGTGCAGCTTTTAGCTGACCCAATTGCTGTGTTTGTGAAGCAATCATTTGACCGGCCAACTTTTCAGACAAGCTAGCTGCAATTCCATTTGTAAGCTGTTCGGATAGTCCAGTGCCAAGCTTTGTTTCTAGCTCATCAAGACCAACGTCAACTTGGTTAACACTTTCGTTAAGCTGGGCAGAAACACCCGCAGCAATTTGTTTGGGAAGTTCTTCCTTCATAAGGGCAACTCCGTCTTGAACTTGGTTTGTACCATCTACTAAAGTTGGAAGTTTCCCGTTGATTTCCTCAAGCCCAGCTTTTACTTGATCTGTTCCAGAAGCAAGGTCGGTTGCGCCGGAAGAGGCCTTTTCCACACCGTCAGTGAATTCAATAGATTTTGAAGCTAATAAGGCTAAATTTTCTTCCAATGTTTTCGAGCCGTCATTTACTTTTGCTATACCTTCAGCAAGTTGCTCGGACCCATCACTTGCTTGAGTTAACCCGTCTGCTAAAACTTGAACCTTATCAAACATTGTCTCAGCATAGGTAGCTGTGACATTCTTTGAAATTTCAGCTTTGATTTTTTCAATCGCTGTTTCTCCAATTTGTGAAGATAAAAAGTTTGTGCTTTCGTTTGGCACATATTTAAGTTCTAATTTTTGCGGTTGGCTATCTAACAAAGTCGTTGCATTCATTGAAAAGTCTTCAGGAATCTCAACGAGCAAATAATAATCTCTGTTTTCAAGCCCTTTATAACCTTCTTCCTTTGATACCATATGAAAATCAAAGGTGGCATTATCAGAAAGCTTATCGGTCAGCTCTTGTCCAAGCTGTAATTCGTCCCCTTCAAAATCAGCTCCAGCATCCTGATTTACAATCGCAACCGGTAAATCCTTCATATGGTCATACGGATCCCAAAAGGCCCAAAGGAACATTCCGGCATATAGGACCGGTACAAAGGCCACTGCTAAAATCGGAATAAGGATTTTTCGATTGGAAAGGATGTTTTTTAATTCAGCAAAAAAGGATGATCCCTTCATATAAAATTCCTCCTAAATAATTGACTGTTTTGTTCGAATGGTCATTTTTGACCAAATAAATGGGTCCTCAAATTGAGTACCCTTGATATGGCTATTTTTCTAATCCATTGAAGAAATACAGCTTAAATAAATGTGATATTTCTTCTTTTTCAAGCGGTTTGTGATTTCGTTCCCAGTCAAAAATTAACGAAACATACAGCTTTAACATGACAAAAGCAGTGATTTCAGGGTTGCATGGCTTAATCTCATCACGGTCGATCGCTTCTTGAATGATGCCCTTCATATAGTTGATGATTGCTTCCTCAACACGTTGTACGACTTCAACAACAGCTTGCGTCCCGATATCCCTTTCCTCTTGAAAAAGCTTAATTGTTAACTGATGGGATTTTCGAAATTCGAGCAATCGAAAGAGCACCCGGTGTGCATTATCATAAAAGGTACTGTTTTTATCCATCGCTTCCTCGGCTACGATCTTCATGTCCTGAATGAGCGTACTGGTGATCTCGTCGAATAATTCCTCCTTATTTTTAAAAAAGCTATAGATTGTGCCTTTTCCGACATTTGCAAGCTTTGCAACTTGATCCATTGTCGTTGCCTTGTACCCGAATAAAGAGAATGATTTTGTAGCAGCTTCAATGATGAGTTGTTTTCTATCAATCGCCAACGTAGATCACCCCATTCTTAGTAATTTGACCAAATGAGGAAATTGGTCATTTGGTTTATAACGAAAAATATATCACAACAAAAACTATATTGCAAGTATCCATTCAAAAGGAGAGATCATGGAAATTATGAAAACGATTAAACTTTTTTGTTGTAATTCAATTTGCCCCATGCTAATATAAATCTTGTAAGAGGAATGCAACCGCTTGCGCAAAGTTGTGCAAAGAAATAAAATGATGTAAAACGCAGTATATTCAATGAAATCTACTTTTATAACTTAATGGTAATGTGTAGAGAGTAGAGGGTAATAATCTTAATTTCGACAAAATTGTCTAAAATTATGCAAACGATTGCCAAAATCCGGTGCAACGGTTCCTTCCTTTTAAAAAATGAATAAATGGGGGTTTTACCATGAAAGCAAAGAAACTGATTCCTACAGTAATGACACTCTTATTGCTATTAAGTGTTGCTTTAGTAGGATGTTCTTCAAAAGAAGAAGGCTCAAGTAAAGGTGAAAGCGGTTCAAAAACAACAGTGGATATCTTCCAATTCAAAGTAGAGTTTAAAGATCAATTTGAAGCAGTTGCAAAGCAATATGAAGAATCACATGAGGGTGTAAAGATCAACATCACAACTGTTGGTGGCGGGGAAGATTACGGAGCAGCACTTCGTTCAAAGTTTGCTTCTGGTGAAGAACCAACTATTTATAATATTGGCGGACCTCAAGACGTTGCAGACTGGACTGATAACTTAGCAGATCTTTCTGATACAGCAGCAGCTAAAGTAGCATTAGAAGGAACACTAGAAGGTGTTACACAAGATAACAAAGTCTTAGGACTTCCTTTTAACCAAGAAGGCTATGGCTTAATTTACAATACCGCAGTATTTGAAAAAGCTGGAATCAATCCAGAAGAAATTACAACTTACGCTGCTTTAGAAGAAGCGGTTAAAACATTAGATAGCAAGAAAGATGAACTAGGTTTAGATGCTGTGTTTGCCTTACCTGGTAAAGAAAAATGGGTGACAGGCTTACATTTATCAAATGCATTCTTATCACCTGAATTTGAAGGAAATGTATTAGGAACATTTGATGCTAAATCTGTAGACTTTAAATATGGTGATGCATTTAAGAAAGTATTAGATTTACAAAATGAGTATTCTGTTCAACCGACAGTAAGCTTAGATTATGCAATGCAAGTAGAAGAGTTATTCTCTACTGGACGTGTGGCAATGATTCAACAAGGTAACTGGGTATATGGTTCAATCGCAGGTATTGATGAAGAGCTTGCAAACAGTGGCGTTAGCATCCTGCCAATTCCTGTTGAAGGCTACAAAGAAGACTCAATCCCAGTTGGTATCCCAATGTACTGGGCTGTAAATAGTCAAAAAGATGATGCCGAAGTAAAGGCAGCAAAAGATTTCCTAGATTGGTTATATACATCTGAAGAAGGAAAAACAGCTGTACTAGAGGACTTCAAATTTATCCCTGCGTACGATGGCTTTGACGCTTCAAAAGTATCTGATCCACTAGGAAAAGCAGTATATGAATATGCAACTGAAGGAAGAACCATTCCTTGGGTATTCATGGGCTACCCTACTGGTTGGGGAGAGCAACAGCTTGGTGTTAATATTCAAAAATACATCAGTGACGAAATGAGCTGGGATGACCTTGTGAAGGAATCTCAAAAAGCTTGGGAAGACTCTAGAAAATAATAGATCAGACCTTACAATAGAAAACAAGGCAGCATGGGGTTGCTTTGTTTTCTATTTTTAGAAGAACGTAAATAAAAATTTTTCGGACTTCGAGCAATTGGAGGAATTATACTATGCGAAACCGGAATCTGTGGTATTGGTTATTCTTAGCACCTACACTTGTGGCACTTGGTGTTGTTGTAGTCGTACCATTAATTTTTGGAACCTATTACTCGTTTACAAACTGGAACGGAATCAAGATCACCGAGTTTGTAGGAGTTGAACATTATCAAAAGCTTATCCAGGATAAAGAATTTTTGAACTCTCTATGGTTTACAGTGAAATTTTCAGTAGTGTCCATCTTTTTGATTAATCTATTTGGACTTTCACTAGCATTGCTCGTAACGCAAAAGCTGAAAACTAACAAAATTTTACGAACAATCTTCTTTATGCCGAACCTAATTGGAGGACTCATCCTTGGGTTCATCTGGCAGTTTATTTTCATGAAGGTATTTGCAAGCATCGGAGATATAACGGGTATTGCGGCATTTAAAGGCTGGTTATCTACGGATACTACTGGTTTTTGGGCATTGGTTATTCTAATGAGTTGGCAAATGGCAGGTTATATCATGATCATTTACATTTCCTATTTGGAAAGTGTACCGCAAGAATTGCTAGAAGCAGCAGAGATCGATGGAGCAAACAGCTTCCAACGTTTTAAAAATGTTACATTCCCTCTTGTTGCACCAGCATTTACAGTAAGTTTGTTTTTAACTCTATCAAATACATTTAAATTATATGACCAAAACTTAAGCTTAACAGGCGGTGGTCCCTATAATTCAACACAAATGGTAGCGATGGAAATTTTTAAAACGGCGTTCTCAGAGAACAACTATGCATACGGACAGGCAAAAGCGATTATTTTCTTCTTAATCGTAGCCGCTATCTCTTTAACACAGGTTTACATTAATAAGAAACGGGAGGTCGAGATGTAATGAAAAGTAAAAAAAGAAAATTATATTTACTTGAAATTGTAGGTGTTGTCCTTGGCCTACTCTGGCTCTCCCCTTTCTACTTAATGATAGTAAACTCTTTTAAGACAAAACGTGAGATTTTTACTGATACGCTAAAGTTACCAGATGTATTTACATTTGATAATTATATTCAAGCATTTGAAGAGCTTGATTTTATCCGTACTTTCTTTAACTCTGTACTGATTACGGTATTAGGTGTTGTGGTCATCATCTTCTTCTCATCGATGGCAGCTTATGCCTTAAACCGTCGAAAAGGAAAAATAAGTGGATTGATTTTCTTCCTTTTTATCGCAGCCATGTTAATTCCGTTTCAATCAGTTATGATTCCGCTAGTATCATTATTTGGTAAAATAGAACTATTAAATCGTTTTGGAATTATCTTAATGTATCTCGGGTTTGGTAGTAGTTTATCGATTTTCTTATATCATGGATCGTTACAAGGAATACCTAAGTCGTTAGATGAAGCAGCCACAATTGATGGAGCGAACAGATGGCAGATTTTTTGGCACATCATTTTTCCGATGTTAAAGCCAATTTCAGTAACAGTAGCCATTTTAAATATTATCTGGATTTGGAATGACTATCTATTACCTTCCCTTGTTATTAACCAAGAAGGAATGCACACCATTCCATTGAAGATGTTCTTCTTCTTCGGTCAATATACGAAACAATGGCATTTAGCTCTTGCAGGATTAACGATTGCGATTATCCCAGTAATTCTTGTGTATTTCATCATGCAAAAACACATTATTAAGGGAGTTGCAGAGGGTTCTGTAAAATAAGATTTGAATAATCAAAGTCCGATAGACTCGGGTACTTTTTATATAAACGGAGGGTGTTTATGGCTATTACAATAAAAGATGTTGCAAAAGAGGCAAATGTATCGCCTTCCACTGTCTCAAGGGTCATTGCCAATAACCCTCGAATTAGTGAAGAAACGAAAAAACGTGTACGAGAAGCGATGGAAAAGCTAGGGTATCATCCAAACTTTACAGCTCGAAGTTTAGCGGTGAAAAGCACGGCAACAATTGGAATTGTAATGCCATTTTCCGCATCCCATGTGCTTCAAGATCCTTTCTTCCCAGAAGTCATAAGAGGAATCAGCGTACAAGCACGTGAGCATAAGTATGGAATCTATCTTTCAACAGCCGGAACAGAGGATGAAATCTTTGAGGAAGTAGTAGGAATGGTACAAGGCCGCCGTGTGGATGGTTTGATCCTACTCTATTCCCGGACTGATGATCGTTTAATTCAATATTTACAGGAAATTGATTTCCCATTTGTAGTGATTGGTCGCCCTGTTTTTGGCGCGGAACGCATTACGCATGTGGACAACGATAATATATATATAACGAAGGTCGTAACAGACCATTTACTTGAATTAGGACATACAAAAATTGCGTTTGTCGGCTTTAATCAAGACTTTGTTGTGATGGTCGATCGTTTAGAAGGTTATAAACAAGCTCTTAGTGGGGCTGGACTCCCATTTAATGAAGACTATGTCATTCATAAAAGTACATTAAGTGAAGGGAAAAAGGCTATTCAATCTTTTCTGCAATTAGTAGAGCCTCCTACAGCGCTAGTTTGCACAGATGATTTCATTGCGATTGAGTTAATGAGTCATCTAGAAGAGATGAAGATTCGCGTACCAGAGGATGTTTCCATAGCAAGTTTCAACAATGTGCTACTTGCTCAATATTCGAAGCCTCCCCTCACCTCAGTGGATATTGACATTTTTCAGCTTGGAGTTGAAGGCTCAAGCTGTTTGATAGAAAAAATTAAAAATCCGAGTGTTTTACCGAAACGGATTACAATACCAGCGAAATTAATCGAGCGGAAGTCGTGTGCGCGGATTAAGTAGAACTGAATGTTTAAAAAGGTGTCGGTAATCAGTCAAAGTATTATTCATTGTGACAGTTTTACCGGATTTTTTAACATTCGCTAGAAAGTGAGTGAATGGGGAATGGAAAACAAAACATGGTGGAAAGAAAGTGTCGTGTATCAAATTTACCCAAGAAGCTTTAAGGATACAAATGGTGATGGAATTGGAGATTTAAAGGGGATAACGGAAAAGCTGGATTATTTAAAGGACCTAGGTGTTGATGTAATCTGGCTCTCCCCTGTCTATCAATCGCCTAATGACGACAATGGATATGACATCAGCAACTACCGCGAAATTATGGCGGAATTCGGGACTATGGGCGATTGGGAAGAGCTCCTTTCGCACATACATAATCGCGGGATGAAGCTCATGATGGACTTGGTTGTAAATCATTCTTCGGATGAACATGAATGGTTCCAAAAGTCTAGAGAGTCAAAGGATAATCCGTACCGGGATTACTATATTTGGCGTCATGCAAGAGATGGCAAGGAGCCAAATAATTGGGAGTCAATCTTCAGTGGTTCAGCATGGCAATATGACGATCAAACCGAGGAGTATTATTTACATCTATTCAGTAAAAAGCAGCCTGATTTGAATTGGGAGAATCCCAAAGTGCGTGAGGAAGTCTATGACCTTATGACCTTTTGGCTTGAAAAAGGAATCGATGGCTTCCGTATGGATGTTATAAATATGATTTCAAAGGTTCCGGGATTACCAGACGGTGAACTACGGGAAGGGAAAAAATATGTCTCTGGTGCACCATTTTATATGAATGGACCTCGAATTCATGAATTTTTACAGGAAATGAACCAACAGGTACTTTCTAAGTACGATATTATGACCGTTGGTGAAATGCCTGGAGTTGATACGATTGAAGCCCAAGCATATACAGGGGCTGACCGTAATGAACTCAACATGGTTTTCCAATTCGAGCATATGGATTTGGACTCAGGCCCGAATGAAAAATGGGATGTACGCCCGTTTAAGTTACAAGATTTAAAACAGACCTTTACGAAATGGCAAAAGGGTCTGGAAGGAACAGGCTGGAATAGCTTGTATTTGAACAATCATGATCAGCCAAGAATGGTGTCAAGATTCGCGGATGATGGTGAATATAGAGTTGAATCTGCAAAGATGCTCGCAACATTCTTGCATATGTTGCAAGGAACTCCATATATATACCAAGGTGAAGAACTTGGAATGACCAATGTTCAGTTTGAATCTATTGATGAATACAAAGACATTGAAACCCTTAATATGTTTAAGGAAAAAGTGGAAGCGGGTGTTGACCCAGAGCGGGTAATGCAGTCAATCTATGCGAAAGGTAGAGACAATGCACGAACACCGATGCAATGGGATGAAAGTGAGAACGCTGGTTTTACAACAGGCACACCTTGGCTTTCGGTGAATCCAAACTACAGTGAAATTAATGCAGCAAATCAAATTGGAGACCCAAATTCAGTTTTTCACTACTATAAAAGATTGATTGAATTAAGAAAACAGCACGAGATTATTGTCTATGGCTCTTATGATTTGTTGTTACCAGATCATCCAACGATTTACTCATATACTAGAACACTAGTTGACGAAAAGGTACTCGTTGTACTAAACTTCGCAAAAGAATATTCTTTATTTACGCTGCCTAAAGATTGTAGCTATAAAACACAAGAATTATTGATTAGTAATTATGATGTGGACCAAAATGATTCAATCAAAGAAATCGAGCTAAAGCCATATGAGGCACGAGTATATCGATTAACGACTTGATGGAGGAAGAGAACCACTTGTAAAAACAGGAAGTGAGGACACAAAGATGAAACAAGCATGGTGGAAAGAAGCTGTTGCTTATCAGGTTTATCCAAGAAGCTTTATGGATTCGAATGGTGACGGTATCGGAGATATACAAGGGATCATTACCAAACTAGATTATCTAAAAGATTTAGGAATTGATGTTATTTGGATTTGTCCTGTTTATAAATCACCAAATGACGACAATGGATATGATATTAGTGATTACCAGGATATTATGGAGGACTTTGGAAATATGGCGGATTTTGATGAGCTATTAGAGGAGACCCATAAACGTGGAATGAAGCTAATCATCGATCTAGTTATTAACCACACGAGTGATGAACACCCGTGGTTTATTGAATCTCGTTCTTCAAAAGAGAACCCAAAGAGAGATTGGTACATTTGGCGCGATAGTAAAGACGGGAAAGAGCCGAATAACTGGGAAAGTATCTTTGGTGGACCAGCATGGGAGTTTGATGAGGCAACAAATCAATACTACATGCATATTTTCTCCACTAAACAACCAGACCTGAATTGGGAGAACAAAGAGGTTCGAAAAGAGCTTTATAATATGATTAATTGGTGGCTTGATAAAGGAATAGATGGCTTCCGCGTCGATGCAATCAGCCATATTAAAAAAGTTCCAGGTTTTCCAGATATGCCGAATCCAAATGGCCTAAAATATGTTTCTTCGTTTGATGGTCATATGAATCGTCCAGGGATTCAAGAGTTTTTACGCGAATTGAAGGAAGAAACTTTTGCAAAATATGACATTATGACCGTTGGTGAAGCGAATGGTGTTAGTGTTGAAGGAGCAGAAGAATGGGTTGGAGAAGAAAAAGGAAAGTTCGATATGGTGTTCCAGTTCGAGCATTTAGGTCTTTGGGATGACGAGAAACAAGAACTAGATGTGGTTGGACTCAAAAAGGTATTAACAAGATGGCAAAAAGGGTTAGAAAATATGGGCTGGAACGCATTATTTATTGAAAATCATGACCAACCACGCGTTGTTTCCAATTGGGGA
Organism: Litchfieldia sinesaloumensis; assembly: GCF_900156865.1. GTDB lineage: Bacteria > Bacillota > Bacilli > Bacillales > Bacillaceae_L > Ferdinandcohnia > Ferdinandcohnia sinesaloumensis. The sequence goes on along the minus strand of NZ_LT732529.1, from coordinate 3,416,046 downwards.
AATGATCAGGAGTATTGGAAGGAAAGTGCAACGGCGCTAGGTGCAATGTACTTTTTCATGCAAGGAACTCCGTTTATTTACCAGGGACAAGAAATAGGTATGACAAATGTTCAGTTCCAATCCATTGAAGAATATGACGATGTAGCGACTAGGAATTTATATCACGAAAAACGAGCAGAAGGAGTCTCGCATCAGGAAGTTATGGAGACCATTTGGGCGACAAGTCGGGATAATTCACGAACTCCAATGCATTGGTCAAACTCTGATAATGCTGGTTTCACAACAGGTCAGCCATGGATGGGTGTAAATCCAAATTATGTAGACATCAATGTTGAACAACAGTTGGCAGATGAAGATTCTGTACTGCATTTTTATAAAAAAATGATCATGCTAAAAAAATCGAATAACTTGTTCACGTATGGTACGTACGATTTGTTGTTAGAGGAAGATTCTCAATTGTATGTTTATACACGTACCCTCGGCGAGGAGAAAGTGATTGTCGTAACTAATTTATCTGAGGTACATGCTGTTTGTCATGTGCCAGAGGTTGAATTTAAGCACGGTGCTTTAATGCTATCAAATTACAGTGTTGAGGCACATCAGGCTACGGAATCAATAGAACTAAAGCCGTATGAAACAAGGATATATCGTTTAGCATAATGATTGAGACCCCTACCTCAGATAAGGTTTAGGGGTCTTTGAGTTATTTATGGTGTTGGCCGGGCTCCCCTACTTCATTTCCTGATGTGTATTCATAACTTGCTTCATAGCCAGACTCCCTAGCCTTTGGACCTTTCGCAACTTTATACTGACTATGGTTGGATTGGCCTTCGCGATTTTTTTTATTAATCATGTTTACATCCCCTCTTATTGACGTTTGTTTAAGTTTTCCTGCGCCATACGAACCATTTCTTTAACCATGTTACCACCAATATTCCCCCCCACTTTACCAGCTTGCTGGGAGGTTAAACTACCGTTGTACCGAGTGTTTAGAGGGATTCCTAATTCCTTTGCTACTTCATACTTCACATGATCAGGGTTGGCAGGGTCTGTTTTATAACCTTGATTTCTCATTACGGTTGCTTTAAATTGGTCAAGTTCTGGTCGTGCTTCCGGAACAAGTGGGCGGCGTTTTTTACGGGCCATTTTTGAACTCTCCTTTCGATTTACCTTTTTTCTAGTATTTCCAAGTATAAATACTAGAATTTCGGTAAAACTTGGTAGTAACGAATCTTTATAAAATTTTGGCTGGCTATTATCTAAAAGATTGTTGCTTTTTTGAATAAACAAACCTATTGATTATAGCAGAAGGTGGCGACTCCAGCGGGAAAAGCGTGAGACTTGAGACCCCACAGGAGCGGTTAGCGACGAGGAGGCTCAAGCCACGCCCGCGGAAAGCGTCCACCTGGAGCGGAAATCAATTATATCAATTACAAAATATTTGCGAAAACAGCCAAATTTTTTAAGTAAATCATGATTTTTTAGTTTGAAAAGCTTGTTTTTTGGCTAATCTAGTGATGTAATTACTTATACCATTAGTTTAATAGGAAGAATTTTACCTTAATTCTTGCGAACCTATGAAAAAAGTGGTAAAAAGAATATGTGCTTATTTGGAGAGGAGAATTGAACAATGAACAAAACAGAATTAGTCAGTGCAGTTGCTGAAAGTGCAGAACTATCTAAAAAAGATGCAACAAAAGCTGTTGACGCAGTATTTGAAGCAGTTCAAAATGCATTAAGTAGCGGAGATAAAGTACAATTAATCGGATTCGGTAACTTCGAAGTTCGTGAGCGTGCTGCTCGTAAAGGCCGTAACCCACAAACAGGTGAAGAAATCGAAATCGCAGCTAGCAAAGTACCTGCTTTCAAACCAGGTAAGGCTCTTAAAGACGCAGTTGCTGGTAAGTAATATTACATAACCTGCGTTAATACCCCTTAGAGACGATCTGAGGGGTTTTTTATTACCCTGAGACTCTTTGTGCAATCGGTTGTATAAAAGCCCTCACAGGGAATGCTAGATTGTCAAAATGTGAGTTTGACGTTGCTCTTTGTCCGTGGGAAAATAGGAGTATCGAATATCGTAATGGATAAAGGTAGTGTAGGGATGCAAAAGAGAGTCAATTGCTTAAAATGCAAACATTTTTATACGACATGGGATCCGAAGTTTCCAAGGGGATGCCGCGCATTTAATTTTAAGACGCAGGCAATGCCATCAATTACTGTTTTTAGATCCTCTGGGGCTCATTGTATGAAGTTTGAGGAAAAACAGTTGAAGACTGAGCAAAAACCTTCCTACAACATAGACATCCAGGCATAGGAGTGACAATTGTGAATATATCTGTTGCTAAGATTTTAGATAAAATGCAGCTTGAACTGCAAACCGCAAAAAATGAAAGAAATGAACAGAAAATCAGAGAGCGGTTAATGGCGATTCGAACATTATGTGACCTCGTGTTAGATGAGGCACCTGCTGAAGTGAAGCCGTTTGAGGCGGTGCGAGTACCTACGCAACCAATGCAGCAAGTGCAGCCGTTTGTGCAGCCGATATCGGTGCAACAACCGACAACGGTTCAACAATCAACAAAATTAGAAGAAGACGATGCAAACGGAGACTCCCTATTCGATTTTTAACCGAATCGAATAGAGGGTCTTTTTTTGTATTTAGGGGTTTGTCCCTTATATAGAGTGCAATGTCCCATAAAGTGGACGGTGTGTCCCATATAATTAGGTTTGTGTCCCATATCCCGACTCCTGTGTCCCATATAATCTGAGTTATGTCCCATAAAGTTCCACAAGGCTAGTTTTAGCAATAAAAACACCTCCACAGGGCAATTACCCTTGGAGGTGTTGAAGAAATTTTTCTCTTTTTTTATAAAGCTCATGTGCTTGCTCGATACTACTGCGCATAAATCGAACTTTCCCCCCTGTTGCGAGTTGCGCAATTTTATACATATCAACTGAAATGACAGTGGCAACTCGCGGGTATCCACCTGTAGTTTGGCGGTCTGCTAACAAAATGATTGGTTCGCCACTACTAGGCACCTGAATGCCGCCAAGCGGGATTGCGTCAGATGGAATTTCTAATTGCTGTTTATGTTGCAGTGGTTTTTCCCCTTTTAGTCGGTAGCCCATTCTATCCCCCTGTACAGCTATAAAAGTCTCTGAAAAAAACTGCTGAATCGCATCGTCTGTAAAATAGTTCTCGTGTGGACCAGGAATTGATCGAACGGTAATCTCCTTTTCAAATTTTGGAATAAGGTGGCGCGCTAGTCCCCTATTTTGCTGAATTCTACTAACTTGTCCATATAAAATGTCTCCGTCTTTTATTTCAGTTCCGAGCATTGCCTTCGCATAATAGGATTTGCTCCCAAGTACCTTTTCTGCCTTAAAACCACCAGCAACAGCTAAATAGGAACGGGTCCCAGAAATGGGTTTACCAAACTTAATGATATCTCCCTTTTTCACATCAAAGGACTTCCATAACGGGGCTTTGTTATCGTTTACAGTCATACTTAAATTTGCTCCACTTACTACGATAGTCGCCCTGTCAGCCTCTACCCGAAGTGTTGGGCCGAGCATGGTAATTTCAAGCACAGCCTCCCCTCTTGGATTGCCGACAAGTAGGTTTGCAAGTTGGCTTGAATAGGAATCCATTGCCCCACTTGTAACGACTCCGAATTGCTGATACCCATAACGACCTAAATCTTGAAAGGTGGTATAAAGCCCCTTTTTTAGAACGGTAAAAAGCGGTTGTCCCAAATCAATTTCACCCCCTGACGCACTTTATTGTAATGCCTTCTAAGTTGAGTGCATGTCGTAATTCTTGTACAAATTGAAGTGCATGGCTATTATCACCGTGTACACAGATTGAGTCAGCTTTAATGGGAATGGTTTCGCCACAAACTGTTTGGACGGTTTGTTCTTTTACCATTTGCAAAACTTGTTTGATGGATTCATGCGAGTCATGTATAACTGCATTTGGTTCAGCCCTAGGTGTTAAGGTTCCGTCGGGCTGATAGGTCCTGTCAGCAAACACTTCAGATACGGTTTTGAGGCCATATTTTTCTCCTGCTTCTATTAGCTTACTACCAGCAAGTCCATAGAGTGCAAGTGATGAGTCAAACGCTAAAACAGCTTTAGCAATGGACTCAGCCAGGCTAGTATCGACAGCAGCCATATTATAAAGGGCGCCATGTGGCTTTACGTGTGTGAGTTGTACATCATGTGCCTGACAAAAGGCAGCAAGTGCGCCAATTTGGTAGAGAACGAGATTGTAGACATCATGGGGTGAAATAGACATCGCTCTCCTACCGAAGCCAACAAGGTCCTGGAAACCAGGGTGGGCCCCGACAGCAACATTAAATTTTTTTGCTAATCCAACCGTTTGATTCATAACGTATGGATCGCCTGCGTGAAAGCCACAAGCGATGTTTGCGCTTGAAATAAAAGAGAGAATTTGTTCATCATTCCCGATTTTGTAGGCACCAAAGCTTTCCCCTAAGTCACAGTTCAAATCAATCGTTTTCAATAGATATCACCTCGACCTTGTAAGTATTTTCTTTTACTAGATTTTCAATTTCCTTGTATTCCCCAGTTGAAATAGGTTTAAAGCGAAGATAGTCCCCTGCTTTAAGTAAAAAAGGATTCGTTTTTTCTGGGTCAAATAAAGGAACTGGGGTTCTTCCGATGAGGTTCCATCCTCCCGGTGATTCGAGCGGGTACACCCCTGTTTGGTCACCACCAATGCCGACTGCTCCTTTTGGAACTTTTAGTCGCGGATTGGCAAGACGTGGTGTCGTGAGTACGCTTGGAAGTCCCTTTAAATAAGGGAAGCCAGGTAGAAATCCAAGCATATAGACAAGATAATCAACAGTGCTATGTATGGAAATGACGTCCTCGGTCGATAGTCCATGCCTACTTGCAACAACCTCAAGATCCTCACCATCGTAACACGTGGGTAGAATAATTGTTCTCTTATAAAAGGATCTTTCTTCAGTATGGCTCCCTCTACAAATCTCGGATAGGTGTGCAGCAAGGTTTTGATAGGTTGTGAGAATTGGATTAAAATAAACGGTGATGGATTGTAGAGCTGGGACTAGTTCAATAACCCCTTGTATATCTGCTTTTTCAATATGTTTGGTGATGTGTTGGATTGTACTCTGTAAACTCTCTGATGGCTCAGCCCTGAATACAATCTGCATGGCCATATCTCCAACAGGTAAAATCTCATAGTCCATATTAAAACTCCTTTGTGGTATAGAGTCCTACTACTATCTTATAATGAATATGATAATATAAAAAATGGATTTTTGAAAAAAGGTGGAGAATAAGTATGAAGTTATTTTTAATAGTAGGAGCAATCAATGCATTTCTTGCGGTTGCGCTTGGTGCCTTTGGTGCGCATGGATTAGAAGGGAAAATTTCAGAAAAGTATTTAAAAACGTGGAATACAGCGGTTCAGTATCAAATGTTTCATGCAATTGGGTTGTTTGTGGTTGCGTTTTTGGCGGACAAGTTTTCACACGTAAGTCTAATTACAACGGCAGGATGGAGCTTGTTTGTCGGAATTATCTTGTTCTCAGGAAGTTTATATGTTCTAAGTATTTCTGGAATTAAGGTCCTCGGTGCCATTACACCGCTTGGTGGAGTCGCTTTTTTAATAGGTTGGACCTTATTAATTGTAGCTGCAGCTAAACATATGTAACAAGGAAAAGGAGTGTCTCATGGACACTCCTTATTATTTACCGTGGTGGATAATTTACGAGGCCAGCTCCGGCGCCGAATGGATAATCATATTCGATTTCTTCGTCGAATGTGACATATTGTAAGTAGACCATTAACAGTAGATAGCGCATGCCTGTTTGTGGGTCACTTAAAACAATGTGATCACGACCAGCAGCTTCTACCACACCTTTGAATACTTTCGCTTCGTTTGTATTATCAAAGCCCATGTATACAGTAGCTAACTTCCCTCTATTTAAGCGGAGAATGTTTTCAATATAGGATTCTTCTAGTGGAAGCATTCCTGGAACTTGGTTTGTAGTGCCCCCCGTAGGGAATTGTGTTGGCATTGCAGGTACCTGCATTGCCGGTTGTTGCTGCTGTTGCTGGTATGGATAGCCATATGCAGCAAACTGGTTTGGATCCATATAACCTCCAAACTGACCATAGCTTTGAGGGTTATACCCGTAAGCAGCATATGGATTTTGTGCAGCTTCTCTTTGATTATTATCTTTACTCAATGTAAGCCCTCCTCAGAATGTAAAAGTTTTTCTCTTTTTAATAAAAGGCAAAGTGCCTTAGAAAACATCAGGACAATCCTCCCGGGTTGGTTGGTAGAAGCAGTGTGCTTTAAAACGTCCTACGTTCCACTGGTTAAACCATTGGGCTGGACAGGTCCCTGGTGGTTCAAAAAACCACAGTGAAAATTCAGCAGGATGGAATCGCTCCCCTTTTAGTACCCTTCGTGCAAGAGCAATTTCCGATGGTCTTGCTGCTTGATAAAAGTAGCCCTTTTGTGTTGCTTCAAAGCCTCCTGGACTTTGAAAAACCATCTTTCGAATGGTTGTAATATCTTTAAAATCTAGACAACGAGACCTCGCACGGTTTACTCCGACATTACCTACTAAAAGCATACCTAACTTACCTTCACTTTCAGCCTCTGCACGCAACAACCTTGCCAACAGTTTTACATCTGCTTCCGTATGCGCTACTACCGCCATCTTTCCACCTCACTTACCAAAAGAAGACTGAATGAAAAAAGTCTCTTTACTAACGTATTGTTTAGGTGAGAGATGGGTTACTACTTTTTGCGTATTTTTTGGGATTTTTGACTAGAATTATTTTTGCGGTTTCATCATTGAATTGTATGAGGGTTTGTTTGGGAATATGATTGCAGATAGAAAAAAGAGAGGGAGGCCCCTCTCTTTTTTAGTCGACATGTAAAAAGTGTGTAACTTTTTCTTCAGTTAAAATGTTTCCTACGAAGAATGCTCCGAATTCACCATAACGTGCACTTACTTCGTCAAAGCGCATTTCATAAACAAGCTTTTTGAATTGAAGTACATCGTCTGAGAATAAGGTTACTCCCCACTCGTAATCATCAAATCCGACTGAACCCGAAATGATTTGTTTTACGATTCCGGCATATTGGCGACCAATCATACCGTGGCTACGCATAAGCTCTTTACGCTCTTCCATAGAAAGCATATACCAGTTGTCGTTTCCGTCACGGCGCTTATCCATTGGATAGAAGCATACATATTTGTTCTTTGGTAGGATTGGATATAAACGTCCGCGTACATAAGGATTTTGATAAGGATCCTCGTTGCTATCGCCTGCTAAGTAATTACTTAATTCAACAACAGAAACATACGAATATGTAGGAATTGTGTATTCAGCTAGTTTTGTTTTGTTAAACTCTGTTTCGATTTCATTTAGTTCTTCCATTGTTGGGCGAAGGACCATCATCATGAAATCAGCCTTTTGTCCAACGATTGTGTATAATGCATGACTTCCTTGGTTTTCGCTTTGTGTTTTGTTCCATTTGTCAACTAAACCAAGAAATTCTTGAATTGCTGATTGCCGCTCCTCACTTGAAAGAGTTTTCCAAGATGTCCAATCGATTGAACGGAAATCATGTAGGCAATACCAGCCATCAAGCGTTTGTGCTGCTTCAGCCATTGCTATCACTCCTTGTATTTCGCATAGAATATGTATTCACAAATACTATATCATAGTTTCTCCTATAGCCAAGTGAATAAACCTAAGACAATTTTGTGAACGTAAGAGAGTGTGAGTAATTTGTCTGGTAGTTGGGAAAATTGAAGATAGTGACATAATACTGTCACAGTTTTTTTGAGGCTTATTGGTTTTATTTTATGAAAAAAAGCCGTATTCTTATGGTTGGCAGTTTTGCAGGGCTACTCAATAGCCAAATTTACATATGGAATTTATTATCCAAGGAGGAGTAAACGTGAGCGATTTATTTACTCAGTTAAAAGAAAAAGTGTCTGGTAAGGAATTGAGAATTGTATTTCCTGAAGGACTAGACGAACGTATATTACAAGCAGTTAGCCGTTTGGCAAGTGAGAAGGTACTAGTACCAATCGTGGTTGGTGAGAAGTCTGCGGTTGAGAGCAAAGCGAAGGACCTAGGCGTTTCACTTGAAGGCGTGGAAATCTATGATGCTGATTCCTACCCTGAGTTTGAACAGCTTGTTGCTTCATTTGTAGAAAGACGTAAAGGAAAAGCAACTGAAGAGGATGCACGAAAAATTCTTAAAGATGAAAACTATTTCGGGACAATGCTTGTGTACACAGGTAAAGCACAAGGTCTTGTAAGTGGCGCAGCCCATTCTACAGCGGATACGGTCCGTCCTGCACTTCAAATCATTAAAACAAAGCAAGGCGTTAAAAAGACTTCAGGTGTTTTCATTATGGTACGTGACGATGAGAAATATGTATTTGCTGATTGTGCGATCAATATTTCACCGGACAGCCAAGATTTAGCGGAGATTGCGATTGAGAGTGCAAACACAGCAGAAATGTTCGACATTGAGCCGCGAGTAGCAATGCTTAGTTTTTCAACAAAGGGATCTGCAAAGTCTCCTGAAACGGAAAAGGTAGTAGAAGCGGTTAAATTAGCAAAAGAAATGAATCCTGCTTTAGTGTTAGACGGGGAATTCCAATTTGATGCGGCGTTTGTTCCATCTGTTGCTAAGAAAAAAGCGCCAGACTCTGTGATTAAGGGAGACGCAAATGTTTTTGTATTCCCAAGCCTTGAAGCAGGTAATATCGGTTATAAAATCGCACAGCGTTTAGGAAACTTTGAAGCGGTAGGTCCTATTTTACAGGGCTTAAACCAACCGGTTAATGACTTATCACGCGGTTGTAATGAAGAGGATGTTTATAAACTCGCATTGATAACAGCAGCTCAAAGCTTATAACTAGGAGAAATGGCCATGTCGTTGGGGGACATGGCCGTTTTTTAGGTATTTTTTTGCTAGCAACAGTATTTTTCATTTAGTGCCAGTATTTCTAGATTAGTGTCAGTATTTCAGTACTAGCAGCTATAATCGAAACGACCACACTTACAACAATCCTGTATTAGATTCCCCAATCTATTTTTAAGACCCTTTTTAGCAATTCTACCTGTTCTTCCCCAATTTTTTTGGTGATCTTCTGTTCAATCGTTGCTTTTAAATCCTCATTATTTTCGTAGCATTCTTCGCCAAGCGGGGTTAGCTCAATACACTTTAGCTTTTTATTGTTTTCAGCATTCATAACATTGACTAGACCTTTTGCTTGTAAGTTTTTTATGAATTTATGTGTGGCTTGTCTTGAAATGTCTACATTTTTTGACACATCTGCAATGGTAGGCTGTTTTTTATAGATTCGTGACATGATATACCATTCTGAATTTGAAATGGTGATGTCACTCGTATCGTTCCATAATTTTTCGGCCAAACTGCGCAGTTGGTTATGTCGTTCGCTCAATGAATCAAGTAAATCTAAGTGTTCTAATTTAGGGTCCATAAATCTCACTTCCGTGTTTTTAATCGGTATAACTATACATAAGGGAAAGTTAATTGTCAACTAAGTTGACATCTACCAAAAGTTGGTGTATGATAAGTATAGTCAACTTAGTTGACAATTGAATGGATAGGGGTATGGTACATGTTTAATATAGGGGATTTAGTTATTTATTCAACGATGGGAATTTGCCGAATAAATGACATATGCGAGAAAACATATGCAGGTACGACACGAGAGTATTATGTGATGCACCCGATTGAAGATGATACTTTAACTATCCAAAACCCAGTCGATAATAAAAAGGTTATGATGAAAAAAATCATTGGCCAAAGCGAGGCTGAAGAGGTCTTAGAATCCTTTAAATTACCAGGTATTCAGTGGATTGATAACGGAAATGAGCGAAATAGAGCTTATTCTGGTATTGTTTCATCGGGTGACAGAAAAGGTATTTCTAGCATTATCAATACATTATTGTGTAAAAAATACAAACTTGAATTGGCTGACAAGAAGATAAGCGAACAGGATCGTAAACTCCTTCTTTATATACAAAAGGTGTTGTTTAAAGAGCTAGCCATTACATTGGATACAACAGTAGAGGCGATAGCAAAACAGGTAGACCGTATGATAAGTTACAGGATGACAAAGTCCTCGCCACTTGAAATAGCGAAGTATATTAATTAAATAAACGAGACTTCAAATAAAATGCACACGGGCTATCTGCAGTGTGTATTTTTTGATTCTCCTAATAGATTTGAACCACTTAAGGTCAGTCTAGGAAATATGCTATAATAAAGTACTTTTACTTTTAGAATATAGGAGTATGCCGTATGATTGAGAGTCTTTTATATCAGCCAAGTTGGCGAATTATTGATCAATCTAGTCTAGGTTATCAATTTGACGCCTTGCAATCTTTTGCGATAGATGACACACTATGTGCGTTTGTGGGCAAGGGGGAATCTCCTGCTACAAGCCGGGCTTGGGTTCATCATCAAACGATTGTACTTGGCATTCAAGATACAAAATTGCCTTATCTAGAGGAAGGGATTGAACTACTTGAATCAATGGGCTATCGCGTAATTGTCCGAAATTCGGGTGGACTAGCAGTTGTCCTAGACGAGGGTGTTTTAAATATATCACTTATTTTTCCTGAAACTGAAAAGGGGATTGATATCAACCGCGGATATGATACAATGCTCGAGCTCATTCAAAAAATGTTTGAGGCGTATGAAGTTGACATCGTAGCGCAGGAAGTAGTTGGCTCATACTGTCCAGGTAGTTATGATTTAAGTATAGATGGGAAAAAGTTTGCTGGGATTTCACAGCGTCGTCTTCGCAAAGGGGTAGCTGTACAAATCTATTTAGGCGTAACAGGGAGCGGGTCTGAGCGCGCAGAGCTCATTCGCCGTTTTTATGAAATTGGGTTGCAAGGAGCTCAGACGAAATTTGTGTATCCGGATGTAAAACCTGATACAATGGCTTCTTTATCTGAATTGGTTGATTCGAACCTGACAGTACAGAAAGTCATGGTGTTACTGCTACAAACATTGAAAAATAAAAGTGAGCATATCTTTGCTTCACAATTAACAGAGGAAGAAATGCCAGTATTCGAGCAGAACTATATGCGTGTGCTTGATCGGAATCAAAAAGCACTATGACCAGATGACCTACGGGGTTCATCTGGTCTTTTTAGTAATTTAACTATTAAAATATTTTTTATAATAAAAATATTGAATTTTGTTTTTAGGCGTGATATGATTCTCGTCAAGTAAGTAATTGAATCTATTCAACCTAGATTGAATAGTAGCCTCCGACAGATGTGCGAAGGCTAATTGAATAGTTTGCTGTATCTTCTCTTATCAAGAGTAGGCTGAGGGATTTGGCCCGATGACGCCCAGCAACCGACCGTAATACCATTGTGAAATGGGGCGATTTTTTTCGCCGGGTAATCAACCCGTAAGGCACGGTGCTAATTCCAGCAGAAAGGATTTCCTTTCTGGTAGATAAGAGGTGCGAAGACTTTTGTATGCTTCAAGCCTCTTTCTGATTGAGAAAGAGGCTTTTACTTTTTTTAAAAAAAAAGCCTCAGGTAACGGGAGTGTGATGGCTTTTAAACTCAGTAAGCGCATGTGAAAAATAAGAATACATACAAAAAAGGGAGAGAAAACAATGAAACTAGCAAAATTAGTATTTACAGCTTTACTCATTATCGCAGTCCTAGTGGGCTGTCAGCCGAAAGTAGCGGAGGAAACAACGAAAACGGATAGTACAGAAGTAAAGAACTCCGATCATCCATTAGCGAATAAAAAGGTAGCTCTAATCATGCAGCAAAACCTAGGTACGTTCTCAGCACAGTATATTGACGGTGTGGAAGAGCAGGTGAAAAAGTTTGCGGGAGAAACAACGGTTTTCACATCTGACGGAGACCTAGCAAAAATGGCCTCAAACGTTGATGCTGCGGTAAACCAAGGATTTGACGCTATTTTAATTGACCATGGTACAAAGGAATCTCTACAAAGCTCGGTTCAAAAAGCAGTAGATAAAGGAATTCCAGTAGTCGTTTTTGATGCAGAAGTAGAAGTAGATGGAGTTACGGTACTTGAACAAGGTGACCAGCAGATGGCACAAATGACACTTGAAAAATTAGCAGAAGAGGCTGGTGGTGAGGCAAATATCGTTAAAATCTGGGTGGCAGGTTTTGCACCGATGGAAAGACGCCAAATTGCCTACCAAGAGTTCCTTGATAACAACGAGGGTATTAAAGAAATCGCAACCTTTGGTGCAGCAACTGCGAACACAGCACTTGATACACAAGCACAAATGGAGGCTCTACTCAAGCAATATCCAGAGGAAGGCCAGATTACAGCAGTTTGGGCAGCATGGGATGAATTTGCAAAAGGTGCAGTACGTGCAATCCAACAAGCAGGACGTACAGATATTAAGGTTTATGGAATCGACATGAGTGATGAAGACTTACAAATGATCCAAGCAGAAAACAGCCCATGGGTTGCATCTGCAGCGGTTGATCCAAAAGATATCGGACGCATTCAGGTTCGTTATGCATACCAGAAACTAAACGGTGATGAAACACCAGAACGTGTAAAACTTGAGCCAGTATTTGTGACGAAAGATGCTTTACCAGCAGAACAAATTACAACAGCTGAGCTTGACCAGTATATTGAAGGCTGGGGTAAGAGCGAACAAGGTTACACAGATGGGTTGAAAGAACTTGAAGCGAACTAGATAAAAAAGAGGGTCTTATAGGCCTTCTGTAAAGGAGGGTGTGTAAATGCCTTTACTAGAAATGAAGGAAATGACAAAAAGCTTTGGCAATGTGGTTGCGCTTGAAAAGGCATCCTTTGAGCTAGATAAGGGTGAAGTGCATGCCTTGCTTGGAGCAAATGGCGCTGGAAAAAGTACATTAATTAAAATTTTATCGGGTGCTTACGAGTATAGCGAGGGTGACATCACTCTTGAAGGGAAAACCATCGCTATTCGTTCTCCAAGAGATGCCAAAAACCACGGTATTTATTGCGTCTATCAAGAAGTAGACACAGTGATTGTGCCCCAATTGACCGTGGCTGAAAATATATTACTCGATACCTTTTCAACTGAAAAACGCTTGTTTATCAATAAACGAAAGCTGCGTGAAAAAGCAGCCTCGATTTTAAAACTTTTGAATGTAACCGATATACCAATGACGAAGCAGGCATTGGAGTTATCACTTGCAGAAAAGCAATTAGTCTTAATTGCAAGGGCCCTTGCGCATGAAGCAAAGGTCATTATATTCGACGAACCGACGGCGCCTTTATCGATTGAAGAAACGAAGCATCTGTTTGAAATTGTGGAAACGTTGAAGGAAAAGGGAGTGGGGTGTATTTTCATCTCACACCGCTTACCGGAAGTATTTGAAATCTGTGATCGGTTAACCATTATGCGAGACGGCAAGACCATTACTACATTGTCTACAAAAGAGGTTACTCAGAAAACGGTTGTTGAAACGATGCTTGGTAACTCCTACACCGAACAATCTGTGAAACAAAAAGCTGTGGTTGGGGACCTTCTTTTAGAGGTGAACGGTCTTGAAGACGGAGAGAAACTTAAAGATATATCGTTTACTGTTTCTGAAGGAGAAATCGTTGGAGTAGTTGGTTTAGTGGGTGCTGGAAAAACAGAGCTTGCGAAGACATTATTTGGCCTTCGTCCTCACGAACAGGGTGAAGTGAAAGTAAAAGGGAATGCAAAAAAGTTTACCCATTCTCAACAGGCGATTGAAGCAGGTTTAGCGCTTATTTCTGAAGAGCGTCGCAAGGAAGGCTTATTCATTCATGAGTCAATCTCTACAAATCTATCCTTTGCAAACCTGAAAAAATTCTCGCCACTTTTATTTATGAATCGGAAAGGTGAAAAAAGTCACGCCAAATCAATCATTGAGTTGCTTGGTATAAAAGCAGATAACACCGAAACGCTGGCCGAGCATTTAAGTGGAGGGAATCAGCAGAAGGTTGCGATTGGTAAATGGGTTTCTCGCAATGCGAGTCTGTACCTATTTGATGAGCCGACAAAAGGGGTAGATGTTGGAGCGAAACAGGATATTTTTAAGCTCATCCACTCCCTTGCTGACGAGGGAAAGGGCATCCTCTATTTCTCCTGTGAGATTGATGAAATCATCAGGATATCGGACCGCATTCTTGTTATGTATGACGGTGAAATCGTGAAAGAACTTTCACGAGAAGAGGCAACACAGGATAAGATCCTCTTGTATGCTAGCGGTGGAAAGGAAGACGTTCATGAAAGGGAATATCATCAGCTTCCTGTTTAAATACGGGGCAGTTTTATTAATGGGCTTTATCTTAATCTATTTTAGTTTTGTTAATAGTGCATTTTTCTCATATGGAAATTTATCAGATATATTAAGGTCGATTTCGATTGTAACTCTGTTGGCGTTAGGGGTTACCTTCACCCTTGTTGTTGATGGATTCGATTTATCAGTTGGATCGACAATGTCTTTGTCAGTCGTCATTACATCGTCTTTAATGGTCTGGTATGAGCTGCCGCTATGGGTTGTACTACTTTTACCATTAGTAGTGGGAATTGCGGTCGGGCTAGTCAATACACTATTAATCGTGAAAATAGGGATACCAGATTTACTAGCGACACTTGGAATGATGTATATCGTCTCAGGGCTTCACCGGACGTATACGGAAGGGTACTCCATCTACAACAATATGCCGCTAACAAGTGGAGGAAACGCCCCAGGTGAATTCAGTTCTGCGTTTCTATGGATTGGGCAAGGAGAAATGCTAGGATTACCCGTACCTGTTTGGATTATGCTATTCTTCGTCCTCCTTGCTTATGTAATCCTGAACCATACGAGATGGGGCCGGATTTTATATATGACAGGCGGTAATGCAGAGGCAGCACGTTTGTCAGGTATTAATACAAATAAGGTGAAGTTGATTGCCTATACAGTTTCTGGTGTATTTGCGTCGATGGCTGGAATTTTATTTGCAGCCCGCGTCGGCTCAGGGCAAATTGATGCTGGTGCTTCGTTATTGATGGAAGCTGTTGCTGCTGTGTTTGTTGGCTTTTCCGTTCTTGGTGCAGGCAAACCAAATGCACTGGGTACATTCTTTGGTGCAGCGTTAATTGGTGTACTTTTAAATGGGCTAACGATGCTAAATCTACCATACTATGCATTTGAAATCGTAAAAGGGTCCGTGCTTGTCTTGGCTCTTGCTGTGACATATATTGGAGTTAAATATCGACCAAAGGTTATTCGAAAAAGGAGAGAGCAAAAACATGCCGCTTAAAAAATTAGAACATGTTGGAATTCAAGTGAAAGACATAGATGCATCGATTGAGTTTTATACGCGCGTTTTAGGCCTAGAATTGTTAGAAAGACAGGGACATGTTGACCCCAATTTAAAGCTAGCCTTCTTGGGCTTCAGTCATTCTGACGAAACCGTAATCGAGTTGATTTCTGGATACAATCCGAATCTTCCAACCGAAGGGAAAGTCCACCACATCGCATTCACAGTCGAAAATATTGAAGAAGAAATTGCGAACGTAAAAGAGCATGGTGTTACGTTTATTGATGAAAGCATCACGACTCTTCCAAGCGGATCAAGATACATCTTCTTCACCGGTCCGGATGGAGAATGGATTGAATTGTTTCAAAAGTAATAGAAAGAAAGCTAGCTTAGAGACCAAGGGTGTGAACTGACCCGCCAAAATGGGAATTAGAAAAAACACCTATGCTACCTGGCGTCCATATTCAATTGGAGCCAGGTAGTTTAATTTTGCCTGTATTCGTTTTTCGTTATAGTAATACATATATTGATTCACAATCTCAATTACTTTAATATTAGTGATAGAAGATCTTCTATGGTCTTTGAATCCTTCCGACTTTAGCGAGGAGTGAAAGGATTCAATTACGGCGTTATCATGGCAGTTTCCTTTACGGGACATGCTTGTGATAATGCCTTTTTCTTTTGCGAAATTTTGATATGCATAGGATGTATATACTGATCCTTGATCACTGTGCAATAGAACTTTTTTAGGTCTTCGCTTTTTTATGGCCTCTCTCAATGTACTCAATACAAAATTCGTATCTTGTACTGAACTTACCGTATAAGCGACTATCTCGTTATTATACAAATCCATTATTGTTGATACATAAAGCATAGAAGAGCCATATGGTAGGTATGTAATGTCAGTTACCCACTTTTCATTTGGTCTTTCTGCCTTAAAGTTCCGGTTAAGAATGTTGTCCACAATAATATTACTTTCGCCATTGATATGTTTCTGTCTTTTTACTTTAATCTGACATTGAAGATTGAACTTTTGCATTATAACTTGTACAGTCTTGCGATTAACCTTAATGTTATAACGCTGTTTTAGAAGAGCTTTAATTTTTCTATGTCCATAATGATATTTAGTCTCTTCGCAAAGGCCGATTATAAGCTTTTCTAATTTTTTTGGCCCTCGATTAATGTATTTCTTTTTCCAACGATAAAATGTAGATTTTGGTATTTCTAGAACACTGAGTATATCAATTACTTTATATCTTTTTGATAACTCCTCTACCAATTCAATAACTACTTGCGGAACCAGCTCCTTTCGAGTTCTTTGTACTTTTTTAAAATTTCAATTTGCATCTGAAGATGCTTATTTTTGTTGCGTTCTATTTCAAGTTCATCCTGGCTTCCTGGACCTTTTCCATAACTGTACTGTTTTCCAATAGGCTGTTCAAAACGATAGCTTTCACCATTACGATCCCAGCGCATCCATGTCTTTATTTGTGAGACATTCTTTATCCCCAATTCATTCATAATTTCTGAGTTTGTAAATCCATTCTTTTTCATTTCTACTGCTTTTACTTTAATCTCTGATGGATAATGTACCTTTTTCCCCATATAAAAACACCCTCCATAAAAATCGATTAGTTATTAACTAAATTCGATACAGGGGGTGTTTTTTCCTTGTCTCATTTTACTGGGTCACTCTAATATTCATCGTGGTTTTTGTATTTAATATAGGTACGTCATCAAGGTCTCTACTCACCCTGATTAGTTTTTCCTCTTTCAATCCTAGCAAGTAATTGATTTAACTCAATCGAAGCCATCGAAACCAAACGATCATCTACNGACCCGCCAAAATGGGAATTAGAAAAAACACCTATGCTACCTGGCGTCCATATTCAATTGGAGCCAGGTAGTTTAATTTTGCCTGTATTCGTTTTTCGTTATAGTAATACATATATTGATTCACAATCTCAATTACTTTAATATTAGTGATAGAAGATCTTCTATGGTCTTTGAATCCTTCCGACTTTAGCGAGGAGTGAAAGGATTCAATTACGGCGTTATCATGGCAGTTTCCTTTACGGGACATGCTTGTGATAATGCCTTTTTCTTTTGCGAAATTTTGATATGCATAGGATGTATATACTGATCCTTGATCACTGTGCAATAGAACTTTTTTAGGTCTTCGCTTTTTTATGGCCTCTCTCAATGTACTCAATACAAAATTCGTATCTTGTACTGAACTTACCGTATAAGCGACTATCTCGTTATTATACAAATCCATTATTGTTGATACATAAAGCATAGAAGAGCCATATGGTAGGTATGTAATGTCAGTTACCCACTTTTCATTTGGTCTTTCTGCCTTAAAGTTCCGGTTAAGAATGTTGTCCACAATAATATTACTTTCGCCATTGATATGTTTCTGTCTTTTTACTTTAATCTGACATTGAAGATTGAACTTTTGCATTATAACTTGTACAGTCTTGCGATTAACCTTAATGTTATAACGCTGTTTTAGAAGAGCTTTAATTTTTCTATGTCCATAATGATATTTAGTCTCTTCGCAAAGGCCGATTATAAGCTTTTCTAATTTTTTTGGCCCTCGATTAATGTATTTCTTTTTCCAACGATAAAATGTAGATTTTGGTATTTCTAGAACACTGAGTATATCAATTACTTTATATCTTTTTGATAACTCCTCTACCAATTCAATAACTACTTGCGGAACCAGCTCCTTTCGAGTTCTTTGTACTTTTTTAAAATTTCAATTTGCATCTGAAGATGCTTATTTTTGTTGCGTTCTATTTCAAGTTCATCCTGGCTTCCTGGACCTTTTCCATAACTGTACTGTTTTCCAATAGGCTGTTCAAAACGATAGCTTTCACCATTACGATCCCAGCGCATCCATGTCTTTATTTGTGAGACATTCTTTATCCCCAATTCATTCATAATTTCTGAGTTTGTAAATCCATTCTTTTTCATTTCTACTGCTTTTACTTTAATCTCTGATGGATAATGTACCTTTTTCCCCATATAAAAACACCCTCCATAAAAATCGATTAGTTATTAACTAAATTCGATACAGGGGGTGTTTTTTCCTTGTCTCATTTTACTGGGTCACTCTAGTGATTCCTTTGGTTTTTTTTGTGTTCTCGAATTCTGAATTTAAGGTATTTTCTGAATGTAACATTTATGATAGGATTATCATGTCTATTCCTATTTTTTACAATTAATGATCTGGAAGGAGGGGAATTTGGTTGCTTAGGAGATTAAAAGTGTTTAGTGGGCAAGATATAATATCAATCCTCTATTTCGGACTTGTTATCCTTGTGATTGCCTACATCTTAGGAGACGGAGATGTTGCGAAGTTCTTTTCAATGTTAGTACGAATGTTTCCACTATCTGAGAGCTGGGAAGCAATTAAACATTTAATGAGTGCTATTCAAACGGAGGGAAGTCTTGGAGCGACGAGACATGGGGAGTCCTTTGAAGAAATCGTTCTTGAATACTTTCCAAGAAGTTTATCCGTGATCATTACAGCTGTTTTTTTAGCTGTAACATGCGGGATGGCGAAGGGGCTTTTCGATTACCACAATCGCTATACATACCTGAACATTTTAGGGACTGGAGTAACATCTTTCCTTAGTTCTTTACCAGACTTTTTTATGATTATTGTACTTCAGTGGATTATTCTAATCTATTTCAATTTTATTGACGTGTTTGGGCACGATCAGTGGTTTAATTTTATAATCCCGGGAATTCTAGTGTCCTTATACCCAATGATGTATTTTGCTAGAGTCACCTTTACTACCCTTGCTAATGAAGATGGTGAGATGTACATCCAATATGCTCGAGCGAAAGGGCTTACTCATAAGCTTGTCGTCCACAAGCATATTCTAAAAAAATGCTTGCACTCTATCTTACAACATCTTGGTGTGGTGATGACCTATGTGGTTTCTAATCTATTATTAGTCGAGTGGTTGATGGAGTATAAGGGTGCGGCATGGAGAATGATGGTGGCAATAAAACGGTTGAATGTAAGTAGGAAAGAAAATATGCCATTTGTTGATTTTCCGGAAGTAGGATTAATTCTTGAATTTTCACTTTGTTTTATGGTGCTCCTAGTCATCACCCAAATCGTGAGTGTGACATTGCAATATAAATTTGAAGTTGAAAAGCGCAATATTTGGCAGCAAATTATGAAGGTCATTATCCAGTATGTATTAGTCTGGTGCTTTATTTTATTTATCATTTCATTTTTGAATCCTATGTAGAGGGGAGAGAGAGCTTTTGAAAAACTGGTCACTTTGGACAGGATTACTTCTGTTTGGAATCATGTTGTTTATTAGCTTTGTTGGTCCACATTTACCTTTTGTTGAGCATACTCCTCCTGAACATAGAATCAGATTTTTTGAAGGTGGCGAGTTTGAAAGAGCCCCTTTTCCACCTTCTAAAGAAGATCCTCTGGGGACAGACAGTGAAGCGAGAGACATTTTAAGTCTAATTATCCTTGGGGCGAAGGATACACTAAAAATTATCGTTCTGATCACAGTTATTCGTTACATTATCGCGATTCCGATGGCTTTTTTGGCTTCCACGAAAAAAGGGATTGCCTATATGATATCGAATGGTTGGCATTCGTTGTTTGGAAGTATCCCAACGATTTTCGCGGCAATCTTGCTATTGGAGATTGTCCCAGTGAGCGAACTTGCTAACGGAGTTTATTGGAAGGTCCTTATAATTGCTCTTATTGAAGTAGGGCGGGTTAGTTATATTTTTGCTAATGAAATACATTATGTGTCACAGAAAGAGTTCGTCCAAGCGAGTGTGACAGTGGGCAGCAATCCTTTCCAATTGTCGGTGATGCACTATTTGCCAACGATTTCACAAAGCTTGGTTGTTAATTTTTTTAATGACCTCGCACGTGTGACACTGTTATTAGGACAACTCGCCTTGTTTGAATATTTTATCGAGCATACGATTCATTATAATCCGGGGGGTGGGGTAGACCGCGAGGAGTCAGGGTATAATTCTGAGACAGGATTCTTCGACTGGCCAGGGTTATTGTCAGTAGCTCGCTATGAAATCCTGAGGGCAGTGTGGATCCCGTTATCCCCAGCATTTGCTCTTACATTGCTGTTGCTAACCTTCCAATTGTTGAGCGAAGGGTTTCGAAAGTTGTTTGAAAGACCGGTATCAAGCGGGAAGAATCAGGTTGTGCGTCGAATGATTGAACAAGTTAGTGAAACATTTATAGCTAGTAGAGTGGCGGGGCCGGTGACGTTACTTGTGCTAATGATTGTAGCGGGCACGGCTGTTATTACAGGTGTTGAAAAAAGAGCAACGGATGTGGCTGCGCCTGTCGAAGATGAACTTCCAGACTTTATTAAGGATGGAAGCTATGAGATAGTAGAAGGACGACTTGTGCCAACAACAGAGGCAACAACTTTAAAGGGTGGCCATTATGACAAGCTTTTGTTCTTGGAGCAACATATGACAAAAATATCGGATCAGGAATTTGAAACAGATAAGCTAGTTTTCCATTGTCAGTCTATCGCAGAAGGTCGCTGTGATCAGCCTATAATCACGTTAAAAGAACCGATTGCGTCAGCTGAAGAGGCATTTTACTTACTCCAAGAGCACCTTCCAGTTGATGTAAAGGTGAACGATGTTCGACAAACGCCAAATCAAACTATTTATCTTCTATCAAGTGAACTAATGATGGAAAGTTATGCATATGCGGCATCACCTAACATAAAATTTTTCCGGGTAATCTTTGGGGGTACATCAGAGGATCAGATTGAAAAAGCCACTGTAAAACCGGGACATTGATAAATAGAGGAACCCCTTGGTTGTAATTAATCCAAGGGGTTCTTTATATTGAAAGGTCCAGCAACTGGTCTATTCAGCCATTTTCTCTAAATTGCCGTTGCGGTCCATTTTAAAAGAAGTAGCTGGGCGTTCCTCATCTTCAAATAAGACGAGTTTTCGTGCACGGTTCATGATCTTCATGAGTGTTTCATAATCCTCTTGAATGTTCACTGCACTTTGTTCAAGCTGCGCGACCTTCTTTTCGAGATCTTCGTTTTTACGAAGTATCTCATTCTTTTCTTTTTTCAATCTCTCATTCTCAGATTTCAATGCTTCAATTCCGAAACTTGTATTGCTCATAGATTGAAGGTATGAAATCACTGAATCAATGGTCATTGTTGGTCTTGCAGAAGAATACGGCATAGATGTTTCCTTTTTTACTCTGGTAGATTCAGAAGGAAATAGCGGTAATTCATCTGCAAATTCTTCTAGATTTGGCGTTGGTGGTGTATACAATAGTTGTTTTTTAACAGGCTGGTGTTTACCAAGTGCACGTTGGCGTTGTTTGCGGTGCTTTTTCGCAAGCTGTAAGTCTTTTTCATAACTGTGACGAACTACCGCATTCCAGCGAAATCCACATGCAGCTGAAGTACGGTTTAATCGGTCTCCAACCTCTTCAAATGCGTTTAATTGAGTACTACCCTCTCTAACATGTTTTAGAACAGTTTCAGCTAATAATAAATCGTTTTCCTCTGTCCAAGCATCTTGTCTTTCTTTCATTTTTATTCATCTCCCACTATATATCTTTACTATTTTGCGTTAGGTTATTTATATAATGGTCAATTCAAACAAATTTTATACACAAGCATAAAAGGATAATAGATTCATTTATTAAATAAATGAAATATCACTAACTTCTACTTGTGTAGATTTTTTGAAAAATCCTATGTTCCCTTGCAAAGGCATAATGGACGAGGTAAAATATCGTGTAGTGTTTTTACTAATTAAGAATTGATTCGTACTATATAAAACGACCCAGAATGACATGATGAAGGGATTGTATACAAAATGGCAAACGAATTTCGCATCTGTGATGATTGCCAAGCAACAAATATTCAAACATTAGTACCACGATTAAAAGAAGTAGATGGAGACGCAACTATTGATATCCGTTGCCAATCATACTGTGGCCCTGGAAGAAAAAAATCATTCGCATTTGTCAACAACCGTCCAGTATCAGCTCCAACGGAAGATGAATTAATCGAGAAGATTGAGAAGAAGCTGAAGAAGGACTAAAATCGCCTTTCTCTTAAGGGAGACAAGGTGATTTTTTTATTTGTCGAAAAATTTTCCAAACGTTGCTATGACTTGGGTTAAGCTGAAATTTGATGAAATTTAGGTTTTTTTGTCAATGATAAATATATATAATAGTAGCATGCCAGTATGGAAGAGGTTGAATAGATGACAAATTCCAATGGGAAATTAAGTGAGGAAAAGGTTTTTAAAGACCCTGTACATAGGTACGTACATGTTCAGGATAAGGTGGTTTGGGAGCTTGTCGCTACATCGGAGTTCCAAAGGCTACGTCGTATTCGCCAACTAGGGACAACCTATTTTACTTTTCACGGGGCGGAGCACAGTCGCTTTAACCATTCATTAGGAGTATATGAAATTGTCCGGAGAATCATCGACGATGTGTTTCGAGAGCGACCATTGTTAAATGAAGAAGAGCGCTTGTTATGCTTATGTGCAGCATTACTTCATGACCTTGGCCACGGACCATTTTCGCATTCGTTTGAAAAAGTATTCCATTATGATCATGAGGAATTTACACAAGCAATTATTGTTGGGGACACAGAGGTAAATCGAGTCTTAAAACAAGTCGGAGATGATTTTCCGAAAAAGGTAGCCGAAGTAATTGCAAAAACGTATAAAAATAAATTAGTTGTCAGTCTCATCTCCAGTCAAATCGATGCTGACCGTATGGACTATCTGCTGCGAGATGCCTACTATACGGGTGTTAGCTACGGAAATTTTGACATGGAGCGGATTTTGCGTGTCATGAGGCCGCAGGAAGACCAGGTTGTTTTCAAAAGCAGTGGAATGCACGCTGTTGAAGATTACATCATGAGTCGATATCAAATGTATTGGCAGATTTACTTCCATCCTGTTACACGAAGCGCGGAGGTTATACTAACCAAAATTCTACATCGTGCAAAACAGTTGTACAAAGAAAACTACGCTTTTCAAACAGCCCCAGTCCATTTTATTTCCATCTTTGAAGATACGCTAACACTTGAGGATTATATAAGGCTAGATGAGGGAGTTTTTTCTTTTTATTTTCAAGTTTGGCAGGATGAAAATGACACGATATTAAGTGATCTTTGTCGTCGTTTTCTTAATCGCAATCTGTTCAAATATGTGGAGTTTGATCCAAGTACTGAAATGATGAAGATGATGGAGCTGAGAGGTCTTTTTGAGGAATCGGGGATCAATCCAAATTATTACCTAGTGGTTGATTCATCATCCGATTTACCTTATGACTTTTATCGCCCAGGTGAGGAAGAGGAAAGACTTCCTATTAACCTGTTAATGCCGAATGGTGATATTCGAGAATTATCAAGACAATCCGAAATCGTAGATGCTATATCAGGAAAAAGGCGGACCGATCACAAGCTATACTTTCCACTAGATATGATTGAAAATTTACCAGATAAGATGAAACGCAAAATTATAGAAGCTTTAGGTATATAAGTTTGGTGAGGAGATGAAGGGGTTTTGTTAACAGAACACGCAAAGATAATGAAGGCTTTCGCTGCTGCAGGGGAAATTACAGGTCGGAAAAAACTGCAAAAAATGATTTATATCGCAAAAAAGATCGATTATCCATTTTATGAAAAATACAACTTCCATTTTTATGGACCCTACTCAGAGGAACTTACACTACGTGTGGAAGAACTTTGTAACCTTGGATTTTTAGATGAGCTGAAAGAGAAAAAGGGTGGCTATTATCAGTATCGCTATGCGTTAACTGAAAAAGGCGAGCAGTTTTTAGGCCACTACCAATTGGACATGCCTCCACTAGAGGGTTGCATGCAAGATTTAAATGAGCAAAGTGCACGTTTTTTGGAACTTGTATCTACGGTTCTATACTTTGAAGGACTCGAAAAAGAAGAGGTCAAAGAAAAGGTATTTACACTTAAAGCAAAACAACGATACACGGACGAAGAGGTTGATGAAGCCTATCAATATATTGATTCTCTCCGTAATCTAGTTAAACATTGATAAGAAAACTCGGCAGATGTGTGACTGCCGAGTTTTTAATTTAACTTTGCCTATAATGCTTTAATGCGGTAAAAATGCAAGTTGGTAAAAGAAAAGTACCGCAAATAGATAAACGAGCGGGTGAACCTCTCTCCATTTTCCTTTTACAACCTTCATTAACGGATATGAAATAAAACCTAATGCAATCCCAGTTGCAATACTTGAAGTAAGTGGCATGCTTATGATAATCAAAAATGCTGGGAAGGCTTCATCTAATTCATTCCATTTAACCTGAGCAATGCTCCCCATCATGAGAGACCCAACAATTATTAACGATGGCGCTGTAATCGCCGCAATTCCTGAAACCGCACTAACCAGTGGGCCGAAAAAGACAGCGACTATAAACAGGAACGCTACGGTAACTGAAGTTAGTCCTGTTCTTCCGCCTGCTGCAACACCTGTGGATGATTCAATATAAGCACTTGTAGGACTTGTCCCAAACATCGCCCCAACTGTTGTACCGACAGAATCAGCAAGTAGGGCTTGTCTAGCTCGTGGCATGACATTCCCTTTCATCAGGCCAGCTTGCTCAGCAACTCCAATCATCGTTCCTGTTGTATCGAAAATAGTAACGAGCAAAAAGGAGAAAACAACTGCATATAGTCCATACTGAATCACATCACCAATCGCAGTGAATGGATTGGCGATAATTAACCCTTCTGGTAACGAAGGAGCATCAACAAGTCCATCCTTGAATTCAAGGTGACCGGTAAAATAAGCGATAATACCAGTGATGATCATTCCGAAAAATAACGCCCCATTTATATTACGCGACATAAGGATGAGCGTGATGGCTAAACCAACCAGTGACAAAAGGACCTCTGCTGAATGTAAATCTCCGAGTGTAACTAGGTTTGTTTCATGTGCTGTAATAATTCCTGTCATTCGAAGTCCGATAAAAGCAATAAATAGTCCAATTCCTGCCGTAATCCCATGTTTTAGATTAGGTGGAATTGCCTCAATTAATTTTTCGCGAAACGGTGTTAACGATAAAATGACAAAAAGAATACCCGCAACAAAAACGGCTGCAAATGCAGTCTCGTACGTAATGTTTTCATTTGCACCAACTACGGAATAAGCAAAAAAGGCGTTCAATCCCATTCCAGGTGCAATCGCAATTGGATAATTCGCAAACAGCGCCATCCACAGCGTTCCAACCACCGTTGCAATGATTGTTGCTAAAAAGACCTGTTCAAAAGGAACCCCTGCATCGGATAAGATGACCGGATTTACAACGACAACATAAACCATTGTTAAAAAGGTCGTAATCCCTGCAAGGACTTCCTTTCGTATATTTGTATTGAGTTCTGCTAGTTTAAACATATGGTGTAACCTCCAAAAGACGAACGATTTGAAAATCCTTTTCTATATTATTCGTTTTAAAGACAAACTGCAAGAGATATCTATTAAAAAGTATAGGATAGTTTTCCCAAAAAGAGCTATATCTAATTTGGAAAACAGTGGGACCGTACAATAATGGTGTTACGGTTCACTTATTAAGTGTGGACCATGATTGATTTCAAACGAATATAATAAGTGAATGAATTAGAATAACGGCCAAGGCTCATCCTAAAATATAAAATTTAAGGAGGGATTCCTTTGTCTAGCAAACCCCAGATTACTTCATCTGAATTAGGATCGTTATGGCTTACCTATCAAGAGAAAACGATGTATTTGCGTATGCTTGAATATTTTATCGAAAAAGCCGATGATGAAACGACTAAGGAGATCATGACAAATCTACATCAAGAATTCAGTACGTATGTAGAAAAGATCACGGATACCTTACGCCAAGAAGGTGCTGTAATCCCAATCGGCTACACGGAGGAAGATGTGAATAAGGAAGTACCAAAGTTATATGATAACGGTTTTGACATTATGTTTATTCGTTTGTTAAATGAAATAAGCATGGGGCTACATGCATTAAATATAACAATGGTGTTTCGTGAAGATATTGTGATGTTATTTAAAGAGCTTACCGAAATTGCTCAAAGGTACTATAATATCTGTACTCAATATTTATTAGAAAAAGGTTTGCTCGTTAAATCTCCATATGTTTCAATGCCAAAATCAGTCCAATTTGCAAAAGATACAAGTTATCTAGGTGGTCTTTCTATTAATCCTTTTAGTGAGAAACGTTCGTTAAACACGGTAGAAGTCGCGCATATTCATCATGCAATTGAATCGAATTTACTTGGATTTCAATTAATGACAGGATTTGCTCAATGTGCGAAAGAAGAGGATATTATAAACTATTTTGATGAAGGAGCGTCCTTGGCTAGAAGTATCGTCAAGAAGCTCAGTGATATTTTACTTCAAAGTAGTATTCAAACACCACAGACAGCTGGAGGTAATGTAACGCATTCTACCCTAGCACCTTTCTCTGAAAAACTGATGATGTATTGTACAAGCTTATTATGTAGTTTTTCGATGGGAAGTGGTTCGTTAGGTACGGCTTTTAGCTTACGGAATGACTTACCTGCTAATATGTCAGTCTTTTTAAAAGATATTTTCGAGTACGCCCATAAAGGAGCAAAACTCATGATAAAAAAAGGTTGGTTGGAAGAACCACCGCAAATGTCAGAGTAAAAGGAAAACTAGAGACTATTCTTGATTTACTTGCGGATACTTTCGCAAGTATTTTTTTTATCTGTGATAAAAATCAGAAGCAATACATGGGTTTAATAGGTTGTGTTATGATTTTATTTATAAGGGTTTTTGGGTAAAATGAAGATAATTTTAAGGATGGACGTGTGTAAAGGAGGAATGAACGTGGCAGTAGAAATTAAACGAGAGTTGTCACTCGAACAGCGTGATGAATTACTCACATTATTGAGAACACGTTTTGAAAAGAATATGAATCGTCATGAGGGGCTTGAATGGGATAAAGTTCAAGCGAAGTTAGAAGCGAATCCAGAAAAACTTTGGTCGCTTCATGAAATGGAAAGTACGGGCGGAGAACCAGATGTTGTAGGATATGATGAAACGAAAGATGAATACATATTTTTTGATTGTTCAGCAGAAAGCCCCAAAGGGCGCAGAAGTGTGTGTTACGACCGAGAAGCATTAGAGTCGAGAAAAAAGCATAAGCCCGAAAACAGCGCTGTGGATATGGCAAATGCCATGGGGATCGAAATGTTAACGGAAGAACAGTACCGAGCATTACAAGAACTTGGTCAATTCGATTTGAAAACATCTAGCTGGGTCCAAACACCTGATGCTATTAGAAAACTCGGTGGGGCTATCTTTTGTGACCGTCGCTATAATACTGTCTTCATGTATCATAATGGAGCAGATTCCTACTACGGTGCTAGAGGATTCCGTGGCTCACTTAGAGTTTGATTTTTGACTAAAAAGGAGGATTGTTCAAATGTGGACAATCCTCCTTTTATGTTAGCTTTTTGTATTCTACTAATTGGTCTTTTCTAAAGCTAGTTTTATACCAAAGCCAATTAAAATTGAACCGGTCATTCCTTCGATCCAGTTTTGGGCCTTTGGTTTTTTCATGAAAGTACTAATTTGATTAATTAAATAGACATAAAGGAAAAACCACAATGCTGTCAGTATCGTATAAGTAAACCCCATTATGAGAAACGGAAGCAAGGTTTCACTACCACCATCTACAAACTGAGGTAAAAATGTTAAGAAAAAGACTGCAACTTTAGGATTCAGAAGATTTGTAAGGAATCCTTGTTTAAAGCATGATGTGTTTTCAAACTGGCTTTTTGAGGCCATTTCTAGGCTAGCTGCTACTTCCTTTTTCCGTAAGGACAATAGCGTTTTAACCCCTAAATAAATCAAATAAATAGCACCTACATACTTGAAGATAGAAAATAACAAGGATGATTTCACTATGATGGCGGATAGTCCTAACACAGCAGCGGAAGTATGGATTAGAAGGGCACAACAAGTACCTAAGGCTGTTTTAAATCCCCCGATTCGACCAGCAGTGAGTGTGTTTTTAGTGGCAATGGCAGTATCGGGTCCGGGTAAAATAATGAGTAGTATACACATAAACACAAACAGATAAAAGTTTTCCATTATTCCTATCCCCTTAGCTATCAGAATGTCATTTCATAATTCTTATAAGTATTATATAGAAATGGTGTACGTTCATGAACATAAAAAATAAATAACCCGTGGTTGAAATCACCACGGGTGTAAACTTATTGGTCGCTTAAACGTTTGCCAGCTACCGCATAATGATTTTTTGTCATTTCCTCAATGAAAACAACGATTTTATCACTTGGAGCTCCAGTTGTTTCAGATACAGCTTCTGTTACTTTCTCAACGAGCGCCTTTTTTTGTTCTTCAGTACGCCCTTCTAGCATTTTTACTGTTACGTATGGCACAATGAATCTCTCCAATCTATCTTTTCTATAGTCTTAAGAGTATTGTATACTGAAAATAAAATCTTTTCTAGAAGAAGGAGAAATTTGGTGGAACAATTTAGTCGTTTTTTAGCATTTGATTTAGCTTTAATTCCATACGTGGTAATTACCTTACTTGTTGCCTTTACGGTGCATGAGTTTGCACATGCCTATGTTGCATACAAATTTGGCGATGATACAGCGAAGCGGCAGGGGAGATTAACGTTAAATCCAATCGCTCACCTAGATCCGTTTGGTACGATACTTATTTTTCTAGCGGGATTTGGTTGGGCACGTCCAGTACCTGTGAATCGGTTTCATTTTAAGAATCCACGTCTTGCAGGAATCCTAGTTTCAATGGCAGGTCCACTTAGCAATCTATTGGTTGCGGCATTAGCGCTTTTGCTGTATATGATTCTAATCAGAGTTGGCGTGTTTGCGGCGATTCCGGAGTCCATAGGAGAAGGATTCGAAACGTTCTTTAACCTCTTTGTAAGGCTGAACATAGTGTTGTTCATCTTCAACTTGCTTCCGTTTCCTCCGCTTGATGGATATCGGATTATTGAAGACCTTGTGCCAGCACGGATTCGCCCTCGATTAACACAGTACGAAGGGTTAGGAATTGTTTTATTCCTGGTACTCGTTATTACACCATTAGGAGATCGCTTTTTATACCCGTTGCTTTATAATGGGGTCTATTCAATTACAGGTATCTTGGTTTCAATTTTTAGGCCAATCCTTCAATTATAAAATACGAAGGTCTTGTGATAAAATGGTGAATAATGAAATATAAGGGAAAGGTGGATGTGTAATGGATCAAAATAAGAAAAAGGTCGCCTTTAATATCATTAAAAATGATCCAACAGATGGGCACAAGGGATATGGGATTGGGGCACTAAGCCTTGAAAATATATCACCAGTGTTTATAGATATAGAAGAAGAAGATGTCTTTGTTGATGTCGGAGCAATGCATGCAAGAAGTGTAGTAGAAAAAGGGATTAAGTTCCTAAAGACGAAAGAGGAAGTTCCAAATGGAAAGCCATATTGGCTTGTGTGGGTGACGATTGATAGACGTGAAGAAGGTCCATATTATGCGGGTGTAACAGCTTGTGAGATGACCGTTGATCGTTCAATTCGTCGTGGCTACAAATCCTTACCAGAGCACGTGAACAAAATGGATAAATCATTAAAACGTCATATCATGGTTGATTTTATGGATGATAAATCAAAGAAACTATTAGCGGAATTTTTAATGAACCACAACCTAGAAATCTGGAATAATTCAAGTGATGAGTTAAAAGCAGGATTAAAGGTTGAATAAAGCTGATTCAATTTGTGACATTTTGGTGAACAAAGCGACTAATGCTTGAGAACTTTTAGCCAAATAAAGTACACTAAATTTACAATGTACACACATTGAAACTAGGACACAGAAACCCCCAGGACTACACAGCCTGGGGGTTTCACTTTTTTACTTTAAAAATACATCTTGGCGTAGTTGCCGCCTGATTTTAGCCCCAGAGTAGTGGGTCTAGTTCTTTATAATTTAGGTAAAGGATGTTACAGAGTCAAAACCATGTATGTAAGTCCTTCAATATGCCAATGAAGGGGAAAAGAGTCAAAGAACCTCAATCAAATCCTCTACATAACGCCAATGAAGGGGAAAAGAGTCGAAGAACCTCGTTCAAACCCTCTTCCTAATGCTAGTGAAGGGGAAAAGAATTGAAAAACTCACTTAAACCCTCTTCATCATGTAATGACAAATCCAGTATAAAAAATACCTCAAGTCCTGGAACAAGAGACCTGTCCCTCTGTCCCTAGAACCAATCAAAAATTCGTTTAAAGAATCCCTTTTTCTGCTTTTCTTCTTCTTTTGATGGAGAATCCTCAATTTCATCTTCAGCTTGTTTTGAACAATATTCAGTAGGTTCGGTCCCTTGTTTGTAGTAAGTCAGTCTTGATATTGGGCAATCCTTTGTCGGAAGTAAACCCGTTTCTGGGTTTACATAGACACCAACAACACCTTCTGTTGGTTTAAATGGTGTTGGCGGAATATCCTCATGGGCCTCCTCCATGAATCCAGCCCAAATATTTTTGGCAACTTGTTTTTCAGCCACAACTGTAATAGGTTCATTATTATCGTAGCCAGTCCAAATCCCAGCAACAAGTTGTGGAGAATATCCAACCATCCAGCTGTCTGTGTCAGTCGAACCTGACTTTCCAGCGTAAAAGCGAGTCAATTTATCACTAATTGTAGATCCTGTTACGGATGTATAATCATTTAATTTTTCATCAAACATGCCCGTCATTAGCTGTGTTGTCACAAACGCGAGATCCTCATCAAGCACCTGTTTCGGTTCAGGAGTATTTTCATAAATCACTTCACCCTTGTAGTTTTCTACTCTTTCAATAAAAACAGGTTGATGTAGCATCCCCTTGTTATCGAGCGTGGCATATGCGTTTACAATCTCCATGACGCTAACCCCAGAAGTCCCTAGTGCGAGCGAAGGGACGTCCTTCAGTTTACTTTTTATCCCTAGCCTTCTCGCAGTATCAACAAGCTCTCCATCATCAAGAAACAGATGTGTTTTCACTGCATACACATTGTCAGATAACGCAATCGCCTGTGCTAATGTGATTGAATCGTTCGCATAGTAATTTTTATAGTTTCGTGGTGTGTATGTTGAGCGATTGTCGTCATATGAAAAGGTTGTTAGCTCACTTCGAATGGGTGTTGACGGTGTGTAGCCTTTTTCGAGTGCTGCATAATATAAAATCGGTTTAAAGGTCGAACCTGGTTGACGAATGGCTTGAGTTGCTCGGTTAAACGGACTTTCCTTATAGTCCCGTCCACCAATTAGCGCTTTTACCTCGCCATTTTCCGGGTCCATTGCAACAAAACCAAGTTGAATCTTAGATTCTTCCTCAATAAAATTAGTCGCATTTTTTTCAGCAATTGTTTGAAGATCAGGGTCGAGCGTCGTATAGATACGTAAGCCGCCTGTTTCAATTGTTTGTTGATCAAGCTTGAGCTTTGAGTGAAGCTCTTTTTTGACAATATCCTGAAAATAAGGAGCGATGTCCTCACGCCCAGCTATTCTGGTGCCAGTAAAAGCAAGTTTTTCGGCATGTGCTTGATCGGCCGTTTTTTTCGAAATTACGCCATTCTCTACCATTGAGTGTAAAACAACATTTTGACGTTGCTTAGCTTTTTCCTCATTTGCGAGTGGCGAGTAATGTGTAGGTCCCTTTGGAATTCCGGCGAGCATCGAGGCTTCTGCAAGCGATAGTTCACTTGCACTTTTCCCGAAATAATAATTTGATGCTGCTTCAACACCATAGACACCATGACCATAATAAATTGTATTCAAATAACCTTCGAGAATTTCTTTTTTAGAATAATTAAGTTCAAGTCGAATCGTGTACAAGGCCTCAGTGAGCTTTCGATTCCATGTCTTTTCATGCTCTAAAAACAGGTTCCGAGCATACTGCTGCGTAATTGTACTTGCCCCTTGGACCTTCGCCATTGCTTTTATATCTGCAATAATCGCTCCGCCAATTCGCTTGTAGTCAAAGCCATGATGGTCGAAGAAATTACGGTCTTCGATGGAGATTGTTGCATCAATGACGGCTTCTGAAACATCATCAAGTGATACCCAGTATCGAGTCTCACCTTGATGGCGTTCTTCCCCAATTAAGGTTCCATCCTCCGCATAAAATAAGGTTGATAAAGGGACAGCAAGAGGAGGTGCCCCCTGTGTCTTCGCGTAGGTAATCACGCCCAATATTCCGACAGCCACAAGGGCACAGCCGATTAAAGTGATGAATAAACAGGCTCGCATGATTTTTAATACGATTTTTAACCGGTCATTTGTGATGAGCTCCACCAGGGTTCACCTCTCTTTTATAGATTGAAGGCTGTATGTAAGCCGTTTTTTAGTCATATATCAATCAGTATGAAAAAAATTAGAGTGTTTTAAACATTAATTTGCTAAAACATGAAAAATTTTCTTGCAATTTTGGAACGTTGCCTTATACTTTTTGAAGTTGACATCGATTTTTTAACGGGAATAGGGAACGTTAAAGAGATAGGAAACTCTGAATTTTTCAATCGAAAGGATGTTATAAAAATGGAATTATGGTTTACAGAAAAACAAACAAAAAGCTTTGGTATTACAGCAAAAATTAAACAAACCTTACATACAGAACAAACTGAGTTTCAGAAGCTTGATATGGTAGAAACAGAGGAATTCGGCAACATGCTCATCCTTGATGGTATGGTTATGACAACTCAAGTCGACGAGTTCGTTTACCACGAAATGGTGGCACATGTACCGCTGTTTACACATCCAAACCCTGAAAACGTACTTGTCGTAGGCGGTGGTGATGGCGGTGTTATTCGCGAAGTCCTTAAACATCCAAGTGTAAAAAAGGCAACTTTAGTTGATATTGATGGAAAAGTAATTGAGTACTCAAAGAAATACCTACCTGAAATTGCTGGAAAGCTTGAAGACCCACGCGTTGACGTGAAGGTGGACGACGGTTTCATGCATATTGCAAACAGTGAAAACGAGTATGATGTAATCATGGTTGACTCCACTGAGCCTGTAGGCCCAGCGGTAAATCTGTTTACAAAAGGCTTTTATGCAGGAATATCGAAGGCATTGAAAGAAGATGGTGTATTTGTTGCACAATCGGACAATCCTTGGTTCACGCCAGACCTAATCCGCAATGTACAACGTGATGTGAAGGAAATCTTCCCGATTACTCGACTTTATATTGCGAACATCCCAACATACCCAAGTGGTCTATGGACTTTTACTATCGGTTCAAAGAAACATGATCCATTAGAAGTAAGTGATGATCGTTTCCATGAGATTGACACGAAGTATTACACGAAAGAGATTCATAAAGCAGCGTTCGTACTACCGAAATTTGTTGCTGATTTAACGAAATAATTGGAGGATTTTCGATGAGATTTGATGAAGCTTATTCAGGAAATGTGTTTATCAAAAGCCATCCGAGTTTTGAAGAGAGTGAAGCCGTCATTTACGGGATGCCGATGGACTGGACAGTAAGCTATCGTCCAGGTTCACGCTTTGGCCCGAGCCGGATTCGTGAGGTTTCCATTGGACTTGAGGAATATAGTCCATATCTTGATAAAGAGCTAGAAGAAGTGAAATATTACGATGCCGGTGACATTCCATTACCATTCGGAAACCCGCAACGCAGTCTTGATGAGATTGAGGATTTTGTTGATCAAGTGCTTGCTGCAGGGAAATATCCACTAGGTATGGGTGGCGAACATCTGGTATCATGGCCAGTCATGAAGGCTGTTTATAAAAAGTATCGCGATCTTGTAATTATTCATATGGATGCCCATACAGATTTACGTGAGCATTATGAGGGAGAAGCACTTTCTCACTCTACACCAATTCGTAAAATTGCAGACTTAATTGGCCCAGAGAATGTATTTTCATTTGGTATTCGTTCAGGTATGAAGGAAGAGTTCCAGTGGGCGAAGGAAAATGGGATGCATATTTCAAAATTTGAAGTGCTTGAACCATTGAAAAAGATTCTTCCTAAGCTAGCGGGTCGTCCTGTGTATGTAACGATTGATATTGATGTGTTAGATCCAGCACATGCACCGGGTACGGGAACTGTGGATGCAGGTGGAATCACGTCGAAGGAGCTATTAGCTTCAATTCATGAGATAGCAAAATCCGATGTGCGTGTGGTTGGGTCAGATTTGGTAGAGGTTGCACCAATCTATGACCCGTCTGAACAAACAGCAAATACAGCAAGTAAGCTGATTCGTGAGATGATTTTAGGGTGGGTACAGAAAAAATAAGTAGTCTTGTTAAAGCTTGGGCCTTGGGCTCAGGCTTTTTTTAGTGAGTGGGACTTAGGGGGTCGGGACTATTTTGGTGGCTGTAGATTTTGTAATGTCTCTGAGGAGGCTTATCAAAGACAAATAGTAGGGGTGTAGCTTTCAAAATGTCTTTGAAAGGGTCTATCAGAGACAAATACACTACCGGATATCCAAGTATTGTCCTTGAGCCGAGGTCTCAGAGACAATTCAGTATACTATCGCTGAAGTTTGTCCCCGAGCCAAGCCCTACCCCTCTGGAACTAAAGTCCTCCATAAATTAATTTTACCCATTATGACAATTCTTTCGAATCAGGCGAATATAATACATTTGAACTATATTTTATTTGATGAGGGAGGAATTTAATGGTTGGAGTTCGCTTTATCAAAATGGCCGCTCTTTACTTTGTGATTGGAGTACTTATTGGTATGGGCATGTCGATGTCACACAACTACACACTTACGGGAGTCCATGTTCATATTAACCTACTCGGCTGGGCTTCAATGGGGCTTGCAGGTATTGTATATTATTTATTTCCGCAAGCAGGAGAGTCGAAGCTAGGAAAAGTTCATTTTTGGCTTCATAACATTGGTTTGCCTGTGATGATGGTCGGACTCACTCTGTTAATGCTCGGAAATCCTGCTGTTGAACCAGCGATTGCAATCGGTGGCACACTCACAACCCTTGCTATCATCCTTTTTGTGATCAACGTTTTTATGAATGTCAAAGTCACAAAGCAATGATACTTTCATATAACTACCTAACTCGGCTAAGGTCGAGTTTTTCTATTTTAATTTGAAATCATTAAGCAAAATGCCGTATACTAGTAAAGTTAATGACTTATAGGGATGTGTGAAAATGAGTCAAGCAGGAACGCCGATTACACTTAAATTTGTAACCGAAATTAAGGAAGGACCGCGAAAAGAGAATGTTGCTTTTGACGCGAATGGTCTATACTACTTAAAAGGAAACAATACATACTTGCAGTTTGACGAAAAGCAGGAAACAGGGACGGTAAAGACGGTCATTAAAATCTCAGAAAAAGAGGTTCTCATTCTTCGTTCGGGCCAGGTGAAGATGCGTCAGGTTTACCGGAAGAATGAAACGACAAACGGTTCATTTCAAAGTGAGCTCGGGACTTTTGACCTTACCGCAAAAACAAATAATATCGAATATAAATGGTATAAAAACTCTCGAAAAGGGACGTTGTTTTTAGCATATGAGCTTTCACTGCATGGTGAAAAGTCTGGACTACATAAAATATCGATTACATTTAAGGAGCGAAACTAGATGAATGTTGTAGATCAAGTAAAAGAACGCTTGAAAGCGGAAATTAAGGATGCGGTTCTAAAAGCGGGACTAGCTACGGAAGACCAAATTCCAGAAGCTGTATTAGAGCTTCCAAAGGATAAAGCGCATGGAGACTATGCGACAAACATGGCGATGCAACTTGCACGTGTGGCGAAAAAAGCACCTCGTATGATTGCAGACGACATTGTTGCTAACTTTGACAAATCCAAAGCATCAATCGAAAAAATTGAAATCGCAGGACCTGGGTTTATCAATTTTTATATGAACAATTCATACTTAACGGACCTTATTCCGACTATTTTAACAGCTGGCGAGAAGTACGGAGAAACAAATGTTGGTAACAATCTCAAGGTTCAGATTGAGTTCGTTTCAGCAAACCCAACAGGTGACCTGCATCTTGGACATGCTCGTGGGGCAGCTGTTGGTGATTCTTTAAGTAATATTTTAGACAAAGCGGGCTATGACGTGTCACGTGAGTACTATATTAATGATGCTGGTAATCAGATTAATAATCTAGCGAAGTCAGTTGAAGCACGTTATCTGCAAGCTCTTGGTAAGGATGCAGAAATGCCTGAGGACGGCTACCATGGCCAAGATATTATTGGAATCGGAAAGCGCCTTGCTGAAGAATTCGGTGATAAGTATGTAGACATGGACGAGAAGGAGCGCTTCGACTTTTTCCGTGAATATGGGTTGAAGTATGAAATGGAGAAGCTTCAAAAGGATTTAGAAGAGTATCGCGTTCGTTTTGATGTATGGTACTCTGAGACTTCTTTATATCATAATGGAAAAATTGATAGAGCACTTGAAGCACTACGTAAAGCGGATCATATTTATGAAGAAGATGGTGCAACTTGGTTCCGTTCAACCGCGTTTGGCGATGACAAAGACCGCGTATTAATTAAAAATGACGGTTCATACACCTATTTAACTCCTGATATCGCATACCATCAGGACAAGCTTGAGCGCGGCTTTGAGAAATTAATCAATGTGTGGGGTGCTGACCATCACGGATATATTCCACGTATGAAGGCAGCAATTCAAGCACTAGGTTATAACGAAGATACGCTCGAGGTCGAAATCATTCAGCTTGTTCACCTCTTTAAAGATGGTGAGAAGATGAAGATGAGTAAGCGAACAGGTAAGGCTGTTACGATGCGCGAGCTGACTGAAGAGGTTGGTTTAGATGCAGTACGTTACTTCTTTGCGATGAGAAGTTCTGATACACATCTAGATTTTGACCTTGATTTAGCTGTATCACAATCAAACGAGAACCCTGTATACTATGCACAATATGCACATGCGCGTATTTGCAGCATGCTTCGTTCTGGTGATGAGATGAATATTGCGTTAGACGGAAACTACGAGCTTTCTTATATCAATTCTGAGAAAGAGGTTGATTTGTTGAAAAAGCTTGGTGAGTTCCCGGCAGCTGTAACAGAAGCGGCTGAAAAGCGAATTCCACATCGCATCACAAACTATATTAATGAGCTTGCAGCAGCACTTCATAGCTTCTATAATGCAGAAAAAGTGTTAGACCAAGACAATCTTGAAAAAACAAAAGCACGCCTTGCATTAATGAAGGCCGTTCAAATCACATTACAAAATTCATTAAAATTAATCGGTGTATCAGCACCAGAAAAAATGTAATCTTTTTACACAAGGCCCCTACTTTGAGTAGAGGGCCTTTTATGCGGGAATAATGAAGGGAAAAGGGAGGTACATACATGAAAGAAGTGATTTTGGCACTCTTAACAGGTGTCATAGTTGGCTTTCTATTTGCACTTTTAAAACTACCGATTCCCGCACCACCAGCACTCGCAGGGGTTACTGGAATAGTCGGCATTTACTTGGGGTTTAAGCTGTTCCAATGGGTGGCACCCTTGATACAATTTGGACCGAAATAAAAAAGCACCCGGTGTGGGTGCTTTTTTAGGTAGTGCGTTTGTATGTCTATATTTTGATAGTGACAGTATTCCTGAATTAGTGACAGTATTCCACACTCAAGAGTACATTTCGAAAGCTAAAAACGCCAAACCCCCTATAAAAAATGCGAGATCCACGTTGCAATCTTAATTTTAAACGTATTCTCCGCCTTTAATTCATTGATTCGTTCACGAGTAAGCTTGTTTGAATTCGTAAAATCCTCTTCAACAAGATCCTTGACCTGTTGAATCACATCTTTATCATAGATATAGCAATTAATCTCATAATTTGAATACAAACTTCTTTTATCAAAATTAGCTGTTCCAATATCACAAAGCTTATCGTCAACACAAATGACTTTGGCGTGATAAAACCCCTTTGTGTACATATAAAACTGAATGCCGGTATCTGAAAGCTCATCCATAAAGGGAATGGCTCCTTCTTTTACAAGTGGATGATCCGGCTTTTTCGGGAGAAGGATACGAACCTTAACCCCCCGTTTAACCGCATTTTTCAGTTCATTCTTGATTTTTTCACCGGGTATAAAATAAGGTGAGCCAATAATAATCTCCTTCTCAGCACCTTTGACCATATTCACAAAATTATTTTCGAGGTGAGCTCCATTTGTTGGAATAAGCTTCGTTTGTGACTTTCCTTTCGGTTGAGGTGGGAAATAATCCTCGTTAGTAGCGACAGCTTCTTTAGTCGAGTGTTGCCAGTCTTCTAGAAACTGCGTTTGTAGGTCGGTAACTCCTTCACCGGTCAGCTTTAAATGATAATCACGCCAGAATCCTAGCTCCGGATCTTGCCCGAGGTATTCTTTTCCAATATTGAAGCCACCTATATAACCTGTTTTTCCGTCAATTACCGAAATTTTTCTATGATTGCGTTCATTGAGTTTATAAAAAAAGTAAGGGAAATTCGGCTTATTGCTATAGCCAAGTGAAACGCCAGAGCGAGCCATTTCTTTTTCCATCTCTTTTGTAACGCTGTGACTCCCTACCCAATCCAAGAGTAACCGTACCTTTACACCTTGCTCCGATTTTTTTTTAAGAAGTTCAACAAATTCCTTACTAATATCATCATCCTTTAAAATATAAAACTGAACATGAATATGATTTGTGGCATTTTGGATTTCTGAAAATAAATCCTTGAAGAGTATTTCGCCTGTGGCAAAGAGGGCAATATCACTGTTTCGTTGGGGGAATTCCTCTTCTACTTGTTTTTTTAAATGACTTTTTCTACCGAGACTGTAATCAAGGCGGAGTAACAGTAATAGAATAATGATAATAAGGACGATCCAGATGATAGTTCGCAACAATCGATACTCCTCCTTCTTTAGGCTGTCACTTAGTTTATACTAAAATTAAAATGATTATTTGAGTTTTTTAAATAAAAATATTGACTGAATGCTCATTCATTATATAATGGAGGTATGAACTATATAGTCAGAAAATTATTTCCATTACAACACATGAAAGGAGTTTAGACATGAATACTCTTTTAATTATTAACCTGCTTGCATTTCTTGCTGTAACCGCTTACGCAGTTTATCTATTTGTATATTTAATTAAGACAAGAATTGCTTATATCAAGCTCGGCAAGAAGGTTGAATTTGATGGGAAAGTAAAAGAGCGTCTTCAGCAAATTTGGATCAATGTGTTTGGACAAAAGAAGCTGTTAAAGGATAAGAAAAGCGGAATCATCCATGTTATGTTCTTTTATGGATTTATCCTTGTCCAATTTGGCGCAATTGATTTTATTTGGAAAGGGCTAAAACCAGAGTCCCATCTTCCACTTGGACCATTGTACCCTGGCTTTACCTTTTTCCAAGAGATTGTCACATTTATGATTCTAGTAGCAGTCGTATGGGCTTTCCATCGTCGTTATGTTGAAAAGTTAGTGCGATTAAAAAGAGGTTTTAAATCCGGACTAGTACTTCTATTTATTGGCGGCTTAATGCTATCTGTATTACTAGGAAACGGTGCGGCATTAGTATGGCACGGACATGAAGCAACCTGGACAGAGCCAATTGCATCTGTTATTTCGCTTGCTTTAGGCGGACTAAGTGAAACAGCAGCAATTGTCATCTTCTATATTGCATGGTGGATTCACCTCATCTTCCTATTAAGTTTCTTAGTTTATGTACCACAATCAAAGCACGCCCATTTAATTGCGGGGCCAGCAAACGTATTTTTAAGCAGACAAACAAGCCCAGGCAAGCTTGAAAAAATTGATTTTGAAGATGAAACACAAGAAACATTTGGTGTTGGAAAAATTGAAGACTTCAAGCAAACACAGTTAGTTGACCTTTATGCTTGTGTAGAATGTGGACGTTGTACCAATATGTGTCCAGCAACCGGAACTGGAAAAATGCTATCGCCAATGGACTTAATTGTGAAATTGCGTGATCACTTAACGGAAACGGGTGCAGTCGTAACATCACGCGTTCCGTGGGTACCTGCTGTTGCATTTTCTCATACAAAAGGCAATCAGTTAGCGCTTGCTTCAGCTAGCCAAGGTGCTAATGAAACGGCTGCGACTGCTGAATTAGCATACAGTCCTAGCCTTATTGGTGATGTGATTACAGAAGAAGAAATTTGGGCATGTACGACATGTCGTAACTGTGAAGATCAGTGTCCAGTAATGAACGAGCATGTTGATAAAATCATTGATTTACGTCGCTATCTTGTTCTAACAGAAGGAAAGATGGATGCAGATGCACAGCGTGCGATGACGAATATTGAACGCCAAGGAAATCCTTGGGGGTTAAACCGTAAGGAAAAAGAAAACTGGCGTGAAGCCCGTGAAGATGTTCATGTTCCAACAGTAAAAGAAATGAAAAAATCTGGCGAGGAATTTGAATATTTATTCTGGGTTGGCTCAATGGGTGCGTTTGATAACCGTAGCCAAAAGATCGCATTATCATTTGCAAAGTTGATGAATGAAGCAGGTGTCAAATTTGCGATTTTAGGAAATAAGGAGAAAAACTCGGGTGACACACCACGTCGTCTCGGTAATGAATTCCTATTCCAAGAGCTTGCAACAAACAACATTGCTGAATTTGAAAAGGCAGAAGTGAAGAAGATTGTAACAATCGATCCACATGCCTACAATATCTTTAAAAACGAATATCCAGATATGGGTCTTGAAGATGTTGAAGTCTTGCACCATACAGAGCTATTATATGACCTAGTAAAAGAGGGAAGATTGGTTCCGAAGCATGCAGTAAACGAAGTTATCACATGGCATGATTCCTGTTATTTAGGACGATACAATGATGTCTACGATCCACCACGCGAAATCTTAAAACAAATTCCAGGTGTACAATTAGTTGAGATGGAACGTAATCGTGAAAAAGGAATGTGTTGTGGTGCTGGTGGTGGTCTAATGTGGATGGAAGAGGACACTGGTACTCGTATTAACGTTGCAAGAACAGAACAAGCCATTGCTGTTAATCCGACCTCCATTAGTTCTGGATGTCCGTACTGTTTAACAATGCTAAGTGATGGAACGAAGGCGAAGGAAGTAGAAGACCAAATTGGTACGTACGATATCGCTGAAATCTTAGAAAGATCAATTATCGGTGAACAAAAGGAAATTGCATCTTAGTGGTAAAATTAGATTTAATTTCCATCTTAAATATTGTAAACTAGAAATATAGGAAACATATAAAGTGTTGTAAGTATAATAGAATAAGAGTTATAGAGGTGTACAATATGTACGCCTCCTTCTTTCGGACGAGTCTGAGCGAGCGTTCAGTCGAAATAATGTAAGCGGTTTCGACAAGAGAGTGTCGAATCAAAAACAGGGAGGTTTGAGCATGGGGAAAACAGTAATTGTCAGTGGTGTTCGTACTCCGTTTGGAAAATTAGGGGGAAGTTTGAGTTCATTATCAGCGTCCGAGCTTGGAGGAATTGCAATTAAGGAGGCTCTAAAACGTGCTGGAGTCGAAGGTACGTCTGTTGATGAAGTTATTTTTGGTACTGTGTTACAAGGTGGCCAAGGTCAGATTCCTTCACGCCAAGCTGCGAGAAATGCAGGTATTCCGTGGGAAGTAAAAACGGAGACCATCAATAAGGTGTGTGCATCTGGGCTTCGCAGCGTCACGCTTGCTGATCAAATCATTCGCTCTGGTGACGAAGAGGTCATTGTCGCTGGTGGTATGGAGTCAATGAGCAATGCCCCTTACTTTTTACCGAAAGCACGCTTTGGACTACGAATGGGAGATGCCAGCTTAAAGGACTTAATGGTTCATGACGGCCTAACCTGTAGCTTCCAGGGTGTTCATATGGGAACCTACGGCAATGAAGTCGCAACAGAATTAGAGATTTCACGTGAAGAACAAGATAAGTGGGCATACCGTAGCCACGAGCGTGCAATTGCCGCAATAGAGTCAGGAAAATTTGCTGAGGAAATTGTTGCTGTAGAAGTCAAGGGTCGTAAAGGTGCGGTTAGTGTAGTTGATCAAGACGAAGCACCACGAGCAGATACAACGATTGAAAAACTTGCGAAGCTTAAATCAGTGTTCAATGCAGACGGTACAATTACAGCCGGAAATGCGCCAGGTGTAAATGACGGTGCAGCTGCACTTGTACTGATGAGTGAAGAGCGGGCAAAGCAGGAAGGGAAAACACCGCTTGCAACGATACTTGCTCATGCCGCGATATCGGTTGAAGCAAAGGATTTCCCAAAGACCCCAGGACTTGTCATTAATGAACTGCTCAAAAAGACAAGTAAAACAGTTGATGAAATTGATTTATTTGAAATCAATGAAGCCTTTGCTGCGGTAGCGTTAACTAGCGGAAAAATTGCAAATCTTGATCCTGAAAAAGTGAACGTCAATGGTGGAGCTGTTGCACTCGGTCATCCAATTGGAGCAAGTGGTGCACGAATTATCATTACGCTTATTCATGAATTAAAACGCCGTGGCGGTGGAGTCGGAATAGCTGCAATCTGTAGTGGTGGTGGCCAAGGCGACGCGATAATGGTGGAAGTCTAAAAAAGGGTAGTTTACTACTCCTGAGGAGGTTTGTTAAATGAATGTACAAAAAGTGATGGTAATTGGTGCCGGACAAATGGGCTCTGGGATTGCACAGGTTTGTGCAATGGCTGGATACGATGTAAAGCTCCATGACCTAAAGCAAGACTATCTAGACCGTGGGTTTGGGACAATTACGAAAAACCTTTCACGTCAAGTCGAAAAAGGGCGCATGAGTGAAGAAGACAAGGCGGCAACCCTGGGAAGGCTTACGCCGTCTCTTGATTTACAGAATGCAAGTGATGTCGACCTTGTGATCGAGGCGGCCGTTGAAAACATGGATATCAAAACAAAACTTTTCTCTCAACTAGATGAAATTGCACCTCAGAATGCTATTTTAGCAACAAATACTTCCTCT
This sequence comes from Litchfieldia sinesaloumensis, assembly GCF_900156865.1. GTDB lineage: Bacteria > Bacillota > Bacilli > Bacillales > Bacillaceae_L > Ferdinandcohnia > Ferdinandcohnia sinesaloumensis. The sequence continues at coordinate 3,372,692 of NZ_LT732529.1, read as the reverse complement.
CTACCAATTACTGAAATTGCCGCAGCCACAAAGCGCCCGGAAAAAGTAATTGGCATGCATTTTATGAATCCAGTTCCTGTCATGAAATTAGTAGAAATTATACGTGGGTTAGCAACCACCGATGAAGTCTATCAAGTCATTGAAGATATGACAAAAACATTGAATAAGGTCCCGGTTGAAGTAAATGACTTCCCTGGGTTTGTGTCCAACCGTATTTTAATGCCGATGATCAACGAGGCTGTTTATACACTTTATGAAGGTGTCGCCACAAAAGAAGCGATTGATGAAGTGATGAAGCTTGGAATGAACCATCCAATGGGACCCCTAACCCTGGCTGATTTTATCGGGCTAGATACATGTCTATATATTATGGAGACCCTTCACGAAGGCTTTGGAGATGACAAATACAGACCATGTCCGTTGTTACGTAAATACGTGAAGGCTGGTTGGTTAGGTAAAAAATCAGGTCGAGGTTTCTACACATACGAAGGATAGGGGTGTGCTAACGTTATTCAGCAGGGGTTAAACCCCCGCAGAATAACGTTAAAGCCTCCGGCGGATGCCACAGATTTTCAAAGGAAATTTTTCGAGCTAGCTCGAAAAAATCTGGGCACAAATACGCCAAGGCGTATTTGATTTGACAACTCTTACAAATAACCCATATCAATAAGATCCCACATTGGAGGGAAACAGCATGAATTTTCATTTTACAGAAGAGCAAGAAATGATGCGAAAAATGGTCCGTGACTTTGCGAAAGAGGAAATTGCTCCGTTTGTGGAACGAATGGAAAAGGGAGAGTTTCCACGAGAAATCCTTTCAAAGATGGCTTCATTGGGCTTAATGGGGATCACGGTTCCGCAAAGATACGGTGGCGCTGGAATGGATTTTACGTCCTATATCATTGCGATAAATGAATTGTCTAAGGTAAGCGCGACAATAGGGGTTATTTTATCGGTTCATACTTCTGTTGGTACGAACCCCATTCTGTATTTCGGTACAGAGGAACAAAAGCGAAGATACATTCCAAAGCTTGCGAGTGGGGAGTATCTTGGGGCTTTTTGTCTCACTGAACCGAGCGCTGGCTCAGATGCCGCAAGCTTAAAAACAAGAGCCTTAAAGCAGGGCGATCATTATGTATTAAATGGGTCAAAGGTTTTCGTCACCAATGGTGGAGAAGCGGATGTATACATTGTCTTTGCCCGCACAAATGCGAATGAAACAGGTAGTAAAGGCATCACAGCATTCATTGTTGAAAAAAATACACCGGGCTTTGTGTTCGGGAAAGATGAACATAAAATGGGACTCCAAGGCTCGCGTACACTTCAAATTACACTTGAGGATGTTAAGGTGCCTGCTGAAAATATCCTAGGAGTCGAAGGTGAGGGCTTTAAGGTGGCAATGGCCAATCTTGGAATCGGTCGGATTGGCATCGCTGCACAGGCACTTGGCATCGCTGAGGCAGCACTTGAACACGCAGTGGAGTATGCGAAAGGACGCTATCAATTTGGAAAGCCGATAGCCTCTTTGCAGGGAGTTGGTTTTAAACTAGCCGATATGGCAACAAATGTTGAAGCGGCAAGACTATTAGTCTATCAAGCTGCCTTTCTACAACAGCAAGGCTTACCAGCTGGGAAAGAATCCTCAATGGCGAAGTTATTTGCATCGAAAACCGCGGTAGAGGTCGCAACAGAAGCGATACAAGTTTATGGTGGTTACGGCTATACCAAGGACTATCCGGTCGAAAGATTCTTCCGTGATGCTAAAATAACCGAAATCTATGAAGGTACCAGCGAAATCCAAAGAATCGTAATCAGCAAACATTTATAAAGTGGGACGAGGGACCTGTCCCTCTGTCCCAAATGGAGGAATGGATATGTATTTTAAGTTGTCTGAAGAGCATGAAATGATCCGTAAAATGGTTCGTGATTTTGCAAAGAATGAGGTTGCACCAACTGCGGCAGAGCGCGATGAAGAGGAACGCTTTGACCGTGATATTTTCGATAAAATGGCAGAGCTCGGGTTAACAGGAATTCCGTGGCCTGAGGAATATGGTGGCATTGGTAGTGATTATTTAGCCTATTGTATCGCGGTTGAGGAGCTATCAAGAGTGTGCGCATCTACGGGAGTTACACTTTCAGCTCACACGTCACTTGCCGGCTGGCCAATCTATAAATTTGGTAATGAAGAGCAGAAACAAAAATACTTACGTCCAATGGCGCAAGGTGAAAAAATCGGTGCTTATGGATTAACCGAGCCTGGCTCCGGATCTGATGCAGGTGGAATGAGAACAACGGCTAGATTAGAAGGTGACCATTATGTCTTGAACGGATCAAAAATCTTCATTACAAACGGTGGTATCGCTGATATTTATGTGGTGTTTGCATTAACAGACCCAACATCTAAACATAAAGGTACAAGTGCATTTATTATCGAAAGTGACTTCCCGGGCTTCTCTGTTGGGAAGAAAGAACAGAAGATGGGAATTCGTTCGTCACCTACAACAGAAATTATCTTTGAAGAGTGTCGTGTACCAAAGGAAAACTTACTTGGCGAAGAGGGAGAAGGATTTAAAATTGCAATGATGACGCTTGATGGTGGCCGTAATGGGATTGCTGCACAAGCTGTTGGAATTGCACAAGGAGCCCTAGATGCAGCAACAGACTATGCAAAGGAACGCGTTCAGTTTGGTAAACCAATTGCAGCTCAACAGGGTGTTGGGTTTAAGCTTGCGGACATGGCTACAAATGTCGAGGCAGCTCGTCTCTTAACCTATCAAGCTGCATGGTTAGAATCAGAAGGGCTTCCATATGGTAAGGAATCTGCGATGTCAAAATTATTTGCTGGGGATACTGCGATGAAAGTGACAACAGAAGCGGTTCAGGTCTTTGGTGGCTATGGTTACACAAAGGATTACCCGGTTGAACGATATATGCGCGATGCGAAAATTACTCAAATCTATGAAGGCACACAAGAAATTCAACGTCTAGTAATCTCGAGAATGTTAACAAAATAGTGGGACAGGGGGACAGGTTCGGAGTCCCAGCAACAAAGGGTGGGACTCCGAACTTGTCCCAAGAAGTCTAGCTCCAGGCGCCATCGGTTCTATGGTCTAAGCCGATAGACGGCGCCTTGCACTTTTTAAGTTGGAGGTGACATAGTGCGAAGGAATGATGTTCCAGCTTCGGTGAAGGATGAGAAGTTGATTAAGAAACGAAGGGATCAGATGATTAAGGGTGCGGTGACTCTTTTTAAAGAAAAAGGGTTTCATCGATCGACAACGAGAGAGATTGCGAAAGCGGCAGGCTTTAGCATCGGCACACTCTATGAATATATTCGAAAAAAAGAGGATGTTCTGTATTTGGTAGTAGACGGTATTTATGACCAGGTTCAAGAACGTCTTCAGCAAGCAATTACAACCAAAGAAGGCAGCATTGAAGGCTTGAAACTAGCCATCCGCAACTATTTTTTAGTTATGGACGAAATGCAGGATGAAGTACTTGTGCTTTATCAAGAGGCAAAGTCGCTTTCAAAGGACGCACTTCCGTATGTGTTAAATAAGGAAGTAGAAATGGTCGGCATGTTTGAAAAAGCAATTGAAGATTGCATTGCAAACGGGGAACTTCAATTGCCGAAAAAACAGGTTGAGTTAGTTGCCCATAATATTTTCGTTCAAGGACAGATGTGGGGCTTTCGCCGCTGGGCAATGCGTAAGCTCTTCACACTTGATGAATATATTGATATGCAAACGGAGCTTTTATTAAAGGGGATTGAAAAGTAGTGTAATTTCTAGCTTGAGGTTAAAAGACAATCAGGTCGGAAGGTAAATACACCTTCTGTGAATGCTTGTCGCCTAAAGCTGTGCGCCTTTGCGCTTTTCTTATAAGGGGGAGAGGAAATGAGTACGGTAGAGGTTTATCGTCCAAAGCATCATGTTCGATTTGTAACGGCTTCAAGTCTATTTGATGGACATGATGCCTCAATCAATATTATGCGTCGCATTCTGCAAGCAAGTGGGGCAGAAGTGATACACCTCGGGCATAACCGCTCGGTCGAAGAAGTGGTGAATGCAGCAATCCAGGAGGATGCTCAAGGTATTGCGATTTCCTCCTATCAGGGTGGTCATGTTGAATATTTTAAATATATGTATGATCTTCTGAAGGAGAGAGGAGCAGCCCATATCCGAATCTATGGCGGTGGTGGAGGCGTTATTATTCCTCGTGAAATTAAGGAACTCCATGAATACGGCATTGCTGGTATCTTTTCACCGGAAGACGGACGTATCTTAGGGCTTCAGGGAATGATTAACAAGATGCTAAATGAATGTGATTATCCAACTAGCACGAATCTTACTGATGAGCTGGAGCTTCTTCAAAATGGGGATTATAAAACAATCGCAAAGCTCATTACAATTGCAGAAAACCAAATTGGTTCTACCGATGAAAGTGCTGCAGCTGCAGAAACCATCATTCAACAAGTCAAAGACCTTGAAAAAAACGTCCCAGTTGTTGGAATTACCGGAACTGGGGGAGCTGGGAAGAGTTCACTTACTGACGAACTGATTCGTCGTTTTATTAATGAGTTTGATGATAAGAAAGTGGCGATTCTATCCGTTGATCCAACCAAGCAAAAAACAGGTGGCGCCCTACTAGGTGACCGCATTCGGATGAACGCGATTTTCTCACCAAGGGTTTATATGCGGAGTCTTGCAACTAGGGGTTCTAAATCAGAGCTATCACTAGCTATTAAAGATGCTATTGCCGTTACAAAGGCTGGCGGTTTTGATCTAATCATTGTTGAAACGAGCGGGATCGGCCAAGGGGATGCCGAAATTACAGAGGTTTGTGATATCTCGATGTATGTCATGACAAGTGAATTTGGGGCACCTTCCCAGCTTGAGAAAATCGACATGATCGACTATGCGGATTTGATTGTCATTAACAAATTTGAGCGCAAGGGTTCTGAAGATGCAAAACGTCAGGTGCAAAAACAGTACCAGAGAAGTCACCTTTTATTTGAAAAAGAGTATGAAGAAATGCCAGTATTCGGTACCATTGCAAGTCAGTTTAATGACCCAGGAACGAACGCCCTTTTTGCCAATTTAGTTGATAAAATGAATGAAAAAATGGGCACGAACTGGGAAACGTCGTTCGAAAAAACGGCAGATGTTCAAAAGCAAAATGTAATTATCCCAAATGACCGTCGTTATTACTTACGTGAGATCTCCGAAACGGTTCGAAATTATCATAAAAAAGCAGCTGAACAGGTGGAAATCGCCAGAAAGCTATTCCAAATTAGCGGTACAATTGAAAGTGTGAAGGAGCTCGATAACAAAGAGGTCCTCATTGCCCTTGAAACCCTTCAAACACAATATGAAGCAAAGCTTACGGATGAATCAAAAAAGATTCTTGCAAACTGGGATTCCCTAAAGGAAACATACAAGGGTGAAAAATTCATAACCAAAATTCGCGACAGGGAAATTGTCACGATTTTAAAAACAAAAAGTCTTTCTGGTTTATCGATTCCGAAAATTTCTCTGCCAGGCTTTAAGGACTTTGGGGAAATTCTCCGTTGGGTTTACAAGGAAAACGTTCCTGGAGCATTCCCTTATACAGCAGGTGTATTTCCATTCAAACGTGAAGGTGAAGATCCAAAGCGCCAGTTTGCAGGGGAAGGTACGCCTGAGCGAACAAATCGTCGCTTCCACTACCTTTCAAAGGATGATGATGCAAAGCGGTTAAGCACAGCATTTGACTCTGTCACGTTATACGGGGAAGACCCGGCTTATCGCCCTGACATTTATGGAAAAGTCGGCGAAAGTGGAGTCAGCGTGTGTACGTTAGATGATATGAAGAAGCTTTACCAAGGCTTTGACCTGTGTGCTCCATCCACATCTGTATCAATGACAATCAATGGGCCAGCACCAATTATCCTAGCGATGTTCATGAACACGGCGATTCACCAACAAGTAGAAAAGCGTGAACAGGAGCTTGGACGAATAGTAACGGTCGAGGAGTTCCAAGAAGTTCGTGCAAAAACATTACAAACAGTCCGTGGAACAGTTCAGGCTGATATTTTAAAAGAAGACCAAGGTCAGAACACCTGCATTTTCTCAACTGAATTTGCACTCCGAATGATGGGTGATATTCAGAAGTATTTTATTGATCATAAGGTAAGAAACTATTATTCAGTTTCAATCTCTGGCTATCATATCGCTGAAGCAGGGGCAAACCCAATCTCTCAACTTGCGTTTACGTTGTCTAATGGGTTCACATATGTAGAGTATTATTTAAGTAGAGGCATGAATATAGATGATTTTGCACCTAACTTATCCTTCTTTTTCAGCAATGGTTTAGACCCTGAATACACGGTGATTGGCCGTGTCGCACGTCGTATTTGGGCGACTGTAATGAGAGAGAAATATGGAGCAAATGAACGTAGCCAGAAATTAAAATACCATGTTCAAACATCGGGACGCTCACTCCACGCACAGGAAATTGACTTTAATGATATTCGTACAACGCTACAAGCTCTAATGGCACTTCATGATAACTGTAATTCGCTTCATACTAATGCATATGACGAGGCGATTACAACGCCGACAGAGGAGTCGGTTCGACGTGCTATGGCAATTCAGATGATTATCACGAAAGAACACGGTTTAACCAAAAATGAAAATCCACTTCAAGGCTCTTTTATAATCGAGGAGCTTACTGATTTAGTTGAAGAGGCTGTGCTTCAGGAGTTTGATCGCCTGAATGACCGAGGTGGTGTTCTTGGGGCAATGGAAACACAGTACCAACGTGGAAAAATTCAGGATGAGTCAATGTACTATGAGATGAAAAAACATACAGGCGAACTTCCGATTATTGGAGTTAACACCTACTTAAATCCTAATCCACCAACAGAGGAAGACTTAAATAACATTGAACTTGCTCGAGCAACGAAAGAAGAGAAAGAACTACAGATTAAAAATTTGCAAGAATTCAAAGAGCGAAATAAGGATAAAGTAGAAGATGCACTGAATAAGCTAAAGCAGGTTGCGATTACGAATGGTAATATTTTTGAAGAGTTAATGGAAACGGTTCAAGTTGCTAGCCTTGGCCAAATTACACAGGCACTTTATGAAGTTGGCGGGCAATATCGTAGAAATATGTAGAAAAACATCGAGGCTGAGTCAAAAAAGGATGACTCAGCCTTAAAAATTGGTTACAGTGGCATAAAGTGGTTGATTTTGTTTATAATGAATGATATGTATTTTACAGTACTTATTTTTTTATAGTGTTTCATGGTTATTCGAATAAATAAGTTTTTGTCAGAAATCTAGTTACATACATAGAAAGGGAGTGCCTTGATGAGTCTTGATCAATACTCACCAGAGCAAATAAAAGAAATGTCAATGCTTGAAGTAGCGTATGAGATTTTCTTAGGGAGAAAAGATGCGATTACGTTTAACGAGCTTGTTGACGAAGTAGCAAAAATATTGGAGCTTTCTGAGGAAGAACTTCGCGCGAAAGTTTCTCAATTCTATACAGACATCAATATTGATGGCCGTTTTATTACATTAGGTGATAACCGTTGGGGACTTCGTACATGGTATCCGTACGAGCAAATTGATGAAGAAGTAACTCATACAGAAAAGCCGAAGAAGAAGAAAAAGAGCAAGAAGAAGGACGAGGATGACGATCTTATCGGCTTTGACGACCTTGATGAAGATGACCTTGACTTTGATGAAGATTTCGAAGAAGACGACGTGGATGACATTGAAGACGACGAAGAGGAAGAGGACGACGACTTCGATGACATTGAAGAAGATGAGGATTTCGAAGACGAGGACGAAGAGTTAATCGAAGATGAAGAATATGAGCTAGATGAAGAAGATGAGGAATTCGAAGAAGAGGAAGAAGAAGAAAACTAACCTTCGAAACACCTTTAGGAAATTACGATTAAATCTGCTCAATCTACATATTGACTTTTTAATCTTAACTCGGTAGAATACTTTTTGGGCTCTAAAAAAAGAGTATCTACGAAACCATATTAAAAGTTTCGCTCCCTTACATATTTGTAAGAGGAGCTTTTTTATTTTTTATAGGAATATTAGGTTCGGAAAGTTCGACAAGTGAAACCAGCTTGTCGAAATTCTTGTTTTTACAAGATAAACCCCCGTACTAAAAAGAAAAGCGCAAGCGAAGACATCGACTAACTATTGCCATGTTCTGTGGCAAACGTCGATGTCAGCATCCTCGCAAATGCTTTGCAATTTCTTCGTGCGATGCTGATGCTGCAAAAAGCAGTGGAACTGGCCACAAGATTTCTTTATACTATTTCATTTATTTGAGCAAACTTTAATTAATTACATGATTGGGGGAAAAGAGAAAGATGACAAAATATATCTTTGTAACAGGTGGGGTTGTTTCATCTCTAGGAAAAGGGATTGTTGCCGCATCTTTAGGACGTTTATTAAAAAACCGAGGAATGAATGTAACGATTCAAAAATTTGATCCGTACATAAATGTGGACCCGGGAACAATGAGCCCATACCAGCATGGTGAAGTATTCGTTACGGATGATGGTGCTGAAACAGACCTAGACCTAGGACACTATGAACGTTTCATCGACATCAACCTAAACAAATACAGCAACGTAACAACTGGAAAAATCTATTCGACTGTCTTGAAGAAAGAGCGTCGTGGTGATTATTTAGGAGCAACTGTTCAGGTTATTCCGCACATCACAAACGAAATCAAGGAACGAGTATTTCGCGCTGGTCATACTACAAATGCAGACGTAGTCATTACTGAAATTGGTGGTACAGTAGGAGATATCGAGTCATTACCATTTCTTGAAGCTGTTCGTCAAATCAAAAGTGATGTGGGTCCCCACAATGTAATGTACGTGCATTGTACGCTTGTTCCATATATTAAAGCTGCTGGTGAAATGAAAACAAAACCAACTCAGCACAGTGTAAAAGAACTTCGTAGTTTAGGGATTCAGCCAAACATCATTGTTGTTCGTACTGAAATGCCAATCTCAGAGGATATGAAGGAGAAAATTGCGCTATTCTGTGATATTGATCCGAAGGCGGTTATTGAAAGTCGCGATGCTGAAACTTTATATTCAATTCCATTAGCTCTTCAAGCTCAAGGCATCGATCAAATTGCGTGCGAGCATTTAAAACTAGATTGCCAAGAAGCAGATATGACAGATTGGATTCAGCTTGTCGAGAAGGTAACTCACCTAACAAAAACAGCTAATATCGCTTTGGTCGGAAAATATGTGGAACTTCAAGATGCATACTTATCTGTTGCTGAAGCATTGAAGCACGCTGGCTATGCATTTGATTCTGATATCAACATCAACTGGGTAAATTCTGAAGAAGTAACGGAAGAAAACGTAGCTGAATTACTTGGTGAAGTTGACGGTATCCTCGTACCAGGTGGTTTCGGTGACCGTGGTGTTGAAGGGAAAATTGTTGCTCTTAAATATGCTAGAGAAACCAAAACACCATTATTAGGTATTTGTCTTGGTATGCAATTAGCATCTGTTGAGTTTGCACGAAATGTACTAGGTCTAGATGGAGCGCATTCTGCAGAGCTTAACCCAGATACGCCTCATCCAGTTATTGACCTATTACCAGAACAAAAGGATGTTGAGGACTTAGGTGGAACGCTTCGTCTAGGAATCTTCCCTTGTAAAATTGAGGAAGGTACAAAAGCGTATGAAGCCTACAATGATGAAGTGGTATACGAGCGTCATCGCCATCGTTATGAATTTAACAACCATTATCGTCAAGAAATGGAAAAGGCAGGCTTTGTCTTCTCAGGGACAAGCCCAGACGGACGTCTTGTGGAAATCATTGAGCTTAAAGACCACCCTTGGTTTGTAGCATCACAATTCCACCCAGAATTTAAATCAAGACCAAACCGTCCACAACCATTATTTAGAGAATTTATTAAAGCATCATTAACGAATGCTGAAAAAATGTAATATGAGTTAAAAGAAAGGCGAGTGAATGGACACTCGCCTTTTTAATGTTTATAAGAGGTATGAAGAGGTCCGAGAATCATGTGTATTTTGGTATGAAGAGGATATTGCCCGGGAACCTGGTGAGTTTTCCTCTTCATAAGCGGTATGAAGAGGACTTTGTCCCAGCTTCATCTGAGTTTTCCGCTTCAATGTAATGTAAATACCTAATGAAATCGAGTCCTACTCAAATTCCTCAACCATTTCTTTGATGGTGAACTTCAGCCCAAAATAGGCGTATAAGGCAGTTATCACACTTGGGAATCCGAAACGAGTGCCGTCGTCGTCAGGGATGAGCGGTTTTTGTAGCTTGCTATCAATATGAATATCGACGATCTCGTTTAGGGTACGCTCACCTTCTGTTTTTACCAGTGCAGAAATCGCAACCGTTTGGACTCCTTTGCCACGAAGATCCTCTGCAAGTGCAATTGCTTCTTCATCGGTCGACAATCGGGTAATCAAAAGAACGGAATCAATATCACCAATTTCATTCATTTTTTCTTTAGTAAATAAAGCCTTGGCAGATTGTAAAGGTTCAGCGCCTTCCAATGCCTCAGTTGTAATGGCTACCATTTCACCAAACCCGTGGACATAGATTGTACCCCCACTAATCACTGACTGAGCAAGTATCCTTGCGCCATCCTCCATATTCATTTCTTCTTGTTCCATTATTCGTTTAAACTGTCCTTGAAGTTGGGTAGTAAAAATCTTTAACATAAATATAAAACCTCTCTATCTTGTTTCAAATTATCTAATATGAACATTATAACGTTATACGAAAAAAATAAGAAATTGTAGCGAAATTTGTCGATTGGTAAATTTCGTACATCGAATTTAAAGTTTTCTGGATAAAAAGAAGGAAAATTGTTACTTTTACTAGAATAAAATTGAAGAATGATATAATATTTTAATAAAAAGTTAATGCAATTATTTGATTTTTTTATCTATTTTAAGGGGGGTTTTTTTAGAATGTCAGAGAAGATCTTGATTGTTGACGATCAATACGGAATACGAATACTGTTAAATGAAGTTTTTCAAAAAGAAGGTTACAAGACATTCCAAGCAGCTAATGGAGTACAAGCAATTGATATTGTTCAAAAACACTCTCCAGACCTAGTCTTGCTAGATATGAAGATCCCTGGTATGGATGGGATTGAAATTCTAAAAAGACTAAAAAAGATTGATCAAGAAATACGTGTAATCATCATGACGGCTTATGGTGAGTTGGACATGATTCAAGAAGCAAAGGATTTAGGAGCAATTACTCATTTTGCGAAGCCGTTTGATATTGACGAGCTGCGTGAGGCGGTTAGAGCGAATATCCCATTGAAATCTGAATAAAAAACATAAAAAATACAAAAACGCGTTGTTAATAGAATGAAAACGTTTCACTAAAATGATGAGAAAAAATGGTCTATTGCGAAATCAAAATCTTGTGATATGCTAAGTACTGTATTGTTGCTATTCCTTAACACAAAAGGCATTTTTGTGTGTTTTTTGTGTATGATTATCTAATGAAATTTACATATTATGATTTTGTTTCGGTCATTCTATTAGGTGATACGAGATTTTTGGAATGGTATACAATTGCCCGGTAATTCGTGTTGCTGTGGTTCTATGTGTTTAGGGATATATCCCTAGCCAACACAATAAAACGGTACAAAAAGGAGGAAATTCACATGCCTTTGGTTTCAATGAAAGAAATGCTTGAAAAAGCAAAAGCAGAAGGTTATGCAGTAGGCCAATTTAACTTAAACAATCTTGAGTTTACACAAGCGATTTTACAGGCTGCACAAGAAGAAAATTCACCAGTTATCCTAGGTGTTTCTGAAGGTGCTGGCCGTTATATGGGTGGATTTAAAGTTGTTGTTGCAATGGTTAAAGCGATCATGGAAGAATCCAATATCACAGTACCAGTTGCAATCCATCTAGATCACGGTTCTTCTTTTGAGAATTGTGCAAAAGCGATTCACGCTGGATTTACATCTGTAATGATTGATGCTTCTCATCATCCATTTGAAGAGAACATCGAAATTACGTCTAAAGTAGTTGAACTTGCACACTTCCACGGAGTATCTGTTGAAGCTGAGTTAGGAACTGTTGGTGGACAAGAAGATGACGTAATAGCTGAAGGTGTTATCTATGCAGACGTTAACGAGTGTGTTGAGCTTGTAAACCGTACTGGCATTGATTGCTTAGCACCTGCTTTAGGTTCTGTTCACGGTCCTTACAAAGGTGAACCAAACCTTGGTTTCAAAGAGATGGAGGAAATCGGTCAGAAAACTGGTTTACCACTTGTACTTCACGGTGGAACTGGAATTCCAACAAAAGATATCCAAAAATCAATCTCTCTTGGAACAGCTAAAATCAATGTAAACACAGAAAATCAAATTGCTTCAGCAAAAGCAGTTCGTGAAACACTTGCTGTTAAGACAGAAGAGTATGATCCACGTAAATACCTAGGACCTGCTCGTGATGCAATTCGTGAAACTGTAAAAGGCAAAATGCGTGAATTTGGTTCTTCAGGTAAAGCGTAAGTAACCTTTTTACATGTACCAACGTCTAATTAAATAGATCGAAGGACTGTCTTCGATACATATAGATAAACCGTTTATTTCCAGTTATTCATAGCGTAATTTGGAGATAACGGTTTTCTTGCGTTATAATAAGAAAAGCGCAAGGCGCCCGTCAATCGGCGACAAGCATAAGACGAGCGCTGACAGAAGGTGTATTTTACCTTCCGAAGCGTTTGGCTTATGACCAGAGAGCCGATGGCGCCTGGAGCTGGACAATAAGAAAAGCGCAAGGTTATTCTATCCTTGCAAACTTGGGAGTAACGGGGTAATTACAGAGAATCAATACTAATAATGATATGGAAGGGGCTGATTTGTGTAACTTACCCAGTAGATAGTTTGAAACCCTCTTTTTACTGAACAAAAAGACCTTCATCATGAAACACCTCAACTAGAAAACGTTATCTCTGAATAAAGTTAAAAGATAGCACTACGACTTTCGAAGTATGAGTTACATCCTAAAGAATGAAACCTACTAGGTGAATTTGCTTGTTTTTTGAAAAAGTAATAAAATGATATATGATATTTAGTTTTTCGTGTAAACTAATAAATAATACTTGTACAATCTTGCAGTAAGTTTGTGTTAAAATATACCAATTCGAGTGAAGTGCCGTTACATACATGTAACGTAACAAGGGAAAAAGATTGCCTTACCAATGTTAGCAGGACAGGTTATATCAGTGGCATCTAATGTTTCCCTTACAAAACCGTCATCTTCGCTAGAAGGGAGCCACATATGGAAAAACTAAAAATAGCAGGCGGTTATCCATTAAAAGGATCAGTTAAAATTAGCGGGGCGAAGAACAGTGCAGTAGCCCTCATTCCAGCAACAATCCTAGCTGAGACGCCAGTAACTATCGAAGGTCTACCAGATATTTCAGATGTGCAAATCCTAGGTGATTTGCTTGAAGAAATTGGTGGGCATGTCTCGATTAATAAAGAGGAAATTTACGTTGACCCATCTAACTTTGTGTCAATGCCACTTCCAAACGGTAAAGTTAAAAAGCTTCGTGCATCCTATTATTTAATGGGAGCAATGCTTGGTCGGTTCAAAAAAGCGGTTATCGGTTTACCAGGTGGATGTCACTTAGGACCAAGACCGATTGACCAGCATATTAAAGGTTTTGAAGCACTTGGGGCACAAGTAACCAATGAACAAGGTGCGATATATCTTCGTGCGGATGAGTTAAGAGGTGCTCGCATTTACCTTGATGTTGTTAGTGTTGGAGCAACAATTAATATTATGTTGGCTGCAGTACGTGCAAAAGGGCAAACAATTATTGAAAATGCCGCAAAAGAGCCAGAGATTATTGATGTTGCAACCTTATTAACAAGTATGGGAGCAAAAATCAAAGGAGCTGGAACCGACGTCATCCGTATTGATGGTGTTGATTCCTTACAAGGTTGCCGCCATACAATTATCCCAGACCGTATCGAAGCCGGTACATATATGATTATTGGTGCTGCAATGGGTGAAGGGGTTCTAATTGATAATGTAATCCCACTTCACTTGGAATCCTTAATCGCGAAGTTTCGTGAAATGGGTGTTGCTGTTGAAACAAGTGATGATCAAATCTGGGTTGCAGGCAATAAAGATTTAAAATCAGTGGATATCAAAACACTGGTATATCCAGGATTCCCAACTGATTTACAGCAACCTTTCACTTCGTTACTCACGAGAGCTAGCGGAACGGGTGTTGTGACAGATACAATATATGGTGCTAGATTTAAACATATCGATGAGCTTCGACGAATGAATGCACAAATTAAAGTAGAAGGTCGCTCGGCAATTGTCAGCGGACCAGTCCAATTGCAGGGTGCCAAAGTAAAAGCAAGTGATTTACGTGCAGGGGCTGCGCTTGTAGTTGCTGGCCTAATGGCAGAGGGCGTAACCGAAATTACTGGACTCGAACATATCGACCGTGGTTACAGCCATCTGGAAGAAAAACTGACCGGACTTGGCGCAACCATCTGGAGAGAAAAGCTAACAGAAGAAGAAATCGAGCAACTCCAAAATTCATAGAAAAGCGATGGCGGCATTTAGTTTCATTTATTGTCGCTAGCCACAGTTAGCCATAATTGAATAAAAATTCCAAGCTCCCACTACAAAAAGTGGGAGTTTTCATGTATCCTTAATAAGAAAAGTAGAGAGAAAACGCTTTTATGTTATGTTAAGGGTGAGACCCCAACTAAAAGTATAGATATTAAGAAAAACCTTTGTTGATTGAAGCGAAAAAGCATCCACCTGCAGCGGAAATCAACGGTATATAAACAACAAAGTTTGTGAAAACAGCCATATTTTAAAAAGAGACTAATTGCGCTAGGGGGAAGGATCATGGAAAGAAGTTTATCAATGGAACTTGTACGTGTTACCGAAGCAGCAGCATTAGCATCAGCCAGATGGATGGGGCGTGGCAAAAAGGATGAAGCAGATGGAGCAGCAACCGCTGCAATGAGAGATGTGTTCGACACAATCCCAATGAAGGGACAAGTTGTCATTGGTGAAGGAGAGATGGACGAAGCTCCAATGCTCTATATTGGCGAAAAACTTGGAAACGGTTACGGTCCTAGAGTAGACGTTGCAGTTGACCCATTAGAAGGAACCAATATTGTAGCTTCCGGTGGTTGGAATGCGCTATCAGTACTCGCAGTAGCAGACAACGGAAATTTATTACATGCCCCTGATATGTACATGGATAAAATTGCCGTTGGCCCAGAAGCAGTAGGACTAATAGATATCGATGCCCCAATTATCGATAACCTAAAAGCCGTGGCGAGAGCGAAAAATAAGGATATTGAAGATGTAGTAGCAACGGTCTTAAATCGCCCAAGGCATGAACATATCATTTCACAACTTCGTGAAGCAGGTGCGCGTATAAAGTTAATCAATGATGGAGATGTTGCGGGAGCAATCAATACGGCATTCGACCATACAGGCGTAGACATTTTATTTGGATCTGGTGGTGCTCCAGAAGGTGTGCTCTCAGCTGTCGCCTTAAAGTGCTTAGGTGGGGAAATCCAAGGGAAACTTGTACCGCAGAACGATGAAGAACTTGCACGTTGCATAAAAATGGGACTTGATGTCTCTAGGGTTTTACGCATGGAAGACTTAGTAACCGGAGATGACGCCATTTTTGCTGCAACTGGTGTAACAGATGGAGAACTTTTACGGGGCGTTCAATTTAAGGGGTCAATTGGGACTACTCATTCTCTCGTTATGCGTGCAAAGTCTGGAACTGTGAGATTCATAGATGGTAGACACAGCCTAAGGAAAAAGCCTAACTTAGTAATCAAATAATGTAGCAGCGAGTTTAGTACTCGCTCTTACTGATAAGAAGGCTTACGTGCAATACTCTATTAAAATAAGGGTATTGATTAAAAACACGAGAATAGGGTAAAATAGGGGAAGGCAATCAATGGTCTTCTTCTATTCCAATTCAATTAAGGGATTCAACTTCCCTATCGAAACTATGAGTCCCGCGGTGAAAACTTCTATGCAACCCTCATAATGCTTCTTTTTCATTCTATCCTTACTATACATCTAAATATCATATAGTGATTTTTCTTTTGGATGTTAAGATATAAGACTCTTATAGGACGAATGAGCCAATCATAAAAATCGTCAGTTGGAGAGCATTTACGAGAAGTAGAGTTTCTTTTAAAGAAAATATATAAAAAACAAAGAGTGGTGTACGAATGAGTATTACAATTTCTAGCTTGGAAAACATGAAGCTAAAAGAACTATATGAATTAGCACGTGAATTTAAGGTTTCCTACTATAGTAAATTAACGAAGAAAGAATTAATTTTTGCGATTTTAAAAGCTCGCGCTGAGCAGGATGGCCTTTTATTTATGGAGGGTGTTCTTGAGATTATCCAGTCGGAAGGATTCGGATTCTTACGCCCTATTAACTATTCTCCATCTTCAGAGGATATCTATATCTCTGCTTCTCAAATTCGTCGTTTTGACTTAAGGAACGGGGACAAAGTATCAGGTAAAGTACGTCCTCCAAAGGAAAACGAGCGCTATTACGGACTACTACACGTTGAAGCTGTTAACGGTGACGATCCAGAATCAGCTAAAGAACGTGTTCATTTCCCAGGTCTAACACCTCTCTATCCTGATCGCCAAGTTGTGTTAGAAACAAAGCCAAATCATATTTCAACTAGAATTATGGACATTTTGGCACCAGTAGGTTTTGGTCAGCGTGGTCTAATCGTGGCGCCACCAAAAGCTGGTAAAACCATGCTTATTAAGGAAATCGCTAATAGCATTACAACAAACCATCCTGAAGCAGAATTAATCGTCTTATTAATTGATGAGCGTCCAGAAGAGGTTACAGATATTGAGCGCTCTGTAGCTGGTGATGTTGTAAGTTCTACATTTGATGAAGTACCAGAAAACCATATTAAAGTTGCAGAGCTTGTGTTGGAAAGAGCAATGCGTCTTGTGGAGCATAAACGTGATGTAATCATTCTTATGGATAGTATTACTCGTCTAGCAAGAGCATATAACCTTGTTATTCCACCAAGTGGACGTACGTTATCTGGAGGGATTGACCCTGCTGCATTCCACCGTCCAAAACGTTTCTTCGGTGCTGCTAGAAATATCGAAGAAGGTGGAAGTTTAACAATCTTAGCAACAGCCCTTGTGGACACAGGATCACGTATGGATGATGTAATCTATGAGGAGTTCAAAGGTACAGGTAATATGGAGCTTCACCTCGATCGTTCTCTAGCTGAACGTCGAATCTTCCCAGCAATTGACATTCGTCGTTCTGGTACAAGAAAAGAAGAGCTTCTTATTGAAAAAGGTAAACTTGACAAAATTTGGGCGATTCGTAAAGCAATGTCAGATTCACCAGATTTTGCAGAGAAATTTTTACGCAGACTTAAGCAAACTAAGACAAATGCAGAATTCTTTGAGATGCTTGAAGCTGAGAAGAAAGCAGCAGCTGCAAGAAGAAGCAATAGTCGACCGGAAGCTTAAGAGAACATGGATTTGCAATTGGAATCGGCTTGGAAAAATTAATGCGAATTAACGATTTTTAACAGCAGGATTAAGTTGCAATTCATGGATTCACTTGTTATAATTTCAACATGTGCGTTTTAGATATTTGAAAAACATGTCTAAAACGTAACTCTGTTTCGATCAATGATTCAGGGCGGAAGGAGATGAGACGAATGAAATCAGGAATTCATCCAAACTATAAAAAAGTTATGGTGAAATGTGCTTGTGGAAATGAATTTGAAACTGGTTCTGTAAAAGAGGAAGTACGCGTTGAGGTTTGCTCAGAGTGTCACCCATTCTATACAGGCCGTCAAAAATTCGCTGATGCAGGTGGACGTGTAGATAAATTCAACAAAAAATACGGTATTAAATAATACCGGTTTGAACAGCCAAAAACAGGCAAGTTTATTCTTCTTGCCTGTTTTTTTTGCTACTAAACCTATTTTTTCTCGCAATTATATGATTTTAACCTCTTACTAATAATCCTCAAACCTACAGTCAACAAGTTGACTCAATAGAAACAACCCGAGGAAAGGAAGGACCCAGTTCCATGTATATTATGAAGCAAAGTGGCTGGCTTGAAGTTATCTGTGGAAGCATGTTTTCAGGAAAATCCGAAGAACTGATTCGACGTGTACGTCGTACAGAGTTTGCAAGACAATCCGTTCAGGTATTTAAGCCTCAAATTGATAATCGTTATAGTGATAAATCTGTTGTATCTCATAATGGGACATCCTTTGTCGCAAAACCAGTTTCAACATCTGCAGCGATATTAGAAGAAGTTTCTGCAGAAACAGATGTGGTAGCTATTGATGAAGTGCAATTTTTTGATGATCATATTGTAGAAGTTGTTCAAACCCTAGCAAACCGTGGTCATCGTGTGATTGTGGCGGGGTTAGATCAAGATTTCCGTGGCGAACCGTTCGGAAAGGTTCCAGAGCTTCTGTCATTAGCGGAGTCAGTGACAAAATTACAAGCTGTATGTTCTGTATGTGGCTCACCTTCAAGCAGAACCCAGCGTTTAATCAATGGACAACCTGCATCTTTTGATGATCCGGTCATTTTAGTAGGTGCGTCAGAATCTTACGAACCACGTTGCCGTCATCATCACGAAGTACCTGGAAAGCCGTTGGCACAACAAGTTGCACAAAAGGATACAATGAAACTGTAAGGCGCTCCTATTGGGGTGCTTTTATTTTTTCGGCATAATAAAAAGACCAGGTGGACTACCTGATCTTTAAAATAGGAATCCGAGTACTCTTTTGCGTTTCCTGGACCCCTCGACTTTTTCGAGTGTGATGGCTGTTTGTTTTTGTAGTTCCTCTTTTTCTTGCTCAAGCCTCTCGATGTACGCCTCCATTTTCTGCATCCTTTTTTGGAGTTCGTCAATTTCTTTACGATGCTGGAGAAGTTGATACGATACAACATCACTTGCTTTTTTCTCTATCTCTTTCTCATTTTCCTTAATCCGTTCCATGATCGTGTTTAATTTATCTGATAGTGTTTTATCTGAAGCTTGTACCATCTTCCGTGCGGTCCCCTTCCTAGGCTCTGGTGGTGTTAATTCGATTTTATCAGAAGGAACCCCAGATTTCACTTGATTCCGTATTCTTTCGAATAGTGGAAGGTCAGTTTCTTCAAATACATAGTGGCCATATTCATTTTTTTCACATTGTAAATTAAAATGCTTAATCCATTTACGAACTGTTTTTGTTGTAACTCCCAACTTTTTAGCAAACTCTGCTGTATTCACACCAACCACTCCCCCTATTATTTTTTCCGATTGTATATATATAGTACGTTCTCCTTTCATTTACAAAATCCTTCCATGTAGACAAAACTAGTCCCTTTTCGCCAAAGAAAGAACCAATCCTACATAAAGTCTGTAATTCGACAGCGCATTATTTTGTAAAGGTGGATTTATGGGTATCGAAGGAATAATGGCTAGGGGTGTAACATGGTGATTCGGCAAACGTGTCCTTTTGCAGGATCACCTTCTCCTAAAAATACCCAAGTGCGAGGAATGGTATTCCCCAATATTATCCAAATGCGAACCCGGAAAGGCATGATGCAGGTTCGAAATCTCCTAAAAATACCCAAGTCCGAGGATGCAAATGAGTTATACAGGAATGGTAATTCCTAATATTATCCAATTGCGAACCCGTAAAGGCATGATGCAGGTTCGCTATCTCCTAAAAAAATCCAAGTACGAGGATGCAAATGAGTTATACAGGAATGGTGATTCCTAATAATATCCAATTGTGAACCCGCAAAGGCATGATACAGGTTCGCAGTCTCCTAAAAATATCCAAGTGCGAGGATGCAAATGAGTTATACATGATTGCTGTTCCCTAATATTATCCAAGTGCGAACCCGCAAAGGCATGTTGCAGGTTCGCCATCTCCTAAAAAAATCCAAGTGCGAGGATGAAAAGGCATTATACAGGTATACTGTTTCCTAATATTATCCAAATGCGAACCCGAAAAGGCATGTTGCAGGTTCGCTATCTCCTAAAAAAATCCAAGTGCGAGGATGAAAAGGCATTATACAGGTATGCAGTTTCCTAATATTATCCAACTACGAACCCGCAAAGGCATGTTGCAGTTACGCTATCTCCTAGAAATACCCAAGTTCAAGGATGTACGTGAAATGCATTCGGACATGAGAAAGCCGCTTTTGATTGTAATTTGCTTTGACGATGTGGGTACCCTATACTATAATTATACTGTTATGGACTAAATTTTGAGGTGAAGAGTGTGTTCGATCGTTTAGAAGCTGTTGAAGCTCGTTATGAAAAACTAAATGAACTATTAAGTGACCCAGATATCGTAAGTGACACAACTAAACTACGTGAATATTCAAAAGAACAATCAGATATACAAGAAACTGTTGAGAAGTATAGAGAGTACAAAGAGGTTAAAGAACAATTAACTGACGCTAGAGCGATGCTTGAGGAAAAGCTCGATGCTGACATGCGCGAAATGGTAAAAGAAGAAATAAATGAGCTCGAGGACCAAATGGAGGAACTTGAGGAGCGTCTTCATGTTCTTTTACTACCAAAGGACCCGAATGATGACAAGAACGTTATCATGGAAATCCGTGGGGCTGCAGGTGGAGATGAGGCTGCTCTATTTGCTGGTGACCTCTACCGCATGTATAGTCGCTTTGCTGAACACCAAGGGTGGAAGACGGAAGTTATGGACTCAAACTCAACAGGTGTTGGTGGATATAAAGAAATCATCTTTATGATAAGCGGAAAAGGTGCTTATTCTAGATTGAAATTCGAGAATGGCGCACACCGTGTGCAACGTGTTCCTGAAACAGAATCAGGCGGACGTATCCATACATCAACAGCAACTGTTGCGGTATTACCTGAAGCAGAAGAAGTTGAAGTCGAAATTCATGATAAAGACATTCGTGTAGATACATTTGCTTCTAGTGGACCTGGGGGACAAAGTGTTAACACGACAATGTCCGCGGTTCGTTTGACGCATTTGCCAACTGGAACTGTTGTTTCTTGTCAAGATGAGAAATCCCAAATTAAAAACAAAGAAAAAGCAATGAAGGTATTGCGTGCTCGTGTCTATGATAAATTTCAACGTGAAGTACAAGCGGAATATGACCAAAACCGTAAGCAAGCGGTTGGTACTGGTGACCGTTCAGAACGTATCCGTACGTATAATTTCCCGCAAAACCGTGTAACAGATCACCGTATTGGGTTAACGATTCAAAAGCTTGATCAAATCCTAACTGGAAAGCTTGATGAAGTAATTGAGGCGCTAATTATGGAAGACCAAGCAAGAAAAATGGAGCAAGCCGAATAATGGCGGAATTTCAAAAGATATACGAAGCCCTCAAATGGGCTTCTTCTTTTTTACGGGAAAATGGTCGGGACGAGAATATTGGGGAATTGCTGTTGTGTCATTATCTTGGAATGAGTCGGTCGAAGCTGCTTGCCGAACTACGAGAAGAACTCGATGTTGATGTAAAAGAAAAGTTTGTAATAGCTGTTGGAGAGACTGTTGCTGGAATTCCTGTTCAACACATTATGGGTTATGAGGAGTTTTACGGTCGTCGGTTTTTAGTGAATGAAGAAGTCTTGATCCCGAGGCCAGAGACGGAGGAACTTGTTCAAGGAGTGCTATCAAGGATTGACGGTTTATACACCGCAACAGAGAGTATTAAGGTTGTAGATGTTGGCACAGGAAGTGGCGCGATATCAGTTAGCCTTGCACTTGAAAACCGCCAACTTGATGTAATGACAGTGGATATAGCAAAGGCCTCTATCGATGTCGCGCAGGAAAATGCGGAACGTTTGGGTGCGAAGGTGCGATTTATTGAAGGTGACTTATTAAAGCCGTTGATAGAAGAAGGGGTTAAGGTTGATGTAGTGGTTTCGAATCCGCCGTATATTCCGGAAGAGGACATTTCAACCTTATCTACAGTGGTGAAAGATCATGAACCACTCCGTGCCCTTGTGGGTGGTCAGGACGGGTTGGATTTTTACCGGAGGTTTATGGAGGAAATTCCTCTCGTTTTAAAAGAAAGAGGGATTGTGGCCTTTGAAGTTGGTATAGGTCAAGGCGAAATAGTTGCCGAAATGCTACGCGTAGCGTTTCCAGATGCAAAAGTAGAAGTTGTGAACGACATCAATGGGAAAGACCGAATGGTGTTTGCTGAAATAGGGTTTTAAAAGGCTTGGTATAGCTACCAAGCCCTTTTTTGTGGCAAAATACATGTCTGTCACGGATTAGTAGTTCTTTTTCCATGATACAAAATAAGCTGTAACTTGAATCAGCGGATAAAGCAATAATAAGATGATTGGGTAGTAAGGTACCGTGTCTGAGATGAATGGGTAGAGAAAAAACAGCGATGTTATAATTGGGAACGTCTTCCACATGATGATATAAGATGAACGACATGCTTTTCCGGTTAATTCCTTTTCGCGTTCGTCACCTTCTTCAAATTCGATGGGCAATAGAAATACATTTTTCCAGGATTTACGTTTCTTTTTTAACTGTGGATACGTAATTGCTGCAAATATGATACCAACGATAATTGAAATGAAAACAGGCAACATGTTTATTTCAATCATCCAAGGTGGCTCAGGATTTGTCTTTACAATGGTAGCAAAGCCCATATACGCATAATAAATCGTTGAAAGGGCCCATCCCATCAGTGCAATTGAAATAATCGAATACAAGACGTTACGAAAAATACTCAACTTCATTCCTCCTCCAAATAAAAAATTTCCTCAATTGGCAAGCTAAATGTTCGTGCGATATTCATAGCGAGTAGTAGTGAAGGGATGTAGCTTCCCTTTTCCAACGCAACGATGGTTTGTCGTGTTACATTGACTTTTTCAGCAAGGACGCCTTGAGTGAGGCTATGCTTTGCACGAAGCTCCTTCACACGGTTTTTAATCTCCATTTACAATATCCTCCAATTGTTTCTGTCTCCATTGTAAAGTCAACTAGACATTTTGTAAAGCCAACTTTACTTGTTTTTTCAAAAATAGTAAAAATGCCTATTTAAAAGTAGTTTAATAGATTTTTTAAAATTGCTAGTTTAAGAATCTATTTTCTTGGCGAGAATGGTTTGTGAAGGGATGGTGCTAGAGAATGAATAAACAAATTACGATTGTATCATTTATCTTTTTACTGTTAATTGGGGCGAACAGCCATTTATTAATAAAAGAAACAAGTGCAGAAGGGTTTCAGGTAATTCCCGATGAAGCGATTCGACTTCGCATTTTAGCGAATAGTGATTCTGACAAAGACCAGGAGTTAAAGCGTAAGGTCCGTGATGAGGTTAATGCAGAAATCACAGAGTGGGTTGCAGAGTTAACTTCGGTAGAGGTTGCTAGAGAACTAATTCAAGAGAGACTTCCAGAAATCGAGAAGATCGTTGCGAGCGTGTTAAAAGAAGAAAACAGCAACCAATCATATACAGTGGATTACGGAAGGAATATTCAGTTTCCGACTAAGCTGTATGGTCAATTCTTATATCCAGCAGGTGAGTACGAAGCGATTCTAATTACATTAGGTGAAGCAGAAGGAGCTAACTGGTGGTGCGTATTGTTTCCACCATTATGTTTCTTAGACTTCTCGACTGGCGACGCAATTGAGGCATCTGATGAAGAAGGTAAAGATGTTGCGCTTGAAGATGTAGTAGAAGAAGACGAAAAAGAAGATGAGAAAGACAAAAAAGAAAAGAAAGACAAAGAAGACAAAGCCAATGAGGGCGAGGAAGAAGAAGTAGAAGTGAAGTTTTTCCTTGTTGAATTTTTTACATCTTTATTTAGTTAAATCTAGCATTTGGTTCTATATGTGTATGCCACCTCATAGAGTAGTTAGTAGATAAGGAAAGATGGGGTGGGGACATGAAGCAAATTAGAACTGCAATTGAGCAAGATATTGAAAAAGTAAGAGCATTTTTAGGACAAGCTGAAGTTAGTGCAGATGGAATAGAGTCCATTATCGATCACTTTATTTTAATGGAAGACGCAAAGCAAAACATCATCGCTACATTAGGGATTGAAAGAATTGAAAAGGATGGACTGCTGCGTTCACTTGTGATTACTCCAGGTGTTGATCAAACTAATTTATTAACCTTATTCAAAAGTGCACTTTCACTTGCTAAGTATAAGGAACTCAGCCGTTTGTATTTAGCGACAAATAAACAAGCCTCAATCCAATTTTTTACGATGCTAGGCTTTGAAAAAGTTGAGGAGCAAGAGCTGCCTGGTCATATTAAAGATTCCAATCATATTACACATCTGCTTGAAAAGGCAGATCCTATGTTCATGGTATCTCAAATCGAAAAATAAAGAAGTTTTTTCAACGAGTCTTGAGAGAAAAGCGTCTACTAAAAATATAGCCAAGCCCTTGTTTGTGGATGGAATGTCCGCAAGCGGGGGTTTTTTATTACCATTTTTGTGGACAATGTGGATAAGATTTGTTGTTAAAATGCGGTTAAATGTGATACTGTATGGAACATGATGAAAAATTTGGGCTGTGGATGGATATTTTCCTCCTGATGTGAAATGTGGGAAAACTGGTTATATCCACAAAGTTATCCACTTTTTGCACATTATTATCCACAAAATGTGGATAACATGTGTTTTTCTATCTTTTTAAACCTATACTTTTTTATATTGAGTTAATGATAAGGCTAGATATTTTAAGGATTTTTACATAGGAGTTGCGTTATATGGAAACAAAACATTGGGTTGTGGATAAACATCAACACAATTTAGAATCTTATCCACAAATAATAGAAGCAGCAGCGCTTTTACAAGCAAACGAAGTAGTTGGCTTTCCTACTGAGACGGTATATGGGCTTGGAGCGAATGCTTTGTCTGATGATGCGGTGGCGAAAATTTATGAAGCGAAAGGTCGTCCAAGTGATAATCCACTGATTGTCCACATCTCCACAATGGGGCAATTATATAAGATTGCTGAGGATATTTCAGAGCAGGCGGAGCGATTGATTGAAAAGTTCTGGCCAGGACCGCTGACCCTTGTTTTAAAAAGAAAGGAAAATGCTGTTTCGAAAAAGGTAACAGCAGGGCTTGAAACAGTAGCAGTGCGGATGCCGAGTCATCCAGTTGCGTTGGCTTTGATTACAGCATCTGGTCTTCCG
Organism: Litchfieldia sinesaloumensis; assembly: GCF_900156865.1. Taxonomy (GTDB): domain Bacteria; phylum Bacillota; class Bacilli; order Bacillales; family Bacillaceae_L; genus Ferdinandcohnia; species Ferdinandcohnia sinesaloumensis. The sequence goes on along the minus strand of NZ_LT732529.1, from coordinate 3,347,444 downwards.
CTTGCTGCACCAAGTGCGAATCTTTCAGGAAAACCTAGTCCCACACTTGCTAAGCATGTGGCTGATGATTTGACTGGTAAAATTGCTGGAATACTCGATGGTGGACCTACAGGAGTTGGCCTTGAATCAACAGTTCTAGACTGTTCTGGAGAAGTTCCGATCATTCTCAGACCAGGTGGGATTACAAAGGAACAGCTTGAGAGTGTTTGTGGAGTGGTTGAGGTGGACAAGGCAATCTTAACAGACAACGAAGCCCCAAAATCACCAGGCATGAAATACAAGCATTATGCACCAACTGCTCCTCTGACAATTGTGAATGGATCACAGGGGTTTATTCAGTCTCTTGTAAAGGAAAAGCAAAATGAGGGTCTGAAGGTCGGAGTTCTGACGACAACGGAACGTGAAAATAAATATGAAGCAGATCGAGTTATTAGCTGTGGCTCACGTGAACAATTGGAAACCGTAGCAAGCAGGCTATATGGCGTATTACGTCAATTTGATGAAAGTGGAGTCGATGTGATTTTTAGTGAAAGCTTTCCAAGCGAAGGCATCGGCCAAGCCCTTATGAACCGACTCACCAAGGCAGCTGGTCATCGAATCATAACAGAATAATTGGGAAATCCTTCTTCTATTTCGTTTGGTACATGCATATGTTGAAATAGGCACGTCCAAGGAGGTAGAAGATGGATATTACAGCATTTCTCGGAGAAATTATAACCTTATTTATCATGGCATTTGCTTTAGGAATGGATGCATTTTCTGTGGGGCTTGGAATGGGATTGATTCAATTAAGACTCAAGCAAATCCTCACAATCGGAATCACCATTGGTCTCTTTCATATGTGGATGCCTTTGGCCGGTATGATGATCGGTCACTTCTTATCAGATACATTTGGTGCAATCGCAACCTATTTAGGCGGTGGTTTGCTCTTATTTTTAGGTTTGCAAATGATTATTTCCTCCTTTAAGGACGATGATCAGCAAAGCATGTTAACGCCGGTTGGATTCGGGTTATTTATTTTTGCCTTGAGCGTGAGCCTAGATAGTTTTTCAGTTGGTCTCTCATTAGGAATATACGGAGCCAAGACCATCATGGTGATTCTCATGTTTGGAATCGTGAGTATGATTTTATCATGGGTAGGTCTTCTTTTAGGTCGAAAGGTCCAGAATTGGCTTGGTACATATAGTGAAGTGTTAGGTGGCTGCATCCTTCTCGTCTTCGGTGTAAAATTATTAATTCCATTGTAAATAGGTGGACAAGTGCCTATAGAAATGTCAGTAGAGTATGGATAAAACCCATGCTCTTTTTTAATTACTATCTATATTTTTCAAAGTAATGTGGCTATAATGGTACTATATCGAATTATGTCTATTCATGTAGGTCGAAAGTAACATATAGACAACCAAGGGGTGATGAGATGATTCGTGTTTTATTTATTTGTACGGGGAATACATGTAGAAGTCCAATGGCAGAATCAATATTACGAAGCAAAGCTGGTCATGAGATTGAAGTGAAATCGGCGGGGATTTATGCCGGTGATGGTAGTCCTGCTTCAGCAAATACCGCACAAGTTTTACAAGAAAATGGGATAGAGTGTACTCATACTTCTTCTTATCTAACAAAAGAACATGTGGGATGGGCAACTTGTATATTAACGATGACCAATCAACATAAACAAGCAATTCTTCAAAGCTTCCCAGAATCAAAAGACAAGGTATTTACGATAAAAGAATATGTGAATAGTAGCGGGGATGTTTCCGATCCTTTTGGAGGACCGGTCGATATATATAGAGAAACATATGCAGAACTAGAGCCGTTAATCGATCAAGTACTAGCTAAATTAAAATAGGTAAACTCAGGGGGAGAATCGGTTGGGAAAAAGGCGTTATAAATTTGGTCTCAAGTTAAAATTGGTTTTATTTACAACCATTTTAGCGATGGTTACATATTCAACATCTGCTATATTTATTTATTTTGTCTATCCTTTTGTAGATAACATGATAAACCAGGAAGTGTTTATGATTGGTACGTTAGCTCTTGGTATCATATGGTCGGGTATCCTTGCTTATTTTGCGGCATCGTTTATTACGAAGCCTCTCCAGAAGCTTGAGCAGGTGGCCATTCATGCGGCAAATGGAGATATTCGTGAGGATGTTCCGGTTTCTAAATCGGATGACGAGATTCGCAGCTTAAGCGTAGCGTTTAACAAAATGCTTCAAAACCTTCGCGAAATGGTAAAAAACATCGAGGGCAATTTCGAAACCACCAATCAAAAGGTGATTGAGATAACAAAGGCCTCTAGTCTTGCTTCAGAGCAAGCACAAAGTATTAGTCGAACCATTTCTGAAATATCGAGTGGAGCTGACAGCTCAGCGGTTTCTATTCAAGAAACAGCTGAGTCTGTAGAGGATGTCATAAAAATTGCCGAAGATGTCCAGCAAAATGCAAAAACTTCAGAAGGTTTAGCGGTAGAAATGGTGGACTCACTAAATAGTGGTAAAGAAATTGTGGAATCACTGATAGTCGGTATTAATAAGCTTGCTGATAATAATCAGGTTTCGCTTGAAGCGGTTAATCGTCTTGAGACGAATGCGAAAGAAGTGGAACATATTATTTCACTTGTAGGTGACATTGCTCGCCAAACGAATTTACTAGCATTAAATGCTTCTATTGAAGCAGCCCGAGCTGGCGAGCATGGTAAAGGCTTTGCTGTTGTTGCAGAAGAAGTACGAAAGCTTGCAGATGAAAGCTCTAGGGCCGTTCAAGGTATTTCGGAGTTAATCCAAAATATTCAGCAAGAGGTCCAAAGCGTGGTATCTCAAATTACCGAACAGGTTGCAGTAGCTAATGAAGAGGCGAAAAAGGGTGCCTTAACATCACAAGCCATTGCTGGGATGAATACGTCTGTTCATGAGGTGGCGGATGCAGTTAAGCAAATCGTAGAATTGGTGGAACAGCAAATGGAACGAATTCAGTCTACATCGCTACAGTCTCAGGAGGTAGCGGCGATTGCTGAAGAAACATCTGCTGGTGCGCAGGAAGTAAGTGCTGCCACTCAACATCAAGAGAGTGTCATTTGCGATGTGGATGCGCTAGCACAAGAGCTTGCTACACAAGCAAGTGAGTTAAAAAAGACAATCCAACGTTTTACCCTTTAAATTTTTCTTCGTTGAAAAAGCCCCCGTTTTGGTTCGGGAGTTCTTTTTTAGGTATAATAAGAGTAAAGTGTATGTCTCTGGCGAAATAATTGGCCAAGGCAATCGAATTATAGGGGGATTTATAATGAAGGTTGCAATAGCTTCTGACCATGGTGGTTTAGTATTGCGTGAAGAAATTAAAAATTTATTGGACGAACTTAAGATTGAATATGATGATTTTGGATGTGAATGTTCAACATCTGTCGATTATCCGGATTACGCCTTACCTGTTGCGAAGAAGGTAGCAAACGGTGAGTATGACCGTGGCATTTTAATCTGTGGCACTGGAATTGGTATGAGTATTGCTGCGAACAAGGTGCAAGGCATTCGTTGTGCCCTTTGTCATGATGTATTTAGTGCAAAGGCGACTCGTGAGCATAACAATAGTAATATTCTTGCTATGGGCGAACGTGTCATTGGACCAGGACTTGCGCGTGAAATTGCACAAGCTTGGCTTACAACGGAATTTTTAGGCGGTCGTCACGAGAACAGAGTCAATAAAATTACTACTTATGAAAACAACCCATCTGGGGAGTAATATACGAAATACACACGCCTGATGACTTGTTGAATCAGGCGTTTATTTGTCTTAAAGGAGGTAAAATAATGGTTGCAGATCTAGAGCTTTGGAGAGGGCAACTCCAAACAATCTTAACTGAGTATGCGGAGCAGGCCTCTTTGAAAAAAGGTGAGCTCCTCGTTGTGGGCTGCAGTACGAGTGAAGTAATTGGCGAAAGAATCGGAACAGCGGGATCAGAAGAAGTGGCGGAGATGATTTTTACCGAATTGGACATTCTTCGAAAGAATATCGGATTGGAACTCGCATTCCAGTGCTGTGAACATTTAAATCGTGCCATCGTTGTGGAACGGGAAACAGCTATACATAAAAATTACGAGCAAGTTACAGTTGTTCCCGTTCGTACAGCTGGTGGTGCAATGGCGACGTATGCTTACGAACATTTCAATGATCCGGTTGTAGTCGAGTTTATTAAAGCAGAAGCCGGGATTGACATTGGTGACACCTTCATTGGAATGCATCTTAAGCATGTTGCCGTGCCTATCCGTAGCTCGGTAAAGGAACTTGGCGGTGCACACGTAACAATGGCGAAAGTACGACCAAAACTCATCGGTGGCGAACGAGCCGTTTACCCAAATAAAAAAGAAAATAAGATATGTTAAAGGAGCTGCACGCAAAATAGAAAATAAGTTTTTAGTATACGGAGCAGTTGTAACAGGAAGGACCTGTGAAGGAACTTCTAAAATTAAAAGACGAAAAAAGTTTTAGAAACATCCAGTTTGGCGAATTCGACTATTGGATTTGAACGACGGAATGAAGTGGAGACAGGGTGAGAACCTTGTCTTTTTTTATTGGCTCTTTTCTAAAAAATTGTTGTTTATAGAAGTGCAACCCTAGTTGATTGAAGCGGAAGGCGGTGACTCCTGCGGGAAAAGCGTGAGACTTGAGACCCCACAGGAGCGTCAGCGACGAGGAGGCTCAAGCCACGCCCGCGGAAAGCTTCCGCCTGTAGCGTAAATCAACGGTATTTAAGAAAAACAGCCTTTTTATTTTACAATATACATGAACGTTAATACTTAAAATCTCTAAAATGTTCGTGTTTAACTAAATTCTTTCAAACCCCATGATTACCTAACAAAACTAGTTGTGACGCCGTTTTATCAAGATTAATCCTTATTTTACAACAACTTTGGTATCATTTAAAATATAAACTTATTCTTCCTACTACCGAATAAAAGTGTTACAATGGAAAGGTATTTTTCAAATTAGCGGAATAATTCATAAATAGAATAAAGGAGGATTCCAATGAAACATTTATCGGAGCAAGATCAACAAGTATTTCAATCAATTCAAGATGAACTAAAAAGACAACGTACTAAAATTGAACTGATTGCCTCTGAAAACTTTGTAAGTGAAGCAGTTATGGAAGCACAGGGATCTGTATTAACAAACAAATATGCTGAGGGGTACCCTGGCCGTCGTTACTATGGTGGTTGTGAACACGTGGATGTTGCAGAAAACATTGCAAGAGACCGTGCAAAGGAAATCTTCGGCGCTGAACACGTTAATGTGCAGCCGCACTCTGGTGCCCAAGCAAATATGGCTGTATACTTTACAATCTTAGAACAGGGTGACACTGTCCTTGGGATGAACCTTTCACATGGTGGTCATTTAACACACGGTAGCCCGGTAAACTTCAGTGGAATTCAATATAATTTCGTGGAGTACGGAGTAGATCCAGAAACACACAAAATCAATTATGATGATGTACGAGCAAAAGCTGTTGAGCATAAACCAAAGCTTATCGTTGCTGGAGCAAGTGCATATCCGCGTGCAATTGACTTTAAAAAGTTCAGAGAAATTGCGGATGAAGTTGGCGCATACTTAATGGTTGATATGGCTCATATCGCAGGTTTAGTGGCAACAGGTCTTCACGAAAACCCAGTTCCATATGCTGATTTCGTTACGACTACAACTCATAAAACACTCCGCGGTCCACGTGGTGGAATGATTCTTTGTAAAGAGGAATTCGCGAAGAAAATCGACAAGTCTATTTTCCCTGGTATCCAAGGTGGTCCATTAATGCATGTAATTGCTGCTAAGGCAGTCGCATTCGGAGAAGCACTATCTGACGAATTCAAGCAATATACACAAAACATTGTAGACAATGCTGCTAGATTAGCGGAATCCCTACAAAAAGAAGGTTTAGATCTAGTATCTGGCGGAACAGACAATCACTTATTACTTCTCGATGTTCGTTCACTAGGTTTAACTGGTAAAGTCGCTGAAAAGGTACTCGACGATATCGGTATCACAGTTAACAAAAACACGATACCATTTGACCCAGAAAGCCCATTCGTAACAAGTGGTATCCGTATTGGAACAGCTGCTGTTACAAGCAGAGGCTTTGGTTTAGAGGATATGGATGAAATTGCGTCAATCATCGCATTTGCATTGAAGAATGCAGAAGACGAAGCGAAGTTAGCTGAAGCGAGTAATCGTGTTGAATCACTAACTAGCAAATTTGTACTGTATCCAGAATACTAAGAGGTTAGAGCAGGACTCCCGTATTGGGCGTCCTGCTTTTTTGATTAGGGAGCAAAAAAGCGCTACCGGAGACTCATTCTGTAGTCGTTTGTCCCATATATAGCTCGTAGTGTCCCATATATTCTGAGCACTGTCCCGTATATTAAAGCTAGCGTCCCATAAAATCGAAACGATGTCCCATAAATCGTAATCACTGTCCCATAACCTATATAACCGACTCATCACCACGCAATCCCAAACCTCGCAACCACAAAAGAAGCGCCCAGACCAAAGTCTAAGCGCATTCCACAATTACTGTTTATTTTTCGGGATTCTTCCAGCTTTTTTGGCTGCTTCTTTTAATAAAAACTCGATATGGCTATTGACACTGCGGAAATCGTCAGCGGCCCATTTTTGTAGGATTTCGTAGAGGTCCGGGTCTAGCCGCAATGGAAAGCTTTTTTTCTTAGACATAGTTAACACTCATTAGTAGAGAGTTCCTGCGTTAATAACAGGCTGGGTGGATTTCTCAGAAACAATCGCCACAAGTAAGTTGTTTACCATTTGAACCTTACGCTCGTCATCAAGTTCAATCGTTCTATCCTGTTCTAACTGTTTAATGGCCATTTGTGCCATTCCAACAGCACCTTCGACGATTTTTTGGCGAGCTGCAATAATGGCTGTAGCTTGTTGACGTTGTAGCATAGCTTGAGCAATTTCAGTTGAATAAGCAAGGTGAGTAAGGCGAGCTTCTATAACTTGAACGCCAGCTACTTTCAATCGTTCCTGTAACTCGGCAGCTAACTCATTTGAAATTTCTTCCGAGTTTCCGCGTAATGTAAGCTCTACATTTTCAAATGTATCGTATGGATAGCGAGTTGCAACATGACGAATCGCGGTTTCACTTTGAATTTCAACAAACTCTTCGTAATGATCAACATCAAAGACGGCCTTCGCTGAATCGACAACCTTGTATACGACAACAGCAGCGATTTCAATTGGATTTCCTTCCACGTCATTCACCTTTAGTCTTTTACTATTAAAGTTGTTTACACGTAAAGACACAGTTCTGCGAAGAGAAAATGGTACCGTCAAGAACATCCCACTGTCGCGAATGGTCCCAAGGTATTTTCCGAAAAAGATGACAACACCAGCATTATTAGGTTGAACAATTGTGATTCCAGAGGCTAGTATGACCGCAGCAGCAACAAATAGAATTCCGAATACAATCTTAGTGTTAATCAGCATCATGACACCTAGTGCGATAAAAACAGCAATTATAAGAATTCCTAAAAAGCCATTAATCTTCCATACCTGTTTTTCATTCATGCAATCGACCTCATTTCGATATACTTTCTATATCATTATGATATCACTTTTGTATAAAAATGTAAATGAAATATCTGAAAATTTAATGTTATTTTTAAAGATGTTTGGTTTCTTCCTATTTTTAAAGCTGAACTTTATCCATTCTGTGTATTTTTGAATTACGTCTTGAACATGCCTTATTTTTTCTGTAAAATTTATTGAAGTGTGAAAAAGACAGTTCGTGGTGTTATTTTTACAGCTGATGGAAATTCTAAAAGAAGCATACTTAATAAAGGAGAGATGACTGATGGGGAAAGTGTACGTTTTTGATCACCCACTAATTCAACATAAGCTTACATACATACGAGATAAAAACACTGGTACAAAGGAATTCCGTGAGTTAGTTGATGAAGTCGCTAGCTTAATGGCGTTCGAGATTACGCGTGATATGCCGCTTGAGGAAGTGGAGGTTGAAACTCCTGTAAGTAAGGCGAAATCAAAAGTTTTATCTGGGAAAAAGATTGGAATTGTACCGATACTTCGCGCTGGTTTAGGTATGGTTGATGGAATACTACGTTTAATCCCAGCTGCAAAAGTAGGTCATGTGGGGCTTTACCGTGACCCTGAAACATTACAGCCAGTTGAGTACTACTTTAAAATGCCTTCTGATGTTCAAGAGCGTGAGTTTATTGTCGTAGACCCGATGCTTGCAACAGGTGGTTCAGCTGTTGAAGCGATTAATGCCTTGAAAAAACGTGGTGCAACTAACATAAAGTTTATGTGCTTAGTTGCAGCGCCTGAGGGTGTAGAAGCAATGAAAGAAGCTCATCCAGATGTAGATATTTATATTGCGGCGCTTGATGAGCAACTGAATGACCATGGTTATATCGTTCCAGGACTAGGGGATGCAGGAGATCGTCTATTCGGAACAAAGTAAATAGAAAAGTGAAAGCGCCTTGCTCAGAAATGAGAAAACTGGATACTCCGACAAAGAGGCGTCTTTTGCCTCTGAAGGAGGAGTAGAAGTTTCTCGAGTTTCTAGGCGCTGTAACTAGACACCTCACATATTTAACCACCTTTTGAGAAAAGCTATCTCAAAGAGGTGGTTTTTTTGTGAGAATTTTAGTGGCAATTTGTATGAGTATTACCCTCCTGTTATCAACCATTCCTGCTCATGCGCACCGTTTTCCAGACAGGCCACCGCTGCCTGAAGAGAACTTGAATGAAGTGGTCCATGAGATTATCATCACAAACAAGAACAAATTTGAACCATTACTAGAAAAAACTCGAGACTTTTCCTCTATTAAAATAAATCACATCTATAAGCATGTGTTTCCAGGCTTTTCATTGACGGGAACGAAGCGAGATATCCAACAGTTAAAAAAGGAATCGGGAATTGAACATAGCTCTCCTGTTGCTACCTATCAGGTGTCGGTCGAAGAGAGTGTCCCATTTATTGGTGGTAAAGAAATTCGCAGTCATTTTGATAAAAAAGATCATCGCCTAACTGGTAAGGGTATAAAAGTTGGGGTCATTGATACCGGAGTGGACTATACACATCCTGATTTACGAAGAAATTATATAGGGGGTTATGACCTTGTCGATGGTGATGATGACCCCATGGAAACAAGGGGAATTCAAGGACGTAATACCTCACATGGCACTCATGTTGCTGGAATCATTGCAGCAAATGGAAAAATCAAAGGGGTTGCACCTGAAGCAGATATAGTAGGCTACCGCGCGCTTGGACCTGGCGGAATGGGAACGTCGGAACAAGTCATAGCAGCCATAGACAAGGCGATTGAGGATAAAGTTGATGTGATCAATTTATCACTCGGTAATACCATCAACGGACCAGACTGGCCAACAAGTCTAGCCTTAGATAAGGCGGCGGAAAAAGGGATTGTTGCCGTAACATCCAGTGGGAACTCAGGCCCGATGGTCTGGACGGTTGGTTCACCAGGAACGTCTTCAAAAGCAATCTCCGTAGGTGCGTCTACACCTCCAATGACATTGCCTTATTTAACAGTAGGCTTTTCGGATAAAAAGATCGAACTGCAACCACTACAAGGTTCTGTACCCTGGAAACTTCAAAAGAAGTACGAGATTGTAAAAGCTGGGATTGGCACGGAACCGGACTTCCCTAAGGTTAAAAATAAAATTGTGCTTATGGAAAGAGGCCAAATTACGTTTACACAAAAAGCAATCCGGGCTTACGAAGAGGGGGCGATTGCGGTCCTCATCTACAACAATACAGTTGGAAACTTCTCAGGTTCGTTGGAAAAAGAACTACCCATACCAGTTGCATCTGTTTCACAGTCAGATGGGGAATGGCTCAAAAAACAAACAAAAAAGCAAAACAATGTGGTAAAGACAACGTATCAACCTGTAAAGGATACCATTGCCGAGTTTAGTTCGCGGGGTCCTGTTACCCATACATGGGCAATTAAGCCAGACGTTGTTGCACCAGGTGTTGCAATTGACAGTACGATTCCAAACGGATACCAGGAAATGCAAGGGACGAGTATGGCGGCACCTCATGTGGCGGGAGCCAGTGCTTTATTGAAGCAAGCCCATCCTGATTGGAATCCAGACCAAATAAAAGCAGCTCTGATGAACACGGCACGTCTATTAGAAAAAGAGGATGGCACCTTATATAAGCCGTATGAACAAGGAGCAGGTCGCATTCAATTGCACGAGGCGATACACTCAGAAACCTTAATTTACCCTGGTTCTTTTTCCGCAGGATTGCTTCACCAGCATGATAAACGTACAAAAAAACGGATAAAGGTAACGGTGGATAATCAGTCGGACCAAGAAAAGGAATACGCCTTTGAGATACCAAAAAAAACGAAGGGCATACAATGGGAATTGCCGATGCCCTTTACCGTTAAGGCGAAAGAAAAAAAGGTGATAACGATTGGAATGGATATAACCCCGAGCACGATTGGTGCTGGACTCCATCATGGGAACCTGTTTTTAAAAGAAGGAGATAAGGAGTACCACATCCCGTATTTATATGTGATAGAAGAGCCTGACTATCCGCGCATCATGGGCTTTCAATTTGGTAAAGGCGATCAAGAGGATGTATTCAGGTACGAGTTATACTTACCAGGTGGAGCGGAAGAGTATGGAATTGTATTATATGATCCGGACACACTCCGATTTGTTGCTTTCCTGGACTGGGACCGAAATGTTGCTAGAGGATTAATAGAGAAAAAAGTGAATCGAAAAGAAAGAAACTTAAATGGGATATACAAAGCTGTAATTTTTGTAAAAAAGGCAGGTAAGGAAGAAATCCTTGAAACTGAAATTTCATTTGAAGATACCATGATAGGCGGCCACTAAAGATAATCAGCAGGAGTAAATGCTTCTGCTGATTTTTAGTTGAAGTCAGATTTTGAGCAATTCAGGCTATTTAAATATGAAAGTTTTGTGAACGATGTTTGAATTTTTGGATTTGCACTACCATTATAGGACTAATAAAATTACGGTAGAATCGCCTTTTGTAAGCAGAAGTTAGAGAGTGACGAACCCTTGTGAGAAGGTGAACTTTTTCCTGTCAAACAATTGACATTAATGGGTGCCTATTGTATGCTTACAAAGGGTATAAATGAGAGGGTTTACACGCAGGAAACACTTGAAAAATTAAGTATTTTCTGACACCTGCATTTAACGCAGAAGTGAGGAATGCTGATGCGTAAGAATGAAAAATATCCTATACGAGCCTATGCGCTCATGACTGGTATTCTATCCAATTTGGTAGGATCGATTTTAGTAGGTATATTCTCTGGTAGATGGCTTGATCAAATGCTGGGCACTGAACCAACTTTGTTAATTATCGGCCTTCTATTGGGACTAGCTACTGGAGTCTATGCGACATTTCGCCTGGTCAACTACTTTTTTTCAGGAGATTAATTTGATATGCAGGATTTATCCATAGCATTTACGAGATATCGTAAATACATACTCTACTTACTCGCAATCTATGTGCTAGGCTGGGGATTTACAGCATATAAATCGGTCTTCTTAGGTTTAATACTCGGGACACTCGGGAGTCTATATATTTTATTCTCGATGGTTCAAAAACACAAGCAATTTAGTAAAGCCTATGACGAGGGTCGTGCAGTCCGATCACTAGGAACGATGTCAAGAATGGCAACGGCTGGTTTAGCAGTTTTAATTGTGTTAGAGTTTCCGGAAATGTTTCACCTAGGTAGTATGGTTATTGGATTAATGACATTTTATTTTGTCATTATGATAGATTTCTTTTTTCAAAAACTTCATAAATAGACGACAAGCATTAGCTCTTCGAATACTAGAATCGCATGAGCTAAAGCATATGGAAGAGAGGTGAATACTTTGGGTCACGAAGCTCCTATAAGAGAAATATTTGGGCTTTATTTTAACCTATCTAACATTCTAATGATTACAGTTGCGAGTGTGATTGTCTTCATTATCGCTGTTCTTGGAACTCGTACCCTTGCAATGAAGCCAACCGGTACTCAGAACTTTATGGAATGGGTCATCGACTTCGTTCGAGGAATTATCAAAAGTTCTATGGACTGGAATACGGGAGGTCGATTCTTAACATTAGGAATTACATTGTTAATGTATATCTTCATTTCGAACGTGTTAGGATTGCCACTCGCAGTTGCAGTCAATCATGAATTATGGTGGAAATCACCAACTGCGGATCCACTTATCACATTAACACTAGCAGTTATGGTAGTTGGGTTATCTCACTACTACGGTATTAAAATGCATGGTGCCAAAGAATACGGTAAAGGATTCTTGAAGCCAATGCCATTTATGTTCCCACTAAAGATAATTGAAGAATTTGCGAATACATTAACTCTCGGACTGCGTCTATTCGGTAATATCTATGCAGGTGAAATTCTGCTAGGTTTAATTGCAGGAATGGCAGTAAGTGGTTATGGTAGTAGCATTTTTGGAGGTATTATAGGTACAATTTTATCTCTAATACCAATGCTTGCATGGCAAGGATTCAGTTTATTTATTGGTGCAATTCAAGCGTTTATCTTTGTAATGTTAACGATGGTTTATATGTCTCACAAAGTGAGCACTGACCATTAACATAAATACCTTGTCCAGAATGAGACTTTTTGGGCAATCCATTTTTAGAACTATTAATTCTTATACAAATTAAAGGAGGAAATTTATAATGGGTGCATTAGCAGCAGCAATTGCAATAGGTTTAGCAGCACTAGGTGCAGGTTTTGGTAACGGAATGATCGTAAGTCGTACAGTAGAGGGGATTGCTCGTCAACCAGAAGCAAAGGGTGCCCTTCAAACAACTATGTTCATCGGGGTTGCATTAGTTGAGGCGATTCCAATCATCGCCGTAGTTGTTGCGTTCATGGTAATGGGACGATAATAGCAAATAATGGCGAAGTTGTCTCAGGTGAGAACCTTCGCCATTCCTATGTATAGATGAAATTATGAAAAATAGCGTGTGAGGATTTTACTACATTGTAGCCTCACCCTTTAATTATAGACTTCCATACGACATTGGAACTCTGAAAGGAGTGAATATAGGTGTTAGATTTATTTGTCTTAGGTGCTGCCGCAGGTGAGTCACCGCTACCACTAGGGGACATCCTTTTCCAATTGGCTGCGTTTATTATTTTACTAGCCTTACTTCGTAAATATGCGTTTGGTCCACTAATGAACGTCATGAAACAACGTGAAGAACACGTTGCGAATGAAATTGATTCTGCAGAGAAAAATCATCAAGAAGCGAAGAAACTAGCAGAAGAACAACGTGAGTTACTTAAAAAATCACGTACAGAAGCTGCTGAGTTAATCGAAAATGCACGTAAATTAGGTGAAGAGCAGAAAGAAGGCATCATCACTGCTGCTCGTGAAGAAGCAAACCGTTTAAAGGAAGCTGCGAAACAGGAAATCGTTCAAGAAAAAGAACAAGCTGTTACAGCTTTACGCGAACAAGTTGCATCACTTTCAGTATTAGTTGCTTCTAAAGTGATTGAAAAGGAACTTAGCCTTAAAGATCAAGAGAAGTTAATTAACGAATATATTCAAGAGGTAGGAGAAGGGCGATGAGCAAAGGAATCGTAGCAAAACGATATGCAGTAGCTCTTTTTCAATTAGCAAATGAACAAAATGCACTTGATAAGTATGAAGATGAGATTCGTACCGTTAAACAAGTGTTTTTAAATAGCGAGGATTTCCAATCAGTATTAAGAAATCCGAAGCTTTCAATTGATAGTAAAAAAGCGATTGTTACTCAAGCTTTCCAAGGCTTTTCACAGATGACATTAAATACATTGCATTTATTAATTGACCGTCATCGTGAGGATATCATTGCTGACGTTGCAGATCACTTCATTTTACTTGCAAATGATAGACGAGGAATTGCAGATGCAACTGTCTACTCCGTACGTCCTTTAACAGAGACTGAAGAAGTAGGGATTTCAAGTGTATTTGCAAAGAAAGTTGGAAAATCATCTTTACGTATTCAAAACATTGTAGATTCAAGTCTGATTGGTGGCGTGAAGCTTCGAATCGGAAATCGTATATTTGATGGAAGTGTAAAAGGTAAGTTAGATCGCTTAGAGCGTGAACTTATTGTTAAAAGATAGGGGTGAAATTCATGAGCATCAAAGCTGAAGAAATTAGTGCGCTGATAAAAAAGCAAATTGAAAACTATCAGTCTGAAATACAAGTGAGCGAAGTTGGTACAGTTATCAGTGTCGGTGACGGTATCGCACGTGCTCATGGCCTCGACAATGTCATGGCTGGAGAACTCGTTGAATTTTCAAACGGTGTCATGGGTATGGCACAAAACCTTGAAGAAAACAACGTGGGTATTATCATCCTTGGTCCTTTCACAGATATTCGTGAAGGTGACGAAGTACGTCGTACAGGACGTATCATGGAGGTTCCAGTTGGTGAAGCATTGATCGGCCGTGTTGTTAACTCTCTAGGACAACCAGTTGATGGTCTAGGTCCAATCGAAACTACAAAAACTCGTCCAATCGAAAGTCCAGCTCCTGGAATCATGGATCGTAAATCGGTTCATGAACCATTACAAACTGGTATTAAAGCGATTGACGCATTGATTCCAATCGGTCGTGGTCAGCGTGAGTTAATCATCGGTGACCGTCAAACAGGTAAAACATCTGTAGCGATCGACACAATTCTTAACCAAAAGAACGAAAATATGATTTGTATTTACGTTGCGATTGGTCAAAAAGAATCAACAGTTCGTGGTGTTGTTGAAACATTACGTAAAAACGGTGCATTAGATTACACAATCGTTGTAACTGCTTCTGCATCACAACCTGCTCCAATGTTATTCTTAGCTCCATATGCTGGTGTAACAATGGGTGAAGAGTTCATGTACAACGGTAAGCACGTTTTAGTTATCTATGATGACTTAACAAAACAAGCATCTGCATATCGTGAACTTTCATTATTACTACGTCGTCCTCCAGGTCGTGAAGCATATCCAGGGGATGTATTCTACCTACACTCTCGTTTACTTGAGCGTGCTGCGAAGCTTTCTGATGAAAAAGGTGGCGGTTCAATCACTGCTTTACCATTTATCGAAACACAAGCTGGTGACGTATCTGCGTACATTCCAACAAACGTAATTTCGATTACGGATGGACAAATTTTCTTACAATCTGATTTGTTCTTCTCAGGTGTACGTCCTGCTGTTAACGCAGGTTTATCGGTATCACGTGTTGGTGGGTCTGCCCAAATCAGTGCGATGAAGAAGGTATCTGGTACATTACGTCTAGACCTTGCGTCTTACCGTGAACTAGAAGCTTTTGCTCAGTTCGGTTCAGATCTTGATAAGGCGACTCAAGCAAAACTTAACCGTGGAGCTCGTACTGTTGAGGTACTAAAACAAGGCTTAAACAAACCACAAGCAGTAGAAAAGCAAGTTGCGATTCTATATGCACTAACTCGTGGTTTCATTGATGATATCCCAGTAGAAGACATCTCTCGTTTTGAAGATGAATACCTAGTATGGTTAGAACATAACCGTAAAGCTGAAATCCTTGATCACATCAAATCAACTGGTAAACTTCCAGAAGATGAAGTGTTTGCTTCTGCAATCAACGATTTCAAAAAGACTTTTGCGGTTTCTGAGTAAAGACGAAATGCGGAAGCGACCGTTAGCGACGTACGGACTGAGGCCCACACGAGGTGGGTTACACAGACGTTGCCACAGGACGTGGCGAACTTAGTCTGTGTTCCTACTGGAGATAAAGGAAACACGAAGAGCAAAGCGATTCGATGTTGAGCTTATCGTACGGAGGGTGAGGGAAGTCTCGCTAGTCGCTGGGAGCTGAAGCTGGACATTAGAACTTTAATTTTCGAGCGACGTGCTTTCGAAGCTCGTCGCTTGTCTGAATAAAGCTTGTTGACTCGGTTCCAAAGTTTTTAACTTTATTCAGCAGAATTCCTTACTTTTTATTCGGGGATGAATGCAAATAGAGTGTACAATTCAGTGGAGGTTCAAACTCCAACTGAATAAAGTTAAAGCCTCCGGCGGATGCCTCGATTTTTAAAAGGAAGTTTTTCGAGCAAGCTCGAAAAAAATCGGGCGCAAATACGCCTAGGCGCATTTGATTGATAAATCGAGGAAAAGGTGGTGAGAACCTTTGGCATCCTTACGTGATATAAAAACGAGAATCACATCGACAAAGAAAACTAGTCAAATTACGAAAGCGATGCAGATGGTTTCAGCGTCTAAATTTAGCCGTGCTGAAGCAAATGCAAAATCGTTTGTTCCATATATGGAAAAAATCCAAGAGGTCGTTTCGAATATTGCAATGGGTAGCTCTGATGTGAGCCATCCGATGCTCCTTTCAAGACCTGTAAAAAAGACTGCTTATATCGTTATCACATCTGACCGTGGATTAGCCGGTGCTTATAACAGTAACGTAATCCGTGGTGCGTACCAGGCGATGCAAAAACGTCATAAAAGCAATGACGAATTTACAGTAATCGCAATCGGGCGTGTTGGTCGTGACTTTTTTGTGAAAAGAGGAATTTCTGTATCTCTTGAAATCGCTGGTTTATCTGATCAGCCTACATTTGCAGAAATTAAGGATATTGCAAATAGCACGGTGAGCATGTTTGCGGATGGTACGTATGATGAACTCTACATGTGGTATAACCACTTTGTAAGTGCTATTCAACACGATGTGAC
Source organism: Litchfieldia sinesaloumensis (assembly GCF_900156865.1). GTDB lineage: Bacteria > Bacillota > Bacilli > Bacillales > Bacillaceae_L > Ferdinandcohnia > Ferdinandcohnia sinesaloumensis. The sequence goes on along the minus strand of NZ_LT732529.1, from coordinate 3,330,688 downwards.
TGAGAAAAAGCTATTACCGTTAACGGAATTAGCTGAGAACAAAAAACAAACTTCTTATGAATTTGAACCTTCACAAGAAGCGATTTTAGAGGTATTACTACCTCAGTATGCTGAAAGTCTCATCTATGGAGCACTTTTAGATGGAAAAGCAAGTGAACACGCGGCTCGTATGACTGCGATGAAAAATGCGACAGACAATGCAAAAGAGCTTATCGATTCACTTACACTTTCATACAACCGTGCTCGTCAGGCTGCAATTACGCAAGAAATTACAGAAATTGTCGGCGGAGCAGCCGCATTAGAATAGATTCTTCAACATGTATTTTAAGGCATTCAAAGTGTGCGGAAATTTTTGAATGACCGCCAAAAGCAAGATAGGAGGGAAAACGATGACAAAAGGACGTATTACCCAAGTTATGGGTCCGGTTGTAGACGTACAGTTTGACAGCGGCCATCTTCCAGAGATATATAACGCCCTTACAATTACTCATACTGCGCGTAATGAAAATGAAGTTAATATTAACTTAACATTAGAAGTTGCGCTTCACCTTGGTGATGACACTGTACGTACAGTTGCGATGTCATCTACTGACGGTGTAGTTCGTGGATTAGAGGTAACTGATACTGGTAAGCCAATCTCAGTACCAGTAGGAGATGTGACACTTGGACGTGTATTTAACGTACTAGGTGAACACATTGACCTTGATGCACCAGTTCCTGCTGATGCACGTCGTGATTCAATTCATAGAGAAGCACCAACATTTGAACAACTTTCAACTGAGGTTGAAATTCTTGAAACTGGTATTAAAGTAGTAGACCTTCTAGCACCTTACATTAAAGGTGGTAAAATCGGTCTATTCGGTGGTGCGGGAGTTGGTAAAACGGTTCTTATCCAAGAACTTATTAACAACATCGCACAAGAACACGGTGGTATTTCCGTATTCGCCGGTGTAGGTGAGCGTACTCGTGAAGGGAACGACTTATACTACGAAATGAAAGATTCTGGAGTTATTTCGAAAACTGCGATGGTATTCGGACAAATGAACGAACCACCAGGAGCACGTATGCGTGTAGCTCTAACTGGTCTTACAATGGCGGAATTCTTCCGTGATGAGCAAGGCCAAGACGTGTTATTCTTCATTGATAACATTTTCCGATTCACTCAAGCAGGTTCTGAAGTTTCAGCCCTACTTGGACGTATGCCATCTGCGGTTGGTTACCAACCAACACTAGCAACTGAGATGGGTAAATTACAAGAACGTATTACTTCAACAAACGTTGGATCTGTAACGTCAATCCAAGCGATTTACGTTCCTGCCGATGACTATACGGACCCGGCTCCAGCAACAACGTTTGCTCACTTAGATGCAACAACTAACCTTGAGCGTAAACTTTCTGAGATGGGTATCTACCCAGCGGTGGATCCATTAGCATCTACTTCTCGTGCATTATCTCCAGAAGTTGTTGGAGAAGAGCACTATGAAGTCGCTCGTCAAGTACAACAAACGTTACAACGTTACCGTGAACTACAAGACATCATTGCAATCCTAGGTATGGATGAGTTAGGTGATGAGGATAAGTTAACCGTACACCGTGCGCGTCGTATCCAATTCTTCTTATCTCAAAACTTCCACGTTGCGGAACAGTTCACTGGTCAACCAGGTTCTTATGTACCTGTTAGCGAAACAGTACGTGGCTTCAAAGAGATCCTAGAAGGTAAATACGATTATCTTCCTGAAGATGCGTTCCGTCTAGTTGGTCGAATTGAAGAAGCGGTAGAAGCTGGAAAGCGCATGGGTGTTGAAGCCTAATTAACGGGACCTAGGAGGGTATAAAATGAAGACAGTAAAAGTCAATGTCGTGACTCCTGATGGCCCAGTTTATGAAGCTGATGTGGAAATGGTAAGTGCCAGAGCGCAAAGTGGTGAGCTTGGTATTTTACCTGGACATATTCCTATGGTTGCTCCTCTTCAAGTAGGGGCAGTCAGACTTAAGAAGGGAAGCAACACTGAACTTGTGGCTGTAAGTGGAGGCTTTCTCGAGGTTCGTCCTGACCAAGTAACAATTCTTGCTCAAGCTGCTGAAACAGCCGAGCAGATTGACGTTGAACGTGCTAGCGAAGCAAAAAAGCGTGCAGAACAACGCTTGCAGGCGAAACAAGATAATGTAGATTTTAAACGGGCTGAGCTCGCTTTAAAACGTGCCATCAATCGATTAAATATCACACAAAACAAATACTAATTTGTTTGAAACGAAATCCCCAGAGACTTGATGTCCCTGGGGATTTTTGTGTTTCGGGAGTATATTGTTGATGGATATGAGCAAACGAGATGCTTCAGGAAGATATAATTTTAAGAAAATCTTAACTTGGTCATAAACTATAACAAGTGTATAATCAAACTCGGGTCTATAAAATATGGTTTAGTTGGTTTATATATGATAGATGGAGGTTACTATGGGAGATTTAGATTTTATTTATCTAGTAAAAATGATTATTATTGGACTGGTTCAAGGTTTTACAGAACCAATTCCGGTGTCGTCTAGTGGACATGTAATGATTGCCAGTGAAATTTTAGGTTTAGGTGAACAAGGATTTACGTTTGCGATTTTAACCAACACGGCATCATTATTTGCGATTGTCTTTATTTACAGACAAGATATTGCAAGATTGATTGTCAATACGATTAACTTTTTAAAAACGAGAGAAGAGCGTTATAAGAGTGATTTTCGGTTTGCTTTATTTGTCGTTATTGGAACAATCCCGGCTGGTGTGTTAGGTGTTCTATTGAGTGATTTTATTGCAGATAATGTTAGCATGACCACAATTGCTGTTATGTTATTTGTAACAGGAATCGCATTATGGCTCATCCGTAATATGAAAGGTGTTAAAGACGACAGTGACCTAACCTTTAAGGATGCTTTACTCGTAGGATTAGGACAAGCTGTAGCATTAACTCCTGGTATTAGCCGCTCAGGGGCAACGATTATTTCAGCAATTGCAGTTGGAATGAAACAAGAGACAGCACTTCGATTTTCGTTTATGCTGTATATTCCAGTAAGTCTAGGTGGAGTCATCCTAGGTTTTTCTGATTTTATGGATGAACCGAATAAGGCAGACCTGGCTGTACCTTATTTAACGGCATTTATTGCAACGTTGGTCATGACTTATTTTGCTTTAAAATGGTTTATGGGTATTATGAAACACGGAAAACTGGTTTATTTTACGTATTATTGCTTTATCGTTGGAATATTGCTTTTGATTTTCTTTTAAATAATTGTAGATTCCGGATAGATGTAAGGGGGAGCACCTGAACGTCTATCCTTTTTTATTTTAGATGAAACCTTTTGTTCTTTTCTTGTATCTTAGAAGTAGGTTGACCTGAGAAAGGAGAGCGGATTTTGGATATTGTAAAAGAGGTGAAGAAGGCACGACGTGGGAATAAGTCTTCCTTTGAAAAGTTAATAGTGGCTCATCATCTATTGTTATATCGTGTTGCGAAGACAGTACTATCAAACGATGAGGATTGTGCTGACGCGATTCAAGAGGCAATTATTAAAGCTTATCAAAAAATAGATACATTAAGAGAGCCAGGCTATTTTAAAAGTTGGCTGTGCCGAATTGTTTTGAATGAATGTTATCAGTTAGTAAGACAGAAAAAGAATGTTATTAACATGGAGGAGTGGGTGGAACCTCATATACAAGAAAAGGGATATGAGGAAGTTGAGGTAGAACAAATGCTTAGTAAACTACCAGAAGCTCAATCTCAATTATTGAAACTATTTCATATCGAGGGAATTACAATTTTGGAGTTAGCGCAAATATATGAAGTGCCAGAAAATACGATTAAGACAAGATTACGCCGTGCTCGTGAAAAGATGCGGGAGTTATGGGATTCAAAGGAGGAGGGATCATTATGGAAAAATGGGAAAAGCAAATAAGTATGAGGGCAAACCCAGAGGTTCCTGAAAGCGTGGAAAAGCGTATAAACGAAACGCTTCAATCGCTTCCGAAAAAGAAGACATTCCCTCGTTTCTATTATTCTACTGCAGCCGTATTATTGGTAGGTTTCCTTTTATTTGGGGTATCTTTTATGTCACCGACATTGGCTGATACGATGCGGTCTGTTCCGGTCATCGGATCTATTTTTAAAATGGTAGGAGATGTTGGTACTCAAAAAGGAGAAAAAGAAGGACTTACTACTTTACTGGGTCAGCAAGTTGAGATTGATGGACAGGTGATTACTTTTACAGAGAGTCTGTATGATGGGTCACAAATTCATATTGGATATCTTATTGAATCCTATACACAAGAAAAGCACGGTAAACCAGTTGATTTTTTGTCAGATTTACGATTAACCATCAACGGAAAGGGTGTTAGTTATGGGATGGGGGCTAAAGGTGAGGAACTGGAAAATGGAGATTATGCAGGTATCATAAGTGTTCGTGTTCATGGTGAGAATTTACCTGATGAATTCACCTTAGGCATACAATCTCATAAAGAGAAAGCGTTAAATGTGGAACTGTTGGTTACAAAACAAGGAGAAAATCGCTCGTTTCTCGTAAATCAGACAGTAGAAACTGAGGATCTTACGATGCATGTTGATAAAGTGACATTCTACCCAACGAGTACAGAAATAGCATTTCGGCAAGTGATGGATGTAAAAACTTTTGAGGATAAAAAATATGAGTGGATGGATTACCAGGTAGTTGATGATCAGGGTCGTGTTCTTCAGCCTATAAGTGGAGGTGGCGGAGGAGGTCCTGAAAAAGGCGGGAAGTTAGTGCAGACAATGAATTACTATTTTGAGCCTCTTGAAAAGGTTCCGAGCTCTCTTACGTTTAAACCATATTTAATAGTAGGTAATGAGAAGGTTGAGGAGGTAAAGGGGAACTGGAATGGGGAAAACTTGACGCTTTCACAAGGTGACATTGGGGACATAACGGTATTAGACATCAAAAGCGAGAATGGATCAGTAATCTTACTTGTGGAAACAAATGGTGAAGACGCGTACTGGCAGGCATCTTCAATCGTAATAGAAGACAAAACGGGAAAGACCTATTATGACGAACAAGCACCTAAACGAATTGAGGGAACTGTCAATCAATATGAGGTTCAGTTTGAGGCTAATGTGGCGGTGGAGGATATTCGAGTTGTGACCTATAAACAAAAGGCTCCCAACTTTTTAGAGGAGTTAGAGGTAACGATTGAACTGGGTGAGTAAATTAGAGCTGGGACTACTAGATTATTAGTAGTCCTTTTTTCATTTTTGGGCGATAATTTTTATTTTTGGCTGATAATTTCCGTTTATGGACAATAAACTTTAAGTATGGATGATATTTTTTAGGTATGGACAATAGGTATAAGTATAGTGGAAAAGGGATTTTATTTTTGTTCAACTTCGTTACGACTTGAATGAAATTTAGAAAAAGGGCGTTATTAAGGCGTTATAAATCAGGTAAGAGAGGTGTAGGGGATTCAGTTGGGGTACTTGAGTGGGGTTGAATGAGATTGAGTAAGCGTAACTTCGTTACGGGCTATTTATGATGGATTACATAGTTAGAGATTTTTAATTGGAAGTAAACTAGATAATTAGGTTCGAGCGAGGATTGAAGTCGAACTGAGTAATTATTATTTGGGAAATATTTTTTTGTAATTTCGTTACAATAATTTTTAAGTTTTATAGTGAGGTTTTTTGTTGGGAGTAGGTCTTGGTGTGATTGTTTTGTGGTTTGTGAGCGAGGTGATTTTGTAACTTCGTTACTACAATTTATATTGTTGGATGAGTTTGAGAAAGGGGCACCAATAAATTTAGGGTGTCTGAAGCCGAGTGGACTTCAGACAGAGGCCAGGGAAAAAGGCGAGGTTGAGTCCGAAGAGTGGTTGAGGTTAGGTAACATCTCAAATAGTTTAAATGAATTTTAATTAGGATTTTAAGGGATGGCGTAACATCGTTACGGGCTATTATTTTGAGTACCGCAGTATTCGAATTCGAAGGTGCTACAAAACCTAGGTTAAATGGTGTTCTAGTTTTATTTATTCGGAAATAATAATTTGATGAATGAGGAGATTGCTAATTATGTATTATGAATGAGTTTGGAAAAGATGGGTGGTTTGAATGAGAATGGGGTAACGTCGATAAGGTTAGATGTAGAATGGTAAGTAGGAAGTACGCCGAAATTGTCTGCGTCAATTTCGGCTAGGAGGTGGGGGCCAAGTGTCGACCAACTGGAGTACTGATTCTAATAAAATAGGAAATTCCCATTTTGATGAAACTAATGTTTCATCATTTCAGCCATAGGCTGAAACAGTCAAATCAAGATAAAATGGCTTGGAAAAGCAAGCTTTTCCCGCCTATTTTTTCTTGATTTGTCTGAAATGGGAATTTCGTAGAATAAGTGGTGGGTTTGGTCGACACTTGGCTGGGAAAAGTGCTATAATGTATTCGGTTACATTTTTAATATTTTGTCAATAAAATGTTGGGGGATATTGGAGGGGGCTGCATGGAGGGTTTGTTGAATCAGTATCTTAATAGTTACATGATTGTTGTTGTCTTCTTGTTGCTTGGTATTTTACTCCCGATTGTGGCGTTGTTTCTGGGGAAGTTGTTGCGGCCACATGCGCCGAGTGCGGAGAAGGCTACTACGTATGAGAGTGGGATTGAGCCATTCCATGATTCTCGTGTACAGTTTAATGTACGCTATTATATTTTTGCGCTATTGTTTGTTATTTTTGATGTTGAGACTGTATTTTTATATCCATGGGCTGTTGCCTACGAAAAACTCGGAATTTTCGCATTAGTTGAGATGTTGATTTTCGTTGTTATGCTCGTTATCGGCTTAGTATATGCTTGGAAGAAGGGCGTGTTGAAATGGATTTAAAAATTGATGGTATTTCAGATTTAGAGTTGGAAGAGTTAAAGAGAAATGTATTTTTTACGACGCTGGAGCAAGTGAAGGGTTGGGCACGTAGTAATTCGTTGTGGCCTCTTACATTTGGTCTGGCTTGTTGTGCGATTGAAATGATGGGGACAGGTTCTTCGCACTATGATTTAGATCGTTTTGGTTCTTTTTTCCGTACGTCTCCACGTCAGTCGGATTGTATGATTGTGTCAGGTACGGTAACGAAGAAGATGGCTCCGGTTTTAAAGCGTTTATATGAACAGATGCCTGAGCCTAAATGGGTAATTGCAATGGGTTCTTGTGCAACGGCAGGGGGCCCTTATGTGAAGTCATATTCAGTTGTGAAAGGTGTTGATCAGATTGTACCGGTTGATGTGTACATCCCTGGTTGTCCGCCGAATCCAGCTGCGCTTATTTATGGGATTAATAAATTGAAAGAGAAGATTCGCTATGAGGCTAAAACGGGGAAGAAGGTGATTTAGCGTGAGCGATGAGAAGGACCTGGAACAACTTAAGCGAGAGGCGGCTGAGAGGGCGAAAGAAGCCGCGAAAAAGAGGTTAGCTGAAAAACAAGCGGCTGAAACGAAAAGTGAAGGTGAATCCAAGGAAGAGAATATCGATATTGCGAAGGCCAAGGCAGCAGCGGCGGCGAAAGCGAAAGCGGCCGCAATAGCGAAGCAAAAGGCATCGGAGTCCGCATCGACTGAAACATCAGATACGGATGATAAAGCAACAGCGAAAGCCAAAGCAGCAGCAGCGGCAAAGGCAAAGGCTGTCGCAATAGCGAAGCAAAAGGCATCGGAGTCGGCATCAGCTGAAACATCAGATACGGATGATAAAGCAACAGCGAAAGCCAAAGCAGCAGCGGCGGCAAAGGCAAAGGCTGCCGCAATAGCGAAGCAAAAGGCATCGGAGTCGGCATCTGCGGAATCATTAGATACGGATGATAAAGCAACAGCGAAAGCCAAAGCAACAGCGGCGGCAAAGGCAAAAGCAGCAGCGGCAGCGAAAGCCAAGGCTGCCGCATTAGCGAAGCAAAAGGCTGCTGGAGAAGCTGGAGACGATGACCTAGCAAAGGCGAAGGCCAAAGCAGTAGCAGCAGCGAAAGCCAAGGCAGCGGCGTTGGCAAAGCAAAAGGCGGCAGAAAAGGCTGGTGCGGGATCAGACGATGATGAACTAGCAAAAGCCAAAGCGAAGGCAGTAGCAGCAGCTAAGGCAAAAGCGGCGGCAGCGGCAAAAGCAAAAGCGGAAGCTGGCGGAGGTTCAGACGATCCAGCCAAAGAAAAGGCAAAAGCAATCGCAGCGGCAAAGGCCAAGGCCGCGGCAGCAGCGAGGGCGAAAGCAGCTGGTGCTGGTGGGGCAACGGAAGAAGTAGAAGAAGTAAAGCCTTCACAAAACCAACCCTATTTGGATAAATACGTTGATGTTATCACTAAACATTTAGGTGATGACGTTTTGGTAGATTCATATATTAATACACTTTCAAAGGACGTACCAACCCTAGTTGCAAAGCCAGATACATATTTTAAAGTAGCACAGTTTTTAAAATACAATGAACAGCTTGGATTCGATTATCTTTCCGAATTGCATGGCACAGACTTCCAGACGCATATGGAGGTATATGTTCATTTATTCTCCTATAAAAAACGTCAATCCGTAGCGCTAAAAGTAATAATTGAGCGTGATGAGCCAACAATCGCATCATTGCAGCCTTTATGGGAAGGGGCAAATTGGCCTGAGCGAGAAGCTTATGATTTACTCGGAATAAAATTTGAAGGACACCCAAATCTAACACGAATTCTATTACCAGATGACTGGGTAGGACATCCACTTAGAAAAGACTATGAACCGTTTGATGTGGAGGTGTAGCATATGATTCGTACAGAAGAAATGCTCCTAAATGTAGGGCCACAGCATCCAAGTACGCACGGAGTATTCCGTCTCGTTGTAAAAATAGATGGAGAAGTCATCACAGAAGCTACACCCGTAATTGGATACTTGCATCGTGGTACCGAAAAACTTGCAGAGGATCTGCAATATACACAGATTATTCCATATACAGACCGCATGGATTATTTATCCGCAATGACCAATAACTATGTGCTATGCCACGCAGTTGAAACAATGATGGATATTGAAATTCCGGAACGGGCTGAATATTTACGAATTCTTGCAATGGAACTAGGCCGAATTGCGAGTCACCTCGTTTGGTGGGGAACGTATTTACTCGATATTGGAGCAACAACACCGTTTCTCTATGCGTTTAGAGAAAGAGAAATGATTATTAATCTACTAAATGAGCTTTCTGGAGCGAGGCTTACCTTCAACTATATGAGGGTTGGCGGAGTGAAATGGGATGCGCCTGAAGGTTGGATTGAGAAGGTAAAAGAGTTTGTTCCTTATATGAGATCCCAACTTCCTGGCTATCATCAACTTGTAACAGGCAACGAGATCTTCCGTGATCGTGTTATTGGCGTTGGTAAATATACGAAGGAAGATGCACTAAATTACTCCTTAAGTGGAACGAATCTTCGGTGTACAGGTATAAAATGGGACCTTAGAAAAGATGAACCCTACTCCATCTACGATCGATTTGATTTTGACGTACCAACTAGAGATGGTGGAGATGCATGGGCACGTTATCACTGCCGCATGGAAGAGATTGAAGAATCTTTAAAAATTGTCGAGCAAGCTGTGGAACAATTTCCAGAGGAGGGACCGGTACTTGCGAAGGTTCCAAAAATTATTAAAGCACCAAAGGGTGAAGCATACGTAAGGATAGAATCACCGCGAGGAGAAATTGGCTGCTATATTTCGAGTGATGGAAAAAAAGAACCTTATCGTTTGAAATTCAGACGTCCTTCATTCTACAATCTCCAAATCCTCCCGAAATTATTGAAGGGTGAAAATATGGCGAACTTAATTGCAATCTTAGGTGCAATCGACATTGTCCTCGGGGAGGTTGACGGCTAATGATGGAAAACCTACTAAGTTCACCTCCGAGTTGGCTGAATTTTGGTATTTTCTTTTTACTAGCAACCGTCTTACTGTTTGTCATTCTGGGCTTCGTAACCTATGCAATCCTTGCAGAACGTAAGGTAATGGGATTTATGCAAGCGCGTCAAGGTCCAAATCAGACTGGAGGCAGGTGGGGATTGTTACAAACTGTAGCAGACGTCCTAAAACTGTTGATAAAAGAAGATGTAATCCCGAAAGTTGCCGATCGTCCATTGTTTATTCTAGCACCAGTGCTTGCATTTGCGCCGGCCTTCATGGTGGTGGCAGCATTACCGTTTACGGAAAGCTATAAATTTGCAGATATTGGAGTGGGGTTACTTTATTACATTGCCGTGTCTGGACTTACAACGATTGGTATCGCAGCTGGTGGTTGGGCGTCCAATAACAAATATGCCCTTATGGGAGGAATGCGTGCAGCAGCACAAATGATTTCTTATGAGATTCCACTGGTGATGTCCGTCATCGGAGTTATTTTACTATCAGGAAGCTTAAATCTTTCTGAAATTGTCGAAGCACAGGACAAGGTTTGGTTTATTTTTGCACAGCCGATTGCCTTTATAGTCTTTTTTATAGCATCTGTTGCAGAGCTTAACCGTGTTCCATTTGATTTACCTGAAGCAGAATCAGAAATTGTCGCTGGTTTCCATATTGAGTATTCAGGATTTAGATGGGCCTTTTTTATGCTCGCAGAGTATGTGTATATGTTTGCGATGGCAGCCTTAACAACCGTTCTTTTCTTAGGTGGTTGGAAACCTGTTTTCTTCTTAGACTTCATTCCAGGTGCCGTTTGGTTCTCCTTGAAATTTAGCCTTGTGATCTTTGTATTAATCTGGTTCCGTTCTACATTCCCGCGTTTACGTGCGGACAGATTGATGGAATTCGGTTGGAAAGTACTACTTCCAATCGCACTAGCAAACATCTTCTTATCAGCCTTAATCAAAGAACTATTTTATTAATACGTTTACTCACATGTACGACTGGAAATTACGAATACACCTATAACAAGATTGTTCCAATTTTGAAATAAAGGGGTGACAAATATATGTTTGGCTTACTGAAAGGGATGAAATACACTCTTAGTCAATTAACCTATAAGAAAGTCACATATGATTATCCGAATGAACCATTACCACTACCTGATCGCTTTCGTGGTATTCAAAAGTTTTATCCGGAAAAATGTATCGTATGTAATCAATGTGCCAACATTTGTCCAACCGATTGTATCCAGTTAACTGGGAAAAAACATCCTGACCCAACTAAAAAAGGAAAAATCATTGATACCTATGACATAAACTTTGAAATTTGTATCCTATGTGATCTGTGCACAGAGGTTTGTCCAACTGAAGCCATTGTCATGACGAACAACTTTGAACTTGCGGAATACAGCCGTGATGACCTGTTTAAGAACCTTGAGTGGTTAGACGAAAACGATACAAACGTGCGAAAGGAGAATAAGGCGTGACTGGGGAATTTTTAGCATTCATAGTCCTAGCAATTAGTGCGATTGGCGGCGGTATGTTAATGCTGAACCTCCAAAAGGTTATCCACATGGTTATCGCACTAGTATTCACCTTCATTAGTATCGCAGGTTTGTACGTCTTGCTTCATGCGGAATTCGTTGCTGCTGTGCAAGTCTTGATATACTCGGGTGCCATCACTATCTTAATGCTCTTCGGAATCATGCTGACCAAACATAATGATACAAGCGAGCCAAAAGTAAGTCGCGGACATACTTTTATGGTTCTCGGGGGAATTTTAGCTTTTGGTACTGCCGTTTATCTCGGCATATACGACTTAGACTTTGGCCAGCAGGCTACTGACCTTCATGTGAATAATACAGAACAGATTGGAATTGAGCTTTATGCGAAGTATGTTATTCCATTTGAATTAACATCTGTTGTGTTACTAGTAGCGTTAATCGGTGCCATTATTTTAGCGAAAAAAGATAAAGAAGAGGGGGCGAATGAGGAATGAGTTCAGTTCCATTAGCAGCCTACCTTATCCTAGCCCTCATTTTGTTTTGCATTGGTCTTTATGGCGCATTCACAAAAAGAAATACAGTTATCGTGTTAATCTCTGTTGAATTGATGCTGAATGCTGTCAATATCAATTTTGTAGCATTCAGTAAGTACGGAGTCGTTCCGGGGATAACAGGGCAAATCTTTGCGCTATTTACGATTGCCATAGCTGCTGCGGAATTTGCGGTTGGTTTGGCTATCCTGATGGCGTTGTATCGGAATAGACGCACAGTTAACATTGATGAAATGAATACGATGAAGCATTAGATAAAAAACGTACTGGATTAAGCACGGTAAAGGTGAGTGGAACCAGATATTCTGCTTGTTTTAACCGTAAGTCAAAGAAGGGGATTGTGATACGATGATGGAAAATGCATGGATCATACCGCTTTTCCCGCTTATCTCTTTTTTGTTCCTTCTTATATTCGGTAAGCGAATGAAGGAGTCGAGTGCATATATCGGCATTCTGCTTACGTTTGTATCATTCGTCTACTCGGTGTTGGTTCTCATTAGTCGACTCGGGAATCCAACATACAAATATGAGAGCACGTGGTTATCAATTGGGGATGTTCACTTAACAGCGGGGTTTGAAGTCAATCAGTTAAATGCACTGATGCTAGTGGTAGTATCACTTGTTAGCTTTTTAGTACATATGTATTCCAAAGGGTACATGCATGGTGATGAGCGCTTTCCGGTCTTCTATGCGTACCTTGGACTATTTACCTTTGCGATGCTAGGCTTGGTGATTTCGCCTAACCTTCTGCAAACGTATATTTTTTGGGAGCTTGTTGGGGTCGGCTCGTTCCTATTGATTGGATTCTACTTTTACAAAGAAGAAGCAAAAGCCGCAGCGAAAAAGGCGTTTATCATGACGCGTATTGGGGATGTTGGCTTACTAATTGGGATGATTCTATTATTCTGGCAGGTTGGCAGTTTTGAGTATGACGAAATTTTTAATGCTGTTGGAGCTGGGGAAATTTCATCCACGATGATAACATTAACAGCTATTTTAATTTTTGTGGGAGCCATCGGAAAATCAGGTCAATTCCCACTTCATACCTGGTTGCCGGATGCGATGGAAGGTCCAACACCTGTTTCGGCTTTAATCCACGCAGCTACGATGGTTGCGGCTGGGGTTTACTTAGTGGCAACGACTTTCCCGTTGTTTGCAGCAAGTAGTGCAGCGATGATGACAGTTGCCGTTGTCGGTGGAATTACCGCCATCTTTGCAGCTACGATTGGTCTAGCGCAAAAAGACATTAAGCGGGTTCTTGCCTACTCAACGGTGAGTCAGCTAGGTTATATGATGCTTGCATTAGGATCGGCAGGTTATGTAGCAGGAGTCTTCCACTTAATGACACATGCCTTTTTTAAAGCCTTGTTGTTTTTAGCAGCCGGTAGTGTGATTCATGCTGTTCATACTCAAAACATTGAAGAAATGGGCGGCTTATGGAAAAAGCTCCGTATCACAGGTCCATTGTTCCTAATCGGAACGCTTGCCATTAGTGGTGTACCTTTGTTCTCAGGCTTTTTCAGTAAGGATGAAATCTTAATTGCGACTTGGGTACAAGGTAATTACGTCTTGTTCTGGTTGGCAATTATTACAGCATTCTTTACAGCATTTTATATGTTCCGCTTGTTCTTCATGGTTTTCACTGGAAAATCAAGAGGAAAGCAAACGAATGTACAGGAATCGCCACGTATGATGACAATTCCAATGATTGTTCTAGGGGTTCTTGCCGTTGTAGCAGGATATGTGAACACACCTTGGTTTGGGACCTTTTTAGGGGATTGGTTAACAGAAGGTACAAATCTTTATGGTCCAGGTCATCTTGAAGGGCCGGGTTGGATTGTAGCTGTTGCCACATTTGCTTCCTTATTTGGTCTACTACTTGCGTATGCAATGTATCAAAGGAAGTCAATTTCAAGAGACTTCTTCAGTTCAAGAGCACCAATCATGTATAGCATTGTCTATAACAAGTATTTTATCGATGAATTCTATAAAATGACTGTTGTCTATGTGACAAAGGTGTTTAGCTTATTCCTACGTTACGTCGATGAATTTTTAGTAGAGGGCATAGCAAAAGGAGTTGCACAGGCGACACAAGGAATCGGAAAGATGGGGGCTAAGCTTCAAAATGGCCAGGTCCAAATGTACACGTCCGTTGCTTTCGTAGGATTAGCAATCTTACTTCTTGTTGTGGCATTGACAGGGGGGTACTTAAGATGAATTCAATCCTTCTTTCACTTTTAGTATTCTTCCCGATTTTAGGTATTGCTGTTCTTGCTTTTGTACCAAAAACGGAGGAAAAAACAATCAAGCTTGTTGGAGTCTTAGCTACGCTTCCGTCACTCGTCTTAGCCCTTTATGTGTATGGGTTTTATACAGGCGGTGGTGACCTAGATAGGTTTAAGGAATCTGTCTATTGGTTTGGTTTTTTACCGAAGGGTAACCCGTGGGAAGTTAATTACGAAATGAACCTTAATGGATTAACCTTGGTTCTGATCCTGTTAACAACTGTGATTTCAACGCTCGCTGCGATTGCTTCTGTTCACATTAAAAAGGAAGTAAAGGGCTATTTCATGCTATTCCTTTTACTAGAACTTGGCATGCTCGGAGTGTTCACAGCAGGAAACTTGATTTTATTCTTCGTGTTCTTTGAAATGACACTTATTTCAACCTTCTTCCTGATTGGAAAATGGGGCTACTTTGAAAAAGAAAAAGCAGCATTTAGTTTTTTAATCTATAACGGAATCGGTTCCGCCATTTTGTTAATCGTCATCATGATTATATTTGCAAATGCTGGAACAACCAATATTGGGGCGTTAACGGCTATCTTTTCGGCTCCGTCCGATAGTTTGCCGATACCTGGTCAATTTTCTGAAGACCTCCGTCTAGGATTATTGATTGCCATCATCATTGGCTTTGGAATTAAATTACCGATTTTTCCACTGCATACATGGATGTTGAAGGTTCACGTACAAGCACCTCCATCCATCGTTATGATTCACTCTGGAATCCTGTTGAAAATTGGAGCATACGGGTTGATTCGTTTTGGAATGGGCTTTTTCCCAACTGAATTTAGCACACTTGCACCAATTATTGCGGTACTTGGGGTAATCAACCTTTTATATGGAGCGTTTTTAGCTTTTGTCCAAAAAGACTTGAAAATGGTATTAGCCTACTCAAGTATTTCGCATATGGGGATTGTGTTAATTGGCCTTGGAGCCATGAACGAAGCGGGAGTTCAAGGTGCGGTATTCCAAGTTGTATCACACGGCTTAATTTCAGCTTTCTTATTCTTCTTAATCGGAGTGATGTATGAACGTACGGGAACATCCTATATAAACAAACTCGGTGGACTTGCCAAGGTAATGCCACTTACAGCTGGATTTTTACTAGCGGGTGCGCTGGCTTCACTTGGTTTACCTGGAATGTCAGGGTTTGTTAGTGAATTCATGGCCTTCCTTGGTTTATTTAAGGAAATGCCAGTTCTCGCAGCAGTTGGAGCCATCGGTATTATCATGACAGCTGTGTATTTACTTCGCGCCGTATTAAATGTGACGTACGGTAAGGCGAACCATTCATATGAGGGGGCATTTGATTTACGACCAATTGAAATGGTACCGGTAACTGTGTTACTTGCGTTTATCGTCGTCATTGGTGTTTATCCGAACGTTCTTACACAGCCATTACAGGTTGCACTGGAAACTATCATGCTAGGGTTAGGAGGGTGAGCCGATGGATATAGAAACGTTACTAAGCTTTAATTGGGGA
Organism: Litchfieldia sinesaloumensis; assembly: GCF_900156865.1. Classification (GTDB taxonomy): domain Bacteria; phylum Bacillota; class Bacilli; order Bacillales; family Bacillaceae_L; genus Ferdinandcohnia; species Ferdinandcohnia sinesaloumensis. Next base: position 3,314,974 of record NZ_LT732529.1, on the reverse strand, counting down.
GTAATGGCACCAGAATTTATCATCCTCGGTGTTGCAACCCTTCTCTCGTTACTTGATTTATTTATGGGGAAAGACAAGGACCGACGCCTTCTAGGTTGGATTGGGATTGTTGGGATCCTGATTGCAATTGGGTTTACGGTTTCTTTAGTTGGAACTGACGTCACCTCCATTTTGTACGATACATTCCGACTGGATTCTTTTGCAATCGCGTTTAAACTCATTTTATTAGTAGGAACAGGACTTGTTTTGTTGCTTGCGATCAGCTATGAATCAAATGATGTAACCGGGTATCGTGGGGAGTTTTATTATTTACTCTTAACGGCACTGCTAGGTACGATGTTTATGACATCAAGTTCTGACTTGATTACATTATTTGTTGGTTTGGAACTGCTCTCGATTTCGTCCTATATTTTAGCCGGACTTCGCAAGCGCAATAAGCTTTCAAATGAATCCGCAATGAAATATGTGATTAACGGAACGGTTTCTACCGCCATTTTCTTATTTGGGGTCAGTTATGTGTACGGACTAACAGGAACCTCCAATCTAAGAGAAATCTTTATGACCTTTGGTGGATTGCAGGACCCGCAACATATTTACCTTGTTGCTCTGGCACTGTTTATGATTGTTGTTGGGCTTTCTTTTAAAATTGCAGCGGCACCATTCCACATGTGGGCACCAGATGTATACCAAGGAGCACCAACTCCTGTTACAGCGTTTTTGAGTGTTGTCTCAAAGACAGCGGGGTTTGTTATTATTTTACGAATTGTTGCAACAGCGTTTATGCAAGCCCCATCGGGCAATGGAGAAACACCGTATCTCATATTCCACCTGCAGGACCTGTTAGCGATTATAGCAGGTGCAACGATGATTATCGGTAACACAATCGCGCTTAGACAACGTAATATTAAGCGAATGATGGCATATTCAAGTATCGCTCACGCTGGATATGTATTAGTAGCATTTGTCGCTTTCTCCTATTTTATGTTAGATGCGATTTGGTTCTATTTAGTCGCTTATCTCTTCATGAGTCTTGGATTCTTTGCGATTCTTCAAGTAATCTCGCACCGATCTGGCTCAGAAGATATTAGTGAATTCGCTGGACTCTATAAACGTTCACCCATTTTAGCGGTCGCACTGGGTGTGTTTATCCTATCGTTAGCGGGAATCCCGGGGACAGCAGGCTTCATTGGAAAGCTGGAGATTTTCATCGGAGCGTTTATGATGACTCCGTCGCATTATGTACTAGCATCTGTCATGATTGCGACAACAGTGGTATCGTATTTTTATTACTTTGGAATTTTGACTCAGATGTTTTTTAGACCTGCAGTGGATGAAAGTAAAATTAAGCTACCAATTGGGGTATTAATTGTAGTAATTGTGGCCGTGATAGGAACAATCGGTTTCGGAATTTTTCCAGGAGTCGCGTTCGAATTCATTCAACAATTCGATAGCTTCGCTGATTTTATTAGTTAATGTAAGGTACCAAGGGACGGTTCTTGCAGTTCTCCATCAATGTGGAGAACTCAAGAATGGTCCTTTTTTTGCGGGGAAAATCATGCCGAGACATTAAAAACCCTTTTTCCAACTTGTTTATGAGGACTTCTACCATGGGAAGTGGTAAAATGGAGTGGTGTGATTTTTGAAATATCCTTTTTTGTAGGGAGTGATTGGTTTATGTTAGCTGGTTTTGGGTATCAAGCACTTATCAGCATTATTTCTCATCTCATTTTTATTGCGGTTACGTGGTGGGCACTACAAAGTATTCGGTACGAGCATTTGGTGAAACCGAATCATGTATTTCAAGTGCGTGTTCTACTCGTGTTGATTACAATTGCGATTGGATCGACTGTCAGCAATTTCTTCTTAGATTATCTCCTCTGGTCACAACAATTACCAAGTATTCTTTAACATAAATCTATTCAAGAAGTATCTGGAAGTGAAGTTTCGAGGTCAGTTAACACTAAGGCTCTCCACTACTTTCCACGTATTTGCTAGTAGCGTACTGGAAAAAATGTTAGTAAGGAGAGGAAGTCATCTAAAATCGTGAATGAATGGCTTTTAATAAAACATGTAGTAGTATTCCAATCCTTTAAGAGAAATAAATTGGTGCTTATTGGAAAGGGTATGAAGGAACCATTAAGTCATTGTCATCCATACTATGTAAGATGGTTTACCGCAATTATAAAACTGTCTTAAAAAGAAGACAAACCCTCATAAAGAAGTTGTTCCTTTCGTACTCATGTACTATGTGAATTATGTGCAGTTTTCACTAACCTATTTTTTCGACAAATAGTGCGAAATTCCCACAATTTTCACTTGTGCCAATTAATGCTCAGTGATATGATGTAAATTGGTTTTGTTTAATTTTTGAGGTTAAAAAACAAAGTTGATATGCGCGCCATATAGCGGTGCATGCAATTTTTACAATAGTTAAGTAATTATGCAACTACACCCCAAATAGAGACATTTGCCCGGGTGATTGCATATACTACATCAGTGTGAATGAAGTTTCCCACTAAAAGTACGAAAATAAACAAGATTGGGTTCGTTAAACGCAGTCGATATGGAACACCAATTGTATTGAATGAATATGAATATATAGAAAATGGGACGCGGAGGGGAATACCTTGGAAAAAATCATCGTCCGCGGCGGTCGTAAGCTAAACGGCACAGTTAAAGTAGAAGGCGCAAAAAATGCCGTTTTGCCAGTTATCGCTGCATCCTTATTAGCAAGCAATGGAAAAAGTGTGATAAATGAAGTACCCACGCTCTCAGATGTATATACGATTAATGAGGTATTGCGCTTTTTAAATGCAGATGTTACCTTTGCAAATAATCAAATCGTTGTCGATGCATCAAGAGAGCTAAAAACGGAAGCACCTTTTGAGTATGTACGAAAAATGCGCGCATCTGTACTTGTGATGGGATCGTTGCTAGCACGTAACGGTCATGCGAGAGTTGCTCTTCCAGGTGGTTGTGCAATTGGTTCAAGACCGATTGATCAGCACTTAAAAGGATTCGAAGCAATGGGCGCAGTTGTGAAAGTTGGAAATGGATATATTGATGCAGAAGTCAAAGGAAGACTTCGTGGAGCAAAGGTATATATGGACTTCCCGAGCGTAGGAGCTACTGAGAACATCATGATGGCTGCTACCCTAGCTGACGGAATAACCACTATGGAAAACTGTGCGAAAGAACCTGAGATTGTAGATCTTGCCAACTTCCTAAATGCGATGGGAGCAAAAGTAAGAGGCGCAGGAACAGGAACCATTCGTATTGAAGGTGTAAAAGAACTACATGGAGCACACCACAATATTATTCCAGATCGTATTGAAGCTGGAACATTCATGGTGGCTAGTGCAATTACAGGCGGTAATGTTCTCGTTCGAGGTGCAGTACCTGAACACCTTAGTTCACTAATTGCAAAAATGGAAGAAATGGGCGTTACCATCATTGAGGAACAAGATGGTTTACGTGTTATTGGTCCGGATAAATTAAAGGCTGTGGATATCAAAACGATGCCACACCCAGGTTTCCCAACCGATATGCAATCACAAATGATGGCATTATTACTTCGTGCGCAAGGCACAAGTATGATCACGGAAACGGTATTTGAAAATCGCTTCATGCATGTCGAAGAATTCCGACGCATGAATGGTGACATTAAAATTGAAGGCCGTTCAGTTATTATTAACGGAGAATCTCAGCTTCAAGGAGCTGAAGTAGCGGCAACAGACTTACGTGCTGCAGCGGCACTTATTCTTTCCGGTTTGGTAGCAGATGGCTATACTCGTGTAACAGAACTTAAGCACTTAGACCGTGGTTATGTGGATTTCCACCAAAAGCTTGCGGCATTAGGTGCTGACATTGAACGCATTAATGAAGCAACAACTGAAAGCCTAGTGGAAGAAGCAAAGGTAAACTTTTGATTAACCACAGAAAAGCTAGGGACATTACCCATACAATGGTAATATCTCTAGCTTTTTTATTTTTATACATTTTCTTTCTTTAACACAGGAATGATGTTCGAAATAATAAGAAGTAACAAAATGACGCCTGTCGCACGCGAGTCTGGGTTATCCGTAATAAAGAAATTGTAAACCGTAATTAATAACGCAAGTGCAAGACATATCCGACTTATAAAACTTTTGCTCATCCTTCTCGTTTCCCCTTTAATAGTAAGATGGTCAATCTAGGAAAATTATACTATATGTGGTAGATGATAGAATACTGATATTTTTTATATATTTTGAGTCATAAAAGCTTGTCCACTACCATAGATATTGGTATATAGGTGCATGTTTAACTTTATTTGATCATGCATACATTCAAAGTGGAGGCTTGCATTCATGAAACAAATTAGACCAATCATTGTACTAGTTTCCGTCCTTTTTGTCTTAATTCTACTGATTCCATCAATGCTCGTCATTCCGTTCTCCAATAAGGATGCTGGGAAGCTAGCGGAAGAGCGACAATCAAATCCAGAGCCACCTCAAATTGCCTCAGGACCAACCGTTGAGGTTGCTGTTCATCGCGTAAGTGCTCAGAAAATCGAGAATGTGCCGCTTGAGGAATATGTTGTCGGTGTGTTAGCAAAGGAAATGCCTGCAGAGTTTGAGCTAGAGGCTTTGAAAGCACAAGCCTTGGCAGCGAGAACGTATGTAGTGAGACATATGTTAAGTGAACAAAAAATAGGCGTTCCTAAGGGTGCAGACGTGTCAGACACGACAAGTCATCAGGTGTATAAAAGCATTGAGGAATTAAAGGCAGAGTGGAAAGGCGATTATAGCTGGAAAATCGAAAAAATTACGCAAGCCGTAAAAGAAACACAGGGTCAAATTTTAACCTATAATGATGCACCGATTGATGCTCAATTTTTCTCAACAAGTAATGGCTATACGGAAAATTCCGAGGATTACTATAAAAATGAATACCCTTATTTAAAAAGCGTCCCAAGTCCATGGGATGTTAATACAGAAAAATTCTTACAGCAAACTCAAATTCCAGTCGCAGACTTTGAACAAAAGTTAGGGATAAAACTCAGTGAAACGCCAGATGTTGGCAAAGTTACAGCACGAACAAAATCCAATCGTGTTGCTACGGTTGAAGTTGGAGGAAAAACCTTCACAGGGAGAGAAGTTCGTGAAAAGCTAGGTCTCCGTTCTAGCGACTTTACCTGGGAACGTAAAGGTGATCTTATCGTCATTCAAACGAAAGGCTTCGGCCACGGAGTTGGGATGAGCCAATTCGGAGCCGACGGTATGGCAAAAGAAGGTAAGGACTATAAGGAGATTGTAAAACACTATTACCAAGGCATCGAAATATCATCCACAGAGAACTTCTTAAATAAATTAACGGTGAAAAAATAAGGCAGAGGGATTAATTTCCCTCTGCTTTTTTGCTGTTTAGCCTTTCCACCCAAAGGAGCAACTTTTTGAATCGTGGAAGCTTCTCACCAAAATAACTGATTTTTACGATATAAAAGAGTACGATCACACCGATCGTGTCTTTCACCAAATCAATGACAGTAGCGGAACGATAAGGAACAAAGTATTGATGAAGCTCGTCACTAAATCCATAAGCGATTGAAAGAATTGCGGCAAGAGTACTTGTTTTGGCCGTGAACGTACCTCGAACAAGGAAAAACAACACCCACAATCCATAAAGAATACCGAACTCGATTAAATGTAGGGATTCTTTAAAAGCACTATCCCAAGAGTACGGAGTATTCACTATCGCATCCGCGGGAAGACTAGATAAAATAAAAATTAACATCATATATAAAAATGGCGCGATTAATAGTAGAAACCGTAAAAAAGCTTTCATGCAAGATTCTCCTTTTTGAAATGTACTCACATAGTATAGCATTCATTGGGGAATGTGCGGGGGATAAGTAGTTTGTGTTTTTGGGTGATTAGCGAGTTAAGTCTGGCAGTAAAGTGACCGGGGGAGTTTATGAAAGGGAGCGTGAGGTGATGGCGGTGTAAATCCTTTTCATGGGGGTGATGAAGGGGAAAAGGAGAGAGGAAGACGATGTGAATCCTCTTCATGGAGGTTATGAGGGAGAAAAGGAGAGAGGCAGGCGTTGCGGATCCACTTCATGGTGGTTATGAAGGGGAAAAGGAGAGGAGTTGACGATGTGAATGCTCTTCATCGGGCTGATGAAGACTTAAATGAGAGCCAACTACATAGAAAGGGTCTTCATCAAGGTACTGAAGACCCGAAAGCAAGTCCGCCGTAAAGAAAGAGGTCATCATCAAGGTAATGAAGACCCGAAAGCAAGTCCACCGCAAAGAAAGAGGTCATCATCAAGGTAATGAAGACCCGAAAGCAAGTCCACCGCAAAGAAAGAGGCCATCATCCAGCTTATTAAGACTCGAAAGCAAGTCCGCCGTAAAGAAAGAGGTCTTCATCAAGGTAATGAAGACTCGAAGGCAGGTCCACCGCAAAGAAAGATGTCCTCATCAAGGTAATGAAGACCCGAAAACAAGTCCACCGCAAAGAAAGATGTCCTCATCAAGGTAATGAAGACTCGAAAGCAGGTCCGCTGCAAAGAAAGAGGGCATCATCCAGCTTATGAAGACCCGAAAGCAAGTCCGCCGCAAAGAAAGATGTCCTCATCAAGGTAATGAAGACTCGAAAGCAGGTCCGCCGTAAAGAAAGAGGTCATCATCCAGCATATGAAGACCTGAAAGAGATCCCTCCGCAAAGAAAGAGGTCCTCATCAAGGTAATGAAGACCCGAAAGCAGGTCCACCGCGAAGAAAGAGGTCTTCATCAAGCATATGAAGACCCGAAAGCAGATCCACCGCGAAGAAAGAGGTCTTCATCAAGGTAATGAAGACCCGAAAGTAGGTCCACCGCGAAGAAAGAGGTCTTCATCAAGCATATGAAGACCCGAAAGCAAGTTCACCGCGAAGAAAGAGGTCTTCATCAAGCATATGAAGACTCGAAAGCACTCCCTCCGCAAATAATGAGGTCTTCATCAAGCATATGAAGACCCGAAAGCAGGTCCACCGCGAAGAAAGAGGTCTTCATCAAGCATATGAAGACCCGAAAGCACTCCCTCCGCAAAGAAAGATGTCCTCATCAAGGTAATGAAGACCCGAAAGCAGGTCCACCGCGAAGAAAGAGGTCTTCATCAAGCATATGAAGACCCGAAAGCACTCCCTCCGCAAAGAAAGAGGTCTTCATCAAGGTAATGAATACTCGAAAGCACTCCCACCGCAAAGAAAGAGGTCTTCATAAACAAACTACTTACAGAAACACAACCCACACCCATATCCAACCTTAAAACACAACGTCCAACTGTACCCCTTTTTTGAAAAAAATTCGAAACTATGAATAATATTTATACCTTTGTCGAAAAATAATCGAAAAAAATTTTTTGAAAATGTATATAATTCCGCGAATCTGTTCAGAATGGTTGCTGAGGTGATAAACATGAGAGAGGAAGAAAAGAAACGTACTTCTCAAAAAACAAGTTTACAACGTTTATTTAGAAAGCGTTGGGTATTTCCAGCAATCTATTTAGTAAGTGCAGCACTAATCTTAACCGCGGTTTTATGGTTCACAAACAATAACGAGGTAGCCGAGGATGATTTGAAATATGGTGAGAATCAACCGGGAACAGCTACTGGTGATGAGCCAACTGTACCAGTAAACCAAGGAGCAGGAAACTTTAAGATGCCTGTAATTGACGAAGATGCAATCCAAGTATTCAGGGAGTTCTATGATGCAGAGGCTTCAGCAGAAAAGCAAGAAGCAGCTCTTGTAGTCTATAACAATATTTATTCCCCGAACAAAGGAATTGACATCGTCGCTAAAAATGGCGAAGCATTTGAAGTAGTTGCATCATTAGCTGGAACAGTAACACGTGCTGAAAAAGATCCATTACACGGAAATGTTGTAGAAATTGAGCATTCTGATGGTGTTGTGACAATGTATCAATCTCTTGCAGACTTAAAAGTGGCAAAAGGTGACGTTGTAGAACAAGGTGAAGTTCTTGGAAATGCTGGTGAAAATCAGTTTGATCAAGAAGCAGGAATTCACGTTCACTTTGAAATTCGTAACAACGGTGTAGCTGTAAATCCACTTGAGCACTTTGGTCAATCTGTAACTTCACTTGAGAAGAGTGCAGAAGACAAAGAAGCTGCAACAAAAGAAGAAGATGAGCAGCCTGCAAAAGATGAAGAGCCAAAAGAAGAAGAGAAACCAGAAGACAATAAAAAGCCAGCAGATGAAGAAGGCACTCCTGCTGACGATGAAGAATCAGACGAAGAGGAAAATGCAAGTTCAACTGATGCTTCAATCGGAATGGCAAAAGCCTAAGCCAGGAGAAACAGTAGTCTAACCTGTGGTGGCAACTTTAGCTAATATTTCAAACCGATTACTCAATTGAGTAGTCGGTTTTTTTGGTATAATAGGAAAAAAAGAGACGAGGACAAACAGTTGAAAAGTACCGATGAAATTTGGAATGAGGTCATTCACAAACTATCTGAAATTGATTTTCCATCGGAAAACCAAACTCTTAATGAAGGTTTTCTCGTTTTTCAATACTACTCAGAGCTTGAAAGTGGTGGGCATGAAGCCTTGCTCAACTGGTGGAACGAGTATATTTCTGAGGTGGGCATAGCAACATACATCAACGAGTTAACAACGATTTTTAACAAAATTGGAGCTCAAGACTACGCTTTTATTTTACAAAAATACGGAGAAGAAATGTGGAATACATTTATGGCACTAGAAAATGGAGAAATCGATGAGGGTCCTTTTTATCAAGTGATTGAAAAAGCAGACGAAGGATATTACAGCCTTAATGATAAGCTTCAACAACTACTAGAGTCTTATTTTGTAAGTATACATAATGAAATTTAAACCGACGGCAACCATGGAGAAATGGTTGCTTTTTTAGTTGGGACAACGTACCAGTCCCTCTGTCCCAAAAATAAATAATTTTCTAGTGAACTATTTCTATAGTTCAAACGTATTATCTTCGCCAAAAACATTTAAAGGGGACGTGATCAATCATGACTGGACTTGAAGGGATTAATTGGGGACTTATCGCACCGGTAATTGTGATTCAGCTGATTTTAATGGTGACAGCTTTAATCGACCTCGCTAGAAGTGAAGAAACAAACGGACCAAAAATAGTGTGGGTGTTTGTCATTCTTTTTATCAGTATGATTGGGCCCATTCTATATTTTGTAATTGGAAGGAAGAGATAGGATGACGGAGTCTTTGGTTTCAATTGATAAGTTAGTAAAACGATTTGGAGCGGAAACAGCGGTAAATAACCTTTCGTTTGAGATAAAAAAAGGCAGTTGTACGGCACTACTAGGTCCGAACGGTGCGGGGAAAACGACGACACTACGGATGCTTGCAGGTCTCCTTCATCCGACCTCTGGAAAAATTTCATTTGATGGTTTGGAAAACGGCGATAATCGGAAATACATTGGCTACCTTCCGCAGCACCCTGTTTTCTATAATTGGATGTCGGCAAGTGAATTTTTAGTCTATGTTGGGGAGCTTGCCCATTTATCGAAAAAGGAATCTCAGCAGAAGGCAGATGAATTACTAGAATTAGTGGGGCTAGCAGATGCAAAGAAAAAGAAGATTGGTGGTTTTTCAGGAGGGATGAAGCAGCGCCTTGGAATTGCGCAGGCGATGATTCATGAACCGAAGTTAGTGATGCTTGATGAACCCGTTTCAGCGCTAGATCCTGTTGGTCGCCGCGAAGTCATTGAAATGATGCGGGAATTAAAAAAGAAAACGACCATTCTTTTCTCCACGCATGTACTTCATGATGCAGAAGAAGTATGTGATGACATTGTCATTATCCGAAAAGGGGAGCTGGCACTAAGTGATTCGTTAGTGGGTCTGCGAAAAAAGCACCAGCATGATGTGATAATCATAGAGTCAGAAAGTAATCTCACAGACTGGGCAAATAGCTTAACAACGATCCCTACAGTTCAAGACGTGACAATAGCGGGAACTACAGCAACAATCATTGTTACAGAGCTCGAGGCTGCAAGAATTGCTATTCTGCAAGATATTGTACAAAAAAAGGTACCTGTCTCGACGTTTAAAATCGGGCAATCGTCCCTTGAAGATGTATTTATGAAAGTGGTGAGGTCATGAGGCAATGGTCGATTTTGTTTAAAAAAGAATGGATTGAAATGACACGGAATTTTAAAATTATGTGGATTCCGCTGGTCTTTATTTTACTTGGCATTATGCAGCCGGTAACTTCGTACTATTTGCCAGAAATCATCAAAGCAGCAGGCGAATTACCGGAGGGATCGGTGTTTGAAATACCTATTCCATCACCACAAGAGGTAATTGTTCAAACCCTAGGACAGTTCAGCCAAATCGGCGTGCTCGTACTTGTATTAGCATTCATGGGGATCGTTGCAGCGGAAAAGAACAGTGGTGTTTCCGACATCATTCTAGTAAAACCTGTTTCATTCGCAAATTATATTACAGCAAAATGGGTAAGTATCGCGATTATGACACTAGGTTCATTTTTACTAGGAATCGTAGCGTCTTGGTACTATACGGGGATTTTAATTGGAGACATTGAATTCGGTGAATTACTGAAAGGCTCACTTGTATATGGAACCTGGCTTTTGTTCCTTGTGACAGTCACCCTATTACTAAGTTCGCTTTTTAAAAGTACGATGTTTGTAGCGTTTATGTCATTACTTGTAGCAATCGGGTTGTCAGCGATCACATCGCTATTGTCAAAATGGATGACATGGAGTCCAGCAAGACTTTCCAACCACGCAAGTGAGCTCCTGCTAACGGGAAGCCCTGGAAAGCATTTTGCTTTATCCTTTACCATTACAATTCTATTGATTGTAGTATTGCTAGTTAGTTCCATCTTCTTCTTTACGAAAAAGGAAAGAGCAGCATAGCAAAAATGTGCCAGAGTGGGTGTTTCCGCTCTGGTTTTTCTATTATACGGTAAAAGTCTGACCTCAAGGGACTAAAGGTACTACTCTCCTTTTTGTATTTAATATGCAAATTTTACAATCCTCGACTGGATTCTAGTAAAAATAGTCTTTTCGTAGCAGCCCCCGTTGTCAAAACAATAAGACGTTTTACTCAAGGATACGACAGAAAATAAATAGAATCTTACTAGCATTGGGAAAGCCCTTAAAAAATAGAAATAGGAGGGAAATGGTACAAAGGGGATGGGCGTACCCGGTAATATCTATTTAGTAGGAGATGAAGCTTAGTCATGGGTAAAAAAAGAACTCTTAAATCAATACTACTTTTATTAGCATTTTTATTGGTATTTTCTTCATTCGGAATGGGGGTATTCGCGCAATCAAAAGATTCACAATCCTCTGCTCCTAAACAATTAGCAGAATTGCATGGGAACATCGATCTCAAATCCTCGAAATCTACTACAGTGATTGTGGAGATGACGGAAAGTTCAATCGTAGAAGCAAAGCATTCTGGAAAGTCACAATCAAAAGCAAATCTAGCAAATGAACGGAAAAAAGTAAAAGATGCTGTGAAACAAGCAGCGAAGTCTAGTAAGGTGAATCGAGAATACGACTACGTATTTTCTGGATTCTCAGTCGAATTAAAAGCAAATGAAATCCCTGCATTGTTAGCAGTGCCTGGGGTAAAAGCAGTTTATCCTGATGTGGAATATACGGTAACAGGAGATACTGGTAAGGCTATTTCAGAAGAGGTATTTAGCCCGCAAATGGCGGATAGTGCTCCATTTATCGGCGCTGGTGAAGCATGGGAGGCTGGTTATACAGGTGAAGGAGTGACGGTTGCAGTAATCGATACTGGTACAGATTATACTCACCCTGATTTAGCACATGCATTTGGTGAGTACAAAGGGTATGACTTCGTAGATAACGATGCAGACCCACAGGAAACGCCAGCAGGTGACCCGCGTGGTGCTAAGACAGACCATGGTACTCACGTAGCGGGTACGGTTGCGGCAAATGGCGGAATTAAAGGAGTAGCGCCAGAAGCGACCCTTTTAGCGTATCGTGTTCTTGGCCCTGGTGGAAGTGGAACAACAGAAAACGTAATTGCTGGAATTGAGAAGGCTGTTCAAGATGGGGCAGACGTCATGAACCTTTCATTAGGTAACTCATTAAATGACCCAGACTACGCAACGAGTATTGCGCTCGATTGGGCAATGGCTGAAGGTGTAGTCGCTGTTACATCAAATGGAAACGCAGGTCCAGCTAATTGGACAGTTGGATCACCAGGAACATCTCGTGATGCCATTTCTGTAGGAGCAACACAGCTACCATACAATGTATATAATGCGTCGATTTCAACTTCTGAAGGAATTGATTATCCATCTGCAAAAGTACAAGGATTCCCAAGTGATGAGGAGTTGCTTGCTCTGAATGGGAATGAATTTGAGTTTGTACATGTTGGGTTTGGTGCGCCAGCGGATTTTGTTGGTAAAGATTTAGAAGGTAAAATCGCGTTAATAAGTCGTGGTGCTGGCATTCCATTCGTGGATAAGGCCTCTGCAGCAAAAGCAGCAGGTGCAGTGGGTGCAATTATCTATAACAACGCAGCTGGTGAACAACCAGATGTACCTGGAATGGCAGTTCCGACCATTAAAGTTTCCCAGGAAGATGGCCAGAAATTACTATCTGAATTAGCAGAAGGCAATAACACAGTAAGCTTCAATATCCAATTTTCGCACGGTGTAGGAGAGTTAGTAGCTGACTTCTCATCCCGTGGACCTGTTACAGGCACTTGGATGATCAAGCCAGATGTATCAGCACCAGGTGTTAATATTACAAGTACGATCCCAGGTGGTTACGGTGCGAAGCAAGGTACAAGTATGGCATCACCACATGTGGCGGGTGCGGCTGCACTAGTTTTACAAGCACATCCTGAATGGTCTGTAGAAGACGTGAAAGCAGCATTAATGAATACGGCGGTAGAGTTAACGGATGCGGATGGAAATGTATATCCACACAATACCCAAGGTGCTGGTAGTATCCGACCACTTGACGCAATTAATACAAAAACACTTGCTACACCTGGTAGCCACTCATTTGGCGTCTTCGCTAAGGAAAAAGGAAAGCAAGTAGAAAAGCAACATTTTACACTGAAAAATCTTTCAAGTGAAAGAAAAACATATAGCTTTGACGTTTCATTCAAAGACAATCCAGCAGGCATTAAAGTAATGCCAAGTAACAATTTAAAAGTAAACCCTGGTAAGTCACAAAAGGTAAACCTGAACGTTCAAGTAGATGCTAGCAAGCTTGAACCAGGCTACTATGAAGGAACAATCATGATTAGTGACGGGAAGGAAACATTCGATGTTCCAACGATCCTATTTGTCCAAGAACCTGATTACCCGCGTGCTGAAGCAGTCTTTGTATCGTTAGAAAATGGTAACTTAACGCAGGTTGGCGGCTTCTTCCCGGGTGGAGCGGAAAATGTTGAATTCTTTGTGTATCAATCTAATGCTGATGGTCAGGCTGTAAAATACCTTGGTGATATTGCAGTCTATGAAGATGTTCCAGCAGGCTATCAATACTTTGACTGGGATGGGACGTTATCAGATGGCTCTAAATTACCAAAAGGTAGCTACTACAACGTCTATGCGTACGCAACATACAAAGGTCAAACCGACTTAGCCGGAACAAACTTCCGATACTAAAATCAAAAAAATGGTGTCAGGCTCATTTGCCTCGACACCATTTTACCTTTGTTACAATCCTGCCTTGTTATTTTACAATAACCTCGCCTACCATACCTTCTTTGACATGGTACCGACAAATCAATTCATATGTACCGCTTGTTTTTGGTTCCACAGTCACAATTTTGATTTGTTTTGGTTTGACTTCATAGTCGATTCCGAGCTTTTCTACTGTGAAGGTGTGTTCCTTAACGCCATTGTTTTTCAAAACCAATACAATTGGCTTTCCTTGGGGAATCGTAATCGATTTTGGGTTAAAAGAATTATCGTTCATTTGAACCTCAATTTTTTGAATCGGCTCTAAAGGCTGTGTTTCAGCAAATGCAACAATCGAACCACCAACCAACAACGTAAGTACAACCATCCAACCTGTTATCCATTTAATCGCAGACATTCAAATCCCTCCTTTCTTATCACTATCTTTTTCTAATTCATCAATTATTATCAGAGAGATGAAGAAAGGATGAGGAAGCCCTTTAATTACAACGAGATAAATGAGCTTTAGGAAATGACTATAACTTAAGCCCCGTCCGACTCTTAAATCGTCTCAACAAGATATGACTTTCCACTCTTGTGATCCCGTCCAAACTATAAAGCTCTTCATTAATAAAGTTTTCAAGTTTGACGAAGTCCTCAACTAGGACATGCATATGCAAGGTGCTTGGTCCTGTCATCTGATAGCAGCTTGCAACACTTGGATTGTTCGCAAGTGTTTCTGCCACCTTTACAAGAGAAGCTGGTTCACAGTCGACCTCGAAAAAGGCGGATACCCCTTTACCTACCTTTTCAGAATTAATCACAACCGAAAATTTTTCAATCACGCCTTTTTCAATCAGCTGATTAACGCGCTCGCGAATCGACACCCTCGAAAGGCCAAGTTCCTTTCCAATATCCACGTAGGACATTCTCCCATTTATCGTTAACAATTCTAAGATTCTTTTATCAATCTCATCGATTTTCATTCGAACACCACTTTTCAACGGTTTACTTGAGTATCTTTATTTTACCATCGGTTAGGCATGATGTGGACATGCTTACGAAATGTAAATCCAATTTTTCACATAAAAATATAGAATATACTTTTAATTTCAACTATAATCATTATTATAAATAAAAAATTCCGTTTGTTAATTGATTTTGGAAAAATAACTAACAATTGTCAAAAAGGGGATACATAGAAGGGGGATTTTTAACATGAACTTGGATTACTTGAATTACCCGTATGCTTCACAGAGAATGGCGACGTTTGCGAAAAATGGGATGGTTGCTACGTCTCAGCCATTAGCTGCACAAGCAGGATTAGATATTTTGAAAAAAGGCGGAAATGCAATTGACGCTGCAATTGCAACAGCAGCAACGCTAACGGTCGTAGAGCCTACTTCGAACGGAATTGGCGGGGATGCCTTTGCACTTGTGTGGGTAAAGGGTGAACTACATGGTCTAAACGCAAGTGGACCAGCGCCAAAGAGCATTTCAATTGATGCGGTGAAATCAAAAGGACATGAAGAAATGCCAACCTTTGGTTTGCTACCTGTTACAGTACCAGGCGTTCCTTCCGCATGGGCAGAGCTTTCGCGTCGTTTTGGCAAACTGCCTTTGACTGAAGTATTAGAGCCAGCAATCAAATATGCTGAAGAAGGCTACCCATTGTCTCCAGTTCTCTCAAAATATTGGAAGGGTGCTTATAAAAGATACCAAGAGATTTTTAAAAGTCCTGAATACAAGAACTGGTTTGACACTTTTGCACCTGAAGGACGCGCACCGGAAATTGGCGAGGTGTGGAAATCTGAAGGTCATGCGAGTACTCTACGTTCAATTGCTAAAACCAATGCAGAAAGCTTTTATAAAGGCGATCTTGCTGATAAAATCGACGCCTTCTTCAAAGAGCATGGTGGCTTTCTTTCAAAAGAAGACCTCGCAGATTATCAACCGGAGTGGGTGCAGCCAATTTCGGTGAACTACCGTGGCTATGACGTTTGGGAGATTCCACCGAACGGGCAAGGGATTGTTGCGTTAATGGCACTTAATATTCTGAACGGCTTTGAGATAAACGAAAAAGAATCAGTCGATACCTATCATAAGCAAATTGAAGCTATGAAACTTGCATTCTCAGACGGAAAGAAATATGTAACTGACCCGGAAAAAATGTCAGTGACTGCAGCACAGCTTTTATCAGAAGAATTTGCTGCCGAGAGAAGAAGTTTAATTGGAGACGAGGCTCTTACTCCTGAACCGGGAACACCGCCAAGTGGTGGGACTGTATATCTAGCAGCAGCTGACTCTGAAGGGAATATGATTTCGTATATTCAAAGTAACTATATGGGCTTTGGTTCTGGGATTGTCATTCCAGGTACGGGGATCGCTCTCCAAAACCGTGGTCATGATTTTTCATTAGATCCTACTCATGAAAATGCGTTAGAGCCAGGGAAAAAGACATACCACACAATTATCCCAGGATTCTTAACAAAGGATGGCGAAGCAGTAGGTCCATTTGGTGTTATGGGTGGCTACATGCAGCCTCAAGGCCATGCACAGGTCATCATGAACACAATTGACTTCCATCTGAACCCGCAGGCAGCCCTTGATTCACCAAGATGGCAGTGGATTGAGGATAAGAAAGTGTTAGTGGAGCCTACTTTCCCAACACATGTTGCCCAAGCACTTGCAAGACGTGGTCACCAAATCCAAGTGGCACTTGATGGTGGTAGCTTTGGACGCGGCCAAATTATTTGGAGAAATCCAAAGACGGGCGTACTTTCCGGAGGCACGGAGGCGCGAACGGATGGTAGTATTGCATCTTGGTAATTCAAACAGAAAGTAGTGGATTATATGAAACAGCGTGATTTGTTTTTAGCGTTTTTGCGAGTGGGGCTGTTGGGGTATGGGGGCGGTCCTTCCTCCATTCCACTCGTTCATAAAGAGGTAGTTGAGAAGTACAAATGGATGAATGATGATGAGTTTTCGGATGTACTTGCGCTCGGAAACACATTGCCAGGGCCAATTGCGACAAAAATGGCCGGCTATATTGGCTACCGTGTTGCAGGTGTGGTAGGTATGATCAATGCCGTATTAGCAACTATTGTTCCTACCATCATCATGATGATTATCTTGTTAACGTTTTTATCATCGATCAAAGACCAACCATGGGTGCAAGGGATGACAAAGGCCGTTGTGCCGGTTGTTTGCGTCATGCTAGCAACGTTAACGTGGGATTTCTTTAAAAAATCAAAGGACTCCTTAGGCTGGGGTTTCGCAGTAGGAATCATTGTGGTGAGTTTCTTATTGATTGAATTTGTCTCCATCCACCCAGGAATCATCATTGGAGTTCTGTTACTTGCAGCACTCGTCAAAAAAGATAAAGCAAAAGAAGTACAGCATAAGACAGAAAAGGGTGTTGGCATGTGATTTATTTGCAAATTTTCTTAGCCTTTTTTATACCAGGTATTGTCGGATACGGTGGTGGCCCGGCTTCAATTCCACTTGTTGAAAATGAAGTCGTAGGACGTTACGGTTGGTTATCTGTTACTGAATTTAGTGAAGTGCTAGCGCTTGGTAATTCACTTCCAGGTCCAATTGCTACCAAAATGGCGGGCTATATTGGGTACGAGGTAGCGGGAGTTCCAGGTGCACTTGTTGGCATTTTTGCAACTGTAGCACCATCACTCATTTTAATGGTGGTATTATTAGGCTTTTTATACAAACACAAGGATTCTCCAAAGGTAAAACGCATGTCTAGCTATGTTCGTCCGGCGATAGCTGTTTTACTAGGAACGATGACAATTAGCTTTTTCACAACATCTTATGTAGATGCAGGTTGGCTCCAAACAATCCTGATTATTGTTGTTAGCTTTGTGTTATTGGAAAAACTGAAGGTTCATCCAGCCTATGTTATCATTGGCGCGCTAGGATATGGAGCTATTTTTCTCGCATAAGGAGATGTAAATGATGAAAAAATTACTACTTACGGGATTTGTCCCTTTTTTAGATAATCCAATCAATCCAACCGAGGAAATTGTGAAAGCTCTGGAAGGACAAATAATTGCTGGATTCGATGTTGTTGGGAGAGTATTACCGGTTGATTTTGCAGAATCAGCTACACAATGCCTAAAGCATGTGGATGAAGTGAGTCCTGATGTAGTGATTTCATTAGGACTTGCAGCCGGAAGAAGTAAAATTACACCGGAACGAATCGCAATCAACTGCCGTGATGGTGAGCCGGATAATAGCGGTGTGAGGTTGCAAGATGCACCAATTGATGAAAACGGGCCAGCGGGTTATTTTTCAACATTGCCGATTCGGGAGTTTGTTAATGCCTCCATTGAAAAAGGCTACCCAGCTGCTATTTCAAACACAGCGGGTACCTACCTGTGTAACAATGTGATGTATTCAGTGCTTCATAAAATCGAGCAAGAGCAACTTCCAATGCGAGCTGGATTTATACATATTCCAGCCTCACATGAGCTCGCGCTACAAAAGTCGGGTATCCCAAGTTGGTCGTTAGCCGATCTAACGGCTGCGATTCGTGCGATGATTGAGGAGCTCGGTGAGTAAAAAGATTTATTGTTGTTAACATTGAAATAGAACTATTAACTTAACTTTGGTCCAATAGCCATTTTGAATACAAGTGAAAGAATTGAAAACACTAAGAGGAAGCCTGAATGGGGCTTCCTTTTTTGCATTGAAAAAAAGCTTCAGAAAGGAACTTCAAACATGAAGCAGCTATATATTTTTTATGCGTTTTTTAAAGTTGGCATACTTGGTTATGGCGGTGGTCCGTCATCTATACCACTTGTCCACAAAGAAGCGGTGGACCGCTATAAATGGCTTACAGATGATGATTTTGGTGACATTCTGGCACTTGGAAACACATTGCCTGGGCCAATTGCGACCAAAATGGCCGGCTATATTGGCTACCGCGTTGGAGGTTGGCTCGGCATGATAAATGCTGTGTTGGCGACCACCATTCCTACCATTATCTTAATGATTATTTTGCTCACTTCGTTAACTTCATTTAAAGACCTCAGTTGGGTGCAAGGCATGACAAAAGCGGTTCTCGCAGTAGTTGGGGTGATGCTCGCTCAATTAACATGGGAGTTTTTGGTGAATGCTAAAAAAGGCCTCGGGTGGATCAAAGCTATTTTATTGGTTGTGATTAGTGTGCTGGCGTTAGACGTGTTCGGTGTGCACCCTGGCATTGTAGTCGGTGTCTTACTGGCAATTGCTCTATTAAAAAAGGACAAACAGGAGGCGAAACAAGAATGATTTATGTACAGCTCTTTATTGCCTTTTTCATTCCAGGTATTTTAGGATATGGTGGAGGACCTGCCTCCATACCACTTGTGGAAAATGAAGTGGTCCATCGTTTTCATTGGCTATCCGTTCATGAATTTAGTGAGGTCATTGCAATTGGAAATGCGCTACCGGGCCCAATCGCTACCAAAATGGCTGGCTATATCGGCTATCAGCAAGCAGGAGTACTGGGTGCGGTGGTCGCTGTCTTCGCAACGGTTGCACCCTCATTGATTTTAATGATTGGTCTTCTTAGTATATTGAAAAAATTTAAGCATTCCCCAAAAGTGAAGCGGATGACGAATTACATTCGGCCGACCATTGCCGTCCTACTAGGAGCGATGGCGTACCGCTTTTTTGAAGAATCGTATGTTGACGCTGGTTTGTTACATACGCTCATTTTAGTAGTAGTGAGTTTTTTGCTACTCGAAAAATGGAAAGTCCACCCCGCGTATGTGATTGTGGGTTCTCTTCTGTATGGGGCCGTGTTGTTGTAGGGGTTGTCCAATGAAGAAGCAAAATAGAGTACTTCCCCTACAGCGCAAATGCCCCCTACTTTTAGCATAATCCCTCATACCTACCCCTCATCCATAGAACTATTTTTCCAAATTTCGGCAAAAATTTTTCTTGACGAGCTTTAAGAAAAAATTGATAATAAAAATGTACTAATTTTCATAATATTACAAAATAGTATATAAAAATAAAACAAACCATAAGCATTGGATTATCGCAATACTTGACAACGCTTTCATAACAAGGAGTGGAGCTTACTTATGATCTTATATTTGATGCTATTTGTTGTTGGGTTTAGCCTATTTATGGCGTTTAAGCGAAAGCGCCCTCTCTTTTTACTTCTTCCGTTTGCATCCATCTTTGCGTATTTTGTTTTTGAAATCATCCGTTTCCCTGCGCCACTTGGAGAGACGGTACGGTTCATTTTTAACCTAGGCTAAAAGACTAGGAGATTACTAAAAAAGCTTAAAGGGGGTGATAGAAACCAACAAGAGCGCAACCAAAATACGGATTTCGATTTTATTTCTATGGAGGTGCTAGTATTGAAAAAAGTTGATAAGAAGATTGCCGATGGATACTTTCGTGAGAAAACGCGAAATATCATTATCTATCTCATTATTGGATTTCTTGTTTCCTTTGGTGTTGTCATGTTTGCTGAACCGCTATCATCCTTTACGGTAAATGGGCTACCGTTCCATTATTTCATGGGGGCACAGGGAGCTGTTGCGACGTTCATTATTATCCTGTTTGTGAATGCTAAATTAAGTGACAAAATTGACGAAAAGTATGGCATTGACGAAAGCAAAAACGAACAGATTAGCTCTGGAAAAGCACTTGATCATTAAACCTACCTACAAAACACTCTTGAATCTTAGAACCTACTAACAAAATGAACCCCTACATCTTGGATGATGTAAATGACTAGACATAGTAATAACCATCCCACACAACATGTCTAAAACCTAAAAAAACCTAAAAAAATGCAAGATTTCCTACTGAATTGTAGTACCTACACTTGAACCTAAAGGGGGAGGAAATTTGGATACACAATTTCTGGTCTCATTGATAATTATTTTAGCGTCATTTGCTCTATATATTGGAATCGCGATTTTCAATCGAGTAAGTGCGACGTCAGACTTTTATGTAGCTGGACGGGGAGTACCTCCGGTTTATAACGGAATGGCCATCGGGGCGGACTGGATGAGTGCGGCGTCATTCATTGGAATGGCTGGAACTGTTATGGCACTAGGATATGGTGGTCTTGCCTATATCATGGGATGGACAGGTGGTTATTTATTATTAACCTTCCTTCTCGCACCGCAGCTTCGAAAATACGGTCGTTATACGGTGCCTGAGTTTATTGGGGATCGTTTCGATAGTCACACAGCTCGAATTGTAGCGGCAATCTGTACAATCATCATTTCCTTTACATACTCCATCGGTCAGTTATCTGGTTCCGGGGTTGTTATCGGACGCCTTTTTGAAATTGATGCAGCAATCGGAACGATGATTGGAGTTGTGTTAATTGCTTTCTACGCTGCGATGGGTGGAATGAAGGGGATTACGTGGACACAGGTTGCACAATACATCGTGTTAATCGTTGCGTACTTAATCCCTGTTATTTTTATTTCCTTACAATTAACAAGCAATCCAATACCGTGGCTTTCCTACGGTAAAATTGTAGAGGAAATTGGAGAATTAGATCGTCAACTTGGCTTCACTGAATACTTTGCGCCGAAAGAATCGGGTCCTGATTGGCAGTTTCTTGCATTAATGTTTACGTTAATGTGTGGTACAGCAGGATTACCGCATGTTATTGTCCGTTTCTATACCGTATCTACGATGAAAGCAGCCCGTTGGTCAGGTGCTTGGGCTCTATTATTCATCGGGTTATTGTATTTATCAGCACCTGCATATGCCGCGTTTTCACGTTTCATCCTAATGACACAAGTAGCCGGTCAAAAAATGTCAGAGCTCCCTGCGTGGACGCAAAGCTGGATTGATACAGGTCTATTAAAACTTGCGGATACGAATAATGACGGAATCTTACAATGGCAGGAAATGACGATTGCCAATGATATCGTCGTTATGGCAACGCCTGAAATTGCGAATCTTGGGGTATTTGTTATCGGATTAATGGCGGCCGGAGCCATGGCAGCGGCGTTATCGACTGCAGGTGGATTAATGATTTCACTATCGTCCTCATTTGCACACGATATTTACTATCGCGTGTTAAAACCTGACGCGACAGAAAAGAATCGCTTGAGTGTGGCACGTTGGTCAATTGCCATTGCTACTTTGATTGCAGGATTGGTTGCATTAAACCCTCCAGGTGCAATCACGCAGATTGTGGCATGGGCCTTTGCAATTGCATCTAGTACTTTCTTCCCGGCACTTGTACTCGGTGTTTGGTGGAAGCGTTCAAATGGAAAAGGTGCGATCGCAGGTATGATTACAGGATTGGTTGTCGTATTAACGTACATCTTTGCGGCAAAATACGGTGGCTTCACGATCCTTGGCATCATCGATACTGGGGCAGGAATCTTTGGAGCAACAGCAGGTTTCTTAGGGAATATCATTGTATCTCTTATGACAGAGGCTCCATCTCAAGCCAAGCAGGATGAGGTAGTCGATATGCGCTACCCAGAACAAATGGTTTATAAAGATGGTGAAGTTTGGATTAAAGACGAGTTATAAAATAAATGATTAACGGTTCTATGGGGATATCCTGTAGGACCGTTTAACAATAGAGTACAGAAGCAAGGCTTCTGCACTTTATCGTTAAAGCCCCAGGCGGATGCCACGATTTTTCAGCGGAAATTTTTCGAGACATGCTCGAAAAAAATCGGGCGCAAATACGCCAAAGCGTATTTGATTAGGAGGGGAAAACATGGAGCGCCTATATGAAATGGTGAAGGAACATCCATTTTTTCAAGGGCTGTCGAGGAAGGAAGGTATGGAATTCCTATCCCTATGTAAAGAAATAACATTTACTGAATCGGATTTACTGTTTCAGGCGAATGAGCAGCGGAAGGGGATACTTCTGCTGCTTTCTGGCGTTGCGGAAGTATTTGTTGGTCCTGCTGAAAGTCGAGAGGTGCTTGAAATCTTAAAACCAGGCGAGTTAATCGGGCTTTCTAGTATCGCAGAATTATTTTTAGAACAAAAACAGAACTTTGAGTACCGGGTTGGTGTAATTGCTACAGAAGATGGAGAATGTCTAATAATCCCAAACCATGCGATTAAAGAGAGACTTCATGATTCAAACTTCCATCACTACCTCTTCACTCAACTCGCGATACGGTTACGAGAAGTCTATAGTACCATAGCAGAACAGGTTTCAATCTCCAGAAAAGGAAACAAAAATGGTGCTCTCATTCGAAGAGTTCAAGAACTCATGTCAAAAAAGCTTGTCTCAGTTGAGTATAATGACTCGATCAGCACCGCAGCAAAAAAGATGACAGAGAACAATACAAGTTCCGTTCTCGTTTTGGAAGAAAAGAAGTTTCTCGGAATTATAACAGAGCGTGATTTTGTTTCCAGAGTCATCTCTGAACAGAAAAGTGGAAACCTACATGCCGCTGAGATAATGACCGTAAACCCTGTTACGATTTCAAAATATGCCTATTGTTATGAGGCACTCTCAGTCTTTATTTTACAAGGTGTTAAGCATTTACCAGTCATTGAAAATGACGAAGTTGTTGGGATTATCACTCTTTCAGATGTATTGCGCCAAAATAAGGACAATATGATGCGAACAATTAAAACAATTGAAAGTGCCACTCTCTCTACGTTGCCGGCTATTAGAACAGCCATTTACGAAGTAGTAGATGCATTGTTGCAGGATGACGTACCGATTTTTAAAGTACTCGGAAGTGTGACGAAACTGTATGACAGACTTGTCAAAAGATGTATTGATATGGCAATTGAGAAGATTTCAAAACGGGATAATCTTCTGCCACCTAGCGCTTTCTGTTTTTACCAAATGGGGAGCGCAGGGCGTGCTGAGCAATTCCTAATAACAGATCAAGATCATTTTCTGGTCTATGAAGCTAGTACCTCTGAGGCAGATGATTATTTCTCAAAGTTAGGAGAAGAAATCGTTCACTTATTAGAAGAGGCCGGATTTGCACGTTGTTTAGGAGATATGATGGCGAGTAATCCCGACTGGCGTGGCTCATTAGATACATGGATGGGGCGGGTTCGAACATGGAGTGTAAAGGCAACAAATCAAAATATGCTACTAGCACAGAATTTCTTTTCCTTCCGATTCTTATATGGAGATGAAAGGCTAAACGTTACATTTGAAGAGAGGCTTAATGAAGAAGTAGAGCAAACAAAAATCCTTCTATACCGTTTGCATGAAATCGAAAAATCAATTCCTTCGTTAGACCATCCAATTCGTGCCTTGTTTAAATTAGACCGTAAGCAACTAGATATAAAAAAGGAAATTCTATTTCCGTACCATCATTGTCTACAAATCCTTTCATTGGAATATGGAATCATCTCTGGAACTCCTTTTGAAAGGATTGATAGATTAGTAGAGAAAAATGCCTTCAATCCGAATTTCGGAAAAGATATAAAGTCTGCTGCTTCAGAGGTGATACGTGTTTATGTGAAGCAAAGATGGCGACAGCATAAAAATAAGGAGGAGTTGACTTCTATCCTTCATTTTTCACACTTATCGACAAAGGAAAAAGAAGAACTCATTCTTAGTGTGAAAATTTTGAGAGAGATTCAAACTCTAGTAAAAGCGCATTTCGCAGTTTGAAAGGAGTAGAGTTCGTGTTCTTTGGAAAAAAAACACTGTTCCAACAGCTCCATCAGGAAATTCCGTTGTCAACGCCAATAGAGGAGGTTACATTTACAGTTTTTGATACAGAAACGACTGGATTCCAAGTGAAAACTGTAGATCGTCTACTTGAAATCGCAGCAGTCCAAGTAAAAGGTTTAAAGGTTTGCGAAAAGGAACAATTTCATACATTTGTTAACCCAAACCGACAAATTTCTCAGGAAATAATCGAATTGACAGGAATTACGGATGAAAAAGTCGAAAACGCACCACCATCAATTGAAGGAATCACAGAACTTTTCAATTTTATAAAAAGTCAAAATAGCAACTGCCTTGTTGGGCATTATGTCTCTTTTGATCTAATAACATTAAAGAGTGAACTGAAACGTAGTAATTATCGCTTGGTGCGAATGCCAACTATCGATACATTGGATTTGATTGGCTGTATTTCACCGTCATATGATATGAGAGATTTGCATAGGTACGCAATGAACTTTGGAACCCGGATATACGAACGGCATTCTGCGACAGGAGATGCTCTAACTACCGCGCATCTTTTCGTCGAGCTCCTCCACCAATTCCTAAACCGTGGAAAACGAACATGGGGAGATCTCCTACATGCCACAGAGAATCAAAATCGAATTTTTTAAGGAAAAACTGATTTTCTGCTTGTCCAAGCACGAAAAACAAGCCATTTTTTAAAATATTTTGATAAAAGCCTTGTCCCTCTTGACATTTATAGCATAATCCCTCAACCAAGCTAATAAAATGGTTACAAACCTAACAAAGAGAGTGTTTGAGGTGAGGGGGCGTATAACCGTCTTCGAAGTTCCAGCAATTCATATGACGAATAGTGTTCAAATAATATTACTACTTCTTCGTTGAAGCAATAACGCGTCTCATTTCACACTTCTCACATCCACATAGGGAGGGCGAGTAGTGTGCACGATTACATCAAAGAACGAACTATCAAGATTGGAAAGTATATCGTGGAGACAAGAAAAACAGTTCGCGTCATTGCGAAGGAATTTGGCGTTTCCAAAAGTACTGTCCATAAAGATTTAACTGAAAGGCTACCTGAAATCAATCCCGAACTGGCAAATGAAGTAAAAGAAATCCTTGATTACCATAAATCAATTCGACATTTACGGGGTGGAGAAGCTACAAAACTTAAGTATCGAAAAGAAGAAGAATTACAAGAAGAACCAGTGAAATAACATGAATGTGACTTTCCTCCTATAAATAACGACATTTTCCTACAAAAAAATTACAAAAATACTATTTTAAATGTCATTTTGTGATACAATATATTATTAGGAAAATATGTGCATTTGTGTCTAAAATGCAAGGAGGAAAGTTACTCAAATGTTAGCTAGAGATATCGGTATCGATCTAGGAACTGCGAACGTACTTATTCACGTAAAAGGTAAAGGAATTGTATTGAATGAGCCATCTGTTGTGGCGTTAGATAAAAACACAGGCAAGGTCTTAGCAGTAGGTGAAGAAGCCAGACGCATGGTAGGGCGTACACCTGGAAACATCGTTGCGATTCGACCGTTAAAAGACGGAGTTATTGCAGACTTTGATGTTACAGAGGCAATGCTTAAGCATTTTATCAATAAGTTAAATGTAAAAGGATTCCTTTCTAAGCCAAGAATCCTGATTTGTTGTCCAACAAATATCACATCTGTTGAACAGAAAGCAATCAAGGAAGCTGCTGAAAAAAGCGGTGGTAAGAAAATTTATCTTGAAGAAGAACCTAAAGTGGCTGCGATTGGAGCAGGTATGGACATTTTCCAACCAAGCGGAAATATGGTAGTTGATATTGGCGGTGGTACTACAGATGTAGCTGTATTATCAATGGGTGATATCGTCACCGCCTCTTCAATTAAAATGGCTGGAGACACTTTTGATGCCGAAATCCTAAGCTACATTAAGCGAGAGTACAAGCTTTTAATTGGTGAAAGAACAGCTGAAAACATTAAGATTCAAGTGGCGACTGTTTTCCAAGACTCGCGTCATGAGGAAATCGATATTCGTGGTCGTGATATGGTTACGGGCTTACCACGTACACTTACCATCAAATCTGCTGAAATTGAAAAAGCATTGCGCGAACCGGTTTCAGCAATTGTACAAGCTGCGAAAAGTGTACTTGAAAGAACTCCGCCTGAACTTTCTGCGGATATCATTGACCGTGGGGTCATATTAACGGGTGGTGGTGCACTTCTACACGGAATCGATCAGCTATTAGCTGAAGAATTACGCGTACCGGTGTTAATTGCTGAAAACCCAATGGAGTGCGTAGCAATCGGAACAGGCGTTATGCTTGAAAATCTGGACAAGCTTCCACGTAGGAAATTAGTCTAAATATACAAATGAGGACCTCTCCAAAATGGTAGGTCCTTTCCCACTTTCACAAATTTTTTTGAATGTGGCTAAAATTTACAGATGAAGAAATGGGTAATTCCTACTATAATTAAAAGTAGATATGTTTGGATTCGGAAAAAATGAGGTGAGTTCATGTTACGTGGATTTTATTCTGCAGCAGCTGGAATGCTCTCGCAGCAACGTCGTACAGAAATGTTAACCAACAATATAGCAAATGCTAATACACCTGGCTACAAAGTGGACCAAGGTTCTTTACGTGCCTTTCCTGAAATGCTAATGCAGCGTTTAGAAGGTGAGAAGAGTCCAGCTAAAAATGGAGGCACTCTTCGTACTGCAAATGGCATAGGTGGTCTAAATACAGGTGTATACATGCAGGAAATGACGCCGCTGTTTAAGCAAGGAGACATTCGCGAAACTGGACTTGCTACAGATGTAGCATTGGTAGATGGCTATCTGCCGATCAATCCTGAAACCAACAGACCGGGTTCTTTATTTTTTAGTGTCCAAAATGCAAATGGTGATATCCGATACACGCGAAACGGAAACTTCACAGTCGATCCAGCTGGTTACCTAACAACAAATGAAGGATTCCATGTTCTCAATGAGGCTGGAAATCGAATTCTGGTTGGTGGAGATCAGTTTGAAGTGAATGCGGATGGTAGTGTTCTTATCGGTGGTCAAGCTGAAACAAGACTAGGAATTGCCTTCTCAGAAAATCCATTGAACCTAATCAAAGAAGGAAATGGTTTATATCGCACGAACGATGGTGCCCAACTGCCAAATGCAGATGCAAATCCAGAGGTTTCTTATACATTAAAACAAGGATTTCTCGAAGGTTCTAATGTTGATGTTGCTCAAGCAATGACAGAAATGATGACAGCATACCGTGCATTCGAGGCTAACCAAAAGGTGCTTCAGGCCTACGATAAGAGTATGGACAAAGCGGTTAACGAGATTGGAAGATTATAAGAAATGGTACTCGTGCCGATGGCGCCTGGAGCTAGACATTGAAAAAGAAAAGTTGGGGTGAACATAGATGCGTTCGATGATTACAGCTACAAATACGATGAGTCAGCTGCAAAAGCAGATTGATACAATAGGGCATAATTTAGCGAATGTAGATACGACCGGCTACAAAAAACGCCAGGTCAACTTTAGTGAGCTATTATCCCAACAATTTAATAACCAACCTGTTAATGCGCAAGAAGAAGGTCGTCTAACCCCAAATGGAATTCGTGTCGGAGTTGGTGCGAAGCTCGGATCTACAAATATGATGATGACTCAAGGTGCGATCAAAACAACGGACCGTGAACTTGATATTGCCTTTACGAAGGAAAATCAATTTTTGCAAGTGCTAGTGGATGAGGATGGCGTACAGGTTCCACGTTTTACAAGGGATGGTGCTCTCTACTTATCACCTACTAACGATGGAACGAATCGAGTCTCACTTGTGACAAGTGGTGGAAATCCTGTCTTAGATCAGGATGGAGAACCCATCGTGTTCGTTGATGATATTAAGGAGATACAAATCTCAGCAAATGGAGAGTTGTCGGTAGTACCTGAGGCTGGTGCTCCTCAACTGTTTACATTATCCGTTGTTCAGATTAATAAGCCACAGCTTCTACAGGCAGTTGGCCAAAATCAATTTGCTTTGCCTGATTTAGCTGCACTTAATATTGCTGAAGAGGATGTGTTTGTTGCCCTTCAAGGTGACTTGCGCGAACAGGTAAGTATTCAACAAAGAGCGCTCGAACAGTCCAATGTTGACTTATCAACCGAAATGTCAGACCTCATGTTAACCCAAAGGTCATACCAGTTTAACGCAAAATCAATCTCCATTTCAGACCAAATGATGGGTCTTGTAAATGGGATACGATAGAAAAGTGCATGTTAACAATTGATAAAATGACAAACCTACGGGATACTATAAAATAAAAGAGTAGGCAGACTTCGGTACACCCCAAAGGATAAGGAGTAATCTCAGTGACTAGTGAACTTAACAATACACAAGTAAAATCGCGTGAAGACTTCCGTAAATCGCGCGATGAACAAAAGAATACAGAAAAAGAACCTAAAAAGAAACGCGAAGGAAAAATTCGAATTCGTTTAATTCCGATTTGGATACGACTTCTACTCGTCGTTGTTCTTTTTGCTGCCAGTATTTTGATTGGTTTGGTTGTAGGTTACGGAGTCATTGGAGATGGTGAGCCGGGCGATGCCTTGAAAAAAGAAACATGGCAGCATATTATTGATATTGTAAATAAAGATGCTGAAAAATAGAGGGCGAATGCCTTCTTTTTTTATTTATATAAACGGGCGAATTAAGGCGATGTTTACAATTCCACTAATACTTGTATTATAATAGGCATTAGTTGTTCCACTTATACATAGAGGAGGAATTTGTAAAAGATGTACGATATTAATCAAATAAAGGAAATTATTCCGCATCGTTATCCGTTTTTATTGGTTGATCGAATTTTAGAAATGGAAGAGGGCAAGCGCGCGCTTGGCATTAAAAATGTGACAGCAAATGAAGAGTTCTTCAATGGACACTTCCCTGACTACCCAGTAATGCCGGGTGTGTTAATTGTTGAAGCATTGGCTCAGGTTGGTGCCGTTGCGATGTTATCTAAGGAAGAGAACAAGGGTAGACTTGCTTTCTTTGCTGGAATTGATAACTGCCGCTTTAAAAAACAAGTCGTCCCTGGTGACCAACTTCGCCTGGAAGTGGAAATCACACGCCTACGAGGGTCAATTGGAAAAGGAAAAGGAACTGCAACCGTTGACGGGGAACTTGTGTGTGAAACGGAAATTATGTTTGCACTAGGTGAAAAAACGGAATAACGAAAGTCTAAACCGGATGGAGAAACCCATCTGGTTTTTTTATTCTCTAATTTGTAATTTTTTTGATACATTTGTAATCTTCGGGGAATGCTAAGCAAAGACCGAGTAGGTCGAAACAATACTTAGAAGAAAGCAGAAAGGAGAATATGCAATGAACAAAAAATGGTTCTTAAAGCTAGTGGGAGCACTCCTTGCCGTGTTTTTAGTAACAGGCTGTAATGCTGATGACCAAGATCCTCCTCCAGAAGATGATGGATTAGAAACTCCCGGTGAGGATTTCAACGAAAACATGGATAACGATGTGACTCCTGAAGAAGATGTCGTGCCAGGCGATGACGGTAACGGAAACATTATCGGAGACGACAATAAAGATGGTGACCTTGATATGGGCACTGA
This sequence comes from Litchfieldia sinesaloumensis, assembly GCF_900156865.1. GTDB lineage: Bacteria > Bacillota > Bacilli > Bacillales > Bacillaceae_L > Ferdinandcohnia > Ferdinandcohnia sinesaloumensis. The sequence continues at coordinate 3,285,051 of NZ_LT732529.1, read as the reverse complement.
CGACAATGACGAGTTAGGCAACAATGATGACGAAACAAACCCTGGCGGTGGCACAGGTGGAGATAACGGTGGCACTGGCGGTGCTGGTGGAGGCCAGTAAGCCTCAGCCATTTAAAAAAGGCGGGAGATAATCCTGCCTTTTTTAATTCTGTATAGGTTTTTTCTTGTCTTCTAGTCTCGTTTTAAAGGCAGAAAGAAGGTTGTCACCTTGTAAGCCTTGTTTAATAAGGTCGGTAAGTACAACCTCGGCCATATTTAGTCTGTTTGTCACTATTTTTCCGTCCATTAAGACACTTACACTATTCTCCATCTCTTTGATGATTTTAACGGTACCCAATAAGGAGGCAGGCTCATTTGATTTCTTTGAAATGGTGACTTGGAGATTTATTTCCTCATTGGATTGATGTGCTTTTTCAAAAATATCCTTATATGGTTTTTCAATAAAAGCCTCTACGATCCAACGATTTTCCCCATCTTCCCTATTGATAATCAGTCCATCCATTAACGGAATTTCCTCAACACGACCCGGTTGTTCATCATCGTGAAGAACCACAAGTGATACCAGCTTAAACGTTTTCAAACATCTGACCTCCTTATATTCCATTCGTACTACAAGAGATAGTTAAATTATAGCATATATCCTATATATTATATGGAGTAGTTGTGAAAATGAATCAGATTCCTTATCTGAAAAAAATGCAGAATTGTAGATAAAAATGAGATGTTTGAAACTTTTATTTTAAAACTGAAAAGCAACACATGGATACTTAATTTTTATGGAAAACAGCACAATGAAAATGGATTTTCCTTGATTTTACAGTTGTCGAATCGTGAAGTATGATGGCCTTGTTACATTTAACTGAGGAGGTAAAAATAATGATGAATCAAGTAATTTTAGTCGGAAGACTAACAAAGGATCCCGATTTGCGTTACACCCAAGAAGGTAAAGCGGTAGCTCATGTGACACTTGCGGTAAGCCGAAATTTTAAAAGTGCTGCCGGGTCTATTGAAACAGACTTTGTCAATTGCACGCTTTGGCAAAAGACAGCAGAAAACACAGCAAACTATTGTAAAAAGGGATCTATTCTTGGTGTGACAGGGCGCATTCAAACAAGAAATTACCAGAACAACGAAGGAAAAAGAGTATATGTGACTGAGGTGTTAGCAGACTCCGTGAAATTTCTTGGTGGAAAACCGAGAGAGCTAGTTGAGAACTAGGTTCTTGGTGATAAGCCAATGGAGGATAAGAGTATGAACAATGATGAATTCAAGGCTATTAATGAAAAGCTAAACAAACTTGCGATGGGAATTGCACTCCATTTAGAAACATTACAAGGTCAAATAGGCGAACGTATGGATCAAATTGATCAACACTATAATGAACGCCTCCTACAGCTTAATCGAATGTTAGAAGGGAAGCGATCATGATATGAAAAAAAGATTTAGAATCTGAACCAGCTCTTACTAGTCCACTCTCCACGTACCCCGCACCAAGAAACCTCAGACGCCTTTTCGAAAAAAAAGTTCCTCTAGAGATAATGGAATACTTCAATGAATCCTCAACGTTTCGCCAATCATGGTCACAACATGGTTGGCCTTTTTCATACCTTTATAATAGAACACTTGTTCTAAATAGTCAATATAAAATAAAAAGTTTTGATAAGGTGTTGACACGCTAAGTGTATTAACCATATAATACAAACAGAACGGTGTATTAACTGATTGATACACCACATTATTTTTAACAATGCTGTATGGTGTGCTTAATACAGTTGTTATTTTTTATAAAAGATTAAATAACATGCAACTTTGTTGATTGTAGCGGAAGGTGGCGACTCCCGCGGAAAGCGAGTGCCAGGAGCGAAAAATCACCCAAGTTATAAAAGCAACAAATCTTTAAGAAATAACTTATTTTTAATCATCGTGTATTAACCCCTTCATACAGGGTAGATGAATTTATAGGAGTTGGGTCTATGGATATAAAGTTTAATAATCGGGATCCTGTCTATGTTCAAGTCATTCAGTATTTTAAGGAACAAATAGCGAAAGGCATTTTTGAACCAGGACAGGAAATTCCGTCAAGAAGAGAATTAGCAAATCGATTGAAGATAAATCCCAATACGGCTCAGCGCGCGTATAAAGAAATGGAGGAACAGAGGTTGATTTTTACGGAAGGCAATTTACCTAGTCGTATTACAAAGGATGAACTCGTATTGAAAACGGTTCGTGAGGAATTAATCTTGGACGCTGTTAGTGTCTTTATTCATTCAGTGAAGTCAATTAATGTACCACTAGAAGAAGCATTGGATTTAGTTGAAAAAGAGTACAAAAAGGAATAGGGGGGATCTTTGTGATTGAAGTAAAGGACGTAACAAAGAAGTTTGGTAGAAAAACGGTCTTAAAGGGCATTAATTTTACAGCTGAAAAAGGGAAGATTACGTGTCTAATTGGCATAAATGGAGTCGGAAAAACAACGGTTATGAAGGCGATTATGGCATTAACCCCTATTGATGGCGGTGAGATTTTAATCAACGGTGAAAAGATTCATAAAGGTAGCTATGAAAAAATCACGTTTATCCCTGACACGATTACAATGTTGCCGCAAATGAAAATAAAAGAGGCATTTACTTTTATGGCTGATTTCTATGACAGCTGGAATCAGAAACGCGCCGATGAACTACTTGAGTTTTTTAGATTAAAAGAAACCGATCGGATTTCTGATCTATCAAAGGGAAATACGGCAAAAGTGAACTTGATCCTAGGACTGGCATTAGATGTCGACTATATCTTAATGGATGAGCCATTTTCAGGGATTGATATCTTTAGTCGTGAACAGATAGCAGAAGTATTTACAAGTCATTTAATTGAAGACCGAGGTGTTATCATCACGACGCATGAGATTAATGACATTGAACATTTAATTGATAAAGTTGTCCTGCTAGATGATGGCGTTGTGTTACGAGAATTCGATACCGAGGAAGTACGAGAAGTTGAGGGGAAATCGGTAATCGATGTGATGAGAGAGGTGTATCGGGGATGAATCGATATTTAAAATTAGTGAATTTTGAATTCACCCGTTTTTTTAAGTTATATCTTGTTTTAATTGGAATCACAATCTTTTTACAGGTGGTTGGCATTATTGTTGATTCACGAATCTATGTAGGTCGCGCGAATAAAGCGATTTATGAGGATTTACTAACAGTGAGTGATTTTATCTCCCAATATGGGAAGATGTCCTTTTATCATTTTGCGTCAACAGGCTGGTTTATCGGATCCATGATGTTTTGCGGGGCTGTACTACTGATTTATGTGTTCTTTATCTGGTATCGTGATTGGTTTGGAAAGAATACGTTTAGTTATCGCTTACTCGTGTTGCCGACTGCAAGATTAAATATATACTTGGCGAAAGCGACAACGATTTTACTGTTCATTTTAGGTTTACTTGCACTGCAATTATTATTAATTCCTGTTGAACAAAAGGTTTTACAGTGGTTGGTACCAGAGGAGTTTCTTCAGACTTTAACATTGCAGGAAATTACGAATCTCTATTATCTAGAAATACTATTTCCAAATTCATTTGTGGATTTTATCCTTTACTATGGCACCGGAATGGCAGCGGTTTGTGTAGCGTTTACGGCTGTATTATTTGAAAGATCCTACCGTATAAAAGGAATTTTCCTTGGCGTTCTCTATGTGGGTCTGTCCCTTTTAGTTGCTATTGGACCATTGCTTATTGATGAATTTTTATTAGGGAATTATTTTTATGAGAATGAACTGTTTTATATGGTCATTGCAACAGGATTACTCACATGGGTTGGTGCCATTTGGATCGGCAACTATCTATTAAATAAGAAAATCAGGGTCTGATAGGAGGTTACATGAGTGAAACGTTATTGGAAAATCCTTACGCTTAGTTTCATCACGGTTATCGTGCTTGGAACGTTTTATATACAATCTAGTTTAGCTAGTCAAAATATCCAAATTGAATTTGAAACGGTAAGTGGTGATGAGGGTGAAGTTGATAATCTAGAAATGAACGTAAGCTATGTGGTTGATGACATGTACCAAGACTTACGAGTTTCTCAGGAGGGAACTGTTAATCTAACGGATCGGTCGCTTTTCGAACAATTGACTAGCGTCCACACGTGGGACTCGATTGATCAATTAATTAAGGAATACAAAGGTTTTATGCGAGGGAAGCATTTAAATCCCAATAGTTTCTTTGAAGATAAAAATATGGTTATTTACGTCAATGTTGAGGGTAACAGTATAAACTCTTCTAATTTTGATTCGAGTTTTGAAATAGATATTTTAGATAAAAAATCGGAAGAATCCGTTTCAATGACACTTGATTTACCTAATAAAGAAAAATATCATTGGGTTGATATTAATGATATTCAAATCTTGAATAATGAGTTAAAGGTAATCGCGCGGGGATCTGGAATTAATAGTGGCGAGGATTTATTGGTATACACAATAGATCTAAAGGACAAGAAGATTGAAAACGAGGAAGTTGTTTATTCTTCTCCGCAAGTAAAGAATGGATGGTCGGGATTTAGAGTATTTAGTGACTTTTATTCTACTGAGCCTGAACAATATTTTGTTTTTCTATCTGAAGCCTATGAACATGATGAGAGCGGAATGGGTACAGAGCTTGCCAAAGATAGAATGATATACGATATTCAGAACAATAAACTTTTAAAATTGGAAGTACCTGAAGATTTTACTGTGGATTTTGATAAATTATCGATTGTAAATTCCACACTTATTGTACCGAATTATTCCCCAGATGGAATAAAACTCATGCAATATGAAATTGAAACGGGGCAATGGGAAGAGAAACAGACAATTGATATAGTCAATATGGAGAGCGACGAAAATGCACCTTTTATCAACATATTGAACGAAAAAATCTATATCGTTGAAGCAACAAAAGAAGGTCATCACTTATCAATTGGTGACATAAACTCAGGCGAAACATTATACGAAGGAAAAATAATTGTAAAAAACAACGATACAAAAGACTACAAAATCTACTTTAACAATATAAAAGAACAATAGATGGGACACGGGGACAGGTCCCTCGTCCCACACAATAGGGTGAGAAAAATGGCGGAACATGAAATTGAGGAGATTATTACTAATTTCGGAAATGAGTTAAGATATGTAGCGTTTCAATATGTGCGGAATTGGGTTGTTGTCGATGATATCATGCAAGAAGTATACTTGAAGATCTTTTTGAAGTTTGACTCATTTCGGGAAGAATCGAAATTGAAATCCTGGCTCTATCGAATCACAAGGAATCAATGTATCGACTACCTTCGCAGTAAGGTGGTTAAAGCCACCGTATTAGTCGATGAGATGGAGGATTTACGATACTCGACCAATGAGGTAGTCGAAAATGAGGTGCTTGAAAAGTTTGACAACGAAAGGCTACGCGAGCATATTAATTCATTACCCAAGGATTACAAACAAACATTATCTCTCTATTATTTTGACGATTATACCTATAACGAAATATGCCAACAATTGAGTAAGGATATTTCATTTGTGAAGAACAAATTGTTTCGTGGAAAACGGATGTTGAAGCAAGTCTATGAGAAAAGTGGATTACCAGTGTAGGTTATGAGCCAATCAAACGTGATTGGCTTTTTTTGTATGGTTCTTCCACTTTTTGTAGGAATAAGGTACAATTATTCAATCAGAATAGTGGGGAGAAAGAGTATGAGATTGTTAGTTTTATTACTCGTTGCGTTCCTATTGGGAATTGTCTTGGCAGCCTTCGATGTGAGCGAGCCTATCAGCGTGGTAAGCAGTATATTTATTATTTTTAGTTTTTCACTCTATTTGTTTGTATATCCGATCTATTTGGAGAAGAATGTAAGAAAGATAGAGACTTATCTTGCAAAAAGAAGGAAGAACCCTTTATTCAAGCTGTATTATGGGATGGGTAATCGGATTGATGAAGATGTAAAGGAAGCGACAGAGGTTTTGCTTCGAAAATATAAGCAACCAGCACGTCAGGCGATGTTTAAGACGTTACTTGCGTTATACGAGGAGGATATTCTCCGCGCGAAGTCGGATATTGAAGATATTCAACCACAGCAATACAAAGCCTACTACCAGGCAATTGTTGCAATTGAAGAGGGTAAAATGGAGCAGGCTTCTGAATTTGCTGACCAGGTAAAAACCGAATGGATGAAGCATGCGTTAGCAGCAGGAGTCTCAAAAAAGGCAGGAAGCCACGACAAGTACGTCACCGAAATCCAAAAAGCGTTCGAGAATTCACGGGGACTGCAGCGATATATTATTTATAAACAGTATGAGTCTGATTTGAAGGTGGGTTGAGGATGATCTCAGTTGAGGTGCTCCTCTTTTTAATTAAATAAGGGTGTTGACCAACGTCCCCACCCGTAGATTATTTCTTCAGTTTTTCCTCTACCAAATGGTAAAACCTTTGCCAAGGTTCAGTTTTGTCCTTGTGCTTTTCACTTGGCACAAACTTCTTCGTCTTTCTCTTTGGTTTGGTTGTCTTCTCAGCCAAAAGAATCAGCTCCTTTGGATATTGGTTTATCAAGCTATAAGATTTAAGCGTCTAATATAGTGATTAGGGCTTAAATGATATATCAAGTTAGGAATATGTTACGTCTCGTATACCGATTAGCGCGTAAACGGGATAGTAGGCCAGAGGATACAAGCCTCTTGTATATCGTTTACCCTAATCCCCATACCTCAACCCACACCCCCCGCGAGTGCTGCAGGGACAAGGAACCTGTCCCCCCTGTCCCAAGACCTTAAAACACACCCAATAGTTCTTTCAGCTCACCGGTTGAGAGTTCGGTGATCCAGTTTTCGCTGGTGATGATTTCGTCGTTGAGTGATTGCTTTTTCTCGAGCATTTCGTCGATTTTTTCTTCGAGAGTACCGGTTGCGATTAGCTTGTGCACGTGCACGAATCGTTTTTGACCAATTCGGTAGGCGCGGTCGGTGGCTTGGTTTTCAACGGCCGGGTTCCACCATCGGTCATAGTGAATGACGTGATTGGCTTCAGTTAAGTTCAGTCCCGTTCCACCAGCTTTCAATGAAAGAATCAAAATATTGAACTCCCGGTTTTGGAAGCCATCGATCATTTTGTCGCGCTGTGCCTTCGCCAGGCTTCCGTTCAAGAAGTGCACCGATTCATTGAACCGTTTTTGCAGCACATCTTGAATCATTTCACCCATATGAATATATTGTGTGAAAATCAAACAGCTCTCGCCTTGGTCACGAATATGATCCACCAATTCAAGCAGCTTCTCCATTTTTGCAGAGCGGTCATCCACATTTTTCGGATTTGGCTCTTTCAAATAGAGAGCAGGGTGGTCACATACTTGTTTCAGCTGTCCAAGCATTTTTAAAATAAGGCCTTTACGCTGCATGCCCGCAAGTTGTTCGACCTGTTCTAGTGTGTCCTTCACCAACTGCTCGTAAATCGATGCTTGCTCAACTGTTAGCGGGCAGTATTCTTTTTGCTCAAGCTTGTCCGGCAAATTCAATGCAACGGCTTCATCATTTTTTGTACGTCGCAGTAAAAATGGCTTGATTAAGCGCTGCAACTGAGCAATCGTTTCCTCGTCATGATCCTTTTCAATCGGTGCAACATAACGTTTTTGGAACCCGCCAAGACTGCCCAAATAGCCGCGATTAATAAAATCAAAAATGGACCAAAGCTCAGTCAAACGGTTTTCCATTGGCGTACCCGTCAAGGCAATATTATGGTCGCTTTTTAGCTTGCGAATCGCTCGCGACTGCTTGGTTTGCGCATTTTTAATATTTTGTGCCTCATCCAGACAAATCGTTCCCCAATCGTATGCCGAGATTTCCTCCTCATCTAAATGAGACAACCCGTATGAGGTCAACACGATATCAGCCTCGTTTACCTGTGAGGCAAACTCTTCGCCCTTCAAGCGGTTCGAACCGTAATGAAGATGGACGCGCAAATCGGGTCCGAATTTTTCAAGCTCTTTTTGCCAGTTACCAAGCACGGACGTTGGACAGATGATGAGCGCCGGCTTTGCACCACTTTCTTTTACAGCTAAAAAGTAAGCAATCATTTGGATCGTCTTTCCTAATCCCATATCATCGGCAAGACAGGCTCCGAAACCGAAACGACGTAAAAATAAGAGCCAATCCACACCTTGCTGCTGATAAGGGCGAAGCTCGCCTTTGAAGGTGTCTGGAATCGTTGCCGTTGGAATCTCTTTAATATCCGTAAGCTGCGTAATCATTTGAGACAAGTGACGATTCAGTTCAATTTGGATACCAGCAAATGCTCGTTCTGCTTCTTGTTCTTCACGCTCTGCTTGTTCTGAGAGGGAGAGTAGCTCCTGCTCGAGCACGTCACGGACATGAAGCCCTTCTTTATTTGCTCGTGCAAGAATGGATTGCACCTGCTTGATAAACGCAGGATCTAGCTTAATCCATTTCCCACGGATATTCACCAAACGTCTTTGCTCATTAACAAGCGACATGAATTCATCCTCAGATAGCTCAATGCCATTCGTTGAAAAGCGCCAGTCAAAATTGATGATGGATTGTAAGCCAACGAAGGATTGGCGGCCACCACCTGTTTTTGGCTTCACCTTTGCTTTAATCGCTAGTTGAGCATCCTTTATCGCTTGCCACCACGCTGGTAATAGAATGCCGACTCCAGCCTCGACTAGCTTTGTACTTGCTTCCGTTAAAAAGTCCCAGGCCTGGCGCTCGGTTAGCTCATGAACGATGCCATCCTCATTCTGAAGCCATGGTACAAGCTTCGACCACATCGCTTGGTCGCTTGCAATTTTTTCCTCAAAAGGAGCCCATTTTTTCGGAAGAACAGTATGCATTTTATATGGTTTTTCTTTGCTGCGTAGCACAGTATGTAGTGTCCATGTGCCATTGTCCATTTCGGGTTCCTCAATCTGAAGCATCACGTCAAATGGTGTGTGATCCTCTTTCCAGCCAATTCGTTCAAGCCAGTTGTTTTCGTCGACAACAAACTCGGAGCCAGTGGTGCTTTTTACAAGCGGAAAGGTTGAGGCAATTTCTTCCCATGCCTCTCGAAGGGTAGAATCAGACTGAATCATGTCAGTCACTGCTTCAGAAAACCACTCTGCTACAAATCCAGTAAGCTGGGTACCAATCGGCTTCCAGCCAAACCGTTCAACATCACGCCAATAGTCAAAATCAGGCATAAAATCGCCTTCCCTAATAAGCGGCAATAGATCTTGAGACATTTCTCGATAATGCTCAACATTCTCACTCTCGAGTACTTTTACAAATGAATTTATAGCTGATTCACCGAAAAAGGTAAACGCCTGCCAGGGTGAAAGAAGAACGGCGCTGTTGTCCTCAAAGGTCGTCTCCTCTAAAAAGCTCCCATAAAATGAAGCATCGTGCCAGACGAATAGATTTTGTTTCCATACCTTTGCATCAAGCTTGAATCCATCGTCGGTTGTGCACCAGACATAAAAGCCTTTTTCCGCCACCCATTCAGCATGTATGAGTACCGTGTTTGCAGTTAACATTCTTTCACCCCCTTAATCTGAAATCATGGAAGCCCGGGTGAGTTCCTGCTGGAAGGCGCGTAAACGCTTATTCACAGTAGCAACCTTGGTAATATAATCATCCCAGATGTCTTCTTGTTTCATTTTTTTGTAATACGTTCGGATTTTGCGTAAATATTTGACGGCTTTTTTATAGCTCGGTCGATTTTTTCCCTCAATCGCTTTGGCGACAGCTTGATGATAGAGAGGGAGTAACACAGTACGATCTACCTTTTCAATCTCTTTTAAAACATGGCGGTCAATCTCATCGATATCATAGCCAGCAAAAATCTGTAGTTCGACCCATTTTCGATAATCTTCCGTTTCCAATAAAAAGTCGGTGTACTCAACATAACTATATGGAAGAAGCTGCTCCAATGCTTCGAAATATACGGTTTCATCATGCTCCTCTGTATATGGCGAGATGTTTTGTAAATACAATCTCGTCATGTGGCGGCGACCTTCATAGCTTTGAATCGCAAAGATATATTCTCGGATACCCTCGGTCGCATGGTTAATCCAGGGACGAACTCGGTCCCACTTTTTTGACTCAGACAAATAGGAAATCCACCAAAAGCTGTAGGCTGACGATTCACGACCAAGTTTCTTCATCATTGCAATAGCAGATTCATCATCATTCTGTAAAAAGCGTAAATGAGCATATGCAATTACATGCACCGGATTTTCTAAATCAAGGGCGTTTTCTTCAAGTTCAATCCACTTTTTACGATTAAAAAAGGTCACCCAAAGCAAACGGTACATTTGCAATCGCTCAAACTGAAATACCGATTGACGGAGTAATGTCTCTCTAACAATCTCGATGCTTTCCTCAAGCATACCGTCGATTGAAAAAGGGAGAGACACCTTCTTCATCTCAAGCGATTCATCAAGCACGGTATCTGTGTAATTATGAAAATATGGCTTAATATAGCTGTCTATCTGATAATTTCGCACCTCCATTTGCTCAAGCAAATCAATCGTTTTGCGTATACAAAATAGGGCTGCATGAATATGAAATAATCGTTTGTACTCTTCCGAATAAGGTGCACTCCTTTTTAATAGTTGAAAAAACGAATGGTACATCGTAGCGAAAAAGTAAATCGATTTTTCTGGATGGTTGGATTCGAACCGTTCAAATTCCTTCTCGAAAAAGGTAATCCAGAATTCAAGCGAGTTTTGTTTGTTTTCCACACGCTGTAAGGTGCTTCCTTTTTTAACAGGAATCGATGCTAACGAGGGCTTTGGTTTATCGCCCTCTTTCCATTGCTGAAGGAGGGACCCCACCCGATCAACACTCGCATACATATAAAAAAACAGAGCCATCTGATGCCTACAAAAGGAACCAGTTGGGCATGAGCAACTGCTTACGATAAGATGGTTAAGGTCAAGGGATACATCAACAGGGGTGACATCCTGCACACGCCCCTCGACTTTCTGTCCACTGTACCTGACATTATAAACACTACCCTGACGGTAGAGATTGAGTCCTTTGTTAATTAACGTACGGTCAGCCTCATTGTCAAACGAAAACATATCACGAAGCTCTTTTGAAAAATGCATAACCGCATCCCTAGGAATTTCATTTTGAAGCAAGTGGTCTCACTCCTACTATATAAAAAATTGTCATATCTCTTTATTATACCTCAATATGGTTTTAATTGGGATTCTAAGCACATGTAGAAATTTTTAAGGTAGACAGTCGCAAAACAGAGTCCTCTTGCGTACATGTATAGTAATCCTTGGTGGATTTGGTTTCTCCATCCAACTCCCCAAGACCATTTTCTCCCAAAGTGCCAGGGCCCATTCGAACCTATTAACGAGCGGAGGTTCTCCATCCTTGACTCGTGTCATGTTCGACCCTGGACACTTTTCATCTAGGAGTGAACTCACTTGGAACATAAACACGTAGATAACGATATTTCAATCGATGTGAATCGTGTAAGAAAAGCGTTAATTCGTGCATACATGAAAGGCGAAAGAAGTACAGAAATTGATACAAAACAATTTATAAAAGATTTAGCCAATGATATTAAGGGGTCTCGGACAACCTAAAAATGAGATCTAGTGTTAGTAACTGTCTTCGGTGTGGAGGCAGTTTTTTTATGTGGGTGGACAAGGCATACTACTTTTGGTGTATAAAAATAATAAATTTGGGTCATAGAAAAAGATGTACTTTTTTGACATAATTAATCCCACAAACATTTAGGGTGTTTGTGGTTACCCAGTATTGGTCAGTGGTTTTCAAGCCATTCGACTAGTCTGGGTTTTTATACGATAGAAGTGAATTCGGTTTCAATGGTATGATTTGTTATTTTTTTCGTGTACATATATGATAGTAGTGAGGGAATACAATTAACTGAATGTTATGATAAGGGGTAGAGGTGTGAAGCTTCCAATGGTATCCTCCCATAAGCGGGAGAATTACGCAAAGTTCTATATGATTTTAATAGCCTTAATCGGTTGGACGATAGTGGGATATTCCTTTTTTCAGATTGAACCAACCGATGAAATCGCGATTCTCCTTTTACTCACAGCTTTTCTAGCGGTAACGGAGTATTTTCCAATTCCGCTCATGAGAGGATCAACGACGATTACGTTTCCGTTTATCTTTATCATGCAAGGTCTTTTTGGGATTTCATATCCCATTATTATTTATGCGGTTATCGTCTTAGTCATTAACATTCTTCACGAGCGACCGCTGAGAATCATCCTGTTTAACCCTGCACAGTTGGCAATAAGCGTATTTACTGCAGATTTCATTTTAACTTATTTGAACGGTACCCAGGTACTCGCGACGAACAATGAGTTACTTAATGGAATTCTTACATATGGACTCTTTCTAGCATTCTTTTTTATAGTGAATAATTTAATTGTAGATTTTGTATTGCTGATTCGTCCACAGCCTTATCCATTTTTCATGTTTAAAACAAAAACGTTCACAGAAGTGGGTAGTGCAGCGATTTCATTGCTATACGGAGTGATGATGGTATACCTAAACGGTAGAACGGTTGACGTGTTCTCCATGTTTTTCTTCTTCTCACCATTAGTGGCAGTATCGCTGTTGTATTCGGTTATCTCCACACTTGAAAATGAAAAGAAACGATTAAATGCACTGTTTTCGATAACAACCGTAGTCAATAAGAACATCCATTCAACGGATTGGATTGAGACGTTTAAAACCATCTTTACCCAAATTGTCGATGTGCAAGCGATTATGCTTTGGGTCAAAGAAAATGATGTGTGGAAAATTCTATATTATGATGGAAGAGTGACGCCAAAGGAAGAACTAACAGGAGAAGCGTTGGCCCGTTTTGATGGTAAAAAGGAACCGATTGTCTATCAGGACAGAGTGAAAAAGCTCGGTCCGATTGATGAGTTTTTTAAAAAGGATATGAAGGCCTTTGTGTATTCTCCGATGGTTGTCGAGGATGAAACGATTGGAATGCTCGTTGTGGCAAAAAGTCGCTCGCGAAGCTTTGAGGAAGACGAAATTCACTCGATTGCTACACTTTCAAATCAGCTTGCAGTCGCGGTTAAGACGAGATATTTAATAGAAGAGAAGGAAAAACGAATTATCCTGGAGGAGCGTAACCGGATTGCCCGCGGGATTCATGATGGTGTTGCTCAAACGCTTGCTGGAGCGGTTATGAATCTTGAAACGGCAGAGAGAAAGTTCGATCGAAACCGGGAGGAAACGAGAAAACTCATCCATGAAAGTATGGAAAAATTACGACTCAGTTTACGCGAGGTTCGTGAGTCAATCTACGAGTTGCGGCCATATCCAACTGAACGGGTAGGATTGTCTGCTGCGATTAGTAAACGAATTAAAATGATAAAAAGCGAGTATGATATTTCGTTTTCATTTGATATTAGAGGGCAAGAGGTCCCACTTAGCTCCATGGTCGAAAAAGAACTGTTTGATATTTTTCAAGAAAGCCTGCAAAACACAGTTAAGCATGCGAAGGCAACAAAGATTGATGTTCTGTTAAGCTATCAGAAAGAGCATATTATTTTAAAAATAAAGGACAATGGGGTAGGTTTTTCATTGTTCCAGGCAATGGTCAAGGCGCAAAATAACCCTCATTTTGGCATATTAAATATGAATGACGCAGCGGAAAAAATCAATGCAACGCTCCAAATAGACTCAAAAGAGGGCCAAGGTACTGATATTACATTAACTGTTCCCAAAATGGGACTTGAAGGAGGTAGTACTGTTGATCAAGCTTATGCTGGTGGATGATCATGCTGTGTTACGTGACGGACTTAGAAATATATTAGAATTAGAAGATGATATTCGCGTTGTTGGAGAGGCTGTTTCCGGTGATGATGCCCTGAAGAAGGTACCAATTTGTGAGCCAGATGTAATTCTAATGGACATCAACATGCCTCAGAAAAACGGGGTCGAAGTGACTGGAATCCTAAAGAAAAAATACCCGTCGATTAAAGTGCTTGTGCTCACGATGCACAATCATGACGAGTATTTTATGGCAGCCATTCGTGAAGGAGCCGACGGATATTTGTTAAAGGACGCGCCGTCCGAGCAGGTCGTGGAAGCGATTCGTACAGTAGCCGGTGGTGAATCGGTTATCCATCCTTCGATGACAAAAAAGCTCCTCAATTTCCACCAACAACAGGAGCAACCAAGGGATAACGCACTAACCGAGCGGGAAATGGAAGTGCTGCAATGTTTGGTTGAGGGCCTAAGCAACAAGGAAATCGCTGATCGTCTCTTCATTAGCGACAAAACCGTAAAGATTCATGTTAGTAAAATCTTTAAAAAGTTCGACGTCAAAAGCCGCTCTCAAGTCGTCATCTACGCTGTTCAAAACAAACTCGTACCGATGTGAGTTAGGATTATCACGACTTGAGCCCTATTTCTAAGTGAAAAAGAGAAAAAAGCATGCGCAAATAAGAAATGCGCATGCTTTCTTGCTTTATATGTGAGAAAAAACCATGCGCATAACCCAATAAGTGGGAAAAAAGTACTAGAATTGGAGTTTAATTACAAGTATTTACAGTTTCGCATCGTTTCCTCGTCGGAAGGAAGCAGAAAGCATGCGCAAATAGAAATGCGCATGCTTTAATACTTGTAGGTGAGATAAAATCATGCGCAAAAACCAATAAGTGGGAAAAAGAGTACTAGAATTGAAGTTTAATACAAGTATTTACAGATGCGCATCGTTTTTTAGATGGGAGGAAGAAGAAAGCATGCGCAAATAGAAATGCGCATGCTTTTATGTTTGAAGATGAGTTAAAGTCATGTGCTTAATCCAATAAATGGAAAAAAGAGGACTAGAATTGAAGTTTAATTACAAGTATTTACAGATGCGCATCATTTCCTCGTTGGAATGAAGCAGAAAGCATGGGCAAATAGAAATCCGCATGCTTTCATGTTTGAAGATGAGATAAAATCATGCGCATAATCCAATAAGTGGGAAAAAGAGTACTAGAATTGGAGTTTAATTACAAGTATTTACAGTTCCACATCAGTTCCTAGTTGGAATGAAGCAGAAAGCATGCGCAAATAGAAATGCGCATGCTTTCATGATTGAAAATGAGAAAAAACATGCGCATAATCCAATAAGTGGGAAAAAGAGTACTAGAATTGGAGTTTAATTACAATTATTTACAGATGTGCATCATTTCCACGTTGGAATGAAGCAGAAAGCATGCGCAAATAGAAATGCGCATGCTTTCATGATTGAAAATGAGAAAAAACATGCGCATAATCCAATAAGTGGGAAAAAGAGTACTAGAATTGGAGTATAATTACAAGTATTTACAGATGCGCATCGTTTCCTCGTTGGAACGGTGAAGAAACCATGCGCAAATAAAAAAGCGCATGATTCCATACGGATAGCCAACATCAAACCATGCACAATATCCGGGAAAAGAAAAAAACAGCATTTCCGCCCCAAGCAAGAATCTACCCCAATCCCGTACCACCACCTCATTGATACGACCACAATAAAGTTAGTTCTCCATCTTCTTCGGTCACGAAGACATCCTGGTGGATGGTGAAGGTGCCGTATGTGCTTTTATAGGTTTGGGTGATCGGCACTTTGTAGACGTCGTGAAGTGTTGCTGTGTTTTTGGTCATTTGCCACGATTTGATTTTTTCTGGAGTTTCCACGGTGTATTTGAAGGTATCGGTCCCGAAGTGGCCAACAAATACATGATTGCGCTGCTGAATATAATCCGCTTTATCAAATCGCTCCTGCATCAGGGGGTGGAATAATTCCCATGAACTCCCGAAATCCGCATCTTGTTCATATTTATAAAAAGAGTCAACTAGGTCTCTCGCTTCGTCCTCTGGTGATGAGCGAAACAAGGAGAGAATCAAAATAAAGAGTAGTATTGCACCAGCTAATACAACTATCGGCTTAATCGGTATTCCGCGTCGTCGTCTCATAAGTAAACATAAGCCCCCTTACGCTAGCTTGTTTACTAATATGGATATGCCCTCTAAGAGTTGTCCTAGTACAAGAATCCTCTGTGACGAGGGACCTGTCTCTGTGACCCAGCACTAACCCGTCCAAATCCACAACCAAAAAAAGCCAGAGCATAGGCTCTCGCTTGAGTTAATTAAATCGAGTCAGGATCGGACGGCGGGGCCCTTTTCCTAGTTTCATAAAGTAGATACGATCTTGGAGTCGTTTATAAAAACGAATTCCAACGATACTTAATGGTGTCCAGATTTCTTTAAATGTATAATATGGCACGTTTAGCACTCCTCCCCCAATCGCAAGCATGGTATCTCTTTTATTTTGAATTTTTTGAATCTATTTCTATGATGATAGCATGTCCAAGTTGCGGAAAATGGAGAATGGTGTAGAAAGAAATTTAAATATTTTGTGCATTTTTAGACAAAAAACATCAAAAAGGGACACTTTTAGGAAAGTCACCCCAAAAAAACACCAAATATCGCTATTAAAATACATCGATTTTCCCAATATACATTTTTCTAATACATTGGTAGTATATAGTTATAGTAAAATACTAGTTATTTTATTGAATTTGTTAGTTAATGTAGGGAATGATCTTTCTACATTTGACTATATATTTACCTGTAGACTTTTTTCTCTTTTACCTGCTCTAGTTGAGCAGGTCTTTTTTTGTTGTCGTGAAAAATCGGTGTATACTAGTAATAATAGTTACGAGAGAAAGAGGGAGAGACGTTGGACCAGAGTATTCTACCTGCATCAACGACGATAAAGGAATTTGAGTATTTTTTAAAAAGTAAATATGAGATTGGTGTATTTACAGAAATTCATATTGCCCAATTGAAAAATATTAATAAGATAGCAAAGCAACATGGTAAAAAGATGATCTATCATGTGGATATGGTACATGGAATCAAAAGTGATGACTATGCGACGGAATTTATTTGTCAGGAATTCCAGCCATTTGGATTAATTTCGACAAAATCAAGTGTGATTCAAAAAGCAAAGCAAAAGGGAGTTTGTGCGATTCAGCGGATGTTCTTGATTGATACCCATGCACTTGAAAAAAGTTATAAGTTAATTGAAAAAAACAAGCCTGACTATATTGAGGTCCTGCCTGGTGCGATGCCTTGGATGATTCAAGAGGTGAAGGAGAGAATGAATATTCCGGTACTTGCAGGTGGGCTGATTCGTACAAAGGAAGATGTGCAACGTGCGCTTGATGCGGGTGCAAGCGCAATTACTACTTCAAAAAGGGAACTGTGGATGTAAGCCCCTTTTTGAAGTAATTTAGCAGAATTTGTTGATGACTTTTTATGAAAACGCTGTCATTATTCCGTTATAATATAGATAAGACAAGATGAGTAGAGGGGGCGGAGTGATGGAAGAAAATACGAATCAATTGGCGGTTGGCATGGTGTGGGGGACGACCTTGAGCATACCACTTTGGATTGCATTTTTTGGTTGGTTGAAGCTTCTATCACAGCTTTTCGTTTAAAGGAGAGAGGGAAACAGGAGAACTGCACCAGAATCCCTCACTTCTTTAACCACTTTTCTTCGAATTCAGCTTTGGGTATAGGTTTGCTGAAGTAGAAACCCTGGCCGTAGGCGCAACCTTCAGCCTGCAGGAAGGCGAGTTGTTCCTTTGTTTCAATGCCTTCGGCGACAACTTTAACGTTTAGGTAATTAGACATCTGAATGATCAATCGAATTAACACTTTCGATTCCTCAGTAAGGTTGAGAATAAATGAACGATCTATTTTTAAACAATCGATAGGTAGTTGGTGTAGAACACTTAGGGAGCTGTAGCCTGTCCCAAAATCATCAAGGCTGATATTAATACCGAGCTTCTTCAATTGTTGAACGGTTTCAATTGACTTTTCTATATTGAGTAAAGCACTTTCAGTTATTTCAATATCTAATCGACTAAGCAACGTATCATCACCGTTGGTCGCATCCCGAATGGTATGGTACAAGTTCTGCTTTTCAAGGTGTTTTGCAGAGACATTCACCGAGATATGTTGAAAGTCATACCCGGCCCTCACCCACGTACATATCGATTCCAAAGCCTGAGCAATTACCCACTCACTGACATCGACAATCAGACCCGTTTCCTCTAGTGTCTGGATAAAGAAGGCCGGGCTAATCATTCCTTTTTCAGGGTGATTCCAGCGCAGCAGGGCCTCAGCACCATGTAATTTTCCAGTACTGATTTCAATTTGGGGCTGATAATACACTTCAAACTCTTGATTTTCGAGGGCTTTCTTTAAGTCCTGCTCAAGCTGGAAGCGTTCCTCAACCTTTTTTAACAGTGTCTCGTTATAAAAAACAAAATCAAGTCCTTCCTGTTCCTTGGAAGCGTACATCGCAAGGTCTGCCTTCTGTAATAACTCCTCGATACTATTAGTATCATACGGAAAACGTGCAATTCCAAAGCTTGCATAAACCTTCAGCGTGAATTCATGATAGTTGATTGGTCGCCGAACTTCATATGCAATTCTCTGGACAATTTTTAATATTGGTTCATGAGTAACCACTGGAAGTGTAACAGCGAACTCATCGCCTCCAATATGATAAGCAACTCCATCGTTGTCACTTTCTTTAAGTCGATTCGCTACCTCTATGAGCACAGCATCACCTGCCAAATGTCCGTACAGATCATTTGTCTTCTTAAATTCATTCAAGTCGAGATAGACAAGGCTAAAAGGAATTTGTTTCTTTACATTTTCAATGACATCATCATAGAGTTTTCGTTTGTTTGGTAAGTTTGTAAGTGGTGCATGGTAGGCCATGAATTGGATCTTTTCCATATATCTTTTTTCATTTGTGACATCTTTAATGACACAGTATATCCCCTGAATTCCGTTTTCTAGCGCTATCGGAATATTTCGTATCTCCACGTCAATTACTTCACCAGCAGAATTGTAGATTTGAGTTTCAAACTCAACAACCTCCCCTAAAAAGGCTCGCTCAAGCTGCTGATTCAAAAAGGAGAGAGCATGATCAGGTACGAAGTTTTTATAGTGAGTACCAATAATGTCAGCTTCTTTCATGAGCGCTAATCTTTCCACAGACTGATTCAAGTTGATAATAATCCCATTTACATCCAGTATAATGATGGCATTTGGATTTAACTCATATAGGGAGCGATAATAATGTTCCTGATTTTTTAATTTGCTCTGTTCTGCCTGTAGCTTTTTCTGGTACCAATTACCGACAAAAGCAATTAACATAAACATAAATACGTTTAATAGTAGAAACGGGGCAAACCTCGTTCCTCTATGAAAGTGAATTTCATGAGGGGAAACTTGGTATAACCCGATTAATGAAAGAAGTAGGAGGCTGATGATGGAAAGTCCAAACATCACACCAATCCAGCTCTTTTTCGATGAACTCCTCATTTCCAGCTCCCTTTTTACGAGGAAGCTACCCACTATATTAAAAATAAGACACGCCAGTACCCCAAGTATAACCCAGAGGTTGTTGAGAGATAGGGTAAGCATTTTATTAGTTATGATAAGTATAAAGTATGTTGCACAGCTCCCAAGAGTAATGAAAATACCTGATTCAAAATACGAGATATTTCGATTTAAGAGTAGGTTTAATCCAAGAAAACTCGTGATAAGGATTATCACAAAAGAGACGACAAGCCCATGAATATGAAAAGGTAGGGAATCTGAATCTAAGAGTCCAGTGAATCCAATGATATAAGCAGTTTTGATTCCAAGGCTAATGGTAACTGCGGCGATAATGGTCCAAAGTGTACCAGCTCGTTTAGGTAATTTAGGAATGAGATTCAACACAATATCAATGCAAACAATACTAGCAGTAAGGGCAATGAGTATTGAAAAAAGGGCGTAGATTATATTGTGATTTGACATAAAAAGAGAAATCATACGTACACCTCAGACAAATGCATATGTAGGGATAGTATGAGCCAATCTGAAGAAATTATTGAGGATGTGGATATTTTTTCATTTGAATGTATAAGTTGGGAGAAATGAGGACATCATGTATAGTGTATTCCCCCCCCTTTGTTATATATTTTTTGGACCTCCCATGTGGAGGTATTTTTTTTGCCTTTTTTTAAAGGGATGCCCCTTTTTCCCTCTCACCTCTCTATAACAAAGGTGTAAAGGAGGTGATGGACATGGCAGCCATTCAAGACATCCAACGTTCACAGTTACGTTTAGTATTTGATGCCGGTGTTGATGAAAAGGGGAAAGAAATCTTCAAAAACAAAAACTACAACAATATTAACCCTGCTGCAACAGCTGATCAGCTTTATTCAGTTGCTGTTGCAATCGTTGGTCTTCAAGACCTACAGCTATACAACATCGAGCGTAATGACAGCTTTATGTTATCAGAAGAAATCTAGTCGTTTTTAAAGATATATTGGAGAAAGGGGGAATAACGAATGGCAAAGACACTCGAAATGCAATTTACGAATGAGGATGGAAAAACAACAACCGTTTCAATTGAAAATCCAAAGGAACCTGTTGATACAGGAGCAGTTTCAGCTGCAATGGATACAATCGTTGCATCTAATGCCTTTTTAACGGTTGGTGGACCGCTTGTAGCAATAAAAGGAGCACGCGTAGTGGAACGTAATGTTGAAGAAGTGCAACTTTAAGTAGAATAAGTCAACATCCCCTTCATGAGTGGTATGAAGGGGATTTTCGTGTGGGTTTCATCGTATATCTCTTTCATAAGAGGTATGAAAGGGAAAACCGCTGAGAAATGAGTTTCAACTCCTCTTCATAAACGGCATTAAGGTGTATACCGCGTGGATAACACAAGTCAAAATGCGCAAACCCTATCCCAATGTATAAAGGCTATCCTACTAATGAAAAATAAACATAGATCTTAAAATGAAGCACCTGACTTTTAGTAGTTGGGTGTTTTTTTATGAGTGTTAGTTGAATTACCCAAATAAGGAATGAATAAGGAAGATGTTGAGAAACTAAGACAAGAAGATCGAATGAGGAGGTGTTCTTATTGGAAATTCAAGGCTATAAGCTTGTGAAAAATAAGGATGATTACACGTTAGTTGTCTATGTGGAGTCCGATATGACAGAATTTGCTTCGGAATTAGGCGAAAATGCTACTCATGAAAATAAGAACTTAAATACACAGATTCGCCAACTTGTGAAAGAAAGATTTCCACATATACCGGTTAGAATGGCAAAAGTATTAGCGGGTTCAGTGCTAATTACGACTTTTTATCTGGGAGCCACTGTTCCGAATGCAGGAGCACAGGCCATCAGCGGACAAACGCAAACGATCAATGACATATATACGGTGAGAGCAGGCGATACTCTGTACTCCATCGCAAAGAAATACAATGTTTCAGTAGACTCGATTAAAAATGTGAATGGACTCTCATCGAATATGTTATTTGTTGGTCAACAATTGAGACTGCCATTTTACACATATAGCGTAAGTTCGGGTGATACGCTTTATAGTATTGCAAGACGCTATAACGTCACGGTCGACCAAATTCGTACCACAAACCAATTAAAAACAGACATGCTAAGCATTGGGCAGAAACTAAGGATACCTCTCCAGACAGGGAGCCAGGTAGAAAATACAACCACTACACCAGTAGTTGAGCCTGTGAAACCTCCCGCACCAACGCCCGTACAGGAAACACCAGAAACCACAACTTACACGGTTGTTGCCGGCGATACGTTGTATGGAATTTCTGTAAAGTTTGGGACAACAGTTGACAATTTAAGGTTACTAAATAATCTATCAACAAATGTCTTAAGCATTGGACAAGTGTTGAAGGTTCCGGGGACAAACGTTGCTGCGCCAACAGAGCCGACACCGGAGATTACAACTCCACCTCCAACACCGGAAGTCGCTCCAAGCCCGGCGCCAGAGGAAAATCAAGCACCTACAACATATACAGTTGCAGCGGGCGATACATTATATAGTATTTCACAACGTTTTGGGATACCAGTCGATTCCATAAGGAGTGCCAATAATCTATCATCAACAAATTTAACAATTGGACAGGTATTGACTCTTCCAGGGCAAGACGATGTGGTATCTCCGGTAATCACAACTCCACCGACAGAACCGACCGTGGTGAGTACACAAATCATCAATCGTCAATCTGCCACAGCCTACCCGATAAAAGGAAATGCAGATCCCGGTTCACGCGTTCATCTATCTTTTTCGGATGGAGTTAATGCACCAATCACGACAGAGGTGCTAGCGAATGAGGCCGGAGAGTATAGTGGATTTGTGAACCTCGCTGGTTTGCGTGATGGATCAATAGCGATTACAACAAAAGCCGTAAACTCATCTGGAAACGAAAGTGGCACGACCAAGCTAACGGTAAAAAAAGACACCACAGTTGAAGCACCACGTTTTCAAGAGTTACTAGAGATTACTGGAGCTAATGTAGCTGAATATACGATAGCAGGAATTGCTGAACCGAATGCGACAATTACAGTCCGGGCGACAGATGGTGTTAATCCGGCGGTGGAAGCGACTGTGCGAACAGGTGAAGATGGCAGTTTCCAAAGTGCTCTTAATTTAACAGGTTTAAGAGACGGAGCCGTCACAATTACCGCCACCACAACGGACGCAGCCGAAAACCGTTCCGAACCACAGACTATAACCGTATCAAAGGATACATTCGTTGCTGAGCCAGTTTTTAATACCAACCAACGAATCACGACAGCTAATGCCAACGACTACACGCTGGTAGGAATGGCGGACTCTGGTTCGACTGTACACCTAGTTTTTTCAGATGGCGTCAATCCCGAACAAACAGCCGATGTGGTTGCGAATGAAAATGGCGAGTTCACAGCAAATGTTGACCTACGTAATCTGAACGACGGGGAGATCTTTGTCACAGCAAGTGCCATCGACGAGCATGGAAACCGCAGTGAGCTCGAGCAGGCCACGCTGATGAAGGAAACAACCCTTGCTCCTCCCGT
Source organism: Litchfieldia sinesaloumensis (assembly GCF_900156865.1). GTDB lineage: Bacteria > Bacillota > Bacilli > Bacillales > Bacillaceae_L > Ferdinandcohnia > Ferdinandcohnia sinesaloumensis. Next base: position 3,262,089 of record NZ_LT732529.1, on the reverse strand, counting down.
GATTAGCAATACAGAGATTATCAATGCTACCAATGCGGAGAGCTATCCTATTTTTGGATCGGCACAGCCAGGTACAACGGTAGATATTACTGTATCTGACGGAGTAAATCCTGATATCATCACCTCAACGACGACGAATGAGAACGGTGAATACCATGTTGTAGTTGATGTGAGCACAATGCTCGACACAAGTCTAACCATAACGGCATTCCAAACGAGCCCATCAGGAATTACAAGTAACGTAAGCAATAGTACAGTCGAAAAAGATACGCAGGCACCAATTGCACCGATTTTTACAAATGATGAATTTATTACGAGTCAAAATCAAGCAGAATACGAGATAGTTGGAAAAGCGGAGGCAAACACGGAGGTCCAAATTCGTATTTATAATCCGAATGGACAGGAAACGACCACCACTACTACGACAAATGCAAACGGTGAATACCGAGTGCCGGTCAATCTTACCTCCTTTTCAGATGGAGAGTTGTCCTTTGAATTGACTCAGGTTGACCGTGCCGGCAATGTGAGTGAAGCAGTTACGAAAACGTTACTAAAAGATACGGTTGGCCCGTCAGAGATCCGAATGGAAACGCCACTGCCGATTTTTTCGAATAATGTGTTGGTGTATCCAATTCGAGGGACAGTTGAGCCACATGCTACTATAGTGATTGAGATTACAGACGGGGCCAACGTGATCTCCAAAACCGTTCAGACAGGTGACGATGGTCGATTTGAGGAGATATTCGACTTAAGTACATTAAGAGATGGTGAATTAACAGCGGCGTTTACAGGCACTGATAATGCTGGAAACATCGGAGAATCCCAAGAATTTATGCTTGAAAAAGATACAACTGCACCAGCAGGAGTGGTGACAAATCAACCTCCATTTGTGAACAACGAGAACCAGACCAATTTTACCATTACGGGCTCGAGCGTTGAAGAAGGCGCAACGGTTGAGATGGTTATCAGTGATGGCACGAATACAGTGCGGGAAACGACCAAGGTTGTTAACGGTGCTTTTGGAGCAAACCTTAATTTGTCGGGCTTGAAGGACGGGCCACTAACCTTTGAAGCGCGTCAAACCGATCGATTTGGAAACAGAAGCATCGCTGAAGCAACAACAATTGTAAAAGATACAGTGATTGAAAGTGCGGTCGCAACGAAAAATGGTTTCCGTTATGAGAACCTGCAGTACATTTACACGGTTATCGGTAAGGCTGAGGCAAATGCGAGAATTGAGGTTTCGCTTTTTGATTCCACTAGAAATGTACTCGTAACGCGAATTGCAAAAGCAGATAATAGTGGTTTTTATTCAGTCGATGTGTATGTCGATAATGCCTCAAGGGTTGCATCAGCGACTGTTACCCAAACGGATGAGGCTGGAAATAAAAGCGATGTGACGAATGTTTCGTTTAGCGCCTACACAGTTGCGCAGGGTGACACCTTGTATTCGGTCGCAAAGCGCTACAACACAACAGTCGATTCATTGATGTCGCTGAATAATTTACGTAGTGATGTGCTAACACAGGGACAAATCTTACGCCTGCCAATAACGGCAAGCGAGGTTGTTAACCTTGGTTATATGTACTTTGGTAGCACGAAGCAGTTCGTTAATACGGTAAATTCAACAGGACATGCCGTAAACATCGTATCACCAAGTTATTTTGACATAAATGCAGATGGCACGCTGAAACTCACCTACCAGGTTGACCAGAACTTTATCGATACGATGCACAGGCAAGGAATTCGCGTCGTTCCGTTTTTAAGTAATCACTGGAACCGCGATGTTGGCCGTGCCATGCTTGCTAACAAAGAGCTTGCGGCTCAGCAAATTGCCGATGCCATCGCACGATATAACTTGGATGGGGTAAATGTGGATATTGAAAATGTCTCAGATGTTGACCGTGAGAACTATACGGAATTTGTGAGGTTGCTGCGTGAAAAAATTCCGCCTAATAAGGAAGTGTCGGTAGCGGTTGCGGCGAATCCGAATGGTTGGACGGCCGGCTGGCATGGCTCATATGACTACACAAGTCTTGCGAAATACGCCGATTATCTCATGATTATGGCATATGACGAGAGCTATCAAGGCGGAGACCCAGGCTCGGTCGCAAGCTATTCATGGGTTGAAAAATCAGTTCAGTACGCACTGGCACAAGATGTTGCTCCAGATAAAATTGTCCTTGGAATTGCGCATTTTGGCCGCTATTGGATTGAAGGCCAAAGCATGGGCGGATTTGGAATCTCGAATACTCAAGTCCAAACAATGATCGAACGCTATAATGGGACGGTCGTGTTTGATGAAGTTAGCAAAACGCCAAAGGCAACCGTAACGATTAAAAAAGGAGATCCGGTTACGATTGTAAATGGTGCTGCATTAGCTCCGGGGACGTACACGATTTGGTTTGAAAATGAAGAGTCGATTCAGGCAAAGCTGGAATTGGTGAGTAAATACAATCTCCGTGGTGTTGGAAACTGGAGCCTAGGCCAGGAGAATAAAAATGTGTGGAACAGCTACACAACCACATTGCCAAACACCGTACCAGTGGTATCACCTGTTTATACTGGGCCAGTTCAGAGTGTTAGCACCTACACAGTTGTATCTGGTGATACACTTTGGGGAATTGCGAACCGAAATGGAACAACGGTTGATGAGTTGAGGGCAGCAAATGGACTGACAACGGATTCGCTGTTTGTGGGACAAGTATTGCGGATTCCAACGACAGGTGGTTCGATTGAAGTTGCTGAGCCGCCACCTGTAACTGCTCCGGCGCAGCCTGTTGCTCCAGCGTATACGGTCAATTATACAGTTGTGGGTGGCGATACATTGTCAGCGATCGCTGTCAAAAATGGCACGACCGTGACCGCTATCAAAACGGCCAACAACTTAACATCGGACATGATCTACGTCGGGCAGGTGTTAAAAGTGCCGACAAACATTGTCGTTCACACCGTATCATCCGGCGAGACCCTATACGGAATCGCGAAACGCTATAACACCACCGTAACAACAATTAAAACCGAGAACAATCTGAAAAGCGACATCCTAAGTATCGGACAAACGCTAAGGATACCAGTCTAAATGAGGACCCGAATGCAGTTGGTGCATTCGGGTTCTTTGATGGGTGGGCGGCGTGAATTTTGCTAGTGACAGTATTTTCGAGATAGTGACAGTAAATTACGTTTAGTGGCAGTAAATTTCATTTAACAGGCGTAATTTTTATTTATTAGCCATAAATCCAAATTAAAACCGCAGTGAACCTTCAATTTATCAAACGCTTAAGTTAGAAAATAAACCCTCATTCAATCTCAACCCCTTTAAAGTGACTAACTTCCCACAAAACCCCTTACAAAACCGGAAAAATATAACACAAAATTCAACTCCAATATCGACAGGAGACGGGGGTCGGCTCAGACAATATATGGTATGATAGTGTCATAGTTAAAAGAGAAGGGTGAATGTTATGAAGGTTATTGGACGGAACGACCTTTGTACATGCGGGAGCGGGAAGAAGTATAAAAGATGTTGTGGACGGTCAGCGGTGGTTTCAATTGATCAAGTGGTCGAAAACGAATTGAATGATGTCCAGCATGATGTATTTCAATACGCGCTTCATATGTATGATGATTTTTTTGATGATGTCTTAGAAGAGTATACGTATATCTTTGATGAACTACCAGATGACGTGTATGATTTATTTTCATTCTTTTCGCGAGTTTGGGTAATTAGCTCAGTTCCGGTTGATAATAAAACAATTCTAGAAGAGTATGTTGATGCATATGGACCGAAATACAGTCGTCCGCGTACTCGAGATCTAATCCAGAGATGGAAAACGGCGCGACCATCGGCCTACACGGTGACTGAAGTGGATGAGCACAGAACGTATATGACAGTTCGGGATATTTTTACAGAGGTAGAGTACCAGGTGAGAATTTACGAAACGGAAACAGATGTGAATGCGGGTTATTTTGTGTTCGGAACGTTGTTACCTGCAGGAGCGAACTCCATCTTTTTCCCAACATTTCTCGAGTTGCCATCGGAGTTTGCAGGCGAAATGCGGGAGCTGATTCTCGAACTCTTTGATAATAGTGACGAGGTAAATCCGGTTGATTTTATGTCACGTGAATTTATCGATGTATTCATGGTGTTTATGTTTGGAAAGCCAACTGCTTCAGCTGAAAGTTATGATTGGAAGTCGCCGAAACAACTAGAAGTAGCTGAGTTGTTCCAGATTCGGATGAAGGAGTACGGCTACGAAGAGGAAATTGTCGGGATTGGGCTTTCGCTGTGGCATTCCTATTGCGAACACAAAAATCCAAGAATTATAAAAACGGGGATCTATGAAGCAGCCTTAGTTTATATGGTAGAAAAAATATATCCGTATGGTGGTATTTCAACCCAGGAAGAGCTTGCTCAAGAATTTGATGTATCCGTGGGGAGCATCTCCACGAAATTTAAAGAACTCGAAAAAGTCCTTCATGAAGATATTGCAAAATACGAAGGAATCATTGAAGACTCCGGTTTAGAGTAACAAAAGACAATCCATTTTAATGGGTTGTTTTTTTTTGGATAAAAAGAAACCAGGATAGGACATTCGGCTCATTTTCGCGAATAATAGAGGGATTTGTCAGATATTTATGTAATTTGTAAAAATGAAGCTACGAAAGGGAGGATTTGAAATGAAGAAAGTCGTCTTGTTTTTAGGAAGTTTGCTAGTGTTGGTAGCGCTCACCTTACCTGGAAACATTGCATTTGCACATGGGGATGATTGTGAATGTGGTGTAACCTATCTGCAGGGATCAGAACGCAATAAGGCTGTCGCAGACACATTGAAGCTAGCCGAGTTTAAAGCAGTGAAAGAAGAATTAGGCAAGGTCGGCTACAGTTTTGCCGGTGCTAATCAGGTGATGGTCGTAACCATGCCAGGACCCAATGGAGAAATTTTTAAGATTGTAGCCGTTCCGTTTGTTCATAAAAATGGTGATATACAGTTTGCGGGCTTTACCAATGGGATATACATGGGGATACAACCGCCACAGGAATAAAGAAAGTTATTTCGCTTCCATAACCAAAAATGGTGGTTTTTGTCACTAAACTGTCACAATTTTCCTTTGCAAAATATGTTGAATAGTGTAAAATGGATTTTAATTGGAAAATAAGATTGGTAGGTAAAAAGTATGAGTTCTGAACAACTTTTACAAATAATGATTGATATTCAGAAAAAAGTAGAAGCAACTACTTCTATTACAACGGAAGAGGTCATGAAGGACCTTGTTGGTAGATTAAAAGAATGTCAATCCGCTTAACATCATGAATACAATACCGTAAACTGAAGTCAGAGGGAGAACTCTGACTTTTTTTGCTTGAAAATTAAAACAATTAGGGAGGAATTGAGATGAAAAAGGTTCGTTTTGGTATTTTATCGACTGCTAAAATTGCGAGAAATGCATTAATTCCGGCGATGAAGCGTGCGGAAAATGTGGAAGTGGTGGCTGTTGCCAGTGAAAGCGGAAAGGCCAAGGATTTTGCTGCTGAACTTGAGATTCCAAAACATTATGATTCGTACATAGATTTATTAAATGACCCTGAAATTGATGCAGTCTACATCCCACTTCCAAATCAGCTCCATAAAAAGTGGGCAATTGAAGCTGCCAAGCACGGCAAGCATGTTCTTTGTGAAAAGCCAGCTGCGCTTACTACGCAAGACGTGGAGGAAATGGCGGAAGCTTTTAAAGCAAACAATGTGATTTTCATGGAAGCCTTTATGTACCAATTCCATCCGCAGCACAACCGTGTGAAAGAGATCATCGCGGCAGGCGAAATTGGGGATGTGAAGCTAATTCGTTCGACGTTCTCCTTCTCACTAGACTTAGAGTCTGGGAATATCAGATTGCAAAAGGATATTGGGGGCGGTGTCCTCTATGATGTGGGTTGCTACTGCATTCACGCAAGCCGTCTGATTACTGGAGAAGAACCTGTTGAGGTGAAGGCAGCTGCAAATATTCATCCGACACATGATGTCGATACGACGGTAGCGGGTACTTTAACGTTTGGAAATGGCGTCATCGCAAACTTTGACTGCAGTTTCGAGCAGTCACAAAAGGATTCATATGAAGTTGTGGGTACAACAGGAACTATTTTAGTTAAGTATGCCTTCCGTCCTGATAATCACGAGGGAGATGGCCTGCTTGTGATAAACACTAAAAACGGACAACGTGAGGAAGCTGTTCAAGGTGACCAATACAAGCTCCAGGTCGAGCATTTTGCAGACTCTGTCCTTACTGGGAACCAACCAAGCTATAGTATCGAAGAAACCCTGAAAAATATGAAAGTCATTGAACAGGCATTAGTGTCCGTTCGTAATTGATAGCCAGCCTTTGGGCTGGTTTTTTGCTTTCTTCCTCTTTTTTCTTAAATCAAATCTAGCAAACATGTATATCTATTAAAAATCCGGTAATACTAGATTACTAGTAATAGAAAAATAAAGACGGAGGAGATTTTGATGAAAACGAGTATGGAGTTACCTGAGGTGTTACCTGTAAGCAAGGATGATTTTATGAAATTATTACTAGATTTAATAGTGAAAAAGTAACAGGTTTCCTGCATTCGTATATTGTTCGAGACTGATAAAACTTATATACTGGTAGATAGAGAAACGTACATGACAAGAACCGGCAAAATTCTTAGTTCTAACGTCTAGCTACTGATAATTGGCCATTCTACGAGAATTGGTCTTATTTTTTGCCGATTTTTCTATTATCCAACAAGAAAGAGGTACATCGATGAAAAGCATTCGAATGAGATTAGCTGCTATTTTTTCAACCATTATTATCCTTTGTCTAGCACTAGCGACCTATAACTTTTTAGCTGTATCCAACATGAATCAGCAGACAGAAGATGTCGTTACGGAGGAACTCACTGTCATACTAGAATATGATAGTTTAAAATACAATATCGCACAGAGTATTGGGCTTGCGAGAGGCTATGTGCTCTACGGCGATACCTCCTATAAAAATGATTATGACATGTATTCGGTGGAGTTCGATTTAATCGATCGTACATTAAGTCCGATGAAGATTGAAGAGATTGATAGTCTCTTACGTGAAACAAAAGAATGGCGTGACATGTTAAAGTTTGATGTTTTCGGCCAATATGAAAATGGCAATCCTGAACTTGCGAAGGAAAATCTGCAAACCAAAATCCAACCTGTAGCTCGTGATTTGATGGAGCGTGTTGAAAAGCTGTCAAATGACCGCGAAAGACATATCGTGGCAACTGGTCAAAATGTAGTGGATTATGGGCAATCTGCGAACATCGTAGGACTTGTGATATCAGCGGTTGTGTTCATTTTTGGAACGATCATTGCGATTTACACATCGATGGTAATTGCAAGACCAATTAAAAAAGTAGCAAGCCGCATGGAGGCCATCTCAAATGGTGAACTCGAGGCAGAACCAATAAAAACGAAGTTAAAAGATGAAATTGGTCAGCTTGTACATTCAGTTAATGGTATGAATGAAAATATCAGGGAAATGGTCAAGCAAATGACCGTTGTTTCGGACAATGTGACAGGTCAAAGTGAAGAGTTGACCCAGTATGCGGATGAGGTCATGGCTGGTAGTCAGCAAATTGCGGTCACGATGGAAGAGCTCTCGCGCGGTGCAGAGGACCAAGCGACTTCAGCAACTACACTGATTGAAAAAATGTCAAAATTCTCGCAGGAGATTATGCAGGTTGCCGTTAAAGGTGACTCAATCAAGGAAGAGTCTCAAGGCATGCTCACGATGACGAATGATGGCAGTGGCTATATGGAAACATCGATTCAGCAAATGAACAGTATCAATGAAAAAATGAAACAGTCCCACGCGATGGTTGTTGGATTGGATCATAAAACAAATGAAATTACGAAACTTGTTAGTGTGATACAGGAAATCGCAGGACAAACGAATTTGTTAGCGTTAAATGCAGCAATCGAGGCTGCACGCGCTGGAGAACACGGAAGAGGCTTTGCGGTTGTAGCAGACGAGGTTCGTAAACTTGCCGAACAGGTTGGCAAATCTGTCGCTGAAATCACAGAGATTGTAAAAGATATACAAAATGAATCAAAGCAGGTCGTACAATCCTTGGATGACGGCTACCAATCAGTTGAAGAAGGAACCGCTCAAATCCAAACAACCGGAAAGACGTTTAATGAGTTGAAGCAAAAAATCGAACAAGTAGGTACTCAAATCGAGGCCATGTCAAGCTCTCTCTATGATGTACTTGATGATACACAAGAAATTAGTGGATCAATTGAAGGAATTGCTGCCGTATCAGAAGAATCCGCAGCAGGCGTCGAAGAAGTATCCGCAACTGCCCAGCAATCAAGCAGCTCAATGGAAGAAGTATCAAAAAGCGCAAAACAACTCGAAGAAAACGCAGGCGAACTGAACACACTCATTCAGCAATTTAAACTGAAATAGGTGTGGGACATGGGGACAGGTCCCTTGTCCCTAAAAACGATTGACCGGAACTTGAACTGGATAGTATATTGTGGAAAAAAAGGAGAGAAGGAAATCCTATGGAGCTAAATATCGGCGACATTCTTTTTCAATTATTTGCTCTTTTAATTCCAATTTCAATTGCTCTGTTACTCATCTTCGTGGTACGATTTTCATTACGTGTCAAAAGGATTGAAAAGAAACTAGATGAATTATCAAAAAAGGTAGAGTAGCACAAAAGGATGCCAGCACTGGCATCCTTTTACTCTTTCACACTCATTTTCACATTGCGGAACATGAATTTGGTTTTTTCTTGTTTATTTGTGAGTACCATCGCATCAATTTGCGAGGTTGTTTCTTGAAGCTCGACCTCAAGCTGAATTGTCCGCCATGGCTCATGTAAGCCGATGACAGGAGACACCGTTTCTGCTAAAAAAGTACCACGGGCATTCGTCTCGTCCACGAGCAAGTAGACGGCAGCCTCACCCTTCACTTGGACCTCAAATATGATCGTTTCTCCACCTTTAACCCCTTCAGGAGAAAACACAAAACCTTCGTTCTCCTCGGCACCTTTCGTGGTTACCTCAAATGTACCATCTTCAACTTGTACCACCGTTGCACTGACTCCAAAGAACGGTGACTTTTCAGCAGCAGAAGAAGGCGAACAGAACACAAATAAGAATGCTATAAAAAGTAAAAATTTGATTTTCAATCGAAGAACCTCCTTTGGACAACCATACCAATCCCTGATTAGTATGTGGAAAAAGGAGGAAAACTATTATGGAGAAATAAAAAAACAACCGGCATTTCACCGGTTGCTCTGGGATGAGGGAACAGTGCCCCCCTTATTGGATTTCTAAGTGATTTTTTAAGCGTGCTGAAACGGCTTGGCGTTCTTCTTCGGAAACGATGTAGTACCATCTGTCCAGCGTTTGGCCGACACCGTTGATGCTGTATTGTTCGATTTTATGACGAGCATCTTTGTAGTTTGCTTGGATAGTTTTCATTTCGTCAAAAGACACATTCGTTGTTACGTTCGTACCAAGTGCTCCGAGAATATCATCAATTTTTGTAATCGACGATAAGTTTGCACCTTTATCGATAATGCCTTGAATAACTTGCTTTTGACGGTCCTGTCTTCCAAAGTCACCACGTGGATCATCATATCGCATGCGGGCATATGAAAGAGCCTGTTCTCCACTTAAAGTTAGTGGGCCCTCTGCAAATGATGCACCATCATGTGAGAATGCAAACGTATTGTTCACTTGAACACCACCAAGTGCGTCAACAATTTGTTTAAGACCTTCCATATTTACCTTCACATAGTAATCAATTGGAACATCAAGAAAGTTCTCAACTGTATCAATGGTCATATCCACGCCACCAAATGCGTACGCATGGTTGATTTTATCCTGCACACCGCGACCAACAAGCTCCACACGCGTATCACGTGGAATACTTAGCATTTCCATTGAGTTTGTACGAGGGTTCACAGATACTACAATCAACGTATCGGTACGACCCTTGTCGCCAGGTCTTTCGTCAACACCCATCAACAAGATTGAAATCGGGTCTTTTTTGCCAATATCAATTTGCTGATCACGTTTTTCAGAAGGACCTCTTTCCTCGTGCATCTTTCCAACTGTACTCGCAACTGACTGATATAAATAAACGGCATATCCACCGACTGCTAACACTAATAGAAGAGCAATGATTCCGACAACCTTGGGCCATTTTCGTTTCGTTTTCTTTTTTGAATGACGCTCTCTTCGACTCATGTAGGTCATCTCCTTTTTCATAGATTACTAGCTGATAAAAATAGTACACAAGTATTAGACGTTTGGGAAGAGAAAAAGTTACAAGAATTAGGACAAATGTCAAAAAAGATGAGGAAAGTATGAAGTTTGTCGAAAAAGGGGGGTCCTAAATCGATAAGGTAAAACCCACGTAAAAGTAATCACGTGGGCATCTCTAACCTTACTCTACCTTTTCCAAAATTCCTGTTACCAATTCAATGAATTTTGTTTTTACTCGTCCAGCAACATCAATTACTTCGTCATGGCTTAATGGTTGGTCTAAGATCCCACTTGCCATGTTGGTTAGACATGAGATACCAAGTACTTTCATGCCACCATGGTTTGCAACGATTGCTTCTGGAACAGTCGACATTCCAACAGCATCGGCACCAAGCGTACGAATCATGCGGATTTCTGCAGGTGTTTCATAAGTTGGACCACTCCACCACGCATATACACCTTCACGTAGCTCGATGTTTTTCTCTTTCCCTACCTCAGCCGCAATTCCACGGAGTCCTTTGTTATAAACCTCCGACATATCAGGGAAACGAGTTCCTAATTCAGGATTGTTCATACCGATCAATGGATTTGTCGCAACAAGATTAATGTGGTCTGTAATTAACATTAAGTCCCCAGGGCTGAAATCTGTATTTACAGCGCCACATGCATTTGTGATGAGTAGATTCTCGATTCCAAGTGCCTTCATCACACGAACAGGAAACGTCACTTCATCGAGCGTAAATCCTTCATAGTAATGGAAGCGCCCTTTCATAGCTGCAACTGTTTTCCCTTTTAATTGCCCAATCACAAGCTCGTTCGCATGCCCAATTGCCTCTGAACGTGCAAAATGTGGAATCTCGCTGTATGGGATGACAACCGCATTTTCAATATCTTCTGCAAGCGTACCAAGTCCTGAACCAAGAATCATTCCGATTGTTGGACGTTGATCCGTCTTACTTAATATGTAATCCTTTGCTTCCATAATGTCCGCAGTTTTATGCATATGTATATTCCTCCAATAACCAATTTTTGATACTGTATGTTAGTTTGTCTATAATATTGTATATTATAATCGCGTTTTTTCAATAGCCGGACATGGATTCCTTGTCCTAATGAGGGGGATGTAGATGAGTGGGGATATTGTGGTTGTCGGAAGTTTGAATGTGGATATGGTGGTCAATGTAAAAAAACGTCCGGAATGGGGAGAAACCATAATGGGGCAAGGCTTCTTCACCGGTAATGGCGGGAAAGGCGGCAACCAAGCGTATGCGGCCGCAAAGCTTGGGGCGTCAGTTACGATGCTCGGCCTTGTAGGAAACGATATGTTTGGGGAGCAACTTTTAAAAGGTTTAGAAGAAGTAACTGTGGATACTTCACATATTGAAAAAGTTCATGGTGTTTCGTCTGGTGTCGCGGTGATTAGCGTGAACACAGAAGGTGAAAATAGAATTATTGTATCACCAGGAGCAAACGAGTACGTAACGCCTGACTATGTAAGGAAACATGAACAGGTCATTCGTGACGCGAAACTAGTGATGCTACAGCTCGAGATTCCGCTAGAGACGGTCATCGAGGTTGCAAATATCGCACATACATACAACGTTCCCGTCATGCTAGACCCTGCACCAGCACAAAAGCTACCAGATGAACTCTACAAAAAGGTTAGCTATCTCGTGCCAAATGAAAGCGAGTTAGGGATTATCGCAGATGCCGAGATTGTAGACGCGGAATCTGCAAAGGTAGCAAGTAAAGGACTTTTGGAAAAAGGAGCCGACACTGTTTTTGCTAAACTCGGTAGTAAGGGTGTCGTTGTATTGAAGAAAACAGAAACATTTTCAGTACCTCCACATAACGTGAAGGCGGTCGATACCACAGCAGCAGGTGACGCATTTGCCGGTGCACTTGCGACTGCAATCGTGAGTGGAAAAAGTCTGCGAGAAGCAACGGAATTTGCAAACAAGGTCGGTGCTCTCACCGTTACAAAAAAAGGTGCGCAAAGCTCAATGCCAACTTTAGAGGATGTACTAGGACACGGGGACAATTCGCAAGGAGGAACAATATGAAAAAAGTAGTTTTTGATGTCGATACTGGAATAGATGATGCAATGGCCATAGCGTATGCGGTGAATTCGCCAGAGCTCGATATCATTGGGTTAACGACGAGCTATGGAAATGTGGATGTGAATGAAGCAACACGAAATACATTGGCGGTTATAGAGAAGCTTAGTAAAAAGATTCCGGTGTATGCCGGTGCAGATAAACCACTAACTCGCCCTACACGCGAAGGCTTTGCGAAGCATGTCCACGGTGAAGACGGTTTAGGGAATGTGTTGAATTTTGAACCAGCAGAATCGGTACAACCTGAATCTGCGGTTGATTTTATAATTGAAGAGGTAAAAAACCAACCGCATGAGATCACCATTATCGCAGTCGGGCCACTTACGAACCTAGCACTTGCTATTCAAAAGGCACCGGAGATTGTGGGGCTTATTGGCGATGTTGTGATTATGGGCGGCGCGGTATTTGTACCTGGCAACACGACGCCATATGCCGAAGCAAATATCTATACAGATCCTGAAGCAGCAGAAATCGTACTTTCATCGGGACTTCCATTAACCATGGTCGGCCTGGACGTCACCATGCAGACCTTACTACCAAGGGATAAGGTGGAAGCATGGCGAAGCTCCGAGACAGGAACGTTTTTTGCAGATATGGTCGGTTTTTACCACGACTTTTACGAATCATTCAGCCCAGGAATTGGCGGATGCGGACTCCATGATCCATTGGCGGTGGGAGTCGCAATGGACTCAAGCCTTGTAAAAACGGAGTACGTTGGAATCAAGGTAGCAACTGAGGGAGAGGAGGACGGGAGAACCGTTCCTGTTCGAGACTCTAACTCTGGGCCGAAAATCCAAGTATGCACAGAAGTAAACGCGCCACGATTCCTCGAGCATTTTTTAAAAAGAGTACCAGTCGCTCAATAGGAAATTTCCAACCCATGCTATAAATTAGTGGCATGGGTTCTTTTGTTGTAATATTGTAATAATAAGACAGGACACAAGACGCATATGTAAAAATAGTGGGTCGAAGCAATTTTCCCACAAAAAGGTGGATTTATAATGGAAGAGCAAATTGTACATTTTTTAAAAGAGAAGGAATCGGAAATGGTGGAGGTTTTGAAGGGGCTAGTCGAGCTTGAATCTCCGTCTCATGATAAAGTAGCAGTGGACCAGGTAGGCAATCACATGCAGGAGTTATATACGAAATATGTGGGTGGTTCAATTGAGGTTTTTAAGGATGACCAATTCGGTAATCACCTTCGTTGTGAATTTGGTGAAGGGGAAGAGCAGATTTTAATTTTAACCCATATGGACACGGTTTGGCCGAAGGGGACGCTTGAAGAGCTCCCATTCCGTATTGACGGTGACAAGTTATACGGCCCAGGATCTTTCGATATGAAGGGTGGAATTGTACAAGGCTTGTTTGCGCAACATGCTCTCAAAACTCTTCAAATTCCTTTAAAAACAAAGGTTGTCATGTTGGTGACATCTGATGAAGAAATCGGAAGCGAATCTTCCCGTGAATTAATTGAGTCAGAAGCGAAAAAAAGTAAGTATGTCCTCGTATTAGAATCAGCGGCAAGTTCGATAAAAGGAAAGCTCAAGACCTCTCGTAAAGGCGTCGGCATGTTCTCGATAAAGGTGAGTGGTCGCGCGGCACATTCAGGCATTGAGCCTGAAAAAGGAATCAGCGCAATCGAAGAATTAGCACGCCAAATCCTTTATTTACACAGCTTAACGGATTTTGAAAAAGGAACAACCTTAAATATTGGGCTCATAAATGGAGGAAGTGCATCAAACGTCGTCGCAGCAGAAGCAGAAGCTGAACTAGATTTACGGGTAAAAAATAACGCCGAATTTGAACGGATTATCCCGTTAATTCAAGGTCTTAAGCCATCAAAAGAAGGTCTTACAATCGAGGTAACAGGTGGCATCAATCGACCGGTTATGGAAAGAACATCAGAGATTAGCGAAATGTTTGAAACAGCAAAAGCCCTCGCAAAAGAGCACCTTGGCTTCGACTTGGAAGAACAAGCGAGTGGTGGTGGCAGTGACGGCAGCTTCGCCTCACAATTTGCTCCAACTCTTGACGGCTTAGGACCAGTAGGAGATGGTGCCCACGCATCAAACGAACACCTCCTCATCTCACAAATGCCAATCAGAAGCGCCCTTGTTGCCTTACTCATCGCAAAACTTGCATAGGGGTAAGGGACAGGTTTTTTGTCCTAAGGGAAAATGCTGGAACAAATAACCTGTCCCTACGCTCAAACTTCTGATATAATTGTCCTCAAAATTAATGTGAGGTTATGAACATGTATTTTAATAGAGAAGAGTTTCAGAGTAAGAATGAGAATCGGGGAAGGCTTTTGGTGAGTTGTCCGGACAAGCCAGGAATCGTAATGGCAATCTCCCAATTTTTATATTCGTTTGACGCAAACATCATTGAATCAAGTCAGTATTCTACACACCATGAAGAGGGAACATTTTATCTACGAATCGAATTTGACTGTCCATCCTTGACTGAAAAACAATCAGAAATGAAGTCAGCATTTGTTGAAATCGCTGAGAAATTTTCAATGGAATGGAAATTAATCAACGTTCAAAATGTAAAGAGAACGGCTATCTTTGTTTCAAAGCAGCTTCACTGTTTACATGAACTTTTATGGGAATGGCAAAGCGGGGACCTAATGACGGACATCGCAGTAGTTGTGAGCAACCATGAAGATGCAAGACCTGTCGTTGAGAATCTCGGAATCCCATTTCACTACATACCAGCAAACAAGGACATCCGTAAGCAGGTTGAAGAGCAACAGCTTCAGCTTTTAAAGGAGTATGATATTGACTTGATTGTGCTGGCTCGTTATATGCAAGTGCTAACGCCTGACTTTGTGGCGGCATATCCAAACCAAATCATCAATATTCATCACTCATTCCTGCCTGCGTTTGTTGGAGCAAGACCATATGAACGTGCGTACACAAGAGGGGTAAAATTAATCGGTGCGACGTCCCATTATGTAACGAATGATCTGGACGAAGGTCCAATCATCGAACAAGATATCGCCCGTGTTGATCACCGTGATGATGTAGCAAGACTGAAAAAAATCGGCCAAAACGTAGAACGTAGCGTGCTAGCACGTGGTGTAAAATGGCATCTAGAAGACCGAGTAATTGTCGATAATAATAAGACGATTGTTTTTTAAAGGCTCTTTTCTAAAAGATTGTTGCTATTTGGAAAAACAAACCTATTGATTGTAGCGGAAGGTGGCGACTCCAGCGGGAAAAGCGTGAGACTTGAGACCCCACAGGAGCGATAGCGACGAGGAGGCTCAAGCCACGCCCGCGGAAAGCGTCCACCTGGAGCGGAAATCAATTGTATCAATAACAACAAAGTTTGCGAAAACATCCTTTTTGAAAAAGACAGGGCACCACGCAACATGGTGTCCTTTTACCTTTGGTAATTTGTAGCAGAACAAGGAAAAACGCCGGATTTTGTCGAAAATTGAAATTTGACACTATGTAATGACCTCTAAGATGGGGTATATTATATATAGAATATATTTTGCATGGAGGACTAATAGTGGCTTATCATTTGAACGAATGCTTTAAAATGTTTAGTTTAAACTCAAACCCATCATTAGCGGAGGAAATGGCATCACTTCTTGGCTGTGAATTAGGGAAAAGTTCCGTTACACGTTTTAGTGATGGAGAAATCCAAATAAACCTCGAAGAAAGTGTACGTGGAAGCGAGGTTTATTTAGTACAATCAACTTCTCAACCCGCAAACGAACACATCATGGAATTATTGATCATGATTGACGCATTAAAACGAGCTTCAGCTAAAAATATCAACTTGGTGATTCCGTATTACGGATATGCACGCCAAGATCGTAAAGCGCGCTCCCGTGAACCAATCACTTCAAAGCTAGTTGCTAACCTACTTGAAAAGGCTGGTGCAACAAGAGTTGTAACAATGGATCTGCACGCACCACAAATCCAAGGATTTTTCGATATTCCAGTAGACCAATTACTTGGTGTTCCACTTTTAGCTGAATATTTTACTGCTAAAAATCTTGAGGATGTTGTAGTTGTTTCTCCTGACCAAGGTGGCGTTGTTCGTGCACGTAAATTGGCAAGCCATTTAAATGCACCAATCGCGTTTATCGACAAGCGTCGTCCAAAGCCAAATGTTGCTGAAATCATGAACATTGTTGGTAACATCGAAGGAAAAAATGCTATCCTCATTGACGACCTCATTGATACAGCTGGCACAATCACGCTTGCTGCAAAAGCTCTAATGGAAAGAGGCGCAAAAGGGGTATACGCATGTTGTACGCACCCGGTTCTATCTGGTCCAGCAATTGAAAGAATTGAGTCTTCACCAATTCAGGAATTGGTCGTTACAAACACGATTGAATTACCAGAAGAAAAACAAATTGATAAAATCACAAGGATTTCCGTGGCTCCACTGCTAGTCGATGCAGTCGACCGCATCCACAACGAAAAAGCCGTTAGTCCACTATTTGAATAAAAGGGACAGGTCCATGTTCCAAAATGTAGCCAACTAGTCAATTAGTTGGCTATTTTATTATTTATTGTCGGGGGTGAATTATGAAGATTATCATTGCTCCAGATTCATTTAAAGAAAGTTTGACAGCCACTGAAGTAGCGGAGGCAATCGAAGAAGGCTTAAAGCGGGTTTTTCCTAACGCTACCTACATAAAATCTCCAATGGCTGATGGAGGAGAAGGAACCGTTCATTCACTCGTCTATTCAACAGGAGGGAGAATCATCCCAACGACGGTTACTGGACCACTAGGCGAGCAGGTTCCATCATTCTTTGGCCTTCTTGGAAATGGAAAAACAGCCGTCATAGAAATGGCAGCTGCAGCAGGCCTTGATCAAGTTCCACCAAATAAAAGAAACCCACTCATGACGACAACTTATGGTGTAGGCGAGCTTATTCTGAAGGCGCTCGAACATGGCGTTGAAAAGATATGTATTGGCCTTGGCGGCAGTGCGACCAATGACGCGGGTGTTGGGATGCTTCAAGCATTAGGAGTTCGTTTTTTAAAAGAGGACGGTGAAGAAATCGGATTTGGTGGTGGAGAACTAGCAAACATCCAAACGATTGATACCTCCAACCTAGATAAACGCCTTGAAACAGTGGCATTTGAAGTGGCTTGTGATGTTGACACTCCTTTAATAGGCCCAAATGGAGCGTCTGCAATCTTCGGACCACAAAAGGGAGCAACTCCTGAAATGGTCGAAGTACTTGACCGCAATCTTCGCCATTTCGCTGATTGTGTGGAGACGACAACCGGTAAAGATATTCGGATGATTCCTGGTGCCGGAGCAGCGGGAGGGCTCGGTGGCGGAATCCTTGCCTTTTTAAACGCTGAACTAAAAAGTGGAATCGAGCTTGTAATACAGGCAACCGAAATCTCAAAGCAAATGACCGATGCCAATCTTGTCATAACCGGCGAAGGAAAAATAGACAGCCAAACCATCTACGGTAAAACGCCAATCGGCATCGCAAAAGAGGCTAAGAAACATAACCTACCTGTCATCGCGATTGCCGGACATCTAGGACCTGGCAGTGAAATCGTAAAAGAACACGGCATCGATGCTATCTTTTCGATAACACCAGGAGTGGTCGACCTAGAAACAGCGATGAAAAATGCAAAAGGAAACCTCGTAAATTGTTCGGAAAACATTGGGCGGGTATTGAAAATGGGGATATGAGTTGGGACAGAGGGACAGGTCCCTCGTCCCAGATGATGAAAGTTGGTGGGAAAGCGGACTTTTCTATGAGCAAAACTATAAATTGACAATATTCGCTAAAGGATATATATTAAAAACACGAACGTATATTCTAATTAATTAACTAAGGAGGAAATATATGACTACTAGTGTCACGAGTATCGGATTACGAGGGCTGGAAGGATATAAAGTTATTGTTGAAGTCCAGATTATTCCTGGGAGAGAATCCGTCAGTCTAATTGGTTTGCCTGAAGCAAGTGTGAAGGAATCTAAGGATCGTGTAATGGCAACCTTATATGCTAATAATTGTAGTTTTCCTGGTAAAAAAATCATTATAAATCTTTCACCTTCTGAGCAAAAGAAAAACATTCCCATTTTTGATCTCGCGATGGCTATAGGGCTAATGAAAGAAATGCATTATATTCAACATGAAATACCAGTAAATACTGCTTTTCTAGGAGCATTATCACTTACAGGAGAAATTAAGTCAGTTAAAGGAATGCTTCCTGCAATTCTTGCAGCTAAAAAGCAAAATATTAAAATTCTCTATCTACCATGCATTGAAGATTTGCCATTCACAAATATCGATGGAATTGAGTTACGATTTGTTCGTACACTTAACGATGTTCTTCAATCCTTATCAGGCAAAAGAATCCCTAATCCCTCTACTATGAATCTTACAAAAACCTCACCACAGATTATCCATTATGATAAAGACTTTCAATACATAATCGGTCACCACCAAACAAAGCGTGCATTAGAAATTGCAGCAGCAGGTGCTCATAATGTTTTATTAATTGGACCGCCAGGAAGTGGTAAAAGCCTATTGTCAGAGTCTTTGCCCTCGATATTGCCACCACTTTCAAATGAAAGTCAATTTGATGTAATGAGTATTTATCAACTCGCTGGAGTTTCCCAAGCAAACCCAACTCAAGTCCCGTTTCGTGCACCACATCATTCATCATCTTCTGTTTCACTGATTGGAGGAAGCTCAATACCGAAGCCTGGTGAAGTATCGCTTGCACATCATGGCGTACTATTCCTTGATGAAATGGCGGAATTCCCCAGGAGAACTCTGGATATGCTACGGCAGCCAATAGAAACTGGAAAAGTAACGATAAGTCGAGCTGCAACAACTGTCGTGTATCCATCTCGCTTTATACTTATAGGTGCAATGAACCCGTGCCCTTGTGGCTACTTAGGCGACCGTAGTCATTACTGTACATGTACACCTAAACAAATTAATACCTATCAAAATAGAATTTCTGGTCCAATCTTAGACCGTATAGACGTCATTCTCGAATTAAAACCTGTTCTATTACATGGTGATTCAAATGAAAAAGTGGAAACATCCTCAGTAATCCGCAATCGAGTCATTGCATCAAGAGCCAGACAGTACAAACGATATCAAGGTGAGTTCTTAAATTCTAGTGTACCAATTGAAAGGTTAGTTGTAGGAACAACTCTTCAAACCGATCAAAAGCAGATGCTTCAAAAATGGTCAGCCAGTTATCAATGGAGTAGTCGTGTTCAAATGAAAGTACTGCGTTTAGCTAGAACCATTTCTAATCTTAGTGGTGACGATAAAATTACGAATTCAGCACTTTGGGAGGCAATGTCATTAAGAAGAAGGAAAGTTGTTAGTTCAAAATCATTAGGTGCAAGGTAGAAATAGATAAAATACTACTTAATTCATTTGTGAGGGTATTATAATGAATAGAGGAGATTTTCAAGAAATTGCATATACACTGAAGAAGAGGCAAAAGGCATATTCTGGGCAGTCACAGATCCTGACGAGGGGGTATTGCAATGGTTAAAACGTTTTTGGTAGAAAAAGATTTTAATGAAGGTGAGGCATTAATAAAGGAATTAGATGAAGCAAATTTTGATGTGCATGCTGCTCTTTGGCTCTATGAATCTGAAAGTGAATACTGGAGGTTAATTATTGCTTCGGAGGTGGTAGATACCCACGGGGCGCGTAAAGCTTATGAACAAATTAATGATATTATTAATCAGAGCGGGGATTTAAAAAGTATCAATTTAATGGATATCACAGCTTGGAGTCCAAAACATCCTTTGATAAAATCTTTACGATCAGTAATTCAAACTTCTCCTAAAGAAATAACAGATATTAGATTTTCACGTAAAACGATAGACAATACCTTTATTGATGATGCGTATATTTATCGCATGCAATAAGTATAATGAAAGGAATTATCTCTATGACATTTCTAGAAAAAATCAAACCACATTTACTATCAGATGACCTATTGATTCAAAAAACAGTTCTACACGCACTCCATGATTATCCTTCCGTACCTGAAGAGTGGACGGTAGCCTTATTAGAGAAGGCTTTTACAACAAAAGAAAATCTCTTTTACATATTAACTTATATCGATAACCAAAAAATAAACGAAGAAGCGCTATCGATTTTAGTGGAAAACATCCCGAAAATGGACGCTTCAGAAGTTCATCTAGCGGTACATCTAGTAACCGAAGTAGAACCAACCCTTGTTTTAAACTATCGTCATCAGCTTGAACCGTATATTCCTCATGAGACATGGGCATTTTTTGAATTGATGGTAAATGGGACAAAGGAAGAGGTCTATCAACAATATAGGCTGCTTTTAAACGAACTAGACCATGGTCGATTTTATGAGGCTATAACATATCGAAAGGCAAAACGGTTGGCAAAATGTATTGTTGAAAAGGGCTGGATTACAGAACAGGAAATAGATACGATTCTGGCTGAAGAACTGAACGATGACTGGTTTTCTTCGAACGGAGTAATAACAGTCTATATGATTGGTTTGTTGAAAATGGAGAAGCATATTCCTGTTCTAACAAGTTTATTATTGCGCGATGAAGATATGTTGTTAGAAGAAGTGGCATCTGCACTAATCCAGTTTCAGTCAGACAAGGTGGTAAAAGAGGTTGCACCGTTTGTAACAAATCCAGAATCATCTATTTTTGCGTCATCTGTAGTTGAGAACATCAAAACCGACCTAGCTGTTCAGGTTTTAAAAGATGCTTATCACAAGGTAGAGGAAATCGATGAAAAAGAAATGATCATTGAGGCACTTAGCTATCATTTTTCAGAAGAGGCAATTCCAATTATAAATCAACACATGAAATCTCCATATGAAACAGCATTCATGGTTGATATTGAAGAAGTCGCATATGGCTTTTATTCGATTATCGGCAAATCTCATCCTGACTTGTCGTTTTGGAAAGAGGAAGCACTAAGGAAAGAACTAGGTGATGATGAGCCCTTCGTCCAAGTCCCGGTTCAAAACAACCAAAAAATAGGTCGGAACGACCCGTGTCCATGCGGTAGCGGGAAAAAGTATAAGAAATGTTGTGGAAAATAAACAAAAGGTGAATCCTTGTAGTGGGATTCACCTTTTTATGTGGGACAGGTCCTTAAGATGCTTTTGGTTCTTCTACTATTTGTACTTGTCGTGTTGCAGACTTTTTCATAAAGATGAGGTTCATGAAGATGGCTGTTAGGCTTCCAATCACGATTCCATTGCTTGATAGAATCTGAATGCCATCCGGTAGGTTTTGAAATAAGCTTGGAACAGTTGTGATACCAAGGCCCATTCCGACAGAACATGCGATGATTAATTGATTTTCCTGTGATGAAAAATCAACCTTGCTTAGCATTTTAATACCTGCAGAGATAACCATTCCGAACATCGCGAGCATCGCGCCACCTAGAACAGGCGTCGGAATCACGGTTGTAAATGCGCTAATCTTAGGAATGAAACCAAGTAGGATTAAAAATGCCCCAGCAGCATACACTACACTGTTCTTTTTAACACCTGATAATTGGACTAAACCAACGTTTTGAGAATACGTAGTATAAGGGAACGCATTGAAGATAGCACCAAATATAGTGGCAACTCCTTCTGCACGGTACCCATGTGCCAAATCCTTTTCTGAAAGCTTTTTACCCGTAATGTCGCTTAGAGCAAAGTACACACCAGATGCTTCAACAAGTCCCACGATAAGCACAAGAATCATCGTGATGATAGCAGAAATCTCAAATGTAGGCATTCCGAAGTAGAATGGTGTTGGCATATGAAACCAAGATGCCTCAGAAACGGCTGAAAAATTAACCCTACCTACAAAATAGGCAACAACTGTTCCACCGATTAATCCAAGTAGAATCGCAATTTGACGGATAAATCCTTTTGCTAAACGATATAGAACTAAAATAAAAATGAGAGTTCCAAAAGAAAGAGCTAGATTTTGAAGCGAACCAAAATCCGCGCTTCCTTGACCACCAGCCATGTCGTTCATCGCAACTGGAATGAGGGTGATACCAATGATTGTAACAACCGATCCTGTTACGACTGGTGGAAAGTATTTTATCAACTTACCAAAAATGGTTGAAATGAGAACAACAAACACACCACCGACTAAAATCGAACCGTAAATGGCGGATACCCCATAGTCCCCACCAATTGCAATCATCGGACCAACCGCAGTGAATGTACAACCGAGCATAACAGGTAACCCAATGCCAAAAAACTTATTTTTCCATACTTG
This sequence comes from Litchfieldia sinesaloumensis, assembly GCF_900156865.1. Classification (GTDB taxonomy): domain Bacteria; phylum Bacillota; class Bacilli; order Bacillales; family Bacillaceae_L; genus Ferdinandcohnia; species Ferdinandcohnia sinesaloumensis. Next base: position 3,239,439 of record NZ_LT732529.1, on the reverse strand, counting down.
TAAAATCGTTGCGATTCCACACATTAAAAGGTCAATTGCAACAAGATACGTGAGTTCCTGACCCGTTAATCCAATCGCACCACCAACAATAAGTGGCACAATTACTGCACCGGCATACATCGCAAGTACATGTTGAATTCCTAAAGAAGCAGTTTTAAATAGATTCTTCTTCATTAGCGACCAACCCCCACTTCTTCTAAAAATGTAACTTTTCCATCTTGTAGTGATTGGATGCGTGCAAGAGATTCAACCTTGAACCCTTTGTCACGAAGCAATTTTCCACCATCTTGGAACGATTTTTCAATTACGATTCCAATGCCAGCGGTTGTTGCGCCAGCTTTTTCAACGATTTCGGCAAGACCAATGGCAGCTTGCCCGTTTGCTAAAAAGTCATCGATGATAAGCACGTTATCCGTAGGTTCAAGAAACTTTTGTGAAACAGAGATTTCATTGGTTTCATTTTTCGTAAAAGAATGAACAGACGCAGTGAGTAGGTCGTTTACGAGAGTAAGAGATTTTCTTTTTCGAGCAAACACAACTGGTACACCAAGCTCAAGGGCAGCCATAAGTCCAGGCGCAATCCCTGAGGATTCAATGGTAAGCACCTTCGTAATCTTGTCATCCTGAAAACGACGTGCGAATTCTTTCCCAACTTCCACCATTAATTGCGGATCTATTTGATGATTTAAAAAGGCATCGACCTTAAGGACGTGATCAGAGAGGACCTTGCCTTCGTTGATAATTTTCTGATGTAAGAGTTCCATTTCGTTTCCTCCTTATAATACGTGTTCAAAAAGGAGGATGAAAAGGACCAAGAAGTTCTAGGCGGCGAAGCTTTGAGTACCGGAACGTATGAAGTAAATACGTGAGGAACGCAAAAGCGAGCCAACGAAGAAATTCGATGTGTCATTTTCACCGGACTTTTTGAACATCCTCTAAAATGAAAAAAGCCTGAACATCATTGCACTCCTCAATTACGAGTGAGTCAATGACCTTCAGGCTTTCATCGAAGGAAAGTGGAATCGCATAATGCAAAATGGATTCCCATTGCTCACTCATAGTCAGCACATTTACGGTGCGCTGGTAGAAACTTGCGGGCCATATCCCCGCGATTATATGAGTGAATGCCGATATTCAAATGGTATGTTGGTATTATATGACGTGTTGGGGGATTTGTAAATGGTCGGAGTTGGAAAAAGAGCGAAAATAGCGTACAATGGCTCAAAAAAACACTGGCATATTTCGGGTTTGGGAAGTTTTGGAGGAATAAAAAATATGGCTACGAAAAAAAGGGAAATTATGTTAAAGTACAGATAAACCTAAATTTTTTCCGACTGGGGCTAGAATAAAATGATAGTTATGATCAATGGTGCATTCGGTGTGGGTAAAACCACTGTTTCTAACGAACTAGTAAAAGTCATTGAAAACAGTATGCTATACGATCCTGAAGAAGTAGGCTTTATGCTACGAAATGTTTTACCTAAAGAAGTAAAACGACATGAAGCAGAAACCGGAGATTTTCAAGACTTAGAACTCTGGAGAGAGTTAACCGTTAAGGTAGCAAATTCTATAGTAACTAAATACAATGTGAATTTAATTGTACCTATGACTATTCGAAACCTCGAATACTTTCAAACTATTTATAATGGATTTAAAAATATTGATAAGCGAACCTACCATTTCTGCTTAACTGCAAGTAAGGATACTATTTACAAAAGGCTACTTGAACGTGGAGAAGAAGAAGGAAACTGGTGTTTTCAACAAACAGACAAGTGTTTAAAAGCGTATAACGAACACAACTTTGGAGAGTACATAGACACTGAGAATGTTCCGGTAGGGGTTGTTGTTGATAGAATCTTGAATAAGGTAAATCTATTATAAAAGAAAGCTCAGTCATATGCTGAGCTTTTCTTTAGCTAGAATCTTACTTATCATACCCCTCAACAAAATCCTTCAACACATGCACAGATTGCACGCAATCACTTAGGTCTGTCCATTCGGCAGGGTTATGGCTGACTCCGTCTTTGCTTTGTACGAAAATCATCGCGACAGGGAGGACATGCCCGACAATCATGGAGTCATGTCCAGCACCGCTAGGTAGGTATACCGGCTCAATGCCTTGCGCGACGACTGATTTTTCTAATCGTTGTTGCATCTCTTTACTGATTGGAACAGGTGCTTCGCGCAATGTTTCTTCAATATGAAGCTCGATACCTTGTGCCGAAGAAACAGTTTTCGCCTTTTCCAACACTAAGTCAACGAGTCGATCTCTTGTTTCCTTTTGAATGTCGCGAATGTCTACTGAGAGGCGAACCTCACCAGGAATGACGTTCACCCCGTTTGGAATGACCTCGATTTTACCAACGGTTGCAACGGCCGATGAACTAACTTGCCCTGGTAGGGACTGAACCTCATGGATGAACTGTCCCGCCGCAACAAGCGCGTCTTGACGGTCGTTCATTGGTGTGTTGCCCGCATGTCCCGCACGTCCTGTAAACGTGAGCTTCAACCAACAAGGTCCTGCAATTCCCGTCACGATTCCAACTGGGACACCCCCACGTTCTAATCTTTTCCCCTGCTCGATATGGATTTCTACAAATGCCTCAAGCTTAGATAAGTCTCTTTTTGACTGAAAAAATTCATCCACTGATAGCCCGATGTCCTCTATCACTTTTGTGAATGAGTCACCGTTGATGTCTATTTTTGAGAGGTATTCCTCTCTCGTCGCTTCACCAATCATCGAAGCACTTCCGCTAAATCCTCCGTTAAAACGGGATCCTTCTTCATCTGAAAAAATAACAACTTCATATGGGCGTTCCGGAACAAAGCCAGTTTGTTTCCACGCTTCAGCGACCTCAAGTGCAGCGAGCACACCTAGAGGGCCATCAAAGTGACCACCATTTGGAACACTATCCACATGGGACCCGGATAAAAGCGCAGGTAGATCTGGATTTTTCCCTTCAACACGTCCGAACACATTTCCAGCTCCATCTTGGGTCACGGTAAGGCCAGCTTCGGTCATCCACTTTTTCACGATATCTTTTGCAGCCTTTTCTTCTTTGGAAAATCCAATCCGGTGAGAGCCTTTATCTGGAGTTAGACCAATTTCCGATAACGCCGCGAGACGTGCCGCCAGACGCTCTCCACTAACACCATTCTTGTCCAACGAGACATCATAATCTGAAACTAACTTTTCAAATAAGTTCAATCTAGGTCGCTCCTTTATCTGATTTTTTATATTTTATCATAATAGACATTGTTATCGTGAAAAAACTTTCGGCATTCGTAATAATTAATATACGAACAAATGTTCTGTTTTTGCTAGTAATCTAGTAGTTAGGGTGCTAAAATAGAGGTACAGTTACATAAAGAAGGTGGGCGGTTAGCCACTTCCTCAAGAAGGGAGGTGGTCTGATGACGTCATATGAGGCAATGTCTGTGGCAATGCAATCGAATGTAGTTTTGATAGGGGTCCTAACAATTGTAGTCATGTTGGTCGTTGAAAAGAAAAAGAAGTAACCGCCTATCCTCGCCTAGGATCCAGGTAGTTACTTCTTTTTAACTCACTAAAAATTCATGGGCAGCCGCTCACTTTGCGGCATGTAATTGTAGATCGGGTGTTAGCCGCACCTGATCTTTTTTATTATATCTTTCATTATAGCATTCTAGCCGGTTATTTCAATCACTTGAATGGGTCTTTAGTTACAAATGAGTGTTTTAAGGATAGTAACTGGTTTAATGGATTCATACTATTTTTACGTTTGTCCCATAAAAATGAAGTTGTGTCCCATAAATCCGGATTATTGTCCCATATATCGAATTTTGTGTCCCATAAAATTGGAGCTATGTCCCATGTATTCAGATCTTTGTCCTATAAAATAATCTTCACCTATAGTTCGATCGCAATTTTTCTCTATGAATGGCAGAAACTGAAGCACTTAGTTGGAAATTTTCCGTAAGTTAGGTGGCAATCCCAAATAAGTAGGGCAATTAATCTGTTAAATTGCTCTATTTTTACGTTTGTCCCATATATCCGGATCATTGTCCCATATATCGAATTTTGTGTCCCATAAATTCGGAACCGCGTCCCATAAATCAAAGTCTTTGTCCCATAAAATAATGTTCGCCATTATTTAGAACACAATCCTCCAACTCATCTCACTAACCCACACCCATCACTCATAACTCCCCTGCACATCTAATGCTTTTTTCAACATTTTCTTCCTTTTTTCCTCGTACTGTTCACGAAATGGGATGGCTTCTTCCTTCGAGAACCCACTTTCCTCTAGTTCAGCCTCAAATCCAGAATAAATCTCCTCGAAGGCTACGTCTGTTTCTTTCTCTAGCGTTTTAAATTCATTATAGTAGGTGCTCATGACCTGCAAAGCGGCGATGCCTTCGGATGATTCCTCAACAAAATCCTCTTTTGCTCGGGCCAATAGCTCCTTAGCTCTCTTTTTTGTTTCCTTTTCAAGACTTTCAAATTCAACCGTATATTTGTCTTTTATAACAGTCAAAGGGTCAGTTGTAGCAGCCGTTTCAACAGCCGGTTCTGGTTCGTCAATGGGAACCTGTTTCTTGTCCAAGTAGAGCTCACGCTGTGGCAATTCTGCAGCTTGATCGAATTCCCTACCTTGATGCACATACCAAAACACACCAAGCTCCACAATGATTGCGAGAATCAGCAACCTCTTAATCATGTCCTCACCTCACCATACATTGTTGACCCAATGCCTGTTTCTTAATCAATAAAAATAGAACCCCAAAATTACTTTTCTGCTAAAATAATTCCGCGTAACTTTTTAACTGCCTGCTTCCCCCAGGACTTCACAGATTCCACTGACACTCCATGTTCCTCCGCAATTTCCTTATAACTCTTATCCTCAATAATTCTCCCCTGTACCCACTTCACTTGGTTTTTCGTCAAATTTCTACCATATACATCAATTATGTCTGTCGAAAAAGGGTCTGAGCTATCGGCAACCATCATAAAACTCTCATCCTTCGATGGCTGGCAGTGCTCCTGGTAGCGAACTTCCTTTTTTAAATGATCCAACAGCTTTCCACGAATGGTCGAAAATGCAAATGTTGAGAACTCAACACCTTTTTCTGAATCGAAGCGGGTCGATGCCTCCCACAGTCCAATTAAGCCAATTTGGTAAAAGGTTTCTCTATCCCCATACAGCTGTAGTCGTTTGATCACTTGATAAATTAATGGTGTGTATTGTTCTGCAAGCTCCTCAAAATTCACGTAAAATAGTCCTTTTAAAGAACGCGTTCCTCATGTATTCCGCCGGTATTACCAATGTACTCGGTAACAGAAGGGGAGTCGAAAGGGGAAACTTCACGTACGAGGGTACCGTACGTAACGTTTGTTACAGACAAACTTCATGTATAGGGACCACTTACTGAAAATAATAGTAAAAAAATTTAAAAATAATAAAAAGTGTGACAAACTTCACGGAATTATTGTCGAATATTGTTTTAATATATAGGTAGAAAGTCACATTCCTCTTACATCTGCTCTACTCGTTTGAAACGATCTCAGTCCATACATATTGTGCAATAATAAATACATAAAAATGAAAGCGTTTCATATGTTTCCTCGCTATCCCTCGTTTTTTCTTCTTATAGGCAGCCAAGTTCAACATAAACAACTGAATGAGTCTAACACAGGGTGTGCAGAAATGCGCGCCCCTTTCCGTCTGAATATTCATTACATACTGACGATCCCGTGGTAAACTAATGGTAAAAGGGAGGTAATATGATGGAACCAATTTTCATTATTGATGGAGCACGTACTGCATTCACGAGTTTTGGAGGGGCTTTTGCTGGAACAGGGGCGACTGAACTTGGCGTCCATACAGCAGTTGAAGCAATGAAACGATCTAAGGTCGATCCAGCTCAAATCGATCATGTCATTTATGGCAATGTCATTCACACTGAAAAAAATGCATCCTACCTAGCTCGGCATATCGCTCTACTTAGCGGTGTTCCTCAGGAAGTTCCTGCATTTATGGTAAACCGTCTATGTGGCTCCGGCCTGCAGTCTGTTGTTTCAGCAGCACAACATATCTTAGTGGGAGATGCGAACTTGGTGCTCGCGGGGGGAACGGAGAATATGTCACAATCACCGTACGCGAATTTTACACAACGATTCGGTGGTTCCAAAATGGGCAATCTCCAGTTTGAAGATATGTTGCTGACAACATTAACCGACCAATACACAGGAAAAGGTATGGGAATGACCGCTGAAAAACTAGCACAGCAATATTCCATTTCACGTGAAGAACAAGATAATTTTGCGATTGAGTCGAATCAAAGAGCAGCTAAGGCAGCGGAGAATGGAACCTTTGCAGAAGAAATTGTTACCGTCGAGGCTAAAACGAGAAAAGGTAGTATTTTTGTAGATAAAGATGAACATATCAAACCGAATGCAAATTTGGAGTTGATGAGCAAACTCCGTCCATCGTTTAGTAAGGATGGTACAGTTACCGCGGCAAACGCGTCTGGCATCAATGACGGCGCAGCATCAGTAGTCGTCGCAGGAGAAAAAGCGGTGCGTGAAAATGGGTTGAACCCTCTAGCGAAAGTGATTTCGTGGGGAGTAGCGGGGGTCGACCCGACCATCATGGGAATTGGTCCCGTTCCAGCGATTCAACGAGCACTCGAGCGGGCTGGTCTTGGAATAGCGGATATGGACTTAGTTGAAGTGAACGAAGCCTTTGCGGCTCAATACCTCGCCGTCGAAAAAGAGCTCGGACTAAACCGTGAAAAAACAAACGTCAACGGTGGAGCTGTTGCACTGGGGCATCCAGTCGGCGCAAGTGGAGCGCGAATTCTCTTATCAGCAGCCTATGAACTACGACGTCGCAGTAAACGATATGCAGTCGTCAGCCTCTGCATCGGCGGTGGGCAAGGGATTGCGATGGTTATTGAGAATACTAGTTTTTAGCTAGCATACAAAATTATTCCATATTCCCATGCGACATAGTACGATAGTCTCATAGAATAAAAAACGAGGTGTGGGAGAATGGCCTTCTTTCGTAAAGTAGGGAAAGGTGTCGGAACGGTTGCCGGTGGTGTAATCGGTGGCGGCATCAAGATAGTCGGCAAGGCTGTTAAATCGGAATGGGTGGAAGAAGTCGGCGATGGAGTTAAACAGGCGTCCACAATTGCCTTAGATAATGCCGGACAATTTGTCGATGGAGCCGTAAGAGGCACGTACGGAGTGTTAAAGCAAGACGAGATTGCAAAGCTAGAAGGGTTTTATGATTTAAAAGACTCAACTGGAAGAACACTTAAAGGAATCGGAAGCGCCGTGACCTATACGGTAAAAAGTGCGGGTACCACCATCGAAGGAATCAGGTCCGGAGATAATGAACAGACGATGCAAGGCGTGAAGAACATTGGTAAGGTAGCGGTCATCTCAACTCTGGCGGTTGGAGTTGTTGATGTCATTGATGGGGCAGACGTGGCCGAGGCTGAAGAAATCTCAACCCGAAATGATGCATTAGCAGGGGATGTACACCCAGAAACAAATGTCCCTTTCATTGAAAAAACGGTTGAAGTTCCAGATGGCACCATCACTGGTACCTTCCCAGTTTTTGAATCAGCCTATGATGTCCAGCTTCAAGAAGACATGTATCTCCAATCAGATTCAGTCCATTTTTCATATGCCAATTATGAGTTATATGAGGCTATCGAATCCAACCCAGGCTTGGTGCAAGAGCTAGGCTTAAGTAGCGCGGACATCGATCAGTTAGCACAAGGGAATACACCTGAAGGATATACGTGGCATCATTCGGAAGAGGCTGGCGTGCTCCAACTCGTTGACGAGGAGATCCACCATAACACTGGCCATACAGGCGGTAGAGAGTTATGGGGTGGAGGGTCTGAGCATCGTTAACTGATATACAGAAGCTTGAGGTTTGATTTAAAACCTCAGGCTTTTTGTTTTTTTAATGCGCATGCTTAGATACGTGGTTAGATTAGAAAACCATGCACAGAATCCACAAAATGGAAGATATCGCTACAAAAGCAGCTAGAATTGTAAAAGATATCTACATGCGCATGGTTTCTATGAAAAAATTCACTCAAAGCATGCGCAAACCAGAAATGCGGATGCATTGAAACGAGGTTAGATTAGAAAACCATGCGTATAATCCACAAAATGTAAGATATCACTCCAAAAGAGCTGTAATTGTAAAAGATATCCACATGCGCATGGTTTCTACGAAAAAGACCACCCAAAGCATGCGCAAACCAGAAATGCGCATGCTTTAATACAAGATTGGATCAGAAAATCATGCGTAGAACCCACAAACTGGAAGATACCCCTTCAAAAGCAACAATAATTGTAAAAATCCCCCACTTACGCATCACTTCCCCGAAAAAGAACCGCCCAAACCATGCGCAAACCGAAACACACACCTCCTCCAATCCCACCTAAGAAAAAAGAACTACCCCCACATGAAAAAATTGTCGAAAATCAACTTCTTTTGCAATATTATGTTAATATTATACTAGTTTCTCAGTTTAATTCCTGGCTGAATCCCTTAATAAAGGACTTTAAGCCTAAGATAGAGTATATATCCCAAAATGATAAAGGGTAAAGAAATTGCGGGGGAAGAATCATGCAAGCAACCACTGTTAGTAACTATTACGAGCTGCTTGAGGTCAGTCAAACAGCGACAGAGCAAGAGATAAAGAGAGCGTATTTTAAGAAAATCCGTCAATTCCCAAATGAAACACATCCTGAGGAATTCCAACAGATTGCGAAGGCATACAAGGTTTTGAGTGATGCCAATGCAAAGTCAAACTATGACCGTGAAATCATGGACAATGGTGCATATTCAAGGTTAATGCAAGTAGCGCTAGATAGTATGGGGAATGAGAATTACAATAGTGCCCTATACACATTAGAAGAGATGTTGAAGCAGTACCCGAATGACCAACGAGTTCGGAAGAATATGGCGTTGTGTTATCTGAATCTAGATCGGTATGAAGAATCAAAGAGAATTCTATACATTCTAGAAAGTGAAAATCCGAATGATGCGGATACAATCTATTTACTTGCACAAGTTTTCCAAGGCCAAAAGTTATATCAGCAAGCATCTAGTTATTATGAAAGGCTGATAGTATTAGAGCCAGGCGAGTCTAACTATTACCTACGCCTTTCAAATATCTATTTAAATATGGAAAATTATGACCGGGCTTGTCGTGTTTTAGAGGAAAAATTAAATCAAGGGAAAGAGTCGGTACATGATTATCCGTTACTAGAAGAGTTATATTTCATTACGATGATTGCGGACAATCAAAGCTATCACAACAAGGTCATCTATCGAATTAAAAAATTATATTCGAATAGTGCTGAAAAGAGACAATTAGTAAATATGATGATTGACTTGGTGAACGATCTCTCAAATGAAAACAATGCCTATAAAGAGCTAGTTAAAATGGTGAGGGATATCAACAATAATGAGTTTTATGAAGTAAATGACTGGCTACGTAGTGCTGAATCCCGGATTCGTCAGGACCTCATCTACTACGGTGATCCAATGCCTACAAATCAGAACACATCAACTCAATCTCACACTACGACTTCACAGCCTGCTTATGAAGATGATGGTAGGGGTTCAGTAGGTTTCTCTATTCTTCTTGGAATCATTTTATCGTTTATTGCAACACCGATCGTTGGAATCATCGCTGGATTCGTCTGGTATTTTAAAGCAAGAGCCATTAAAAATTTACTCAGTGGTCTAGGATGTCTAGTGGCAATTATTTTAATAATAGGTTTTATCATCTCAAATTTATAGCTAGTAAAAAGAAGCAGTGGATTCCACTGCTTCTTACTTATAGGAGGATCTTGAAATGGGATTTTGGAATAAAGTTGGCAAAGTGGTAGGGACGGTCATTGACCATGCACCTGAAGTGTTAAATGCATTACAGCAAGAGGCAGCAAAGAAGCAAGCTAACTTACATAAAGAGGCAGGTAGAAGACTGAAGGAACATGAACGAAAAGTAGCCCAGGCTGAAAAATCAAACCGGATGAGTGACCCTCAATTTGCTAGAAAGGTTAAAGAAGAAAGGGAGAAACTAGATAACTACTATCAACGTAGCTCTCAATCTACAAACATCAGTGGTGAAATTACGTATGGGGGACTTACCGTATCGCAGTGGAATCGAAAGTGGATTCAATTAGGAGTGCTTAGTTCGCTAACGTTACAAGACTTAAGCCCATATAACAAACACATCGGCCTCTATAAAGCTGAACTAAATGGGCAGGTCGTGTATTTAGGTAGGGCGATTGAATATAATAACGGTGGGTTTCGAAAAAGGTTAAGAGATTATGTGCGAAATAGTGATAGTGCGCGTACGCATGGATCAGGTCAGAAAATGAACGAAAACAGAGACCGCGTTCGAATCTCCATCTTAATCGTCGGGGATTCAGCAGACGACGTCGACACGGTAAAGGCACTTGAACCCGCCATGATTAGCCACTTACATGTAAAATGGAACGTACAACATAATCGATAAAGCAACCCCTCGGTCACGAGAGGTTCTCAACACAAAGGTCACTCATCATAATCATGAGTGACCCTTCCTAGAAACTAAAAACTATTCCACCGCATCACCATCAACCAAATAGTCTTTCAATGCTAGCTGCAGGGTGCCTTTGGATTCTGCGATATCAGCAAAACTGATGTTCAGTGCAATCATTTTTTTTACAATTTCAGCGCGGATGCCAGTCAACACTGTTTGGCAGCCCATCATCTTAATACCCTCAATTAGCTTCATGAAGCGGAAAATCACTTCATCTTCCATGAACGCAACGCCTGATAAATCCATAATCAACGTACGAATCTGCTCATTTTCAATACTGGCCAAAATTTTATCTTCGATTGTCACAATACGAATCGTATCAATCCCACCAATCAACGGGATGATGTGCGTATCTTGATTAATTGGAATGATTGGTACAGATAGATTTTCAACAAGCTGGCGTTGTGATTCCAAGAGCTCGTCCTTGTACCTTGAATAGCTGATGAAAAAGTGCGTTAAGAAATAATCCAACAACATGTTAACCTTTTTTTCAAGCGCAAAAAAGTCGTCACGGTTGGATTCTATGTTTAATAATAGGTCGTAATTGTATAAGAAGTCCCAGAGGGTTCGGCGAATGGCTTGGACCCACTCGAGCTTAAATGCGACTGTTAGCGAATTTTTGGCCCAGGCAATTCCTTCTTGCTTTGCAAATGTAATCAATTCATGCTCGCGCTCTTCAACAACATAGAGTACAAGTTTGTGAGCATTATCAAGGAGGCTGATGTTTCCAATTTTATGTATATCCTTGATTTTGTCCTTTACGTTTGTGGCTTCTTCAAGTAGTTTTTCTTCAAAATATGCCTTGTTTTCAAGAAAAAACTCATTAATCGAATCTTTATATACAACGTCCAACTTCCGAACACCTCGATTTATCGTTTTGTGGTTCCTTGGCAGTCTAATGGTAAAGGTTGTTCCAACATTTAGTTCGCTATCAACGGAAATATCCCCACCGTGCTGGTACACGACTGAGAACACTTGGGCAAGCCCCATTCCTGTTCCGGCGTCCTTAGTAGAAAAAAATGGAGTCCCCAATAGTTTCATTTTTTCCTTTGGAATACCGACGCCCGTATCCTTAATCGTGACAATTACCTCTTTTTCATTCGCTTGATGGATAACGGTGATCGTTCCCGTTCCGTCAATAGATTCAATTGCATTTTTGATGATATTAAAAAAGGCTTTCTTGAATTGATTTTTCTTCCCGACAATCGCTGCGTCTGCATCTTGGAAATCTGTTTCAAGCTCAATCACATACAATTTATCTAAAAATAGGTTTAAAATTGATTCCAACTCTGTCGCGAGGTGGATCGTCTGGACCGTCTCATCCTCAAGGTCAGGCTTAGACACCTGTAGAAGATTGTTCAGGGTCACCAAAGCATTATCGAGTTCACCTTGCGCTATGTCAATGTAATGATGTTCCTCCTCTTGCTGAAGAAGTTGTAAAAACCCCTTTACAGCCGTTAACGGGTTGCGTACCTCATGAGCAATACCCGCAGCAATTTGGCCAACCGAAGCTAATTGACTTAAATGTGTATCCCTCCTTTGCTCTTCATTTTTCAATTCATCTAAAACCATAAAGCGAAAGCCCCCATCTCTTAACCTATTTATCTTCTTTTATATCATTTCGATTTTACAGAATATACATATAATACCGCAATGAATATGGGTGGAAAACAGTTCCATATCATGTAAAATACTACAAAAGTTGTATACAAAAGTAAGAGGGTGGCTCGGATGTTGTCGAAATACAGGGGAAGGAATTGGGAAAAAGGTACTTAAAATTTTAGTGTTCTATTGCAAATAAATCACTTCTCATTCCTGCGATGGATAGTCTATAAGCCCTATCTAGAGGGTAGTTCTAATTATTAAACCATAGAAAAAGCAGTGTATTTATATATTTGCACTGCTACTTCTTTATGTATATTTCACTTTTTTAATGTATTGATAGGCCTTAGAAATTTTTTGGAATTCATTTGGATAGTTCTCATTCGTGTATTTGCGAATCAATTTCGTATACGCCAATCTTAACTCTTCTAGACTTGCTGAATCATCAAGATTGAATAAAATGAAATACGGTTGTAAATCAACTGAATTCGGATCCTGATGTCCTACATTAGACTTGCTATAAATCATAAGATTATTGATATCGTACACACCATTCAGTATTCCACCTTGAATCGATGCGCCGAATGAAATAGCATCATCTGGCTGGACAATCATCGAGATTTGTCTGTCTGTCTTTATTTCGATGAATTCTTTTATCATAGGAATATTTGTTGATTGTCCTACAAAAAGAATATCGTCTAAATCTTCTAGTTGCAATTTACTATCCAATATAATCTGCTGAGTCTCTTGAAACAATTGATTTAGTTCAGTCTTAATAAGAGCTAGTAAAGTCTTTCGTGAAAAGTCTAAATTTATAGATAGCATCCGATTGTTGTGAATAGCTATAAATGGAATCGAAATTTGAATGTCCTTATCGAAAATCAAAGATTCCAATATATCTTCCACTTCTATTCTAATTCTTGCTATTCTTATTGTTTGGTCTTGTTGATTACCAATTGTCTGTATGTCGGCTCCTGTCTCTGCTTTAAAATTATCAAATATCCACTTAATAACCTTTTCAATAACCTTTGCTCTACTAATGATAGAATTTTTACAATGAGTTTTTAAGTTTATGACCCCATTGTCTATAGTTGCAATCGAAAGATAGATACAGTCTTCTTCAAAATGATAAACCATAACATTTCGTTGATCATTTGACTTGTTCAGCCCATAACTTAGTAGTGCCGCATGTGTTTCTTCGATTAATCCAATCTTATGCAAACCGGCTAATTCACCTGCCAGTTTAATAGCCTCTTTTTGAGAACTAGAAAAATAGTCAGGAACAGTAATAATAGCACTTTCAACCGTTTCTCCTAGTATTTCCTCGGCACACGTTTTGGCATATCTCAACAAATGAGCAGCAATTTCATATGTATGATATTTGTTTCCATCAATCGTACAAGTTGTTTCTTTATCAAGTATATTTCGAATTTCGCTAATGGTTTGCTCTTGAAATCCTGCCCACGTAACTTTAACAACTGTCCCAATCAGTATTTCACCAGTGAGACTAATACGAAAGAGAGCTGGAATATGTCCATCTCCATTTAAATCATGGATAATGGTAGGTTCGCCATTTTTTAAGTAAGAGACTGTTATATAGCTTTGTCCAAAATCAATTCCGATGGTTGCCATAAATACCTCCTATTTGGACTAATAGTATAAAGTAAAACGTTAGTTAATGAAATAACACATTATTTGTTTTACAAACCTTCTATTATCTAACTCTTGTTCCATTAAAATGATAGCAAAACAGCATGAACCTAACAATCCTAACATAGAATTAATATAGTCATTTAGTAGGAAGGATTTTCCAAAACTAAGTAGAAGTAATAGTAAAGTTTACAATGATGAAAAGAGGTTCGACCTATGTCGTTAATAGATACGGAAAGAAACATAATTGAGAAATTTCCTCGTATATTTGAAGATAACCCTGAAAAAGTCAAACAGGTTCAAAATGTGGCAGATGCATTAAAAGAGTTAATCGAACTTTGTGGGGATGATCCTACTCGTGACGGGCTCAAGGAAACGCCACAGCGTGTCGTAAAAGCATTTCTCGAGTATACAGAAGGCTACCGAGAGGAACCTAAGGACCATCTGAAAAAGGTGTTCGACGTAGCTCACCGTGAGCTTGTACTCGTAAAAAATATCGAATTTCATTCGATGTGCGAGCATCATTTTGCACCTTTTTTCGGTGTCGCGCATGTTGGCTACATACCAGATAAAAAAGTAACCGGACTTTCCAAGATTGGAAGAATGGTAGAAGGCTATGCGAAGCGATTCCAAGTTCAAGAGACATTAACAAACCAAATTGCCGATGCAATTGAAGAAATCCTCGAGCCCCAAGGCACGATGGTTGTCATCGAGGCAAAGCATATGTGTATGTGTGGGCGGGGTATTAAAAAAACAAATGCAGAAACGACAACGACAGCTGTAAGAGGCTTATACGAGCAACAATCCGACGCACGCCTCGAATTCCTAACACTACTAAATCGATAAGGGACAGGTCACGTCCAAAAACGAAAGGTGGGTGATATTGGTGAGACATGCGGTCATTACTGCGGGTACAAAAGGTTTGGGTAGAAAGGTAACAGAGGAGTTTTTAAAAATGGGTTGCTCCGTCACAGTAAATTATAGGAGTGACGAGACACGTGTCGAAGAATTAAAGAGAGAATGGCAGCCCTATTTAGAATGCCTTCAATTCGTTCAAGGTGACATTACCAAAAAAGAAGACATTACAAATATTTTCAACCAAGCAATGAACCGTTTTGGCCGGATCGACTATCTCATTAATAACGCGGGACCGTATATTTTTGAACGTAAGAAACTAGTAGACTATGAAGATCATGAATGGAACGAGATGATAGATGGCAATTTGAGTTCGGTGTTTCACTTTCTCAAACTAACAATACCAGTAATGCGAAAGCAACATTTTGGCAGGATTGTCACCTATGGCTTTCAGGATGCCGAAAGCTCACCTGGCTGGAAATATCGCTCAGCATTCAGTGCAGCAAAGGTCGGTCTCGTTTCCCTCACAAAATCAATTGCCCTCGAAGAAGCCGAACACGGAATTACTGCTAATATGGTGTGCCCTGGTGATATTGTCGGTGAGATGAAAGAGGCCACTATCGCAGCGGCTCGTACACGTGAAGACCACGAGACGCCAATCGGCCGCCCGGGAACAGGCGAGGATATTGCGAGAATCATTGCGTTTCTCTGTGAGGGCAACTCGGATTTTATTACAGGGAGCATCATCTCGGCATCGGGCGGAGTGAATGTAGTGAATAAGGTTGGAGCGAAGGACGAGGTCCATTCACTAAAACAATAGCCTATCTTTTCGGAGGAAGATAGGCTTACACGATACCGCTCTGTAGTAGTAATAGGCACAGTTATTTCTCTTTCCGTTTCCTTTTCATTTTGTATGAAACCAACGCTCTAATAAATAAAAACCCGAGGAAAATGATCTTAATTGCTTTAAACAATCCATTCTTATTTTTGTTCATGTGCAATAACCTCCACTACTATAATACCCTAATTATCGATAGAATAAATGAAAAAACCTAAAATACACATGGGTGTATTTTAGGCTATTTCACTGCAAAAGTTATGCAGATCTATTTCTTCTAATGTACACAAACAAGATAACTGAACCGAATAGTAGAGTTGCTAATCCAATCGCAAGCATATTGTAGAGCGGACTTGCTGTGTTAGGTAGTTTTGGTCCTGATTTTGTTTCAGTCTTTTCAGGTGTTACCTTTTGTTCATTCTTAGCAGGCTCTTCTATTTTAGGTTCTTCCGCTGGAGGTTCCTCTTCTGCAGGTGGCACCTCGTGCGGTGGTTCTACAATAGGCGGTTCCACGACCGGAGGCTCAACCACTTTTTCTTCAATGTTTGTAATCTGGATTGTATTAACCTTCTTTTCACCAGTTCCACTCAACACATAAACAGTGTAAACCCCATTTTCAGTCACTTCAAATACAGGATTAGATAATGAAATTTCGTTGCCTTCATTTTCAAAATCCTCAACCTCTAATTCACCTGGAAGCCACTTCATTTCAGAAATCTCTTCATGGTTTGTAGCCACAGCAACCGTTACTGGACCTTCTGTAGATTCAGTTGGTGTAGCAGTTAATTCAATCTCTAATTCTGGAAGTTCTGGAGGTAACAACGAAAATAAGGCTTGATCCGCTAAAGAAGCCAGTACCTTTTGCCCCTTAATTGTAGGGTGTACATCGTTTGGTAGAATATAATCAACTTGCTTCCCATTATAAGCTGAATAAGCGTCTACTAGAATTGTTCCAGGAGCATCTGTTGCAATGGGATGGATAACATTTTCATTCACGCCTAGAATAATCTTTTCTCCCATCAAATGTAAACCTGGGAAAACCTGATCCATATGTGAACCAAATGGGTTATACGTATTATAGAAGAGAATAGGTGCATCTTGGTTGACTCCTCGAATAGCACCCATAATTTGTGCTAGATTACTATACAACTGAATAGAAGCTGCTTCAATCTTTTCTGTGATCTCAGCTATTTTTTCATCTGTTAATGGTTCAGGATTATTAAGGAGATTATTTATATCCGCAGCTTTAAGTAGGTCGTTGTTTCCTATGTTTAGCGTAATAACATCAGCCTCAGTAATTGCAGGTAAATATACCGGATTGGTTTTAATCTGTCCTAACAAATCACCTGAGGTCCATCCTGGAAAACTTAAGTTCGTAACATCAAAAGCTCCATCTAATATGTAATTCGGAAATGCATGTTTCGATGGTTTTGATTTGTCTGGCTCATCCTCACCGTAGAGATTCCAACCAAAAGTGATTGAATCTCCAAGTGCTACTAGAGAGGGCTTGTCCTCAGCTGTTTCTTCAGCGAAGACAAACGGAGCTAGTACAGTTTGAAACAATAAAGCGAGTACAAACAAAATGCTAAATCTTTTCTTTTTAAAAAAGTGCATCTAACGTCCTCCTTCTTTGGTAATAGATTCATAACCTCCTATATTATATTTTTAATTTTCAGAACTATCAATGTAAACCATTCGCTAAATAGCGACAAATTGGGACATTATACCGGAATCAATGTCCAACAAGATACAACAATTTTAGTATTTTCAACCTCAAAATCTGAGTTAAAAACAGGAAAATTTTTATATTATTTTCCATTTATGTACTATATAATAACCTCAATGATTTCTATATAACTATAGTTACTCTGATATGAGAAGAAACTAATCTTCGAGGTGCACAATGAAAATCGCCTTTTTTATTCTTGCAATAGCTCTATCAATCTATTGGGTCTACTTAAAAAAAGAAGAGGAAGGCGAGGACGAGGGGATTGATCCCTCTGTACTCAAACATTTCTTAAAGGCCCTTGGCTTTTGTTTAATGGTTTTCTCCTTCGGATGGATTATCTTTAAGGAAGGCTTGTTTTTGTGGTTAGCCCTTTATACGGGTATTCTCCTTGTACTATTGATCGGGTTACTTGAAAAAGCGCAAAGGACGAGAATTTGGATTGTTGGTTCTATCTTGTTGGTATTCCTATTTTGTGGGTACCGTGTCCCAACCCATCCCGGCGCTTTCTTGGATTGGGTGAGTGAGAATAAACAGCTGTACTGCCCGAGTACGTATGATTGTGTAAAAGTATCCACCTATGTCGATGAAAATGATCAATTGTTAACGAAGTCGGAAATTGTTCCAATAACGGATTCCTACACAAACTGGTACCTCATGTTCGCAACCGGATACTTTGCATACGAAGATAGTACTGGCAAAGAAGTGCACTATAAAGGAATCAACATAGCAGGTTGGTGGATTGAAACAACCGATTAAGATGAGGAAGGCGCGAGCCTTTCTTTTTTTATTCTTTAAAATCAGTCTATTTTCCTAGATTAGAATAGAAAATTCTGCCTATGACCCATGTCTTTAGACGCTAGTTAGCTTAATTATATTTTAGTATAGTATGAATACCCTGAATATTTTGTATCGTTTTGTGGTCGAAATTTTCAAGAAAGGGGACTATTTTTTCGAAAGTAGTAGATTATTAGACTTTAATGTAAAAGGGGAGGATGAAAATGGGCAAGAAAATTACGACATTATTACTAGTTTTGCTGCTCGCATTTAGTGGAAGCGCTTTTGCATTTACGGACTCCATTACGCCAAATCAGCTAGATGCGCAAAAGCCAACATTGGCGAACAAAGATCTTAAAGCAACAGGACTACATACGATTGAACCTAACGAAGAGGTTCGTGTTGTTGTTGAAATGGATGGGGATTCTCCAGTTGAAACAGCAACGAAAAAAGGAAAGAAGTACGATAAGCTTTCGAAAGGTGAACGAAAGCAATTAGAAAAGGCTGCGAAAAATAAGCAAAAAGCAGCAAAGGATAAAATCAAAGGTAAAAACGTCAAAATTAAGTATGAACAAGAATTTGATGCAATTGTGAACGGATTTAGCGCGAAAGTACAATACGGGGACATTGCAACAATTAAAGAAGTACCTGAGGTAAAAAATGTTTACATCGCTACGGAATATAAGATTCCGGATGAGGAAGTAGACATGAAATACAGTAAGGAACTCGTTCAGGCGCAACAAGTGTGGCGTGACTTTGGGTACGATGGTGAGGGAATGGTTGTTGGAATCATTGACTCTGGTATTGACCCGTCTCACAAAGACCTTGTTTTAACAGATAGCTCTGAAGCGAAATTATCACAAACAGATGTGAACGATGCCATTTCAGAATATGCTCTTCCAGGTAAGTTCTGGACTGAAAAGGTACCATATGGTTGGAACTACATGGATGGGAACGAAAATATCGTTGACACGAATGCTGATACTGGTATGCACGGTATGCACGTAGCAGGTACTGTTGCGGCAAACGGAGATGAAGCAAATGGCGGTATCGAAGGGGTAGCTCCAGAAGCACAACTACTCGCATTACGTGTATTTGGTGAAGAGGTAGCATCCACTTACGGTGATATTTATATTAAAGCGATTGACGATGCAATCAAGCTAGGTGCAGACGTTCTTAATATGAGCCTAGGTTCTCCGGCAGGATTTGTTGACGCTGAATCAGCTGAACAACAGGCGGTAAAACGTGCCGTAGATAATGGTGTGATCATGTCGATCTCAGCAGGTAACTCAAACCACTTTGGTGAAGGTTATTTCTATCCATATGCATCAAATCCAGACTACGGTGTTGTGGGATCGCCAAGTGTATCGAACGATTCGATTTCAGTTGCATCCTATGAAAATACGAACATGGATGTGGACGCAGTAAGTGTAGCAATAGACGGAAATGATGAAGGACAAGCAATGTTCTTATCAGCTGGGCAAACAGCTCCAGCAGTTGGGGAAAGCTATGAATTAGTCGAAGCTGGACTAGGTCATCCAGCTGATTTTGAAGGCAAAGACCTATCCGGTAAATACGCGCTAGTTCAACGTGGAGAAATTGGCTTTGTTGATAAAGCAATTAATGCGCAAGCTGCAGGGGCAGCAGGTGTTTTCATTTACAACAATGCAGATGGAACAGTCAATATGGCTTCTGATGCAGCTATCACGATTCCACATTTATTCATGTTGAAATCAGATGGAGATCGCTTTGCAGCGGCTCTAAAAAATGGACAAACAGTATCTGTCACATTTAGCGGAGACCTAATGACAGTTCCTAACAGCAATGCAGGCAAAATGAGTGACTTTACATCTTGGGGAATTACACCTAGCCTTGATTTCAAACCAGAAATCACAGCGCCAGGTGGACAAATCTATTCAACTCTTAATAATGACGAATACGGTGTGAAGAGTGGTACGTCAATGGCTGCTCCACATGTAGCGGGTGGATCAGCACTCGTCTTAGAACGAGTTGATACAGAATTTGGGTTTGAAGGCACAGACCGATCAAAGCTTGCTAAGAAATTCTTAATGAATACATCAAATCCTGTAGACTTTGATGGAGCACCAGTTTCTCCTCGTCGTCAAGGTGCTGGCTTAATGCAACTACACAGTGCATTAACAACGCCTGTAACAGTAACAGACGCAACAACAGGTGAAGCAAAAGTAGCGTTAAAAGAAGTAAAAGGCAATGAAGTGACATTTGAACTTACAGCTGAAAATCTTTCAGATGAGGCTGTAACATATGAAGTGAATGCAAGTGCTCAAACCGATTCTCCAGTTGACGGTGGTGGTGTATTTGTATCCGCACCAAACCTATTTGGCGCAATGGATTTAGGAGACATCACAACGGTTAACGGTCAGTCAACGAGCACGATTGAAGTACCTGCAAGTGGAAAAACAACTTTTGAAGTAAAAGTAGATGTGAGTGAGTGGGATGAGGACTTAACATCTTATTTCACAAACGGCTACTGGTTAGAAGGCTTTGTTAAATTAACCGATCCAACTGATGTAAATCCAGCATTAGTAGTACCGTATGTTGGTTTCAAAGGAGACTGGACAGCAGCACCAATCTTTGATGCTCCAGTTTGGGATCCAATGACATACTACGGAAATACAGGTGTATTGACTCACACAGGTGGAGGTAGCTACAACTTCCTAGGTGTGGACCAAGCAACGGGTGAGTTTGACCCTAATTTAATTGCCATCTCACCAAATGGTGATGGCACAAATGATAGTGCAACCTACCTGTTATCACTAATTCGTAACGCTGAAGACTTAAAATTAAGTGTTGTGAATGAAAAAGGTAAGCTGGTAAAAGAAATCGCTACAGAAGAATTTGTGCGTAAAAACTATTATGATGGTGGCCAAGGTACCATGTACTACCTCATCTCCGACTGGACATGGGATGGAACAATGCAAAATGGTAAGAAAGCTCCTGATGGACAATACTACCTCAAAGCAGAGGCAACTATTGACTTTGAAGGTGCTAAGGCCCAAACCTTAACATTCCCAGTGAAATTAGATGTAACAACACCTAAGCTAAAAACAAAATTAGAAAAAGACGGCAAGACAGTTGCTGTCGACCTTTCAGATAAAACGAGTGGTATTGCCTACTGGACGGTATTAGTTGACGGTGAGGTTGCTGTTGACGAACCGTATGTCAGCGGAGAAACTTCACACGTACTAGACCAACCAGTAACAAAAGACCAAACCGTAACAATCGTTGCAGTCGACAATGCTGGTAACGTCACAACGAACGACGTGAAAATTGGAAACAAAGGCAACAACGGTAACACAGGAAATAAGAAGTAATAAATTAATAAACGCTAATGACTAGCAATCTCTCATGGTTGCTAGTCTTTTAGTATTGCAATTATGTCGAAATAGGTCGAAAGTCTCTATTCAAATCATTAACACTTACTCTATAGTAAATATGGACCATTACATAAATCGTACGAAACGGCAAAATTATTGAAAGATAATGACGCAAAGCTAGAGGGGCTACGGTCGATTGGACTATGCTTGCCAGTTCCCGAATACGAAACCCGGCGATTTATGTTCTAACAATCAAAGGGGGAATTTCGATTGAAGAAATTCGTATACAAAGTAAAATACTATTGGCACAGCCTGCAATTCAAAAAGAATAAAGTTTTATTTGAGGATTGTCTTAGTGAGGATTTGAAAACAGATATAAAATCAAGAATGCAATACCATGAACGTGCTGCTATCAACTATATTGCCAAACGATAATTAAAATCTAATACTAACTCATTAAATGAAGTGGCTTCTTCTCAAGTAGTCACTTCTTTTTATTTTCCTTTAAAACCCATTTTGTGCTCTAAAAAGAATGAATTTATTACTTTAATGCTTGTCTAATTCTATAAAAAGAACTATACTTTTAATTAGTTGTTCTTAATTAGGAACAATATAGGAGGTCTTCTAATCTAGTACTCTAGATAAAGGTGTGATTAATGATATGAAAAATCCGATATTCAAATGGGTAGGGAATATTGCATTTGTGTTATTTGTAGTTCTATCTATCGCGATTATATTCTCGTTACTACTAACAAAAAATCAACAAAGTCAACCATCTATCTTTGGTTATAGTATAATGACTGTTTTATCCGGAAGCATGGAACCTTTACTTGAGCCTGGGGATATCATCTTTGTGGAAGAATTAGATCCAAATCAAGTACAAATGAACGATGTGATTACCTACAGAAATGGACAGCAAACATTTGTAACACATCGTGTAATCGATATAATCAGAACCGATGGACAATTATCCTTTCAAACGAAAGGAGATGCAAACAACGTAGAAGATCAAGAGTTGGTATCTCCTAATCAGGTGGTAGGGGCGTTAAAATTCCACATCCCGAAAGTTGGTCATATTGTAAATGAAATGAAGAATCCACTAGCAATTAGTATTGTTTTCGCCATAATGATTGCATTTTACTTGATTAAAAGAATAAGAGTGTTGTCTATGTCTAATCAAGAACAAAGCTGATTCAGATAGATATTTAAGGTTTTGATTTTTTGTCGTCAAAATATTCTTAATTAGGAACATCGAGTGCATTATAAAAGTTTTTTTAGCTTTAAGGGCTACTCTCTATGAAAATCGGTTGCATGACCCTTGAAGTTTAAAATAAAAAGATTTGGGAATTGGAGGTGAAACTAGCATAACCAAGAGTTTTTAGGTTCAAATGAGCAGTAAAAAATCAAATAGGGGTGGATATAGTGAAAAAAAATACAATCTTTATTCTAATCTCGGCACTAGTTCTTGTAACAGTTGCCACACTAATAGGAACAGTAGCGTACTTTTCAAAAGGCTTTACAAGCGATAATAATGTTGCGAAAGCTGCCGTATTTGATGTCGATGTCGTAGGAACAAATGGTGAAACGATTGCCGATGCTGAATTTAACCTAGATGAGGATCTTTATCCAGGAATGGAAACAAGGGAAGTCTACAACTTTGAGATTAATAGAAATAATACAGAGCTACCAGTTGAATATATGGTAAAACTATTACCGAGTGGGGACCTCTTCCCAGCAGATAAAAACTCGCCGGTCGTTCTAACATTAAAACGATTAGTTGAAGGTAATTGGGTAAATGTCAATTTTGAAACTACATTTAAACCTAAAAATGATGTGGAAAAGTTCAAGGTATTCGTGGATTGGGAACATAGTGAAAATGATATTGCCTTCCAAGGTAAGACGGGGAATATCAAACTAGAGGTAGTTGCTACTCAAGTAGATCCTGAGCCAGTGGTTGTAGATTTCGGTAGTGCTCATATCACACTTTATAAGGATTCTACTTCATCTAAGAATACAATTGATTTTGAAAACATTACGAATTTCGTATTGAAAAATAAGAAAACTGGAAAGGAATATACGGTTGGTTCAAGTCCGTGGAATCGCAAATATACCTTTGAGATGAAGGATATTCCTGTAGGTGAGTACACAGTTCACTTTGATATGCTAACAGGTATGAGTGTAAAGGAAATTCAACTTGGTGAATCCTATAAGGAAACGATTTACGATGCAGAAAGTAACCCATTGGTAATTACGAAAGATAAAAACGAATATGCGAAAATTGTGTTGAAGTCAGACTTGACTTTAAAAGAAATTAAACCTCTAGATGACTTGAAAATCCCATCAAATATAACTATTGATGAGTATAAAGAAGCACTACCAAAAAAGGCGACAATAGTAGATTCCACTAATCAAGAACATCTAGTGGATTTAAAATGGGACGTTAGACCATTTGTATTTGATGGTTGGAAAAAACCAGGAACCTACACGATAACAAGTGAATTTTTTGACCTGCCGGTAAATGTATCTAACTCAGAACCTTCAACGAGGTTAGAAGTAAAACTTAATGTGATATTTGAATAAATTAAGTGAATATTTACAAATGCAAAGAACCAGAGACGTATATATTTTCTGGTTCTTTTGTGTTGGTTTGAGGGATTAGTTTTTGACAGAACATCTAATGAACTGAAAAGCTTATTGTACAATAAAAAAAGAAATGACTAACGTCTTAAGTCAATTCTTTACATTAGTTCTTATCGATACCCTCTTCTTCTCTTAACCACCATATATAATCCACTCCCAACAAGTACAAGTATCATTAATCCAAACAAACTTATTCCGACAATAAAAGTCGTAAAAGTGCTATTATTACCCTCTACCTCTGTGTTCTTAATCATCGTATCTGTTTCGACCACTTCTTCTTCTTGAGGTTCCTCAATCACAGGAGGTTCTACTTCTTTTTCTATAATATCCTCTTCAGTAGGTTCAATCTCTTCTTCCTCTTCTATAACAGCTTCAGGAGTTTGAACTTCCTGATTTGTAGCAGGGACATAAGTGGGTTGAACAGGTTGCCTTGGTGTTGTTTGTTTAGGCTTTTCTTTAGTAGGTTGACTTGTTGTAGGCTTTGGAGCCTCTGATTTGTCTTTTGACGGTTTAGAAGGAACCGGTTCCTTTTGTTCAGATTGTTCAGGCTCTGGTTTAGGCTTAGATGGCTCTTTCTCAGGCTGTGGTTCTGGCTTAGGCTCCTCCACTGGCTTAGGCTCAGGATCCGGTTCAGGAGCGGGCTCAGGTTCTGGCTGAGGTTCAGGACTAGGTTCCGGAGTTGGATTAGGTTCAGGTTCTGGGTTAGGTGTCGGATTCGTAATGGACTTTCCTTCTGAATCGATGGGCTTTATTGACCCATATGCAATATCAGGACGATTATATGTAATAAACATACTAATTAAAAGAACAAGATAGAATAGGTTACTCTTCTGCAATTTTATTACCTCCACTGCTGTTGAAACTATTCCTATTCTACCATATATATCCTATTAATCTAACGAAAATATGAAAAAGTCTAGTTGCTACAACTATGTCAATCCGTTCTTAAGAAGCGGAGTACATATATTAGATTTTGATAGTCCACAGATGGATCAACAATATTATCCCTCAAATAAATTCGAAAACCCTTACATAGTATAAGTTGGTCTGATTTAGGAAATTAGGCACAAAGTGCCATATTAATTTATTGGTTTTTTGTAGATATTTGTAAATTCCTTGTTTATAATAACCTTTAGACTTAACATTTATCGACAAACGAAACAGGAGGATACAATGGAAGAAACAATTAGCTTAAAAGAGATATTCCAGACGATACGAAAACGTCTTTGGTTAATTACAATGATTACGGCGGTGGCTGTAGCGACTGTTGGGGTTGTGAGTTACTTCTTTTTAACACCAGTCTATGAATCTTCTACTCAAATTCTTGTAAACCAAAAAGCTTCAGAACAGCCGTACTTAAATCAATCTGATATTAGAACAAATATAGAACTAATCAATACGTATAACGAAATTATTAAGACACCGACGATATTAGAACTTGTTAAGGAAGAACTAAACTTAACGGAACCATTAAGTGATCTGATAACGGTTGGAAGTTCAAATAACTCCCAAGTCATGAAAATTACCGTCCAACATACAAATCCAAAAACTGCAGCAAATATTGCAAATACGACTGCAACAGTATTTAAAGAAGAAATTGTAAAGATTATGAATGTAGATAATGTTAGTGTTCTCTCACCAGCAGTGGTTGCAGAAAATCCGGTGCCAGTTAAACCAAACCCAGTCCTTAACATGGCGATTGCATTAGTGGTTGGTTTAATGGTAGGTGTAGGTCTTGCCTTCTTATTAGAATACCTTGATAACACTATCAAAACTGAACAAGATATTGAAAAGTTACTTGAGCTCCCTGTATTAGGTGCAATTGCAAAGATTGACCTTGAGGAAGAAGCGCTAAAAGCCCAAGAAGCAGTTAAACGTAAGAGAGGAAGAGGTGATTCTGTTGGTGCGTAAGAAGTCGAATCGCAAACAATTTCAAGCACAGAATCGTAGTCTAGTCACAATGATGAATCCGAAATCACCTATTTCGGAGCAATACAGAACAATTCGAACAAATATCGAGTTCTCCACAGTTGATGAAGAAATGAGAGCTATCATGGTTACTTCTTCAGGACCTGGTGAAGGAAAGTCAACAACAGCAAATAATATTGCAGTTGTCTTTGCGCAACAAGGGAAAAAAGTATTGCTAGTTGATGCTGACTTGCGTAAGCCAACGGTACATTATTCCTTCCGTGTTGATAATCATACAGGGTTAACAAATGTTTTGACAAAACAGGAAACCTTGATTAATGCTGTACAAGCAACTAATCAAGAGAATCTATTTGTTCTAACAAGCGGACCAATACCACCAAACCCAGCCGAACTACATGGTTCTAAAGCGATGGATCAATTTATCAATGAAGTAAAAGGGTTATTCGATGTTATTGTATTTGATACACCGCCTGTATTAGCTGTTACAGATGGACAAGTGTTAGCGAATAAACTGGATGGTGTAGTCATGGTTGTAAGTAGTGGGAAAACAGAAATAGAAGCTGCGACTAAAGCAAAAGAGTCATTAGTGAATTCAAAGGCAAAGCTATTAGGTGTTGTATTAAATAATATTAAGAGAACAGAAAGCCAGTATTATTATTATGCACAAAATTAATACTTATTTTTGCATGATTAAATGGACAGAGGGAGATATTTATCTTGTGTAAATATTTCCTTTTCACTTGTTCGGCATGATTCGACAAAATACACCTGTTCCTTTCACTATACGACTGTGGTACTATTACGTTTGTAAGCATTTTGGTAGAATAATTTGTCGAAAAGTACTATATCATAAGGAGGGGGTAACGTATGATTGACATTCACTGTCACATACTTCCAGGTATCGACGATGGAGCAAGAGACATAGATGTTACGATTGAGATGGCAAAGAGTGCGACAGAAGAAGGAATTACACATATAATTGCAACTCCTCATTATAAAAAAAGAGAGTATGAAAACGCGAAAGAAAAAATCCTACAGGCTGTTGAGATGGTAAAAAAAGAATTGTCTCAACAAAATATACCCCTCATAATTCTACCAGGACAAGAGCCGCGGATCGATGGTGAACTTCTACAGGACTATACTAAAGGTGAATTACTATCATTAAACAATGGCGGAAAGTATCTATTTGTCGAATTTCCAAGTGGACATGTACCACGATATGCAGAACAACTTTTGTTTGACATTCAACTTAATGGACTTACGCCTGTCATTGTTCATCCAGAGCGTAATAGTGAACTTATCGAAAATCCAGACCTTTTATATAAGTTTGTTAAAAATGGAGCATGTACGCAAATCACTTCTTCAAGTGTAACCGGACATTTTGGAAAAAAGATTAAAAAGTTTTCGCTGCAACTAGTTGAATACAATTTAACTCACTTTCTAGCATCGGATGCTCATAATCTATCAAATCGACCATTTCGCCTTAGAGAGGCTTATTCAGTGCTTGTAAAAGAATACGGCACTGCCGCAGAATACTACTTCAAGGAAAATGCTGAGCTTCTAGTTGAGGGTAAATCGGTCATTAAAGATACACCTGAAAGAATTAAGCAAAAGAAATTGTTTGGATTATTTGGGTAAAAGTTAACATTTTGTAATGGTACTTTAATAATGTAATGACTTAAAGCTAAGAATCTAAAAATTTTAGATTTACTCACCTTAATCATACTAATTTATCCCAAAAATGGAAGTTCTAATTTATCACTTCCATTTTATCCAATATTGGATAAAAACTGAATCGCACTTCAGTTAGACCATTTCTAATAATTGGTCATGGATATATCTCCTTACCATTATCAAAGGAGGTACTCGGTCTCACTATGGGTTTTGGTGCCTTAGAAGCATGTCGTCGGAAGTGCGGGTGAGGGTGGGTTAGTTGCCCAACTTAGAATTGTAAGAATACGTGTCTTCTAACCAAGAATAGCAGAGACCTATTGTTATAATTTTTATGAAATAACATCATTTACAAGGGGAGAAATAAAGTGAAAAAGGTACGTAAAGCAATTATTCCTGCTGCCGGTTTAGGAACAAGATTTTTGCCTGCAACGAAAGCAATGCCAAAAGAAATGTTACCGATTGTTGATAAGCCAACGATTCAATATATCGTTGAAGAAGCAATTGAATCTGGTATAGAAGATATCATCATCGTAACAGGTAAAGGAAAACGTTCAATCGAAGATCATTTCGATAACTCATTTGAACTAGAGCAGAACTTAATAGAAAAAGAGAAGTTTGACTTGCTAGAAAAGGTACAACAGTCTTCGAATGTAGAAATCCATTACATCCGTCAAAAAGAACCGAAAGGACTTGGACATGCAGTATGGTGTGCGAGGAAATTCATTGGTGATGAACCATTTGCCGTTCTTTTAGGTGATGATATTGTACAAGCCGAGACACCTTGTTTAAAGCAATTGATTAATGAATATGACAATACACTATCATCTGTGATTGGCGTTCAACCAGTTCCTGATGACCAAACACACCGTTACGGTATTATTGATCCCCTTTCTAATGACGGTAGACGTTACCAAGTGAATCAATTCGTCGAAAAGCCGAAACAAGGTACTGCCCCTTCTAGTTTAGCAATTATGGGTCGTTATGTATTAACACCAGAAATCTTTATGTTCTTAGAACAACAGGAACTTGGTGCTGGTGGAGAAATACAATTAACGGATGCGATTCAAAAACTGAATGAAATTCAACGAGTATTTGCTTATGATTTTGAAGGTAACCGTTTTGATGTTGGTGAAAAGATTGGTTTTATCAAAACAACAATTGAATTTGCATTGCAAAATGAAGAATTACGTAAAGAAACTCTAGAATTCATGGAACAATTATTAAATAACGAAAAACTAGTAACGGTTGAGTAAAGGAGTATGTAGAGGTGGCGGAGTTAGCGAAAAGTGAAAATATAAGCGTTTCTAGCATCCTTACAACAAATGAAAAGAAAACATATATCGTATTGAAACGCTCAATGGACATTGTAGGGGCAATTATTGGTTTATTTATTACAAGTTTATTATTCATAGTCGTAAGTATTGCGATTAAAATCGAAGATCCAAAAGGGCCTGTTTTCTTTTCACAAGTAAGAGTAGGAAAAGATGGAACAAAATTTAAAATGTATAAATTTCGTTCCATGGTTTCGGATGCAGAAGAAAGATTAGCAGAATTGCTTAAGTATAATGAAACAACTGGGGCTATGTTCAAAATGAAAAATGACCCACGAATAACAAAAATTGGTAGGTTTATTCGAAAAACAAGTATCGATGAACTTCCGCAGTTATTCAATGTGTTAAAGGGGGACA
Source organism: Litchfieldia sinesaloumensis (assembly GCF_900156865.1). Lineage (GTDB taxonomy): Bacteria > Bacillota > Bacilli > Bacillales > Bacillaceae_L > Ferdinandcohnia > Ferdinandcohnia sinesaloumensis. Next base: position 3,210,099 of record NZ_LT732529.1, on the reverse strand, counting down.
TGAGCCTTGTTGGTCCGAGACCACCTTTGGAAAGAGAAGTCAAAGAGTATACTGATTACCATAAACAAAGACTTATGGTTACTCCTGGGTGTACGGGTCTTTGGCAGGTAAGTGGTAGAAGTAATATTGGGTTTGAGGATATGGTAAGTTTAGATTTAGAATATATCCAAAAGCGCACTCTATTATTTGATATAAAAATCATTTTACGAACTATTTTGGTATTGTTCGGCTCAAAAGACGCATTTTAATAGATGGGTGTAATAATAGATTTAAAATCACAATAAAGAAATAAAAGAGAGAGTTGCTATATTAAAGGAACTTGAATAAGGATGGATTAGAAACCTTGGGATATAAATAGTGTTAATCTTTGCTTGAAAAACCTCTTTTAAACAACAAGAAATATTGCTTTATCGAAAGGAGCATATTAATAAACGTGAAATCTAAAAAAGTTTTATTGGTAGGGGCTTCTCTAACCTCAGGTAATAGGGGAGTAAATGCATTAACTAGAGGAGCAATATATGGATTACTTGACCATGAAAATTCTCCAATAATAAAAATATTATCATATACAACAAAATCTAAACAAACGCACTATATTGACTATAAAGGCCGAAAAATAGAAATTGAAGAAGTTCCAGTAAGTACGAAGTTTGCAACGCTTTTAACACCAATATCTTTTATTCATAAGAAAGTTAATCTAAATAAATTTATAAATAAGTTTAGTGTATTTGAAGCTATAAATTCAATCATTGATTGGGCTGACCTAATTCTTGATATAAGTGAAGGTGACAGCTTTAGTGATATTTATGGATGGAAAAGATTTGTAATGCATTCAAATATAAAGCTATTAGCCGTTAATAAAGGAAAAAATCTAGTATTACTTCCACAAACAATGGGACCATTTAAAAAAGAAATGTTTAAAAGAACAACTAAGTATATTTGTAACAATTCAAAGATGAACTATGCTAGGGATCTCATTAGTTATAATATCCTAAAGGAAGACATTGGTGTTAACCAAGATAAAATAAAATATTGTGCGGATTTAGCATTCTACATGAAACCTCTTGAAACTAAAGAAGCAATCTTGATAAAAGAAAAAGTTGGAAATGATTTATTGGTTGGAATTAATGTCAGTGGTCTTTTATATAATGGTGGTTATTCACAGAATAATATGTTTAACTTTATAACGGATTATAAGGATTTAATGAACAGTATTACTAAAATGTTTCTTGAAAAATACGATAATGTTCAAGTAGTGTTTATCCCTCATGTAATAGTAGAAGATTTTCCGGTAGAAGATGATCTACAAGTATGTTTAAATATGTATTCCAATTTTAATAAAGATTTTCCTGGAAGGGTTCATGTTTTAAAACAGCATCTTAGAGAAGATGAGATTAAAGGTATGTTGAAGCAATGTAATTTCTTTATTGGTGGTAGGATGCATTCTTGCATAGGTGCCATTTCATCAGGAGTGCCAACTGTCCCGATTGCGTATAGTAGAAAGTTTATAGGGATTTGGGAACAATTTGGCTTGGAGAGTTTCGTTGCAGATCCTAGAAAAAAGAAAAAAGAAGAATTATTAGAAACTATAAAAAATGCATTTGAAAACAGGGAAGGCTCTATAGAAAAAATCACCTCTACGAATACAAGATTTAAAAACGAGTTAGCTTCTATGTTTTCCTCAATAGAGGAATTGGGGAAGGACATTGTATAAACAATCTTTTTATCTATCTATTAGCAAAGGTTTAAAATCTGTATCTGCTCTAGTAATTACAATGATAATTGCTAGGGTTCTTTCGCAGAATGAATATGGTGTATACAGACAGTTTATTTTATATTCTACATTGCTAAGTGGCATATTGTATTTTGGTATCCCAACGGCGGTAAGTTATCTATTTAAAACCATAAATAAACAACATATTTCAAAACTGTTTACTTCAACATCTATTTTATTATTATTTATTAATATTTTTTCCGCTCTTATATTGGTGATATTTAGAGATACCTTTATTGATTTTGTAAGTAAAGATGGTGAAATTCTCAATTATTATTATCTTCTAATCTTGTATATTTCATCAATCATATTTTTTAGCTTTTTAGAAAATATATTTACATCAAATAATGACGGAGAAAGTTTTGCTAAATTTAATATTATTTATTTCATTATCCAGTTAATTTCTTTTTTATATGTCAGTTTTATCTACAAGGATTTAAATATTATTCTTATTTTATTTGTTGGATTAGAAACTATAAAAGGCATATTGTTATATTTTTTGTTTAAAAGGAAAAATAATATTAAATTTGAATTTGATACAAAGTTGATAAAAAAGGAATGGGTTATAGCTGTTCCTATAGGAATTTCCTTTATTGCTCAGTCTTTAAATTCATATTTAGGAAATATGTATGTCTCTAGAGAGTATAGTGTTGATGATTTTGCGGTTTTTTCGGTGGGTGTAACCGAGATTCCATTTATTTCAATTATTACTCTTTCAATTGCAACCGCAATACTACCAACTCTTTCTGAAAAATATAACAAAGAAAAAAAACCTCTAGAAATGTTGTCAATATGGAATGAATCAACAATTATTAGTGCTTTATTGATCTTCCCAATTTTTTGGATTTTATTTTTGTTTGGAGATGGATATATAGAATTTATTTATTCATCTGAATATATTGGTGCAAAAAGTATCTTTCTGATATTTTTATTGAAGTTACCATTGGCCATCACAGTTTTTGGTAATATTCTAATCGTTTTAAACAAAAGTAAATATATTCTTTTTAATATGGTAGCTGCAATAATAATTAATATTACTTTAATTATTATATTGGATAAGGTTTTCTCATTAGAGGGTGTTGCACTTGCAGCTATACTTACTCAATTTAGCTTAGTAGTACTTACACTTATTGAAATTAAAGTTTCGTTAAAGGTAAAAGTAAAGACATTATTTCCTTTAATAAGGTTATGTAAAATCTTCCTCATTTCTGGCATAACGGTAGCAGGATGCTACAGTGTTTCCTTACTGATTAATTTTAGTAACATTCTTTCGTTTTTTGTATTTGGTGGTGTATCTTTATTTGCAGTTGGTATAGTATTTTATTTTGTTGGGTACTTAGACAAAATAATAGAAAAAATTAAGTTGAAGGTAAGGGGTAAAAATGAGTAAAGATAATATTATTTCAAAAGTTATAGATGCCAATATGTGTTCTGGCTGTGGAATATGTGCTGGTATTGTTAGTAACGAAAAGATAAGTATGCAATTTAGCGAGGATGGCTACCTTCGTCCAGTAATAAATAAAAGTATTACAGAGGAAGAGAATAATATATTAAGTCAAGTTTGCCCAGGGAATGTTGTTAACTATGATAGAGTCCCAACTAATGAACCAGTTTGGGGGAACATTGAATCAAGTACAATAGCTTATTCAACAGATGAAAATATTAGGCATAAAGGGTCCTCGGGGGGAGTATTGTCCCAATTACTAGTATATTTACTGGAAAAAGGAGAGGTTGATGAAATTATTCATATAGGGGTGAGTAACGAAAATCCTCTTCTAAATGAAATTAAAAGAAGCAATACAAAAGAACAAGTTCTCCAAAATTCTGGATCAAGATATAGCCCATCTGCACCTCTAGCAAACTTAGGGAAACTTTTAAATGAAAATAAGAAATTCGCTCTTGTTGGAAAACCCTGTGATATAGCAGCTTTAAGAAGTTATTCTAGACTTGATGAACGAGTCTCCGAAAAGATACTGTATTTCTTTTCATTTTTTTGTGCCGGAGTTCCGAGTATAGAAGGAACATATAAAATATTAGAAAACTTCAATGTGAAAAAAGAGGAAGTTCAATCTTTTCGTTACAGAGGAGAAGGTTGGCCTGGTTTAACCGAAGTCATTACTAGTAAAAATGAAAAATTTAATATGAAATATGATGACTCTTGGGGGAAAATTCTTAATCGACATTTACAGCCAAGATGTAAAGTATGTATAGATGGTATTGGAGAGTTTGCAGACATAAGTTGTGGAGATGGCTGGTTTGGTAATGAAAATGGATATCCTAGTTTTGAAGAGTCAAAAGGTAGGAGTCTTGTAACTACGAGGACAGTAAAAGGTCAGGATTTATTTGAAAGAGCTGTGAAAGAAGGTCACTTGTCTGTAGATCAAAGTGTCAGCATTGAGGAAATCGAAAAAATACAGCCTTATCAATCTGAACGAAGAAGATTGTTACTATCTAGAATTATAGCTATGAAAGTCTCTAGAAGAAGGACACCAGGTTATCCAAAATCTCTATTAGTGAAAAGTTCCCAAAAAATTAGTTTCAAAAAAAAGGCTAAGAGTTTTTTGGGTACAACCATTCGAATAAAACAAGGCAAGATGTAAAAAATGATTAGTGGTGATAATAGATGAATAATTTTAAACGAAAATCTGTTGCTATAATTTTATTAAATTGGAATGCATATAACGATTCCTTTGAATGTTTGAAGTCGTTGGAAAATCTAGATTACCCTTCATATAGTGTCTTCTTGGTAGATAATGATTCCCAAGATGATTCTTTTGTAAAATTAAAAGCAGACTATCAAATAGGCAAATTTAATATAAATATTACCTTCATCCAGTCTGGAGGGAATATTGGTTTTGCCGGTGGAAATAATGTTGCTATAGAAAAGGCATATAAGGAAGGATTTAGTTATTTTTGGTTGTTAAATAATGATACTACTGTTGAGAAAAGTGCTTTAACAAAACTAGTAGACGAAATTGAACACAATTCTAAAATAGGTATAGTTGGTTCAAAGATATTATACTATGGTACTAATAAAATTTGGTTTGCAGGTGGAAAGTTAAATACTATAAGTGGATTTACAAAACACGTTGGGTTTGAAGAAGAGGATAAAGGTCAATTCGACAAAATTAGGGAAGTTGATTACATCACTGGGTGCAGCTTGCTGTTTAAACAGGAATTACTAGAGAAAGTTGGATTTTTGCCTGAAGATTACTTTTTATACTTTGAAGAAACTGACTGGAACATTAAAGTAAGTAAAAATGGCTTTAAGATTTTATTTGTTCCCGAGTCAATTGTCTACCATAAAGTCTCATCATCTTCAGGAGGAGACAAAAGTCCTTCTCCATTTATTCCATATTATTTTTTAAGAAATAGATATGTAATGATTAAAAGGAATGGTGGTTTAATTTCTCAGAAATTAGGATTAATTTTTCTCTTCATTCCTTCCGTTAAATATATCGCAAAAGTATTATTGCTCAACCAAAATAATAAGATTAAGAGACTAAAATATATTTTTTTAGGAATAAGTGATGGTATTAAAGGAAAGATGGGATCTCATCCTTTAATTTGAATTAATAAATGAAGAAAAACTATTAACAAAGATAGCAGTGAAATAATAACTCATTTAATTTACTAGCTGCTAAGATAAGGAGAAATATTTAGTTGAGGATTATACTTCTTATATTATACAGCACAATTTTTCTGCTTTGTACTGCGTATCAAGATTTACCGTTAGTTAATACTTTTGGTGAGATTGCAAGGACACCTATTTTTTTTCTAACTCCAATATTTATAATAGTTGAATTAATATTGATTTTTAGAAGGAAATTTAAGATAACAAAACTACAAAAATATTTATTAAATTATATATTATTTACTTCAACTATCGGATTGATATATGTTCTTATACTGTTTTTAAAAGGAGAATATTCATTTTTAAATGAAAACTTATTTCTAAAATATATTAAAGGTGAACTGTATTTACTTCTTATATTTTTGTATATAAGACATTGTTACCTTCTATTTGTAAATATGAGTAAAAAGAATATTTTATTATCAATATTGGTTGTGCTAACCATATTGAACTTAATCATTTTAATAGAATATTTTACTATACCGAATGCGTTATTAAGCTTTCATTCGGAAAATGCTCCATATTATAGGATAAGGTTACTAACTGCAGAAAGTAGTTGGACTGGGACTATATATATAGTTTATTGTTTTATTGCTCTATATTTAACAAAAGAAGTGAGGTTATTTAAGAGTGGAATTATAACCTATATTATATTAACTATAACATTGTACACGGTGTTAACTTTATCAAAAGGATTTTTAATGACACTTCTTATCTCACTTTTGCTCTTTGTTATTCAGAATATAAGAATAAAAAAAATATCATATAAACAAATATTAGTAACAATTTTAGGCATAGGTTTACTTTTTGCTATATTAGCCTTTGTTAAGGATTCTATTGTAGATTTATTTTTAAATGATATTGAAAGTTATACATCAGTTGCAACTAGAAGTGGATTATTATTAGCAGAAATAAATATTCTTCTTTTAAATCCCCTTGGAACTGGGAAGGGAGCATATATATTTTTTTTAGCTAATGAAATACCCAACATCCTTAAACCACTTAGAAATATTTTTATTATGTTCTTTAATGCAACACCAAACGTTTCAGAGTTAATAAGATTGTCTACCGATACTAAGGGCTTAGGTATGAAGTCTGGTATACTCCAATGGGGTATAGAAGGCGGATTGTTTGCATTCTGGTATTTCATTCAAACGTTTATCTATTTATTTAAAGGGGTAAAGCAAACAAGTATTTTAAAATATAGCTTACTATTTATTTTAATTGCCATTACTACGTATATTAGTATTGATATCAAGTATGAAATATGGCTACTATTCGCTTTTGTTGAATTTACTATTCATAGTGAATATAAAGCTCAAAATAATTAAAAATACTTTTATCTGTAGTATACATAGGGTCAATCTAATTAATCCTATGTGTACAATGCAAATAATATCTATTAAACAAAAATTAAGAAAGAGGAAAAAGGGATGTATAAAATTTTAGTTGTTTCGTCCGATTTTCCATATCCAGCTAATCACGGAGGTCGTAAAGACATTTGGGAACGGATTAAGGCACTAGCAAAAATGGGATATGAAATTGATTTAATTGCGACGGTTACAGAAAAAGTAGATGAAAGTTATATTTCGATTGTTAAGCAGTTTTGTTCTGAAATTACCTTGATAAATAGAAATCTAACCTTACTTAACATTTTCTCAATATATCCTTTCCAATATAAAACACGTGAACTGTTAAAAGAAATAGCCATAATGAAAAATTATGACTTTATTATTTGTGAAGGGGACTATGTCCTTTCTATATTGGAAAATAAGAATCTAACAGGTAAAGAAAAATTAATATATAGAATGCACAACAATGAAGTCAAATATTTGTTTGAGTTAATGAAAAGTGACAAAAAGGTTTTGAAAAAAATCTATTATTTGACCGAATCTCTCAAAAATAAAATTCTAACAAAAAAATATAGTAAAGATTTAAAAAATATTTGGTTTATATCCGCAGATGAAAAAAGAGTGTATGAGGAAAAGGTGCATAAATTAAATAGTTTATTTTTACCTCCGCATGTTAATAAAGACTCTTATAAATTTAAAAAAACGCTAAATAATAATGTATTATTTATTGGATCATTTTTTATGGTTAACAACAGAGAGGGGGTAATATGGTACTTAGAGAATATCCATGATAATGTTTCAAAACAGGTAAGTGATTACACTTTGACTATAGCTGGAAATTCAAAAGGTGAGGGTATTAAGTGGTTGGAAGAAACAATTAAAGAATGCAAATTTAGATCGAACATAAGTATATATGATTCCCCAAAAAGCTTAGATGACTTGTACTCTAGTTGTTCAGTATTTATAAATCCTATGTTACATGGTGCAGGTGTGAAATTAAAGACAGTAGAAGCGATACAGAAGGGATTATCAGTAGTTTCAACAAGTGTAGGTGCTGAGGGCACCGGACTGATTGATAATGAACATATCTATATTGGGAAGGATAAATTTGAATTTAGTCAAAAGTTATTATATATATTGAAAAGTAATAAAGATAAAGTAAGATTAGTTAGAAACTCACAGCTGTATCTGAAAAATGAGTTTGATATAACTAAAAAGGTAATTAAATATCTAAATAATTTAAATTGTAATGGGTGAACTGGATAGATTATTAATATTAAATCTTGAGTGATATTTTTCTTAGTTCAAGACTTGAATATTTGTATACTCTAGTAATAAAAGCTTCAATGTTTGTATCAATTGTTAAATATTAAAAAAAAAATAGGTGAACTTCACTTTGTATTCTTTTATTCATAATCAGTTTTTGAAAATAATATAATTTTTGTTATTTAATATTCCGAATTCATGATTTAAAAATTAACTAGATATATTTTTGTACCCACTTCTTAATAATGCAATAATCTTTTATTTAATTGAAAGATTTTACTGGTAGATATCTCTATCAATATCAGTAAAGAAACTTATATATGTTATATCCAATTTAGTTTTTGAAAAAATTTTTTGAATAAAAGTTTATCGATGAATTTATATTTTGGGAATATAGGAAGTGTTTGTTAGTTAAGTAAGAAATAAAATACATGGTTGTATTGATGCCTATGTCTCAAGATATTTCGGTATTAGATAGTCGTGATTTAATCATGGTTGCAAATCCGATTGGGACCAATAGCAACATTATATTTAATATTATTAAAGGAGTTGTTAGAAAATAGATGAGGGTTGCAATTATTCATGATTGGCTAGTCACATATGCAGGTGCTGAGAAAGTACTGGAAGAGATTTTGAAAATATTTCCTGAGGCTGATTTGTTTAGTACGGTTGACTTCTTACCAGAGGATAAACGTTTTTTTATTCTTAACAAAGAAGTAAATACCACATTTATTCAAAAATTACCCTTGGCAAATAAGAAATATCGTATCTATCTACCTTTTATGCCTTTAGCAATTGAGCAGTTGGATTTATCATCCTATGATGTGATAATTTCAAGTTCACATGCTGTGGCAAAGGGTGTAATTACAGGTCCTAATCAACTGCATATTTCTTATGTGCATTCTCCCATACGTTATGCATGGGATTTACAACACCAATATCTAAAAGAGTCTGGGTTGAATAAGGGAATAAAGGGTTGGGCCACGAGGTATATGTTACAGAAAGTGCGTGATTGGGATTATAGAACTGCAAATGGTGTAGATTATTTTTTGTCAAATTCCGATTTTATTGGAAAAAGAATCTGGAAGGTGTATCGTCGAGAATCTGAAACCATCTATCCTCCTGTTGATGTTTTATCATTTAATTTTCATCAACAAAAAGAAGATTTCTATTTAACTGCTTCAAGAATGGTTCCTTACAAAAAAATTGATATGATTGTTGAAGCCTTTGCTAAGATGCAAGATAAGAAATTGGTGGTAATTGGTGATGGACCGGATTTTGATAAAGTAAAATCTAAAGCCACTTCTAATGTACAACTATTAGGTTATCAATCATTTGAATCTTTACTATCACATATGCAAAAGGCGAAAGCCTTTATTTTTGCGGCAGAAGAGGACTTTGGTATTGCCCCTGTCGAGGCGCAAGCTTGTGGGACTCCAGTAATTGCTTATGGTAAAGGAGGAGCATTAGAAACAGTTATAGGAGATAGTGGGGAGAAGTGCACAGGAGTATTTTTTAAGGAACAAACGGTAGAATCATTAATAGACGGAGTGAGAAGGTTTGAAGATATAAGCCATCAAATAAAGTTTGAAGATTGCAGAGACAATGCATTAAGATTCTCTTCAGAAAGGTTCAGAAAGGAATTTGAATCTTTTGTTAGTGAAAAAATAAAGGAGAGAAATTAAACAAGTTAATTTTAACTATTTAATAAGGTTATTAACACCAGTTATATTAATAAATAAATATTGAAGAATTGTAAGTGAAGGAACAGATAAAAAAGTTGCTGATCATAGGATATATACTGGACATTAAATATCTTTTTAATGTTTATTTATTAAGAATAATAGAATAAGGAGAATAAAGTATGAGATTAGTTTTACTTTCTGGTGGATCAGGAAAACGGTTATGGCCATTATCTAACGATGCAAGATCTAAGCAGTTTCTAAAAGTATTAGAGAATGATAATGGTGTTCAACAATCAATGGTCCAGCGAGTTTGGGGGCAGTTATCAGAAGTTGGTCTTGCAGAAAATACTGTAATTGCTACTAGTAAATCACAAGTTGATATGATACAAAGTCAGCTTAGTCATGAGGCCAGTTTGATAGTCGAACCTAGCCGACGTGATACATTTCCAGCAATCGCACTTGCAGCTTCATACTTATATACAGTAAAAGAAGCAAGTTTAAGTGAAGTAATTGGAGTGCTTCCTGTTGACCCCTATGTGGAAGAGTCCTTTTTTGAAAGAGTTAAAGATTTGGAGAGTTTGATTGAACAGCGTGAAGCGGATTTAGCTTTAATAGGAGTAATGCCAACCTATCCGTCTTCAAAGTACGGCTATATAATTCCTAAAGATGATAACAAAAAATATATTAATGTAGATAGATTTACCGAAAAACCGTCAGAGATTCAAGCAAGTGAATTAATTAAACAAGGCGGACTATGGAATTGTGGAGTATTTGCATTTAAATTAAGTTATATAATTGAGATACTAGAGAAAAAAGGTTTGCCCGTTCAATATGATGAATTATTAAAGTGCTATGAAGATCTTCCAAAAATAAGTTTTGACTATGAAGTAGTGGAAAAAGCAGAAAATATCGTGGCATTGTCATATGAGGGATATTGGAAGGACCTAGGTACTTGGAACACTTTAACAGATGAGATGAGTACAAACCAAATAGGTAAAGGAGTTATTAGTAAGGAGAGTATTGATACTCATTTAATCAATGAATTAGACATTCCAGTTACTATTTTAGGCATATCCAATGCTATTGTTGCTGTAAGCCCGGATGGGATTTTAATAGCGGATAAAGAATTAAGTCCACTCATTAAAGAAATAGTTAGTGAATTTAACAATAGACCAATGTATGAGGAACGTAGATGGGGCTGGTATCGTGTATTAGACCATACTAAGGTAGAAGATGGTCATGAAGTATTAACCAAAAGAATTGGAGTTAATGCAGGTAGTAATTTAAGTTATCAATACCATTTTTTAAGAAGTGAGACTTGGACGATAATAAAAGGTGAGGGAGTATTTGCTCATAATGACAAATTAAGTGTAGTTCGTCCTGGAGATGTCTTACAAATTAAGACCGGAGAAAGTCACGCCTTGAAAGCAATAACTGATTTAGAATTAATAGAGGTCCAATCAGGGTCTCAATTAATTGAAGAGGACATTGTCCGTATTTATATGAGTTGGGATGAAATAGAGGAACATTGTTACGCATTTAATAAATAAAATAATACATTGAGTTTAACTAGAGTGTGAAAAGTCCATTAGTAATTGTGTTGGCTATTTAATAAAGAATTATAATTGAAAGACTACTATGATTTATATATTTTTTAGGTTAAAACTGACCAAAGTGGGTTGATATATTGATAAGCATTAATGACCAAATGGTAGGTAGAAAAAATAACTTCGATATAATAAGATTTTTTGCTGCAACTCTAGTAATTTATTCACACGCATTTCCCTTGACTGGCTTTGACAAAAGTGAACCTTTAAAGGAATTCAGTAAAAACCAAACAACTTTCGGTCATTTGGGAGTATTGATTTTTTTTGTTATTAGTGGGTTCTTAATTACTCAGAGTTTCGATAGAAATAAAAATGTTTCACTATTTATTAAAGCACGTATCCTTAGGATTTTTCCTGCACTAATAGTCGTAGTTTTATTAAGTGTTTTTGTTTTAGGCTCTTTCGTAACAACTCTCTCGATAAAAGAATATTTTACAAACAGTGAAACATATATCTATTTAAAATCAATTTTACTTTATACGATGCAGTACGATATACCAGGAGTATTCACAACTAATCCATATCCAATAGCGATTAATGGTTCACTATGGACTTTGCCAATTGAATTTTTATTTTATTTTATTATTTTATTTATAGGAATTATAAACCTACTAAATAAAAGGTTTATGGTAATAATATTTGTTTTGTCATTACTTCTCCCATTTTTAGGGTTTTCTGTTGGTGAAGATTATATAGATTTATTTAGATATTTTGTCGCTGGAAGCATTTTTTATTTATATAGAGAAAGGATTTCAATAAATTGGATAATAGCAATGATTTCTTTTTCAACTATAGTATTGTCTTTAGTTTATGGACACTTTAATACTGTATTTGCCCTTTTTGGTAGTTATTTAATTTTCTATATTGCATATCATCCAAGAATTGCGTTTCACAGTTTTTCGAAAATTGGAGATGCTTCATACGGATTGTATATTTTTGCTTTCCCAATCCAACAATTAATAACTTATCTATTTAACGGAGAGATTTCACCGTTATCAAATTTTGCTATCTCATTTCCTATTGTTTTAGTTATGAGTTATTGCTCGTGGCATTTAATTGAGAATCCTATGTTGAAATTTAAAAAAGTAAAATCAAGTGAATTAGTAACAATAAAGGTTGGGCCTTTTTTAAGAGAAAAAATTTCTAAGTAAGATGAAAGAATTAATAGCAAACTAATTATAACTTTTTAATAAATTATAATGAGGTGTAGAGTTGAAAGGCATAATATTGGCAGGGGGAAGTGGGACGAGACTTTATCCCATTACAAGATCTATTTCCAAACAATTATTACCCATCTATGATAAACCAATGATTTACTATCCTTTATCTATATTAATGCTAGCAGGGATTAGGGATATCTTGATAATATCTACACCGGATGATACTCCACGCTTTGAACAGTTACTAGGGGATGGCTCTGAGTTAGGAATTCAATTAAGTTATGCAGTCCAACCATCTCCAGATGGGCTAGCACAAGCATTTATAATTGGGGAAGACTTCATCGGTGATGATAACGTTGCACTTATTTTAGGTGACAATATTTTTTATGGTCATGGATTTACTAGATTACTGGAGAAAGTGGCTTCTAAGGAAAAAGGAGCAACAGTTTTTGGATACAATGTAAAAGACCCAGAGAGATTTGGTGTAGTTGAGTTTGATCAAGATGGTAGAGCTATTTCTATAGAAGAAAAACCGGAAGTTCCGAAATCTACTTATGCTGTTACTGGCCTTTATTTTTATGATAACCGTGTAGTTGAGATTGCGAAAAATATTAAGCCTTCTAAACGTGGTGAATTGGAGATAACCGCTATAAATGAAGAATATCTAAGATTAAATGAACTTCATGTTGAACTACTAGGACGTGGTTTTGCATGGTTAGATACTGGAACACATGAGTCTTTGTTAGAGGCTTCAACATTTATTGAAACTATTGAGAAACGTCAAAGCTTAAAGGTTGCTTGCCTTGAAGAGATTGCTTTTAGAAAAGGATATATAACTAGAGAGCAACTAATAGATCTAGCAGAACCGTTAAAAAAGAACGGATACGGTCAATATTTATTACGACTTGCAAGTCAGGTTTATGTTGTTACGAAATGAGTGGGTGAGAATAAATGAAGATTGTAAGAACATATCTTAAAGACGTTATTATCATAGAACCTAATGTATTTGGAGACCATCGTGGTTGGTTTATGGAGACATACAATTGTCGTAACCTCCAAGAATTTGGATTAGATATAAGTTTTGTACAAGATAACCAATCATTCTCGGCGACAAAAGGAACACTTCGCGGGTTGCATTATCAACTAAACCCAAAAGCGCAGACTAAGTTAGTTCGTTGTACAAAAGGCGCAATTTTTGATGTTGCTGTTGATATTCGCCAAGGAAGTCCAACTTATGGAAAATGGTATGGGATTGAACTGAGTGCGGAAAATAAAAAGCAACTGTTAATTCCTAAAGGATTTGCGCATGGTTTTATGACACTTACTGATGATGTTGAGGTTCAATATAAGGTGGACGAGCTATATGCGCCAGAATGTGATCGAGGTATTCTATGGAATGACCCTTCAATCGGAATTCAGTGGCCTTTCGAAATAAGACCTGTTTTGTCAGCAAAAGATGAGAATGCACCATTACTAAAAGATGCTGATAATAATTTTAAATATGGAGAATAGCCATATGAAGATATTAGTGACTGGTGCTACTGGACAATTAGGTTATGATGTCGTAAGAGAGGGCTCAAGACGTGGATTTGAGATGTATGGTATTGGTTCAAGCCAGTTAGATATTACAAATAAAAATAATGTTATATCTTATATTGAAGAATTGAGACCTGATGTAATAGTACACTGTGCAGCCTATACAGCTGTTGACCAAGCGGAAGACGACAAAGAAACTTGTTGGAAGGTTAATGTTGATGGGACAAAAAACCTAGCTACTATTGCAAGAATGGTTAATGCAAAATTTCTTTATATAAGTACTGACTACGTTTTTAATGGTGAAGGTCAAGAGCCATTTACGGAAACTGATAGTGCCGATCCTATTGGACATTACGGTTTAACAAAACACACTGGTGAAGAATCAGTTAAAAGCTTATTGGATAAATGGTTCATTGTACGAATATCGTGGGTATTTGGTATGAATGGCAATAATTTTATAAAAACTATGCTACGCCTTGCAGAATCGAGAAATGAAATAAATGTAGTAGGCGATCAATACGGTTCTCCGACATACACATATGATTTAGCGAGACTGTTAATTGATATGATACAAACTGACAAGTACGGCATTTATCATGCATCGAATGAGGGATATTGTAGTTGGGCTGAATTTGCTAAGGAAATATTCAGAGTGTCTAATAAGGATGTTGTGATAAATTCTATTAAAACTGAAGAATATCCAACGCGTGCTGTACGTCCTAAAAACTCCCGTATGTCGAAGCAGAAACTAGTAGAAAATGGATTTACGACATTGCCACCTTGGCAAGACGCGATTACAAGATACTTGACAGAAATTAACTCAAGAGGTGAATAAGGATGGCTAAAAAGAAAGTACTTGTTACTGGTGGAGCAGGATTCATTGGTGGTAACTTTGTACAATACATGGTCAAAAAATATCCTCAATATGATATTTATAATCTAGATTTGTTAACTTATGCAGGGGATTTAATGAAACATAAAGAAATTGAAAGTGAAGAAAATTATCATTTTGTTAAAGCAGATATAACTGATCGGGAAACGATTATACCACTTTTCGAGAATGAAAAATTTGATTGTGTTGTTCACTTTGCTGCTGAAAGTCATGTTGATCGTTCAATAACTGATCCGGAAATCTTCGTTAAGACAAATGTACTTGGTACTCAAGTTTTGCTAGACTCGGCGAAACAAATTGGAGTATCAAAATTTTTGCATGTATCCACGGATGAAGTATATGGAGAGTTAGACTTTGACCCGAATACGTTTTTTACCGAAGATACACCATTACAACCTAATAGTCCCTATAGTGCAAGTAAAGCATCATCTGACCTTTTAGTTCGTGCTTACCATGAAACATTTGGATTGCCTATAAATATTACACGTTGCTCAAACAACTATGGACCATTCCACTTTCCAGAGAAGTTAATACCTTTAACTATTTCTCGTGTTTTAAAAGACCAAAAGATACCTGTATATGGTGATGGTAAAAACATACGTGATTGGTTACACGTACTAGATCATTGTGCAGCAATAGATTTGGTTTTACATGAAGGTGAAAATGGTGAGGTATACAATGTAGGCGGACACAATGAATGTACTAATTTAGAAGTTGTTCAAACAATAATTAGCGCTTTAGGAAAGTCTGAAGAATTAATAGAGTTTGTAACCGACCGTTTAGGACATGATAAACGATATGCTATTGATCCATCAAAATTGGAACAATTAGGCTGGAAACCAACTTATACATTTGAAACTGGAATTGCACAAACTATTCAATGGTATCTGGATAATAAAGAATGGTGGGAGCAAATTATTAGTGGAGAATACAAGAATTATTTTGAAACACAATATACTTTGTAACACTGTTTTAATTACAAATGCCGCATGGGAAGCATAAGTTGCTTCCTATTATCTTTTTATATAAGTAATTAGTAAAGGACGTGCATATTTTTGAAACAACCCATTTTTTTAAATCCACTATTTCAGGAACGTATTTGGGGTGGAACGAAACTACGGACAGAATTTTGTTATAAGATTGATTCTGATTTAACAGGTGAATGCTGGGCTGTATCTGCTCATCCAAAAGGACAAAGTATTGTAAGTAATGGCCCATATGAAGGCAAAAGTCTTGGTGAATTGTGGAAAGAGCATCGTGAGCTTTTCGGTTATTTGGAAGGGGACGTATTTCCGCTTCTCACAAAAATTCTCGATGCCAATAATGACTTATCAATTCAGGTTCATCCAAATGATGAATATGCTAATGAACATGAAAACGGTGAACTAGGTAAAACAGAATGCTGGTACGTAATTGACTGTGAAGATGGAGCAGAGATTATCTTTGGCCATACAGCAAAGACTAAAGAACAATTTGTTGAGATGATAGAGAGTGGCGATTGGGACGGATTATTAAGCCGCATAAAAGTGAAGCCTGGTGATTTCTTTTATGTCCCTAGTGGAACGATTCACGCTCTATGTTCTGGTGTTCTCATCCTAGAAACGCAGCAAAGTTCTGACACAACTTATCGTGTGTAT
The DNA here is from genome assembly GCF_900156865.1 of Litchfieldia sinesaloumensis. GTDB lineage: Bacteria > Bacillota > Bacilli > Bacillales > Bacillaceae_L > Ferdinandcohnia > Ferdinandcohnia sinesaloumensis. The sequence continues at coordinate 3,193,556 of NZ_LT732529.1, read as the reverse complement.
GACTACGACAGAGTAGATCAAAATGGTGATAAGCGTGAACTACATATTAAAAAGTCAATTGACGTAACGACCATTCCACACGAAAACATTACGGTTAAGCCTGTAGTTGAGCAGACTGAAGGAGCTACGATTACGACTTTTGTTAAGGAACACTACTTCACAGTATACAAATGGGAAATTGATGGTTCTGCAGACTTTCATCAAGATAAGCCATTTTTAATTTGTAGTATTTTGAATGGTTCAGGTGAAATCCTCATAGACGAAGGAAGCTTCACTGTTGAAAAAGGCATGCATTTTATCTTACCTGCTGGGTTAGGTGACTTTGAACTAAAAGGGACTTTAGACTTAATCGTATCTCATCCATAAATGGGTAAGGAGAATATGCTGAACAATATAATCATATTTGGTTCTGGAGGCCATAGCAAGGTGGTGATTGATATTGTTGAGAAGGCCGGCGAATTTACTATTCTTGGATGGATTAACCCATTTAAAGAGATTTGAACAAAAATAATGGGGTATGAAATCTTGGACGGGTGAGGATAGCTTATCTGAAATTGAGGAACATGTAGTTGGCAGTGTTGCATTAGCTGACAACAGCTATCCATCCCTCGGCTCAGATTGCTTGAGATGTATCTATAGGTAGCAGTACAGTAGTCACGGCAACGTTACGCCTCCGGCAACAGGAGGCTGGGCGCCAGATAAAATTTGTAGATTCCCTGAAGTGTTATCTATCCTCGAGGTTGGGTATTGATTTCAGCGTAGATACTGGAAGGGAAGAAAGTGACGAGTACCCAGGGAATTAAGGATGGCATGGAAAATGCAGGTGCAATTTGGTATGACGAACCAGTCATAACCGGTGGATACCTAATCTCAAGTCGTCTCCCTCCAGACTTACCAGACTACATTAGAGAATTCATCAACGTTCTAAAATAATGTGACAGAGGACAGGTAGCTTGTCCCATACATACTAATCTAACATTAAAGGGGTAATTATCTATGCTGATTGGTGGAATTGAAGCAGGTGGGACAAAATTCGTTTGCGGAGTTGGAAATGAGAATGGAGAGATCTTAGAAAGAGTCACTTTTCCAACCACAACACCGGAAGAAACAATGGCAAAGGTAATCTCATTTTTCCATGAATATGAGGTCAAGGCTATAGGCGTTGGTTCATTTGGTCCAGTCGATGTAGACATAAAAAGTGAAACGTACGGTTATATCACGCAAACACCAAAGGTAAAATGGAAAAATTATGATATGCTTGGAGAACTAAAAAAACATTTTTCTGTACCGATGGGCTTTCATACAGATGTAACGGCAGCCGCTCTAGCTGAATCTATATGGGGAGCAGCAAAGGGATTGGACAGTTGTATCTATATGACAGTAGGAACGGGAATTGGTGTCGGCGCTGTCATAAACGGTAAGCCATTCCAAGGGCTAACTCATCCTGAAATGGGCCACATCATTGTGAAACGTCATCCAAGGGATACTTTTGAAGGATTCTGTCCATATCATGGAGACTGCCTGGAGGGATTAGCTGCAGGTCCATCCCTTGAAAAAAGATGGAATAAAAAAGGGAAAGAGTTAACGAATTATCCTGAAGTATGGGAGATTGAAGCCTACTATCTCGCTCAGGGGCTAATGAATTACATTCTAGTTCTATCTCCGAAAAAAGTTATAGTCGGCGGCGGTGTAATGAAGCAAGAACATTTATTACCGCTCGTTCGCAAACAAGTATTGGAGATGTTAAATGGATACGTAGACATACCTGAGTTAACGGTAGAAAATATCGATACCTACATTGTATTACCTGAAATTGGCGATAATGCTGGACTGGCTGGGGCAATTGCTCTTGGGGTAGAAGGTATGATTTAATTAAAAGGTTGCAGGATTGTGACTCCTCTTGGATTTAGAGGAGTTTTTATCTTTTTTATCCGTCTGTTTCTGTATAGGTATTATAGAACTGTCTGTAATTAAAACTTTCGTTAGTTAAATAATATTTACAACTATAAAAATAATAATTGCCCATAAAACCATTGAGATTGACAAGCCCATAGGCGCCTTTTGCGAATGGCCACTTTTTCATTTTTATCACGACCCGTTAAGCTTGGTTGAATATTTTCACCCAATAGATCCAACTTTGCCATATTTTTATCCCATTGATGACAAAAATCAGATCCACTTCTGCCAAGCAGAGAACCACCCTCCTATATAATGGAATTGCACTACGCTGTGCTCAACTATTATATAGGAGGTTTTTCTGCGGTTAAATACCGAGAAATCCTTAGGCTGCATGCCCAAGGAGTAAGTCAAAGGGGGATTGCTTCTAGTTGTGCCAACTCGAGAAATACGATTAGAGAAGTATTTAAAAGGGCTCAAAAGTTAAATGTTTCTTGGCCATTCGAGGAGTGATTACGGCCAGTGAAATGTACCACCAATGACATTCTATTTACCACCCAGTGACAAGAAATGTACCAGTAAATGACAAGCTATTTACCACTATGCCTTCTGTATAATTAGTGAGCACACCATCGGGTGTGCCATTATTATTCAGGAGGTATTTTAGTATGATTCATTATCGAAAGATTTTGGAATTACACAATGAGGGCATCAGCCTTAGAGGCATTGCTTCAAGTACTGGTCATTCTCGTCAAAAAGTAACAGAGATCATCGGCCTTGCCGAAAAGAAGGGGTTAGTCTGTCCGTTAGAGGAAGAAATGACGGATAAGTGGATTGAGGAATTCCTTTTTCCTGAGAAGACACTGGAGGCTTCAGGTCGACACCCCTTGAATTTTGACTATATTCATGAAGAGTTGGCAAAGCCCAATGTCACACTTTCACTTCTCCACCATGAATATGAAGCTGAATGTAGAGCGAGCCAGAAGATTCCATACTCTTATCGTAGTTTTTTGCGTCATTACAGCAATTATGCAGATAAGTACAAAGCTACTTTGCGCATTCGTAGAAAACCAGGCGAAATCATCGAAGTCGATTGGGCGGGTTCCACAGCATTCATCATTGATAGAGATACTGGAGAAAAGGTAAAAGCCTATGTGTTCGTTGCGACACTGCCGTGCAGCCAGTTATCATACGCAGAGGCAAGCTTATCTATGGATTCGCATTCATGGATTACACTTCACAATAATGCGTATAAGTATTTTGGTGGAACGACACAGATTGTAGTTCCAGACAACCTTAAAACTAGCGTTACGAAGCATACGACCCGTGAATTGATATTAAATCCTGCCTACAAAGAGATGGCGGACTACTACAACACTGTCGTCATGCCGGCGAGGGTGCGTAAACCGAAAGATAAAGCTAGTGTAGAAGGTTCGGTTGGAGTTATCTCTACCTGGATTATTGCAGCATTAAGAAATACGCATTGTTTTACTATTGATGAATTGAACGAAGAGGTTCGGAAGAAATTAGATAAATTTAATAAGAGACCCTTTACTCGGAAAAAAGGGTCTCGTTGGTCAGCATTTGAAGAAGAGGAGAAATTTGCGCTTTCTCCCCTTCCACTAGCACCTTATAAAATGTCTGAATGGAAAAAGACAACTGTAGCCCCTGACTATCACGTTTCTTTCGATAGCATGTTTTATTCTGTGCCATACGAATATATCAATCGAGAAGTCGAGGTGAGAGTGACAGATAACCTCATAGAAGTATTTTTTAACCATATGAGAATTGCATCTCATAAACGATTATATGGAAAATTTGGACAGACGACCACCATTCACGATCATATGCCAGATAATCACAAGTTATTCGTTGATCAAACCCCAGAAGTTGCGATTGAATGGGCAGAAAATATCGGAGAATCAACATTAAGCGTAATTCGATATCTTCTAGATACTTCACAAACAGAGAAGCTAGCCCTACAATCTATATTTTCTTTAAAAAAATTTGAGCGTCGTTACACAAAATATGAGATTGAACGTGCTTGTAAAATGGTGCTCTCAATGACTAAAAGACCAACGGTCAAAAGTATTCAAACTCTACTGAAGACTAACAAAAAGAATGACGCAGAGCAAGAATTAAAACGGAAAACAGATATCAACAAAAATAATTACGGCTTTACACGTGGAGCTTCTTACTATGGGGGAACGGATAAATGATGAATGAACAAACTTTAACCAAATTAATCGAGATGAAATTAAGTGGGATGGCAGAAGCCTATAAGGAACAATCAGCGAATAAAGAATTTCAAAAAATGACTTTTGAAGATAGGTTTAGTTTACTTGTCGATTTAGAACATGCCCGCCGAAGGAGTAATAAACTTCAACGGTTAATCAAAACTGCGTCTTTTCTTAACTCCAATGCATGTATTGAAGACCTGGAATATCATGAAGATCGTAGGTTAAATAAAGACCTGATTTTGAAGTTGGCTAGTTGTAGCTATATCCTGGATGGTCACAATATCATATTAAAAGGGCCTACTGGTTCAGGAAAGTCATTCTTAGCTACTGCCTTCGGAGTATCTGCTTGTCGACAATTTTTTAATGTCAAATACATTCGTTTACCAGAATTACTAGATGAACTGTCACTCGCTAAATTAGCAGCAGACGGAAGTTATAGGAAAACCATAAAAAAATATACGAAAGTAGACCTACTCATCCTAGATGAATGGCTTTTAACAGATTTAACAACGGATGAAGCAGCTATCCTTTTAGAAATTACAGAAGCTCGTCATAAGGTTGGTTCCACTATATTCTGTTCACAGATTGACCCTAGTGGATGGCATTTAAAGCTAGGAAATGAAACGATTGCGGAAGCAATTTTAGATCGTATTATTCATGACTCCTATCAAATTCTACTAGATGGAGAAGTTTCTATGTGTGAGCGTCATGGGTTAGGTAGGTAATCATAATATGACCACATTGAATACAAAAAGAGATTCATAAAGTTGAAGAATACTATTATTGGGTGGGTTTCAAAAGCTGAGTCCCTTTCCCAAAGGAACTAAAAGAAAAGCTTTTAGAGGTATACGGTGAGGAACCTCTTCCTTATAACTGGACTGATCAAGATATTTATGAAGGATCTAGAAAGATAATCTTTGATTACTTCAGTAACTACTCTAAGTAAATAAACAACATAAAGGCCCTACAAGATTCCTAAATGATTAATCTGTAGGGCTTTTCTATCCATTGGTATATGTGTTGGCGTAGCCTGGTAAATTCCTTGGCGAACACTGGTAAAAAAGATGGCAAGGGTGGTAAAATCTCTTGGCTGTAATCAAGGAGGATATGACAGATAGTGATCTTCAAGAATTTCTGTTTCCTGACCCCATCCCCCCTAAATAATTGTTTATTGCAAAATAAAAGTGCAGAGCTACTTGAAGGTTGAAGATCTAGTTGTTAGGAAGGAAAGATTAGTAGAAATAGTAAGCTTACTAGTTACACATGATATAAAAAGAATTAATGAGGAATTTTATGACTTAATATCTGGAAACAATGAAAACCCCTTCGGGCTAGATTGGGAAGAGTATGATTCATTGGCACCTACAGGAGGTGACAATGAATGAGCGAGCAAATTCGTTCAATGTGCAATTCTTTAAGGCTGGCTTATGTTTCTGAAATATATGAGTCAATTCCCTTTGAATCTCCGAGCCAGTTCTTAGAGGAATTATTTAAGGAAGAGTTTCGATTACGTGATCAAGCAAAGGTACAGAACTTAATTAAAAATGCTAAATTCTTAGACTCGAAGAGTTTGAGTAACTATGAATGGACCGAAAGGATTCGATTTCCTACACAGATTGATAAAGATGGTTTAATGAGCCTAGATTTCATCAAGCAAAAGCAAAACGTAGTTTTGATTGGCGCTCCTGGGACTGGAAAATCTCATTTGGCAACCGGACTTGGAAGAAAAGCATGTGAAATGGGTTATGAAGTTAGATTTTAACGTGTATCCACACTTATCGAGCAGTTGGAACAGGCGCTGCAACAGGATAAATTACCTTCCTTTAGAAAGAAGTTTGAAAAGGTAGAATTAATCATTCTCGATGAGATGGGTTATCTACCTTTTAGCAAGGAGGGTTCTGAACTACTATTTCAGCTTATTGCAGAATGGTATGAACAGAAAAGCCTAATTGTTTATTGCAAAATAAAAGTGCAGAGCTTTGCAACGAAAAAATGCAGAGTCCGGCACTAAGTTTATAAGTGCATAAAAAAAGACTTGCCAGTCACCCCAAGTCCCACTACATTAATTGTGTCGAGCAATTTTTGAGTGGAGATAGAAAGGATGCTAGCAATGTCTGATATTAATTGTATCAAACACTTACGAGACAAAAAAGGATTATCAATAACAAAAATTAAGGAAACTTTAGGGATTAATTGGAGAACTGCTAAGAAATATGCAGATGAAAATCAATTACCTAAGTCTAAAATTAAAAAGTCTAAAGGTATGATGCATACTGAAAAATGGGGAGATATAGTTTCAGATTGGCTCTTTGAGGATAGTAGGTTAAAGAGGAAATTACGTAGAACAAAAAAACAGATCTATAAAGATCTTCAGGACCTTGGATTTGAAGGTTCCTACAGAACAGTATGTTACTTTATAACAGATTGGGAGAATAGCCCATAATGAGGAGCACGATAAAGGACATGAACGGCTAGAACATCCTCCAAGTGAAGCACAAGTAGACTTTGGTGTTATGGAAGTTGTTAAAGATGGTGAGTTTGTTGATACTCATGCGTTACTAATGTCGTATCCTTACAGTAATGCAGGGTTTGCGATACCATTACCGTCTGAAAATCAGGAATGTTTTCTTGAAGGATTGAAGCTTTTATTTAAACAATGTGGAGGAGTTCCGAGAAAAATACGGATTGATAATTTAACTCCAGCTGTTAAGAAGGTGAGATCAAAAACTGAAGAGGCACAGCTAACAGATGCCTTTATACAATTTCAAAATCACTATGGGTTTGAAGTACAGGTATGTAATCCACGTAAAGGTAATGAAAAAGGAAGCGTTGAAAATAAAGTAGGTTATATACGATACAACTTCTTTACAACTTCACCAGTTATGAATAGTTACGAGGATTTTACTGAAACACTTCGTGTTCAACTGGAAAAGGATCGCCAGAGACTTCACTATGAGAAAGAAGTTTTGATCGAAGATCTTTGGAATGATGAGAAGAACTATTTGCTTGAGTTACCAGAGGAAGATTACCCAGTCTTTAAAGAGATTGAGGCAAACGTTAATAAATATAATGAAGCTAAGTTAGATAACACATTAATACATATCCCGAAGGCATCAAATTACCCTTTTATATACTTTGTAGTGTCATGGGATAAATATAAAGCAGTATCACCTGACGGTGAAATCTTATATGAAGATTTTAGACCTTATATGAACAAAAAGAGAGCTATTCCCTGGTTATCCATTTTCAAGGATTGGATTCGAAAACCCAGAGCAGTACCTTATTCAAGATACCAAAAATACTTACCTGGCCGGATTAATGACTATTTAATGGTTGAAGATTTAGTCGTTAGGAAAGAAAGATTAGTGGAAATAGTAAACTTATTAGTTACACATGATATAAAAAGAATTAACGAGGAATTTTATGATTTAATTTCTGGAAATAACGAAAATCCCTTCGGGCTAGATTGGGATGAGTATGACTCTTTAGCACCCACTGGGGGTGAGCAACCATGAGTGAGCAGATTCGTTCAATGTGTAAGTCTTTAAGACTCGCTTATGTTTCTGAAATTTACGAGTCGATTCCTTTCGAATCTCCTGCCCAATTTTTAGAGGCACTATTTAAGGAAGAGTTTAAACTACGTGATAAAGCAAAGGTACAGCGCTTAATTAAAAGTGCTAAATTCTTAGACTCGAAGAGTTTAAGTAACTATGAATGGACCGAAAGAATTAGATTTCCAACACAGATTGATAAAGATAGTTTAATGAGCCTTGATTTTATTAAGCAGAAACAAAACGTTGTTTTAATTGGCGCTCCTGGGACTGGAAAGTCACATTTAGCAACTGGATTAGGAAGAAAAGCATGTGAATTGGGATATGAGGTTAGATTTTACCGTGTATCCTCACTAATTGAGCAATTAGAACAAGCTCTGAAGCAGGATAAATTGCCTTCCTTTAGAAAGAAATTTGAAAAGGTAGAATTAATCATTCTTGATGAGATGGGTTATCTGCCTTTTAGCAAGGAAGGCTCTGAACTACTATTCCAGCTTATCGCTGACTGGTATGAACAGAAAAGCCTAATAATCACTTCTAACCTTGAATTTAGCCAATGGAACAGAATTTTTATTGATTCTAGACTTACCGCTGCATTGGTTGATCGTTTAATTCATCATGCCTACGTATTAACCTTTAACGGTGGAAGTTATAGATTAACGAACGCTTTATCACGGGCAAAATAAGTTGAAACGATTGGGTGGCAAAACTCTGCAAAAATTCTTGCGCAACTATGCACTTTTTTCTTGCAAAATACACTAATAATCACTTCTAATCTTGAGTTCAGCCAATGGAATAGGATTTCCATTGATTCTAGACTAACAGCTGCATTAGTGGATCGTTTAATTGATGCCCATGTATTAACATTTAACGGTGGAAGTTATAGATTATCGAACGCTTTATCAGGGGCAAGATAAGTTGAAACGATTGGGTCGCAAGACTCTGCAAAAACTCTTGCGCAACTATGCACTTTTTTCTTGCAAAATACAAAATAATCTCTCTTTAATTATATGACGTTAACATTGTGTATTGGTTAACTAATTTATAAAAAAATTCTGTAATGGAATATCTAATGACTGATTTTATCAAAAAGCACCCCCATAATTAAAAGTAACTGATTAGTCAGTGCATCTTATAGAAGGTGTGCTTTGTTTGAGTTAATATTCGTTGGGTGTTCATTCATTTCGAGTAGGCTGAGTTCCTAAGAAAATTGTTGATGTAATTCTGGTAGTCTTGAATACTTGATGTGTGAAACTTGGTAAGACTATCGAAAATAGTATGATCTGCCAAAGTGCTAATGGTGTGTATTCTTGAAATATAGATAATAAAAAGATATGTAGGTACATAATGGTTAATGAAGATTGACCAATTATTGATAGAGTCTTATTAATTACCAGTATGTCCTCAAGTTTCCTTGAAATCCCCAAAATAAATACAATAAATAAGAGTGGGATTGCTATATCAATAAATAGATGGTTATAGATTTGATATTTGATATCAAGCTTATAGTCAAATAAACCGTATATATTTAGGACTATAAATACTAAAATTAGAATGCCTGTAGGTAAAATGGCATTTTCGATTAGATGACTTATTTTATTTTCATGTTTTTTATAGAGATAGCCTAAATAATAAAAAATAAAAGTAAATAAAACGGTGTTAATGTTCCATACAAAGAAAATATTATTGTAATTAATAGAATCGTAATAGGAAAATAAATAAAAGATTAATGCTACAGCGAACAATACAATATTATTCTTTAACAAAAATATAATATGAAAGAGGATTGACAATACATATAAGCTTGTAACAAACCAAAATACTCCAAAGGTGCCCTTCAAATACTCTCCACCTTTAAAGTAATATTCAATATGTACGTTAAAATCTGGAATCCCAAAAGAGTGATATTGTAAGAATGTTAAAAAAATATAAAATGACAGATAGGGAATCATGAGAGCACTTTGTTTTTCGAAAAACGAAATTAGGTGTTTTTTTATATAAATACCCACTGATCAAGAAAAATAATGGCATGTGAAACCAATAAAAGTAATGAGATATCGACTCGATACCCACATGTCCTATCACTACTGAGATAATTCCAATTCCTTTGGCTATATCCAACCAAAGCTTTCTTTGCTTTTTCAATATGTAACTCCTTTCAAATAGGCAGGGAGCCCTTCCAAAAGACAAATAGTTAATAGCCAAAAATAGTCCTAAATTCAAAATATACATTGGACTATATCATACGAGTATTAATTATGTAAATATAATATTAATGTAACCGCTTGATTCTGACTCGCGCTGTTTAAGTACAACTGTTACACCAAAATCTTTAGGGTAATGCTTGGATTACACTTTTGCTATAATATTCTATCTTCTGATTTTCTCTCTTCTCATAAACTTCTGCACGGGTATTAGTCATTCAAAAGGTAATTTTTTCTCTAAAATCACTAATAAAAGGGCTTGTCATATAGTGAAGTGTGGATAATCGATACTTCGTTGGTAATTCCATTGGGTTCACAAATATGAATATCGGTTCATATTATAAAAATAAAGGAGTGCTTAAGTTTGTACAATATAACTAGAGATTACATTAGGCTCGGTAATTCTCGCAGTGGTCAGAAAATACAAAGAGTACGTTTTATTGTCTCTCATGATACTGGTAATCCTGGTTCAACAGCATATAACAATTGGTCACACTTCAATAATAATCAACCCTCTGCGTCAGCCCATACTTTTATTGATGATAAATACATCTTAGAGATGATTCCGTTAAATGAAAAAGCATGGCATGTCCAATATAATAAACCAATTGATAACCGCATGTTCGGTGACGATGCAAATGATGCTGCAATTGGTGTTGAACTTTGTTGGGGAGGAAAGATTAATTTTCAAGAAGCGTACAAGCGATATGTTTGGTACCACGCATATCTTTGCAAGACGTTTAATTTAGACCCAAGAAAGCATATTGTTGCCCACCAAACATTAGACCCAGAACGTAGGTCAGATCCAATTAATGCACTGAAAAGACATGGAATTACGTGGGAAAAGTTCATTAATGATGTCGTATATCATTTTCAATGGGAGTCCAAACCTAAAGTTTTAGGTGTATCGAAAGGAGACTTGACTGTGCGAATTCAAAAAGGTGATAAAGGAGAAATGGTGAAGTTAATACATTTTTTCTTAGCTTCATTAGGATATACTCAAACAAAGCATGTCGAGATTGATGAGTATCAAGACTTTACTGTTGATGCTGTAAGAAGGTTTCAAGAAGACCAAAAACTTCGAAAGCCTACTCCGGGTGTAGTTGATTTTGAAACATTTAGTGCATTTGCCAAAGTGCTACATGTGTATTATAAAGATAGACTCTAATCAAACAAATAAGTAATAATTTGCAAAGTTTTTGGGTATATAAGTACTGAGGAAGTGATGAAATGCAACAGGAAGATAATTTTCCTAGGGGCCTTTTCTGGGGAACATTACTCAGTATTCCATTGTGGTTATCGTTACTTGGCTGGATTAAGTTTATGTTAAATGGATAAAGTAACGCCGAACCAAGGTTTCCTTAGCAGTAGCCCTGTCTCAGCCGAGGTAGGGTTTATTTTCTTTAAACAAAATGTTACTTAAATATTGAAATACAAAAAGGAGGGGCGTATTGAAATGATATTGCTATTTGTGGGCTTTGTAATAATGGTTAGTGGAATGTACTACGTACCTATAAAAGAAGTTGAATACACACGTTTGGGAGATAAAGCCCCTCTAAGTATTTATCTGTTGATAGGGGTACTACTTTTAGTTTCGATGTTGTATGTTCCATTTATTTGTTTGATTTTATTAGATGGATTATATATGAGAGGTTATTTAGACTCTAATAATAGGACATCTACGCTCTTGTATTATCTTATCAGCGTTCTGTCACTATATACATTCGTTTATAAATTTTATACGTATCGATTATATAAAGAAAGAGAATCTTACCGGTGAAACTCAATTAGGTGGTGCAGTCATATTTATTCGCATAGAAAAATAGTTACTTCGAACACTCATTCCATTTTCAAAATATAGACGAAAAAGGCCCTTTATCCAAGTAATAGATATAGGGCCTTGAATTTTTTAATCTAAATTTACAAAGTTTGTTATTCTTTCTCCATTCTGGTAAAATTCAAAACCCATTTCTACTCCATACATCTTTGAAATCGTATTAAATCTACTAACAATGCCGCTAGCAAGTTTTCTCCCGGGACCCATCTCCCAAGTTGAATTGTCATCTAACTCTGTCCAATTATACTCACCTTCTGTATATATTTTCAGTATTATTTTACCTTTATTTTCTTGAAGTTCATAGCCGGTTATATTAATATGCTGATTTTCATTAGTTTCAAGGTTGAAAAAATTTCTATGGTCAGGCAACAAATTCTCAACCTCTTTAATTAAAGATTGTTTTAATTCAGGAGTTAGTACTTCTTGGACATCAGAATCTAAATCAATATTTTTTATAATCTCCTCCAAAAGATTAATTTTTGATTCATGCTCCATGACAAGATGAGATAATCCTTTTTTACTGTCAGCAAATACATTGGAATTTAACAAGGAAAATCCAATAACAAGCACTAGCATTGAGAGAACTATTATTGTTTTTTTCATACAAATACCTCCAAATAGTTTATTTATAGTAAGGTTTCTATGACATTAGTAAAATTCCTCTAAGAATGATTATTTTATCTAAACAGACAGACTTGTAATATCAAAGCGGCGAATAATCTCAGAAGGAATGCACTTTGCTTCCCCGTTTTTCTTTGTTTTAGCCAAACTTATCTATTATAGCTGGTGTGGTTACCCTGAAAAGCTGTTTGAGAACTATAGTCAATGTTACTATTAATCCTGAACGGGGGGGCCTGACCCCCGTTGTGATCCAAGTTTTATCGTACTAAAGTGCTAGGGCTGTATACTAGTTCTTAAATTTTTAGTTAAAGTATAGTACTGTGGCGTGTCGGATTTAGTTGCTGGAATCAATCGGAATATAACAAACTGTATTAGTCGGGTGTCTTGTGAAAATATCGATTTCAAACAAATGTTTGTTTAGTATTCTAGCCTAATGGCATCATGGGACTAGCGATTCAATCAATCGTTTGTTTGGATTTGTATTGTTTAGTAAAAGGGGTTATAGGTCAAACTGTTATACTATCTATTAAATCATAATTCCGACAATTTTGGATGTTAATTGACATTTTCCTACTATTCAAGAAACTGAAGTCGGAAATAGATACATAGGAGGAATTGAATGAAACGAAAGCACAGAATTTGGTTTCCAGTTGCTATGTATCATATCACTGCAAGGGGAAACCGAAGGTCTTCACTTTTTAATCAACGTGATGATTATCTTACTTATCTAGAAATCCTCGAGTTTTTGCGCTCCATGTATCCTTTTACACTTCATTCCTACTGCTTAATGACTAAGCATGTTCATCTTCAAGTACAAACGACGAATTCATATTCATTTAATTGTGAAAGAAATGCACTTTAGGTATGCGATTTATTTTAATAAAAAATATCATTATGATGGTCATGTTTTCCAAGGTCGTTATGGAGCTAAGTTAAACGAGACAGATCAGTACTTTCTTGAAGTAGGTCGGTACATACATCGTAATCCCCTCGAGGCGAAGATGGTGAAAAATCTATCGTCTTATGAATGGAGTAGTTACCCAGCCTATCTTAATCTAGTTGAAAATCATCATGTATCTCCACAGAAAACTCTTTCCTATTTTCAAGAACCACTCCCAGCACTTAAGGGGAGAAGCCGACCTATCTCAAGAAGCTGTATGAGAAGCCATGTCTCTGAGTCGCTCTCACGATAATAACCGTGTTGAATGGAGAAAACGAGGAGTTAAGGAGCGGTAATCGTATTGAGCTGACTTCTGGGTGGAACACACAAACTATGCCCCTGTGAGCTTTCTCACACCCTAGCCCCCTTACTAAGATTCATTTAGTTAGCAATGTCCTCATGTCGATTCCATAGAAAACAACCTAATTGAACAGTGGAAATAAGGAGTGAGGGGGGAGACTCTAAAATTTTATTTTAGGTAATACTTCTTGTTGGCCTGTCCCCTCTATGATAAAGTTTTACAATTAAAGGTAGATCTCCAATTTTGTTTATTAACTTTATACCTTACTTTTCTTCAACCGCTCCTCAAAGAGTCGTTTTTTCTCTTCAAAACTAAAATTGTGTACGGGTTCTACCTCGGTGGAGCTTCCTTCCCTGTACTTTTTCAATCTCTCATCAATTAACCGTTTTTTCTCCTTTGAGCTAGGAGTTTGATTAGGCTCATCGTCTTTGTCTTGTGTGTAAATCCAGTCAGGTAGGAGTTCCTGTCGGATTGGCTTTTTTCTTGGATGGTGGTTCGCTTTTTGCTTATATGCAAGGCGTGCAGTATATACTTCATCCGAAGTTTGATACCCTTTATCCACCCAATCACGTAGGACTGCTTCTACGTAATTCCAGCGTTTTGACGAGTTTTCTACAGCTAGTTTCATAGCCTCGATGACGAGTTCGTCTGATACATCATTGCACCACGTCTTAATTTTATCTTCTAGAAAGCTACCGATTGTGCCAAAGCCATTTTGCTCGAAGAAACGAAATGGGTCTTCTTTTACTTCGTCCTTTCTAGTTTCTTTTGAAGAAGAAGTCTCTGATGTAGTCTTTGGAGTAATCTCTGTAGTAGTCTCTGGTATTGGTGTGTTCAAATTGAGTTCCTCCACATGCCAAGTTGAATCGCTCGACTGTTCAATTTGAACAGCTGGACTGTCCACATTGGCTATATCGTCTGCCTGTTCTGAGCACACCATTTCTTCAACTATATCAGACGGGAAAAGGTCTTTCGTACCAATTGTTTGATTTTCATCAATTCGCTCTTTTATTAGTTCTTCTAGATTTTCATAATGAATGGAATACCACTTCGTTTTGTCTATTTTCAGTTTGTTGAAGTTTTGTGGTAATAGGTAGCCTTGTTTTTCTAGTTTTAAAATGGTTCTTCGAATTGTGCTTTTTGAGATGAACGGGATTTGTTCCGCCAACTGATCATAGGTGAGATATACCCATTTTCGACCAAGTTTGAATTGTTTGCTGCGTTTGAGCCAATAGTGGATTTGTTGAAGGATAATACTTTCATTTGTACCAAGCAAAACGGCAAGAGTAGGGGGAATAAGTAACGGCCTATCATTCAGTAGAATATTTGCATTCATTATGTCTTCATCCTTTTTAATTTAATTTGTGGGGATTGGGAAGGAGGGAGATCAACGTCCCACTGTATTTACATTCCTAGTAGTGTATGCGCTTGCAGTTTTCTTGTTGTGCATATTGTAAGATGCACATAGTGGTGCGCGTATATTGTTTTTCTAACAGATAATGAGATTCGTTCATGGGTAGTTCTAGGTTATTTTTGAATGTAATAATGGATTTGGTTGTATGGTTTCTTTGTTGGGAAGGTATGATAGTTTTGATATGGTGGTAGAATATCCAGTTGCACTCAAACGCAGTTGGTGAATGAGTGGGAAATGCGAAGATATGTCTCCGAGGGTTAATAGGGATAGGTACCTTTTGGATTGCACCAGTTAAATGGGTGACGGCCTTGCGTCTGCCATCATAGGTAGCCCCGCCTACGAGACAGGCAGCTTTTATAATTTGGAGTGGTGTTTGCCTGACGTAAAGAGTTCGATGCTCCTCGATGACAATCGAAGAATACTCAATTTCCCTTGTGGCGAGAATGGCTTGGGTTCTGGGGTTTACTTCATAGATAAGATGAATGTCTTTCATGTGGTTCGCTCCTTTTTATGTGGTGGTAATGCGGGGATTTTCATCAATCGATAAACAATTGGTTAGTTTAGAAGTGAATCAATAATGGAGGAAGACCTGATAGAAGTTGTATATATTAATTCTTTTTGGATTCGGAATTAATAAGTTTTACCATTTTTCTATTCATGATTAAAATGTCTTCATGGAATTCCTTTGGGACGTCTTGATAGATTTCATCAAGCTTAATCATTAAATCAGGTTGTTTGAATAAGCTAATTTTCTGATAATCCCCATAGAGTTCTCCAGGATTTAAGTTAAGTTCCACCGAAATTCTCTCCAACAGACGTAGTGAAGGTTGTTTTATGCCTCGCTCAATTTCGCTTAAATATTTTGAGGTTATGTCTAGTGATTTTGCTAGCTCTACTTGACTGAGCCCTTTCCTTTTACGAAACCTTCGAATGTATTGACCAACAACCGAGTTATCTATCATAAAAATCACCTCTAGAATTAGTAAATCCTAGAAATAATAATATTGAAACACGCTGGTTGTTTGAGTCTTTTGTAATTCAAACTGATAGTTTGAATTCTGGAAAATAATTTTGAAACAGGGGAAAACAGGGGGACGGTTCCGCTGTTCTCCTCCTTTTTAGTAGAACATGAAATCCGTCCTTATGTATTAACCATTTATGATAGAATTGAAGAAAAATGATGTGGGTGATTGTATGAGTAGGTGTGAGCATTGTGAGTCTAATAAAACGAGGCATGTGCTAAGCATTTCTAAAGACAATAGTTTGCACTTGTGTTCTGATTGTTATAATGAACTCATGGCACAGGAGTTAGGTGTAGATGTAGAGCTGATGATTGATAGTTTTTCTTTGAAAGATTATGAGGGAACTAGCCGTACTTTTTATGTGGAGAAGCGGTTAGGCCCAATGGGAATCTTTTTAGAAGCGAATGAAAACAAAGAGTATGGTTATAGATTTGCTGTCCATGGTGAGTTAAATTGCGACCAGCAAGAACTACTTAACAAATTGATCGCAAAGGCTCGTAGGGGCACGAGAAAACAATACGTGAAAGAAGGAGTTTTCCCTAGTGGCCAGAGGTACAATACACTTGCTACTAATCAAATTATAGGGCTTTTAGAATGTGATAAAGCTTCTGATAGGATTCCGCTTGTTATTATTGACGGGAAGCCATTCACGTGGGACCAACTTGGCAAGATGCTTATGTCGTATGAAGGTTTTCAGATAAAGATTGAGATATTTGATGAAACAGATGATGTAGAGTAGGCTGGTTTTAGAGGCGTTTGTCTTTCGATAATTATTGCTTTCCTTACTTAGGTTAGACGTAGTAATCAAGTTGGGATATTTGAGATATCTATAATAAGAAAAGACTGACATAAGGTCAGCCTTTTCTCCAGTATTTCAGTTAGAAATCTTTACCTAATTTGACGCACTTTCATTCCATTGCTCAATTAATTTATGTGCATAAGAATTCAGCTTCGTTTTTAACTTCAAATCAACCTGCGTTTGAGATTGCTTTTTATTCAAATGGTCGATAAAGTCTTCCATTTGCTTGGTTGCTTGTTTAACTTTTCCTTTGTCTAAATGCTTCTGAGCCTGCTTTAATTTATTTGATAATACTGCTTTTAGTGAACCACTTATTTCATTGTTTACAGTATCTCTCATAAATTCCACATTCAGTGTTGGGTATTGAACTTTATCACCATCTAGCTCCCCAGCAAGAACAGTTTCCCTAATATCCTCGCCAAGATAGAAGCCAATATGTGGAGGCTGATTGTAGGTTGTGTTTTGCCATGCAATCGCCATTCTATACACTGAATCATGCATTAATGTATATAGTCTATAATCAGTTGGAATTGTTGTGCTAAAAATTCGTAACTCTGAGCTGTCAGGTGTTCGGTAAATGATTTCTTCACGCCAATCACCTAGAATATCTGCTTGTAAGGTCGGGTTCGCTTTTGTTCCATTATTACTTACAACGCCTTCAAATGCCTTAATCACATTTGCTGTACCAGTTGTTTCATCATATTTAGTGATTGTTGTACCATCTAGTAATTCATGTAATAAATCTCCATCCCAGTACGTTACGAAATTAACTGGCAATCCAATATCTCTAAAGCTATTTGCTTCAACATGCCCTTGTACATTATAGACACCGCCACCTGTTTCGACAGTTCCTCCACCAGTTCCCCAGAATTCATAACCTGGTTTTGATGTGATGTTCGCAGCTACCCCACGTCCTGCATCCTTATAGGCATAAAATGCTTGAAGTGTTTCTCCGGTTGCTCCATCATGATACTCTAGTGAAGCAACATCTGAATCTTCATGTACACCAAAGACATGTAAACCTTCACGATCAGGGTCAAATGCTCCGACATGTAAGGCATCACCGTGAGACCCTTGAACACGTCCCATTTCTCCATCCATGGCATAAAGAATTGTACCATCATGATCAAGAGTCAAGGAACCAGCTACGATTTCATCGAAGCCATCGTTATCCAAATCACCAGTTGCAAGGTTATGGTTACCTAATGAAGCACCTCTGCCTGCCTCATCTGAATCAAACGTCCATTCTTCAATAAGCTTACCATCTACTAAACTATAAGCAGCAAAGCCTGTTCTTTCATAGTAACCTCTACCATAGATCGCACTTGGAGTAATTCCGTTTATATATGCTAATCCAGAAAGGAAACGGTCCGAACGGTTATAGAAATCATCGCCCCATGATACCCCTCCGTCACCAGGTACTTTTTCCACAGGGAATGCAAAATCAATCGTATCAATCACTTCTCCTGTTTCACCATTGAATACAGATATTAATTCAGGTCCTCCTATAACGTGACCACCATCATTTACCCAATCAGCTTCAGGGTCACCAATTAAGCTAATGACTTTATTAGGATCGTAAACCCCATTTGTTGCACCATAAACAGTTGTTCCATCGGCTGTTTTAATCAGAAACTCCGATTTTCCATTCCCATCCATATCCCCAACAACAAATTGGTGATATTGAGGACCAGATGTTAGGTTAGGACCCATATCCATTCGCCATAAGAGCGTTCCATCTAATTTGTATGCATCAAAAATCGTTGGGCCTGTGATAACATCTTCTAAGGCAAACATAGAGTTAGAAGGCTGCCATAGGATTATTATTTCATATTCACCATCACCGTCTAAATCTCCTACGCTTGCATCATTAGCAGAGTAGGTGTAGTCTCCGGTCGCAGTTGTACCATCAGCAGGCTTTTGCAACGGAATCGAGAGATACTCTTTTTCAGCTACACTTTTATCGTTTGTTTCAATGGACTTACCATTCACAAGCGTTTCTACCGTATAGTTGTCTTCAGGAGTACCTTGTGAATCAACAAAGTTCGTAACAAATAATGGTTTAGTATTTAGTTTTTCACCATTACGGTATACATTGAATGTCACATCTTTATCATATTCATCTGCAAGTAAACGCCAGCTGATAAATATGCCGTCCTCTGATTGAAGAGCAATTACTCCTCGATCAAGCCATTCCACTTGCTGTGGGCGATCAACAGGCTTAAGACGATTATAGACATATTGCGTAACTTCTCTGTTAAATGAATTATTGACTTTCTCATTCTCAGCTAAAATCCCCTTAAACTCATATACACCAGGCTCGTTAGAATTCCAGTCTTGTCCTACAGTCTCCCACTTTCTTACAGGCATATCTATTTTGCTGTTATCAGCAAGGGTTACTGTCACTTCTTTAGGCAAACCAATTGATTCGATTTCTTCAGTTGTTTCACCCACGTATACACGATGATAAGGGAGTTTATCCACTCGAATCAGTGTATTGTCTGAAACAGGTACATGATAGACTTCGAAATTATCAAGATAGGTTGTCCAGGTGAGGTTATTACCTGCTGTTCGAACACCGGCTAATTTAACTGCTTTAATCGAACCATCAAAATCTACACCTTCTAAACTAGAGGTATATTCTTCAGTCTTACCATCTTGGCTTTCAAGACTTAACTCTACTACGTTGTTAAGAAGATTAAAGTTAACCTTTACATGATACCATGCTTCCGGAACAGTAATATCTGTGTTAGCAGGAGCTTGTTTACCTGCAAAATAAGTTAGTGCAGCATTGTTCGTATTATTCAATGTAAAGACTGTATTTCCTGTATTATCTTCGAATCTTATTTCGCCACCGTTTTCATTAATGTGAGCGCCTTTATCATTTACCTTTCCTGGGTACCAGTCAAATTCAAAAAGAGCGTGGGAACCCTTTACAGGAGAATTAAATTCCTTTGTTGCTACACGTCCACCACTTTGGTCAACGATTCCAAATTGTAACTTTGGAGTTGTGTTCCCTCCAATATCATCTGTATTAGTCGAAAGGGTAGCAGCAAATGTAGTGAAGCCCCACAGGTCGTTAAAATCGCTGTAATGAATCCTTTCAAAGCCATCTACTTCTTCTCCAAATGCAGGTGTTACCGTTGATAATAAAAGAATTAATACGAAAAATACCGAAAGAGTTTTCCTAGTTTTTTTACTTCTTCTCACTTTTCATGTTCACTCCTTTTTTTTATGCCAAGGAATGATGTATAACATGCTGAAGATCTCCCTGGAAAAAGCTATAACTTTTCCTAAGTCTGATAATCTTAGCCTGATAGTCTAAAATGTATGCGCTAACAAAATACTGAATGGCCAAGTGCAAACAAACCCTTGCTATTGTAATTTCACCTCCATTTAAGACGTAGTGATTTCTGATAGTTTTCATTTCCGGAAAGTTAAGGAAATCAACTATTCTATTGTTAGACTAGCATCAGCAAGAATAGCATGTCTATTGCACTTTTTTGAACCAGTTTTTTTATCCTATAGCCTAGTTCGAAAGTCGGAACTATAAAATATTTTCCACTTCCTTGCGTGGATTAGACAAATTTGGGAAAGCGAGGGAAAACTTGGGGACGGTTCGTGTGTTTTCCTAGTATATTCCAGACGAGTTGATAGGACCACTGGGTATTATAGTGAATCCTCTTTTGTTCAATGTATTAGAACACCAATGAAATGTGGGGATATATAGGTCTCTACTCCTATATTATGAGACTGACATTCTATAATTTAACATACTGCTTTTAGGAAGAGTTAAAGAATAGTATGGGTATGTATGATGCTACGGAGATATAGAGTAGGCTGGTTCTGGAGATGTTTGTAATTTACAAGCATCTCTTCGGTTTGTTAAGACTATGTTTGCTAGAAAAAATGGGGAAGGATTTTTGAGGAAAGACAATCAAAGGTTTGCAAGAACAAGGGCAGTATCGTTGTGATTCTAGATAATTTTTACACTGAAATTTAAACATATTTGTCTGAATATTTGAACGGTTATCAGAAAACTGAAGAATAGAATAGGAGTGTAAATATAACGAAATACCTTTAGGAGGGGATACTTTTGAAGAAATGGCTGTTAGCAATTGTCTCATTATTAGTATTTATTTCAATGGCTGCATGTAGTAGCGGAACTGTGGAAGAGTCTTCCAAAACAGGGAAAGATGACACTGAGGAAATCACTCTCAGAATGACCTGGTGGGGAGGACAACCGCGCCATGATTATACCCTGGAACTGATTAAGATGTTTGAAAAGGAAAATCCCGGTGTGAAAATAGAACCTGAATATGCTAGTTGGGATGATTACTGGAAAAAACTAGCCCCTATGGCAGCTGGTAATTCCTTGCCAGATATCATTCAAATGGATGGTGCATATATTTCTCAATATGGAGAAAATGGTCAACTAGCTGACCTAACCCCGTTTATAGATGATGGAACAATCGATACAAGCTCTATTAATAAGGATTTCCTAGTGAGTGGCAAAATTGATGATAAACTCTATGGCTTTTCATTTGGGGCTACAGTAATGTCTGTAGTTTCTAATGATAATCTGATAGATGAGGCTGGGGTTAAAATTGATGATGTTAACTGGACATGGGATGACTTTGAAGAATTTGCTATACAAGTTCATGAAAAGACTGGTAAATACGCAACGAATGGAATGTACCCACCAGACGTATTTTTTCCATACTATTTACGAACTAAAGGTGAACTTTTTTATAGGGAGGATGGGAAAGCTCTAGGGTATGAAGATGATCAACTTTTTGTAGATTACTTTAGCATGCAATTACGATTAGTTGAAGCTGGAGCATTTCCTACTCCTGATGTTCAAAGTCAACTAAAGGGAATGGAAGATGAATTTATTGTTAAAGGTGATGCATCCGTAACATGGAACTGGTCTAACCAGTATATCGGTTTCTCACAACTAACAGAGAATCCATTATCACTTAACCTCCCCCCTCATGGTTCTGAATCCATTTTCTTAAATACGGGTGCATTTTGGTCAATAAGTAAAAACTCAGAACATAAAGAACTAGCAGCTAAGTTCATTGATTTTTATACAAACAATAAAGAGGCAAATAAGATCATTAAAGGTGAACGAGGGGTTCCTTTATCTTCTGAAGTAGTAGAAGGTATGAAAGATGTTCTATCAGAAACTGAACGTAGAGTGTTTGATTTTGTCGAAAAAGCGAAGGGATTTGCGGGGCCGTCAGAACCACCAAAACCTGCTGGTTCTGCAGAGGTAATAAAGGCATTAAAAAGTATTTCAGAAGAAATCTTATTTAAAGCAATAACACCAGAAGAAGGTGCAAAGAAATTTAGACAACAAGCTAACGAGGCACTCGGAAGAGACAGATAATATGTTTGGGGAAGGTATAAATTCGGAACGCGATTTTATACCTTTTCTATAAATTTAGAGACACTCGCATTATATCCATGCATTTCGCCTATATATTGTCATCTGGGAGCATACAATTATTCCAAAGTAACTGTACTACAACATCTATTACTTTGACCTTGAAATTTATAACTGGTAACGTCACTGAGATATAAATATACATGTAAATATAAGTATGGAACTTTCCATTTCGTAACGTGAAGATCCGCACTTGTCTAAATTCAAGATTACAAGG
Organism: Litchfieldia sinesaloumensis; assembly: GCF_900156865.1. Classification (GTDB taxonomy): domain Bacteria; phylum Bacillota; class Bacilli; order Bacillales; family Bacillaceae_L; genus Ferdinandcohnia; species Ferdinandcohnia sinesaloumensis. The sequence goes on along the minus strand of NZ_LT732529.1, from coordinate 3,171,065 downwards.
ATTCATCGATTAGACTTTATGCAAAGAAGGTATTTTAATAAAACGGAAATGGTTACCTTTCTATTATTACGAGTACTCCTTCACAATTAGATATTTGGAACATGGAAAAAATCAAATTTGCATCAAATAGACGTGACATCCGTTTTGCAAAATGACATGTTCTATCTACTTCTTTCAATATTATCTCTTAATATTTTGATGATCATAACAATAGATTTTTCCTTTGAATTTCTTATTGGTTAAACAATACGCCTTAACTTTATCTGAAACAGGTTTATTGCAAATTGAACATATTGAGCTGAGATTAGCGTTTTCTTTTGATGAATTCGTGTTTAATGCACGTCTATGATACTCTCTCACTGATGAATCTGTAATATTTGCGTTTGAAAAAGAATTGTAAATAGTTGTGATATCAACATTAGTTAGGAGAGGTTCTTTGTGTTGAATCCTCAATACCGAGACCTTCCGAAAGATAAACTCTGACAACTCGATATCATATACTATAATTTCATTGGATGCTATTTTACGGTAATCCAAATCTACTTTGAATGTGCAGCGTTTTGTAAAAGATACCATTGAGATAAATAAGTCATGGTACTTTTTATCAAGTAATGCTGTTAATGCTTTAATATGTCCGTAGTTTTGCACAAAAGGGTTCATCATTTTAAACTTCCCATTAACTAACCATGTTTTTTGATCGTTCCCGCCGTAGATGGTTCCTTGGTAATTTTTAGTTTCAATGACAAAAATGCCGTATGGAGTTAATACCACATGGTCGATTTGTGAATAGCCTGACTTGGCTTTCGGGTTCTTTACGAGGAGATCACTTAAATACCGATAATCCTTCGGTAGTTGATCAAGTTGAATATCAATTTTGTATTCTCCTATTTCACCTTTTCTAGTGGCAACCTGTTTATTATCTCTTTTGGATTCTATCGTGGTCGCATCAGCCTCTTTAGCTTTTTCCTCATTCTTTTTTTTCTTTAAAAAATTTAAGAATAATAGCATGATTTTCTCCCTGTTTTTTCAGCTTTATCATATGTAACTAGACTTAATATTTGCGAGTTGTTTTGGTAAAACATTACCGATTAAATTGCTAGTTTAGTTTTTATTCAAAATGCACTTTTTTCATCTTCTAGTAGATAGAATAGCTTGTGAGACTTTTATTCTTATCAGTTTTCTTTTTGTAACATCATAACATATTTAATGTAGACCTTGGTATATTCCTAAAAAGGTGGGTCATAAGGATATGCTTAATGACCCACTTTTTTTAATAGAACAGATGCTGATTCTAAAGCCTTTTCTTTAGCAAGATAGTTCGATCTCCTTTCACCTTAGTTTCTGATGGTACCACAGCATCAAGCGGGACTGACCGGAATACGAAAAATGGGATTTCTTGTGAATCATCGTACGCATTGTTTGAGAGCTTGTGTTTGCTTTCTACCCTTATTTTGTATGAACCGGGTTTGGTTGGAGTCCAGGATAGATTGTTTACAGGTGAGTAGCCCTTGCTTTCGATAAGTTGTGTTCCTTTGTATATGAAAAACTGATATTCTAGATCTTCTGGGTCATTTACTGCAGCTGTTATTTCTATTTTATTGTCCACGGATAGAAGGTTGCTTCCGTATGAGATAATACTTTCAATCGAAGCGGGTTTAAATACAGTATAGGTAAGCTCCTTTTCTGAATCAAATACTTCACGTGAGAGCTCGTGCTTTACTTGTACCTTAATTTTATAGACCCCTGAATCGGTAGGATTCCAGACTGCTGTTTTCGTAGGTGAAAAGTCTTGAAGTGTGCTCCAGCTTTCACCATCAAAAACGCTAAATTTTACTAGGTTAGATGAGTCATTATTAGTTGTGGCATTTATTGTGATTGGCGTATGAATGGGTTGAGGTTCATTTTTATCGGTTGTAAGGGAAGAAATAGTAGCTGGTTGAAAGATGACATAGTTCAGTTCTGATTCATCGTCATACTCGTTGTTCGAGAGTTTGTGTTTTGTTTGGAACTTTATATTATAGGTACCTGGATTAGTCGGCTTCCATGAAAGCTCAGATGACTCCGAATAGTCTTGAATTGTTTCCCATATGTCTCCAGTTTGGACTAAGAATTTTACAAGATTGTCATTTGGAATGTTTGTTGTTGCTTTGAAGTTAATTGAAGTGTGAACGGGTTGCGGGCTTTCTTTTTCAACATTAACTGTTTCTAGCTTTGCCGGCTTATATATAGTATAAGGAATTATTTTTTCATCATCAAAGGCCTTATCTGATTTATCACTTTTTACCCTGACTCTTATGTTATAGGTGCCAGCAGTCTTTGGTTTCCATACTAACTTGTTAGATTTAGAATAATCCTGTACAGTGGCCCATTTCTCTCCATCAAAGACCTCAAACCGATAGGAGGAGGGGATGTTGGAAGGTGTTTTAGCCGTAACGGTTACTGCGGTGTCTTCCGGTTGTGGACTAGAATGGCTGACATTGACTGACTGAAGTTTGCTGTATGGGCTGTAGCCATGTGAGGCAGCAATTTCTTCAAATGAGCTAGATGAGTTCGTAATCACGACGTTTGTATAAAGCTGGATGCGATCAAATAACCAGTGGATTTCCTCATCATACATCCGTACACAGCCTTTGCTTGCATAGGTGCCGATTGAAGCTGGATTATTGTTTCCATGAATGGCATAAGTGGTTCCATAAGTCCCTCTCGCGTCAAGGCCTAGCCAACGATCACCTAACGGATTTCGTGGGTCGCCCCCAGGGATATTAGCCGTATAATAGGGACGATTCTTGATTTTATTCACAATCGGAAAGGTACCCACAGGTGTTTGGCTATCATATTTACCCGTGGCCACCTTAAACGTCCTCACCAGCTGTCCATTCTCAAAGAAAGCAAGCTGATTCGTCCGTTTGTTAATGATAATTAACTGGTTGGACTCTCCCTCCGTAACAGAAGCTCCGATAAAAAAACACATAAATAGAAGTAGTACCCCTGTAAACTTTTTCACGCACTCGCCCCCTTACTACACCATATGCAGAATGAGGGTTATGTAATACTTCGGTACTAGGTGAGTTGAAAATAGATGAATGGGTCCAATGCCTCAAAAATTCTACAAAAGAGCCATGAATGTGCATTCAAATAGTCAGCTGTTTGAGAACGCGCTAGGAAATGTTAGTATTAATGAAACGATAATAGAAAGGATGGTTTTGTAATGCGATTAAAGGGAAAAAAGATTATCAGTCTTATTCATCATGACTTTGAAGATTTAGAATTATGGTACCCCGTTTTGAGGCTTAGAGAAGAAGGGGCAGTTGTTGATTTTGTTGGTGAAGAAGCGAATCAGAAGTATATTGGGAAATACGGGGTACCTGCCACATCTGAATATGCGTATGGTGATATAAAAGCAGAAGATTATGATGCCATTTTAGTGCCAGGAGGATGGGCGCCAGATAAAATTCGTAGGTTTCCGGAAGTATTATCGATGCTTCAAGAAATGGACGATGCAAAAAAGCCAATCGGACAAATCTGTCATGCAGGTTGGGTATTGATCTCAGCAAAGATACTGGAAGGGAAAAAAGTGACAAGTACTCCGGGAATAAAGGATGACATGGAAAATGCAGGTGCAATTTGGTATGACGAACCTGTTGTGACCGACGGCCACCTAGTTTCAAGCCGCCGTCCACCAGACCTACCAGATTATATGAGGGAATTTATTAATGTGTTGGAACAAAAATAGTGGGACGAGCCACGGTGGGACAAGGGACCTGTCCCTCTGTCCCATTATTTAAATCTCGTCACAATAACCCCATCTACATTATTCCCAGAAATCTCATACTGAGATAAGATAGGCTCTACCAGTTCCAGTTTTTCTGTGACAGGGTGGTAAGTGACGAAGTATTCAGTACCGTCAACGGTTGTCGAGACGGTCTTATGGTCTTTCAGGTATTGTATGTACTCCTCTAAGACGAAGTTATTTTCCTTCATAATCACACTATGGGGTAGACCGACATAGCGGAAGTGCCAAGGTTCATATTCAATTCCCGTAATATCCGATTTGCCTTTTGGATACCGCAGAATAAATCCGTAGTCCCACGCATGTTCTGCCATCCATTTCCCTTCAGGTGCATGTTCCATTTTCATCAAGGTTGAACCGACATCGATGGCTAACCCTTGATTATGTTCACTATATCCTGGTGGTAGGGCGTAAGCAGCTCCCATTTCTTTATAGAGATTTGCTTGTTCTTCAAAACCACGAAATCCACTATTTACAGAGAAGTGAAGCAGGCCATCCATTTTCGCTGCCTCCATCATTTTTAAGAACTCGAGTCCTGCCTCGTTTGATAGAGAAATAGAATGAATGCTTGTCCCGAACTGTTTCTCCAATCCTTCGATAGAAGATAATGGGACGATATCTTCTTTAATGCTACCGTGTTTTATGGGGAAGGTATTGTTAACTAACAGCAAGTCTCCTAGGTAAATCTGATCCTCATTTATATCAATGGTTTGTATTTTCTTTACTGGAGGCTCTCTTAGAATCATATTTGAAACAACTTTTGTTTCAGACTGTGTTCCTCGATTTTTATGTAGTAGAGGGGTAGAGTATATGAACACAACACCAATACTCAGACTTAATATTGCTAGAAATAACCATTTTTTCATCGCTGCAAATATTCGCCTCCTTGTTCTTTGGTTAGGCATCTGTTATTTATAGTGTTAAAGAGAAAAATCTACAACTTCCCTCTCAACCTACGTAATAAACCCGTCCGATACGCTTTGAACAGGAAATAAACGATAATGTACATGAAGATTGAGAAAAGCAATGTATTTACCAAGGCGCCTGCTAGAAATGTATAGCTTTTAGAAAAGAAGCTGTTTACCCCATCTATCGTTTGTTCGAGAGCTTCTACATAGTCAACATCCTCTATTTCATCGACTCTCGTTCTCCTATCTAGAAGCAGGCCTCCGACTTTATAATTTAAGAAGAATAATGCAGGCCACAAGGGTGACCCAATAACACCACCTAAAAAGGCTGCCACTGGATTTACTCTAACAATCTTCGCTAGACCGACCGAGAGAATCACACCAAGTCCAAACGTCGGATACCAATTTGGTATAAATCCTAATGTGAAACCTAATGCCACTTGATGTGGGCTATCCTTCACTCTGAGTAATCGCATAAGATTATATTTAAATTTTCGACTCATCTTCATATGTGCTATGCCTCCGATTGCTACGTACAAAACACTCTATATCGCTAAGGTTTTAGTGGTTCTAGTTTATCATAGGTTGAATCTATTGGGACAGTTCCCTTGTCCAACTTTCTAAGTCGTAATAGAAAATAGTGGTTACGCTTAGATAAATTCTCTAATTTTATAGAATTTTTACAGTGAGGAACTATTATTACTGTTGGAAGATAAAGTATAATCTAAAAGGATATATGATTTCGTATTACAAAAAGTCTATAAGAAAGCGGAAGGGTATCTAGGATGAATATAGTAAAAGACTTTTTATTACAGGTGACGCTCTTGGTCATCCCTATATTTGTTTACTTTACGTTTATAACGGAGAAGGTCAAAAGCGAGAAAAATCGAAATGTAGTTATGTGCATCCTATGGGGACTTTCTGTCCTGCTATGTATGCTCTTCCCTGTGGATATTGGCAAAGCCGTTCAATTGGATTTGCGAATTATACCTTTACTCCTTGGTAGTCTTTATGGGGGGATATTACCAACGATTATTTTGACATCTGTGATATTGCTTTTCCGTTTGTATTTAGGCACGAATGTGGGACTTTATAATACTGTTCTTGTTTTAATTGTATTCCTTCCGGTTCTCTTGTTCATACAAAGATCATTTGTTATTTCAAAGAAAGAGAAAAGAATTGCAATCGCAGTGGTACTTTCCGTTATCTATTGCGCGATTGGAATAACGTTTTCGATTGTATTACGTGGATTTGACCTAGACACGTTTAGCGTACAACTGACTCACCTACTGTTTGTAGCGTTGGTTACTTTTTTCCTCGTTACGTTATATGAAACGATCAGAGATATTCATCGACTGCGTTCAGAGATGCAAGATACAGAGCGCTTACGACTGATTAGCCAGCTTTCAACCGTGTTTGCCCATGAAATTAGAAATCCGATGCAGGTTACCCGTGGTTTTTTACAACTTCTCGACGAACCTGATTTGCCTAAGAGTAAGAAGCAGTACATCCAAATTTCAATCGATGAATTGGATCGTGCCAATCAAATCATCTATGACTTTTTATCATTTGGTAGCCCTTCTACAAATATTGAAAAAGTTGATGTAGGGTATCAACTACAGCGTGTCGCTAACATCATTAAAGGGTACACGCTTAATCAAAATGTTGATATCAAACTAGATGTACAGGAAAACTGTTGGATTCATGCAAATCCACAAAAACTAAATCAATCCCTTATTAACATCTTGAAAAACGCAGTTGAATCCATGCCAAATGGCGGTTCAGTTTGGATTACATGTTTCCAGAGTGAGGATGGCTTTATCGAAGTCACGATAAAAGACGAAGGGATAGGCATGACACCAAAACAACTTAAGCGACTCGGATCACCTTACTACTCCTTAAAAGAAAAAGGAACAGGACTCGGTATGATGGTTAGCATGCAGATTATCCATTCACTCAATGGGAAAATAAAGGTGACTAGTGAAGAGGGTATTGGTACCGAGATTACGATTCAGATTCCAGGTTGGGACAGAGGTCAAGGTTTACAAAATTGAGGATAGATTACTATAAGTCCTTGGATTAAACAGTGGAGTGGGCTGTTAGCTATATCTCATTGTTTGTACCTTTGAGAATGTAGTGGTGTAGCGTGGGATTATGTAATAATCAAGTGATGCAAGGTCAATGAAATGGTGTTGTTGGAACTTTTAACTTCTTATTATTTCATTGACCGAATATATTTAAATGATTCTAATAAATGTGGTGTAACTTTGATAAGTTCCTTAAGAAGGACAGGATCTAGCTGCTGAAGCATGTCCATATATTCTGCGAGTAGTAATCTATGTGCATTATTCTCTTCGATGAGGTCGGTATTTCTTCCAAATTCTTCTATGGTGACATCTAGTGCAGTTGCTATCTTGGTAAGGATATCGTATGAAATATTGCCAGCTTCCGCTCGTTCAATCATCCCCATGTAAGTTTTAGAAATCGTAACCCTTTCAGCAAGTTCCTTCTGACTCCATTTCCTTTTCTTACGTAACTTCCGTATCCTAAGTCCAACAATTTCGCGCATAAAATCACCTCTAGGCATAGTAAAACCTAAAAGATCAAAATCGTAAACAGACTATAGTTGGTATTTAATTGCTGTTGTCAACTGACAGTTGGTATTCGACAAAAAGTTCACAATTTAGATATAAAAAACAATGGAGCTGTCCAGTTTTTACCGGTTAAATGAACATGTAATTAACCAAAGAAAAGTGGAATTCGTATTTATCGTAAAATAGAATGTACGAATAGTTCGGTAATCTGTACTAATTATCATAAATTTAAAAACGACATTTTCAAACAAACGCTTGTTTAGTCCTTAAGTACAATAATGAGGCTGAATCTATGATTCAATCAATCGTTTGTTTGAATTAGTTGCGGTAGGAAATATAGTTTAGGAGTAGTACTGTTATAGTGCTAATTCTGTATTCTAGTATAGGTAAATAAAAATAAAAAATCAGGGACGGTTCTTCTGTTTTCCTATTTTTTGCCAAAAGAATAAAAAAGTTTCACCTCTCTAATTTCACCTTTATCCTCTTGAATACAATGTTAAAACAAATTAATAAAGTCATAGAAGGAATCTTGTGGTATGAATTGAATATGAATACAGAGCTACTAACTTCACTAATATCAAATCCGCCTTTTTCCTTCTTTTTAATCAGCCTCTCAGTTTATAATACTGTTCTTTCCAACACTCCTAATTCCCTAAATTTCACTATTCCTCCCTCTCGATATAGATTCTCTTGATAAGGACATGAGCAGGACAAGCAACCTTTGAAATTACGTTAAGACAGGAACTAAATCCTGAAAGCACAAGTAAAAAAGAAACAAAAACTATATGAATGGCGGTGGTGAAATGCCTCGTGCAGCTAGAATAAAAAGTAAAACAGGTGTCTATCATTTGATGTTGAGAGGAGCGAACCGTCAGGAAATCTTCCATGATGAAGAGGACTGGAGAATGTTTTTAGAAATTCTAAAAAAGTATAAGTTGAAACTCACATTAACAATTTATGCATGGTGCTTAATGAATAATCATGTCCATTTATTAATGAAGGAAGGGGATGAAAGTATTTCTATTACAATGAAGCGGATTGGAGTGAGTTACGCAGGGTATTATAATTGGAAATACAGAACGACAGGCCATTTATTTCAAGATCGGTTCAGGAGTGAATGTGTCGAAGATCAAGCCTATTTTCGTACGGTTGTTAGATATATTCATCAGAATCCTGTAAAGGCAGGGGTAGTTATGCAGCCAGATGATTGGAAGTGGAGCAGTTGTCTTGGTTACTATGGCCTTGCATATTATCCTCAAGGATTACTGGATAGTTCTTTTCTATTAAAGTTGTTTTCTCCCAATTCGAAAGTTGCTCAAGAACTGTTTAAAGCATTCAATGAAATGAACAATGAAGATCAGTGTTTGGAATTAATCGTTAATGCTCCAAGATTAACTGATGAAGAGGCAAGACAAAAAATAAAGGAATCACTAGGTACAATGGAGATACCGCACGTAAAGAGTTTACCAAGAGAGAAAAGAAAAGAGATACTACGGGAGCTAAAAACAATTAAAGGTATATCAATGCGCCAACTAGCGAGAATCATGGGAATATCTTTGAATCTTGTATTTAAGGCTTGAAGGAAAAAAGCGTACGGTTCCATGGTTCGCGAGGGTTAACAGCTTTGAACAAGGACTACCCTTCGATTCTCCCAAATATTAGGAGAACAGAAGAACCGTCCCGACGTACCCCGACGTTCCCCCTCCTTCACAAATATATGAGAATTTTTGGAAGAGTTACGCTATAATGGGCATATACTTGTATTGATTCTTTAAAATGCTCATTATTGAAAGGGGTTTCAAAGTGAAGAAGCTACTGGCCGTGTATTTGTTGTTGATCGGTTTGTTTGTGCTTTATATATATAACTATCAAACAGAGACTACTAGTAATCAGGCCTGGACGGAAAGTAAGCTTACCGGGTCGATGGATGAAACGTATGTGATGGTCACTTTTTTGTCGGGAATAGATTACTGGAAGCGAGCGTTGAAGGGATTTGAGGATGCGGCGGAAACTTTGAATGTATCCGTTGAGTTCCGGGGTGCGACTCAATATGATGTTTACGAGGAGATCACGGTACTAGAACAGGTAATTGCTAAGAATCCTGCTGGAATTGCGATTTCGACAATGGATCCAGAAGCTTTAAATCCTGCTATTGATAAAGCAGTAGAAGCGGGGATTCCGGTGGTGATGTTTGATGCGGATGCACCAGAAAGCAAGGCCTATTCCTTTCTAGGTACGGATAATTACAAAGCCGGTGCAGAGGCTGCCCATAAGATGGCAGAGTTATTGAATAAAAAAGGGAAGGTTGGCGTGATTACACTTCCAAACCAATTAAACCACCAGGAGAGAACACAAGGTTTTCAAGATACGATTTTTAAGGAGTACCCTGATATGGAGGTTGTTTCGGTTAAGGATGGAAGAGGCGACCAAGTACTATCCAAACAGATGGCTGAAGAGATGTTTGAGGAAAGTCCTGATTTGGCTGGAATTTTTGTGACGGAAGCGAATGGGGGAGTGGGTGTTGGACAAACCATTCTCAAAAAAAACCTAAAAGACTTTAAAATAATCAGCTTTGATACAGATCGAGGGACTCTCGATATGATCAAAAACGGTGTTATATCGGCATCAATCGCTCAGGGTACGTGGGAGATGGGGTATTGGTCTCTACAATTTCTGTTCCATTTGCAACATGGTATTTATGAACAAGAACATACACATGCACCATTACCACGGTATGTCGATACGGGGGTAACGATTGTGACCCAAGAAAATGTTCAATCCTATTATCCGCAATAAACTTCGTAGATTGGATTGGTTCCTATGAAAAATCTCATTCAAATTAATAATTTACCAATTCGATATAAACTTATTTCTCATTTTTTAATTATCAGTATCATCCCTATTATTTGCCTTGGGATGTTAATCAATTGGACCGTTGGACGAGTTGTGGAAGAGCATGTGAATAAGAATACGTTACAGCTCATTAGTAAAGTCAATGAAACGCTTGAACATTACATAACAAACATGCAACGCATCACCTACTTTATTTCGTATAATGACAGAATTCAGGATTTTCTTGATACAGACCATTCAGCACCGAGCCAGGATGAATATGAAATCCAGCGTTATCTTCGTCATTTTACAACACTATTACCAGAAGTAGCGGGTATTGTAGTCGTTAATACGGCAGGTGAATATGTGAGTAATGAGCTTTATGCTCCGACTTCTAGCAATCTAACCGAAGAGTCCTGGTATAAAGAAGCCGTGGAAAACAAGGGGATTTTTAAGATAATCGGCCAGCCAAAGGGCCGTAGTCTCTCCTCATTAGTGAATTATAAAAACGATGAAGTTGTGTCAGTTGTTCGAGCTGTCATTGATCCGATTACACAAGAGGTAGTCGGAGTCATTCTGATTGATTTGAAAGTAAGGACGATTGCTGAAACGTTGGTAGATGTTCGACTAGGGAAAACGGGGTATTTGACTGTTATTGATGATCAAAACCGGTCTATCTATCAACCCGACGATCCTTTAATTGAGAACATCCCAATCGAATGGTTGAAGGATAAAAGGTCGGGTACTTTTTCAAAAGAAGTCGATTCACAGAAACTGCAATTCATCTATCAACGGTCGCCCTATTCAGAGTGGACAATCATTGGTGTCTTTCCAACAGAGGAAACCATTCTTGAGATAAAAGAAATTCAGTTTTATTTAGTCGTCTTTGTGTTTATCATTCTCTTATTTGGTTTTCCAGTTTCGTATGTGTTATCCAATTCGATTTCCAAACCGATTGGGCAGCTAATGAAATTCATGCGAAAAGCCGAAAGGGGAGAATTGGGAGTTAGATATATTGAAAAACGAGACGATGAAATTGGGATGCTAGGACGAAGCTTTAATAAAATGCTCAAGCAAATCAATGAGTTACTGCGCTTAACAGAGCGCCATGAAAGACAGAAGCGGGAAGCAGAATTTAGAAGTCTACAAGCGAATATCAATCCGCATTTTCTCTATAATACACTTGATACGATTCAGTGGATGGCACGAAAACAAAAGGCAAATGATGTGGCAGAGGTAGTCGAGTCGCTCGCAAAATTGTTCAGGATTGGCTTAAGTAAAGGGAGAGATATGATCACACTCGATAAGGAAATTGAGCATATCGAAAGTTATCTACTCATCCAAAAAACGAGGTACAGAGAGAAACTACAATACCAGATTCATGTCGTTGATCATGTCCGCTCGTTATACGTTTTAAAGTTTATTTTACAACCGATTGTTGAAAATGCGATTTACCACGGAATAAAAGAACGTCGGGGACCCGGCCAAATTAAAGTAAATGCACAACAAAAGGACGAGAAGTTATTACTTGTGATCCAAGATGACGGAGCTGGAATGTCAGAATTACAGCTTCAAGAGATTCGCTTAGCTCTCAAGGATGCGGTGCGAAGAACGGAAAATCAAGGTGAAACGAAGCATAAAAAAGGTTACGGACTCTTGAATGTACAGGCTCGTATTTTACTCGCATTTGGAGAAGAATATGGGATTACAATCGAAAGTGAAGAAAAGGTGGGTACGAGAATTGAAATGCTGTTACCTATTCTAGACGAGGACAATGAGTGGGAAGAGGAGTGGAAGCATGAAGCGTAAGTGGAAGGTATTAATTGCAGATGATGAGTTCATTATTCGTGATGGCATTCATTCTTCGATTGAATGGGAGAATTTTAATATGGAAGTGATTGGTGAAGCCGAGGATGGTGAGGAAGCGGTAGAAATGGCTCTCGAACATCAGATTGATATTTTACTAGTCGATCTAAATATGCCGATCTTGAATGGCATTGAGGCCATGAAACAAATTAAGGAGCGATTGCCTCATTGTAAAATGGTCGTAATATCGGGGTATGATGATTTCCGTTATGCTCAAGAAGCTCTTCGATTAAGAGTAGAAGATTATTTGTTAAAGCCTGTGAATCCTACTAAGCTTGAGGAAATCATCGTCGACTTGAAACGAAAGCTAGAACTAGAAATCTATCAAAAAGAATACTTAAAACAAGCGACCGACCAACTAACTAAAAACCATGCCCAACTCAAGGAACGCTTTTTTCAGGATTGGGTTGAAGGTCAGTTATCGAATGAAGAAATAGAAGAACAATTGCATTTTTTACACTTGCCAGAAACAACTCCAATGCAGCATCTGGTCATTAAATGGCCAGACTATCATCACAATCAAACGTTCAAAAAAGAAAGCGATCGCGACTTTTATTTATTTGCAATTGAGCATCTCGTTAAAGAAATCATTGGGGCAGATGATGCTGCACTCTTTTGGGACCGATCGATGCTACTCAATGTTTGCTTATGGAAGAGAGTAGAAGCGAATCAACTCAAGGAAATAGAAGAGACGGTTCTACAATTCTATCATCTGAAAATCTACTGTCATGTTGAAGATGTCCATGATGAGGATTTTGTGAACTTATATAAGGTGTATGAACGATGCAAACGGGAAATCGATAAGCAAATTCGGATGTCTCCAATCGTGAAGCAGGCACTGGATTATATGGAACAGCATTATCAGGACTCATCTCTTTCGCTAGAGCGGGTGGCGGAAGAATTACATATTACGAGTGTCTATTTAAGCAGAATGATCAAACAAGAGTTGGGTATTTCTTATGTGAGTCTATTAACTCAAATGCGAATTAATAAAGCGGTTGAGCTATTGAAGACCACGCACTTATCGATTCGTGAAATTGCCGAAGAGGTCGGGTTTGAGACACAGCATTATTTTAGTACAACCTTTAAAAAAGTAGTCGGTGTTTCGCCGATGCAATATAAGCATTAACCAAGCACTTTCATTGCGAAGGTGCTTTTTTAATGGGTAAGAAAGTATAAGCTTCTTCACGTATTTTTCGATATCTAGCTCCAGGCGCCATCGGCTCTCTGGTCTAGCCAAACGCTTCGGAAGGTTGGGGTCGTCTTAAGCTTGACTTGCACAGGACAAGGAACGCTTCGACAGCATCATCATCGTACGAAGATAATGCTAAGCATTTTCGAGGATGTTCCGTATTAGCGGGCGCCTTGCGCTTTTCTTATTTATGTTAAATTTTTATAAAATTCGTTTAAATTTCTGTAAAGCTTTCTTAATAGGGAAGATGATACTTTAAATACAGCCAGATAATAAAGAAATGAAAGGGGTTACAATTATGAAGAAGTTAGGTTTGTTGGTAGTGGTTATTGGTTTATTTTTTGCATTGGTCGCTTGTAGTGGCAATGACAAATCATCAGGGTCAGGTTCGGAGGATGCATTAATTGGGATTGCAATGCCTACGAAGTCTTCACAGCGTTGGGTTGATGACGGTAATAATATTGTGAAGCAATTAGAGGAACTAGGCTACAAAACGGACTTGCAGTATGCCGAAGATGATGTGGATAAGCAAATCGAACAGATTGAAAATATGATTGTAAAAGGTGCAGAAATCCTTGTTGTGGCATCGATTGATGGTACGGCATTAACAAATGTACTAGCAAAAGCTGCTGAGCAAGATATTGAGGTTATCGCATATGACCGCTTGATTATGGAAACACCAAATGTGAGTTATTATGCGACTTTCGATAACTTCCAAGTAGGTGTCTTGCAGGCGTCTTATATTGAAGAGGCACTAAACCTGAAGGAAGAGGCTGGACCGTTTAATATCGAATTATTTGGTGGTTCACCAGATGACAATAATGCCTATTTCTTCTGGGATGGCGCGATGTCAGTTCTTCAACCACATATCGATAGTGGAAAGCTAGTTGTTCAAAGTGGTCAAACAAAATTTGAACAAGGAGCTACGATGCGTTGGGATGGAAATACGGCAAAATCAAGAATGGAAAACATTTTAAGTAAGGCATATTCAAGTGGTGAAAAGGTAGATGCAGTCCTATCTCCTTATGACGGAATCAGCCGTGGAGTTATTCAAGCGTTAAAAGGCGTTGGCTACGGTTCTAGTAATCTACCACTTCCAGTTGTGACTGGTCAGGATGCAGAGTCAGCTTCAATTAAATCAATCATTGCTGGCGAACAAACGCAAACGGTATTCAAAGATACACGTGATCTTGCAGCTGTAGTTGTTAAGATGATTAAAGCGATTGAATCTGGTGAAGAAGCAGAAGTGAATGATACTGAAACATATGACAATGGTCAAAAGGTTGTTCCTTCATACTTAGTTGAGCCAGTTTCAGTTGATATTGATAATTATAAAGAATTGTTGATTGATAGCGGGTACTACACAGAAGACGATATAAAATAAGCATTCTTGATTTAGTGGTGATCAATAAGTCACCACTAAATCGTTATGATAACGAGGTGGTGAGGGTATGCCAGACTATATTTTAGAAATGAGAAATATCACAAAGACATTCCCTGGTGTAAAAGCACTAGACAACGTTAATCTGCAGGTTGAAAAGGGAGAAATTCACGCACTCGTTGGTGAAAATGGTGCTGGTAAATCAACTTTAATGAAGGTATTAAGTGGTGTTTATCCGAGTGGAACCTATGAGGGCAGTATTTATTTTGATGGAGCAGAATGTGATTTTAAAGACATTAAACAAAGTGAGCAACTAGGTATCGTTATTATTCATCAGGAATTAGCGTTAAGCCCGTTTTTGTCGATTGCGGAGAATATCTTTTTAGGAAATGAACGGCAATCGAATCAAATTATTAAGTGGCAGGATACGTTTTTGGAAGCGAAAAAGCTTTTAGGACAAGTCGGTTTACAAGAGTCACCCAACACGGCTGTTATGAATATTGGCGTGGGTAAACAGCAGCTCGTTGAAATTGCAAAAGCACTTTCTAAAAATGTAAAGCTACTAATTCTTGATGAACCAACAGCAGCGCTGAATGAAAAAGATAGTGAGAACCTATTGAAACTCCTCCTTGATTTAAAAGAGCAAGGAATTACCTCCATTCTTATTTCTCATAAGCTCAATGAAGTTACGAGAATTTCTGATAATATTACGATTTTACGAGATGGGCAAACCATCGAAACGTTCAAAGTGAAGGATGAAAAAGCGTCCGAGGATCGGATTATTAAAGGGATGGTTGGACGTGAGTTGACAAGTCGTTTTCCAGAGCGTGTGCCGAATATTGGGGAGACGATTTTTGAAGTGGAGAACTGGAATGTCTATCATCCACTGCAGCGCGACCGAAAAGTCATTGATAATGTGAATCTTCATATTTGTCGTGGGGAAATAGTTGGGCTAGCAGGCTTAATGGGAGCAGGCCGAACCGAGCTTGCGATGAGTATTTTTGGTAAAACCTACGGCAAAAAGATTACCGGATTGCTTTATAAGGATGGCGAGGAAATCCAAGTTAATACCGTGAGTGAGGCGATTGCGCATGGAATTGCTTATGTATCAGAGGACCGGAAAACATATGGATTAAATCTAATCGACGATATCAAACGGAATATCACCCTTGCAAACCTTAAGCGAATTTCCACGAGCGCGGTTATTGATGAGAACAAAGAGCACCAGGAAGCACAGCATTTACGGGAACGATTAAATATCAAAACACCAACACTCGCCCAGCTTGCTGGGAACTTAAGTGGGGGGAATCAACAAAAAATTGTGCTTAGTAAGTGGATTTTTACAGAGCCGGACATCTTGATTTTAGATGAACCTACACGTGGAATTGACGTAGGAGCGAAATATGAGATTTATACACTTATTCATGAATTAGCGGCTGAAGGAATGGGAGTACTCGTCATCTCATCTGAGCTACCAGAAGTACTGGGGCTATCAGACCGTATTTATGTGATGAATGAGGGACGAATAACAGGCGAGCTAGAGCGTGATATGGCGAATCAAGAGAGTGTGATGCGTTATATGACGGGAACAGGAGGGGATAAACCATGGAAACAGTAATTAATTTATTTCGTAATAATGTCCGTGAATATGGGATGATCATCGCACTAGTGTTCATTGCTGGATTGTTTTGGATCCTCACGGACGGAATCTCATTTAGTTCGCTAAACCTGACGAACTTAATTTTACAGAATGGTTTTATATTGGTCTTGGCGATTGGAATGGTTTTAGTCATTATCACCGGTAATATTGATTTATCCGTTGGTTCCGTTGTGGCAATCGTCGGAGCCATTGCCGGAGTACTGATGATTAATCATGGGATGCCAGTATGGTTAGCTATTATTCTATCACTTATAGTTGGTGCGTTAATCGGAATTTGGCAAGGCTTTTGGGTAGCATATGTAGGAATCCCTTCCTTTATTGTTACGTTAGCAAGTATGTTAATTTTCAGAGGGTTAACACTATATCTTTTAGATGGAAAATCACTTGCACCATTTCCAGAGTCATTTGGCATGCTAAGTGGAGGTTTCTTGCCGGCAATTGGATCAGGAGACTTTCATATTCTAACAATGATTTTATCTGTGATTCTATCCCTAGTTTTAGTATACATGGAATTCAGAAACCGGAAAAAGCAGCTTACCTATAGCGTTGAGGTTAGTCCGTTATGGCTTTCTGTTACGAAGCTTGCTTTACTACTAGTAGTTATTAACTGGTTTGCCTACCAATTGGCATTAAATAAAGGAATTCCAATGGTGTTAATTATCGTCTTAATTCTAATTGTGATTTACACCTTTGTTATGAAAAACACAGTGATGGGTCGCCATATTTACGCAACTGGAGGAAACCAGAAGGCGGCGGATCTATCGGGAATTAAAACAAAGCGAGTGGTGTTCTGGGTATTCGTGAACAATGGAGTGCTCGCGGCATTAGCTGGATTAATGTTTGCTTCGCGTTTGAATTCTGCAACACCTGCAGCCGGTAACATGCTAGAACTTGATGCCATCGCATCTGTATTTATCGGAGGTGCATCTATGGCTGGAGGAGTTGGTACAGTCATAGGGGCAATCGTCGGTGGACTCGTAATGGGAATCATGAACAACGGGATGTCCCTAATCGGTGTAGGAATCGACTGGCAACAAGCGATTAAAGGACTTGTGCTCCTGCTTGCAGTAGGGTTTGATATTTATAATAAGAATAGGGCTGGGAAATAAGTGGGACAGAAACAGGGGGACGGTTCTTCTGTTTCCCTAATTAAAGGAAATTGGATAAGTATGTTCCAGTCTATCTGGTTGAGGAAGCGGAGAAGCGTTTGGTTTTGTCAGCAGGTATATAATGTATAATATAGTAAGGGTTGTTCGATGACTGGTACTAAGCTACCAGTCATTTTGTCATTCTTAGAAAACTGTTGATGTAGGAGGTCGCAATGAAGATTAATCGTATCCATCATGTTGCTATTATTTGTAGTGACTATCAGAGATCTAAAGATTTTTATGTGAATAAGCTGGGGTTTACAATAGTCAATGAGACGTTTCGTGCAGACCGCAATTCGTACAAACTCGACTTAGCCGTTGGGGATACCTATCAGATTGAGTTGTTCTCATTTCCAGAGTCACCGAAAAGACTAAGTTATCCTGAGGCAACAGGGCTTCGACATTTAGCCTTTGAGGTAGATGATATAAAAGAAGCAGTGAGTGAGCTAACAGAGAAGGGTATAGAGTTAGAAGATATACGTGTAGATGAGGTAACGGGGAAGAAGTTCACCTTTTTAAAAGATCCGGATGATTTGCCGTTGGAGATATATGAAAGATAGGTGGGGATGTAATAACAACCATTCCCACCTAAACACGAACGTTATCTTTTCTTACCACAATTAATACATGTCCCACTGTAATAATCGAATTTATGGTACCTACGAAATAAACAAATAATCGATTTTAGTTTTTTCATGGTGTTTAACTCCTAAGATGATTAATTTATATCTTTAATCATAATGGTTTAATATTATCCTGCTATTACAGGACAATTAAGTAGTGTGACAAAGCTATTAAATTAAGGTAATAAAAGAATAGTAGTATATTTTAGTAGAATACCAAAAATTTGATTTCATGAAATCTGTACTGATCGCTCGAATTGTGAATTCCTTAGTTTCAATCAATCGTTTGTTTAATGGACTAGATCGGTCATGTAGATGAAATGATAATTTAATCAATCGTTTGTTTGAATTATAATAGGTAAAGAAAGTGGACTGAAAGGTCAAGCTGTTATAGTGGTATTTTAGTATATTAGAATAGAAAATATGCTAATGGGATGTGTAAACTAATCTTTTATCCTAAATCCCCTCTATTCAGTCTTTTTTGTAGTTCTTTTATAAGTAGCGATGGTTTGCTAATATACCCATCAACAGGTGTACCTAGTCTTTTTTGCAAAGCAGTAATTGTGATTGGACCCAAGAACCCATCTTGTGTAACTCCCAGCCACTTTTGTAAGGCTATTATGACTAGCGATGGTTTACTAATTGCGCCATCTACAGGTGTACCGAAGTATCTCTGTAGAGCGCTGATTGTTTTCGAACCGAGAAAGCCGTCAATTACAAGGTTTTCTTTTGGTGGGATAGTACTTTTTGTTGCTTGCTTTTGCTCAGAATTAGGCGCTTTATAACTCATTCCTTCTTCACAACATATAGCTCGCACTACACATTCGTACATTCCGTCTCGATATGATTTATCTTTAATTTTTTCAAACTGTGGGCCGTCCACGAATTCATATTCAATTATAGTTGTACGGCAATTTCCTGTTAGTCTATGCATATAGTAATAATCCTTACCAGCTGAATTCTTACGGGTATATACTGGGCGAGGTCGAACTGGATATCCTGCTTTCTGAAACTCTTCAATAAGCAGCTTTTCAAACGAGCCGTCAGAATAGATAGAATGAATTGCTTCAACTCCACTTCCTCCACCAGCATTAAAATGATGTGAGATACATTTTCTATATCCCTTCACCTTTGAGGTCCTTTGGGTAGGATTCAATGTAGCATCACTTGTCCGTGTTAACACACTATCAATCCCAAGTTCAGACAAGCGTTTATCAACATAGAGCGCAGCCTCTAACGTATAGACCTTTTCAATATTACCCTCCGCTACAGCACCCGGATCACTCCCACCATGCCCTGCATCTTGAATCCAACTCATAAATTACCACTCCTTTTTCTCTTAATAGATGTGCGCTAGTTGCATACCGTTTTTACTGCTGTGGAAAGAGGTACCTTGTCTACTTTCCCACCGACATACTAGAAATCAGGATACCGGTTAAAAACGTAGAGGTTGCCACACTGTGCACCTTGTTTATTTACAGTTTCATAGACTCTAAGCATTCCAATCTCAATACACTTCCAGATCATCCTTTTAAATGTGGAGCGGGATATGATATGTTCACTTAAGCCCTCGTCTTGACAACAGACAACAGATTTTATGGCTACGTGACAAATCCCAGGGATATCTGAAGACAATTGAATTAATTGATTCAAACCGTATAGTTCTCCCTGAGTAAACTCCTTTTGATGATCGATGAACCAAACCTCTATATTGAGCCTAAACTCCTCAAAATCGTAAAACTGCGAATATCCCTGAATATTGGATGATGTATCTATCGTTATCCGTAACATAACTGAACCCCCTTTTACTTGTGTTATAGAAGGTTGTTGGGAAAAAGGGGCATCAAATTTCGTTCCTTTTTTAGTAGGGCTAGCCTTTTTTGAATTTATTTAATCCCCTCTACCTAAAACAAAAGAACTATATATTTCTTCCTTAGTGGTTATTTATTCACAGAACTATTTTCTTATTTTTTATAAAATAGGAAAAATTTGTATTGAGATAAAGTAAGATGTATATGGTGTGACTTTTGAATGAGGTGGAGGGGAGAAATACCTTGAAGAAGTTTTTAATAAGCGTTGGTTTGTTAACTTTGCTATTAACGGCATGTTCAAATGATGATAGTAAGCCTGCACAAGCTGAACCGGAGGAACCAAAGTCCGAGGAGACAAAGCAGGAAGAGACTCAGAATGAAGAGACAAAGGAATCCTATACTCCTAGAGAAGTGTCCTATTATGAACTTGATGGAGTGGACTTTGAGTTAACTGAGCTTGAACAAGAGATGCTACGTCATCCTGGAATTTTTAGTGGTGATAACTATGATGAAGCAAAGGTTCAGGAAGCACTCGATCAATTGCCGGGTGACCTAACCCAGGAGCAGTACATGGAAGAAGTGAAGTATTTATTAACTGAGGACTATCACGAGGAATTAGAGACGTTTCTTACTTTTGATTCCACGATTGAAGTGGATATTGATCGTCCAGATGAAACGGTAAATGCTCCAACGTTAAAGACTGCTCATTATGCGATTTTAGTCGACGCTAGCGGGAGTATGGCGGCTAAGGTCGGTGGAAAAACAAGGATGGAAGCTGCGAAAGAAGCCGTGTTAGAATTCGCGGAACAAGTCCCAGAGAATGCAACGATTTCATTGCGCGTGTATGGACATAAGGGGTCGAATAGCAACTCGGATAAAGGCTTGTCATGTGAAAGTACGGAGGTTTTATACAATAACAGCTTTGAAGCCAGTGGGTTCGAAAGTGCTTTATCACAGGTGAAGCCGGTTGGATGGACGCCAATCGCGCTTGCTTTACAAATGGTACAGGGAGATATTCCTGAAGGAACAGATGATGTAGTTGTGTATGTTGTCAGTGACGGAATTGAAACATGTGATGGTGACCCAGTTAAAGAAGCGAAAAATCTCGTGACATCGGATATCCAAACAGTTGTCAATATCATTGGTTTTGATGTGGACAATGAGGGTCAAAAGTTGCTGAAAGAAGTAGCGAGTGCTGGTAATGGTGAATTCACATACGTTAACTCTGAACAAGACCTGAAGAAGTACATGAGAGCACAATATCAAGAACTTCAAAAGAAGTGGTTTGAGTGGAAAGAGGCAGGGAAAAATCAAGCTTTTGAAATAAAGGAAGAGAAAAAGAAAATTGCCTTTGAAACAAAAGAAAGCATGAAAGAAAAAAGCTTCCGTGAAAAGGAACGTATGAAAGCTGCGCAGGCCTATCTAAAGGAACGCTTTGATGACTACGACCATCCTGTGAGAAAGCTTTCTTCTGAAATTATCGATTATGGAAATGCGAAGAGACGCTATGCCATTGATATAGGAAACCAATTGCGACGAGAAGCCATTGACAATGGTAACCGTGAACGACGCGAGTATATTGACGAAGGAAACAAGAAGATAAGGGAAACGATTGATAAGAAGAATGGGAATTAAGGAGTGTTGTGAACTGCATAGTGGTTATGTAGTACCAGCATTTGGAAAGGTGGGGAGGCTACGGCTTCTCTCTTTTTTTGCCTTCATACGGAATAAATTTAGAAACATCGTTCCAATCTAACTAGAGGTAACCTCATTAATCAATGGAGGTAGGTAATGGCAATGAAAAAGAAACATGTGGAAAGAATTGGAAATAATCTAATTGCAGCAGTTATTGGGTTTATGATTGCGTATGTAATCGGGTCGTTTATTTTCCCATATGACTTGGGTTCAGGTGTATTCTGGAAATTACTTGAGTAAAGGACATGAATATCTGAAAGGTTTAAATGGTATTAAGAAAACAAAGGCCCAACGAAGGCGGAATCCCTCGTTGGGCAAAATTTGTTTATTGAACTGGCATGGTTGAATCTTTCCGTGATTTGTTACGTCCCATTATTTGTTCGTATTGTACAAGCCTTGTTTCAAAAAGCTTCAATGGATCGTAATACACTTCTGGGTTTGATTTCATTTTTGCCAATGTTTCTTTGTCTTGTTCTACGTCATTGTTTGTTTCGTCAATGGCTCGTGCAAGTTCTACTAATGGGTCTTTGTAGAATAAACCGACATCCTGTGGCAGTGATCTCTTGAAGAAGTCGAATTGCTGCCAGAATTTCTGTTGAATCGAGTCAACCACATCCGTATAGTTCGTATTTTCCACATATCTTTTATACTGATTTAGCATGATTGTTTGCTGCTTTTGCGGAAGTAAGCCCAATACTTTGCCTGCGCCCTTCAATAACACTTGTGCTGGGTTGTGGCGAAGCATAATGTTTTCTTTCTCGATTTGGAGCTGATAGGTCATCCGACTAATATCACGACGCCAGTCCTCAACTACCTTGAAATCACAGTGTAACTTGAGTTCCTTTTCAGAGTATACCTCCGTCAATGACTGCGTCATATCATCTAAATAGTCTTGTGTGGCGGTTAATGTTGAGTTTGAATCCTCAATCCACTCCTGTAATTTAGTGGAGAGATCCGGCACAATCTCTACCTCAAATAATTCACGAAGCTCTTCGTTCATTTTTTCATTCAATTCGATATGAAGCTGGTTTAGATTGCTATCATCCTTGACATACTTCGAGCAACTTGCGAGGATTTTCGGAATCCTCTCAGATAGGTCACGTTTAACCCCATCGATTACATTTGAAAATGAAGTAATAATCTCCTTGCTCTTGTCTGTTTCTTTATCATGAAGGCTATTTAAAA
This sequence comes from Litchfieldia sinesaloumensis, assembly GCF_900156865.1. Lineage (GTDB taxonomy): Bacteria > Bacillota > Bacilli > Bacillales > Bacillaceae_L > Ferdinandcohnia > Ferdinandcohnia sinesaloumensis. Next base: position 3,148,380 of record NZ_LT732529.1, on the reverse strand, counting down.
ATCCAGCTAACCTTGTATTGTACTCCTCATTATGCTCAATCAATTCAATCAGTTTACTTTCTGCATCTGCTCTCTTCTTCAACAGGCTAGAGATCACCTTTCTTAATAAGAACAGAATTTTGCCGACACGATTGTTTGTACTAAAGCTTACTTTAATATCTCTTAAGACATTGACGTTAGTACTAGAATGGATAACCGCGTCTGGGAAGTATTCCTTCACTTGTTCAGAATCAAATGAATTCCGTAGGACAAAGTGGACCGGCGTATCCTTTGCGCTCTGCTTGATTTGTGCAAGATAATCAAAATCCAGCTCCGATAGTTTTTCGGCCTCACTCACAAACAAAACCCCGTCAACCACTGGCAAAAAGCCAAACGTTTTTCGCTTTTCCATAAAATACTCATTCAGTCCAGTCGTGTTGAATCTTAGTCGAAATGTTTGTAAACGTAAAGAAGGTAGTGACACTTCGATGATGGAATCTGGGTCAGAGCTGTCCTTAATTGAAGCAATAGGACGGTCCCCAGTATCAGATACCTCGGTCAGTTCTTTCTTAGCTCCGTATTGAATACTTGCAAAATGAAATAGGGATGGAGATAGAACGTCTTCTTCTACAATTGAATTTATGAAAGATTCTTTGCCTTTTCCAAGGACGAGTAAGTTTGTGGTCTCTCTATCAAAAAGCTGATCAAAGCCCCAAACTAATCGGTTGCTCGTTTCAATATTATTCTTTCGTGCCCAGTCAATGATTGTTTTCATAAAGTGGTAGCATTCATCCAAGGATAAGTCCCTACGATGAGCATTTTCTAAGACAATTTCGGCCTCTTTGACAATCACTGTTTTTATGGCTGAAGGAAAAATATCATCCCACGCAATAATAGCAGCAGCTGCAGCCAATCCGTTTGTTGCAGTTGTTGTGTTCAACCAATTAATGAGAAGTTTTGGCATCAATTGGCCAATATCTCGAAGTAAATAATCTCCCGTCGTTAATTCAAGATACGCTTCCTCAAATAACTCAGAAATCTTATACCAAGATTCATACGGGTTAATTTCTAACCCTTTCATGGTTTGAATGACTGAATCCAACCAACTTAAATACTGATCTGTATTCTGGTAGCTATTCCAAATGGCCATTAACAGCTGTTTAAATCTAGGCTCATCAAGTTCATAGAGCTTACGTAGAAGAGAAACGAATGTTTCAGGTGTAAATGACCCACTATGGCCAGCTCCACAATAATCAATTAAGGCATCAAACCAGACTAAATCCTCGGTTCTCGTAGCTTCATTGATTGCGAGCTCCATAGCATTTTTCCAATCTTGCTGCTCCTCGTAAAAACGTTTTGCAATCATAGTTAACTCAGGATAATCGGGATTTGTTTCAATTGCTTCCTGCAATACCCGATATGCTGCATCAAGCTTGTTGTCCTCAAGGTACAGGGAGAAAAGACTCAACGAAACCTCACTCGTTAGGATTGTATTTTTCGAAATGATCGATCCATACACATCCTCTGCATTAGAGAGTAATCCAAGTTCGTGGTAGGCATCAGCAATATTCTTCTTCGCCCACGGCTCAAGTTCGTTGTTAATGCTTTCCCATTTATAGATTGCGGCCTCATAATCCTTATAATGAAAGTAAAGTTCACCTTGTGCAAAGCGAATATAAGAAAGGTCATATATTTCTTTCTCCTGCTCAACCATGTACGCTTCACCAAGAATCTCAACCGGATGTCGCTTGTCATTTTCAGAAATAAACGTTTGATAATATGTTTTAGTTAGTAGTTCATGATCGGATGTCATTATTAAACCTCCAAATTTTTTTGAAGTGAAAAGGGTAGTATTATACCTATTATAAATATATACGAAGGAGTTGCGCGAAATTTGTCGGTTGGTGAGTTTCTTTTGGGATTCATTTAGGAGATTTAGGAAAAGGGTTTCTTACATCTGTAATTTAAGAAAAGGAAGTGGAATCTACCTCAGACCGAAAAGGATCCATTAAGACAATCTCTCAATGGATCCTTTCTACTATTATATGCTATTTGCTAGTAATGTAAATAATGCACTAATTAAGATTGCGAGAATTGGAAATGAAACATATAAGATGATTTTGTTTCTCTTTCTTTTTCTTTCCATCTCTTCTGGTGTAACCCATGTACTCATTAATCTTTTTCCCCCTCGTATTCGGTAACTGGCTGGCATGGTCAATAGGACGTTAGCCCCTTTAGTTTTGCGCACTCCACTTTTCAGTGAAATTGCTATTATCGAACGAAAATAGCACAACATTACTATTATCGTCTGAACTAGTTTGAAAGTTAATAGGTAAATAAGCCTATAAAATTACCGTTTATTGTTAATTTGTAGTTTGATTACATGTGTAAAAAACCAATAAGCATTGCTTATTGGTTTTCAAATAGGTGGGGTAACAAAGGTGTGACCACCCTCTTACTTCTTTGTAATGCTTTCGGTAGTTTGAAGGTGCTGTTTGAGTTTGTTAGACAGCGCAATCCGCTCTTCTTCTGGGACAATAAAATAGTAGATTCCATCAATTCTAGTACCACTTCCGGAGATTTGGCTCTGCTCTAGTTTAGTTGTTGCTGCTTTATAGTTTTTCTGGATATCTAGCATTTCATCGAATGTTAGGTTTGTTTGGATGTTCTCTCCAAATATATCTAAAATATCTCCTGCTTTTGGTATAGACGATAGTGAAGCTCCTTTTTGAATTACTGCTTGAATGATTTGTCGTTGACGCTCCTGACGTCCAAAGTCCCCACGAGGGTCTTCATATCTCATACGTGAAAAGGCTAAAGCTTGTTCACCATTTAATGAAATGCTACCTTCCTTAAAAGTATGTCCACCATAGGTAAAGTTAAATGAATTACTGACGTTCACACCGCCGACAGTATCTACAATATCCTTAAAGCTTTCCATGTTTACTTGTACATAGTAGTCAATCGGGATATCCAGAAAGTTTTCAACAGTATTAATCGTCATTTCGGGTCCGCCGAATGCATATGCATGGTTGATTTTATCATCAAAGCCTCTTCCGATAATCTCTGTTCTCGTGTCGCGGGGGATACTTACCATTTGTGTTGACTTCTCATTTGGGTTTACAGTTAGAACAATTAAAGAATCTGAGCGGCCACGGTCACCATTTCGTTGGTCAACACCCATTAATAAAATAGAAATGGGATCCTGCTCTTTAAATACAACATCCTCAGCTCGTTTTTCTGATTTGGGTCTATCAATTGGTTTGTGCATTGAAGTAACAGCATTTTCGACAGAATTATATAGATAAAAGGCATATCCTCCTATCCCTAGGATAAAAATACCAACAATACTTAATAAACTTACAAGCCATTTTTTTGTTTTACTCATTTTTTTCTTGATATTTTTTGTCATACTTATCTCCCTTTTGTATGAAACTGTAAATACTTTAAGATTATAGTCCTATTTGTAAAAATAGACAATAAAAAATCGAAATGTCTCTAAATATACTATAATATGTATATTATAGGGATAATAGATAAATTTGGAAATAGAAGGAGTGGTTAAATTGAGAAGGTACATATGGTTACTATCCGTAATAACGTTGAGTGTAATTTTGTTAGCGGGGTGTAACAAAGATCCTCTACCAGAAGAACGGTTTAAATCATTTATTAAAGATTGGGAGAAACATAATTTCGAAAAAGTATACGAGCACTTTTCAACTGATGTTAAAGAAAAGCATCCTCAAAACGAGTTCGAAGACCGATTCAAGAAAATTTATCAAGATATTGCTGTAAACGATTTGAAAGTAAGTTTTAAAGCTCCTGAAGAGGAAGTTGAACCTAACGAAAAGGGAGAAGTTGTATTTCCATACACCCTTTCAATGGAAACGATTGCGGGTCCTTTTGAATTTACAGAGGAAGCGACACTTGTTTTAGAAGAAAAGGATGATGAAAAAAAATGGACTGTCAGATGGCAGCCTTCTATGTTTTTTCCTGATATGGAAGAAGGGGACGAAATTGGGTTATCTTTTTCATCACCTACCCGTGGAGAAATTCTAGATAGAAACGGAGTAGCTTTAGCAGAAAACGGTCTTGTATACGAAATAGGCTTAGTTCCTAAAGATATTGCAGATAATAAAGAAAAAACCATTGCTACGGTTGCCGAAAAGTTAAATCTCACGGTTGAGTCCATTGAAACGAAATTAAATGCTTCATGGGTCCAACCTGACTATTTTGTTCCCATTAAAAGGCTCTCATTACAAGATCAAGAATTGGCTACAGAAGTAACCCAATTAAATGGAGTTCTTTCGAAAAAGGTAGAATCAAGGGTATATCCTTTCAAAGAAGCTACAGCCCATCTAATTGGTTACATAGGAACTGTTACAGCTGAAGATTTAGAAAAACTTAAAGATAAGGGTTATAAAGCAAATGACGTTGTAGGTAAAAAAGGTTTAGAAATGGTTCTTGAAGATCGCTTAAGAGGAGAGAGAGGTGTTAAAGTTTTTATCAAAAAGACGGATGGTTCAGAGGTCTCTCTTGCAGAAAAGAGTGTGAAGGACGGAGACGCGGTAACATTAGCAATCGACATTGATGTACAACTAACAAGCTATGACCAGCTCCAAGGTAATGCAGGGGCAGCTGCTGCAATACATCCGTTAACAGGAGAAACACTTGCGCTAGTGAGTAGTCCATCTTTCGATCCAAATGAGTTGGTTCTAGGAATTTCAACTGAAGAATGGAATCAATTAAATGAAGACCCACAAAAGCCATTATTAAACCGTTTTGGCTCATCCTATGCACCTGGTTCTACCTTTAAACCAATTACTGCTGGTATTGCACTAGAAAATGAAGTGATAACACCTGACACGACAATTAATATTACAGGGAAACAGTGGAAAAAAGACAGCTCTTGGGGCGGCTATTCGATAACAAGGGTAACTGATCCCGGAAAACCAGTCAATTTAAGAGATGCGTTAGTGTACTCGGATAATATATATTTTGCACAGGCAGCACTTGGAATTGGCGGAGAACGATTTGAGTCGGAATTAACGAAATATGGATTTGGAGAGTCCTTTCCATTAGAATATCCTTTATATGATTCAAAGATATCGAATGAGGGCCTGAACTCAGATGTTTTAGTTGCAGATACAGGCTATGGGCAAGGACAGCTTGAAATGAGTCCTGTTCATCTGGCTATTTCCTATACACCGTTATTGAATTCAGGGAACCTAATAAAGCCACAATTAATCTTAGATGAAACAGAGACTGAAGTGTGGAAAGAAAATGTCATTTCTCCAGAAAATGCCCAATTACTAGTAGACGATCTGATTCAAGTCGTAGAGAGTCCAGAAGGCACGGCACGTGAAGCAAAAATAGATGGGATTAGAATAGCTGGAAAGACAGGAACAGCTGAGTTGAAAAAAAGCAAGGATGAAGAAGGAATTGAGAATGGTTTGTTTGTTGCTTTTAATACAGAGAATCCACGTTTATTAGTAGCGATGCTAATTGAAAATGTGAAAAATGGTAGTCATGATGTAACAGTTAAAGTGAAAGCAATCCTTGAAACGACTCTAAAGTAATACTACAAAAAGCTGACATGTTTAGTCAGCCTTTTCTATTTCTGTTGCAATTTCCGAGGAAATATTACACAATTTCTCCCAAATAGCTAAAAAAGATCATATTTTGTTGTATAATGTATTCAATCTGTATTGTTCTGTTTGGGGGATTTTATATGAAAAAGATACTTGTTGTAATTGTCATACTTCTATCAGTTGCGATTGTTGTGACCGGAAAAATGCATTGGAATAATAAAATACAAGCAACAGCTAAGACAGCTCAGGTCGAGAAGCCGTATAATAATGATAAGGTGAAAACGACCGCTGAAGAAAACCTAGAAAATAAGAAAATAGAGGTGGAAGCATATTCAAAAAACTTGCCCGAAGAGATTCAAGCTAAACTTATGTCAGCAATACAAGGCGGCAAGTCTGTGAATCTAGTAATTGCTGGATCAAGTGCAACACCAGAAGAGCCAGGTGGATGGCCAACTCTCTTGAAGGGGCAACTTCATGATACATATGGAGAATCGGTGATAAATATTGAAATAAAGGAAATTGCTGATAAATTATCAACTCAGGTGATACAAGAAGGACTATACAAGGAAATTATAAGTCTATCTCCGGATGTATTACTATTAGAACCTTTCATTTTGGAAGATAACGGTAAAGTTACAATTGACGATAGGCTTGTTAATCTCTCTACTATAATTGAAGCAATTAAAAAGGAACTTCCAGAAACTGTTGTGTTATTACAACCTGCCAATCCGTTATTCAAAGCAGTTCATTATCCAAAAGAAGTCAATGCTTTAAAAGAATACGCAGAGAGGAACGAAATTATTTACCTCAACCACTGGGAAGCTTGGCCAGATTATCAATCGGAAGAAATTAATGGCTATTTGGATGATGGTACGCCTAATGAACAAGGCCAAAAACTTTGGGCGGATTATTTGTCAGAGTATTTTATTGATATGGTTGGTGAAAATTAACCTTAAGAATCTGTATAATACCGAGTATTAATTGGATTTGGCAGTAAAGGCTTTTTGTAATAAAATGAAGTAGGGATTTGATTGATGCGTTTCAATCGAGTTCCAAAATTTCAGTTCTTTTTTTATAAATAAGGAGGAGCAACATGACTTTAAAATATGCACTTATTGGTTGCGGGCGTATCTCACCGAACCATATCGCAGCTGCACAAGAAAATAATCTCGAAATCGTTGCTTTATGTGATGTACTACCTGAAAATATGGAGGACAAGCTAGAGAAATTTAATCTTCCTAAATCCACAGCACTATACACCGATTATAAAGAAATGTTACAAAATGAAAAACCAGAATTAGTAGCGATTTGTACAGAGAGTGGTAAGCATGCTACTATAGCGTTAGATTGTATTGAAGCAGGAGTTAACCTTATTATTGAAAAGCCAATAGCACTATCACTTGAAGATGCAGATAAAATAATTGAAAAATCAAAAGAAAAAAATGTGAAAGTAAGTGCTTGTCATCAAAATAGATTTAATAAATCTATACAAAAAATCCGTGAAGCAGTTGAGGAAGAACGCTTTGGCCGCCTTTTACACGGTACAGCTCACATTCGCTGGAATAGAGGAGAGGACTATTATACACAGGCTCCATGGCGAGGAACCTGGGAACAAGATGGTGGTGCATTAATGAATCAATGTATCCACAATATTGATCTTTTACGATGGATGATGGGTGGAGAGATTGACGAAGTAGTTGGGATGACTGATAATTTAAAACATGGTTTTATAGAAGCCGAGGATCTTGGTATGGCTCTAATCAAGTTCTCAAATGGAAGCTACGGAATAATTGAAGGTACAACGAATATTTTTCCAACGAATCTCGAAGAAACACTCTACATATTTGGTGACAAAGGAACAGTTAAAGCTGGCGGAAAGTCTGTAAATATCATAGAAGAATGGCATTTCGCTGATAATAATGACGATCCAGAAGAAGTTAAAGCAAAATATCAGGAGAACCCACCGAGCGTATATGGATTTGGGCATAATCCACTTTACGCTGACGTAATTGACTCCATTGTAAATGACCGAGATCCTTATGTTACAGCAAAAGATGGAAGAGATGCTCTAGAATTAGTGCTTGCAATCTACAAATCAGCTGCTGAAAATAAGGGAGTAACGTTACCGTTAGAGAAGTGTAGTACTCTTGATTTTGAGGGTAGGTTTAATAATAAATAATGTTTGAAGTTGGGCAAGTGAAGAGATTATATAATCTCTTCACTTTTTTTATAAACATATTACAGAAGCTATAAGACATACTGTTAAATTGAATAGATTATTTTAATGTTGGCGATGATATAAATAAAGATTTTGTCAGAAGTTGTCTTAATATATTTAGGTAAAAAAATCCCTGAGATACAGGGATTTTAGTATTTATTTAGAACTTTAGTAAGACAGAGAAATTTAAGTAAGGTGGTGTGTTGTGAATGGAAAAGTTTGTTGTTTCTTGTATATCAGTATTCTTGTTAGTAGGAATCATTTATAGTATTCAGCTTGCAAATGGTGATCTGGGTACAATGAAACAAGAAGATAATGCGTTGATTGAGGAAAAAATAGATAATGACATACAAGTGAACAATAGAGCAATGCATCACATACTTGGTGAAAACAACTATACGGAGAACACTCTCTTGAAGTCCTCATTGATAATCAAATCAAAATCAAATCAGGATATCACTTTCGAATATGAGGTGGGCAATATTGGAGGCAATTCGATAAGGTTGGATTTCACTTCTGATCAAACATACGAATATGAATTGCACAACAAAAGCACAGGGGAGAGAATAAGATATTCTGAAGAGGAAACCTTTCGGGAAGGCAGGAAAACAATCGAGCTTTCACCAAATCAAACCTTATCATATCAGGTGAAATTTAGTCAGCTCGAATATGGCGATTATGTATTTTCAATGTGGATAACCGCAGTTGACGGGATTTCTACACTAAAGAGCATATCGTTTAGTGTTAAAGAGTGATGTTTTACAAAATTGAGCTTTTTTATATCAACAAGCTAATAAATTATAGTGGTAAAGTAGGGGAGAAGAATCCATTCTGGAATCTTTCCTTTTTTTTTACTAAAAAATATAATTGCTATTAATTGTAACAAAACCTCTCATAAAACAGACTAATTAATTGTGGGTAATAGTTTCAATTGTTACCATATGATTAACCTTTTGTTTGTCAATTAATATTTATAGTGATGCCCAATAATTTTGTGTTATAATTAGTGTCGAATTTCAAACACTAATAAATATATAGTGGCCTCCATGATGACAGTAAAAATAAAAAATGAATTGGGAGGGTCTTTTCATGTCATATCGAACTAGGATATTGAATTTGATAATTATTGACTCAATAATTGTTCTTGTTTCAATATATATGTCACATTTTTTCTTGAACCCGTTTGCAGCTTATTATGAAGATAATCGGGTATTGATAAGTTCCGTTATATTACTTGTTAGCCATCATGTATTCTCATATGTGTTTGGACTTTATCGAAAAGTGTGGAGGTATGCAAGTGCGGAAGAGTTAGTTGGTCTAGTATTAGTTGTTACTTCCTCAATTGTACTAACAGCAATATCCCAGAAGGTTATGTTTGATAACATATATACGAGGAGTCTAGTTCTTACATTCCTTCTCCATCTATTCTTATTAGGTGGGATTCGTTTTTGGTGGAGATTTACATCAACTGTACTTTTTGCTATCAAGACCAAGGAAATTCGGTCAATTAAACATAAACGCACTTTAATATTAGGGGCAGGCTCTACAGGAAGAATGCTCGTTCGTCAGATTAAAGAACATCCTGGAACAGGATTAAAACCAATTGCTTTTCTAGATGATGATTCATCATTACAGAATTTCAATATTGCTGGAATTCCTGTTGCTGGTAAGGTTGATGATATTATAAAGGTGATTGGGAAGTATCGTATCGAACATGTTGTAATTGCAATCCCTTCATTACCAAAAACACGCTTGAATGAAATTGTTTCAAAAGCAAAAAAACTCGTAGAAAATGTACAGATTTTACCGATGATTGGTGATTTAGCTGTTGGTAAAGTTTCCGTCAACCAAATCAGGGATATTTCCATTGAAGATTTACTTGGTAGGGACCCGGTTGAACTAGATACTGAATCAATTGCTGAAAAGATTCGAAATCAAACTGTTTTAATTACTGGTGCAGGTGGGTCAATTGGCTCTGAGTTATGTAGACAGCTCTGTTTGTTTCACCCTGCTAAGTTGGTTCTATTAGGTCATGGTGAAAATAGTATTTATACTATTGAAATGGAGTTGTTGAGTCAATATAAAGGTCAAATCGAATTTAAAACGGAAATAGCAGAAATACAAGATGCGCGAAAAATGATTGATGTAATGGTTAATCATAAACCAAAGTTTGTCTTTCATGCTGCTGCACATAAACATGTACCTTTAATGGAAAGAAACCCAGAAGAGGCTGTTAAAAATAATATATATGGTACTCGAAATGTCGCAGAAGCAGCATCAATTGCGGGTGTCGATACATTTGTGCTAGTTTCAACAGACAAAGCTGTTAATCCTACAAGTGTAATGGGTGCTACGAAACGTCTAGCCGAGCTTACTATTCAAAATTTAGATCGAACAAGCGATACACGTTTTGTGGCGGTTAGATTTGGAAATGTATTAGGAAGTAGGGGAAGTGTTGTTCCATTATTTAAGCAGCAAATTGAAAAAGGTGGACCTTTAACTATTACTCACCCTGATATGACTAGATATTTCATGACAATACCTGAAGCAGCAAGACTTGTTATACAAGCGGGGGCATTAGCGCGAGGTGGAGAAATTTTTGTTTTGGATATGGGAGAGCCAGTTAAAATTGTTGATTTGGCTAAAAACCTTATTAAATTATCAGGGTTCTCAGAAGATGAAATAAAAATTGAATTCACTGGTCTACGTCCAGGTGAAAAGATGTACGAGGAAATTTTGAATAAGGATGAAATTCATCCTGTCCAAGTGTTTCCTAAAATATACATTGGAAAAGCAACTGAAGAAGATGCTAATGAACTGGTTCAACAGGTTGAAAGTGTAATCCACGACAAAGAAAAGTTGCGTGAGACTTTGCTTAAACTTACTAACAAGAAGTTAGACAATAGTAGTAAAAAAAAAGAGCAACAACAAGGTAAAGATTTAGACGAAATGGTTACTGTTTAAGACTCATTTCGTCTTTTCAGGTTAGACGATTAGGAAATCAAACACTACCTTTTAGATTATCTTGATTACAACTATTTTGAGAAAGTTGAGGAAATGTAATGATTACGAAGGGTAATAATGTAGTTGTTGGGAAAAATGTAAAGTTTGGCGAAAATGTAACAATTGGACACAATGTAGTTATTTATGATGGTGTTGAAATAGGTAGCTATTGTATAATTCAAGACAATGCAGTGATTGGAAAACAACCAACTCGAGCTAAAAATTCAATCCTGCCTGAAGTTACAACGTTACCTCCGACTAAGATTGGTAATGGAGTAACGGTTGGAACTTCTGCTATTATTTACGCAAATGCAGATATTTCAGATGATGTGTTTATTGCGGATTTGGCTACTGTTAGAGAACGAGTTACAATAGGTGACAAAACAATCGTTGGACGTGGTGTTGCAGTTGAAAATGACTGTAATATAGGAGCTTTTTGCAAACTTGAAACAAATTCTTATATCACAGCTTATTCTAACTTAGGGGATTATGTTTTTGTTGCTCCGGGCGTTATTACGACAAATGATAATTATATGGCTAGATCTAAGGAACGATATAAACACTTCAAAGGGATTACAATTAAAACTGGTGGAAGAATTGGTGCAAATGCCACAATCCTTCCTGGAAAGGTCATCAACGAAGATGGTGCAGTAGCTGCTGGTTCTGTTGTAACAAAAGATGTGGATACTGGAGACATAGTGGCAGGAGTTCCGGCCAGAAAGTTAAAAGAAGTATCTGATGACCAATTATTAAAAAATCAGTAAATAATGGAGTCGTTTCTTTATGAATATATTGCTAGTTAATCATTACGCGGGATCAAATAAGCATGGGATGGAGTATAGACCATACTATCTTAGTAGAGAATGGGTGAAAATGGGTCATAAAGTGACTATTATAGCCAGTTCGTATTCGCATGTCCGCACTAAACAACCTGAAATCACAGAAAAGTGGACAAATGAAACAATTGACGGGATTGACTATATTTGGGTAGAAACCCCCCTGTATGATGGAAATGGGGCTAAAAGAGTTTTAAATATATTTTCTTTTGTTAAAGATTTATATATGAACGCAAGTAAAATTGTTAAAGAAATTTCACCCGATATAGTGATTGCGTCTTCTACTTATCCGTTAGATATCTATCCTGCATCAAAAATTGCCAAAATGGCAAGAGCGAAACTCATATTTGAGGTTCATGATTTATGGCCTTTGACACCAATGGAATTAGGAAATATGTCTAAGTTTCACCCTTTTATTATGACCATGCAAAAAGGTGAAAATGATGCATATAAAAAAGCGGATATGGTAGTATCTTTATTACCAAAAGCAAAAGAACATATGATTAGTCATGGAATGGACCCCGCAAAGTTTCAATTTTTACCGAATGGTATAGTAACTGAGGATTGGGAAAATGCAAATGAGGAAATTCCGAAAGAGCATATTGAATTAATTACAAAACTAAAAAATGAAGGTAAATTCTTGGTGGGTTATGCAGGGACACAAGGGATTGCAAACGCACTAGAATATTTACTTGATGTTGCAAAAATTATGCAAGATAAGCCTATTTCCTTTGTACTTGTGGGGAAAGGGACTGAACGAGATTCCCTAATTCAACGGACAAAAGAAATGGGATTAACAAACATACATTTTCTTCCGGTTATTAATAAGGATGCGATCCCTGATTTCCTTACTCGGATGGATGCATTATACATAGGTTGGAGAAGGAGTACATTATATCGCTTTGGGGTAAGTCCTAATAAACTTCTTGATTATATGATGGCTTCAAAGCCTATTATCCATAGTATTGAAGCAGGTAATGATTTAGTAAAAGAAGCTAATTGTGGTGTTTCCGTCGCTCCAGAAGATCCGGTATTGATATCAGAGGCTATACAACAAATCTTTGAATTAACTGATGAAGAAAGAAAAAGATTAGGTGCAAATGGAAAGAAATTTGTTATGGAAAACCATGATTATAGAGTTTTAGCAGAAAGATTCATAAAATTAATGAACCAATAAAACATCAGGTAAGAAGGGTGAATAGAATGGGAACAATTCCATATGCACTTCCAATGATTGAGGATGAAGAAATCAAGGAAGTCATTGACACTATTAAATCGAACTGGCTTAGCAAAGGACCCAAAACGGTTGAATTTGAAGGTAAAGTCAAAGAATATGTAAATGCAAACCATGGTATCGGGTTAAACTCTTGTACTGCTGGACTACACCTTGCACAGTTAGCTGCTGGAATTGGACCTGGCGATGAGGTTATTACAACACCTTATACCTTTGTTGCGAGTGCTAACACAATAATTCACACTGGGGCAACACCTGTATTTGTTGATATTGATCCAATAACCATGAATATCGATCCTAATTTAATCGAAGAAAAGATTACACCTCGTACAAAGGCGATAATTCCTGTTCATTTTGCTGGTTATCCATGTGACATGGATCCCATTATGGAAATTGCTCGTAAGCATAACCTAATTGTAATTGAGGATGCTGCTCACGCAATCTACACCCAATATAAGGGGAAAATGATTGGGAGCATTGGTGATTTTACGTGCTTTAGTTTTTATGCTACAAAAAACCTTGTAACGGGTGAAGGTGGACTTGTTACGACCCATAATGAAGAGTGGGCAGATAAAGTTCGTATAATGAGTTTACATGGTATGAGTAAGAATGCTTGGAATCGTTACGGAGATAAAGGGACTTGGTATTATGAGGTTGAATATCCTGGTTATAAATACAATATGACCGATATTCAAGCATCATTTGGATTAGTTCAACTTTCTAAGTTAGACAAATTACAGCAACTCAGGGAAGAGTATGCTCAGATGTACAATAAAGAGTTAGCGAAAATCGAGGGTATCACACTACCACATCATGATGACATAAATCGACATGCATGGCACTTATATGTGATTCGTTTGGATGAAAGTCAGTTTACTATTGATCGTTCCGAATTTATTGAGAAATTAAAGGAAAAAGGTATAGGAACTAGTGTTCATTTTATCCCAGTTCCAATGCATCCGTATTACAAAGGGCTTGGATATAAGATTGAGGACTGCCCAAATGCATTAAATGCATATAAAGGTGCAATTTCTTTACCACTTTATCCAAGAATGTCGGAGGCTGAAGTAGAACAAGTGATTCAGGCTGTTCGTGATATTGCAATAAGTTATAGAAAATAGGTGATTTATATGGAAGGGAAAGTTAAAGGCTTAAACAATCAAAACCATACGGTTAATGATGCTATAAAGAGGCTGTTTGATATTGTTGTATCTCTAATTGGTCTTGTTATCCTATCACCTTTACTACTAATTATTGCAATTCTTATTAAAGTCGATTCAAAAGGACCTGTATTTTTTAAGCAAGTAAGAGTTGGTCAACATGAGAAGGAATTTAAAATTTTAAAGTTTAGAACAATGGTTGTGGATGCTGAAAAACAAGGGAAACAAATAACGGTCGGGAAAGATAGTCGGATCACAAAAGTCGGATATATTTTACGTAAATATAAACTTGATGAATTTCCCCAACTTATAAATGTGTTAATTGGTGACATGAGTTTGGTAGGGCCACGACCAGAAGTTCCAAAATACACAAAATTCTACAACTCTGAACAAAAGGCAATATTTGAAATTAAACCTGGAATCACTGATTACGCATCAATAAAATATAGTGATGAAAGTGAGCTTCTAGGTAGGGCTGAGAACCCTGAAAAAACCTATATTGAAGAAATAATGGTTGATAAACTACAATACAATTTAGAATATCTTCGTAACCGGTCAGTGTATGAGGATATATCGATAATAATGAAAACTGTAATGAAAATCCTTAAATAAAAGAAAGCGTAGTATGTTGCTACGCTTTTTGTTCGTAAATAATTTCGTTTTTTTATAATTTTTTGAATAACACGCAAAATTTGTCTTTTCTTGACAAATAACTTTCATGTTGTTATCGTATTATGTTGACAATGATACATTCTATGACTTTATTGTAAAGGGACTGATTCCTAATTGAAGAAGAAAATAATTGTTTACTACCCTTTTCAATTGAAAACTGGTGATAGTGGTTCTGGCGTTAGGCCAACTCAAATGCTTAATGCGTTTCATGAATTGGCCAATGAGCAGGGTTTTGAATGTCTAGAGGTAATTGGCAATGCGAGTGAAAGAAAAGAAATACTCAAAAAAATATACAAAGAAGTCAATCCTAATGATATTTTATATTGCTATATGGAGAACCAAACGATTCCCATTTGGTTAACCGACCCTGATCATATACCTAGACACCCAATGGTTGATCATACTTTTTTTAAATTCCTTAAAAAGAACAACATACCACTTGGCATATTTTACCGTGATATTTATTGGAAGTTTAAAGAGCTTTATAAGGTAAAACCAATTATAAAAACAGTCATGATTCGTTTGTTTGAAGTGGAGTTGTTTTTATATAAAAAATATGCAAAAAAAATATTTTTACCAAGCGTAGAAATGAATCAGTATGTCAGGATTCCTACCGAGATGGTTGATTCTTCACCTCCAGGTGGAATCGACCGAACAAAAGTTACTAATAATCAGGATTCAAAAAAGGTAAGGGCAATTTATGTTGGTGGAATTGATCCGAGATATGGGGTTTATGAGGTCCTTGAGGCATTTAAAATACTAAATAAAGATAGTGTTCTTATTGAACTATCGTTTGTTTGTCGAGAAAAAGAATTTATTACTTTTAAAGAATACATAGAGCCATATTTAAATGAAGATTGGTTAGATATCCATCATGCCCATGGAGAGTCATTAGTTCCGATATACAAAGAGGCTAGTTTTGGAATTGTAACCTTAAAAAGAGGTACATATAATGATTTTGCAGTCCCAGTGAAATTATTTGAGTATTTGTCATACGGCTTACCGGTTTTGGCTACCGACTGTACAGCCTTACAAAAGATAGTTATACAGGATAATATAGGGTTAATTGTAAAAGATAATAGTAATTCTATATATGAGGGCTTACAAAAAATGCTCGATGAAGAAAATAGAAAAATACTAAAGCAAAATTCAATTAAGGCCCTCAAGGAAAAACATTTATGGCTTAATCGTGCACTTGATATCCAAAATGAATTACTTTCCTAAATGTCTTTAAATAGTAAAAAATAAAATGAAGTTTCTATGTTAATATAAATATTGCCTTTCAAAACATTTTAAATGAGGAGAGTCTAAAGATGAAAGTACCAATGTTAGACCTATCTGAACAATATCAATCGCTAAAAGCTGAAGTAATTAAAGCGTTAGATGAGGTAATGAGTTCTTCGAGCTTTATTTTAGGGAAAAATGTTAAAAAGCTAGAACAGGACGTAGCATCTTTTTCGAACGCATCCTATGGTGTAGGGGTTGCCAATGGTAGTGACGCGTTACATATTTCATTACAAGCATGTGGAGTAGGACCTGGTGATGAAGTAATTACAACAACTTTCTCTTTCTTTGCAACAGCGGGAGCAATTGCGAGAGCTGGAGCAAAACCGGTATTTGTTGATATTGATCCAGTTACCTTTAATATTGATCCTAAACAAATTGAACAAGCAATTACTAATAACACAAAAGCAATCATTCCAGTTCATTTATATGGACAAGCTGCTGATATGGATCCTATCTTGGAGATTGCAAAAAAACACCAACTACATGTTGTAGATGATGCCGCTCAAGCTATTGGTGCTGAATATAAAGGAAGAAAAGTCGGTGAGCTTGGCGATACTACATGTTTTAGCTTTTTCCCAACGAAAAATTTAGGTGCATATGGTGATGGTGGAATGATTGTGACAAGTGATGCTGAATTAGCTGAAAAAATGAGCATCATTCGAGTTCACGGTAGTAAGCCAAAGTATTATCACCATGTTCTTGGTTACAATAGTCGCTTAGATGAATTGCAAGCTGCTGTACTAAATATAAAGTTCCCACTTCTCTCTCAATGGAGTGAACTACGTCGTGAAAAAGCAGC
Organism: Litchfieldia sinesaloumensis; assembly: GCF_900156865.1. Lineage (GTDB taxonomy): Bacteria > Bacillota > Bacilli > Bacillales > Bacillaceae_L > Ferdinandcohnia > Ferdinandcohnia sinesaloumensis. The sequence goes on along the minus strand of NZ_LT732529.1, from coordinate 3,131,601 downwards.
AAATTATACAAGATTATTAAATGAAAAGCTTTCTGAACATGTTGTTACACCAAAAGAAGAAGAAAACAGATATCATGTATTCCATCAATACACAATTCGAGTTGAAAAGAGAGACGAACTCCAACAATTCTTAAAAGAAAACGGAGTGGCATCAATGGTTTATTACCCAGTCCCATTACATTTACAACCAGTATTTGCGGAACTTGGCTATAAAGAAGGGGATTTCCCAATTGCAGAGAAGACAGCAAAAGAAGCATTGTCTCTACCAATGTTCCCTGAATTGAAACAGGAACAACAAGAATATGTTATAGATGTAATTGAGAAGTTTTTCGCTTAAGGAGATATTATGGAACAACAAAATCAATATGTTCTTTATGGGTATTTAACGTTTTTATGGAAAAAGAAATGGCTTATATTATTGGCTACCATAATTGGGATGGGGCTTGGGTATGGTTATAGCTCCTTACAGAAAGTAACTTATTCTTCTATCGCTAATGTTTATACAGGTACTGCACAAAATGAGGAATTGTCGAAGGTTGCCTTAATTAAAGGGAAATATAAGAAAATGCTACCTGACGACCTTAAAGAAGGTTTTAATGCAACGATACCAGACAATAATGTAATTAGTTTACACCTTGTTGGTTCAAACGATTCCAAGGTAAAAGAAAATATAGAGAGTGTGGCAAAGGAGTTTGAAGAGGATTTAAAAGAAAATTATTCTTTACAAGAACAAGCTATAAGAGATTATTATAATTTTTTAGATTCTCAAATTAAATCTCCTGAAGGCCTGCTGAATGATGATTATAAAAACAATTTGATAAAGTCATTACCAGAATCTTTAAATACTAACATTGTTGAAAATATATTAACAATGCAACTTGCGTACATGGAAGAAAATTTTCATCAGCTTGATATACAGTTATCAAAATTGAAAGAACCTTATATTTCTGAAATTATTCACAACGCAAACAAACCAAGCTCCCTCCGTTACATAGTTCTTGGTGGTGCAGCATTTTTTCAATTAATGTTAATTATTGTGATTTTGTGGAAATATATAATTAACGCTCGTCAATTTAAGGAGATGTCAGAATGAGTACGTTTGAAACTTTATTAAATAAAATTGAATCTAAAGATGCAGTAATCGGTGTAGTTGGTTTAGGCTATGTAGGTCTGCCATTAGCAGTTGAAAAAGCAAAGGCGGGTTATAAAGTAATCGGATTTGATGTACAACAATCTAGAGTTGACCAGGTTAATCAGGGGATTAACTATATTGGTGACGTGGTTGATGAAGAATTATCTGAAATGATTAAGGAAGGTAGACTTCTAGCAACAACTGATTATGAAAAAATCAAAGAAGTTGATACAGTCGCTATTTGTGTACCTACACCGTTAGATCAACATATGCAGCCGGATACTTCATATGTGGAAAGTTCTTCAAATGAAATTGCAAAGTATGTTCATGAAGGAATGCTCGTCGTTCTTGAATCTACTACCTACCCTGGAACAACAGAGGAAATTGTAAAACCAGCACTTGAAGCAAGTGGACTAGTAGTTGGAGAGCAAATCTTTGTTGCGTATTCCCCAGAGCGTGTGGATCCAGGAAACAAATTTTATAACACCAAAAATACACCAAAAGTAATTGGTGGGATTACTGAAAACTGTACAAAGGTAGCAGCTGCTCTTTACCGTGCTGTTCTTGAAGGCGATGTGCACGAAGTGTCTAGTCCTGCTGTAGCTGAAATGGAAAAAATCTTTGAAAATACATTTAGACATATCAACATTGCATTAGCAAACGAAATGGCTATCTTATGTAAGCGAATGGGCATTGACGTGTGGGAAGTAATTGATGCTGCTAAAACAAAGCCATATGGTTTTATGGCATTCTATCCAGGTCCAGGACTTGGCGGACACTGTATTCCTATCGATCCATTCTACCTAACTTGGAAGGCACGTGAGTATAATTACCATACTCGTCTAATCGAGCTTGCTGGAGAAATTAACAATAGCATGCCTGAATATGTAGTTCAAAAAAGTTTGGAGATTTTAAATGAATATGGAAAACCCCTAAAAGGATCAAAGATTGCTGTTTTAGGAGTGGCATACAAGAAGGATATTGATGATTATCGTGAATCTCCATCTCTTCCTATTATTACAATGCTACGTGAAAAAGGTGCCGAAGTACTCGTAGTAGATCCTTATATTAAGAGTTATAAATGTGGGAAGAATTTTGCTGAAACTCTACCACTAACTAAAGAACTTCTTAATCAGAGTGAAATGACTCTAATTCTAACGAACCACACAGATTTCGATTATGATATGATCGTAAATGAAAGTAAAGTCATATTTGATACTCGTAACGCGCTAAAAGACTTCAATACGAACGAAAATTATTATAAGCTTTAATAACGAAAGGGAACTATAAATATAAATATGGTTATTTATATTTATAGTTCTATTTTATTTCTACTATCTTGTAAGAGGTATAATCATGAGTGAATCAAAACAATTCATTAAAAACACATTAATGACAATTAGTCGACAAATATCTGCGATACTAATAGGCCTACTCTATACCGTTATCATAGCAAGGGTTTTGGGGCCGACTGGTAATGGAATTTACCAACTTATCATCTTGTTACCTACGATGTTACTAACCATATTCAACTTGGGAATAGGTTCTTCTTCTGTGTATTATATAGGTAAAAAGAACTACCATATCGAAGATATTTTAAAGACAAATACGAGAAGTGGATTATTATTTAGTTTCTTTTCTGTAATTCTGGGAGCTCTTTTTCTTTTGTTTTTCTCAGAGCAATTCTTTCAGGACGTCGACCCTGTTTATCTATTTGTTATTTTATTATTAATGCCCTTTCTATTTTTAAATGAGTATTATTTAGTTATTTTTCAGGGCAAACAAGATTTTAAAAGCTATAACATGCTCTCATTATCAAGACAAATTATAGCATTGTTATTTACAATTCTATTTTTGGTTATAATTCGCCTTGACATAATTGGAGCACTATTCGCATTTGTATTAGGTATTCTTGCCCAATATTTGCTATCACGTTATTTCTTAAAAAGTAGACTTGGAGTACAGGTAAAAGACGGGGTCTATTCAAAGGATTATTTTAAAAAATCAATATCATATGGTATAAAAGCACATATAAGCAATATTCTTTCATTTGTAAATTATCGTGCAGATATATTTATTATTTCTTTTTATATTAATCCTGCAGCTGTCGGAATTTACACTGCGGCGGTTTCTATTGCGGAAAGGTTATGGATTGTTTCGCAAGCCATTTCCTCTGTGTTGTTTCCAACGGTATCATCACTTGAAAGTCAAGATGAAAAGAATCACCTCACCTCTATTTTAAGTAGAAATGTCCTTTGGTTATCAATTATTAGTGGTTTTATCTTTTTTCTTTTAAGTGATTTGGTTGTACTCATTTTATTTGGTGAAGAATATATAGAAAGTTCACTTGCGATTAAACTATTATTACCAGGTATTGTTTTATTCTCAGTTGATCGAATACTGTCTAATGATTTAGCAGGCCGGGGAAAACCGGAGATAAATATGAATGTCTCGATTGTTACAGTTGTTTCTAATATAGTTCTTAATATTCTCTTAGTTCCTCACTATGGTATAATTGGTGCTGCAGCATCAACATCAGTTACATATAGCCTAGCTACTGTAATTAAATTGTTTATTTTTAAAAAGCAAACAGGTGTAAAAATATATAAACTATTGATTATCCAATCTGAGGACTATCAGTTTTATGCACGAATTCTAAAAAAAGTTAAACGCAGAAAGGTGTCAACATGAAAATTGTTATAGTTCCATCGTGGTATCCAACTGAAAACAATCCGATAAATGGTATCTTTTTCAAAGAACAAGCTAAGGCCCTTCAAAAGGCTGGGCATGATGTAACAGTGTTGTATCCCGAAGTATGGACGACAAGGATGATGAAGGTATCTAAAGCTAAAAAAGGCGTTTGGGTTGGACTTGAAGATGGTGTGAAAACGTATCGGCTACGTGGATATAATATTATCCCAGGTCGTGTTCCGTTTGCTACCGCAAAGGTATTCTACTCAAGATTGGTAAAATTATATAAGCTTTATGTCGAGAAAGAAGGAAAACCAGATATACTTCATGCTCATTCATGTTTATGGGCAGGTTGGTCTGTTGCTAAATTAACCGAAAAAGAGAATGTTCCATTTGTGATTACAGAACACTCAACAGCCTTTTTAAGGAATTTAATTCGACCATATGAGAAAGAACAAATATCTTATGCATGTCAGAGGGCTGAATATGTCATTTCAGTTGGACCAGGTTTGGCAAAGGAGCTTGAAAATTATATATCGAAGGATAAAGTAAAAATCATTCCTAATATTGTGGATATAGGAATGTTTCAAATTGATGAAACTAAACTATCGCAATCAGGAGTTTTTCGTTTTTTCTCAGTTGCCTTTTTACAGCATAAAAAAGGGATGGATATACTAATTCAAGCATTTGCAAAGTATTTCAAAGAAAAGCCAGTTGAATTAGTTATAGGTGGTAATGGTGAAGAAAAATCTGAGTTAGAATCCTTAACGAAGCAACTCGGTGTTGAAAAACAAATTATCTTTTTAGGAGAGCTAAATCGGGAAAGAGTTAAAGAGGAGATTCAAAAAGCACATGCTTTTGTACTTGCAAGTCGTTTTGAAACCTTTGGCGTCGTGTTTATAGAGGCATTAGCCTGCGGTAAACCTATAGTTGCCACTGCTTGTGGTGGACCCGAGATGATAGTAAATGAATTGAATGGTAAGTTGGTTCAGGTAGAGGATATCGATGGATTAGGGTTAGCAATGAAATCAATCGAAGATAACTACCATGTCTATAATGCTAATGAAATACGCAATGATTGTATTTCTCGCTTTAGTGAAGAAGCAGTTGTAACAAAAATTACGAATCTATATGATCAGGTTTTGAGGGTGTAAAATGGAAAAAAAGGGTTATTTATATTTGTTTTTATTCTTTTTAGTTTTTCTTGATCCTTTTTTAATAAATGTACCAATAGGACCACTTCATGTCACATTGCTCAGGATAGTATTAATCCTTTTTGGTCTATATCTATTCGCTAAATATGTATTGTTATTTAACCCTATTCAGATACAACCAATAAAACCTGCACTTATTTTTCTGATAGGCTGGTTTTTATATGGAGTTCTATCAATCCTATGGGCTTCCGATAAAGTTGAGGGTATTAAGGAATTATATTACTTTGGTATATTTATCCTGCTTATCTTTTCTATCATAGCTAGCATGGATCAAAAGTATTTATTAAAGTGGGTTGATTATTCCTTTATTATTATTGGTATTATTACTATTTTGCTATCATTTGTTGAATTGGCTTTTAATACTCATCTTAGTACATCACGATACGTTATTGAGGCGGATAAATATGGAGGACTAGGATTGAGAGTAGCAACAGCCTTTTTTTATAATGAGAATGATTTATCTCTATTTCTAGTAATGGTTACTCCATTCTTCCTTGTAAGATTTAGAAAAAGTATTTTTCAATTACCTATATTGGCTTCAATATTATTTATTATGTTTATGAATGGATCGAGAATTGCCATACTCGCTTTTATTGTTCAAATTGTAGTTTTCTTATTTATGATTTATCGCCCTCAGTTAAAACATATAGTGAAGTTTTTTCTGATATTCACTCCACTTTATATTGGAGCCCTTATCTACTACTCAGGGGATATCATTAATAAAGTGTTTGAAGTGATGGAGTCCACAGAAAATAACTCAACGAACACGAGATTGAGTCTAATTTATAACGGCATCCGTTCTATTATCGATTTCTTTTTTGTTGGTGTTGGGGCTGGGAATTTCCAACTTCATGTTAATCCAAGTGAGACAAATGGAATTGTAAACCCTCATAATTGGTGGATTGAGGTAAGTACTAATTATGGAGTAATCTTATTTATATTTTATCTAGCTTTCCTAATCTTTATATTTAAGAAGCTCTGGGTCATTTTTAAAAGAGATAATCATGTATCAGCTTTAGCTCTTAGCTTGTTCGTAAGCTATATTGGATTTGTTATTGCATGTATTGGGCCAAGTCGATTGTTTTACTTTTGGCCAATGTGGTTGTTATATGGTGTCACATTAGCATTTATAAATGTAGCGGGAGTAAAAAAAGATAAGATAGATGACTCCAGTCAACAATCCAATCCGTAGCTTCGAAAAATGATTTAAAGGGAATGATTATTTATGCATATTTGTTTTCTAGCACCAGCTAATTCAATTCATACCGTAAGATGGGTTAATTCTTTAGTTAATCGTAATCATAAATTGACACTTCTAACCATGCACCCACCAGAAGAGCATGAAATCGACTCTCGAATTGATATTATTTTGCTTCCATTTCGAGCACCGCTAGGATATTATTTGAATTCGGTGAAAGCAAAAAAAATAATTTCTGAATTAAAGCCTGATATTCTTAACACCCATTATGCAAGTGGATACGGTACCCTATCAAGGTTTATTAATTATAAGCCAACATTATTATCTGTTTGGGGAAGTGATGTATATGACTTCCCATATGAAAGTACATCTAAACAAAAAATTTTAGTGAAAAATCTAAGAGCCGCGGATCGGTTGGCATCGACTAGCCATGTTATGAAAAAGCAAACTGAAAAGTTTAGTCCCAAGGGAATGAAGATAGAAGTTACTCCTTTCGGTGTTGATATGAATCGATTTAAACCTAGTAGTAAAGAAAAAGCTAATAACCAGATAACAATCGGTATGATTAAGGCATTAGAATCAAAATACGGTCCTGAATACCTGATTAAAGGCGTTCACTTATTAATAGAACGATTAAAGAAAGAATATAAATATAAGATTGTTGATCAAATCAAGCTTCTGATTGTTGGTAAGGGGTCACAGCTTAAAGAACTACAGGATTTAGTCACTGAGTACCAAATGGATGAAATTGTTACTTTCACTGGAGCGGTTCCACATACAGAAGTGCCGGCATATTTACATAAAATAGATATATACTGTGCTCCTAGTACCCTTGACAGTGAAAGCTTCGGTGTTGCAATAGTAGAGGCCTCAGCATCTGGATTACCAGTCATAGTTAGTAATGTAGGTGGTCTTCCTGAGGTAGTTAAGGACAAAGAAACAGGGTTTGTCGTAGAGCCCAAAAACGCAGAAGAGATTTCTGAAAAATTATATGACCTTGTAAACGATGAAGCTTTAAGAGAACGTTTAGGTAAACAAGGTAGAATTTTTAGTGAATCCCTGTATGACTGGGAAGAAAATGTTTCTATTATGGAATCTATATATAAGGATATGACTAGTATTAAGGAGTGATTACTATGAAAGTAAGAAAAGCAATTATTCCAGCTGCTGGATTAGGTACAAGATTTTTACCTGCAACAAAGGCACAACCAAAGGAAATGCTTCCAATCGTTGATAAACCAACAATTCAATATATTGTTGAAGAAGCAATTGAATCAGGTATTGAAGATATAATAATTGTAACTGGTAGAGGAAAACGTTCAATTGAAGATCACTTTGATAAGGCATATGAATTAGAAGATACTCTAGCTAAAAAGGAAAAATATCAACTGTTAGAAGAAGTACAAGCTGTTGCGAATTTTGCGAATATCCATTACATTCGACAAAAAGAACCAAAAGGGTTAGGACATGCCATTTACTGTGCAAGTCGTTTTATTGGTAATGAACCATTTGCAGTATTGCTAGGAGACGATATAGTTCAATCTCAAACGCCAACATTAAAACAACTAATTGACATTTATGATGAATATCAATCTCCGGTAATTGGTGTTCAGCCTGTTGAAGAGTCTGACGTGTCTAAATATGGAATTATTCAAATTAATCATCAGCTCTCTGAAAAACTTTTTGAATTAAGTTCTTTAGTTGAAAAACCTTCTATTCAGGATGCTCCATCTAATTACGCTATCATGGGTCGCTATGTATTAACGCCCGAAATATTTTCAATTCTAGAAAACCAAAAGCCTGGTAAAGGTGAAGAAATACAACTAACGGATGCAATCAATCGATTAAATGAAATTGAAAAGGTTATGGCATTACATTTTGATGGGAAAAGGTATGATATTGGTGATAAATTGAGCTTTATACAAGCTACAATTGAGATTGCGCTTAGTCGTCAAGAATTTTCAAACGAACTTAAACAATATTTAATAGAACTAACCAAGACTTTTCGTTAAGACTCATATTGAGTCTTTTTTTTTGGATAATTTTTCGTGTTTATTCTTTACTATCAATCATGTATTCTATCTAAGGGTTAACAAAACTCATAAAAAAGTTATACAACGATATAAAAAAATATGTCTAAATTTGACACAATCTAGCATAAATTCGATATAATAAGAGGCTAGGAGGGGAGTGATGATGATAAAAAGTAATAAAAAGATATTATTAGTTACCTTATTGTACACTTTTTGTTTGCTGCTGGGGATTCCAGGAATTTCGATGGCTAATGAGGTTAAATCAAATGAAGTGCAGCAACCTTTGAATCAACAAATAGAAACTGTTGAGATTCTTGAACATTCTAGCTCACAAGAAGAAAAGGCACAGATACTTGTAAAGTTAACTAATGATATTCAATTGCAGAATGAGGAAGGAAAATTGATTGGGACCTTATTAAAGGGTGCTATAGTATTTGTGAGCCAAGCGGAAGATGGAAACTATTTCTTTCAAATGGGGGATCAAGTAATAAATGCAGAGCAAATCCCATTCGAAACTCTTGATGATGCAGATACTAGTTTCTATAAAAATAGTTCCGACCTATCTGAATTCATGGTTCCAAACCTTACGAATATCTATTCAGAAGATTTGACGTCTGTTTTAGGGACAGTTGAACCTTCTCAATCTTTGAGAGTCTTTGATGAAAACGATGAGGTAGTAACAGTCATTTTTGGTAATGTTCTTGGAAAGATAGTAAAAACTGAGAATATGGAAGAAAGTGAAGAAGCTATTGTATCAGTCGATGAAGAGGTAGAAGAAGAGGAAGTTTCCCAACCTATAGAAGACGTAAACGAACAAGCTCAATCACAAACTATAACTTCAGACTTAATTATGCCACAACAAAAACAAATAGTGCAGAGAGTTGCTACTCAGCCAGTTTTTACGGGGAAAGAAAAGTACTTTAAGTCGAATGAAGCAAATGTCCCTATTTATTTGAATCAAAATGGTTCTAATGTAAAAGTTGGTGAATTGGTTGAGGGGCAAGAATATGTTATTCTCAGTCAAATTGAGGGCTTTGTCCGAGTTAAGTTTGGAAATCAAAATGCCTATGTAAGAAAGTCAGCAATTTTACCTAGTAATGGATCTACAATTAAGAATCTAAACAAAGGGAAATCAAATTCTGACCGATACTTTACAGCTAATCGGAATTTACCTGTATATGACAATACTTCTGGTAGTTTGGTAGAATTCGCTAAAATCCAGAATGGAGAGACATATCCTGTCATCAGACAATCATCTACAAACTGGTTTGAAGTCGATTTGGGAGGAAGAATTGGTTATGTGTATATTCCACATGTAATCACTAAAATAAATACCTCCGATAAGTATTTTACAGTTGCCACAGATGAAACCTATGTATATGTAAATAGAAATGGTAAAAGTATTCCTGTTGCACGTTTAGCTAAAGGACAAGAATATGCAATAATTGGACATATTACAGGGTTTGTAAGGATTAAATACGGTTCTTCCTTCGCTTATGTCAGAAATGGTCATATTGTGCCATCATCTGGAATTAGCATAAAGAATGTGAATAATTCTACATCAGATTCAGGAGAGTCAATTCGAGCAAGGCAAAGTCTAGTAGTATATGACAATACTTCTGGTAGTCTTGTTGAAATGGGGACAATCAACCCAGGAGAATACTACCCATTCATTAGACAGACTTCTACTTATTGGTTGGAAGTCGACTTTGGAGGAAGAATTGGTTATGTATATAAACCGCATCTTGAAATGTTCTTCTCATCCAATGATAAGTATTTTCAGTCACTTTTTAGTAAGGTAAACATCTATTTGAACGAGAATGGTAAAAACGTTACAGTTGGAAACTTGGTAAAAGAACAGCAATATGTGATCCAGAGCCGTACTGAAGGGTTCTTTAAGATAAAATACGGTCATGGCAGTGCATACGTAAGGATGAGTGATGTTCATCCTTCAACCGGTGGGGGATTACGCGGCGTTGATACAGGTAAAAAAGTGTCAACTACAACTTTTACAACGGTTAAAAAGACCTCTATTGTAACCGAAGGTGATTTAGTTGAATTTGTAACTCTTGAGCCGGGATTAACATATCCAATTATTCGTCAGTCTTCCAGAGAATGGCTTGAAGTCTCAATTGGAGGACGAATAGGATATATTTACAAACCTGATGTTCAGATTGGACCATTTATTTCTTATGTTTATAATCAATATGATCTTTCTTTAGAAGAATCATTGGTTAAACAAATGGCCTCATCTCCACCGCCACAGACTGATAAGTATTATGATACGTTTGTGTCAAAAGATCATATTCGACTGGATTCATCTGATCCAACGGTTGGTTATGTAACAGCTACAACATTGAACGTTAGAGGTGGAGCATCAACGGATTTTTGGGTTGTTGCAAAGCTAAGCAATGGTGCCAAGGTTAATATCGTTGATGAGAAAAATGGTTGGTACCAAATCGAACACAAAGCAATGTGGAAAAATGCTAGCCCTGAAGATACACTATATTACTTAGATCCAAACAATTTCAGTCGTGATTCATCAGCTTTCTATCAGTTCATGAAACTATCCGGAACTGCTGGTGTTACTGCAACCGAAGTGAATGAAAAAATTCTTAAGGATAAAGGAATATTAACAGGACGAGCATCAGTTTTTATTGAAGCCGGGCAAGTAAACAATATTAATGAAGTCTATCTACTTTCACATGCTTTACACGAGACTGGAAATGGTAAGTCTCCACTTGCTACAGGTGTGAAGATTAATAGAAAATATAATGAAGATGGTCAATTGGTAATTGACATATTAGATGCTTCCGCTACTTCGTATGATAATATCGTATATAATATGTACGGTATTGGAGCGGCTGATTCATGTGCACTAAAATGTGGCGTTGAAAAGGCATATTATGAAGGTTGGACTACCCCAGACAAGGCAATTATTGGTGGAGCTAAATTCATTGCGGAAAAGTATGTTCATAATCAAAAGAATACATTATATAAAATGAAGTGGAATCCAGAAACTCCAGGAGCATACTTATATGCTACTGATATCGGGTGGGCAGTTAAACAAACAAGCAGAATTCATGATCTGTATCGTTTGCTGGATGGCTATTCCATCACTTTTGAATTACCAGTTTATCGACAGTAATATAAAAGGCCTGAATCTAAAAAATTTATATAGATATTGGTCTTCTAGACATGAGTTCTGATATACTTCGGACTCATGTCTTTTTATATTTCTTAAAGTTGCTTTTGAATATGTGTAAAAACACTCTATGATAGGTACTTATACTCTTACCTATTTTATAAAGATAATAATCCTATAGTTAATACAAACATAGATTTAGTTACTACAACTATTTCCTGTACCTGTAAACTGTTTTATTATAGTATATTTCTTTCAGGCAGAATGATAATTGTTGGCTTCTGGCTAGAAAAATACCCCCCACTTTAATGTGGGGGGTATTACTATTTTCAGTTGTTGTTTTCATAACCATATTGGTTAGCTTGTTGTAAACCAAGATGATTCATAAGCTCATTATGAACTTCATTTACTGAATCTTCATCTGGGATAATATAAGAAATTCCATTTATCGTGTCACTATGTCCTTCTAGTGTAAGTGTTTCAATATTATTAGAACCGAAATTTGGATATTGCTTAAGAATCGCAAGTAAATCTCTAACCTTTAAGTTTGTTTGGATATTGTTGCCTATTTCTTTAGAGATTTTATCTATTTTCATTACAGAAGATGGTTTTACCAACTCATCAATAACTGCCATTACGATTTGCTTTTGTCTTTCGTTTCGACCAATATCACCCATAGGATCCCGATATCTCATTCGTGCATAGGTTAATGCTTCATCGCCATCTAACTTCATCCTACCTTCGGTAAAGTAATATTTGGTGTTCCAATCACCCTGTTTATAATCCCAAAAGTCAAAAGGTACGTCAACAGTGACACCACCAAGAATATCAATAGTATTCACAAAGCCTTCAAAGTTGATAGTTGCATAATAATCAATTGGGATATCAAGGTAATTCTCAACTGTTTTTATTGTTAACTCTTTCCCACCTGAAGAATATGAGTGATTAATTTTATCCTTTTTTTGCTTTCCGGGAATTGTTACAAGCGAATCCCTTGGTATACTAACTAGCTTCATTGATTCATCATCAGGATTAAAAGTAGCTACCATTAAAGTATCTGATCGACCACCCTTACCTCCACTAGTATAATCCTCAATACCCATTAGTAATACAGAGAAGGGATCCTTACTTATAGTTACTTCTTCCTCCCGTAACTCCGATTTACTGCCTCGGTCTATTTCTTCATATGAGTTGTTTGCTGCCTTCATAGCGGAGTAGAAAACATAACCGCCAAACGCAAGAATAATAATCAGAATAAATAAAAATATTCTTAAAAAAATCCTACGCTTTCTTTTCTTTCTCTTTTTTACGGATTCTCTTGACATATTCACTTTAATTTCTCCTCTTTATTAGAAGCTTATTTAATCTAACTTCTTTTCTAAATACTCCACAACACCGTTAGAAATCTCGGCTTGTCCATTTGTAAGCTCTGTCATCCATTCAGTAAATAGTGGTGTTTGGGCTTCTTCTACATAGGTTTCGATTTCTACTGCATCAATATACTTAATTTCTTTGATTTGATAGATAGACGAGCGAAGTTCGTTTTCTACTTTCCCGAGCCAGGTGTAATCAATTTTAGTATGCATCACCCTCATTAACCTACGCTCAACGATGCCTGTTGCTTGTAATCCTTCTGAGGTTGACTTGCCGTAAGCGCGGATAAGTCCTCCTGCTCCTAATTTTATTCCTCCAAAGTACCTAGTTATGACAACAACTGTGTCTTTTAACTTTTTTTTCTTTAGTACTTCTAGTATTGGTACTCCAGCAGTACCACTTGGCTCACCATCATCATTTGCTTTTTGAATATGATCGTGCTCCCCAATCAGGTATGCTGAACAATTATGAGTTGCGTCCCAGTTTTGCTTTTTTATCTTTTGAATGAATTCTTGTGCTTCTTCTTCAGTTGTTGCACGATTTATATACGCAATAAAGCGTGATTTCTGAATAATTATTTCATGCTCGCCATACCCTTTTACTGTATAATAGGATTGAAGCAATGCGTAATACCTCCTAGCTGGGCTTTACTACGAAAAAATTGGTTAGATAACGGAGTGCGACAAGATTCGACACTTACGGATTTCTTTTGTAAATTTTTGCCCATTCTTATATTATAAAACGACATTATTTTTACATCAATGTTTTGTTTTGCCATAGGTCGAATGTAATACAATTGTAATTGATTTGATACCTTTTCAAAAACAATTCGATATATAATCTAGAATGTGGAGGTGGAAACATGGCCACCAAAGGGCTTGATATCAAGCTGCTTGATTCGATATTGGAAAAAATGGTGCATACCGTTGATCATAGTAAAGAAGAAATTTTCAGGATTGGTGAGCAATCACGGCAAGAGTTTGTTTCATTAACGGATGAGTTAAAGGCGATTAAAGAGCGAGTTGGGACCATTATTGATGATGTGGACCGCTTGGAAAACCATTCTCGCTTTGCGAGAAAGAGGCTCTCCGAAGTAAGTGGTCAGTTTAATAAGTATTCTGAAGATGAAATTCGAAATGCGTATGAGAAGGCTCACGATTTGCAGATGCAATTAACTGTGGTTAGGCAGGAAGAAAAGCAGCTGCGTGAACGTCGTGATGAGCTTGAACGACGATTGGTTGGTTTACATGAGACTATTGAGCGTGCGGATCATCTTGTTGGTCAAATATCCGTCGTTCTTAATTATTTAAATAGTGATTTTAAAATGGTTGGCGAGCTTTTAGAAGATGCCAAGCAAAAACAGGCATTCGGCTTAAAAATCATTGAGGCACAGGAAGAGGAGCGTCGAAAACTATCTCGAGAGATTCATGATGGACCAGCTCAAATGCTAGCGAATGTCATGCTACGTTCGCAAATTATCGATAAGGTCTACCGGGAGAGTCCGGAACAAGGGGTTCAGGAAATTCATGATTTGCGTAAAATGGTGCGTTCGGCGCTGTACGAGGTACGCCGGATTATCTATGATTTACGTCCAATGGCATTGGATGATCTTGGATTAATTCCGACCCTCAAAAAATACCTATCCACTATCGAAGAATATAACGACAAGACTAAAATTTCGTTTGTGTTTATTGGTTCAGAAAAAAGAATTCCTTCGAAGTTTGAAGTGGCCTTATTCCGATTGGTTCAGGAAGCTGTTCAAAATGCCCTCAAACATGCAGAAGCACGAGAGATTGTTGTGAAATTAGAATTAACGAGAGATCATGTAACGGTAGTAGTGAAGGACAATGGTAAAGGGTTTGATATTCGTGAAAAGAAAAAGGACTCATTTGGTTTAATCGGAATGCGTGAGCGTGTCGATTTACTAGAAGGACACCTAACGATTGATTCAAGCGTTGGTGCAGGAACAGTTATCATGATTCAAGTACCATTTGAAGTTTGATTTCTCCCTTTCTAGGTACGAGATGATTTCAGATTTACTTCATGATACGTTACAAGAAATGGTTAAATTACTATAAATTACTAATAGATATAACAAAATCAATAGGAAAAGTATGAAATCGTAACGTTAATACTGCCAAAGGCGTATTGACCGAAATTGCCTCAATTGTAAAATGAAAGGGGGAGGCGTTATTTTATGAAAACAAACATAGTTATTATTGATGATCACCAATTATTTCGCGAGGGTGTAAAACGTATACTAGATTTTGAACCAACCTTTCAAGTCGTAGCAGAGGGTGATGATGGGGCAGAGGCGCTAACATTAATTGAGAAGCATAAGCCAGATGTTGTTATCATGGATATCAATATGCCTAACTTGAACGGAATTGAAGCAACGAAACAATTAATAGACACATACCCTGATACGAAGGTCATTATATTATCAATCCACGATGATGAAAGCTATGTGACGCATGCCCTTAAAACTGGAGCAACTGGTTATTTATTAAAAGAAATGGATGCAGATTCTCTAGTCGAAGCTGTCAAAGTCGTCGCAGAAGGTGGATCTTACTTACATCCGAGGGTAACCCATAATTTAGTGAAGGAATTCCGTCGACTAGCTGTTGCAAGTGGTCAATCAGTACCAACACAATCATACGCAACAGTGGAAGTACGCCGTCCATTACATCTATTAACAAGACGTGAATGTGAGGTTCTTCAACTATTGACTGATGGAAGAAGCAACCGTGGAATTGGTGACGATCTCTATATCAGTGAAAAAACGGTTAAAAACCACGTAAGTAACATTCTGCAAAAAATGAACGTAAACGACCGTACCCAGGCCGTTGTAGTAGCAATTAAGAATGGTTGGGTAGAAGTTAAATAAATGAATAGAAATGTAGAAAGCTAAGCTCTGGATAAGGGGCTTAGCTTTTTTGTGTTTTAATTTCTTTTTTACTCTTTTTAATTGAAGAAATTAACACTATAAAAATATCATTCATCTCCCAATATCCCCCATTCCAAAATACTGGAAAGAAAAATTTGGTTAACTATTAAAAAATATCCTAAAATATGATAAATTTGTACTATGCCATTCGACACAAGGAGCGTTTTATGACAAAATTCTACCTCTTATTAGACGAAAGTGGTGACTTTATAAAGGATCTTAATGGGAAAGAAGTCCCTTCAATCGTGGGCGGGCTATTATTCTCTCCTGATAAAGGCCTAAGTCTTAAAGGTATTAGTGATATCTTTATAAAGTCATGTACAAAACACAGCTTAGATTCAGAACATTTCCACAGTACCGAATTACCAAAAGACACTTTTTCAAATTTTGCGATTGATTTATTAACAGATTTAAAAGCGAATGGTGCTTCATATGTCATTTTTGAAAATGTGGAACGAGTTAAAATTGTGGATGCCTCTACTACTTATATTAATATACTTTCCGAAGGGCTCATTCAGCTCTTTCAAACCCTATCAACAACCGAGGAGTCTGTCGAAATTGAAATTATTGCTGCACTACGAATGAAACCGATTAGTGGTGTAGACGGTAAAACATATTTGCGAGAAATACCGATAGACGACTATCAAGTAAGACTAGAGGAAAAGCTTGCGATTGGACTTGCAAGAAGAAACTTAGCTTCTTCCATACATAATTGGAAATGGACCTTCTCTATCGGTTCAGCTAGAAGGGATAATCACCTGAAAGTAGCTGATACCATCTGTCATTCTTATTTTAGAAAAGATAGAAAGTTCACTAGCGAACAACAAGCAGTACTACTCGACTTATTTGGTCATGATTATCTATTTACGTTATTTGATCATGAATCCTCGATCTCAATTAAGAGATTGCTATCAAATGGGATGGTTGGTATGGCCGTGTTTGAGTGGGTAGTCGCTGATCGTTTTTCAAGTCGTAAGGACCATAGTCAGTTTCATGAAAATGAGTTTCTTGATTTAATTCTGACTCGTTTGCAGCAGCTACCCCACCATGCGCGTAAGGCTGAGTTCCAGGTATTTCTGACTACATTACAGAATTTGAATCATGTAGAGCGTGACTTTACGAAAGCAAAGGAAACGTTAGAAAAGGTGACAACCTCCCTTATCCCAAAGATGAAAGAGCGTGGAATCACGGCTCATTTATTTTATCTAGATGCCTATTTAAGTTTGTTTACAACAGCTACGCACCAGGGGCATATCAGGCTTGCTGAGGAGCAGATTGAAAACATCAGAGAGGTTCTCCCTGAACTCGGTAAGAAGTGGGAGAACATTGATTATGTTATTGACTTTATGCTTCGTGAGGCCGTTCACGACTTAAATAAATATGATTTTGATCGCGTCATTGAAAATATGGCGAAGGTAGAGGAGTTTATCACACAGATGATTTCGATTCTACCAATTGCAGGTGAGATTCCTTATTTCCAACAAGATGACTTGTATTCAGATTTGCTTGGCAAAACACTTGGGAATCGACTACAGGCCCATTTTATGAGGGCGGCATCTAGTGACACTCCTCTAGAAGACTATGAAAATGCAATTCGTGACTCTGATTCGGCATTCCAACAGTTTAAAGAAGAGCATCACTTACATAGACAGTACCAATATCGAGCACAAATTGAATGCAATCGTGGAAATGTTGAATCTTCGTTTGAGTATTTATGTCGTTCTTATGGATTACCAACAACAACATCATTTGATGAGTTTCTCAACTTTATTGTGAAACAACCAAAAGCTAGTTTTCTGTTTGGGCTGATGCATTATACGCGATTGATGGCAGCTACGTCAGACGTGCATCCGTATGCAGATGAGATGTACAAGGCACTTCTAGCTACCAATATGTTAAAGAATAAGTATGTAACATCTGAAGACAATTTCCATCCGTTACAGATTATTAATTGGAAGATTGGTTGTTATCTAGCGAAAAACGAAAGCTATTCAGCAGCTCAGCCCTATTACCAGAAGGCTATTTCAATATGTAATGCCGATTCAGAGTGCTTAACTCTCCGTTCGATTGGTATTGGTATCTCGTTTGAACAGGCATCATTCCTTTTAGCAGGAGGAAAAAAGACACAAAAAGAAGCAAAAAATGCGATGAAATCAGCATTGAAAATTTACGACCGATTTATTGAAGAAAGCCTCCCATCTAGTATGGAAGATTTCTTTGCTAGCTGGAAGTCAGATTTAGTAAAACTTGAGCAATGTACCGATGAAGAAAAAAGTAGAATTTTATATGCATTCTCCACAAAAATTCCATATTAGAGGTGTAAATCGATGATCAATCAAATAGTAGAAGCGACTGAGGAATGGTTAAGCAAGGAACTGGGATCACTTGCGCCTTCCTTTATTTGGTCAGAGGCAGAACAAAAGGAAATTGATGAAATTCATGATGTCAAACGTTGGTTTGATTATTTGAAGGATAATGGTGTCATTCCAAATCATTTCCGACTAGAGGCGTTTACAATCCCTCGTCTTGATTCGTTTGATGGAGACGATATACTCGTTGTTTATCAGGAAGGTGCGCTTTGGACTGGATATCCTCTTACTCGCTTCACATCCTTTACAGGCAGATGGAATAAGCAAGGAATGCTAGACTTCCTGCGTATGCTATTTCCAGCTATCGATGAGGTTCAAGAGCCTCAACTAGATACGAATGAAAGCCCGGAGGATGCGCCAATAACGGATGGATTAGATAGTTGGGGTACAGTCAATTCGTATGTGTCTGATATCGTGGAAGCTCCTTCCCTTGAAGGCGTTGATTTTAGTAAGTTAGATGACCTAGTTGGACCTGATGAAGATATCGACGACGACGAGGGTGACGAAGAAATCAGCTATGTGGAATATGAGTACAGTAGTAACACTGATTTTGATGATGATTTTGAAGACGACTTTGATAATGAGATTGAAGAAGTTGAAGTGAATGCAGATACATCAGAAGAAGTAGATTCGGAATATATTTCGCGGTTATTAGAGGGAATCAATGAAAAATTAGGTGAAAGTATTCTAACTGTAGAGGAATGTGTGCAAGAAGCGATTGACTTGGCGTCGCAAAAGAAGGGTTCTAAGAAACTTGTACGCATGATGTTAGAGGTTGAGGAAAACTTAACCGATTTGCAGAAACAGCTAACTTCAGAACCAGATGAGGAGTAAACATGAATATTCAAGATATTGTAAAAGACTATAAACTCTTCGTTGATACGAGTACTTGGATGACCCCGCATGCCAGCGGTTTTATGGAAAAGAAACTAACCACGGTCCTTCAAGCTTCCAGTAAGCAAATTATTGTTCCGCTACGCATTATCCAGGAAGTCAATAAGATGATGGATCATGATGACCGTGAAAAGCGGCATCGCGGAAAGGCTGCAGGGAAATTACTTCAGACTTACTTGAACCAAGGATTGGCTTCTGTTTTTGGAGATAAAAGTGACCCATTTGCAGATCAAACGTTTCTTTATGTATTCCAGCAGTTTCGAGTGAAATACAACCTGGCATTGATTACTCAAGACCGTGGATTGGCACATGATATTTTAAATTTGAACAATCAGCAGGCGGTTCAAGGGAAACGGATCTATGCCTTTCGTGTGAATGAAGCGGGGAATCTAGAGGAGTGGAATTTTGAGAGAAGTGCGCCAAGACCACCACAGCAACCCTCTACGGGGACTCGTCCTGTTAGTCCGAAGCGACACCGAACCGATCCACCACCTAAGCCAAATGAGAAATTTGCGTTAGGAACAAAGATCGTTACACAAAAAGAAACAAAAATGCAGATAAGTCGAGTTCCAGACATAAACGAGACCGTATACTCAAAAGTGTATGGGAATCTTCGTTTAAAAGAAGAGATTGGAGCGGGTGGAGAAGGGAAAATCTTTCTTTCGTCTAATGGGATGGTTTGTAAGATTTATAAAAAGGACCGGATTACCCACGAGCGCTATCACAAATTAAGAAGAATGCTAGAAGTTCCTATCGATAAAAAGGGGATTTGTTGGCCAAAAGATATTTTAACCAATAGTAGCAATGAGTTTGTTGGGTACATCATGGAAACAGCAGAAGGGAAACCGATGCAAACCACGATGTTCCTGCGACCGGTTTTAAATAAGAATTTTCCACACTGGACCCGGAAAGACCTTGTTCAACTTGGGATTACCATTCTGAATAAAATCATCTATTTGCATGAACGTAACATCATCATTGGGGATATCAACCCAATGAACATTTTAATCAAAAATGAGAAGGAAGTTTTCTTCGTTGATACGGACAGCTATCAGATTGAGAATTATCCATGTCCTGTTGGAACGATTAATTTTACGGCACCAGAGCTACAAGGGAAAAACTTCTCAACCTTTTTAAGAAGCTTCTCGCATGAATATTTTGCTGTTAACACGCTCATTTTTATGATTTTGCTACCGGGTCAGCCTCCGTATTCACACCAAGGGGGAGGAACACCAGGTGAGAATATCAAGCAATTAGGCTTCCCTTATCCGCTTGGTAAGGAAGGACCAGGGACTGTACCGGATGGTTCGTGGAAATATATTTGGAGTCACTTGCTGTATGATCTTAAGGAAGCATTGTTTAATACGTTTAACGGTAAGAAGCGTGCGACACCAGAAGAGCTGAAAGATATTCTTGTTAAATATAGACAAACCATTTCAAAAGGGCATTTAAGCGATGAGCTGTTTCCAGATGGTATGAAGATCCCACCTGGAAGTGAAGCGGTCCTAGTTTGTACGGAATCAACATGTAAAAACCCGCATGTAAAGGTACATATTGATTTTAAAAACAAAGTAGAAAGCGGTGGCGGCCGTTATATCTGCGATAAGTGCAGATTCAGAATAAGGATTATGAGAGAGTGGGAAAAAATGCGGTCTGGTCAGACTGGGAGTGGTCAAGCTCAGTCATCATCATCTGATAATCGACCAGGAAGACCTGCGCCAAGGCCGACAAGCGGGCCGAATAACAATCGCCCGAGACAACCGAGACCTACTACGAATCCGTCTGGTCAGTCAAGTCCAACTCAGAGGCCGACACGACCGAATACAGTACCAAAGCAACCTGTAAGAACAACGACAAGTTCTACAACAAATGAACCGAAAACGGTACTAGATCGGGTCATTAATGTGTTGAAGCGATTCAATAAATAATTTTTGGAGGAATTTACTATGTCATATCATTCACAAGAAGAATTTACACTATCACAAATTGAACTATACGAAAATCCATCTACGAGACTACCAATTTGTCTTGTGCTCGATACAAGTTACTCCATGAATGGAGAACCAATTAAAGAATTAAATAAGGGTGTTAAGCTGTTCATGGAATCGATTCGTAAGGATGACATGGCTTCAGCTTCAGCGGAAATCTCCATGGTTACGTTTGGAGGAGAAGTGAAGCAGTTATTTGACTTTGGAAGCATTCACCGTCAAACCATCCCGCACCTATCTGTTAACGGATTAACACCAATGGGTGAGGCTGTTAATTTGGCAGTTGATCTCTTAGAAAGAAGAAAAAACATGTATTCTCAATCAGGTGTTAGCTATTTCCAACCATGGATTGTGATTATGACAGATGGTGCGCCAACTGATGATATTTCCTTGGCGTCTAGACGTACTTCTGATTTAGTTAATAACCGTAAATTAACGATTTTCCCATTAGGTATTGGACCTAATGCAGATATGGAAACATTAAAGATGTTCTCTCCAAATCGCCCACCATTAAAAATCAAAGGATTGAACTTCGTTGAGTTCTTCGAGTGGTTAAGTAGCAGTGTATCTGCGATTTCGGCTTCAACTCCAGGAGAGAAAGTGAATCTTGATGTGGATGCCATTCAAAAATGGGCAGTACTTTAATAAAAGGAAGAGATAGATGACAATCACACATTGGAAATATGCCAGTGCCCAAGCGATTGGGCGTGGTCATATTAAACAGCAAATACCATGCCAAGATTTTACATTTTGTGTGCAAACACAAGACATGACCATTTTAGTTTTAGCAGATGGTGCAGGATCTGCGCCTTCTTCTCATATTGGAGCAAAAACAATTGTTCATAAAATGGTGGAGATTCTTCAACATCATTTTGAAGAGATGTTTCGTGAAGAGGACCAACTTCTGCTTCGCAAAAGAATTATCGGGATTCTTTTAAAGAAATTAGAAGAAATTGAAGACTTCAGTGGCAACATCAAGGAATATGCTTCAACCCTTCTCTATGTGGCGATAAAAGGTGATCGCTACCTAGCAGGTCATATCGGAGATGGTGTAATCGGACTTCAAGTGGCTGGAGGAAACTTCAAGGTTCTCTCCAATCCTGAAAATGGTTTATTTGCGAATACAACGTATTTCATCACGTCTGATGAAGCTTGGAGATACCTTAGACTCTATAAGGGAGAAACGGTAGGGAAAACGGGTTTTATCCTAATGTCAGATGGAACCGCAGATTCCTTATTTAATAAAAAAGCACAAGGCTTCGCACCAGCAATCCCTAGGATGCTTGACTGGCTTCGAAACCATCCAAATGAAAAAATCGCCGAAGTGCTCAAAACCAACTTGGATTCGGTGATTAAACAACAAACCCAGGATGACTGCAGTATTGCACTCGCAGGTCTAACATCATGGGAGCCAGAAGAGTTGCTGGAAGCATCACCTGAATACCTGGCAAATTTTATCGGAGTACACAGTAGCTTACTCGCTGAAGAAACAGAAACACTTTCCGACACGGAAGAGTTCACAGCAGCCACTGAAGACCAGCAACAAGCTGAGGAAACCACAGATGAGTATGAATCTGACGAGACATATCTCGAAGAGGACATAATCATGACTGAGTCTGATGCGGACGAAGAAGATTCGGTAGAAGAATACGAAGAGCTTGATGAAGAAGCAGAAATACTAGAGTACGAAGAACCACTCAGCAAAGACTCTGAGGAACCTGAAACAGATGAAGAAAATGAAGTAGCAGAAGTGGAAGGTAAATAAAAAATTTAAAATCACATCTAATAAAACTAACGTGAAATGGAGGGGGGAACCATGGAAACGCTAAGGAAATTGCAATTTATAGACCGTAAAGCAATCCAATCCATTGATCGATTATTCGTATTTTTTAGCTTAGGCTATTTACTTTTATATTTTCAAAATGGCTCTACTATCAACTTAGTTACAACCCTATTTATCGTAGCCATTCATGTCTTTAACTATCTAGCAAAAGTCCAATCCAATGTTTTATATGCGGGATTTGGCTATAGCTTCGTTGCATTCGGTCTTTTATATCATTTCTACCCGAATGTAGCCGACATGAAATTATTATTCTTTATACCTTTTATTCTCTTTTTTGTTGTGATGTTACGTGAATTCTCTAGTAATCTCCTGACCGGATTTTTAATGGGATATTGGGGGCTACTCTTGTATTTCACGTTCACATCTGGTGCACCAGGGTTGCGAGCCTTCTTACTCCATTATGAAAACTACCATGCAATCTTGGAGCATGCTCTCTTTTTAGTCTTGACGGCCATCATCTTATTTTTATGTTCGAAAATGTATCCGTACCAACGTACAACGAAGACCATCAAGATTGCTCAATTACTTGTATGGATTGGAATCCCATTTATCCTGATTGTTTGGAATGGGGCAAATCCAGCTGAAGAACTCAAAACAGCGGGAATTTATATCGTCTTAGCGATTATCATGTACCGCTCGTTGATATTGGATAAAACGTCGCTTGCCTCGATTGCGTATGCGATTGTTACCTTTATTGTTTGTACGTTTATTAGACAGCATTTCGCCATCGAGAACTTTTATTTTATTTTACTCGCAACACTACTGGTCCTATTGTTGGTGAACTATTTTAAGATAAACGTCCGCTTTTTAATTGGCTTTGTGTTTACGTACTGGTTGATTCAGCTGATTGTTCTCTACCAAGGACTTGAAAATGGAGTCGTACCAACATTAGAAGTTATTTTCTCAAAGGATGGCATCACTGCAGCAATCAAATATGTATGGATTCCAGCCATCGTTGGCTTGTTGTGGTCGCAAAAAACATCCTTGATTGATACCTTAATTAAAAAATTAGAACAAGCGAATCAAAAGGTGAAACAACGAAAAAAAGATACGGTACCGGTCAATCGAGAATCTGTTCAAGGCAAACCAGTTAATCCAAGTACAAAAGGTTGGGATGAGTTATAGATGAGTACAAAAACAACACAATCAATTGATCTATTAAAAATCACCAATCAATATCGTATTTTTATTGATACGTGTATCTGGATGTATCCACCGTCAAAGGACTTTCTAACAAAAGTTCTTCCAGAAGCACTATTTGTTCGGAAAGCGACAACGAAGATCCCATACCGGGTGATTGAGGAAGTAACAAGAAGTGCAAAGAGTCCGGATAAAGAAAAGCGGAAGCGAGCGAAATTTGCAGCTAGAATGATAAATCTTTATTTAAAAGCAGGCTTGGCACAAGTTTTAGGGGATAAAGATGATCCAGATATTAACGACAAAACGGTTCTTTATGTGTTTCAGAAATACAGTGACCGCTATCTATTCTGTTTATTTACTAGAGACACAGCACTAGCAAATGATGTGTTTCAATTGCGAAATCAAAAGGCAGTTGATAATAAAGAATTCCTTATTTTTGGAATTGAGGACGATGGGTCGCCATATCAATGGAATTTCGCGAATGAAGCGAGTAAAGAACCTGTGCTCTTTCAATATAAAAATAAACCTAATTTTAAACGTGAAGCCACAATTGACCGCTCAGTTGTAGAAAATCACCGGTTGACCGTGAGAGATACGGTTCAAGTGGCTAGTGGTGATGGTGTTCAAACATTCAAACACGGTGAATTAACGCTTGGTGAGAAACTTGAAGTGAGCCATGATAGCACGTTGTTTCGTGTAAAAAAAGGCTTGGTTTGTAAAGTGTTTCATAAACAAAAACTGACACCGAATATGTATCAGAAATTAGTTGAAATGCTTGCGATGCCTGTCCATTTTCAAGATGTGAACTGGCCTATTGATTTGATTTTTACGAAGGATCAGTTGTTTCTCGGCTATTTGATGAAGGAAGCAAAAGGGACTTCACTCAAGCAGGTAGTAAGAACAAAAGCGCATTTAACATCGAAGTTTCCGAATTGGAATCGAAAGCATCTCGTCGAATTGGCTTTATCCTATTTGCGAACGGTCGGACAACTCCATGACCAAGGAATAGTGATGGGGAATGTGAACCTTGATCATATCATCGTGAAGAATGAAAAAAACCTAACACTTATACATGCAGATGGGTATCAAATTAACCAATTTCGTAGTGATCGCTCGCTGATTAATTTTACACCACAGGAAATCCTGACTCGAAGGGATGAGCTATTAAAGGATAAGAAGCATGATTACTATGCGATTGCGGTTGTGCTATTTGCGATTTTGTTCCCGGGTCGGTTACCTTACACGTTTCAAGGCTCAACCGTTACGGCGGAACATATTCTCAATAAGCGCTTTGAATTTCCGTTTCAACCGGTCTTTATACCAAATTATGAAAAGAGCCCTTGGACACTAATCTGGGCAGGACTTCCTTTTCATTTACGGCAACTCTTTCATCAAACCTTTGTTCAAAATCAACGAGTACCTATTGAGGTTTGGGAAACCGCGATACGCTTATACAGAGATAGTTTGAAAAATGAAGAAGTACCTACTGATCTATTTTTAAAAGATATCGATGATTTAAATGAAAGTAAGGTTTTCGCGAAATGTATGGCATGTAAAACCTATTTGCGTATTCCGGAAAAAGAATACATACGGATTACCGATGAGAATCCGAATCCATTATGTGAAAGATGCCACAATCTCTATGAAATCAAGTATCCATCTGGAATACAACCGTCAAAATCAAAGGAAACGAACCTTTACTGGACGGAACATACAACATTTCTTGAAGCGATATCAATGTTTAGAAGTGAAATGGGAGTGACGACTAGTGGATGATTTACGTCTGAAAAGCGAGGAACTGGTGAATAACCCTTCGACAAGAATGCCGATTTGCTTAGTGTTGGATGCAAGTGGTTCGATGACTGGTAATCCCCTTAAGCAACTGCGCCTTGGTCTACAGCAGCTTTTTAATGATTTACTACAAAACGAGGTGTCAAAGGCATCTGTTGAAATTTGTATCATCACATTTGGGGAAAAGGTGAAGACCGTCTTAGAATTCCAGCCCATCAAACCGACCATCCGTCTAAAAATCGGAACAGGTGGAGCCTCACCAATGGGAGAGGCGATGAAGGCTGCGGTGACTCAAGTAAAAGAGCGCGTGGCTCTGTATAAAGCACATGGAATTCAATATTACCAACCGTGGATTGTCCTCTTATCTGATGGGTCCCCGACAGATGAATTAGAAGAGTCCATCGAGCTTACGGTAAATGGAATCGAAAATGGAGAATTTACCATTTTTCCAATCGGTATCGGTGATCATGCAGATTTAGACGTACTAGAACGATATTCTCCAGTACGCCCACCACTTGTTTTAAGTGAAGTAAAGTTTAAAGAATTTTTCGCATGGTTAAGTGATAGTGTTAGCCGCGTCTCTGAATCCCAGCCATTTGAACAAATTCAATTATCTTCCATTGAAGATTGGTCTGAACTTAAGCGAAAATAGGAAATGGTTGAGGTGATTATCGATCTTGGAGACAACATATTATCAGCTATTAGAGATTAAAACGACATCTACGGATGAAGAAATAAAAAGAGCATATTTTAAAATAATAAAGCAATACCCGGTGGACCAATATCCTGAAGAATTCAAAGCCATTCGGATTGCGTATGATACATTACGAAATGCACAAACTCGTAAAGAGTACGATATGAAAATGATTCACGGAGACCTGGTTGAACAGCTTCAAAAAGAAGCGATGGATGCCTACTCCGTTGATGACTTTGAGAAGGCAAAGCGATTGTTTAAAGAAGTCTTATCAATCGTGCCAATGCAAACGGAAATACGAAATTACTATGCTTTGAGCTTTCTATTCTCAGAGGAATATAATCAAGCCCTTCAGCAGTTTAGGATTGTTGTTCAGGAAGAGCCTGAAAATGTAACCTATCAACTCAATTATGGGAACGCACTTGAGAATTCCGGACGAGAAGATGAAGCCATTCGCCATTATAAGAAAATGTATATTATGTGGCCAGATGAAATGAATCCGTTGTTTGCGTTAGTTGATCTTTATTTAAATCGAGATGAAGATGACAAAGCACTCAAAACTCTAGACCAGGCCATTTCAAGCCAAGAAAAAACAGAAAGCTTTCATGTTTTTTACTATCTAGCAAAGCGGATTAAAGTGTCCGTTCTTTTACGAAATCAAATCGAGTTAACGAAGTCCATCAAGCTTTGTAAAAATCTGCTCGACAAGCATGAGTCAGAACGAGGGAAGATGCTCAGCGATTTAACAGACCTTGCTCTTGATTTATATGACCGCAAGCTGTACGGATACGCGAAGCCAATCCTAGAGTTCATTCAAAAGGAGCGGATTGAACCCAACGAAAAGTTTGATTCATTAGTAGAGGAAACGAACAATCGTGCAAATGTGTATGATGAATTTGAGATGCTTGAGCGGGACGAAAAGGTCATGAAGTGGGTAAAGAATATCTTTATCCTTTACCTCCATGGTAATGATTTTACGGAAGAAGAGTTTAATGAGTACAGCAATACAGCCTACAATAACTTACACGACAGCTCCTTTTACAATCCAAAAGAAACGTTAAAGTCGATTAAGCGAGTACTCATTAAATACCCGCATCTCTATGAAACGAGAGAAAAAGCGTTAGCGGATTTTATGGCGACCTGTAAAGAGGCGATTCAATGTGAGGAAGAGTTTGAACGCCTAAAAGATGACTATGATGTTTGCCATCCAATCAAACGGTTAATTGCGTATTACCTCATTTATTTCGATTCGGATGAGGAGAAAAAGGAAATGTTTGAATCGATTAAGGCCGATATGATTGATGAATCTGATCGTTCACTGAGACGATCGGTCAATCGGTTAGAGATGCAGTATCCGTCTCTATTCAACCTTAATGAATCGTTCTTTCGTGACCTTCAGTAGAATGAGGAGGGACCAGCATGGACCAAACAAGGCTAGAGATGTTGTTTGAATCAATGAATGCACTTGATAAGGAAATAAGGGAAGCGATAGTTGCCGAGGACACGTCACTTGTGCATTATCATCTGTTCAGAGCGTACCGACTTATCGAGAAAGTACAATTGGAAAACAAGCACTCCCTTTTGCCGTTTTACCAATTCCTAAGTAAATGGCATCAGCGACTTGCTCAGATGTACGAAGGAAAAGGCTATATCGAAGAAGCGGAACGTGAGTGGCTTTCGGCGATATCGTTTCATGTTGGTGAAACCGACCAAAACCCATATATTCAATATGCGCACAGCACGCTAGCAGCACAGAACCTGTCTGTGAGTCGTGAAATAAAGGAGCATATGCCCTATATTTCCCTTGAAAACCTAAGTAGTGTTCAAACGGCATTACGAAAAGCAAAGTTTTCATTGAAAACAGCCGTTACGAAGTCAGCCATCAATGACTCAACAAGCTATATTCTTGGCTGGATTGACGAAATGGAAAAAGCCCTTGAAGCAAGAGACGACTTAAAAAGCGATGAGGCCCATGAGTTCACAAAACCGGTTGTTGAGGATGTGTTAAGGGAGCTAGATTCCTACATCGGTCTCGAAAAGGTAAAACAACGAGTTCGTGAAATTTGTAATCTGGTTATCTTTAATCAACTGCGACAAGAACAAGGGTTGAAGGTGAATCAGCCAAGTCTACACATGGTCTTCAGTGGTAATCCAGGTACAGGAAAGACGTCAATTGCGCGCATTATCGCCAAGGTGTTTAAAGCATTAGGCGTCTTGAAAAAAGGCCATCTCGTGGAAGTGGGGCGAGCTGATTTAGTAGGGGAGTATGTCGGACATACCGCTGTGAAAACTCTCGGAAAGCTCAAGGAAGCGCGAGAAGGTGTGTTGTTTATTGATGAAGCCTATTCGCTTGTACGTGGACAAGGCAATGACTTCGGGATTGAAGCAATTGATACGATTGTGAAGGAAATGGAAGACAAGCGAAAAGAGCTTGTGATTATTTTAGCCGGGTATCCGAATGAAATGGACCGTTTCTTACAATCGAATCCTGGGCTACAATCGCGCTTTAATAGTCATATTATGTTCGACGATTATAGCATTGATGAACTCCTTGAAATCGGCAAAATCATGCTTCAGCAAAAACAATATCAAATGACGGATGAAGCATCGGTCGTGTTTCGGAAGATTCTCATTCAACGGGTACGTGAAAATCCGAAAAGCCATGGAAATGGCCGACTTGTACGTAACATCATTGAGGAAGCCATTCTCTGTAAAGCCAATTATGTGGTGACCTGTAAGCAACAAAACCTTCCATATGGCCAGCTCGACGAAATCGAAAAGGTGATTATGCAGATGGTGTTAAGCAATATGAATACATTAGATGATGCGGAAAAAGTCGTAAAAGGAAATTATCAAATAGATCCAAGGGGGCTGATTAATTGAGTTCAAGATATGGACCAGATCCCTTTGAACAATTAGAGCAGTTTAAAAGAATGTCCGCAGAGGATATTGGAAAGAACACACATGCAGTCATTATCAGAATAACGGGTCATCAGCAAAGTAACACGTTAAATACGTCCCATTATTTTGAACAACCAAAGCTGATTCCTTTAATTAAGCCTTTTGATAAAAAAAAGCTAGCAAGGAAAAAACCATCTCATTTCGAGGCAGCCAGAAGCATCGTAGCCTATCAAAATCTTGTCTGTAAGGTAATGGTTTTAAACCTACACAAGCAGGTGATTGATGGGATTCAATATTGTAAGTTATTACTTCAATATAAGCTGACTAGCGAAGATTTCCCAATCGCCAAATGGGAGCAGGAATTAGAACGTGTAGAACAGCAGTTAATCAATAAACTACCAACGTATTTTGAGGAAGGAGTGAACATCTTGAGCGCGACCACACAAGAAATACTGGAGCTTGAGAAAGAAAAGCTACAGCCGTTAGAAGAGTTTTACTATAATCCTAGTGAAGGTCAGCCTGATTTTGTGACTGGGCTTAAAGAATCGTTAGCCGAATTACAGGAGCAAATCAAAGGTGACTTTAAAAATAGCAACAGGATGACATATAAGCTCATGCAGGAGTTTCAACAGCAATTAGAAGAGTTTAGTGAAGTGTCTAGTGAAGATCAAGGAAGTAAGATTGAAGAAATTAAGCAAGAATCGCTTAAACATATCGAAAAGATGAAGCTTGTGGCGATTGAGATTTTTGACATGCTTGACCTTGTCTACCAAGCGACATTGAAAGTAAACGAAACAACATGGAGTAAAGAGATTGAAGCGGCGATTACGAAAATTATTACATTGCTTGAAGCACATGGAATTGCTGAAATCCCGGTAAAAGGACTACTAGTAGACGGAAAAATAATGGAAGTCATTGGGACTGTGTCGCAGAATGATGTACAAGTACCAATGCAGAAATATGAAGTGTATGCGGTCCATCAACGTGGATTTATGGACAAGTCTACTGGTAGAGTATTACGAAAAGCGAGTGTAACTTCAGTACTATAAGATGTTGTTCAAAAAGTCCGGTGAAAATGACACATCGCTAGAGGATCTTCGACTAAATACCGACACGTCCTGTGTCGAACGTCGAAGTCACCACATCCTGTGGAAGTTCGTTGGCTTGTTTTTCCGTTCCTTGGAAAAGAAGAGCGCTTTTCCTGCGTGCAAGAACGTTTGCTCACGTATTAACTACATACGTTCCGCTACGCAGGAGCTGCGCCGCCTCGAACTTTCGACGCACAGGATGTGCTAGTGTCGGCGTCGCCACAGGACGTGGCGTCCTAGCCGACGGGTCCTTTTCATCCTCCTTTTTGAACACGCACTATAAAACATTAAAAAGTGGGGGAACCAATAATGGCAGTTATCGGTATAGATTTAGGTACAACAAACTCAGCAGTAGCATACTTAAAAGGTGAAAAACCAGAAATTATTCCTAATACAGAGGGAGGACGTACAACTCCTTCGGTATTCCAACTTAGTATTAATGAAGAAATTACGATTGGACAAAATGCGAAGACGGCTATGCCAGGAATTCCTGATCGTACGGCAATTGAAGTAAAACGTCTAATGGGAACAGATGAAACAATTACAGTAGGTGGAGAAAGCTATCGCCCGGAAGTTATTTCTGCTCATATCTTAACTTATTTAAAGAAAAGTGCAGAAGAATATTTAGGAGAAGTGGTAACGGAAGCAGTTGTTACAGTACCGGCGTATTTTACTGACTCTCAGCGTAAGGCTACTCAAAAAGCAGGAGAAATTGCTGGGCTAAAAGTAGAACGCATTATTAACGAACCTACTGCAGCAGCGATTGCCTATGGTCTGGAAAACCTTGATAAAAACCAACATATTCTTGTGTATGACCTTGGTGGAGGTACCTTCGACGTTTCCGTTGTTGAGATTTTCGAAGGTGTTGTTGAGGTAAAAGCGAGTGCGGGTGATAACAACCTTGGTGGGGTAGACTTTGACAACGCCCTAACAGATTGGATCATCGAAAACTTCAAACAACAAGAAGGTATTGATTTATTCAATATTGGGTCGCCAGAAGAAATCAACCAACGTAAGGCACGAATTAAGCTTGAAGCAGAAAATATTAAGAAAAGCCTATCAAGTCAAACGAACGTAACGATTAACATCCCATTTATCGCGATCCACAATAATGCTCCAGTCAGTGTGAACATGAGCATTACTAGAGAGGAATTTGAAGCGTTAATTAAGGATATGGCTTTAAAAACACTCGTTGAGGTGGACAAAGCACTAGAAGATTCTCGTCTAGGGGTAACCGGTATTGATGAAGTTCTACTAGTTGGGGGTTCAACTCGAATTCCATTGATTCAAAAGCTTGTAGAAGAGAAGTTTGGTAAAAAGGCAAAGAAAGATATTAACCCTGATGAAGCTGTAGCACTAGGTGCGGCAGTACAAGCTGGTATCAAAACAGGTCAGATTGATACATCAAAAGGAATCATGGTTATTGATGTATGTCCATACACACTTGGTACAGAGGTTGTGAGACAAATCGGTGGCCAAACAGTTCCAGGTTTCTTTGACCCAATCATTCCTAGAAACAGTACAATCCCAATCACAGAGAGCAAGAGATATTACACTGTTAGTGATAACCAAACAAGTGTTAATGTGAATGTGTTCCAAGGTGATAATCAATATACCGATCAAAATATCTTCCTGTCTGATTTTGTTCTAGAAGGAATCCCTGCAGGACCAAGTGGACAAGAAGCGATTGATGTTAAATTCTCTTATGACATTAATGGTACGCTTCAAGTCGAAGCAACGATTGTAAGCACTGGCAAGAAGGCTTCTGCAATCGTGAAAACACAAGCAGGAACGATGACTGAGCAAGAAGTGAGCGCTGCTAAAGCACAAGTTGAAAAAGACTACCAGCAGTCAGAGCTCTACAAAGAGGTTAAGAGTGTGATTACCCGTGGTGAGCGCATGTTGAATACAGTCGAAGGAATGGAGAAAGAAAAATTAATGTCCCTCCTTCAAAATATTAAAATTGCGTTAGAGAAAAACGATCGTGGCTTAGTTCAAAAATATGAGGAAGAGCTAACAGATCTCTTGATTGAATTAGTATAGGGGTTGTACGATGAAACAACTATCTAGAAAGTATAACCAAGCAATCGAACTTATAAAGGAAGACCGGCTGGAGGAAGCAAAAGGGTTGTTAGCATCCCTTTTGGCTTCCGCTCCTTTTCATTCTCATACAAACTGGAGTGCGGGTTTAGTTGAAATCATGATGGGAAACCCTTTAACGGGGCTAACCTATTGGGAGCGAGTCGATGAAAAAGACTTTCCACAACTGCCAGAGAGAAGAGAACAGGTTCTTTCCACATTAGGCGCGTATGAAGAAGTCCGTAGTGTCTACAATCTCGCGTTGTCATTACTAAAGGAAAAAAGAGGAGAAGAAGCAGAAGGTTGTCTTTCACCATTGCTTCAACGCCCATCTCTTATTCCATTACCGCAAGATGTGTATCGTCTTTATATGATTCTACTAATAGAAAACGGGAAGAAAGAGCAGGCCTTTGACTTTTTCTCAAAGGCTCCTGTTTCGATTCAAAAGGCACCATCGTTTAAGTCCTTCATTCAGGCTGTAAAAGGTGAAGTGCTTACTGAAAAGATTGATGCTGAACGAGAAAGAGCGAAGGAATTAGCAATTCAACGTAAGAAAAAGCGCAGTAAAAAACAGCTTGTCATAACAGCAGGTGTGGCTGCAGCGGTGCTAATCGGCGGCGTGTATGTAGGTACAAGAGATTGGAATACTGTTCCTGTTAATCAAGCGGTTTCGTCAACTACAGATCAAACAGAAGACGTAAATAAAGCGGAATTTGAACAAAAAATAGCCGAGCTAGAATCAAAGCTTACGAATGTTGAATCCGAAAAAGAAAGCTTAAAGCAAGAACTGGAGTTAGAATTAGCCAAGGTATCACAATATGAAACGACCGAGGCTTTATATGAAAAAGCAAATCTTGATGTAGGCTCTTTACGCAAAAAGGAAGCTCGACAAGCGTTTAATAGCGGGTACTCATTATATAAAGCTGGTGATTTTGCTGGTGCAAAGGAAAAGTTTGAGGTCAGTTATCAACTAGACTCATCAGAGTATTACAGTGATGACAGCCTATACTATTTCATTCAAACCCAGAAACAAGTAGGAAATCTTACTGGAGACTCAGAGTGGTTCCAGCACTTTTTCAACTCGGAATCTCAACACTTTGTTGAGTCACCATATCGTGATGATCTCCTAGTCCTTCAAGCGGATGCTTTTTACCGTGAAGGGAAGAACGAAGATGCATTAGCCATTCTTACAAAGGTCCAAGAACAGTTCCCTACCGAATGGACTGCTAATTATGCAAAGAAGCTAGCAAAGGTCATCCAAGAAGGATAATCAAATTCACGACCCAACTTACACCATGAATACAGACTACGAAATAGAAACGCATCATTAGCGGGGGCAATGATATGAATCTGGAAAACTACTACAGAACTTTAGGTGTTTCTGAGAATGCTACAGATGTAGAAATCAAAAAGGCCTATGTAATAAAGATTAGACAATTTCCGAACGAAACGCATCCTGAAGAATTTCAACAGCTTACCAAAGCTTACAAGACCTTGTATGACCCGGAACAGCGTACTCATTATGATGCTTGGCTTGAAGAGCAACGCGCTGTCACTAGGATTTCAACCGAAGGACCAGTTAATACTGGTCATAGAACGCAGACTCACACAGAACAAGAAAGTCCTTCACGACCGACTGTCGTTCATCAAGAACAACCTAAGGAACAACCGGATGTCGTACCGCCTACAAATCAAAAAGCTAAAAAGAAACGACCCATCCTAAGTATCCTTCTGGCATGTGCAGCGCTCTTCATACTGTACACCATTTTTGCACCGTCAGAGGATAACTCCGAATCTAGTCAACCTGTTGTAGAGGAGGTTGACTCTTCGGTAGAAGAGATGGAACCGGAGGACACAACTGAAGTTACGGATGTACCTGTAGAGGAACCTGAGCCTGTTGAAACGGCGATAGTGGAAATCACCCCAGATCTTGAACGAAACGTAGAAGACTTTCTATACCAGTACTTTCAAGCCTCTGTAGATGTGATTAACGGTCAAGACTTTGTCGCAGTTGAACGGTTTTTAGATCCAATCGGGAAAAAGCTGGAAGAGCAGCGTACCTACACAAATTATCTGTTGGAAAAAGGAACGACCGAAGAATTTGTGAGCATGGTGGTCCAGGATTTGCATGTAAACGATGAGTTAATAGTCGCAACAACTGAAGAGGTTTATGTCATCAATTACGCGGACGGTAGTGCAAAACGGAAAGGCTTTGAAAGTCAATATCACCTCAGACAGGTAGGCGAGCAGTTGCTTGTCAATGAATTACTCTATACAAACGAATTAAGTAGTGAAGACATCAGAGGTCCAGAACCAACTGTTGATGTATATAGTGTTGAACAATTTATGCATCAGTATTTGGCGGATAGTGTATATGCCATAAACTATCAGGATTTCACGTATGCAGAACCGTATCTAGCACCAAACAGTACTCGATTTAGTGAGCAATTGGAATACACAAATTACCTTATTGATAAGGGAATCACTGAAGAGCTGTTAGAGTATGAACTCGTTTCTGTAGAAGAAATCGGAGATGCGACGTATGAAGTAACGACTAGAGAAGCATATACAATTTATTACAGCGATGGCTCGTCTTCTTATAAGCGTTTTGAAAGCAGATTTCATATCATCGAAACAGGTAGTGGATTTGAAGTATCTCAATTAATTTACACAAACGAAATTCAATAGAGTTGATTTTGTTGATAAGGAGAAGTTGTGAAGTCCGCAGCTTCTCCTTATTCGATTAGTAAGGGGAGGCGACCATCATATGCATACAGAGGTAACGAAGTCAGCAACATTTCTTATTGTGCCATTTGCTTATGATATGGAGTATAAGGAAGCAGTCACAACCATCAATCACGATTATTTTAAACAAACCGAACTCAAGACGGAGCGCCTTTTTGAACATGTTGAAAAGCTCGTTTCGAACGGGAATCATCCTGAAACGATCGGACGTCATTTTGTGATGACGCAAAAAGCTCGTTCGAAATTTGGCTTGCCAAATAAAAATGACTTACTGCTAACACTGCAAACGAAATCCGATCAATATAAATATAGTATCCCATCAATAGAGTTGTACTTATTTGAAACTCAGGTAGGCTTTTGGGTAATAAAACTTGGCTTTCCTGAAGGCACACATATCGATACCTTAATTGAAACCATCTATTATGCGAAAAAACTAGAGCAATTCGAGTACGATTTATATTTTACGAAGAGGACTGGAAAGGACGAGGTTACTGAGCAACATGTACATATGGGGTCGTTGATTAGTGAGTTATCCCAGTCATTTCAGGTATCATCTTATTTTGAAGGAACGGACAATCCAACACATGCACTCGTCTATAGTTCAGCCAAAATGAATGATGAAGTAGAAAATAAATCACTCTTAACTTCTTATCTGTTTCAATTGCGGAGAAGCTTTAAATCTACTTATAAGCCAAGTGTTGTTGAAAAAGACTTTGATAAGAACCCTGGTCTATTAGCGTTATTCGATAACAGTTATTGGGGAATCTCATTTGAGGGATTGGCGAATATTGTTACAAAAACAGACGACTCAAGAACAGAAGAGTTCTTTGTTTCAGGCTATATGCATCAAATTGAGACCACATATTTCTATATTTATATCCTTGCGCTTCATCAAAAATATGCGCTCTTACGCTTATCCAATGTTGCCTCTAAGCTATCCTACGATCTCGAGCAAGTAGGCGAGGAAAACTATACGGAGCAGAACCTGCTTATATCTAAGCTTCGGAATCAAATCGTCAGGTTTATGCTAAGAAGTTCCTATAATCAGGTTACCAATATCACGCATTACGGGCATTTATATGAAATGATCCGGGAAAATCTACGAATAAATGACTTATTTGATGAGCTTCATGATGAATTAGATGCATTATCGTCTTATACTGATGCGGCAGAAAAAAGAATGCATTTAATTGAAGAACAAGAAAAGAAGGTCGCGACAGAAAAGTTTAATAACAAAATTACGGCGATCACTCTCTTTTTCCTCCCAGTAACCGTCATTACCGGATTCTTCGGAATGAACTTAGATTTCATAACCGATATAGCTGAGCATTGGTGGCTGTTACTTCTATCAACTTTTGTTATCTACCTATTTGTTGTCGTTTGGATGAATGAAAATAAATAGGTCGTACTAGCTTCATCGTAACTTATTATGTGAGTATAACGAACAATATGGTAAAATTTTGTTAATAGAAAAGGAAGTGAAGAGTAAAATGGGGAAAAAGAGCATCTTTCATTTTATTGGTGATTTTTCAAGCCAGTTAGAGGAGTCCGCATTACGAGTGGAGGCTCTCTTATGGGATCAACCACAGGTTGCGTTAACGCAGGCGCGTTTATTTGGAGAACTAATCGTCAAGATGATTTTTGAACAAGAAAACATGACTGAGAGTTTTACACATACCCAAGTTCAAAAGGTTCGAATGCTATATAGCCAAGATATCATCCAGGATGACATCTATAAGAAGCTAGAGTTCATTCGAAAAAATGGGAATATCGCAGCACATCAAGTGGTTGAGATGGACCAAGAAATCGCAAAAGAAGCACACCGTACGATATTCGATTTAGGCGTCTGGTATGCGGAAGTCTATGTGAGCCATACATTTACGGCACCATCATATGAGTTGCCTTCTACAGATAAGCCGGACTTTGATGGGATGAAGCAATGGATGGAAGAGTACATAAAGGAAACTCAACAACAGATTAAAGAAATCGAGCAACAGCTCAACGAGTTGAAGGAAGAAAAGAAACAGCAACCAGTTAGTAAGGAGAAGAGGAATCCTATCCGTAAAGAGACGAAAAATACGAGTAGCGTGGTTCCGCTAGAAAGATTCCAAGCAACCTTTGAAAATGCACATTTTACACTTATGAATCTTTCAAAAAAAGCCGCTGAATTTCAATTCGAGGATTTCAAAACGGGGTATGTCTATTTACTAGATAATGTGACGCCAACGATTGCTGTTCACCCTTTGTTAGTAGAACAAGGGAAATTATTAGAAGATATACAGCCAAAACCACGTAAAAGTACAGCATTACGACGTTTTCCGAGAAAAGAGGAAGATGGCCAACTTAAATCAAACCATGGCTATATGTTCACATTCCAAACAGCTGGTGAACTAGTGGCCTTGTTACAACGAGTTGTTGATGTGATTAAGCTAGAAACTGTACATAGTTAGAAGGAATAGAAGCCGACCTGAAAGTAGGGTTGGCTTTTTTTGTCTTAGTACTATTTTTGAGTTCATAAAGTGGAATTTTCACTTACGACATAGGGCAGATTTACAATAATACATGTAGGTATTATTATCGGTGAATTTGAACTAGTCTGTGTATTTTACAATATATAAAAAAATGAAAATGACTACCGATAAATAGAAAGTAGGAAAATTCGTTTCATACCGCAAGTTGCTTATTCATTTTCAATAACGTCTCTCCCTTTTTAAATGTCGCCACCATTCCAGTGACAAATAGTACCATTATTGGAAAAAGAATTTACTATGGTAGAAATTTGTCGAAAGTATTGGAAAGTTGTCGAAAATCTGTATAATAGCGGTATGGAAGTAGTGCATTTGTACTACATAAAAAATTCTGAATAGGTGAATTTATTGCAAGGTTCAAGCTATCAATAAATATCTATTGAAGCTTAGTCTAATAAAATAAAGTGAAGCACTTTTAAGGGAGGTGAAAAAGGTGACGGTGACAGATCCATTAGTAGTAAAAGTAGGGATGTACCATGAGTTTCAGCCGATTATGAATGTAAAGGAAAATAAACCATTGGGTTTTGAGGCATTAGTTCGGTCGAACGTATTGCCCAATCCCGCCTATATATTTCGGGTTGCTAGAGAATCTGGGAAACTCTATGAAATGGATTGTGCTTCTATCCAATTAGCTATAGAAACTTATCTTGCCGATGGTTATACATCAGAGGATGGCAAACTTTTTTTAAATATTTTACCTTCTACTATTTTACATGATAGCTTTTTAGATTTCGTGAAGGAACTTGTGAAAAAGAATGATTTAAGTAATCAAGAAATTATCTTAGAGATTTCCGAATCTGAGGAAATTGGGGATTTTAAGACGTTTGTCAATAGAACTTCACTATTAAAAGAATTAGACTTCAAAATTGCAATTGATGATTGCGGGAGCGGTTATTCTGATATTAAGAATTTTATAGAATTAGATCCGCATTATTTGAAATTAGACCGTTATTTTTCCAAAGAACTTGCAGCATGTGATAAGAAAGTAGAATTAATTAAGTCCGTAATGGGTTTTGTGGAGAAATTTAATAGCGAGCTTATTTTAGAAGGGTTAGAAAGGGAAGTGGACCTAGAGATAGTACGCTCGATGGGAATCGAATATGCACAAGGATATTTATTAGGTAGACCAGCTTCTCTAAAGGCCAAAGTGGTATCCACAGCGTATTAATATATAGAAAGGAATTACAACATGACTAACAAACGAAATAAACGTAAGTTCAGCAACCTGTTCCATTTTACAATTGGAAAGAAATTATACATTTCATTTATTATTATTATCTTACTACCGAGTTTAACGATTGGTTTTACCTCTTACCAAACCTCTCAAACGAAAATTAAAGAACAAATGCTGAATGAATCAGGCGAGAAAGTCGCTATTTTAGATGATTTTATACTAGATAGCATCTCGACCAAGTTTGCAGATGCGGAGTATTTATCATCAACCCTTAACGAAGAATCATTCTCTGATTCAGGAGTACCTGTGTTATTAGAAAGACTTGAACAATATTCCCTCCTTCATCCTGAAGTTATCACAGTTTTCTCAGGTACAAAGGACGGAAACATGTACTTATTCCCTCACGCAGATCTTCCTGAGGATTTTGACCCAAGAGAGCGTGACTGGTATAAACAAGCTGTTTCTGAATCTGGGAAGGCAATTATCACTGAACCTTACGAGGATTTAGCTACAGGCGAAATTCTGGTAACCATCGCTCAAGAAATAAAGGACGGTTCTGGTGTCGTTGGGTTAGACATCAATTTAGAATCATTACGTGAAATCACAAATGGTTTAACTATTGGTGAAAATGGATACACATTTATTTTAACTGCTCAGAAAAAATACTTAATAGACCCTACCCAAGAAACCGGGTCAGAACCACAAGGGGAAACGTATAGTAAGTTAATCTATGAAGAAGATGAAGGTCATTTGACTGATGAATTTGAAGGCAATACGTATGAAACGACTTATGTCACGAATGATTTAACAGGTTGGAAAATTGCGGGTGTTATGGAGCAAGGTGAAATCGACAAAGCTACTCAAGGCATCCTATATACAACGTTTTTAGTTGTAGCTATCTTTGTATTAATTGGAATCATCATCGCTATCTTAATTGTAAGAAGCATTACCAGACCACTGAATGTATTAGTTCAGGTTACGGACCAAGTAAGTAATGGAGACCTGACACAATCCATTAATGTGAAAAATAGTGATGAGGTCGGACAATTAGGCAATAGCTTTAATAAGATGTTGGATTCGTTGAGAGAACTGTTAACAAATGTGGATGATAAATCACAAACATTGGCAGCATCTTCAGAACAGTTAACAGCAAGCTCTGAACAAAATAGTCAAGCAACTGAACAGGTTGCAAATGCGATTCAGGAGGTTGCAGTTGGGACTGAGCAGCAAACTGAAATGGTTCGACATACAACAGATGTGGTTAAAGAAATGTCGATCGGCATTCAACAAATTGAAAAGAACGCTCAAAACGTTTCACGAACATCGACTGAGGCTTTAAGTATTGTAGAAAATGGTGAGCAGGCCATCCAGGAATCGATTCAACAAATGCAAACTATTAATACATCGGTAGCAGACTTAGGAAAAATCATTCATTCACTTGGAGAACGATCCGAAGAGATTAATCAAATTGTAAATGTAATTTCTGATATTGCGAGTCAAACAAACCTATTAGCTTTAAATGCTGCGATTGAAGCGGCAAGAGCTGGAGAACATGGAAAAGGGTTTGCGGTTGTAGCAGATGAGGTGCGAAAGCTAGCTGAACAATCAGCAAAATCTACTGAAAGCATTCGTCAACTAATTGGAACTATTCAAGACGATACCAAACAAGCGGTTGACTCCATGAACAAGGGAACTGAAGAGGCAGAGAAGGGGATCACTGTCGTTAACAATGCTGGTCAATCCTTTACGCAGATCCAACAATTTGTCGATAACGTTTCATCACAAATCCAAGAAGTGTCAGCATCGATTGCGCAAATGACGCAAGGTGCACACCAAGTCGTGGATGCGGTAAGTGAAATCGATGAAATTGCGAGAAAGACAACTGGACAGGGGCAAGAAGTGTCGGCAGCAACTGAAGAACAACTTGCTTCCATGCAGGAAATCGCATCATCAGCTGCTTCGCTATCGTACATGGCAGAAGAACTACAAGAAGCGGTTAGGAAGTTTAGGTTGTAATCAACTACTAAAATAAATTGATAGCTTTATATAGTAAGTAACCGAAAATGTAGATAGACGCATTTTCGGTTCTTTTTTTGGGGGTAGATAATGTAGTGCTTTATTACTATTTCATAGACAAAATACTACGATTTTTTTGACGCGCTTTGACTTCAAACTCATATATTTATTAGAAATGATAGGTTAGGATTGTATTTCCGTCTAAATAACTACATATTATTGCAATAAATGTCAAACGGTAAATATAGTGTCGTATTATTCCGAATTTTATATATTTATTGACTCTTTATAGTGTAGTAACATTTACAGTGTTTCATATATCTACCATTTAATGGTTCGAAAGGAGGGATATAGTAGTAGAACTGTAGAAGGGGTATTAAAAGATATGAGAATGAGAGAGGGGAATAGGTATTGTCGAAAAGTAGTAGGTTCAACAAATTATTTACGAGTTTACTAACCTTTGTTCTAGTGTTTTCATTTTTTGCTCCAGGACTTGTATCCGCAGAATCAACTTTCACGAAAAAAATAAACGTAGATGAAAGAATGGCAAAAATTCAACAAGTCATTGAAGCACAAGAGGCTTTGACTTCAAAAAAGCCGTCCATTCATCCTTCTTTAGTCAATTTAAACGGAGATAAGAAAGTATCAGTAATCGTTCAACTTTCTGAAGATCCAGTTGCCCTTGAAAAAGGAAAGCGAGAACTTGAAGGAAAAACATTTTCTGCAGCACAAGCAGTAGATGTTGAAAAGAAAGTAACATCGCAACAAGCCTCATTTGAAAAACAGCTAAAAGAGGCAAAAATCACAGGAGTAAAAGGTCATTCTTATAAGAAAGTATTTAATGGTGTAGCTTTAACGCTACCTGCAAAGGACATCCAAAAGCTTGTGAATATTAAAGGTGTCGTAAGGGTAGAACCAGATAGTGAGCGTTATGCATTGCAGGAAATGACTCCTGTTGATGGAGAAGTTTCAGCAAGCATGAATACAAGTAATTCGCACCTAGATATTCCTGCTATTTGGGATATGGGGTACGAGGGTGAAAATGTTAAAGTTGCTGTACTTGATACGGGTATCGACTATGAGCACCCAGAATTTGAAGGCATTTATAAAGGAGGACATAACTTTGTTCCGCATGGCAATGACTATGCGCGAGACCGTGCGGATAATGACCCATATGAGACAACACCAGAGGAAAGACCTGCCCACATGCCTGAGGTTAATGCGTCAGGGCGGACATTCTATACGGACCATGGAACACATGTGGCAGGGACAATCGCTGCAATTGGTGCCAATGAATATGGGATCAAAGGAATTGCACCAAAAGTAGATTTATATGCCTATCGTGTATTAGGTGCTTATGGAAGTGGATCAACTTCCGGTATTATGGCTGCTATTGAGAAGTCAGTAGAAGAAGAAATGGATATTATTAACCTTTCACTAGGTGGAGGAAGCAATAGCGAAACCGCTCCAGATTCTATCGCAATCAACAATGCGGTGCTTGCTGGTGTAACGGCAGTTGTTGCAACTGGTAATAGTGGTCCAAATCGTTCTACAATTGGAAATCCATCTACAGCAACACTTGCCATTGCTGTAGGGAATTCTACAGTACCATCAGATAAGATTGAAGCTACAATGGCTGTTAAAGCTGGTGACTTTGAAGATC
Source organism: Litchfieldia sinesaloumensis (assembly GCF_900156865.1). Classification (GTDB taxonomy): domain Bacteria; phylum Bacillota; class Bacilli; order Bacillales; family Bacillaceae_L; genus Ferdinandcohnia; species Ferdinandcohnia sinesaloumensis. The sequence continues at coordinate 3,088,954 of NZ_LT732529.1, read as the reverse complement.
AATATAACGTGAATTTAATGGGGTGGACATTTGCATCAGACCCTGCAGATACCCTATCTGGAACATTTGATGTAGTTGCAGTTCCAGGACTAGGAGCAGCTACAGACTATGAAGGTCTTGATGTTGAAGGGAAAATCGCGCTCGTATCACGTGGAGAAATTGCATTTGTTGATAAGATTGCGGCTGCAAAAACTGCGGGAGCGCTAGGTATCATTATTCACAATAATGTGGATGGTGCTGGAGCAGCGAACATATTGTTAGGGGATTCATTTAATTTCATCCCTACATACGATATTCCAACAGCAAAAGGAAACGAATTCAGAGACGCAATTGCGGCTACTGATAATAAGTTAGGGCAAGTAACCTTTAGTAATTATAAGAAATCGACGTTAGCAGGAGACGATATTAACGATTCAAGCTCACGTGGGCCATCGACTCCAAACTTCGATATCAAGCCAGATGTATCAGCGCCTGGTACAAATATCATGTCTTCTGTACCAGCTTATGGTAAAGATTACCCTGATGCTGATTACTCTAAAAGCTATGACCGTTTTACTGGTACAAGTATGGCAACACCGCATGTAGCGGGAATTGCGGCATTATTATTATCTAAGAACCCTAATTTAGAGCCATCTGACATAAAAGTAGCTCTATCAAACACAGCAAAACAACTTGATACTGAAAAATATGATGTTTTTGCTCAAGGTGCTGGTCTTGTTCAGCCACTAGAAGCTATTAACGCAAAGGCATTAGCTTATGCTTTAGACACAACTGAATTTGAAGACAAGATACACGAGCATGAAAAAGGAACGGTTACGTTCGGTAAAGTCGTTCCGGATCCAGATAAAGAAACAGTTATTACTAAAGAAATTGAAGTAAGAGATTTAGCTGGTGGTTCAGGTAACTTTGACGTTAGTGTTGATGTCACGAAGGCAGCGACTGGTGCTCTAGCAGGTGCTAAGGTAACAGTCGATAAATCATCGTTTACACTTAGTGGAAAAGAGACTCTGACTGTTACATTAACAGTACCGGCAGGTGAGGATTCACCGGGTAACGAATTACTTGGATATATCCATATTGCAAGTGAAGGAACTAAACTAGCATTACCATTTGCCGCTGCATTTTCTGATGAAGGTCCTACTGGTGTAGAGTATTTCGAACTTGAAAATTACGCTATTTCACCAAATGGAGATGGTAAATTAGATACTACAAATTTATATTTTGGTTTATTTAATGAACAAGCTGCATCAATTGAATTATGGAATGCTGAAAATCCTCAAGATGGGTACTTTGGTGATGGATATTTAGGATATTTAGAATTTTCAATAATCCCTCAAGGGTACTGGAGACTCCCAATTGGTAGTACGTATTATGATTGGGGAACTGATGAAGAAACAGAAATTCCAGAAGGAGTATATACGGTTGATTTCAACTCTTGGGATTTAACCAATGGAGATATTACATTCCTAGCGTGGGATGGTCCTTTCTTCGTGAAAACATCTGCTCCTGAAATTGCATTCAACGCAGTTGATGGAGAAATTGAAGGCTCTGATTACAAGGTAACAGGAAACATTAACGATAAGTTTGTTGACTTTGGAACAAGTGTTAATTGGGCAGGAACTTTTGGAATCAGCTACGACGTTAACGACGTAATGGCCGTTTCTTATGAACTTAAAAATAAAGATGGTAGTATTATCGCACAAGATTCGATTGAAATCGCACAAGATGGTTCATTTGAAATTCCATTAACAGGCTTACAAGGCGGAGAAAATACATTAACTCTATTTGTAGAGGACTATGCTGCAAATACTGCCCAACAAGAAGTTAAGCTTTCTGTAAAAGAAAATGAAGCACCTAAAGAGTTTACTGTTTCATTAACACCTTCTACAACTGAAGAAACAGAAGGTTCAGTTACTGTCACAGTTGCTACTGACAGTGAAGAAGATCTAGTTGCAGTGAAATATTTGAAAGGTGAGAAGTCAGCTGCTGACTTTGTTGAAGGTGGTATTGACGTCAACCTTGAAACAATGGCATTTGACGTAATGGAAAATGGTACGTACACTGTTTATGCTAAAAATAGTGTAGGTGTGGAAGCTGTACAAACGATTTCTATCGAGAACATTGTTGTACCACCAACACCTATTAAAGTGGAGCTTAGTCCTTCTACTACAGAACCAACAGAAGGTCCGATTACTATTTCCGTTTCTCATGACAGCATCGAAGAATTGGAAGCTGTAAAATGGTTAGAAGGAAAGAAAGAGGTTGCTGATTTTGCGGAGGCAGGAAATGAAATTGACATTGCAACCATGTCATTTGATGTATCCGCGAATGGTAGTTACACCGTTTATGTGAAGAACACTGCAGGCGTAGAAGCAGCACAAACAATTGTAGTGGACAATATTGTTGAACCAGTTAAACCTATCAACGTTCAACTAACACCATCAACAACTGAGCCTACAGAAGGTCCTGTATCGATTACAGTTGCTACTGATAGTGAAAGTGAACTAGTTGCAATGAAATGGCTACAAGGTGAAAAGACAGCAGCAGATTTTGTTAATGGAGGAGCAGATATTGATCCTGAAACAAAATCATTTGATGTTGTAGTAAATGACACCTACACAGTCTATGTGAAAAATCTTGATGGTGCTGAGGCTCTACAAACAATTACTGTTGAAAATATTATCGAGCCAACAGAAGAGGTTACGATTGAACTAACACCATCTACAACAGAACCAACAGAAGGTCCAGTACAGATTTTCGTTAATGTTAACAGTGATGTTGTTGAAATGAAGTGGCTAGAAGGTGAAAAGACAGCCGCTGATTTCCAAAATGATGGAATGAATATTGATCTTGAGGAAAAATCATTCTCAGTCGTCAAGAATGGTAAATACACAGTCTACATTAAAAATAGTGACGGTGTTGAAGCTGTTCAAGTAGTTGAAGTGAAGAATATTAAAACTGGGGACCCGGATGATAACGAACCACCTAAACAACCGGAAAACCCTGGTAAGGAAAATCCAGGTCCTGAGCAACCAAAGCCGGAAGATCCAAAAAATCCAAAGCCACAAAATCCAAATCCGGGCAACTCAGGAAATCAACCAGGTGGATCTGATAAAGGTAACGATGATAAGGGTGGTAAGCTTCCGTCAACTGCAACATCAATGTTTAACTATCTTGTAATTGGTGCAGTATTACTGGTAGCTGGAGCACTTGCATTGTTTATCCTAAACAGAAGAAATAAAAAAGTAACACTCTAAGCTAACGAAAACCTACCTTTACTACAAGAAATTCGGTAAAGGTAGGATTTTTTTGTAAGTGCCACAATATAGTAGTATAAGTCATGAAAAGGAGATGGAAATGAAAAGAATCCTACTATACATAATTGGCGGGCTAGCGTTGGTCAGTGTGATTCTCATAATTGGACAGGATAAGAAAATAGATAAAACGGTGAAGAATGTAGAATCAATTAAGGAAGAGGAGGAAGTAGATTTGAGGGATAATCGGAAAAAGATAGGTAAAATTAGTAGTTCACAGAAAAAAATTGTTGGTTTAGATAAAATTGAAACCTCCATTTCAAAAACGGAAACGGACCAAGGTATCTCAATAACATTTGAAATCCATAACGCAGGAGACGAAGATCTCCGTCTACAATTTACATCCAGCCAAGAATATGACTACGAAATTTATAATGAAGCTGGAGAGTTGGTGTACCGTTACTCAGATGAACATGTTTTTGCACAAGTCATTAGGAATGTTCTATTTGCAAAAGGCAAGACCTTGACCTTTGTAGCAGGACTTCCCCAACTAGAGAAAGGCGAATATAAGGTGATTTTTTGGGTGGCTGCTAGAGAATTGAATCACCTTAAAGAGGAATTAACATTTACGGTAGATTAAACTAGGATAGCTTAGCTATATATCGTTAAGATACGTGAATGGGATGTTCCATGACTCCTAACCACTATATAAACAAGTGACATCCCCGTCAATATCATATAAAATGGGAAATATAACGTATAGGACAGGATGGTAAAAATATGAAAACGGCGATTGTAACTGATAGTACAGCTTACATACCAAAGGATCTACGTGAAAAACATAATATACATATGATTCCACTTAGTGTTGTATTCGGTAACGAGAGTTATCGTGAGGAAGTCGATATTACGGCTGAGGCTTTTTATGAGGAACTAAAGGTTCGAAAAGACCTTCCGACGACGTCACAACCACCGACTGGTGAATTTGTGGAGCTTTTTGAACAGCTCGGTAAAGAACATGATGCGATTATTAGTGTACATCTATCAAGTGGTATTAGTGGTACTTACCAAGGATCCGTAACGGCTGGAGAAATGGTAGAAGGAGTGAAGGTACATTCCTTTGACTCTGAAATCAGCTGTATGGTTCAGGGCTTTTATGCACTTGAAGCGGCAGAGATGGCTAGTGAAGGTAAGCCTGCTGATGAAATTATGGAACGACTTAATGAAATGAAGAAAACCATGCGTGCTTATTTTATGGTCGATGACCTAACGAATTTACAGCGTGGTGGTCGTTTGAGCGGAGCAGCGGCATTTGTGGGAAGCCTGCTTCAAGTGAAACCAATCCTTAACTTTGAAGATAAGGTAATTGTGCCATTTGAAAAAATCCGCACTCGTAAAAAAGCATTGAATCGTGTCTTCGAATTGTTCGATGAGGATGCAAGTAAAGGCGTGCCAATGCGTGCAGTGCTCATCCATGGAAACATTGAGGAAGAAGCGAAGTTGATGAAGGTTGACCTCGAACAGAAATACCCAAATGTTGAATTTTTACTAAGCTATTTCGGACCTGTTATCGGAACCCATCTTGGTGAAGGTGCGATTGGGCTAGGTTGGTATCAGAAATAAAAATGGTGCGCCGTGCTAGGGGTGCGGCGCTCTTCTTGGGCAAAAAAAGAAATTAGGAGATTCTCCTAATTTTTGAGTAATTGTTCATCTTGAGGGGTATTCTCTTTATTGTTATTTTCCTCGGCGACAGTTTGTTTGTGCTCATAGCTACTATACAAGCTAAGTACAATAAAATAAACTAACAAAAGAACTGTCCATGTTGAGGACGTAATTTGTATTTTCTCCTGAAATAAAACCGCAAATGATCCGATGAGTAGAATCAAACCGATGCAAAGCAACAACCCATGTTCTAAAATCCACTTCATCATTTCAATCCCTCCCTTTCACCAATAGTAGTCTCCAAATAGTTGGAAAAATAAACATGTATGAAGAATCATCCCACGTAAGCACAATAAAAATTGGAGGTTTTATATGCGATTCTCACTAGAAAACGAAACATTAATCCCTGAGTCATTATCGAACAAGCCTGACTCCAAGCGAATTTCCGATTACGAATCAAGCTTTCCCCAACCATTAAATCCTTCTTTTAAATACTCCACTGAACTTCAAAATCTACTCACCGGCAAGCAGCTCCTCCTCGAAGAACTCCCTTTTTCCTTAGAAGAAATACATACCCACTATATCAATGGATATTTACACTACAGAAAATGCATCGAGAAAACGAAGGATGGTTATTCCTGCGTACGATGTGGGAATGCTGATCAGAAACTTTTTGCATCTTTTGGCTGTGCAAGGTGTAAAGAGGAATGTACGTACTGCAGGAAATGCATCAATATGGGGCGGATGAGTGAGTGTACGGTGCTTGTAACCTGGAGTGGTCCAAATACGAACACGCAAATTCCGGTTAAGCCACTCGCGTGGGAGGGAACACTTTCTGCAGGCCAACAGAAAGCTTCCACAGAACTTATTCAAGCGGTCCATTCAAATGACGAGCTTTTGATTTGGGCTGTGTGCGGAGCGGGGAAAACAGAGATTTTATTTGAGGGAATGGAGACGGCCTTACTTACGGGTAAAAATGTCTGCATTGCAACACCGAGGACCGATGTTGTAATTGAACTTGCTCCTCGGATTAAGGAGTCGTTCCCGGCAATCGATGTCATCGCCTTGTATGGTGGAAGTGAGGACCGCAACAAGACAGCTCCTATTACACTAGCCACCACCCACCAACTACTCCGCTTTTACAAAGCCTTCGATATAATTATTATCGATGAAGTCGATGCCTTTCCGTATTCAGCCGAACCGATGCTGCAATATGCGGTGAATCAAGCTAAAAAAAATATTTCCTCCACCATCTTCCTTACTGCAACACCCAATCAAACCTGGAAAAAGGAAATTGTAGCAGGTAAACGAAAAGCAGTAACGATTCCAGCTAGGTATCATCGCTATCCCTTGCCAGTGCCAGAGTTTGTGTGGTGTGGCAACTGGGAGAAGTTATTGAAAAAGAAGAAGCTTCCGAGAAACGTGGTGTTCTGGGTTAAGGAACATCTGAAAATGAATAAGCAGGCATTTTTGTTTGTACCGCGGATTACTTATCTCGAAAAAATGGTTTCCCTATTACAAGCAATTGACCCCAGAATTCAAGGCGTTCATGCAGAGGATCCTGACAGAAAAGACAAGGTGGCACGTTTTCGAGCAGGAGAAATACCCATCCTTGTGACCACCACTATTTTAGAAAGAGGCGTAACCGTGCCGGATATTGATGTAGCGGTTCTCGGTGCAGAAGACAAAATTTTCACCGAGAGTGCCTTAGTGCAAATTTCAGGTCGTGTTGGAAGAAGTGCGAAGCACCCAACTGGTGAGATTATATTTTTTCATTACGGAAGAACTAGAGAAATGATTAAAGCAAAACAGCATATAGAAAATATGAATAAAGAAGCAGTGCAAAATGGCTTCGTTGATTGATTTTAAGCGTTATTTTTATTATGATTAAAGGTAACGGACAAAGTACGAATAAGGCGGTGTTTTCCAGTGAAAAAGGGTATTTATACGGTTGCACTTTTGTTCATCATCGGCGGACTATCATTGACAGGTTATTCAATTTTTCAAATTTGGGATTCCAATCAGGCACAAAAAGATGCATTGGTTCAAGCGGAGGAACTAATATCTTCCCCTCCTGCTAACGAGCAAATCGACAAGGAAATTGTCATTCCAACTTACGAAAAAGGCGATACAATGGGCGTTCTAGAGGTACCGAAGCTTGGTAAATCAATGCCAATTATTGAAGGAACAGATGAGGAAGAGCTCGAGGTAGGCGTTGGACATTACACTGGCACCGCGCTTCCAACGCAAAATGATCAAATTGTTTTATCAGGTCACCGAGATACTGTTTTTAGACGGTTTGACGAGCTCGAAATTGGCGACACCTTTGTTGTGAAATTGGAATACGGCGAATTCACCTATGAAATTGTCGATACAAAAATTGTCGATGCGGATGATCGAACGATTATTAAATCAACGGCTCCAAACGAAGAACTTGTTGTGACAACCTGTTATCCATTCGGATACATTGGAAATGCACCAGACCGATTTATTTTTTATGCAAAAATGGTAGATTAATGAGAAACCCTAAGCTCCCAACTTAGGGTTTTTCTAATACGGAAGAAGTAGGCATTTCTAGGCCAAAAGGGGAATTTACAAGTCGATTTGAAATCTATTATGGTTAAATGAGGAATAAATAAAAATATTTCCAATTTATGTTTATTGTGCAATAATAAGGGTAGTTAGAAGAGAATGGGGAGTTTCGTGTGAAGGTCTTTAACGCAATGGAGCCGCTAGTCGCAGAAGCAATCAATGAAAATTGGTCCGAATACAATCTACCATGTCGATGTGAACAATGTAAAAACGATGTATTCGCCCTCACATTAAATAGTTTAACACCACGTTATGTCTCGAAGGAAAATGGCGTGGCGTATGTGAAAGCGCAATATTTTGATAAACAAATGATGGCTAATATTTATGTCAAAATTGCCGAAGCTGTAAGTATCGTCGCAAAAAATCCTCAATGTGAAAATTTAAAAAGGAGTTGAGCTATGTCTACATGCATGCTGTGCCATCTTTCATTTGAAGAGGTGGATTCATGGGCAACCCTGTTTTCGCTGGCAGCACCTGATCCACTGTGTTCATCCTGCAGCGATAAATTTGAAAAAATTGACGGTGAACGTTGTGAAATCTGTAGTCGTCCTTTTAGCGATGTGCCAGGTGAGTACAGAGAAGGAAACCTCTGTTATGACTGTGTTCGATGGGAAAACGATTCATACTGGCAGGGTGTACTTAAAAAGAACCAATCGATTTACCTCTACAATGATTTTGCTAAAGATGTGATATCCCTCTATAAATTCCGTGGTGACTACGCTATATCCTCTATTTATAAAACACCTCTTAAAAAAGCATTCAAAACTCATTTTAATCCTTCCTATTTTATCGTTCCAATTCCATTAAGTGACGAGCGTCTATATGAACGTGGGTTTAATCAAGCAAGCGCGCTGGCCGGTTTGTTGGACATGCCCGTTCATGAAGTACTAGCACGTACGCATTTAGAGAAACAATCGAAAAAAGGCCGAACCGAGCGGATTTCGGGAGAAAATGTGTTCCGAGTAGTTGGTGAAGTAACAGATAAAGACATTCTACTAATCGATGATATTTATACCACAGGATCTACGTTGCGGCAGGCTGGGAAAGTGTTACTAGAGGCTGGGGCGAAGACAGTTTCGTCGTTGACGTTGATGAGGGGCTAATTTTTTCAAAAAACTGACACTATAAACATCTGCTAAAACACCGATATAATAGATAGAAAAAAGGTGTACAGGAGTGATTTACGATGGGTGAACTAATGAATTGCCCTAATTGTGGTGGTCTTTTTGTTAAAACAAATCTTCGTGATGTTTGTGAAAAATGCTATAAAGAAGAACAAATGGCGTTTGAAACGGTTTATACATTTATTCGTAAACGTGAAAACCGAACTGCAACAATTCTAGAGGCATCACAAGGAACCGGTGTCGATGAAGAATTAATTATAAAATTCATACGGACAGGTAAGCTTAAACTAGCACAATTCCCTAACCTTGGATATCCATGTCAGAAATGTAGCACCCTAATACGCGAAGGAAATTTATGCGACGATTGTGCAAAGGAACTAAGAACCGAGCTATCCACCTTCGAAAAAGAAGAGGAACGGTTAAAAGAGCTTCGTGAACGTGAAAAAAGAACGTATTTTGTAAAGTAAAATACTAAACAATATCGCGTTCTTACCGATAATAATAAAAAGACGTGCGATTCGGAGAGAAAGCGAGGTTTTACGATGAAGATTAATCAATTCGGTCCAGTAGGAATGAATCCATATAAAAAGCAAATGAACAAAATGGCTGCTACTGAAAAGTCAGCGCAGACAGACAAGGTTGAAATTTCTTCTGCTGCAAAGCAACTACAAGAAACATCACCAATAACAGTAGCTCGTCAGGAAAAGGTTGAAGCGCTCAAGCAACAAGTTCAAAGCGGAACCTATAAGGTGAACGCAGAAGACGTTGCGAAAAGCGTATACGATTTTTATTTTAAAAAGTAGTTTGAGAACGGAGGGTCATTATGTCAGCTGAAAACTTAGTCACAACGCTAAAAAAGATACTACTGTTACATCAGAACTTACTTAAGCTTTCAGAGCGTAAAACAGACATCTTGAAAAAAGGTGACATTGATGCCCTCAACGAACAAATGAAGGAAGAGCAGAAATACATTCTAGCCATCAGACAAGTGGAAAACGAACGGATTGCCATTGTTGAAAAGCTGCTTGGACCACGGGTTCAAGAGAAGACATTGTCTAAATGTATTGAGGCTTCAAAGGAGCCTGTGCGATCAGAACTTGTGGAATTACATGAAGAACTGGTTAATGTGACTGCAGACTTAAAGGCAGTGAACGAATTAAACCAACAGCTCACACACCAGTCACTGCAGTATGTGAACATGTCAATGGACATGCTTATGCCGCACGAGCAAACTGCAACCTACGGAAACCCAGCGGGAACAAAAGAGAAAAAGCAAGCACGCTCGATGTTTGACTCGAAAGCTTAACTCTTTTATTCACTTTAACACTGTAATACTTTATCACAGTGGGGGTCAGGCCCCGAGGAGGAAAAAATGGTATCAACTTTTCATGGATTAGAAACAGCACGCCGTGGCATGATGACACAGCAAAGTGCGTTATATACAACTGGACACAATATAGCGAATGCAAATACACCTGGTTACTCAAGACAACGTGTTAATTTTGTTCAATCAAATCCATTTCCGTCTCCTGGGCTTAATGCTGAAAGAATGCCTGGTCAGATTGGAACTGGTGTAGAGGCAGGTACAATCCAGCGTGTGCGCGAAAGCTTTTTAGACGTTCAATTTCGTGGTGAGCAAACAAAAACAAGCTACTGGGAAACTCGTGCAAATGCATTAGGGAAGATGGAAGAAATTATGAATGAGCCAACTGAAACTGGCCTTGCGAATACGATGAACCAATTTTGGCAGTCATTGCAAGACTTAGCGGCAAACCCAGAAGACCAGGGAGCACGTTCGGTAGTGCGCCAACGTGGTGAAATGGTAGCTAATACATTCAACTATCTATCAAACTCGCTAACTGCGATAAAAGATGACTTTGGTAAACAAATCAGTGTAACTGTGAAAACAGTAAACTCGCTTTCTGATCAAATCAGCAAGATTAATAAGCAAATTTCCGAGATAGAACCTGTTGGATATTTACCGAACGATTTGTACGACGAGCGCGATCGATTGATTGATGAGTTGTCTAAGTTTGTTGAAATCAAAGTGCATCCTCCAAGAAGTAGTGGTGGAGACTCACTTCCCGTAGCAGAAGGAATACTAGATATCTCTATCGTTGGCGAAAATGGGACAGAAACGAAGTTAATAGATGGCAGCAATTATAAAAAGCTTTCAGTTGCTCCAGCTATGGATTCTGACGGAGACGGAGTAAACGACCAGCCAACTGGTTCCGTCACAGGATTTCAACTAGATGGACAAGCCATCCCTATTGTTCGAAATGGAGAATTAAAAGCATTAGTAGAATCCTTTGGATATGTTGACGCCAATGGAAATGAAAAAGGAATTTACTCGAAAATGATAGATGACCTTGATAAAATGGCGTATTCATTTGCGATGCAATTTAATAATGTCCATAACCAAGGTTATACACTGAAGACTTCAACTGAAGAGAGTGTTGCAGGTGGAGACTTTTTTGAGCCATTTACTAATGGTTATAAAAATGCAGCTGCAACAATGAAAGTATCTTCTAACATTGATAATATCAGTCATATCGCCGTTTCTACGATTCAAGGTGAGTCTGGTAATGGTTATAATGCTACAAATCTAGCAAATGTGAAAAATGATGATTTTGGAAAAATACCTGGTTTTCCGATTACAGCAGGTAGCATTCAAACTTTCTACGAATCCCTTATTGGTTCAATGGGAGTAGATTCACAGGAATCCATTCGGATGGCAGATAATTCAGCCGTTCTGAAGGATTCAGTTGAAAATCGACGCCAATCGATAAGTGCGGTTTCACTAGATGAAGAAATGACAAACATGATTAAATTCCAACACGCATACAACGGTTCAGCAAGAATGATTACAGTACTTGATGAAATGCTTGAACGTATCATAAACGGACTAGGAACTGGCGGAAGGTAGGTGTAAAACATGCGCGTAACACAAACGATGCTTACGAATAATATGTTGCGAAACCTAAGCAACAGCTATGAAAGACTTGGAAAATATCAAGATCAATTGAATACACAAAAGAAGATTACCAAACCATCGGATGATCCCGTTATCGCGATTAAGGGAATGAGATACCGGACTGACCTTAATGAAATTGAACAATATAAGCGTAACCTATCAGAGGCATATACATGGATGGAATCTTCTGACGATGCGATGGATAAAATGACACAGGCATTGCAACGTGTCAGAGAGTTAACTGTACAGGCTAGCACAGGTACGAATGGACCGGATGAAAAAGAAAATATCGCAGTTGAAATTAAGCAATTAAAAGAGCATATTGCAACGATTGCTAATACGAAGGTTGGGAATAAACATCTCTTTAATGGTACGAATACCACAGATGCGCCGGTAAATTTGGCAGGTAATCAAATTTCGTTATCAACAAATGATGTTTTACTAGAAGTTTCTAAGAATGTCCATATCAATGTGAATGTAAAGCCTAATGATTTATTAAAAGGTAGTAATACAAATGATATTTTTACTGAGCTTGATAACCTAGTAAATGATTTAAATTCTGACGGTGATGTTAGCAGTTACCTCGATTCTCTAGATTCTCATATGACGAACGTTATTGCAGTTCGAGCTGATCTAGGTGCAAGATACAATCGGATTGAACTTATTGATGATCGACTTGGTTCACAAGAAGTCATTGCCAATAAAATAATTTCTGAGAATGAAGATGCCGAAATGGAAAAGGTGATTATTGGTTTAACAACCGCAGAAGCCGTACACCGCGCATCACTGGGTATTGGATCTAGAATTATTCAACCAACACTAATGGACTTTTTACGTTAAGCTATCTTGTTATGAGATAGCTTTTTTGATAGGAGCGATATACTAATGGAGTTAGCACAAATTCGCTTAAATTCACAAAGTGCTAAAATTGGAATTCAAACAACAAAACCAGTTCAAGAAATTCAACAACCAAAGGCAGATTTATCTATCGAACAGCCAACGGCTGAACTGTTGATAGAAACTACACCAGGAAAGCTATCAATTGACCAAACAGAAGCCTGGGCTGATATGGATCTAAAACATATTTCACGAAGAATAGCAGAAGCTGCAGATAAAGGCTATCAAGATTCACTTGAGGGAATTGCAAGACGTGCACAAGAAGGTAATGAGTTAATGAAGATTGAAAATGGCGGTACTCCAATTTCCCAAATTGCGAAACGCAATAGCGAAGGACCAGAATTACAATTCAACGTTGGATGGATACCATCACATTTTAGTGTCAAGACTAATTATGTACCGGCTGAGGTCGATATACAGGTGAACGTGAATAAGCCGAAAATTAATTCCACCATCAATAAATCTATCCACGAGTATACACCAGGGAAAGTCGATATAACACTTGAACAAAGGCAGTCACTTAATGTTGATTTTGCTAATTTAAAATTCGTAGGTGTAAACTACGAGCTAGAGATATAAGGATGTGAAAAAATGAAACTAGATACGAAATACCATGGCGAGATACATATAGATGAAAATGAGATTATTACGTTTGAGAATGGTATTCCTGGTTTTTTAGAAGATAAGAAATTCGTGATTTTACCATTCGGTGAGGAAACGGGAATTTCAATACTACAGGCAGTGGAGAATGTTCAACTTGCATTTGTAATAACTGACCCTTTTTTCTTTTTTAAGGAGTACGATTTTACTATTGAAGATCAAGTTGTTGACCAACTACAGCTTGAATCGGAAAAAGATGTTATTGTCTATGTAATCTTAACCGTCCAGGATCCGTTTGAAAAAACAACTGCAAACCTACAAGCACCAATTGTGATAAATAATAAAGAGAAACTTGGCAAACAGGTAATCTTAACAAATACTAGTTACCAAACAAAGCATAATATTTTTGACAAAGTATCAACAAAATAGGAGGTGGGAGCATGCTTGTACTAACGAGACGGATCAATGAATCGATAAAGATTGGTGATGAAATTGAAATTACCATTTTATCAGTAAGTGGGGAACAAATAAAAATTGGCATAGATGCACCAAAGCACGTCGAAATTCATCGAAAAGAAGTTTACCTTGAAATTCAAAACGAAAACAATCAAGCCTCCCAAGCCTCGATTGATTTGTTAAAACAATTTAATAAAAATTTTAGAAATACCCGTTAACCATGAACTGCCCCCTGTCAGGTAGACAGTGGAAATAATAAAAAGGTGTTTAAACAGCTTTAGCTCTATATTCCATAGGGCTGAGGCCGTTTAGTCGTTTTTGATATCTATCATGATTATAGAAATGTATATACTGGTTTATAGCTTTAGTTAATTCTTCAAATGTCTCATATTTATGCAAATAGTACTTCTCGCATTTGAGTGTTCCCCAAAATGATTCCATTGGTCCATTATCGATACATCTTCCAACTCTGGACATACTTAGTGTCATCTTTGCCTTGTCTATTCTACGTTTAAAGCCATGAGAAGTGTATTGGAAACCACGATTTCTATGAATAAGTGGGTGTTCTCCATCCAACGACTTTATAGCTTGATCAAAGGTCTCGAAAACAAGTTTATTATTATTTGAATGCCCTAAAACATAACTAACAATAGACCCATCATATAAATCTTTTATGGCGCTTAAATAAGCTTTCTTTGATGAACCATATTTAAATTCTGTTACATCTGTAACACATTTCTTATTTGGTTTTTCTGCGGCAAATTCGCGGTTTAATACGTTTTCCGCCACATGTTGAGGAGTAGAGTGCTTATGAAGCTTCCTTTTTATTCGAATTACAGACTTTATTCCAGCCAGTTTCATTAGTCTGTAAAAGCGTTTGTGGTTGAATCGTTCATCTAGTTTTCTATTTATGGTCATCATCATTCTACGATAACCATAGATGCCTTCCACTTTTTCATGGATAGCTTTCATCTCTTTAATAATTACTTCATTCTGAAGTTCTCTTGCGGAAGGTGTACGCTTTAACCATTTATAGTAAGCTGCTCGTTATATACGAGCGATTTTACAAAGCATGATAATACTAAAATCTTCTTTCTCATGAAGTTCTTGAATTGCTAAATATGTATCTTCAAATCGGATTTCGCTTTCTAATTTTTTCAACTGAAGTTTGAAATTATCTTCTGGTGTTAATTCAGCTGCTTCCTTTTTCCTTCCACGCCCATCTTTAAGTGCTTCATCCCCAATAATTTCGTACTTCTTAACCCATTGGTATACTTGTTGATATGAGACCTTGAAGGTCTCGGCTGTTCTTCGAAAGTCTTTTCCGTTCCCCAAGCAA
>NZ_LT732529.1:2475476-3072507 GCF_900156865.1 Litchfieldia sinesaloumensis | reverse complement strand
GCTTCCTTTTTATTCGAATTACAGACTTTATTCCAGCCAGTTTCATTAGTCTGTAAAAGCGTTTGTGGTTGAATCGTTCATCTAGTTTTCTATTTATGGTCATCATCATTCTACGATAACCATAGATGCCTTCCACTTTTTCATGGATAGCTTTCATCTCTTTAATAATTACTTCATTCTGAAGTTCTCTTGCGGAAGGTGTACGCTTTAACCATTTATAGTAAGCTGCTCGTTATATACGAGCGATTTTACAAAGCATGATAATACTAAAATCTTCTTTCTCATGAAGTTCTTGAATTGCTAAATATGTATCTTCAAATCGGATTTCGCTTTCTAATTTTTTCAACTGAAGTTTGAAATTATCTTCTGGTGTTAATTCAGCTGCTTCCTTTTTCCTTCCACGCCCATCTTTAAGTGCTTCATCCCCAATAATTTCGTACTTCTTAACCCATTGGTATACTTGTTGATATGAGACCTTGAAGGTCTCGGCTGTTCTTCGAAAGTCTTTTCCGTTCCCCAAGCAATCAAGTACGATTTGAATCCGTTCATCCACAGTAGTTTTTCTGCCCTTAGTCATAGAGTTCGTCCTCCCCTTCGACGTATCCTTTAAATCTCTATGACTATTATACTTGTTAATCCATTTCCTGAGGACAGATTTATCTGATAAACCATACTTTCTAGTAACCTCACGTAAAGAATAATTACCTGAAAGATAATCATTTACAGCGTTTAGTTTAAGTTCATTAGTGTATGTTTTCCAGGTAGAGGACTTTTTAAGACCTTCTGTTCCATCTATATCGTATTTATATTTCCAATCAAGAATAGAAGATATACTCACCTTATACTTCTTAGCAAGCTCATTTAATGAATATGTGCCATCCTCCCATGCTTTAATGATCTCGTACTTATACTCTACAGTGAAAGCTCTTCTAGACATAAAAATACTCCCCTTAGTAGCCAGATTTATATTTTTTAATCTGCCTACCTAAAGGGGAGCATATCACTAAAGGTTATCAGGGTATTTTTAATTTCCAATAAATTTGTAGAAAAATATCTAAATATCTATTAAACAATTAAAAAACTTGTCGATATTAAATATGTAAAACAAATAAGTACAAAAGGCGGCCGACTTTCGTACCGTTTGTTAATCATTAAATTCCACAAGGACGTGGAATTACAAACATTCAAGGAGGAAAAAAGAAATGAGAATTAATCATAATATTGCAGCTCTGAACACATATCGTCAGTTAGGAAATGCAAACAATGCACAACAATCTTCAATGGAGAAATTATCTTCAGGTCTTCGTATTAATAAAGCTGGTGACGATGCAGCAGGTTTAGCAATATCTGAAAAAATGCGTGGACAAATTCGCGGATTGGATATGGCTTCTAAAAATGCACAGGATGGAATTTCTTTAATCCAAACTGCAGAAGGTGGATTAAACGAAGTTCATTCAATTCTACAGCGTATGAGAGAATTAGCAGTTCAATCTTCTAACGATACTAATGTTGAGGCTGATAGAACAGCACTTAATGATGAATTTGGACAATTAACTGAGGAACTTGATAGAATTAAGGAAAAGTCTACGTTTAACACGCAAGATTTATTTAAGGGTTCAGCAGGTAGTGCAAATTCAAGTGGTCAATTAGTATTACAAGTTGGAGCAAATATGAATGATACAATTACACTTGACCTTACAACATCTGGTGTGGATTTAGCTTCTATTATTACTACTGCAAGTGCTGCTTCAATTGGTTCTCAGGGAAGTGCTGCAGCAGCAATTGATAGTATTAATTCACTAATAGAAACTGTTTCTTCAGGACGTTCATACTTAGGTGCTATGCAAAATCGATTAGAGCATACTATCTCAAATCTTGATAACGCTTCTGAAAACCTAACTGCCGCTGAATCTCGTATCAGAGACGTCGATATGGCAAAAGAGATGATGGAGCAAACAAAAAATTCAATTCTTGCTCAGGCCTCTCAAGCTATGTTAGCTCAAGCAAACCAGCAACCACAAGGTGTTTTACAGTTATTACGATAAGATTAAAACCTATCTCTTTATTGGAGATAGGTTATTTAAAAAAGGGTCGTACAGCAAATTGTATACGACCTTTTTTTAAATAAGTACACAACCTAGGAGTGTTGACATATGAAACCATTCTTATCAATCTGTATGATAGTTAAAGATGAAGAAAAGGTATTAAAAAGATGTCTTGAATCAATTTGTGGAATAGCAGACGAAATAATTATTGCAGATACAGGTTCGATAGATAAAAGTAAAGAAATAGCAGCTAAATACACAGATATGGTCTTTGACTATAAATGGGAAGGTGATTTTTCAAAAGCAAGAAATTTTGCGGCATCCAAAGCTTCTGGAGATTGGATTCTTGTTATCGATGCGGATGAATTTGTAGACCGTGAAAACTTTATGGCGTTTAAAGATGATTTAAAACTTAATCCGCCAGATTTTAATATTTTAGCAGTTCAAATTGTGAATTTTGTTGGTCAAAATGGTAAAGACACTGCGTTGAATTTCCATGAAAGACTTTATATAAATGATGGAAAGATAAGCTACTATAGAAATATTCATGAGTTACTTAAACACAGAGATTCTAAGGAAAGTAAAGGCTATTCTAAATTTCAAATATATCATTCAGGCTATATGAAAAATGTTGTGAATGAAAAGGAAAAATCAAAACGAAACCTAAAGTTATTAATTAATAATAAAGTAAAAGAACCAATTGATTACTACTTTATGGGGAATGAGTATGATCAATTGGATGAATTGGACAAGGCCATTAAGTGTTATCAGAAAGCTTATAAATTAAAAGATGATATCAATAGGGACTGGGTGAAAAAACTATTATTAAGATTTGTTAATACTCTTCATAGGGCAAAAAGAGATAATGAGGCATTAGAAATTATTGATTCGTGCGAGAATATTTATCCAGGTCTTGTAGATTTTAAATTTTATAGAGGGAAAATTTACTTCGATAATGAACAATTTAGAAAGTCAGGAGAAGTATTTGAAAAAATTTTAGCTGAGAAACACCATTTGATAGCTGACTCTAGTCCTGACTTTTTAGAGTTTTTACCTAATAAGTATCTTGGCGAAATATATGAAAATGAGAATAGATTACACCTAGCAGTTAAAAGTTATAGTAAGGCATTATCTATTAACGATACGGATGACTATATCTGGATAAGATTAATTGGTTTACTTTCTAAACACTCTACATTAGAAGAACTAAGCGAGTTTTTAAATAATAATTTACTTAATAAGTCGAATATAACCGTAAAAAGAGTTATTAGTATTTTATTAAGTGTTCCAAATCTTGATGTCCAAAAGTTAACAAGGTCATTACTAGAGGATGAAAATCTGACAGAACTTGAAAATGAAGGGCTCTTTTTAAGAAATCTACTCTTAGATGGGGACACAGATGAAATTTTAACAATAATAAATCAAAAGTCGGAAAGTGAAATATTCACTTTATTGTCTACTGGGATATTTAATATAATTGATTTCATTATACTAATTTTAAAAACAAATAATGAGGGTTACAAAAAAATTATTCATAGTATAAAATTTAATAAGCCAATTAACAATCTGCTTTTACTTTTATTGGAAGAAAAGAAAAGCAATTTGTCTGTTTTTGAACAAGAGCTGTTTTTATTAATTTATAAGCAGTCTTATATATTAGGTGCTTCTTTAGTAATTGAGCAATTAGAAACAAAAGTACCTTATTTGAGTAGAGAAAATAGGAATAAATTAAATAAAATCAGAAGCGGAAAGATTATTTGAATAGTATCTAAAAAAATGGAGCTCAAAATATTATGAAGTTAAAGCAAAAAAAACAAATTTTAGACCTTTTGAAAACGCTAGAAGATGGTGTGAATTATGCGGATAGATATAAAAACAATCATTTAAATGCAGTTAAGATGCTCAATGATTGTGTAGAATGCTTAATGTTTATGGCCACATTGTTAAATGAAGAGAAGAAAGTATATAGACTTATTCTAAAATTAAAGGATATCCTCTATGCGTTGACTCTAAAAGTGGAAGACAGTGTGTTATTTCAATCAACTATATTTGAAACAAAGGTTTTACTAGTTGATGTTAGAGATTTGATAAGAGATGAAATAAAAACTGATTTAGAAATTGCATTTCTGCCTTATAAGGCATCAATGTGGGATTCTTTGGAAAGTATATATAGAGAAGCAGAAAAAGATCCAAATTGTACTTGCTTTGTTGTTCCGATTCCGTATTATGAAAAAAATTCATCAGGAGAAATTGTGAAATTTTGTTATGAAGGAAACCAATTTCCTGATGATGTCAATATAACGCTATTTGAAATGTATGATATTGAAAAGAGACAACCTGATATTATTTATATTCATAATCCATTTGACGAATATAACACCCTTACCATGGTTAACCCACGGTATTTTTCAAGTAACCTGGCACAGTATACCGATATGTTAGTATATGTACCGTATTATTTAGCTGGGAGTGCAGAAACGAAGGAATTCAATATTTTGCCACCTTTGCATAATGCAACCAAATTGGTTGTCCAATCTCAAGCCTCTAAAGACTCTTATATTGTGAGTGGGATGAACACCGATAAACTGTTAAATTTAGGATCGCCTAAATTAGATGCTATGCTCAATATTTTGAGCGAACCTAATAAGGTCGATATTCCGTATTTGTTAAGAAAAATTCCGAAAAATAGTAAGGTTATTCTATATAGCACAGGTATTTTTGACTTACTTTCTATTAATACATGGATTGACAACTTAGAAGAAAATCTTAACTATTTTACTAATAAGACGGAATGTACTTTTATTTGGCGGCCACATCCGCTTACTGAAAGAACTTTTAAAACTATGCGATCTCATTTATTAAAAAAATACAAAGAAATAGAAGAGAAAGCCAAAAAGGCTTCGAACATTATTATAGATCAAAGTGAGGATATCTATCCTGCAGTTTTAAAATCCGATGGCTTAATTAGTGATTATAGTTCAGTAATGCTTCAATACATTTTAACTGGGAAACCAGTTCTAGCCTATTTAAATGACGATATGGTTCGAGAAGACCGTTATTATTTGTCTGATTACTTAGGCTGTTATTTAAATAAAGATACTTCTCTATATCAATTTATTGAAATGGTGAAATCTGGAGAAGATTCAAAAAGAAGTGAACGTATTAATAGATTTAAGAATAGCGTTAGCAATTCAGATGGTTCATGTGGACTAATGATCCATCAAAAAATCAAGAATGAATTGTTGGCAAATCTTTTTTAAAAACCGAGAAAGGTGTCGCTAACATGTACTACATTAACCCGAATATTAAGAATTTATATAGACACTCGTATAGTGAAAGTCGAAAGAACTACATTCGTTTAGATATGAATGAAAATCCTGAAGGTTTGCCCCTTGATTTTTTTACAGAGGTAATGAATAGTATCACACCAGAATATATAGCGATGTATCCTGAATTCCTCCCTGTGATTAATAAATTATCTAAATATATAGAGTGTGATCCTAATCAATTATGGATAACGAATGGTTCCGATGATGCAATTAGATTATTATTTGAGGTTTTTGGGGAACCTGGAAAAAAAGTAGTATCGGTATACCCGAGTTTCGAAATGTATTCTGTCTATACTCAAATGTATGGTATGGTTCATTCAGCTGTGAATTACAATGGAGAATTTGAGGTCAATTTGAGTGCATTCTTAAGTGCTATTGATGAAAATACAGGTATTGTTGTTGTATTTAATCCTAATAGCCCAATTGGAAGACCCTGGGAAGAAAATGAAGTTAAATCAATCCTCGAAAAAGCAAAAGAAAATAATGCTATTGTAGTTATTGATGAAGCATACCATTATTTTTTACCTTCAACATTTTTACCACTTATCGAAGGATACGATCATGTAATAGTAATGCGTACATTTTCTAAATTACTTTCCATTGCAGGAACTAGAATTGGATATGTTGTTTCAAATCCTGAAATAATAAGTATGTTAAAAAAGGGAAGGTCAACCTATCCAGTAAATTCGTTTGCCATTAAATTTGCTGAAAAGCTCATAGAAAACAGCAATATAATTGAAGAACTTGTATATAAAGAGAAACACGGAAGAGGATTTTTGTTAGATAAACTTAATGAAAATAATTACACGTATCATTATAACAATGGTAATTATGTATTAATTAAAACTAAAAATAACCCTATACAGGTTTATGAAAAATTGAAGGCTGAAAATATTTTAATTAAAACGTATAATCACCCTGTTTTATCTAATTGGATAAGAGTAACAACAGGAAGCCGGGATATAATGAGCACTTTCTGGAAAGTGTTTGAAAAGGCAGATGAGTAAATTATAGTTACTATCAAAAGAAGGAGTTCAAAATGAAAGCCATCTTACTAGCAGCTGGTAAAGGAACGAGAATCTCAAGAATGATTGAAGATATTCCAAAAAGTATCTTATCTATAGATGGCATTCCTTTACTCAGAAGAACCGTTTTAATGTTATTAGAAAGGGATATAAAGCCAGTAGTCTGTGTTGGATATCGTGATGATAAGATTTATCATGCATTAGAAGGTCTGGATATTACGTATTATTACAATCCTTTTTATAACATAACTAATAGTATTGCTTCTCTCTGGTTTGCTAGGGGGGAACTTACTGAAGATGTAATTATTATGAACGGGGATGTTTATTTCGAAGAGGATTTACTTGACTTAACTATAAAAACTACAAAGGATTGTGCTTTGTTGGTAGACACAACAAGAACAACTATTGGTGATTATTTTCTCAAATTAGAAAATGGATTTATTACAAAATTCGGAAAAGATTTACCACTAATTGAACGCAGTTGTGAATATGTTGGGGTTGGAAAAATCAGTAATAACTTTATTGAAGAGTTTCGTAATAAATTAGAAGACTTAATACAAGACCAGCAACATCAACTATGGTGGGAGAATGTATTATATTCACTTGTAGAGGAAAAGAGGATAGATACATTAGATATAGAAGGAAAGTTTTGGGCGGAAATAGATTATTTTGATGATTATGAACGAATATTAGCACATGTAACTGAAAATAAAGAACAGATAACAAATAGAGGTTAGGTTATGAAGCAAGGTATAGATTATATAAAACTTAACGAAGAACAACTAAAAAAATTACATGCTGATTTATTAATATTACTTTTAGAAGTAGATAGAATATGTAAAAGGTATGATATTCAATACTTTTTATCTTATGGAACACTGATTGGAGCAATAAGGCATAATGGTTTTATACCCTGGGATGATGACATAGATATTCAAATGCTTAGAAAAGACTACGAAAAATTTACTGAAGTATGTAAAAGTGAATTGGATACTTCAAGATTTTTTTGGCAAAGTCAGAAAACTGATATTAATTATAATTGGGTTTATGGGAAATTAAGATTAAAAAATACATCCTATATACGTGCTGGACAAGAACACATTAAACAAAATGATGGTATATTTTTAGACATTCTACCGTTAGATAATATAACTTCGAATAAGTTTAAACAAGCTTTACTTGTGTTTATCTGTAAAGTTTGCAGAAAAATATTGTGGTCACAAGTTGGAAAAAAGAATGCAAGAAGTTTATTTGGAAAAGTATTGTATAAAGTGTTATCTTTTATACCACGAAAGGTTCCTATACTAATTTTTGAGTACTTTGCTAAATTTGACAACAAAAAGGAGTCGAGTTTTCTAGTAAGTCATAATACCTTTGGTCAAATTTATAAGCAAGAATGGTATTCTAAGGCAATATGGGTTCAGTATGAAGGACATGCCTTTCGGGCACCTATAGGATATGATGAAATTTTGTCTATGGTCTATGGTGACTATATGACATTGCCAGCAGTAGAAAAAAGACATGGCCATTGTTATGCTTCGAGTATCAAATTTTTGGATGGACAGAAATTGAGTTTGAACAAATAGGGAAATCAAAGAGGAATAATTGATGAAAAGAATTTTTTCGAAAAACATTCATATTGATCATAACAGTATAAAAGAATTCTATAAAAAAAGAGCTTTGGATAAGGTCTCTATTGATATAGATGCACCAGTAGTATTATGCGGTGACAAAGATAAAGATAAAATTGAAGCATGGACTAGCTTTGAGTTAAAAAATCGTATACCACTGTTACATTTAGATAGCGAGAGTAATGTACTTGAAGTTGGATGTGGGACTGGCCGCATATCTAAATATATTACTCCTAAAGTAAATAGTTATGTTGGTAATGATTATGTTAAGGAGTTCATTGACATAATAAAATATCGGTCTGACATTGTGAAGAAAGATAAAACATTTTTTATTCACTCCTCAATACAAGATTTAACCTATTATATTGATAAATTGCCTATTAGAAAAAAGTTTAATCGTTTTGTTATATCAGGTGGAGTACTGATGTACGTAAATGATGATGAGTTAGAGGAGTCACTTGGTAAACTTATCGAATTGTTTGATGACGAATGTATCCTATATATATCAGAGCCAATTGCTCTAGATAAAAGATTAACTTTAGATAAATTTTATTCTGAAAACCTAGAAAGTGAGTACAGTGCAATATACAGAACTGAAGAAGAATACCTCGAAATTTTTAATGTTTTTTTAAAAAAAGGCTTTGAGTTAAAGGTGAGTGAAGAGTTTTTTTATGAGGATATTAAAGCTCAAAAGGAAACGAAACAATGGTTTTTTATATTGCAGAGGAAAACAAAATGAGAAGTAACTACAATTTGTCGTTAATAAGTTTTTACTCTTTGTAGAATTTATTATTCTCTATGATTGGAGAACTATAGACAAGCAAATTCGAATTTATTTGATACAAATTAACCAATTATGGGGGAAGAAATGAGTAACGAATGGAGATATTTATTCGATCTTGATGGCACTATAACAAAGAAAGAAATATTGCCTGTTTTAGCTAAAGAGGTAGGGCTATATGATGAAATTCAAAAGTTAACAGAAGATACTATAAGGGGAATTATACCATTTCATGAAAGCTTTTTAAAACGAGTGGAATTGTTAAAAGCAATTCCCATAGAATTGGTTCAGGAAATTATCACTAATGTACCGCTTAATGAAAAAATAATTCAGTTTATTGAGGAAAATAGAGAAAACTGCTATATTGTGACTGGTAATTTAGATGTTTGGGTAAACCCTCTTTGTAGAAAGATAGGAGTTAAAAGTTATACATCTAAAGCAGAAGTAGATAATGGTTTAATTACAAAAGTGACTGAGGTCCTTGAAAAGGGACGTATCGTAAAAAAGTTTACTGGAAAAATTGTTGCAATTGGAGAAGGACATAACGATGCGGAAATGATTAAAGAAGCAACTATTGGATTAGCTTATGGTGGTGTACACTCTCCTGCGAATTCAGTATTGGCTTGTGCTAGTCATGCTATCTATGAGGAGGACGAATTATGTCGGTTTCTAAGACAGTTGTTATAAACTGTGCTGGGGTAGGTTCACGATTAGGACTTGGGATAACGAAAGCATTAATTGAGGTTGAAGGAAAGACTCTTATTGAATGGCAGTTGGAAATGCTTAGGGAAGTAAGTGATGTTCGAATAGTAGTAGGCTATCAATCTTCTCAAGTTATAGAGCAAGTATTAAAAATAAGGAAAAACGTAACCTTTGTCTTTAATCATGATTATTTAACTACTGGGACCGCTGCCAGTCTATCACTCGGAGCCAAATATGCAAAGGGATTAGTAATTTCCCTAGATGGTGATTTATTAATACACCCAGACGATTTTCAATTATTTTTAGATTCAAAGGATGAGTGTATTGGATACTGTATACCTACCACAGAAGATCCCGTATTGGTAAATATTACCCGAAATAAAATTGGTGAATTGGTAACTGAATTTTCACGTGAAAGCGGAGAGTATGAATGGTCTGGGCTTGTGCAAATAAATTCTGAAAAGCTAAAGACGGGAACTAGACATGTATATCATGTTTTAGAACCACACCTACCAATAAAAGCCGTTCCGGTCCGTTGTCAAGAAATAGACACTCCTTCAGATTATTATGCAGCAATAAATTGGGTCAAAGGTAACTTGACTTCAACTGTAAAAATATAATATCAAGTAATGATGTTGAGCTGAAATTGGAGGGGAAGTAATGTTAGATAAAGAAAAGATAGATAGCTTTTTTGAGAGAAGAACTGAAATATCAAACCCAAATATTGCAACACATTATAAGGAAGATGACACAATTCAGTTTGATATAGCTTTAATAGATAAATATATAGATTCATCATCAACAGTACTTGATTTGGGGTGCGGACCAGGAAGAATAACCAATCTTTTAGAGCCTAAAGTTTTCTATATTAAGGCAGTTGATAAGCAAAAAGCATTTTTAGAGTACTGTACTAATTCTCCAAAAGTTGAAACTGTTGAATCTGAGTTAACAGAGTTTAATGATGATAGCAAATATAACGTTATTTTACTATTTGGTATTATGAATTATTTTGATGATGAGGATGTAAAGAAAATTTACAAAAATTGTTTTAGTATGCTAAAAAACAATGGAGTTATTATTGTAAAACATGCCTCTGGTATAAATAAAGATGTTATTGTAGATAAATATTCTGAACAGATTGGCGATTGGTATCACGCAATCTATAGGCATGTTGTGAGGGATGATAAATTATTAAGACAATCTGGATTTGAACCAAATATAATAGATATTTATCCCGAGAGATTAAATCCATGGGAAAATACACATTACTATGCTTTTGTTGCAAAAAAGAAATCATATTAATTTCTTATTATTGAAAATAAACATACTGGTTTATTATGATACAAATGTATTTAGTTAGGCTTTAAATTGTAACTCTATCGTATGTTTGCTAATAGTCAATTTAACTAAATATGCGATTGTGTGTAAGTCTGGAAATAATTAGGGTACGTGATACCTAATTATTTCCCCAATGTATCGTGATTCCTCAATCCTTATTCCATCTTTCCTCAAAAAATCACTCCAGCATATTAAGATATTAATCTCGCCTCCGATATAAATATTAAAGACCCGTTTGTTTTTAGGAGGAATCAAAATGTCCTTAGATAAAATCTCTTCTAATACAGCGACGAACTTCAACACAGACTATATCCAACAAAAAAAAACATATGTAAATGTAATCAAAGGGGATAATGTAATAATCCCACAACAGATTGTGAATCAAAATGAAAAACTTGACCTAAAAGAGAATGTCCAACAGGTTATCAACAGCTTAAATGAATTTTTAGGGTCGAACAATACTTCTTTAAAGTTTGAATTACATGATGAACTGAATGAATACTACGTGACCATTGTAAACAATGAGACGCATGAAGTTGTACGTGAAATTCCATCTAAGAAAATTCTAGATATTTATGCTGCGATGACGGAGTTTTTAGGATTTGTCGTAGATAAAAAGATTTAAAGGCGGTGAGCACCAATGAATATGCGAATTGGTGGATTAGCAAGTGGAATGGATATCGATAGTATTGTAAAAGATTTGATGAAGGCCGAAAGAATTCCACTCAATAAACTGAATCGACAAAAGCAGATTCTGGAATGGCAACGTGATGATTACCGTAGTATGAATTCTCTACTACTTTCGTTACGGGACTTATCATTCAATATGAAACTTTCTTCTACGTATCGTGCGAAGAATACAACTATTTCAAATGATAGTAAAGTAACAGCAACTGCAAGTGCTGCGGCCGGAAATGTATCCTATACCCTTTCTAAAGTAGAACAGCTTGCAACAGCAGCAACAAAGGTGAATGCCGGAAGTATTACAAATGATGGGCAGAAGCTGAATACGAATGCTAGTATTTGGAGTCAGCAGGATACTTTTAAAAATACAAGTTTTGACTGGAAGCAAGGTGGACTTGCAAAAGAAACAAAAACTATCGCTGATCCTACAAATCAAGTAGCGATTAGTAAAACAAATATTAAAGTAGATGCAGAATCAATTAAAAATATGCAAGTTAAAGTAAACGGAAAATCCTATACAGTGTATACTGATGCATTTCCAGTTGATGACCCTAATGTAAAAAATAGTGTCCATTTAGCTTCAGACGGTACTCTTACATTTTCTGAAACTCTGGCCAAAGGAAGCAAGGTTTCGGTTGATTATTTTATCGAGAGCTATACACAAGAAATCACTGTACCAAAACCTTCCGACACCGCTGCTAATCCTAATACTACTTTTCAGCTTTCAAAGAGTTCTCTTTCGACAGATGGGATGTCGGTTAAGGTAACATCTAAAGATGGCGGTGAAACAGGATATACAGTTATTACCTCGGCTAGTGAATGGGAAGGGATGTCTGATAAAGCAGGACATGTTCTCATGGATCTTGAAACTGGCAAGCTCACATTTTCAGAGTCATTAGAAGAAGGAGATAAAATCAAGGCGGACTACAAACAAAACTATTTTTCATTTGGACTCGAAACATATAACGAAAATGGAGAAGCGGTTAAGGAGAAATTTTCGGTGGAAGGTTCAAGCTCTTTTACGAGTATTATAAACCGTATTAGTAGTTCAACTGTTGGTGTGAACGCATTCTATGATGATTATACTGGGCAGGTAACCCTGACCCGTTCCAAAACAGGGGACTTTAACAAAGCTGGTGCGGAAATCAAGGTTTTCGGAGACTTTTTAAATAACGTATTACGTTTTCAAACAACAAATAGCAATGGTGAAATTGTAGATGTTGATGAAAAAGGTGGGGAAAACGCGAAGTTTGTCATTAATGGCCTTGAAACTCAACGTCTATCAAATAGTTTTACGATTAATGGTGTAAGCTTTACATTAAAGGATACCTTCGATTCAACAGACCCATCTAAGAACGATGCACCTGTGACTGTTGGGGTCACAACAAATACAGATACAGTGGTCGATAATATCGTAAACTTTGTTGAAAAATATAATGAAACGATTCAAAAAATCAATGAGAAATTGAATGAAGAGCGCTTCCGTAGTTATCAGCCACTATCAAGTGAGGAACGTGAAGCTTTATCTGATAGAGAAGCCGAACTTTGGGAGGAAAAGGCAAAGAGTGGTTTAATTCGTCGCGATTCTACCCTATCAAGCGGTTTAAATCAATTTCGAATGGATTTGTATACTCCTGTTACTAATCTTTCAACCGACTCAACCTTCAATCAACTTGCGAGCATTGGGATAAAAACCACTGCTAATTACTTAGATCGTGGAAAGCTTGAGATTGATAAGGCAAAACTTAAAGAAGCGATTGAAACGGATCCGGATGCGGTAGAAAAACTCTTTGCAGCAGAAGGAAGTACTTATGCCGAAAAAGGACTCGTGAACCGTTTGTATGATAGCTTAACAGCCACAATGGACAAGGTTAATGAAAGAGCGGGTAAAAATACTTGGACCTCACAACAGTATACGATTGGGAAAAATCTAGATAGAATCGATGATAGTATCGACCGCTTCGAAGATCGTCTCATTAAAATTGAAGACCGCTACTGGCGTCAATTCACTGCTATGGAAAAAGCAATTTCACGAGCAAACCAACAATCTGCATACTTAATGCAAAACTTTTTCAGTTAATATAAGGAGTGTAACGTAAATGGCAATCGGAAATCCATATCAAGCATATCAATCAAACTCAGTTACAACAGCGTCACCAGGTGAGCTTACGTTAATGCTCTATAATGGGTGTATTAAATTCATTAAACTTGGTCGCCAAGCGATTGAGGAAAATAATATAGAAGTCAAAAATATAAATCTGCAAAAAGCGCAAAATATTGTCCGTGAGTTCATGGTTACGTTAAACATGGATGTGGACGTATCCAAAAACATGATGGCGATGTATGACTATATGAACCGTCGTCTGATGGAAGCGAATCTTAAAAATGATGTAGCTATCTTAGATGAGGTAGAAGGACTTGTTACTGACTTCCGCGACACATGGAAGCAAGTCATCCAACAAAATCGCCAGCGTCAACACGGCCAAGGTGGACAAATCTAGTGAATCCGGTCATCAGCATGTACCGCATTACAAAGGAGCTACACAGCTTGTTATCTGAGTCTATTCAACAGGAGAATCGTGATGAGGTTATTGAAAAAGTTACGAGTCTCCTCGATGAACGAGAGGAGTTACTCCCTAAAGTGAAGGCTCCTTTCACAGACGAAGAACGAAAACTTGGCGCTGAAATTGTCCGAATGAACACATTCATCGATGATCAAATGGAAACTCTCAAAAAGGAGATTCAACAGGACATCGCGAACCAGAAAAAGCGTAAGACAACGTCAACGAAATACATCAATCCTTATCAATCAGCCCCGGCTGATGGGATGTTTTTTGATAAGAAGAAGTAACAAAAGGGCAGCGAGTGAAACACGTAATGTATTTCCACTCGCTGCTTTCTTTTAGTTTTATAGCTCTAAACGATTAAACGCCCCAACACCAGCCTCTGCCACCTGTACATCATGAGGAACAGTACTTCCACTCACTCCAACTGCCCCTACTACTTTTCCATCAACAACTAGAGGGATCCCGCCACCGAACACGACAAGGCGTCCGTTATTAGTCGTGTTCAAGCCATATAGGTCAGCTGCAGGAACTGTTGCATCAGCTAAGTTTGCTGAAGGCATTTTTAAGGCTACGGATGTCCACGCCTTGTTTTGTGCAATATCGATGCTTGCTAACCATGCATCATCCATACGGTGAGTCGCAATCAGGTTTCCACCTTCATCGACAACCGAAATCACCATGGCAACTCCAATTTTATTTGCTTCTTCTTCCGCACCTGCTATCACTTTTTTCGCTATATCTAATGTGATTTTACTCATATAAATAAGCCTCCTTATTTTTTCGTTTTATTTATCTAAGTATTCCATGAGGGTCAATGACAAACTTCTTGGATGCTCCTTGATCGAATTCAGCATATGCCGCTGGGGCTTGATCTAAGGAAATTAATGTTGCATTCACGGCTTTTGCAATTTGCGCTCTTCCACTTAGAATTGCCATCATTAAGTCACGGTGATATTGCATGACTGGTGTTTGCCCCGTCACAAATGTATGAGCTTTAGCCCATCCAAGTCCTAAACGAACCTTCAGAGTACCGATTTTCGCGTCTGCATCAACTGCACCTGGGTCACCTGTTACATATAGTCCTGGAATACCTAGGCGTCCTCCTGCACGTGTAACCTCCATAATCGAGTTTAGTACAGTAGCGGGTGCTTCACCTACCCCAGCACCATGACCGTGAGCTTCAAAGCCGACACAGTCAATGGCACAATCAACTTCAGGAATTCCTAAAATCTGCTCGATTTGCTCCCCTAAATCGGGATGTTCTCTAAGATTGACAGTCTCACAGCCGAAGCTCCGAGCTTGTGCAAGTCGTTCACTATTTAAGTCACCAACGATTACAACAGAGGCTCCTAGAAGTTGAGCAGAGTGGGCGGCAGCTAAGCCGACTGGACCCGCGCCTGCGACATATACGGTCGAACCAGGTTTCACACCAGCACTCACCGCCCCGTGGTAACCTGTTGGAAAAATATCAGAAAGCATCGTTAAATCTAGAATCTTTTCTAATGCTTGATCTTTGTCTGGAAATTTCAACAATTGAAAGTCTGCGTAAGGCACCATGACATACTCGGATTGACCACCAACCCAGCCTCCCATGTCTACATATCCGTATGCAGAGCCAGGACGATCTGGGTTCACATTTTCACAAATATGAGTGTTTTGTTCTTTACAGCTTCGGCAACGGCCACATGCAATGTTAAATGGAACGGATACTAGGTCTCCTTTTTTAATAAATTCGACGTCGCGTCCGACTTCAATGACCTCACCTGTAATCTCATGACCGAGAACAAGTCCTTCAGGAGCCGTTGTCCTACCACGAACCATGTGCTGGTCACTACCACAAATATTCGTTGTAATGACTTTTAAAATGACACCATGTTCACATTTACGACCGACATTTAATGGATTCACTCCTGGTCCGTCTCTGAGAATTAAGTCTGGATAGCTAATATCCTCAATACCTACACGTCCTGGACCTTTGTACACTACAGCTCTGTTTCCTGCCATTCTTCCTTCCTCCAATCATGTACCTTAAATATGAGACCTGTGTTTCGATAGACTTTTTTGAAATTTTTCTATCTTACTTTTATTCTAAAAAATAAACCTTTTCTTTGGAAGAACGCACTATTTTGTGAGAAGATTACCTAAAGGATACTATTGACCAAGGGAGGGCTTAGTTGTACATGGATGATTTAAGGCGGGAAGTACGGAAGAAGCTTGAGAATGGCGAATTTAATTGTGAAAAGGAATTGACGCTATCCATCATAAGTGGCAAATGGAAAATTACCATTATTTATTTTCTTGGAACAGAGGGTACTTTACGTTTTAGTGAAATTAAAAAGCTATTTCCCAAAATCACTCATAAGGTGCTAACAACCCAGGTTAGAGAATTAGAGGAAGACGGTGTTGTTCACCGGAAGGTATTCCCGGAGGTGCCTCCACGAGTGGAGTATTCATTAACCGAACTAGGTCAAAGCTTAATGCCAATTGTGTTAATGATGTATGATTGGGGAAAGCAAAATCTAACATCCTTCACAAAATAGGAACTTTCGGCTGTCTTAGGAAACTTTATTGATTTTGAAATGGCTTCTACAATTGTCACCTCTGATGATTGGAGCGCATGGCACGAGACTCCTGCGGGAATAGCGAGCTAAGCGAGACCCCACAGCGAGGTACGAGCGAGGAGGCTTGCAGATCGCCCGCGGAAAGCGAGTGCCAGGAGCGGAAATCATACCCCTGTGAAATAACAACAACCTTTAAATATCTTTACTTAAAAACCCAAATTATGGACATACTACTAATGAAGAATTCTTCAAAGCAAATCTCATCTTAGAATCCACACAAGAACCATTCATAACTCACCATAGACATGCATATATTTCTACACCTACACATATTGTTTACAAATTTACAATTAGCGGATCGAACTTGAATAAGAGAATCTAGTTTTGGTAGGGCACCAAACCTGTCCTTTTGACCAAACCGTACCTTATTCACTTGTTTACAAATTCACAATTTCTTCATATTTCCTTAAAGAAAAAGCAGGAATTGGGGAGGTGTGTGTAGAATTAGTACATATAACCTTAAATTAAACAGGGTTATATTGTTACACAGGTTGGATACCCTAAAAAGGGTCTTGGCTGTGTCCAATGCATTAGCAGAGACTGGCACTTGCTAGTCGAGTTAAAAGGAGGAGTTCATGTATGAATTACAACGTTCGTGGTGAAAACATTGAGGTAACTCCAGCTTTACGGGAGTATGTTGAGAAGAAGTTAGGTAAGCTTGAACGCTATTTCGACGGCACTCCAGATGCAAACGTAAATGTTAACTTAAAAGTAAATAATGCAAAGGATCAAAAAATAGAAGTTACGATTCCAATGCCACAGCTCGTGCTTCGTGCAGAGGAGTCTAATGAAGATATGTATGCTGCGATTGACCTTGTAGGCGAAAAGCTTGAGCGTCAAATCCGCAAGCATAAAACGAAAGTCAACCGAAAGCTACGTGAAAAAGGTTCTACTAAAACAATGTTTGCTAACGGTGGTGCTACAACAGCAACTGCTGTTCAAGATATTGAGGATGAAGATTACGAGTTAGTTCGTACAAAGCGTTTTGATTTGAAACCGATGGACAGTGAAGAAGCCATTTTACAAATGAACATGCTTGGTCACAACTTCTTCGTTTTCACAAATGCTGAAACGAACACAACCAATGTCGTGTATCGCCGTAAGGACGGTAAATACGGGATTATTGAACCAAGTTAAATAAAAAATGACTAGAGTGCAGTCTGAATCTTCAGGCTGCCTCTTTTTCATGTTTGTCTAGTTTTATGAGCCGTGTCCTTTTATTTGTCGAATCCACTCAAATCACGAAACCCGATAATATTTTACCCTTGTCCTATTTAGTGGTAAAATGTAAGATATACTAATTTACATAATATACGAATTTACGATAGAGGAGCGTACATAATGCTTGGAATTTTAAATAAGGTTTTTGATCCAAACAAACGCACACTTAAGCGCTTAGAATCACTTGCTGATAAAATTGAGGCACTTCATCCTCAGATGGAAAAGCTTTCTGATGAAGCCCTTCGCAACAAAACCGAAGAGTTCAAGGAACGATATCAAAAAGGTGAGAAACTGGATGACATACTAGTTGAAGCTTTCGCTGTTGTTCGCGAGGGTGCTAAACGTGTGTTGGGTCTCCATCCGTACCGCGTGCAGCTCATGGGGGGAATCGCCCTTCATGAAGGAAATATTTCTGAGATGAAAACAGGGGAAGGTAAAACTTTAACTTCCACGATGCCTGTTTATTTGAATGCGATCACTGGTAAAGGTGTTCACGTTGTCACAGTCAACGAATACTTAGCAAGTCGTGATGCGCACGAGATGGGTCAGCTTTATGAGTTTCTAGGCCTTTCTGTTGGGTTGAACCTAAACTCAATGTCTCGTGAAGAAAAAATTGAAGCATACCGCGCTGATGTGACTTACGGTACGAACAATGAATTTGGTTTCGACTATCTGCGTGATAACATGGTCCTTTATAAGGAACAAATGGTACAGCGTCCGCTTTATTTTGCTGTAATTGACGAGGTTGACTCGATCTTAATTGATGAGGCGCGTACACCATTAATTATTTCTGGTTCTGCTCAAAAATCAGCGGCACTTTATATTCAAGCAAATGGATTTGTGAACACTCTTAAAAAAGAAGAAGATTACACCTATGATGAAAAAACAAAAGGTGTTCAATTGACGGAAGAAGGGATCTCAAAGGCTGAGCGAGTATTTGGCATTGAGAACCTCTTTGATATTGGAAATGTGACGTTGATTCACCATATCAATCAAGCATTAAAAGCGAATGCAAGTATGCATCGTGACATTGACTATGTCGTTGAAGAAGACCAAATCGTCATCGTTGACCAATTCACTGGTCGTCTGATGAAAGGTCGTCGTTATAGTGAAGGCCTTCACCAAGCGATTGAGGCGAAGGAAGGCGTGGAAATTCAGAATGAAAGTATGACGCTTGCGACCATTACGTTCCAGAACTACTTCCGTATGTACGAGAAGCTTTCTGGTATGACAGGTACGGCGAAGACTGAGGAAGAGGAATTCCGCAATATTTACAATATGAATGTTGTTGTAATTCCGACGAACCGTCCGATTGCTCGTGATGACCGTCCGGATTTAATTTATAAATCCATCGAAGGTAAGTTCCGTGCAGTAGCAGAAGATATTGCAGAGCGTAACGCGAAGGGACAACCTGTCTTAGTGGGTACGGTTGCGATTGAAACATCTGAAATCATTTCAAAGTTCCTAACGAAAAAAGGAATTAAGCATAATGTCTTGAACGCGAAAAACCATGCGCGTGAGGCAGAAATTATTGAAAATGCTGGACAACAGGGTGCTGTTACGATTGCAACAAACATGGCTGGTCGTGGTACTGACATCAAGCTAGGCGAAGGTGTTAAGGAAGTCGGTGGACTTGCGGTTATTGGTACAGAGCGCCATGAGAGCCGTCGTATTGACAACCAGCTTCGTGGACGTTCTGGTCGTCAAGGAGACCCAGGTGTGACACAGTTCTATCTTTCAATGGAAGATGAACTGATGCGTCGTTTCGGTTCTGACAATATGAAAAATATGATGGAGCGCCTTGGCATGGACGATTCCCAGCCAATTCAAAGTAAAATGGTCTCCAGAGCCGTTGAATCTGCTCAAAAACGTGTTGAGGGTAATAACTTTGACGCACGTAAACAACTTTTACAATATGACGATGTGCTTCGTCAGCAACGTGAGGTTATTTATAAGCAACGTTTCGAAGTCCTTGATTCCGAGAACCTTCGTGATGTTGTCGAAAATATGATTAAGTCTTCACTAGAGCGGGTTGTTAATGCTCATACACCTAAGGATGAGGTTGAGGAAGACTGGAACTACAAAGGAATCGTTGATTATGTGAATGCGAACCTTCTAAATGAGGGTGACATTTCTGAGAACGACCTTCGTGGTAAAGAGCCTGAAGAAATATCAGAGCTTATTCTTGAAAAGATTAAACAGCGCTATGATGAAAAAGAGGCACAAATTGAGCCAGAACAAATGCGTGAATTTGAGCGTGTGGTTGTGCTTCGTTCTGTGGATAGCAAGTGGATGGACCATATTGACCAAATGGATCAGCTTCGTCAAGGTATCCATTTACGTGCCTACGGTCAAACCGATCCACTTCGCGAATATCAATTCGAAGGCTTTGCGATGTTTGAAAACATGATTGCTTCTATTGAAGACGATGTGGCGAAGTTTGTTATGAAGGCGCAAATCCGCAACAACCTACAACGTGAAGAAGTCGCGAAAGGCCAAGCTGTCCAACCAAAAGAAGGCGGCGAAGAAAAGCCTAAAAAGCGTCCAGTCACAAAATCAGTTGACATCGGCCGTAACGACCCATGCTACTGCGGCAGCGGTAAAAAATTCAAAAACTGCCACGGGAAATAAGGGCAGTACAATATAGGTAAGAGGTGAGAGTCCGCTCTCACCTTTTCTTTCGAAAAAAACGGGACTAATCTAGAAAAGAGGAACATCGACTAACGACCGCCACGTCCTGTGGCGAACGTCGATGTCAGCACGTCCTGTGCAAGTCAAGCACAAGACAAGCACTGACAGAAGGCGCCTCTTGCCTTCCGAAGGGATTGGCTTGTGACCTCGAGCCGATGGCACCTGGAGCTAGACATTGAAAACTAAGTATAGTATTTTTAAATTTCATTATCTAACAAAAAAATGAGTAAGATAATAAAGTAGAAATCTATAGACAAACATCTTGGAGGAAAATAGGTATGGAATTAGTAGAGATTAAGCATGAACTAGATAAAATGGCTAAGAAATTAGCGGGTTTCAGGGGGTCTCTTTGACTTAGAGGCCAAACAAGCGCGTATTACCGAGCTTGACGAAATCATGTCAATGCCAGACTTTTGGAACGATCAAAATGCTGCGCAAACGGTAATCAACGAAGGAAATGCATTGAAGGATCAGGTAAATGAATTTGTGAGCTTGAATGATTCTTATGAAAATCTAGAGTTAACGTACCAGCTCGTAAAGGAAGAGCCAGACGAAGATTTGCAAGCTGAACTTGATGAAGAGATTCAAGAGCTTTCAAAGCGTTTAAACGAATTTGAGTTACAGCTTTTATTAAGCGAGCCACATGATAAAAATAATGCGATTTTAGAGCTTCACCCTGGAGCGGGTGGCACAGAGTCACAGGATTGGGGCTCAATGCTTCTTCGTATGTACACACGTTGGGCTGAGAAAAAGGGCTTCAAGGTTGAGACAATGGATTATCTACCTGGTGACGAAGCTGGAATTAAGAGTGTTACTCTATTAATTAAAGGCCACAATGCCTATGGGTATTTGAAGGCTGAAAAAGGAGTACACCGTTTAGTTCGTATTTCGCCGTTTGATTCATCAGGTCGTCGTCACACGTCATTTGTTTCTTGTGAGGTTATGCCAGAGTTTAACGATGACATCGAAATTGACATACGAAGTGAAGATTTAAAAATCGATACGTACCGAGCAAGTGGTGCAGGGGGTCAGCATATCAATACGACTGACTCAGCTGTTCGTATTACTCACTTGCCAACAAATACAGTTGTAACGTGTCAAACGGAACGTTCCCAAATCAAAAACCGCGAACAGGCAATGAAAATGTTAAAGTCGAAGTTGTATCAATTAGAAATTGAAAAGCAACAAGCTGAACTTGATGAAATCCGCGGTGAGCAAAAAGAAATCGGTTGGGGAAGCCAAATCCGTTCCTACGTTTTCCACCCATATTCCATGGTCAAAGACCATCGTACAAGTGTAGAGGTAGGGAATACTGGAAGTGTCATGGATGGCGAAATTGACCTATTTATTGATGCGTATCTAAGATCGAAGTTGAATTAATATGTGAGGGGCAGCCTGCGGGTTGCCCCTTTAGTTTATTTTAAGAACGTGATCATCCTTCTGACTTGTGTTCAGATAAACTTTATATTCATTTTCAAGTTCACTCAATGTCAGTTCATAAAGATGCTTATTATCCTTTTTATAAATGCCTTGTTTAATTAGGATGTTAATGATTTCTTTCTTTTTAAACTGAACAGCGTGGCGAAGAAGCTCTCCCATTTTTATCACCTCTCTTCTTGAAAAAGTCCTACGGTGTCATTATAGGTAAGCATACTCTAAAAATTTGTCACATTATCTGCAATTACCAACTCTTAACAAATTGTTAACCTTTTTTAATATGAAGAGATATTTGTAATGAATATTAAACTTTTGAACTGAAAATTTCCTTTTATACCCAGTATTAACATTCGCGAAATAGTAGTAAAGTTATAAAAGTGTATAACTATATTGGAGGAACATCATCATGAAAGAAACAGCATTTGGTATGGAAGATTTAATTAGAGAGGATATTTTGAGGAAAAATAAGCTAGTCGCAATTGTGACGCTTATCTCCGTCCTTTTAGCAACTACAATAGATATTGCTATTAAGCAGCCCATTGAAGTCATTTTGACGATTATCTTTGGAGGTTTTGCCTTTTTAGCCGTGCTTTGTCTACTTATCTATAAAAAAATACTTATAAAACAAACGTCGTACATTGCAATTGTTGGACTTACGGTCCTACTTTATGCGGTGATGTCTGCATCACCGTCAGCGCCAGTCTTACTCTTGCCGGTGTACGTAATTACAACAGCTGCAATCTATAGTGATCGTTTTATCTTACTTTTTAGTGTTGTTTGTTCTGTTTTATTGAGCATCATTTATTTTATAACACATCATGACATGCTGAACTATACACCTGAAATCATCATTGCATTTTACATGATATTTGCGATTGTTGTGACTACATTGCTTTTCCAGTCCATTGTTACAACACGTTTGTCTCGAGGTATTTTGGACTATCATACAAAAACAGAAGATCTGTTACACACGCGTCAACAACAGGCCGTTCAACTAGAAACGAGCACGTACACGATTGGAGAAAATATCACCAATATCCGTCGTCAGGGCGAGGAACAAATGCATTCCTTTAATGAGATGACGATTGCCGTGTCTGAGATTGCAACTGGAATGAATACTCAAAATGAAGCAGCCATGACCATCACTGAAGCGATTGAAGAACTCAACAAGTCCATTCAGGAGCTTGTGCAGGGATCAACTCACCTAAGCAATCAGACCGAAAGTGCAAATCAAGCGGCTGATAATGGAAATGATACAATCGATCAATTATTGGTTACAATTACAAATTTCCAAGCCTCCGTCAAATCTATGTCTGACACCATGAATCAATTGGTTGAGAAAATTAATGAGACAAATACGTTTACGAATCGTATCCAAGAAATTGCTTCACAAACGAATCTACTTGCATTGAATGCATCGATTGAAGCTGCCCGTGCAGGTGAAAGTGGTAAGGGCTTTGCAGTAGTGGCAAGTGAAATTCGTAAACTATCAGAAGTGACTTCAAATACTGCAAACCTTATTTCTGAAAATCTAAAGGAAGTAAATAACCGGACCACAATTACACAGCACCAGATGACTGAAAATGCACAAAAAATGGATGAGAGTGTCCAGTATACAAAAGACACCAAATCTGTCTTTACGGCAATCGATCAAACCGTTTCTGAATTAAATGAAGCAGTTAAGCATTTTGAAAAAGTGGCGGGTCTTATTGGAAATTCATCTGTTTCAATTGAGACATCTGTCGGTGAGCTGGCTGCGATTATTGAGGAATCATCCGCATCTCTAGAAGAAATATCAGCATCACTTGAAACACAAAACTCTCAAATGCAGCACCTCGTTTCGTATGTTAAAAACACAGACGAGGCAACCGAAGAATTAACACAGATTTTTAAAGAAAAAGAATAGAGTTTACTAGAGCGGCTACATGGTGAGTCGCTCTTTTTTTGCGAACATAGCCCTCAAACAAGCGTTTGTTTGACCCGCAAAATTCAGTTCAAACAAACGCTTGTTTGAAATCCAAAACCCTTGGTGCTGTAGGGTTAAAAGGCTAAACAAACGTTTGATTGAATCAAGAAAGTAGGGTGAAACACCGAAGGACGTTAATCCACTTTCCTGAACCACCCGAAATGCTAATGTAACCTCAAACCTCACAAATTCAAAGAGTGACAGTTAAAATTGACCATGATAAAATAGTCTTATACGAAATTTGTAAAAAATAGTATAAATAGCACAGGTTTTGGCGAAGTCATTTTGCCATTTTTCGTTTGGCTACACCCCTGTTTTGGTGTAGCTTTTATCATTCCATGTTTAAAAACTAGCAATCTATCAAAAGGAGGTTAATTTTCATGAAGAAAAAAGATGAAACAGTTGCACAGTTAGAGGCGATTTTAAAAGAACTTAAATCAGCAAATGAAGAAAGTGCAGCTACTGCTGTTGTTGGGCAAAGAGGCCGCAACACATCTGGGTCATTGTTTTCATTTGTGTTTAAAATGTGGGGTCTACGAATTCTCCTAGTTGCCGTCCTTCTTGTTGCAGTTTCAGCAGGTAGTGTTTGGCTCCTGTCTGGAAATACGTTTAAGAAAGAGACTACACTTTTTGTTGAGGATATCAAGGAGCTAGCGACACTCGCAACAGCTGAAGCCCGGGTGAGTGTAGACATCAAGGAAGAAGATAATAAATTGTTTGGAAATGATATAAGATTTAATCTCCCAGGCACAAAGAGAGAAATCTTATTAATTGTTCCAGCCACAGTGATCGCCGGTGTTGACTTACAAGGAATCACCGAGGACGATATCAAAGTGAATGAGAAGGAAAAAGTGCTAGACATTTTTCTCCCGCATGCTGACCTTATCCAAGACCCGGCAATTCAGATGGACAAGTTAGTCACATTTTCAGATGAAGGTATTTTTCGTGGTGAGTTGAAGTGGGATGAAGGCTTTGACTTAGCGGCAGAAGCTCAGGAGAAAATTCGGGAAGAAGCAAAAGAAATGGGACTATTAGTAACAGCTGAGAAAAACGCAGAAAAAGTACTAGCGGGCTTTTTTAATAATTTAGGCTATACCGTAAACTTAACGTTTAAATAAGTCTCATTCCAAACAAACGATTGATTGAAAATTAAATCCCTTGTGCTAGTAAGGCTAACTGTCTAAACAATCGTTTGTTTGAATCTATTTTTTCATCTGAACCTCTGTTCATATTATTAGAAAAAATGTAAAATATAGTTAGATTAAAAATTTGGGGGAGAACCTAATGGACGAAAAGGTTTTATCAATTGATGAGTTAAAAAGAGCGGATTTGATTCGGAAGAATAAGTTAGTGAGCATTGTTTCACTCATTTCGGTTCTTCTCGCAGTGGTAGTAGAGATTTCAATTGGACAACCACTTCAAATGATACTGACGATAGGTATCGGTGGTTTGGGCTTTCTCTCAATTTTATTTTTTCTTATTTATAGGAATCTATTATTAAACATAACACCTTATATTGCGGTGGTAGGGATTGCGGTGGTTATATTCCTCATTATGTTTAGTTCGCAATCAGCACCAATTATCTTATTACCCTTGTACCTAATGACAGCGGTTGCAATTTATAACAAGCGTGAGACGCTAATTTTTGGTGTAGCCTGTGCGATTGTGTTAACGGTCCTATTTTTTATCACAAAAGGTCCGCAATTTGGGTATACCTCAAAAGAAACGGTCATCTTTTATCTGATTTTCACCGTGATCGTTGCAACGCTGTTTTTCCAAAGTCTGGTGACAAGTCGTTTGACAAAGGATATTCAAGCGACACATATGCATACTGAACATCTCTTAGAAATGAGAAAACAGCATGCGGTTCAGCTTGAGACAAGTTCGCAAACGATCAGCAAGAACATAACCAACATCCGCACCCAAGGTGAGGAGCAAATGCATTCCTTTAACGAGATGACGATTGCCGTTTCTGAAATCTCCGCCGGAATGAATACGCAAAATGAAGCTGCAGCTACGATTACTGAATCTATCGAGGATCTAAACCGGGTAGTGAAGGAACTTGTAAAAGGCTCGAACCACCTTGGGGTTCAAACGGAAAATGCAAATGAAGCGGCTGACAATGGAAATGAAACGATTTCTGAACTACTTTCAAAAATCACTGACTTCCAGGATTCCGTTCACTCGATGTCTGAAACTATGAATCTATTAGTTGAGAAAATCAATGAGACAAATGGATTTACGGACCGCATACAGGAAATCGCATCACAAACGAACTTATTAGCATTGAATGCGTCAATTGAAGCGGCTCGTGCAGGTGATAGTGGTAGAGGATTTGCGGTTGTTGCATCTGAGATTCGTAAGCTTTCTGAGGTTACCTCAAATACAGCGAACCTCATCTCTGAAAATCTAAAAGAGGTTAACGAAAGTACAACATTAACGCAGAAACAAATGGCAGAAAATGCGGTGAAAATGGAAGAAAGTGTGAAGCTGACGAATGATACGAAGGGCGTCTTCACAGTAATTGATGATACCGTTTCTGAATTGAATGAAGCTGTTAAGCATTTCGAAAAAATATCAAACGAGATCGGTAATTCGTCTGTTTCAATTGAGACATCAGTCAGTGAGTTTGCTGCAATTATCGAAGAAACGACAGCGTCACTTGAAGAAATCACTGCTTCAATCGAAAACCAAAACAACCAAATGAGGCATCTCGTCTCCTATGTTCAAAACACAGATGACGCTACAACCGAACTAATGGAAATCTTCAAAGAAAAGTAATGGGACGAATCTATTGTCCCGGCCTATTAGAAAGGGGAATATCATGGTCTATCAAGCTAATGCAGGTCGTTATCAAGAAATGAAATATAATCGTGTTGGGAATTCAGGTTTATTATTACCGGCGATATCGTTAGGGTTATGGCATAATTTTGGAGCCGTCGATTCGTTCGAGAACGGCCGAAATATTTTAAGAAGAGCATTCGATTTAGGCGTTACTCATTTTGACCTCGCCAATAATTACGGTCCACCACCTGGTAGTGCTGAAGAAATGTTTGGGAAAATGATCAAGGCAGATTTTGCGCCGTATCGCGACGAAATGGTGATTTCCACAAAGGCTGGTTACTATATGTGGGAAGGGCCGTATGGGGATTGGGGTTCACGCAAATACTTAGTCTCAAGTCTTGATCAAAGCTTAAAACGAATGAACTTAGACTATGTAGATATTTTTTATTCGCATCGTCCAGACCCAAATACACCGCTTGAGGAAACTATGGGTGCGCTTGACCATATCGTAAAACAAGGAAAAGCACTGTATGTCGGGATTTCAAACTATAATCCTGAACAAACAAAAGAAGCTGTACGTATATTAAAAGAGCTCGGGACACCACTTCTGATTCACCAACCAAGATATTCAATGTTTGACCGCTGGATAGAAGACGGTTTACAGGATGTGTTGAGCGAAAATGGTGTAGGGTCGATTGTATTTTCACCGATGGCTCAAGGTTTATTAACAAATAAATACCTTGGTGGTATTCCAAGTGATTCACGAGCGTCTAAGGAAAATACATTCCTTAAAAAGGAACAAATCACAGAGGATGTTTTAGGTAAAATTGAACAGTTAAACGAACTTGCAAAAGAGAGAGGACAAAGTCTCGCGCAAATGGCGTTATCATGGGTTCTACGAGAGGGACGCGTAACCTCTGCATTAGTTGGTGCAAGCAAGGTGAGCCAAGTCGAAGACAGTGTTGCAGCCATTCAAAATCTCTCGTTTTCTGAAGACGAATTAACGAAAATCGAGGATATTTTAAAATAAATCTAGCTATACTAGTAAAGCGCATAATGAAAGAGGAGTAGCTTGCACGTTGGCTGCTCCTCTTTTATATTTATGGATACTAATATATCAGATGGATAAGATAAAAATGTTTACTAAAAATGTTTACTTTAAGATAGTTTCTGTATACTATATAGATAGAGGAAAGACAGAAGGGATGAGAAAATATGGCTACGATTCGTGATATAGCCCAGAAGTCTGGCTTTTCAATTGCGACCGTTTCAAGAGTACTGAATAATGATGCGAATTTATCTGTTAGTGAAGAAACGAGAGAGAAAATAAAATCCGTTGCGGAAACGTTGGGCTATAAAAAGAGACAAGGAATTACGCAGTTAAACAATATCGCCTTCCTATATTGGATTTCGAATGAAGAAGAATTAGAAGATGTATTTTTTAAGGGGATTCGAACTGAGCTTGAAAAGCAAGCAAAAGAGCGAAAAATAGAATTGGTTCGTTATCATATAAATGATGGAATCGAAAAGGTAGATAAGAATACAACTGCGTTTATTGCGATTGGAAAATTAACGGATCGAGAAATAAAATACTTAGAAGAAATCACCCCCCACGGCGTTTTCTTAAATACGAGAAGAGACCCTCATAATCTTGATGCAGTTGTGCCAGATTTAAAGCTAATGACTGAATATATGATTCAATTTTTTGAAGGGATAGGCTATAACCGCATTGGATTTATTGGTGCGCAGGATTATGATGTTGAGACAAATGAACCTATCCCTCAGTTAAGAGAGGTTACATTTAGAGAGTATCAACGCGAACGTAATAAATTAAGAGAAGAGGACATCTTAATCGTTCCTGCTAGTACGGTGAAAAATGGCTATAAAGCTGCATTGAAGGTGATTGAGGAAATGGGCGATGATCTCCCAGAAGCCTTTTGTGTTGCGACAGATCCTCTTGCGATTGGTGCGTTACAAGCATTTAATGAGATGCAAATTCCCATACCGCAACGAGTTGCATTCTTTAGTATAAATAATATCAGTGTTACAAAATACGTATCCCCACCATTAACAACCTTCCATATTGATATTCCTACCCTTTGTGAGACAGGTTTGGATTTGGTAGAGGAAAGGTTAACAAAAAATAGAACAACCGCGAAAACAGTGTATTTACAAGGAAAACCCATTTTTCGAAAAAGTACACCACCTATCAATGACAAAAAGTGAGCAAAAATGCTCGCTTTTTTTATTTCATTCAATTGTGTATCTCCTTCGTTTAAAGGCGTACTACATGTGAAACCGGTGAAATCTAGGGATATATCTTGTAAAAAAAA
This sequence comes from Litchfieldia sinesaloumensis, assembly GCF_900156865.1. Lineage (GTDB taxonomy): Bacteria > Bacillota > Bacilli > Bacillales > Bacillaceae_L > Ferdinandcohnia > Ferdinandcohnia sinesaloumensis. The sequence continues at coordinate 3,043,352 of NZ_LT732529.1, read as the reverse complement.
GGAAAAAGTGTAGTTAATTAGTAAAAACACAACTAATTTTTAGTAAAAAATATATAATTAAACGTTTACATGTTTAGTTAAAGGTGATATTATTTTATTAGTAAACAAATTACTAAAAGGGGAAGCGATTTTTATGAAAAACAAATTCGGTTTAGTGATTTTAGGTCTTTTATTATTATCCTTACTTACTGCTTGTGGTTCTTCGGGTAGTGAAGGTGGATCAGGTTCAAGTGATGATGTTATTACCATCTGGGCCAATAATATCAACGTTCCAGTTTTAGAAAAAGCAGCAGAAATCTATAAAGAAGACAATCCTGATTTTAAAGTAGAAATTATTGAAACAGGTGGACAAGACATTAAGAGTAAAACAACAACTGGTTTACAAGCTGGAGGAAAAGGTCTACCAGATGGACTACTCCAAACAGATGATGAGCTTCAAGGGAAATTAGAAGCATTTCCGAATGCGTTTGCGAACCTAAGCGAGCTTGGCTATGACGATTTTAAGGGTGATTTCCCAGATTTTAAAATAGATGCTGTTTCAAAAGATGGCAATATCTATGCAATGCCTTTCGATACAGGTCCTGCAGCAATCTTCTATCGTACAGATTTATATGAAGAAGCAGGAATTAATCCAGAAGATCTTCAAACATGGGAAGACTTTGTTGAAGCTGGAGGCAAAATGAAAGAAGCAACTGGTACAGCAATGCTTAGCTTTGACCAAGCAGATGCGAACGTGTACACCATCATTTTAAATCAACAAGGTGAAGGGTATTATGACGAAGATAATCAATTAATCGTTGGTAGTGAAGCGTCTGTCAATGCTCTTGAAGTACTGAAAGGTTTACATGAAAAAGACGCGCTATTAGGTGTAACTGGTTGGGATGCATGGGTAACATCAATTGCGAATTCAGAAACGGCATCCGTAGTTGCTGGCGGTTGGTTAGTTGGTACGATTAAACAACAAGCACCTGAAACAGACGGTAAGTGGGGCTTAATGCCGTTACCTGCACATGAAGAAAATGGTTCACGTTCATCTGTTCAAGGTGGTAGCTCATTTGTTATTCCATCCACAGGTAACAAGATTCAAGAAACGTATGATTTCTTATCATGGTTTACGACAAGTGTTGAAGCACAAGAAATCGCAATGGAGGGTGGCTTATTCCCTACCTATGCACCAGTGTTTGAATCTGAATTATTTGATGCTGAAGAGTCATTTTTCGGAAATCAGAAAATCTGGCGTTTCCTAGCTGACGAAATGAATAAGATTCCGACGATTATTTATACAAAGAATGATCCAATTGCTCGTGATGAAATTGTAAAAGCACAAGGTGAAGCCTTGAATGGTACAGATGCAGAAGAAGCGATGCAACAGGCTAGAAAAAATATTGAAAATCGAATGAAATAATAAATTAGAGGTAATGAGAGGATTCTTTCATTACCTCTCCTATGAATAAGGGGGTTAGACAACAAGATGAATCAAATAAACAAAGCAAAATTGACACCGTATTTATTTTTAGCCCCGGCGCTTATTTTATTTCTTATATTCACGGTGTACCCAATCATTTCTTCGTTTATCTTAAGCTTTCAAACGTCTCAAGGTGGCGTCTACGTTTTTACAGGATTTGATAACTATATTCGATTATTAAAAGATACAACGTTCCATCAAGCCTTATATAACACATTTATCATTTTCATTGTTCAAGTGCCGATTATGATTCTATTAGCACTTATTTTAGCAGCTCTATTAAATAGTAAACTACTAAAGTTTAAAGGGTTTTTCCGCACAGGATTCTTTCTACCGGCTGTAACCTCATTAGTTGCTTATTCGATTTTGTTCTCAATTATCATGATGGATAAAGGAATTTTAAATCAATTTTTAACTTTGATTGGGATTGATGCTATTCCGTGGTTGAATAATCCGTTCTGGGCGAAGGTATCGATTATCATCGCGATGACATGGAGATGGACAGGCTACAATATGGTGATCTATCTAGCTGCGATGCAGAATATTTCAGAGGAAACATATGAGGCGGCTTCCATAGATGGTGCAGGAAAGATTCGCCAATTCCTATCAATCACGATTCCGCAATTGAAGCCGATTATTTTATTCACCTCGATTATATCAACGATTGCAACCTTACAGCTATTTGATGAACCTTTCAACCTTACAAAAGGTGGACCTGGTGATTCAACAACAACACTAGGATTAATGATTTATAACAATGGATTCAAATACTATGACTTTAGCTATGCGTCTGCCATTGCATATGTCGTTGTAGTCATCGTTGCGATTCTATCACTTATTCAATCAAGAGTGACGGGAGATGGTAAATAATGCAGGAAAATAAAGCATCAAGATTCTCGAGAAAAGCAGGAATTTATTTACTTCTTGCTGTCGGTATCGTGATTTCAATCTTCCCATTTTATTGGATGTTAGTTGGAGCAACCAATCATACGAGTAAGATGTTTTCAAATCCTCCAACATTGACGTTTGGAGATCAGTTTATAACCAACTTTACGAATTTGAATGAGAGTATCAATATTTGGCGTGTACTATTTAATTCATTATTTGTTTCAGGTGTATATGTCGTTTTGGCTCTTATGGTCTCTACCATGGCTGCATACGCACTAGCGAAATTTCATTTTAAAGGGAATAAATTTATATTTACAGTATTTCTATTGTCAATGATGATTCCGTATCAAGCCCTTTTGATTCCGCAGTTTAGGATGATGGCTGATTACGGATTATTAAATACGTATATTGCGCTTATTTTACCAACGGTTTGTACACCGTTCGCAATCTTTCTAATGAGACAAAACTTTATGGCCTTTCCAACAGAATTAATTGAAGCTGCGAGAATGGACGGGGCTGGAGAAATGAAAATCTTCTTCCGGATTGTAATCCCGTCTATGAAGCCAGCGCTTGCTGCGACATCCATCTTCTTATTCCTCTCACAATGGAATAACTTTCTGTGGCCATTGGTTGTCACTACATCAACGGATATGTATACATTCCCGGTTGCATTATCCAGTCTAAAGGGAGTTTCAATCATAGACTATGGTCAAATTAACGTAGGGATTATGATTGCGACAATCCCAATTATTATCTTCTTCCTTGCACTACAAAAACACTTTATCCAGGGCATGCTGGGAAGTGCGATTAAATAGGGACAAGGGGACAGGTTCACTGTCCCACTTGGCTAAAAATATGAGACGAGGGACCTGTCCCTCTGTCCCACAATGGAGGTCAACATGACATTGCTTAGAGATTATGAGAATCAACATATCCTTCAAAGGAATCGAGTGAAAGATCGTTCTTATTTTATGTCCTATCAGAATCTTGAGGATGCGATTAGCTTTGATAGAGGTCGTGCTAATGGATTTACATTATTAAATGGGTTGTGGAAATTTCATTATTCGGAGACTCCGGAACATGCTCCAAGCTCTTTCTATGAAAAAGATTATGACACTAGTAATTGGGATGAGTTACAGGTCCCTTCAAGTTGGCAAATGCATGGGTATGGAAATCCGCATTATACAAATGTTCAATATCCATTTCCGGTCAATCCTCCCTATATTCCAACTGAAAATCCAACGGGTTCCTATCGTCGTGATTTTTATGTAACTGATGATATGCTAAAAGGCCTTGTTTTTCTACGTTTTGAAGGAGTAGATAGTGCCTTTCATGTGTGGATTAATGGTCAATTTGTTGGCTACAGTCAAGGCAGTCGTGTAGCGTCTGAATTTGATGTAACTGAGTTTGTTGAGGAAGGGAATAATACCATTGCTGTTCGGGTCTATCAATGGTCTGATGGAAGTTATATTGAAGATCAGGACATGTGGTGGTTAAGTGGTATTTTTAGAGATGTGTATTTGCTTGCGAAGCCGAAAGTGTATACACATGACTTCTTCGTGAAAACAAAATTAGACGAAGATTATCAAGATGCGGAATTACAGATTGAATCTGTTCTCCATTCTTCTAATGATAGTTTAAAAGAGTACCAGTTAGCGATTCAACTTTTTGATGCGAATATGAAAGAAGTTGAGGAAGCGAAACGAACTATTTCCGTACAATTAAGTGGGTCGAGTGAAACAAAGCTAGATACTAGTATACGAGTGACTGATCCTTCTAAATGGACGGCAGAAACACCTTATTTATATACCTTAGTAATGACCTTAAAAGATGCTGAGGGTAACATCGTTGAGGTGATTCCAAGTAAGGTTGGCTTTAGACAAGTGGAGCTAAAGAATGGCTTAATCCAAGTGAATGGAGTTCCGATTCTTTTTAAAGGTGTCAATCGCCATGACCATCATCCGGACTTAGGGCGTGCGGTACCATTTGATTGGATGAAAAAAGATATCGAACTGATGAAGCAGCATAATATCAATGCTGTACGATCAGCACACTATCCAAACGACCCACGATTTTATGATTTATGTGATGAATATGGGGTGTATGTGATTGATGAAGCAGACCTTGAGTGTCATGGCTTTGATCGGATTGGAAAGCCCCACCAATTGGCTCAAGATCCAGAGTGGAAGGAAGCATTTGTTGACCGAATGAAGCGAATGGTTGAACGTGACAAGAACCATCCATCGATTATCATTTGGTCATTAGGAAATGAATCCGGGTTTGGTGAGAACCATGTGGCAATGGCCGAGTGGGCAAAACAAAAGGATCCAACAAGACTTGTTCATTATGAAGGGGAAACTCGTCTCATTATGACACAAGAAAATAACAATCCTACCCGTTTGCATGAAGCGGCAGACATGTTCTCGACGATGTATACTCCGCATGGCATTATGGAGCGGTTAGGTCAACGAGACGATTTAGCACAGCCTCATATCCTATGTGAGTTTGCTCATGCGATGGGCAATGGCCCTGGTGGGATCAAAGAGTATTTTGATTTGTTCTATAAGTATGACCGCCTTCAAGGTGCATTCGTTTGGGAGTGGCTTGATCATGGAATCCGTCAATATACGGAAGATGGCAAAGAATACTTTGCTTATGGTGGCGATTTTGGAGAAACACCACATGATGGTACATTTGTTATCGATGGACTTGTCATGCCAGACCGTACCCCGTCACCCGCACTTTTAGAGTATAAAAAGGTCATTGAACCAGTTCGAGCTGAAATGGTTGATTTCAATGAAGGTACTGTTCGCATTGATAATCTATATAATTTTAGTACATTAGATCACTTAACGCTTTCATGGTGTGTGGTTTCAGATGGGAAAGTAGTAGACAGTGGTACGCTAGACATGCCAACGATTACTCCGGGAGAGTCGAGTGAAATAAAAATTCCATTTACGTTACCGAGTATGATCAAAGCGAATACAGATTATTGGTTAAACCTTCAATTTAATCAGGCGACTGATACAAAATGGGCGAAAGCTGGTCATGAAGTAGCGTGGGCTCAATTTGAGTTGCCTGTTAACGTATCATTGGATGTAAAAGAAAGTAGAGTGTATCGACCTTTACATGTAGAAGATACTGACCATAAGCTTGCTGTGAGTGGAGAGAATTTCACGTATAGCTTCAATAAAGTTTACGGGGTGCTTGAGTCTTGGACACATCAGGGGATTGAATTGCTAGAGCAAGGCCCGAAGGTAAATGTTTGGCGAGCACCAACGGATAATGACAAATTAGGGCTAGAAGAGTTTAGCGTGAAGAAAGAAGAACCAGAGTGGAAGCGTTTCGGTTTGCATCATATGCAGACTCACGTTAAAGCAGTTGAAGTTAAGGTATCATCATCAAATGATCTAGTGAAAATTTGTGTGCAATCTCGTCTAGCGCCACCTGTACATGCGTGGGGCTTTGATACAAAGACGATCTACACAATTTCAAAAAACGGATCAATGACGATTGAAGTGGACGGCAAAAAACAAGGCGAGGCATCCACTACTTTACCTAAGGTCGGCTTACAGATGAAATTGAAGTCTCAAATGAATCAAGTTGATTGGTATGGCAGAGGTCCAGGAGAATCCTACTCTGATAGCAAGTTAGCGAATCGTTTTGGGGTATGGTCGAATTCGGTAGATGACCTACACACACCATATGTTGTTCCTCAAGAAAATGGAAACAGACATGAGGTGAGATGGGCGTCGGTAACAGACCTCTCAGGTGTTGGTATACTTGTGGCTGGAAAACCAGACTTTGATTTTAGTGCCAGCTATTACTCAACTGAAAAGCTTGAAAATGCAGGTCATACCTATGATTTAGTAAAAAATGATTTTATCACGTTTAACATTGATCACAAGCAACAAGGCTTGGGTTCAGCTAGCTGTGGACCTGGCGTTCTTGAACAATATCAATTGAAAAACGAGGACTTCCATTTTACAGTGAGCCTTCGTGCTTACTCAAAAAGGGAGCATTCTCCGATTGAATTAAGTAAAATGATTTAAAAATATTTGCCTGTTACCATTGTTTTTTTATCCAAAGGTAACAGGTTTTTTTGTTTGTTGAATTAATTTCGTTAACCCTTTAGTAAAGTTTAACTAAAATTTATTGACCTTTTTTACTTACGCCTCTACAATAGAGTTAGAAACTAACGTATTGGAGGCAATTCGCCATGAATCTCAACCAACTTTCAGATACATTTACAGCAGTATTTAACGAAACCGATTACAGAACCTTCTTCGCTCCTGGTCGGATTAACTTAATAGGTGAACATACAGACTATAACGGGGGCCATGTATTTCCGGCTTCCATCACAAAAGGAACGTATGCGCTTGCGAGAAAGCGTGTTGATGATAAAATCAGAATGTATTCGATGAATTTCGAACAGCTTGGTGTGATTGAGTTTGACCTTCACAACCTCGACTACAACAAGGCTCATGATTGGGCGAACTATCCGAAGGGTATGCTTCGTTATATGCGTGAGGAAGGCTATGACATTTCATCTGGGGTGGATGTCCTGTTTTACGGGAATATTCCAAATGGTGCTGGCCTGTCCTCATCGGCGTCGATTGAGCTTGTCTCAGGTGTGATGTTTGAAAAGCTATTTAACCTCACTATTGATCGCGTAGACCTTGTGAAAATTGGCCAACGAGTGGAGAACCAGTTTATTGGTGTCAACAGCGGAATTATGGACCAATTTGCAATCGGCATGGGTAAAAAGAATGCCGGGATTTTACTAGATTGTGATACATTAAAGTATGAATATGCCCCAATTGAATTGGATGAGCACCTCATTTTAATTATGAATACGAACAAGCGTCGTGAGCTTGCGGATTCCAAATACAATGAACGTCGCAGTGAGTGCGAAAGTGCGCTTGCCCTGATACAAAAGGAGCTCGATGTTCAAGCACTTGGGAATATTACGAGTGAGCAGTTTGAACAACATAAGAATTTAATAGATAATGACATTTTACAAAAACGTGCCAAGCATGCGGTCTACGAAAATGAACGTACACTTGAGGCGCTGAAGGCATTAAAGGCCGGTGACCTAACAGAATTCGGAAGACTACTGAATGCTTCACACACGTCATTGCGTGATGATTATGAAGTAACCGGTATCGAGCTTGATACGCTAGCAGAAGCAGCGTGGAAACAAGAAGGTGTACTTGGTGCGCGTATGACCGGTGCAGGCTTCGGGGGCTGTGCGATTGCTCTTGTCGAAAAAGACAAAGCACAAACTATTATCGAAGCAGTCGGAAACATCTACGAGAAAACCATCGGCTACCAAGCATCCTTCTATGAAGTCAGCATTGGCGATGGCGCAAAAGAACTATAATAATGGGACAAAGGGGACAGGTACAGTGTCCCGGTGAAAATATGTTAGGACGAGGAATTTGTCCTAAAGAAGGAGCGGATTTTAAATGAGTATTTTGGTTTTAGGTGGAGCGGGCTATATTGGCTCACATGCGGTTTATCAACTGATTGATGCGAATGAGGAGGTTGTCGTGGTTGATAATCTTCAAACAGGTCACAAAGAGGCGGTTCATCCGAAAGCGAAGTTTTATCAAGGTGACATCCGTGATCGCGCATTTTTACAATCAGTATTTGAAAAAGAAAGCATTGATGCAGTTATCCATTTTGCGGCAAATTCCCTTGTCGGCGAATCGATGGTTGACCCGTTAAAATACTATGACAACAATGTGTTCGGTACACAGGTTGTCCTTGAAACGATGAAAAACAACAATGTAAAATACATCGTCTTTTCTTCAACGGCAGCAACCTACGGTGAACCTGAGCAGGTACCAATCACTGAGGATATGCCAACCGTTCCAGCAAACACATACGGTGAAACAAAGCTTGCGATGGAAAAAATGATGAAATGGTCAGAAATTGCACATGACACTAAATTTGTGTCACTGCGTTATTTTAACGTGGCAGGTGCACGTTCAACAGGTGAAATCGGAGAAGACCATGATCCAGAAACACATCTCATTCCAGTGATTTTACAAGCAGCCCTTGGAAAACGAGATGCCATCACTATTTTTGGAGAGGACTACGATACTCCGGACGGTACATGTATCCGGGATTACATCCATGTTGAGGATTTAATTGATGCTCATATTTTAGCATTAAAATACCTTCAAAATGGCGGCGAGAGCAATTACTTCAATCTAGGCAGTAACAGTGGCTTCTCGGTAAAAGAAATGGTCGAAGCAGCAAAAGAAGTCACACAACGTAACATCCCAGTGAAAATCGGTGAGCGTCGTGCGGGAGACCCAAGTACACTTATCGCTTCATCAGGTAAAGCGAAAGAAGTGCTCGGTTGGGAACCGAAGCGTACGTCCATTAACGAAATCATTAAGGATGCGTGGAACTGGCATGTAAACCACCCAAATGGGTATGAAAGCTGAGGCGATAGAATTGAACATATATGGTAGCGTTCAACAGCTAACAGAACAGGCTATTAAGATTGGACTCATTGAAAAAGAAGATATGATTTACGTTCGCAACCAGGTTCTGTCTTTACTACAACTTGAAAATTTCGCACCAACAGAGCATGTTACACCTGAAAAGGACATCCCAACCTTAGTTGAGGACCTAGTGGATTACGCATGCGAGCAAAAGATAATTGAAGATTATTTTGACGCAAAGGAAATTCTAGCAAGTAAAATCATGAATACGATGATTCCACTTCCGTCTGCGGTGGCGCGTCATTTTTATCAGCTTCATCAGGAAAACCCAACTGCTGCAACTAACTATTTTTATGAGTTGAGTAAAAATAGTAACTATATACAAATGAAGCGAATCGAAAAGAACATCGAATACAAGGTGGAAACAGAGTACGGCGAACTTGATATCACCATCAATTTGTCAAAGCCTGAGAAGGATCCAAAGCAAATTGCGCTTGAAAAAGAGGCGAAACCAAGTGGTGGTGAGAAGTATCCGAAGTGTTTGCTCTGTGTGGAGAATGAGGGGTACGCTGGACGCATTGGTCATCCGGCTCGCTCCAACCACCGAATCATTCCGGTTTTACTAGAAGATGAAAACTGGTATTTGCAATATTCACCATATGTGTACTATAACGAGCACTGTATCGTTCTGTGCGAAGAGCACCGTGATATGAAAATCAGTAAGTCTACATTCGCACGTTTACTTGGCTTTGTTGAGAAGTTCCCACATTACTTCATCGGTTCAAATGCGGACATTCCAATCGTTGGAGGCTCGATTTTAACACATGATCATTATCAAGGTGGAAACTATGAATTTGCAATGGCAAAGGCAGAGGATGATTTCACTTTTACATGGGATCGATATGACAATATCAAGTTCTCAACTGTGAAATGGCCGATGTCCGTTCTTCGCCTAAGAAGTGCGGATAAAGAGGCATTGGTTGCAGCAGGCGACCAAATTTTACAGGAGTGGCGCTCGTACAGTGACTCTGAGGTGGATATCCACGCGTTCTCTGGCGATACACCACATAACACGATTACACCAATTGCAAGAGTACGAGACGGAAAATATGAACTAGATCTTGTGCTGCGTAACAATCGTACAAATGATGAGCATCCACTGGGCATCTTCCATCCACATGCTGATGTGCACCATATCAAAAAGGAAAACATCGGTCTGATTGAAGTAATGGGATTAGCAGTCCTTCCAGCTCGACTCAAAACAGAGTTACAAGAGGTTGAGAAGTACCTAATCGGAGAAGGAAACTCAGTCAATCCTCTGCATCAAGCGTGGGCGGATGAGTTGAAAGCTTTTAATCCAACCAAAGAGAACGTTTCAGAGCTTGTGAAGCGTGAAGTCGGTAAAAAGTTCATGCGTGTGCTCGAGGATGCAGGTGTGTACAAACGTGATGAAGCGGGGCAAGCAGCATTTAAAAGATTTATCAATCATTTTACAAAATAGGAGATTAGATAAATGGAAATCAAAACATATCCTTATGGAACCTTCGATAACCAAGAAGTTCAGGCATTTACATTAAAAAATGAAGCAGGGCTAAGCGTGACCTGCATTGATTATGGCTGTATTATTACGGAAATTTTGACACCTGATCGCAATGGCACCTTAGAAAATGTGGTACTCGGTTATGACAATCTAGAAGGCTATCTATCAGATGTAACCTACCAAGGAGCAATCATTGGTCGTGTCGCAGGACGCATCAGTGCCGCGGAGTTTGAGTTAAACGGTAAAACCTATTCCCTAGACAAAAATGAAAATAATAACCATCTTCATGGTGGATTGACTCGGTTTAGCAATGTTGTTTGGGATTCTAAAGTGATTGAGGAAGAGGATAGAGTTGGCGTTGAGTTCACATATGTGAGCGAGGATTGCGAAGGGGGCTACCCTGGAACTGTGGAAATGAAGATAACTTATTCACTCAACAACAAGGGTGAACTCGAGATTACTGGAACCGGTATTCCAGAGGCAGACACTTTACTGAACATCACCAACCATGCGTATTTTAACCTATCTGGTGATGTGAAACGTGACATACTGGACCATGAACTAACGATAAAAAGTAGTCGCTACATAGAGTTAGGTCAAGAGTCTTTACCAACAGGTGAACTGATTGATGTGACTGGAACGGTATTTGATTTTAGACAGGGCCGAAAAGTCGCAGACGGTCCAAACTCAGAGGACGAGCAGATTGTCCTTGTTGGACAAGGCTATGACCATCCGTTTATGCTTGATGAACAAGAAATCGAGCTCTATGACGAAGCGTCCGGGCGTCAATTAGCAATTGAGACCAATCAAAAAGCGGTGGTCGTCTATACGAGCAATACGATGGAGGGTTTTACAATGCGTCACGGTGAAGCCCGTCCGTACCAAGCCATTTGCCTTGAAACCCAAGGTGCACCAGATGCGATTAATCATCCAAACTTCCCATCAATTGTAGTGAAAAAAGATGAGAAGTACTATTGGGAAACGAAATATCGATTTTCGGTGAAATAGGGAGTATTTCATAGTTTTGCAGTTAGGGCAAGTCCTTCGGCCGAAATCTCGGTTTGTCCCATAAATCCGGAGTACTGTCCCATAAACTGCGAAGATTGTCCCATAAAATAAAAGCAGTGTCCCATATCTGCAGGTGTTTGTCCCATAAATCAGAAATAGTGTCCCATATCTGGAACAGGCTCCGGCCAAATCTGATCTAAGGCACGAAAATTTTGATTTAGACACAATTATCGCAAGTATAGAGAGAGATTTTCCTACGTAGGGGCACAATCATCCGCAGTTAGGGAACAATCCCAGCGGCCGACTCGGGCGAAATCTCGGTTTGTCCCATAAATCCGGAGTACTGTCCCATAAACTGCGAAGATTGTCCCATAAAATAAAAGCAGTGTCCCATATCTGCAGTGGTTTGTCCCATAAATCAGAAATAGTGTCCCATATCCGAAAAATACCCCGGACAAATCTGGCCCGGGGTACAATTAACAACGCAAACAAATATGATATTCCCACAGAGAGGAGATGAATCATGGCGACGATTAAAGATATAGCGGAGAAGGCGGGCGTTTCGATTGCGACGGTATCACGTGTGCTCAACTATGATGCCAGCTTGTCGGTAGGTGATGATACGAAGAAGAGAATCTTTGAGATTGCCGAGGCACTTTCGTATAAAAAACGTCCTTCCAAAAAGTCCTCGTCTGCTCGGATTGGGATTCTCCTTTGGTATACCGAAAAGGAAGAGCTTAATGACCTGTACTATATGTCGATTCGACTGGGGATTGAGCAGCGTTGCGAGCAGCACGGCGTTCAGGTAGCGAACTTTTACAATAGCATTGAAAGCATCAAGCAGGAGGATCTTCAGGGAATTATCGCAGTTGGGAAGTTCAGCGCGGGCCAAGTTGAAGAGCTTTCACAAATGGTAGAGCATCTTGTGTTTGTTGATTCTAGCCCAGATGAGGATGTCTACGACGCAGTTGTTGTTGATTTTGAAAAGGCGACTAAAACAGTCCTGAAACATTTTACTGAAAGTGGTCATACAAATATCGGCTATTTAGGTGGGCGTGAGGAATTCAAGGACCATTCGGCTGAAATTGAAGAGACACGGGAAAAAACGTTCAAAGCCTCTCTACTAGATGCGAATCTATTAGATGAAAGCAACCTATATATAGGAAGATTCACAGTTGAGGATGGCTACAATCTAATGAAGCAAGCCATTCAAACGAAGGGTGATGCACTCCCGACTGCCTTTTTTGCGGCGAATGATTTACTTGCAATTGGTGCATTACGAGCTTTAAATGAAGAAAAAATTGCTGTGCCAGAGCGGGTTAGTCTCATTGGTATCAACGATATCAGTGTCTCAAAATATGTTTTTCCACCGTTATCCACGGTGAAGGTCCACACAGAAGTGATGGGTGAAACGGCGGTTGATACGATCCTTGAACGAATCGCTGGCCGTCAAATTGCGAAGAAAATATTTATATCAACTGAGTTAGTCATCCGTGATAGTAGTCGCTAGAGTCTACCGCCCTATCGAATCATAGGGCTGGAAATATGGGACAGCCTGTCCCTCAAAAGGGAGATTATTATGTCAAATACACGAATGAGTAAAACGTTTGTTACTAAAGCAAAGCAGATGCTACATGGTGGAGATTATAATCCAGATCAATGGCTGGATTACCCAGAAATTTTAGCGGATGATATTAAGTTGATGAAGCTTTCACATACAAATACTTTCTCGGTAGGAATCTTTGCGTGGAGTACACTTGAACCAGAAGAGGGTGTCTACCATTTTGAATGGTTAGACAAGATTATAGACGACATTCATGGGATTGGTGGAAACGTGATTTTAGCGACACCAAGTGGGGCTCGTCCGGCTTGGATGTCGCAAAAATACCCAGAGGTTCTTCGTGTTAACGCATCTAGGGTCAAACAATTACATGGAGCGAGACATAATCATTGTTTTACTTCACCTGTGTACCGGGAAAAGACACAGCAAATGAACCGTCTGCTTGCGGAGCGCTACGGGAACCATCCGGCATTGATTATGTGGCATATTTCCAATGAATATGGTGGAGCATGTCACTGTGATCTGTGTCAGGATGCATTCCGGACGTGGCTAAAAGAAAAATATAATCATAATTTGAAAGCGCTAAATGATGCGTGGTGGGGGCCATTCTGGAGCCACACGTTTACAGATTGGTCGCAAATTGAATCGCCATCACCAATTGGGGAAAGCAAGGTACACGGTCATAATTTGGATTGGCGCCGATTCGTCACCGATCAAACCATTGATTTTTATAAAAATGAAATAGTCCCGATTCGCGAGTTGACACCAGACATTCCAATTACAACCAATTTTATGGGAGATACCCCGGACTTAATTCCATTCCAAGGACTCGATTATAGTAAATTTGCAAAGCATATTGATGTGATTAGCTGGGATGCGTATCCGGCGTGGCATAATGATTGGGAAACGACTGCTGACTTAGCGATGAAGGTTGCGTTCATTGACGATTTATATCGTAGTTTAAAAGGTCAGCCATTTTTACTCATGGAATCAACACCGAGTCTAGTAAACTGGCATAAAGTTAACAAGGCGAAACGTCCAGGTATGCATTTATTATCATCGATGCAGATGGTGGCCCATGGTTCTGATAGTATCTTGTATTTCCAATGGCGTAAATCAAGAGGCTCTTCAGAAAAATTCCATGGTGCGGTTGTTGACCATGATAACAGCTCAGAAAACCGCGTCTTCAAGGATGTTGCAGAGGTTGGACGAACATTAGAGAAGCTTTCAGAGGTAGCGGGAACCAATCGTTCTGCAGAGGTGGCGTTCTTATATGATTGGGATAACCACTGGGCGCTACAGGATGCGCAAGGTTTTAGCAATGAAACGAAGCGATATGCACAGACGATGCACCAGCATTATCGTGCGTTCTGGGAAAATGACATCCCGGTTGATGTCATTACCAAGGAACATGATTTCTCTTCCTATAAACTACTAGTTGTGCCAATGCTGTATTTAGCGAGTGAAGATCTCATTAGTCGGTTCAAGGATTTCGTGAAAAATGGCGGTACACTTGTGATGACGTATATCAGTGGTCTTGTCAATGAATCGGATTTAACCTATTTAGGTGGTTGGCCACACGAGCTGCAAGAGATATTTGGCATGAAGCCACTTGAAACAGATACGTTATACCCTGCTGATCGAAACCGTGTGTCCTACAACGGAAAGTCCTATGAATTAAAAGACTATGCGACTACTCTTGATGTGGCGGAAGCAAAGGTAGAGGCTACCTACGAGGAAGATTACTATGCAAATACACCAGCTGTAACAAGCCACACATATGGAGCTGGAAAAACGTATTACATCGGTGGTCGCCTTGAGGATGACTTCCAACGTGATTTTTACGAAGGAGTCATGAAGGAATTAGAAATCCATCCGGTTGCAGATGTGAAGCATGAAAGAGGCGTTTCAGTTCAAGTGCGACAGGCACCTGAATGCGATTATATCTTCGTCATGAACTTCACAGAAGACGAGCAACACGTTCATTTTGAATCGCAGGTTACCGATGTGATAACCGGTGAAACGCTGCACGGTGACGTCACGTTTGAAAAATATGAAGTACGTGTAGTAGAAAAAAGTAAATAATGAGAACGTAATAAGCCTAGTCAAACGACTAGGTTTTTTCTTGTACTATTTATTGGATATTTTACACCCTGTATTGACTATTAGAGTTCTAGAGTTTTAGTTCAAACTTCTCATTTCAATTTGTCTAAAAATGTATCATTTTCTATACCTTCATCACTATGCATTTACCTTTTCCCTCTCTTTTACAAATCCATTACTATTTTAGCGCAGAAGATTCCTCTCGAATGGAAGGGTTTTCAAAATCAATCAATCTATGTTTTTGTGTCAAGTTACATTTGTGTTACAAAAATGAATAAGAAAAGGACTAATGAACTACTAATTGTAATAAAGGGATTAAGAGGCTTGATTTCAAGATATTATGTTGAGACATATCAATGCTTTTCATTTATTTGGAATTACTGAAAGTACTAGAGGAGTAGTACACCTTAGGTAGTAAACGAGACCGATAACACAGTGAATTTGTAGAAAAATGTAGAATAAACAGGCCTTTAGTATGCATTTTTAATTAATTAGAATATTTTGTAAAAATTGACCTAATCCTAATTATCGAGTAGTTTTTTAGTAGATATTTGGAAAATGTGTGAACGAACTGTGTAATTTTCGCCTTAGGGCTACATTTATAAATAAGCAGGTGATCTTAATGGGAATTAACGTTTCTGCGGCCATCTCGCAGGCAAACCAATTACGTAGCTACGCATCACAGCTTAGAAGCATAAAAAGTACGTTGAATGGCGTTAACGGGAATATCAACTCTGTCTGGCGGGCTCCGGAGGTTAAGTATATCAATCAAGCGATTGCTGAGATTAATCGTGAATTAAGCACGATTGCCTCTAAACTTGAATCTGTCGCACCGGATATTATTCAGGCTGCAAACCAAATTAAGCGTGAAGAAGAAGCTGCTGCACGTGCAGAAGCTGAGGCGAGACGTAAGGCTGAAGAGGAAGCGCGAAAGCTACGAGATGCAAGAGCTCCTCATCTACGCTAAGAGTTAAAGCTTGAAAATGCTAAAACCAACATCGAAAAGGAGATGGGGTGGGTTGACTCAGATGAATGATGGAACCCTAAATCGAAATCTGAAAAAATACCTCACTCATATAGCTTCACCAACTGAGCAGTCAAATTTTACGGTGTTGGTTTTTCTATTACCTGCGATGTTCGTATTGATTCCGGTATTAGCGCCACCGTTTGAAATGGTGTATGCAATTGTCGTGCTACCACCATTTTTTATCATGATGGTTGCTACAGTGTGGTACCGAATCACATCTCGGCATGATGGGAAAAGGTATCAAAATACCACCTTCTTTCTATTAAAAGGAGTTTACGGTTGTGTAGATTCACTAGGGTGCTTGATTATCATTCAAAAATTCGCATACGGCATGCTGGGCATACAATCAATCTGGTTTTTTGTTTTATCGGTACTGGGGTACTTTGTGGTCTTGTATCTCTTTTTTAAAGACCAGATTAAAAAGATCTATACCCCGAAAAAGAAAGAGAAAAAACGTCCCAAAAAAGGATTGAGAATAAGTGTTTCAATGTTTCCGGCCCTTGGTTATCTCGTCGGGACATGGAGTCTACGTTTTGTATCTGATAACACGATGGTCATTGTGATTATCAGTATGTATTTCATGATGTCCTACATCATGTTGTATCACATGCTGGAGTTACATAGATATTACCTGATTAAAAAGCAACAGAAAAGCACACAACCGATCCTTCAGGAAAGGCGGTAAAAAGCTGTGATTTTTCTTATAAAAGGGTTCCAGTACCTTTCCTTGTTTTTCGTCATGATTTTCTACATTGATGCCTTAGAAAGTATCTATCTAGGGAACGTGGTTGGTGGGGGGATTGGACTTATCATACTCCTACTACTAAACTATTGGATTTTAAAATGGATGAGTAAGTATCCTGTCTCCTATCCAGGGATGTATTTCTTGAATGGGATGCTAACTCTCATTAGTTTTATTTTTATCATCTATTTAATTATTTTCATTACAGGCAGACGTAACTTTGGAGATGGTATAAGTTACTCGATTCTGATACTGGGTCTCTTATCTGCTGTGTTTTGGTGGAATTTTAATATATTAAACGTATTTAGAAGGAAAAAGGGTACGCCCAAAGGTAACAAAAAGAAGTCGTTTAAAAGGAGTAGCTGATTCGATTGTCAGTTTTACACTATTTGAACTAAGTATAACTGTTTAGCTCGAGGTGTCGATTTATAGCATCTCACGCTTTTCTTTTAAGGAGAGATATGCTTTGATTTTAACTCTATTTGATCGGGAAAAGGCATTTACATATGTTCTGCCAGAGCGGATTACGGGTCGCTATATTTTAAAGTCTGAGGACAATAACGGCGAGCCGAAGGATATGATCGCGATTGAGGCAGAGGATGGCAAGTGGTTTTTAAAGTCGAACAAAACCGCATTTCTTGCTAACGACAAGCAGGAGACGCTTGTGAAGCAGGAAATTGAGCCATTTAAGACATACACGATTTCCCGCAACAATGACACTTCTGCACTTTTATATGTAGAGCCGCCAACGAACGATCGAAATGAGTATACAAAGCATGAAGTAACAGGTACTAGTATTCGAATCGGGCGTGGTAATGACTCTCACATCCGTTTTGCAAATAAGCTTGTTTCAAGCTCCCATTGTGTGATCCAGTATGATGCACAAGGTCATGCGATTATACGTGACAACAACAGCTCGAACGGTACCTATGTGAATGGGGAGCGAGTTACGGAAAAAGTGCTATCAACCGGTGATGTGATCTACATCATGGGATTAAAAATCATCTACAATGGCAAGCTGCTATCACTGAATAACCCACACCAATTGGTATTTTTAGACCGCAATGCGTTTCGTCCGTTCCAGGTGCAAAAGCCGATTATAGAAGATGAAGAACCACTTGATGACTTCCAGACAGAAGAAATAAATGATGATCTATTTTATCGTTCGCCTCGGTTTAAACGCGACATTGAAAGGAAAGAAATCAGAATTGATCCGCCGCCACAGAAACCGAATATTGATGAAACGCCATTGATGTTCATGCTTGGTCCGTCCATCACGATGGGGATGGCGTCCTTGTTCACCGGGCTTTTCACGTTGAATAATGTGATGGCACGTGGTGGCGACATCATGTATGCAATGCCGACCTTGATGATGTCACTTAGTATGTTAATCGGAACGGTACTCTGGCCGATTTTAACGAAGCGTCACGAGAAGAAGCAACGAATTAAGCTTGAAGGCAAACGACAGGAAAAATACTCGGCATACATCGAAGAAATGGCTGGGGTGATTGAAGAAGAATGTGAACGTCAAAGTGAAATTCTTCATGAAAACCATGTGGCCCTGCAAAATCTAATCTCACGGATTACGATGCAAAAAAGAAATCTGTGGGAGCGTGGGATTGGGCAGAATGATTTTCTTAAGGTCCGTCTTGGGCTAGGTGATTTGCCTCTAAATGCAGAGCTGAAGTACCCGGAGAAAAAATTTACTCTTGAGGATGATAATCTTCAGGATGAGCTATATAAAATGGTCGAGGCACCACACATTTTAAAACAAGTGCCCGTGACTCTAAGCTTTGTGGAGGAATATGTCAGTGGTGTGATTGGGCGTCGCAGTCGAGTCCAGGATTTTGTGAAGGGGCTTATTTTTCAATTAACCGCCCTCCACAGCTATGACGAGCTAAAGCTTGTATTCCTTTACGATAAGAATGAAGAGGAGTACTGGAAGTTTGCTAGATGGCTCCCACATGTTTGGGATGAGTCGATGCAGATTCGCTTTATTGCGACGGATGCAACTGAGGTAAAGGAGCTGTCTTCTTACTTTGAAAAGGAAATTGCCTATCGTGCAAGCCTTGATGAGGAACAGTTAAAGGACCTTGACCAGCACTACTTGATTTTCTCAATGAGTAAGTCGCTCGCATCAAGAGCCGAGATGATCAACCTTCTATTAGAAGAAAAACAGAACATCGGCATTAGCCTTGTGACATTATACGATGAGCTTAAAAACTTACCGAAGGAATGTACAATGGTTGTGGAGCTTGCCGATGACATGTCGAAAATTTATGACAAGGATGATATTTCTGGTTCATATACTGCATTTGATGCTGAATTTTATGAGCGTGATGATGCGGAAGAGGTTGCGATTCGCTTAGCCAATATTAAGCTCGCATCTTCTGTTGAAGCCTACACGCTACCTGAAATGCTGACTTTCCTTGAAATGTTCGGAGTAAGTAAAATTGAGCATTTGAACGCTCTAACTCGCTGGAAGGAAAACAATCCAGTCCTCTCGATTGAAACGCCAATTGGAGTCGACACGATGGGTGAATTGTTTAAGCTGGACCTTCATGAAAAATACCATGGACCACACGGGCTGATTGCGGGTATGACAGGGTCTGGTAAGAGTGAATTCATCATGACATTCATCTTATCGCTTGCTGTGAATTATCACCCAGATGAAGTTGCGTTTATTTTAATCGACTATAAGGGTGGTGGAATGGCGAATGCCTTTTTAAACCTGCCACATCTAGCTGGTACGATTACAAACCTTGATGGAGCAGCAGTTAAACGTTCATTGATCTCGATTCAAAGTGAGCTGAAGCGTCGCCAGTCGATTTTCAGCGAGACGAGTCGCCGGATGAACGAGAGTAATATTGACATTTATAAATACCAGAAGCTGTATCGTGAAGGGTTAGTACAAGAACCGTTACAGCATTTGTTTATGATTTCAGACGAGTTCGCCGAGCTGAAAACACAGCAACCAGAGTTCATGGAGCAGCTAGTAAGTGCGGCTCGTATTGGACGAAGCTTAGGTGTCCATTTGATTTTGGCGACACAAAAACCGTCCGGTGTGGTTGATGACCAAATTTGGAGTAACTCGAAGTTCCGAATTAGTCTGAAGGTACAGGAAAAAGCGGATAGTATGGAGGTCATCAAGCGACCAGATGCTGCAGAGCTCTCTACGACAGGTCGTTTTTACCTACAGGTTGGATATAACGAGCTATTCGAGCTTGGTCAATCCGCTTGGGGTGGTGCACCGTACTACCCATCTGAAAAAATTGAGAAACGTGTGGATGAAAGCATTCGCGTGATTGACCATTTAGGTCGCGTCATCAAGAGTGCGAAGATTGATCGTAAAACAGGGGTCAAGAATCCACCGAAGCAAATTGATGAAGTGACGAAGTACTTAGAAAGTCTAGCAAAACAGGAAAATATCAAGGTCAAGCAGCTATGGCTAGACCCGATACCTGCGTTGATTTATTTAGATCAGTTAGCTGAGAAATATCAAGATGAGACAACAACTCGCTTTGAACTGAACCCTGTGATTGGGGAGTACGACGATCCGGCGAACCAACGCCAGCAGGTTATGAGACTACCAATCACCCAAGATGGCAATACTATTATTTATGGTGTTGCGGGTAGCGGGAAGACAACGTTTATCGCGTCGTTAATGTACTCGTTAATGGAATCCCATACGCCAGATGAGCTGCATGCGTATCTACTAGACTTTAGTTCGGAGACATTAAGTTGGTTCCGTGAAGCGCCACATATCGGGGATGTTCTTTTATCACATGATAGTGAGAAGATTGATAATCTCTTTAAAATGTTAGGCGGCGAGATCGAAACACGTAAGAAGCTCCTTTCGAATTATGGCGGTGATTTACAAACATACAACCGTCTATCAGAGGATGGCTTACCGTCAATTGTAATCGTGATTCACAACTACTCGGCGTTTTCAGAAATGTATGAAGCACACGAGGAGACGATTTCGTACCTCACTCGTGAAGGCACGAAGTACGGGATTTATTTTATCGTAACGGCTTCTCATACTGGAGCGATTCGTTACCGCTTGATGCAAAACTTCAAGCAGCTCTATGTGTTGCAGCTTAATGACACATCAGAATATTCAGCGGTACTTGGTAATGTCGACGGTGTGTACCCATCGAAACATAAGGGGCGAGGTATCTTCAAAGCTGACGATGTGTATGAGTTCCAGGTTGCGCTCATTACCGAGGGTGCCCGTGATATGTATCAATACATCACCGATTACTGTCGTAGCTTGCGTGATAGTTGGGGCAAGAGTGGAGCAAAACGAATTCCGGTCTTACCTGAAAAAGTCGATATTGAGTATCTGCAAGATGAAATTCGTCACACCAAGTTAAGTAAGCTACCAATTGGTGTTGAAAAAGATTCACTAGCTGTTCAGTACTTTGATTTTGGTCAATCGTTTGTGAATCTCGTCTTGGGCAGTAGCAGTGAAAACTGTGCAGGCGTGATGCAGGGGCTAACGGAAATTGTTTGTACAAATGAGAAAAATGAAGTTGTCGTGATTGACCCGAACGAGGAGCTTGCCCATGTGGGTGGAAAGCATGTGACAATTGCAGCAGACATCGAAAGTACGGTGGTTGAGCTGTTCAACACATTGGTGTACCGAAACAATACGACAAAGGATGCAATTGAAGAGGGGACGGAACCACCAGTGTTCGAACCACTCTACTGCATCGTTCATTCCTTCAACGACATGATGATGCTTTTATCAGAGGATGGCCAAGATAAATTGAAGGTGTTCTTAGAACGCGGAGATGGACTCAATGTATTCATCATTATCTCAGACCGCGCCGATGCCTTGAATTCAGTGGCATTCGAGCCATGGTTCAAAAAGCAAGCATCGTTAAGTGATGGCATCTGGGTTGGAAATGGTATAACCGATCAATTTTTATTAAAAGTTTCAAAAGTGACAAACAGCATGTACCAAGAGATTCCAGAAGGCTTTGGATACGTGCTTTTAAAAGGAAAACCAAAGTTAGTTAAGTTACTAACGGGTTCGGCAGTTCGTGAAGAGGAGGCAGTCTACCATGGATAACGTGTTAGTCGAAGTGTTCATTCCAGCCTCTGGCGAATCCTACGACGTCTTCATTCCGGCCCAAAGCAAGCTCTATGAAGTGACTTTCTTACTCGCAAACACAATGACAGAGCTCTCAAACGGTTACTTCGTCGCAACCGACACCACGGTGGTGTGCGACCGCGAAACAGGCACGATTTTTGATATAAACCAAACCGTTGAAGAACTAGGATTCGCAAACGGGAAGAAACTGATGTTGGTGTAGGTTTGGGGGATGGTTGGTGCTGGATTTGAATTTGGGCTAGGGCACAATCCCGGCTGCGGGTTCGACCGGGATACTGTTTTGTCCCATAAAATCGGAGTACTGTCCCATAAACGGCCAAGATTGTCCCTTAAAGTTATAGAAGTGTCCCATAAATCCAAAGTAATGTCCCATAAATCGGGGAATGTGTCCCATATCCGAAAAAATGGCCGGCTGGATTTTGGCTTGGGAGCAATGATTTGGTGTTTAGGCAGAAATTTTGGTAGGTCGGGCACAAATAGTGCGGGTTAGGGAGGGATTCTCCCGGCTTAGGGCACAAACATTCGGACTTAGGGCACAATCCCGGCTGCGGTTTCGACCGGAATACTGGTTTGTCCCATAAAATAGGAGTACTGTCCCATAAACGGCCAAGATTGTCCCTTTAAGTTAAAGAAGTGTCCCATAAATCCAAAGTACTGTCCCATAAATCGGGGAATGTGTCCCATATCCGAAAAAATGGCCGGCTGGATTTTGGCTTGGGAGCAATGATTTGGTGTTTAGGCAGAAATTTTAGTAGGTCGGGCACAAATAATGCGGGTTAGGGAGGGATTCTCCCTACTTGGGGCACAATTATTCGAAGTTAGGGCACAATCCCGGCTGCGGGTTCGACCGGGATACTGGTTTGTCCCATAAAATCGGAGTACTGTCCCATAAAAGGCCAAGATTGTCCCTTAAAGTTATAGAAGTGTCCCATAAATCCAAAGTAATGTCCCATAAATCGGGGAATGTGTCCCATATAACGAAAGAAGGCCCAACAGCCCAAGCCAAACCAGAACATCACGAGGCAATACACACACTTTATAAAAAATAATCGTCATTTTTACATAAGGAAGGTGCCAAATGAGGTTACAAAAGAGGGTAGTTTTATTCCTTCTTCTATTCATTCTCATAATAGGAGGAACAGGGTGTATGAACTCAAGTAGCGCGAGTACGGAAGAAAAGGCAGTTAAGTATTTGGAAGAAAAGTATGATACCGAATTTGAAGTTATGCATGTAGAAGAAGGTAGCAAACTTTTTGAGGACCTGTATGGCGGGGATGTTGTAACAGTTCATCCAAAAGGCGAGCCTGATGTCATTTTTACAATAAAGGGTAGTGAAGAGCCATACACAGAAACATACCTACAGGCTAAGTGGTCACAAGAATTACAGGAGAAACTAAAAGCAGATATTGAAAAAGAGTTACCGACAGACACTCCTTATAAAGTAATTATCAGTAATTCGAGAATGAGTGACTCCACAAACAAGAATAAAACGGTCGATGAAGTGTTGAATGAAAGTAATACGGTCGTTGTTAGTATCATGACAGCGATTCAAACAGATGGCGAACCTGAAGTAAGTCAATATAGTCAAGGTATTTATAATCTTTATAACATGCTTAAAAATCTTGGAGTAAATAAATATGTTGTCTCTGTAGGGTTTGTGGACCAATCGGAAGATGTAAGTGACTTTATTCGAACATCTTACGTAAACAACATCACTTGGGAAAATTTAAAGGCTAATGTTTACGGGGTCATTGCAATCGACGATCGAAAAAATCCTGACAATCCAAGTGATCTTGTGAATCCAAATCTAATTATCAGAGATGTAAATAGTGTAGTTGAAAATTACACACCGATTGAGGAGTGATGTTAAGTGTCTCTCTCAAATTTATCTGAACATGAAAAATATATTTTATTACAGTTGTCCTATTTAGATGTACCGAATAGTGTAGGCGAAATCTCTGCAAATAGCCCACATTCGGTTGAGGATATTATGGGATATATCGATTACGACGGTTTAGATCCGAAAGCTCAATTAAAATATGACGCTATCGATGAGTACATTCGAATGAACTCAAATACTCCTTTGAAGGAAATCCAGTTAGTTGGCTATCAAAATAACAATCCTAATGGTGGAAATACAGACGGAGACTCGTACTCAGGCTTTGTGGGGTACGCCTTTACCGACAAGCAGGGAAATGGAACTGCCATCTATAGGGGTAGTGAGGATTTAAAGGATGTAGGCCATATTGCAACGGACTGGGTTTCCAATGTCGAGGCTGGGATCGGAATTACGATTCAACAGCAACGAGAAGCAAATGAATTTTATGAACGGTTCATTAAAGGGTTAGATGGACAGCAGTACGTATTTGGTCATTCCAAAGGTGGGAATCTAGCAGAATACGTACTGGTTAATAATCTCGAGGATGAAAGTCTGACTTCGTACGTTGTAAACGGGGCTCCTCTTTATTATTGGACCTTAACTATGGAGCAAAAAAGAGCACTTGAGGATCGGAATACGTTTATCGTCCATGAGGGTGACTTTGTTTCGTCCCTTGGATACGCGCCATATGTAGATAAGACGGTTAAGTTGAATAGCACGGATGAAGGTCTTATGTATGCACATGGGTTGGACAGTGTTGATTTCGCTCCAGGAGGCGACTTTAAAAATGCATCTGATGGTGCGTCCTTAGTCCGTGATATTGCAAATCCAATTGCTGGGACGATTATGCTAGCTGCTTCACTTCATCCAAAGGTACTTGCATATAGGGCGGCGGCAGCAATTCGAGACGCCACTTTATATATCTTAGAGGCAGCGGAAAAAGGGCTCGAAAAAGCAATTAACTGGGTGAAAGAAGAAACATCTAAATTAATCAACAATGTAAAAGAGCTAACCAAACAAGTCAAGGCTGAAATCAACCAGTTTCTAGCAGATGTAGCATCAAAAGCTGCGATCCTATTTGTAAAGGTAGTCGCGAAAATGGGTGGCTACTTCCCAGTTGAACCATATCTAAAGGTGAACGTCGACCGACTTTACTACTATGCACAAAGACTGGAAAAGATTAAACGAAGAGTCAGCATTCTCAATGACAGAATCGATTCGCTCTATTGGGAGGTTGATTTCCTAGATATGCGCCATGTGTTGAAGGCTGATATCCTGACTTCCTTTTCTTACAGGCTCAATCAAAACATTGACTACCTAAATACGACGGCACGTTTGCTGGATTCGAGTGAAACGAAGCTCCTGAGTAAGGCGAGGGTTATTCGTTAGCTATGAAAAGAGATCCAGGGGGACGGTTCCTCAACAGAAAATGTATTGAAAGAAGGAGCAACACTCTGAGCCCAACGTACAACATAACGCGGCAATAGACACACTTTATAAAAGATAATCGTCATTTTTACATAAGGAAGGTGCCAAATGAGGTTACAACAGAGGGGAGTTTTATTCCTTCTTCTATTCCTTCTCCTAATAGGAGGAACAGGGTGTATGAGTGCAAGTAGCGCGAGTAAGGAAGAAAAAGCCATTGAGTATTTGGAAGAGAAGTATGATACCGAATTTGAGGTTATGTGGTCAAAAGAGGGAAGTAAGCTTTTTGAAGATTTATATGGCGGTGGCCTTATAACTGTTCACCCTAAAGGAAAACCTGAGGTAGTTTTTACAGTTCAAGAGGATGGGGAAGAGTATATTGATCTTTATTTACCAGCTAAGTGGGCAAACGAACTTCAACAGAAGTTAGAAGATCAAATTACTAGTGAATTACCACCGGGGACACCATTCAAAGTCATTTTACGTAACACAGGGAATGACGAGAGCCAGCAGAAAAAATCTGTAGAAGAAATACTTAAAACAAGTAAAAACGCTAGTGTTAGTATCATTGCTGGTATTCAAACCTCTGGGATTCCCGACGTGAATCAGTATAGCCAAGGGATTTATAATTTGTTTAATTTGTTGAAAGGTTTGGATACTCGACAATATGTTCTCTCAATAGGATTTGTGGATGAGGCAGAAGACATCACGGACTATATCAATACTGCTTATATCAGTAATTTACCGTGGTCAAATTTAGATGCGAAGGTTTATGGAGAAGTGAATGTTGATTTTCGCTTGGACCCAGAGAACCCGAGTTCTAATGTAGAACCAAACATGATTTTAAGCAGTCCCGAAAACGTTATTGAGAATTACGAATCCTTTGAGGAGTGATTGGGATGTCTCTTAAAAAGCTTGTGGGCAAGGCAAGGGAGTCCGCCTGAAGAGTAAATCAACGGAATTAAACAACAAAGATTACGAAAACAGCTTTAATAACAGATCACAAGGAGGTAACCAAATGAAGCCTCATGTTCGACACAAAATCAATAGCATCATCTTTGAAATAAATGCCATCTCGAAGGAACTCGATGAGATCTCAAATGGCCTCAATCGAGAGTTCAAGGGAATTGGCTCTACGAAAAGTGCATCTAGTCTGCAGAATGCAGCTGATAAATATCGAAGAGTTAGCTATGACCTGAGAAGAATTTAACTTTTAAAGCTAGTAGGCTAGCACACTATTACATTTATAAGTTCTCTCGGCCGGAGCCGAGTTAACTGATACATATTTCATTTAAAGGAGGTGAAAACAAATGGCACGTTCAATTACAGTTGATCCAGCGAAATTAGAAACTGCAGCTACTCGTATTGACCAACAATCTGCTGATTACGAGAGACTTTACAAGGCTCTTTACACAGAGGTTGAAGGTATGGGAGCAGCTTGGCAAGGTACTGATAATATGGCATATGTAAATCAAATCAAGGGCTTCATGGATGACTTCCAAAAAATGACGAACTTGATGAGACAATACTCTGAGTTCTTAAAATTGAGCTCAAAGACATACCGTGAAACACAAAACGAGGTAGTGAACCAAGCACGTCGCTTAACTAACTAATCTCTTTACCTACCAAACTACTAAAAAGGAGGTGTCACTATGTCAGTTGATGGAATCAAGATTTCCCTTGGTGAGGTTAGTAAAACCGCCGGGCAAATCCGTAACCTTAACCAACAGCTTTCGACTGCACTAGAAGACATCAAGAAGGAAATGAATGGCTTAGCTGCTACATGGAACTCTGATGCTTCTAATACAATTCGCGGTAACTTCAATGCTTTGGCTCCACGTTTTGAGGAGTATCGTCAAGTTATTGATAGCTATGCGAAATTCCTAGATAACACAGTTACTAACTACAACGCTGCAGAAACTGCAATCAACAACAACGCTAGCGCATTTAAATAATCCATGAGGAGGGCAATTGGCCTCGCCGGTTGTCCTCATCTTCAATACGTATGGGAGTGCAAGAAAATGATAAAACATGTTGATTTACATATTGAGAACTATGGTGTTTCGAAATTCATTTTTTATAAGGTTCCACCTGAGCTTCGGGTTGATTTTACAGAGGCTGATAAGCTAAAAAACAGCAAGGTTCCAGGGCTTTTACCGTGTGTCGTAATTAACAAGGAAGATGAGGCATACTTTCGCTATGATCTTGTTTCCGAAGTAACCCTAGCCCAGCAGACATCAAGCCAACTCACTAAAGAACAACTCCATCATTTTTTTACAAATATCGTTGAAACATTGATTGAGTCGGAACGCTTTGGGTTAAATGTGAACAACTTTGTTTTTGATGAGAACTACATCTTCATTGATAATTTTTCAAACAGATTAATTCTACTGTATATGCCCATAAAAAATAATATTTTTGAAAAGGTATCAATCCGGGAATTTTTCACACGTTTCTTACACTCCCATTCCTACGATGAAAATGATGACCTGGCGTTTTTTGTAAGACTACATAATTATTTCGCAACATCAGAGGAAATCAATTTATATGCGCTTCAAAAAAAGCTGCATGAGTTGTTGTGGAACAAGCCGGCTTCGCCTCAAGACTTTGCGAAGGTACCTATCCAAGATGAGGAACCACAAACACCGAACTACTATAGCCCTGGTACTGAGGTCAAGGCATCTGAGGAAAACGGGATCATTACTTCAGAATACAGCAGTAAAAAGGTAGATAAAAAGACGAACCAAAAACTTGAAATCGAAGAAGAGGTTCAGTATAAGCGAATCACTCGTACTGAGCTTGGTGATGGAAATCCTCTCCTACCAGGAGGCACTTCGATTAACATCAAACCAAACGTGGGAAGTCCTATTTCATTTGACACGGATGAGCCAGAAGAAGAAGAGGGCACAACAGTCCTAACTGCCTACAGGGAACCGGAAGAGGAAGAAGGAACAACTGCCCTTGGTGTGGGTACACGATTCCAGAATCAGCCATTCTTGCTTACAACTTCTAAAGAAAAAATTATGGTGACAAAGCAAGTATTCAAAATTGGCCGTGATCCACAGCAAACCGATTACACATCTAAAAACAAAGTAGTTGGGCGCGTACATGCTGAGTTGATTACTGAAAACGGGGAGTATTTTATCGTCGATCAAGAATCCCGAAACGGTAGCTATGTAAATGGCATCAAACTCGTCCCCAAAAATAAGGTGAAAATCAAACATGAGGACAAAATCAAGCTAGCGAATGAGGAATTTGTCTTCCGTCTTTTCTAATTTGTCCAGCTTCAGCGCCTAGCCCCTCGAGGTCATAAGCCAATCCCTTCGGAAGGTAAAATACACCTTCTGTCAGGTCTCGTCTTATGCTTGTCGGGGCTGACCAAGGCGCTTGCGCTTTTCTATTTGTCCAGCTTCAGGCGCCATCGGCTCTTTGGTCTAAGCCAATCCATTCGGAAGGTAAATACACCTTCTGTCTGGTCTCGTCTTATACTTGTCGCCGATGAGCAGGCGCCTAACGCATTTCTACCAGAGGTGAAAAATATGGCATTTATTCATGCATACCATACGGATGTCGGGATTAAGAAGAAAACGAATCAGGATGCTGTGCTTGTTAAAACGGCAAAAACGCCTAATGGGTATGTCGGGCTGTTTGTAGTCTGCGACGGAATGGGTGGGCTCGACCAGGGTGAACTGGCGAGTGCAACGGTCGTCCGAGGGCTATCCGAGTGGTTTGAGGAAGACCTACCAGATCTGCTTCATTCAGAACAACAGGACGATGCAATCCGTACAGCATTGGAAACGTGTGTAACACAACAAAATGAAAAAATCCTTGAGTACGGTGATGAAACGGAATCTCAAATTGGTACAACGGTAACGGCGCTACTCTTCATTCATTCGCGTTATTACATTGTTCATATTGGTGACAGCCGTGCGTATCAAATCCGGGAGCAGGTAACGAGATTGACAGAGGATCAGACATTGGTGGCACGTGAGGTGGCACGCGGTAATATTACGCCGGAGCAAGCGTTGAAAGACCCACGTCGCAATGTGCTCCTACAATGTGTTGGTGCAACGAGGGATATTGATGTTGTCATCCACACCGGTGAGACTGAGCCTGGTACCTTGTTCTTGCTCTGCACCGATGGATTTTACCATAAAATCACGGAGGATGAGCTGTTTGAGGAACTTCGTCCGAACCAATTTTTGAACGAAAAGCAATTGAAATACAAGGCGATTAAACTCGTCGATGCAGTGAAGGAACGAAAAGAGGTCGATAATATCTCAATCGTTCTCGCGCATGTAGTGTGAAGGGCGGAACTTCGGGGCGTATAAGATAGATTTCTAATAAGGATTTCGGTGTCTAGCTCCAGGCGCCATCGGCTCTCTAGTCTAAGCTAATCGCTTCGGAAGGTATAATGCACCTTCTGTCAGCGCTTATCTAGTGCTTGTACTTGCACAGGACGTGCTGACATCGACGTTTGCCACAGGACGTGGCAGAGGTTAGTCGATGTTCCACTTTCGGGCGCCTTGCGCTTTTCAATTTTGGAGGAATCAATTTTGATTAAAATCGGAAGTTTTATAGATGATAGATATGAAATATTGAAGGAAATCGGCCGCGGTGGGATGAGTATTGTCTATTTGGCGATGGACAACCGGCTCAACAAGTCCCTTGTCGTCAAGGATATCCGAAAGCGGGGCAACAGCAATAATGAGCTTCTCATTAATAGCCTTGTTGTCGAAGCGAATATGCTCAAAAAACTCGATCATGGTGCACTTCCGAAAATTTACGACATCATTGAATCGGAAGGCGACATCTATGTGGTAATGGACTATGTCGAGGGTGAATCACTTAAGCAAAAGCTGAAGCGGGAAAAGGTGATCTCAGCAAAGCTTGTGATTAACTGGGCAAAGCAGCTTGCTGAGGTGCTCGATTATTTACATACGAGAAAGCCGCATCCAATTATTTACCGTGACATGAAGCCGGATAATATCATGCTGACGCCTGAAGGTAAGATCAAGCTGATTGATTTCGGGATTGCGCGTGAATTTAAGGATGAGAGTCTAACAGATACAACGAATCTCGGAACGAAGACTTATGCTGCACCCGAGCAACTTTCTGGTAAGCGTACGGATGCCCGAACGGACATTTATAGCTTGGGCTTGACGTTATATCAGCTAATTACAGGAAAAAGTTTAGCTGACCCACCGTATGAGGTAAGGCCAATCAGGCAATGGGACCCAACCTTACCGGAGGGACTCGAGCACATCATTTTAAAATGTACCCAGGCTGAACCAGAAAATCGGTACCAAACGAGTGAAGAGCTGCTTTACGATTTGCAAAATATCAACAAGCTCACTGCAGGATACCGGAAGAAAATGATGAAGCGATTGTACTTGTTTTTAATTCCTGCCGTTCTTTGTCTAGGTTTTACAACAACTTCAGTGTTCGGTTACCAAGGGATGAAAAATGAGCAGTTCCAGGATTATATGGGGCTCGTTAATGAATCTAGTATTTCGCTAATTGAGGGCAATGATACAGAAGCAATCAAGCTTCTGGAAAAAGCTATCGATGTGGATAATGGACGCGCATCGGCTTATATCAATCTACTCGATGTGTATATTAATCGAAATGAAGTGGACACGGGGCTGTCGAGAATTGAGGCCTATGTGAAAGATAAGTACGGGAACGTCCACAAGAACAATGAAGTCCTATTCAAACTGGGGATGACGTATTTTGACCGGAAACGAGATTACCCTGTGGCACTGAAGTATTTTAAACAGGTTGATGAAAAAGAAATACCAGACGCGGGCTACTATATTACCCTTGCGGCAACATTGGGCGGAATGAACATTGATTATGAACAGTTCTCTACGAATCTATTAGATTTTGAGGCGTTCAATGATAA
Source organism: Litchfieldia sinesaloumensis (assembly GCF_900156865.1). Classification (GTDB taxonomy): domain Bacteria; phylum Bacillota; class Bacilli; order Bacillales; family Bacillaceae_L; genus Ferdinandcohnia; species Ferdinandcohnia sinesaloumensis. The sequence goes on along the minus strand of NZ_LT732529.1, from coordinate 3,012,232 downwards.
CCTGCCGAACAACCCTAAAAAGGTAGATAACTATAATTCACTAGCGAATATTTACATCTCGTATAAAGGGCAGATTGCGGATGCTAATACAAAAGCAATCAATGTCGTACAGAAAGCACAAGAGGTTCTCGGGTTGTCCCCTGATGAGCAGCTACAGCTAAAATACGAGATTGAATTCGAGCAAAAACTCGCTCAAGCCTTTTACAGTAGAGGTGTTAATTCAGAGGATCAGGTTGCGGCTCGTGATGATTTTGAACAGGCAATTGATCACTACAACAAGCTTCTTGATTTGAATGTGCCGAACCAGGAAGAGGTTATGGTCAATGTTGGTGTCATTTATCATGAGATGGGTGAGCATTCTCAAGCGGTTGAGCAATTTGAAAGGATTATTAAAGAGTTCCCGAACAGCCTGAATGCCTATGTGAGACTGGGTAATCTCTTGCTAGATATTGAACAAGGCAAACAGGAGGACCAACGCAACTACAGCAAGGCAAAAGAAGTCTTTGACCAGGGCGGTAAGCTCGAAGGTGCAAGTGACAACGAATCCTATAAAAAACTATCACGACGCATGGGGAACTTAAATATTAGATAGGTGGGACGAAGGGACAGGTACACTGTCCCAGTGTCCTACATAGAAGGGGGGCTCTCGATTGGAATACCAGATTATGTTTTATGGGGGATTAGCGGGTGCGGTCATTACGCTTGTTATCTCCATTATCGTTTATATGAAGCTACAAATCTCGCAGGTACTTGAAGACATTACGGGAAAAAGCTTCAGGAGAAAGAAAGAGAATGGCCGCATGTCTCATGAAACGGCGGAAACAAAACGAACAACGAGCGAAATCAAGCTCCGGAAGAAAGAGGATCCGGTTGCGACATCTGTAGAAGATACAGCCCTCATGAGCCAGGAGTTTAAAGAAGAGACCTCCATGCTAGATGAAACGAACATGGCACCGACGGCTTTGCTAGTGGAACAGAATTCGTTGGAGGAGACTTCCTTATTGGAGGAAACCTCACTTCTCGAAGAAACCTCACTGTTAGCGGAGGAAACGGCTCTGCTACAGGATGACGATGAGACTACATTGCTAGTTGATGATGACGAAACATCGATTCTTCTAGAGGGCGACGGTGAAACAGCCGCTATTCTCAATGAAGCTGAGGAAGATTCCGATTTTCAAATCGAAGTCGATGTCATGATTGTCCATACAAATAAAGTGATCGAACAAAGGAGCGTAGTAAAGTGATAGGAATGATTTCAAGAAGTTACCGAAAAAACAAATCGGTCTTTTGGTTGCCGATTGCGTTTGTTTTGGTGCTCTCGGTTGTTTTGTTCAGCCTGAATGTATCCTCGCAGGTTGAGTCGAAACAGTTTGTGAAAATTGGAGAAGGTCCGGAAAACCAATGGGAAATTGGTCAGGACTTTTCAAAAGAATGGTACATAAATGCTACTAATTTTGAGTTTCAGGTTGATTTATCAATAGACTATCAAAATTATCTAGATAAAATAGTGCCACCAAAAGAGCCAGAGCAACCGGAAGAAACCAAGACTACTGCAACAACGGAACAAACTGAAGGAACGCAAGAAACAGAAGATACTGCAGGACAAGAAGAATCAGAAGGAACAGAAGAAACCGGGACAACAGAACCCTCGGTGGAAACTGAACCTATAGAGAACCCAGTAACGCCTCCTGGAGAAGGTGAAATCCCTGAAGGCGAAAATCCTTTTGAAGTTAAAGTTAAAGAGGGTCCAGGTACAGCTACAATAACGCCAATCACAGTAGATGGTGTGTTCAAGGGTCTTTATAAGGTATCTGTTACAGACCTAAACAAAGACGGTAAAATCACATTCGATATTGATTTTAAAAGTGATACATGGGTAAGTGAACCACCAACGAAGAATACGGAATTCTATGTAACTAAAGATGTGAATGCACCAGTTGTGGAACTTTCTGGTCCAGAAGATGGAAAGTACTATGACAAACCAATTAATCTTGGAATCAAAGTGAATGAGGAGCATTTTTTACAAGACGGTGTTGATATCCTAGTTATGAAAGATGGATCAAAGTTAGGAATCGATTCTGTACAGTGGAATGAGAACAATGAGGCATCACTATCATTTGATCAAGTTGGAGAATATGAAGTAACAGTAACGGCTACTGACAAAGCAGGAAATGTGGGTGAAACCAAGTCCATTTCGTTTGCAAACGTTAGTTGGGAAGCTGAAATGTCTATCAAAGATAAAACAGAAAATGACCATTATAAAGATGGTGTAACGATTGAAATCAAGCATCCACTTTCCATTAAAACAGCACAGCTCACGTATAAAAAAGACGGTGGCGAGCCACAGACTGTTAAATTGATTGAAAACGGACTCTTTGTAAAGAAGGCAACCCATACCCTTGCAGAAGAGGGAACCTATGAAATAAGTGCAGTGGTGACGGATTATTGGAGAACCAAGGAAGTTAAACTTGGCCCTATTGAAAACATCATCGTCGACAACACACCACCAGCATTAGAAATCACTGAAGTAGCAAACGGCGGTAAATACACTGAGTCCAAGGAAATGGTCGTATCTGCAACAGATACGTACCTCGATGAAGAGAAATCGGTATTAAAGCTAACGAAAAATGGTGAAGTTGAAACCATTAGAGGAAAAGCAGCTCTTGAAGAACGTACACTATCAGACGGTGTATACAATGTTGAACTACGTGTTTATGACAAAGCTGGAAATGAAACGGTCTCTCCGGCGCTCAATTTTACAATTGATACACAGAACCCAGTCGTTTCCATCGATGGAGTTGAAAATGGGAAATTTTATCCGGATGATCAAACTGTTCATTTTACCGTAGAAGATTTAACGGTCGACTTGACGCAAACGACGCTTATTGTAAAGCATAATGATACCGACTTTACGGAAGAAATTCCGTTTGAGCAAGACGGTACAAAAGGTGAAGCAAGCTATACGTTTAGTGCAGAAGGCAAATATACACTCGAGTTAAACTCGACTGACCAATTAGGGAATGCTGCAGATACAGTCACGAAGGCATTCACAATTGATAAAACAAAGCCAACTGTTTCATTTGAAGGTGTTGAAAACAACAAAAAATATAACGAGCAAGTGAATGTGGCTGTTGTTGCAGAAGACACAAACAAAGATGACAGTAGTACGATTTTAACGGTCACAAAAGATGACAAGACAACTACTTATAAAGGTGACAAAGCTCACCAAACACATAGCTTCAAACAAGAAGGTGTCTATGAAATTCACGTAGCCTACTTTGACAAAGCTGGAAACAAGGCCGAGTCAACAACTACGTTCATCATTGATACTTCTAATCCAGAGGTTGATATCACAGGCGTAAGTGATAATGAGTATTCAAAGAATGATAAAGAGGTCAAGTTTACGGTTGAGGATTGGAATATTGACCTAGACCAGATTGACCTTACCATTACAAAGGATGGCAACGACTATCCAACAGAAGATATCAAATTCAAAAAACATAAGAACCGAATTGCTGAAGCAGTTCATACCTTCACTGATGATGGTGTTTATGTTGCAACATTAAAGTCTACTGATGAAGCAGGAAATACATCAGCATTAAAACAAGTTACGTTCACAATTGATAAAATTGCTCCAGAGATCGTTGTAACAAACATCGGAGAAGACGGTAGATATAACGATGACCGTGACGTAACGATTACAGTTACTGACCTTAACATGGGTAAGTCAACTGCAACCGTGAAATACAACGGTGAGTCTTATGAAATCGACCCACTTGTTACTGAAGGCAAGATGGCAACTACGAAACACATGTTTACTGAAGAAGGTGTTTACGAGCTAGAGGTCGTTTCAACAGATAAAGCAGGAAACGAAGCAAGAGAATACATTAAGTTTACGGTGGATAAGACAGGACCTGCGATTAAGTATTCAATCGAAGACGGTACGTATTTTAACGATAACAAAGTAAACTTAACGGTTACCGTTGACGACTACACACCATTTGTGCCTGAAATCACAGTAAATGGTGAGGTTTTAGAAGAGAGCTGGATCCAGGAAGTAATCTGGTTCTTTACTCAAAAGCTAACTATTTCATTTGAGGATGAAAATGTATATTCCGTTCAGGTAAAAGCGAAAGACTACTTTGGAGCTGAAAGCAAAAAGGATCTAGGTTTTACCATTGACCGTACACCGCCAGAAATTCATATTAGTGGAGATATTCCACATGAAGGCTTTGTTCAAGGTGATAACGAGTTAATTGTAGACATCAATGACACTCACTTTGACGATAGTAAACATGAAGTGCTTGTTAACGGCAAAGCCGTTGAGAACGCGGAATGGAAAAAAACAGATAGAGGTTATCAGTTCAAGCAAAGCTTCCCAGAAGATGGTGTCTATGAAGTCATTGTTCATTCCGAGGACTTTGCAGGTAACAAATCGGTTGAGAAAAAACACAAATTCACAGTGGATAACGTAAAACCGGTTATCGATATTGAAGATGTAAAAGACGGTTCATTTTATGATAAAAAGCAAACGGCTACCGTTAAGGTTAATGAGCTGAACTTTGCAAACAATGAAGTAAATATCGAAGTAACGAAAAATGGTGGACCGTATTCAATTGGGAAATGGAATAACCAAGGTGTGACATCAAGTCTTGCAATTCCATTTAACGAAGATGGTGACTATGTCATTAAGGTCACTTCAAAGGATGCTGCTGGGAATATTGCAGAAACAAAACAAGTGAAATTCACGGTGGACGAAACGCACCCAACAGTGAAAATCACTGGTGTCGAGCATATGACGAATTACAATGTGACAAAGCAGGTTTCATTTGAAGTAACTGATGCAAATATTGACCAAACTTCATTACGCGTGACCAGAAATGGTCAGGCATATGATGTTGGTGCTATTCAACAATCTAGAACAAAAGCAAGCTTAACACATAACTTTGCTCAAGAAGGCAGCTATGTTCTGTACTTTAACGCAACGGATAAATCAGGAAACAAAACAACACATGATGAAATTGCGTTTATTATCGACAAAACCAATCCAGTTGTAAAAATTGATGGTGTTGATCACCAGTCGTTCAACCCAACTGGAAAAAGAGTAACTGTTTCTGTTGATGAATTAAACTTCGGTACGAACTATGTTGTTCTTTCAGTCACAAAGGATGGCAAAGTATTTAATATTGGTAAGTGGGAAAACAACAATAAGCTTTCAAGCTTAGGCTACAATTTCAATGATGATGGCTTGTATACCGTGGGGATTAGTGCGGAAGATAAGGCTGGAAACGGACCGATTACCGCAAACAAGACGTTCACGATTGATACAACGAAGCCAGCGATTGAAATCACAGGTGTTGAGAATGCACAACACTACAATGTGGATAAACCAGTTAATATTGAAATTCGCGATGTAAACTTAGATGTGAACCGCGTTACGGTTACACGTAATGGAAGAGGGTATAATGCAGGTGGATTCGCTGTAGCGAACCAGACTGCACGCCTCAGCCATAACTTTAGCCAAGAAGGAGATTACTCAATCAATGTTGAGGCAATTGACAAAGCGGGTAACCAATTCAGCAGACAGATTGCTTTTACAATCGATAAAACTGCACCGGTTATCACACCAAAATTCAAAGGTCAAAGCCGTATAATCAAGGATGGAGAGTTTATTAATGAAGTCTTCACACCTGAATTCGCGCTAGACCAAGCAGAAGACACAATCGTTTCAGCAACGATGAATGGTTCAAACGTGACGGGTCGAATTCCGACTGCATCACTAGAAATGAAGTATGAGTATAGTGTGTTAGCACGTGATAAAGCAGGAAACGAGTCAACAATCAACATTAGCTTTACCCTTGATACGACGAAGCCGAACTTAAGTATCACAGGTGTTATCGATGGTTTCTTCAACAATAACCAAGCACCGACTGTAACATACTCAGATCGTCACTTAGATTCAAGTCGTTCAAGTGTAACTTTAAACGGCCGTCCATTTGAAAATGGAGTGCAGCTTGCTGATGAGGGAGATTACATTTTAAAAGCTGAAATTTATGATTTAGCAAACAATGTATCATCTCGAACAATCGTGTTTACGATTGATAAAACAGCACCGGTCATCCGATTTAAGGAAGCTATTTCTGATCAGTATTTTAATGAAAGCTTAATTCCTGAGCTACTAATCGAGGATCTAAATAACTATGACATCATTTCACTTACGTTAAATGGTCAACCATATAATTTAGGTGATCCGATTGAAGATGAAGGAAAGCATGTGCTCTTCTTCGAGGTGAAGGACCAAGCAGGAAACATCCAGCAACTAAGTGTTGAGTTCATTATCGACAAAACTCCACCAAACGTAATTGTGGATGGAGTCGAGAAAAACGAAACATACCGTGACCCGGTAACCTTCTCTATTAGCCTTGATAACCCAAGTGACACACTCAAGTCTGTCATGATCAATGGAGAATTGTTCGACGGTGATGTAAAAGAAGTAAACGGGTTAAAAGTAGTGACAGTTTCACTTTCTGATATCGACCAATACAAGGTTGAGGTAGTTGCATTTGATGAAGCAGGTAACGAAATAAACGAGGTAGTTGAGTTTGAAATCGTAGAGAAGAGCGTTCTCGTGAAGTTCTACGAAAATAAACCTTTATTTGCGGGCTCAATGATTGGACTTGTCGGTGTTGCAGCAGCAGGTGCAGTTGCCCTCCGTCGTAGCATCATCCGTAGAAGAGACGCAAAGGATATGTAACCAAAAAAGGTAATAATGTGCAGGCATTCGCAGGTTTAGCGAATGCCTGTTTTTAATGAGTAGTTGGTTAAATCTATATTGTTAGGATGAAAACGTATGGACAATGCAAAAGAAACCATTGATTTAATTACATTGTTTTTTGGAGCATGGTTATCCCTACAGGTTGGAATTAGTTTCATCACTATTTTCCTAGGGAACGTAATGGTTGAGCATGTGGAAACGGGTGTTTTTAGAAACACAAAGAACCCATTTCTAAGACTTTTTACGATAATCGTTCTTCTACTTTTGGGACTAGGGCCATTCATTTACAAAAAGCTAGCTAAGTTCTCGTGGATCATGAGGAGAATTCTTATGCTTGTCATCACACTGGGTATGGGAATCCTGTCCATGATAATCTACTATATTGTTAAAACAGTATTGCACGCCGTTTTATTATAAAATCATTGAATAGGATGAAGAATATTGAATGATGTTAGTGAAATGATTGAAACAACGACGCTCCTATTGGGAATGTGGTTAACTCTACAGTTTGTCAGTTGTCTAGTCGTTGTCATATTGGGGAACGTGATGGTTGAACATGTAGAACTAGGTGTTTTTAGAGATACAAATAATCCAATCCTAAAACTCTTTACATTTATCACTCTTTTCTTATTAGGAGCAGGTCCATATTTTTATAAAAAGTTAACAAAATTCTCATGGATTACGAAAAGACTACTTATGCTGTTAATCACAGTAGGTGTTGGTTTTTTATCTATAATTATCTACTCCATTATTAAGTTAGTACTGCATGCGTTATTTTTATAAAGTGGAATGGACTGCTCGACGCTGTAGGCGTTGGTGCGAGATGACTTTTTCGAAAGTCATTTTTTTTTAGGCCTTTTTGCGTATTTCAGCCCTTTTGTACATCATTTTTAGCCATCTTTGAAACACTAAGAATGGAAAATTTTACAGGAGGGTATGCTGTATGAAATTGTGGCAATTTGTGCCGAAAATCATTCTTTTACTTCTACTATTACACGCTATAGCAAGCCCTGAAGTGGTTTTGGGTCAACGTGACACAGAACCACCTGTGATTACACACAAGCCCGTTTTGACCAGCAAGCCCCTTTCGTCGATAAAAATAAAGGCCGATGTCACTGACCATGACACAATAGAAAGTGTGACGCTTTTCTATAAAACGGATGATAGAGCAAAATTTACATCTATATCAATGACGAAACATGAACAAACATACATAGCCGAGATCCCGGGCTACCATGTGTACGACGAAATCACCTATTATATCGAAGCGAATGACGGGACCAATTCGAATAAAACGGATGAGTACACACTAAAGGTGAAGTTGTTAGAGGTTGATTATACGAAACTTCCTCCCTTGTTGATTACGGAGATTGTCCCTAATTCAACTAATATAGGAAATGCTGATGGCTATGAATTTGTAGAAATCTACAATAACAGCAACAAATCGATTCCTTTTAGGGACTATAAGCTCTATTACCGGTACGGAAAAAATCAACAAAAAGATGTGATGTGGCCAACCGTTATCGAGAATATTGTGATACCACCCCGTAAAACGCTTGTGTTTTGGATTAACAATCATCAAAACAGCGAACTAACGGTGGACGATTTTAATGCATATTATGGGACTAACTTGAAGGAAAATCAGGATATTGTTCGCGTCTACAGTGGCGGGATGGCCAATAATAGCTTGCGCGGTCTTGTGATAGGCACGAATGCAGGCCGCGAAATTTCAGTGGCCTACTATAAAAAGAAGCCGGACGTTGATGAAGGAATTGTCTATCGCTATCCAACTAATAAATCAACAGTCTCTAAAAAAATCGGTACAAAAGATGCGACTCCCGGTAAGGTTGAAAGGCATCAGGTACCAAAACAGCCTGTTCAAATTGAAGAGGATACCGTTCACCCGAAAATAGATGACCTTACGAAAATAACTGAAATCAATCAACAGGACAGTCTTGAATTGGTTGCACAAGCAAGTGATGACCAGGAAGTTAAGTCCGTTCGTTTATTTTATAAAAATGATCAACAGGAAATATTCACTGACGTCATACTAGCTAGAAACTACGATGACTCCCTTTTTCACCATAGTGTTCATTCAACCGAATTAATTGGACACGAGTATATTGACTATTACTTTGAGGTTTCGGATGGAACCAACAAAACGAAAAGTAAACCTCATCGTGTAAAAATTAGTAATGAACTTGACCACTCAAGAATCCGACTCAATGTAAAAAATGAAGACATGCTTCGCGGGGAAAAAGTTATTAAGGCTACTACCTCTGGGGATTCTGAGATGAAGTTGTTGATTGACGGCAAGGAGATTACAGATGGCGTCTATCATTCATTAGAACACACTGCCTATTTTGCGTTTGAGGCAAATGGTTTGAATACGTATTTTCAAAATGCGGTCACCATGGGTAAAGAGGTTTTATATGTGATGGACAAGGATTGGCTCACCGATTGGAAAACCTTCACGGTGCCAATTGAGCCTGAGCGACTTCCGGTTGGTGACAACAAGATTACGATTCGTTCGGGAAACAAAGCCTCGCCATTTGAACTCTGGTCGAGGGAAAATCGTGATGATTTCCATTTGCGGAACGTTCGATTGATACTAGGTGATGGCACGGTGGTTTTGCCTCAGAATTATCGTGATCCTAATCAAGTACTAAATCTGGGAGATAAAAATACCCATATCGATTTTACGTTTCCTATTACTAAGGAAGAGGCACGCTCTCTCACATATAAATGGAAAACAGCAGAAGTGCAGGATAAAAGACATGTGATTGCAGCACGTTTAGGTGAAGATGAGATTCGTTCAGAGGTACATGTCGACAACACTGCACCTACGATAAAAACAAATCTGAAAAAGAAGCCATACAAGGGTGCTTTTACAATTGATGTAGATGTGTTTGATAAGCATATGGCTGTTGAAAAAACGAAAGTTACCTTGGATGGGGAGGAAATTGAGGTTCCGTATGATACAGCGTCCTCCAAGCTCAAACCTGGCAAATATAAGCTTATTGTCCATGCGGAGGACCTGGTAGGAAACAAAAAGAAAGAAGTTTTCTATTTTAAGGTCGTCAATGAAAATCCGAAAAAGCCAACCAAGGTTTCACCAAAGTCAACGGTTGACGGAAATCCACTGTTACAGGTGAAGGTAAAGGATCCCACAAAGGACAGACTTGATGTTACCTTTTATGAGGCGTACAAATACGACATCAAAACGAATGTAAAAGGCTTTAAAAATAAAAGTGACTTTGAACCACCAAATGAAATGGCTCCAAAAGGTGAAGAAGCCTTCACAGCTGAAGATATTTCACTCGTGTCTAAGGCGGACGGAAAATATCTAGCTACCGATTCAGATACGCAATTCCCGTATCATCGTTTTGAGGTAACAGTGGATACTCTTACTGAAAGTGACCGAGTTGAGCTTGTGTGGCAAGGAAATTCACTTGAAGGTCGGAAGGTTTCGATGTATGCCTGGAACTACAATGAAGCGAAATGGAATTTACTTGATTACAAAATAGCAGGTCCTAAGGATTTTAAGTTGTTGTCAGATGTGGAAGTCCGCGACTATGTGCGTGATTCGAAAATACAAGTCCTGGTTCAAGATGAGATTGCACAAACACCAGAAGAATTCGATTATACCTTTGTCTGGTTGTCGGATACCCAGTTTTACTCAGAAAGCTATCCAAATATTTTTAAGCAACAAACCCAATGGATTGCCGATATGCAAGAGAAATTGAACATCAAATACGTCTTCCATACGGGTGATTTAGTCAATCAATCGGTAAAAGAAAAGCAGTGGAGAAATGCTGATAAATACATGGGTATTCTTGATAAACATAAGATTCCATACGGTGTCTTGGCTGGTAACCATGATGTGGACCAGGTAAATAATGATTACTCAAAGTACACTCAGTATTTTGGAGAAGAGCGTTTTAAAAATAAGCCCTACTATGGAGGATCGTACCTAAACAATCGAGGTCACTATGATTTAATTTCAGCGGGTGGCAATGATTTTATCATGGTGTACTTAGGTTGGGGTGTGACAGATGAAGGGATTCAGTGGGTTAACGATGTGCTAGCAGCCTATCCGGAACGCAAAGCCATTTTAAACTTCCATGAGTATTTGCTTGCGACAGGGACGAGACATCCAATGGGTGACAGGCTCTATCAAGAGATCGTAGTGCCGAATAAAAATGTGCTCGCGGTTTTGTGTGGTCATTATCATGAGGCTCAAACCTATGTTGATGAAATCGATGATGATGGCGATGGGAAACCAGACCGTACAGTGACACAAATGCTTGCAGATTATCAGGCAGGTCCTGAAGGTGGGCAGGGTTATATGAGGTTGTTGCATTTTGATCAGGATAATAATCGTATTTTGGTCAACACGTACTCGCCTTATCTTGATGATTATAATTTTTATGATCAAGATGAGTATCCTGAAAAGGATGAGTTTGAGATTAAAATGGACTTAGCACCAATGACGAAGCGTGTTGCAACTGATTATTTTTCCGTTCATGTGTACACAAACAATGTAATCGGCTCGGACAGAGCAAAGAGTGGTAAAACAGCGGAAGTTGTCTGGCCTGAATTAAGAAGGAACCGAACGTATTCCTGGTACACTGTCGTGGAAGACAAATACACAGGAAGGACCGTTTCTGATATTTGGACATTTTTTAAGAAGTAGAAACGGTCTGCTTCATCTTTTTGTAATAATATTCATGAAACGATACAAACTAAAGTTGTAGGTGTATATTTTGTTGCTTTACCACGTTATATGGCTGGCGTTTACATGGTTTTGAAGCCGTGATATACTTCCAAAGGCTTAAGTTGAAAAAGGAAGATTTAAAGCATTTTATGGCTTGCATACGGGGGTATTTTCATGAGTAAGAGAAGACGTCGGCAGGAAGTGCACCCAACACTTCACAAGGTAAAGGAATACATATACATACTGCTTGGTTCGGCCACTGTGGCTCTATCGTTTAATTTGTTTTTGTTACCGAACAAGGTTGCATCCGGTGGTGTAAGTGGGATTAGTATTATCCTGAACTCCCTTTTCGGATGGGAAGCAGCCTATGTTCAGTGGGCTTTAAATATCCCTTTATTCATCGCTGGGGTTATGATTCTTGGGAAGGTGTATGGTGCCAGGACGTTAATTGGCACACTCTTTTTGCCATTTGTTGTTTACCTTTCTAGGAATCTGGAACCGGCTACGCTCGACCCATTGCTCGGTGCCTTGTTTGGAGGAATTGGAGTAGGCCTAGGGCTTGGCATTACATTCCGCGGTAATGCTTCGACTGGCGGGACAGATCTAGCCGCTCAAATTGTCCATACGTTTTCAGGAATTTCTCTTGGAAAATGCGTTGCATTTATTGATGGCTTGATTGTTGTAACTTCTGCTATTGTGTTCGATATTGAGAGTGGACTTTATGCGTTAATTGGACTTTTCGTTACAAGTAAGACGATTGATTTGGTACAGGTTGGAATCGGCAATTCGAAAATGGCTCTCATTATTACGAATCAACAGGATGAAGTGCGACAGGCAATCTTTGATAAGTTGGACCGAGGGGTAACAAAGCTATCAGGATATGGCGGCTACACCGACGATGAACGTCCAATGCTTATGTGTGTAGTTGATCAGACAGAGTTCACAAAATTGAAACAAGTGGTCCGAAGCATTGATACATCTGCATTTGTCGTGGTTATGGATGCTGCAGAGGTAGTTGGAGAGGGTTTTAAACGAGCGTAAAAGGGGTATAATAAGGTTTGTATAATGGAAAATTTTATTACAGGGGGTAAATTTTAGTGAAACGTAAGCTATTCGGATTTCTATTAGGAACAACACTTGTTTTCGCTCTAGCTGCTTGTGGTGGGGACGACAATGCAGGAGACGCGCCAGCAGGTGACGGTGGCGATAACGGCGGAGGAGCTTCTGTCGCTAACGCTGAAGAAATCTATCAACAAAACTGTGCAGCTTGCCACGGTCAAGACTTAAGTGGTGGTGCTGGTCCAGATCTAACTAAGGTTGGATCAAAGTATGGTTCAGACGAAATTGCTGACATCATCGAGCATGGTCAAGGCGCAATGCGTCCTGGAATCATCGAAGGTGAAGAAAAAGACGCAGTAGCTTCATGGCTATCTGAGAAAAAATAATGAGCAGGCCTTCCGGGTGGACCGGAAGGCTTTTATAATGGTCAAATTAGGGTTTGTTCCATAAATGGAGTGTAGTGTCCCATATATGAAGAGGTGTGTCCCATAAATCGGATGTAATGTCCCATATCCGGCGAGTACTGTCCATAAATTGCAAAGGATGTCCCATATCCCAAAACCAATAGAATAGATAGTCGGCCTTCCGGATGAACCGGAAGGCTTTTAAAAAGGACAAATTAGGGTTTGTCCCATAAACGGAGTGTAGTGTCCCATATATGATTGGTGTGTCCTAACCTCAATGAATCTTCAATTTGTTGGAAAGAATAAAGGAAGAATCTACAACCTTTCCTACTACCAATATTTACACACGACCAACTGAACCCTATCGATATCGCATCCTTACTTCCGTGAAATAAAATTGTAATATTTTTGAGTCGTTTTTTGACGAATAATGATGTTATAATGAAAAACGTAGTGAAATAAACTTTAAATTATCTTATAATTACATGTTGCATAGTCAAATAGGGCGCAAGTATGTCTAAGAGGACATAGGCGCTCTCATTTTCATTTAATAGATTATTAACTTAACATATTCCCCCACTAATCCGGTGGGGGTCTTGATTGCCAGAGGATGATGGATAAAAAAACGATGATAGGTGATTCGTAATGATTGAAATGAAAGATGTTTATAAAAAGTATCCGAACGGCGTTATGGCCGTTAATGGAATAAATGTAAGTATCAAACAAGGTGAGTTTGTGTACGTGGTTGGTCCCAGTGGTGCAGGGAAGTCAACGTTTATTAAAATGATGTACCGTGAAGAGAAACCGACAAAAGGCTCAATCGTTATTAATGGTATTGACCTTTCGAGGTTAAAGGAAAAAAAAGTTCCACTACTACGTAGAAATATCGGGGTCGTGTTCCAGGATTTCAAGCTTTTACCACGATTGACGGTGTATGAAAACGTGGCATTTGCGCTTGAAGTAATTGAAGAAAATCCAAAAAACATTAAAAAGCGTGTTATGGATGTGCTTGACCTTGTTCGTCTTAAGCATAAAGCACGATTTCTTCCAGATGAGCTATCTGGTGGGGAACAGCAGCGTGTATCAATTGCGCGCTCGATTGTAAATAATCCGGGTGCTTTAATCGCGGACGAGCCTACAGGAAACCTTGATCCTGAAACATCTTGGGAAATCATGAACATTTTTGAAGAAATTAATTTTCGCGGGACGACAATTGTTATGGCCACTCATAACCGTGAAATTGTAAATACGATTAAAAGACGTGTAATCGCCATTGAAAGTGGTAAAATTGCGCGTGATGAAGTAAGGGGTGATTACGGGTATGAAGCTTAATACACTCCGCCGTCATTTGAGAGAAAGTACAAAAAACCTTGGCCGTAATGGCTGGATGACATTTGCATCAGTCAGTGCCGTAACAGTTACGCTTCTTCTTGTAGGTGTGTTTTTAGTTATCATGATGAACTTAAACAGCATGGCAACATCTCTTGAAAAGGATGTTCGTATCAGTGTTCACATGGAATTAACTTCGACTGAGGAAGAGCATAAAGCCCTGCAAGCAGAAATCGAAAAAGTAGCTGGTGTTGATGAGGTTGTTTTTTCATCCAAAGACCAAGAGTTATATAAGATGATTGACAGCTTTGGTGAGGATGGAAAAGTCTTTGCATTGTATGAACAAAGTAACCCACTACATGATGTGTTTGTCGTGAAGACGGAGAATCCACAAGATATCATGAAGGTTGCAGAAGCAGTTGAAAAAATGGAACATGTTCACAGTGTGAACTACGGAAAAGGTAAAGTAGAGAAGATTTTTAGCACAGTCGGTGTTTCACGAAACATTGGTATTGGGCTGATTATCGGTTTGCTTTTCACAGCGATGTTCTTAATTTCAAATACAATTAAAATTACCATTTTTGCGAGAAAAAGAGAAATTGAGATTATGAAACTAGTAGGGGCGACTAACGCGTTTATTCGCTGGCCGTTTTTCCTTGAGGGGTTATTCCTTGGGATTCTAGGTTCACTATTACCAATTGGAATTATCCTTGGATTCTACAATTTCTTATATGATTTGATTCAACCGCAACTAGCTGGAACATTCCTAAAGCTATTGCCATTTAATCCATTTGCGTTCCAAGTAACAGCGCTATTGCTACTAGTTGGTGCATTCATTGGAGTATGGGGCAGCTTAATGTCCGTTCGAAAGTTCCTTAAAGTATAACGAAAAGCACACTCGCCTGAGTGTGCTTTTTTGATTCTTAGTAATAAAATGGAAATGGGAAGAAGAATGGAAATGCGAAGACGCTAAATGGGTAATGGCGACGACGGAAGCGGCGATACCGTCTGCGACCATATCCGCCGTATCCACCACCAAAGCCACCATATCCTCCGAAACCGCCATATCCACCGAATTGGCGATCCATTTCACCATCTTCTACATCCTCGGGAACGAGCATCGTTACCCCGTTATCATCGATGTCTTCGATGATTCCTTGCATCTGTGTACCGTCACTCATTTGACCGATTACATAATAGTTTTGAAGCTTATGACAGACGTTTTGAATGTCCTGTCCTTGTTGCATGTGCATACCATATGGATTGTAGTGCATATGATCCCTCCTTTGCATTAGTAGGATATTCACCTAATGCTCGGACTGTTATCATATTTTTAGACAGTTGTTAGGAACCTGTTACCTAATCCAAAATAAAAAGCCCGACTATAATGGGCTTAACTGGCATACGTCATTTTCGCTTTTTTTAATTTCATTCCGCATGCACAGCTAGTGCTATGTTTAAGAATTTTCATTTCAGATTTACAAGTTGGACAGATTGTTTTAGGCATTATCAATCACCTTCTTTTACTTTGGTTTCATTTTGGCAAGTGGGGCAAAGTCCGTACACTTCCATTTGGTGTGAGAATATTTGATATTGGGTAAGCTTACGGGCAACATGTTCAATCTGTGTTAGCGTTGGATAATTAAAGTCGAAAATATCACCGCAAGACTCACATAATATATGGTAGTGATTTGGTTGGTTGGCAAGTTCATATTTGCTCAATCCATTACCATAAGGCAGTTCTTTTAAAATTCGTAATGATACGAATAGCTTGATATTGTTATAGATAGTGGCAATACTAATTTGTGGTATTTGTCGATGTATGTCTTCCACAGTAGGATGACCTTTCAAGGTAAGAATAGTTTGTAAGATTAGCGTTCGTTGAGGTGTAATACGTAATCCACGTTCTTTTAAAAAAGGAATAAGTTTTGTCATTTGTTCTTTTTGCACGATTAGCAACCTCTTTTTTAGATGATAAGAAAGGTATCCGGGTTACGGATACCTCTTTGTGTGAGAATAAAATAAGATGTTCAATTTTTAACGCTACAGTTTTGCTACTTACTTCGCTACTACTTCACCTTGAACTTCTAGACCAAGTCCTTCTGCGATGCGAGTTCCGTATTCAGGATCTGCTTTGTAGAAATGGCTGATTTGACGAAGTTTGATTTCTTCTAATTCAACTGGCTTCATTGCGCCAACAATTGTTTCAACTAGGCGAGTGCGCTCTTCCTCAGTCATTAAGCGGTAAAGGTCACCAGCTTGTGTATAGTGATCGTTGTGATCATAGGCTACGCTGTCCGCGATGCCTTCAACTGCGAATGCATGTTGTTTTGCTTCAGGTGTTTCTTTTGGACCGCTAAAGCTATTAGGCTCGTAATATACTGAACTACCACCGTTATTATCAACACGCATTTGACCATCGCGTTGATAGTTGTTCACATCAACTCGTGCACGGTTAATTGGTAGAGTTTGGTGGTTTGCACCAACACGGTAACGGTGTGCATCATGGTAAGCGAATAAACGACCTTGAAGCATTTTGTCAGGTGATACATCGACACCAGGTACTAATGTTCCAGGTGAGAATGTAGCTTGTTCTACTTCTGCAAAATAGTTTTCAGGGTTGCGGTCTAATACCATGCGACCAACTTCGATTAATGGATAGTCTTTTTGAGACCATACTTTTGTCACATCGAACGGATCGAAACGGTATGTATTCGCGTCCTCCAATGGCATGATTTGAACGTAAAGCTTCCATTCAGGGAAGTCACCTTTTTCAATTGCATTGAAAAGATCCTCTGTGTGGTAATCAGGATTTTCCCCAGCGATTTGTGTAGCAACTTCATTTGTTAAGCTCTTCACGCCTTGCTCTGTACGGAAGTGGTACTTAATCCAAACACCTTCTCCTTCAGCGTTTGTCCATTTAAACGTATGGCTTCCGTAACCGTGCATGTGACGCCATGTTGCCGGAATACCGCGGTCACCCATTAACCAAGTTACTTGGTGTAATGATTCAGGAGAGTGAGACCAGAAATCCCATACTGCTGTAGGGTTTTTTAAGTGTGTTTGTGGGTGACGCTTTTGTGTATGGATGAAGTCAGGGAACTTAATCGCATCGCGGATAAAGAAAATCGGTGTGTTGTTACCAACGATGTCATAGTTTCCTTCTTCTGTATAAAATTTAACTGCAAAACCACGTGGGTCACGAACTGTATCAGCAGAACCATTTTCCCCTGCAACGGTTGAGAAACGGATGAATAGAGGAGTTCGTTTGCCAACTCCATTAAATACTTTCGCTTTTGTATATTTTGAAACATCATTTGTTACTTCGAAATATCCATGCGCGCCGCTACCTTTTGCGTGAACAACACGTTCTGGAACTCGTTCTCTATTAAAATGCGCTAATTTTTCTAGGAGGTGTACATCCTGGATTAATACAGGTCCTCTTGAACCAGCTGTAATTGAGTTTTGGTTATCTCCAACAGGAGCACCCCAACTTGTAGTGAGTCTATTGTTACTCAAGTAAATCACCTCATAATTGTTAGTTGTTTTGTAATACATTTACTATAATAACATCTCCAAAATAAAAATCAATACTTTTTTATAATTATTATAAAGTAATAGAGATTAAATTCTAATACTTATTATTCATTATAGAGTCAAAAGGTATTAGGACGCTAGTAATATGCATGATAATAGGTGCGTTTCATATTTTGGATTCTTAGCTATTTTCAGTTAGAAGGTTTTGTTTGAGAATATTAAAAGCTAGTAGGATTTAAAGTACATAGAAAATGCTGGGAAGGAAATAATTACAATGAATTTTCATTTAAGAGAGGAAGTGCAACATGAAGGATGAAAATAAACTAGACAGTTTGGAAGGAGTAGGAGAATCAGACGATAACCGTTTAGGAACAGGGGAATCACATGATTCCTTAACAAACAGGCAAGGACACCCTGTTACTGATAATCAGAATATCCGTACGGTTGGAAATCGTGGCCCTACTACAATGGAGAATTATGATTTTCTTGAAAAAATGTCACATTTTGATCGCGAGCGTGTACCTGAGCGCGTTGTGCATGCTAGAGGTGCAGGTGCACATGGTTATTTCGAGGCATACGGCAAAGTTGGTGACGAGCCGGTTTCAAAGTACACACGTGCGAAATTGTTCCAAGAGGCTGGTAAAAGGACACCTGTATTTGTACGTTTTTCAACGGTTGCTGGTGCTATGGAGTCTCCTGAGACAGCAAGGGATCCACGAGGTTTTGCAGTGAAATTTTACACGGAAGATGGAAACTGGGATTTAGTCGGAAACAATTTAAAAATCTTTTTTATTCGCGATGCTATTAAATTTCCAGACATGATTCATGCGTTCAAGCCAGACCCCGTTTCAAACCTTTCGAGCCCAGAAAGAATGTTTGATTTTGTATCGAAAACACCTGAAGCAACGCATATGATTACATTTCTATTTTCACCATGGGGTATTCCGGCAAACTATCGCCAAATGCAAGGGTCGGGCGTAAATACATACAAATGGGTGAACAAGGACGGCGAGGCTGTCTTAGTAAAATATCACTGGGAGCCGCTAAAGCAAGGAATTAAGAATTTGACGCAAAAGGAAGCAAATGAAATTCAAGCGACAAATGTTAGCCATGCAACTCAAGATTTATATGAAGCAATTGAGCGTGGCGATTATCCAGAGTGGGAGCTTTGTGTGCAAATTATGAGTGATGACTATCATCCTGAACTTGATTTCGATCCACTTGATGATACAAAGCTGTGGCCGACAGATAAGTTTCCATTCTTGAAGGTCGGAAAAATGGTGTTAAACAAAAATCCAGAAAACTATTTTAATGAAGTTGAACAGGCTGCGTTCGGTACGGGCGTTCTCGTAGATGGGCTTGATTTTTCAGATGATAAAATGCTCCAAGGAAGAACGTTCTCTTATTCAGATACGCAACGACACCGAGTTGGGGCAAACTATTTACAACTGCCAATAAATGCACCGAAGAAGCGTGTGGCAACGAACCAACGTGGGGGTCAAATGTCTTATCATGTGGATGTACCACCGAGTGGCAATCCGCATATCAATTATGAGCCATCCATGCTTGGTGGTCTGAAGGAAGCGAAACAAGAAGGCAAAGTACACGAGCCGCATTACAATGATAAGCTGGTTCGAGAAAAAATTGACCGCCCGAATGATTTCGGACAAGCGGGTGAAACATATCGTAACTTTTCAGATGCTGAGCGGGATGAGCTTATTAGCAACCTGGTGGAAAACTTGAGAGTGTGCCATCCAGACATTCAGAACAAAATGATCGAGTACTTCACGAATGCTGATGAGGATTACGGCCGCCGTGTGCGTG
Organism: Litchfieldia sinesaloumensis; assembly: GCF_900156865.1. Taxonomy (GTDB): domain Bacteria; phylum Bacillota; class Bacilli; order Bacillales; family Bacillaceae_L; genus Ferdinandcohnia; species Ferdinandcohnia sinesaloumensis. The sequence continues at coordinate 2,992,587 of NZ_LT732529.1, read as the reverse complement.
AAGGTCTAGCAAATGCAAAAGACACGACAGACAATAGCTCTGCAGCAGCACAAGAGGCAGTAGAGAAGTCGAAAACGATGGGACAAAAAACGGACGGCTATTAAAAGAAAGCATCGGTTCTTAAAAGGACCGATGCTTTAACTATTAATCGATTTTTTGATTGAATTTTCCTTCAAACAAGATTTCATTTAAGGGACGGCGAGCATTTGGTTGTTCGCGCTCTTGAAGTATTTCTGGTAACGTTTCTTTGTCACCGCGATATCCAATTACAATTAAGTTTTGGATTTGAAATTTTTCCGGAATCTGCAAGACTTCACGTGCTTTGTCACGGTCAATCCCACCAACAACATGAGTGCTCAGGCCGTGCTTTGCAGCTTGAATCTCAAGGTAACCCGAAGCTGTACCAGCATCAAATGTATGGTATTCGTTTGGACCTTGTTCAGTTTCTGATTCTGAAACGATTAGGGCAAGTGCAGGTGCATTTTTACACCATGTGAGATTATTCGGTAAAATAAAGGAATGAAACAGCTCACGATTTTCTTCAGTGCGAGCCAGAATAAAGCGCCATGGCTGAATGTTAAAACCAGATGGAGCCCAACGTGCTGCCTCAAATACACTTAATAAGATCTCCTCAGGCACTTCCTTATCTAAAAAAGCGCGTGGTGACCAACGATTGGTGAAAACTGGGTCAATTGGATATTCTGCTTTTCGGTTATTTTCAACCTTTGTTGCTGTTTGTACCAAAATGTAAACCTCCTCGTGATAGTCATTGTTTCTATTTTATAGATTTCTTTCTGACTTTTCTAGAAAATTGCTTGTATGGTCGATTATTTAGCTGGAGATTTGGTTGAATCCATAGTTTCTCCATTAAAACTACAACTTACGGCTATTATTTATGGTTCTTAGCGAAAAAAAAGCCATTCTCTTTCAACCCAATCCTTACCACATTTTTCTTTACTTCATTCTGCTAAAACTTTTATAATGGGAGAGTAGCAAAATTTTTACCAATTACACATCGAGGCAACGCCTCATTTTTGTCATAAAGTGTACAAGCATTTCATATTTTTATACAAAGGCATCGCACTAACGCATGTGTGGTGCCTTTTGCTACAGCTCTACGGAGATAGTCAAAAAGGTCTAAGTACATAAGCGGATTGAGACTTTTTGGCTATTAAGCGTGAGTAAGGCATGAATAAGAACGTAAAAGCTACAAAAATTAACGGTATGAATTTGTATTTGTATTCGTGATGAGGAGGAACACAGGTGAGTCGTAAAATTGTCGCATTATACATGGCACTATCCTTACTATTAGGGGCGAGTGTTACATTTTTAGTGGTTCAGTTGCTTGATAATAATGAACAACCACTCGTTCAACAGCCAAGCCAAAACAACGAAGGAACTAATAAAGAAAACTCAGACAATCTATCGAAAATCGGTCAAGCATACAACATGATTTTATCTAACTATGTTGAAAAGGTTGACGAAAAACAACTAATTGAGGGCGCAATTCAGGGGATGGTAGGTACTCTGGGTGACCCATATTCCGCATATATGGATGAAGAAACAGCAGCCCAATTCAATGACTCATTGGAATCCTCTTTTGAAGGAATTGGTGCTGAAGTGAGCATGATGGAGGGCAAGGTTACAATCGTCGCACCATTCAAGGACTCACCAGCTGAAAAATCAGGTCTAAAGCCAAATGACCAAATTATCAAGATAGACGGCGAAAGCATCGAAGGACTTGATCTATATGAGGCTGTATTAAAAATTCGCGGTGAAAAAGGTACCGTTGTGACACTGCAGGTGATGCGACCAGGTGCAACAGACTTAATGGAAGTAAAAGTAACGCGTGATACGATCCCAATCGAAACAGTCTATACTGATTTGAAGGAACACGATAATAAAAAACTCGGGTATATTGAAATCACTTCATTTGCACAAGAAACAGCAGAGGATTTCGTCACCGGATTAATTGAGTTAGAAGAGCAGGGAATGGAAGGCCTGATCATCGATGTTCGTGGCAATCCGGGTGGTCTCCTTGAAAGTGTTGAAGAAATTTTAAAACAGCTCGTTACAAAAGAGAAGCCATATGTACAAATTGAAAACAGAGACGGCGAAAAGCAGCGCTTCTTCTCCACTCTTGAAAAACAAAAGGACTATCCAATTGTCGTGTTAACGGACCAAGGTAGTGCGTCTGCTTCCGAGATTCTAGCAGGTGCATTAAAAGAATCAGGTGGATATGATATCGTTGGGGAAAAAACATTTGGTAAGGGAACCGTCCAACAAGCGCGCGACATGGGCGACGGAAGTAACTTGAAGTTAACGATGTTCAAGTGGCTTACACCAGATGGAAATTGGATTCATCAAAAAGGAATCGAACCAACTGTTGAGGTTAAACAACCAGACTTTTTCTATGCAAACCCAATTCAGTTCGAAAATGAACTGACACAAAATATGAACAATGAAAAAATCAAAAATGCGCAACTAATGCTTAAGGGAATTGGATTTGATCCAGGTCGTGAGGACGGCTACTATAGTGAAGAAACTGTCGAGGCCGTAAAATCCTTCCAAGAAGCCAACAAATTAGAAGTAACAGGCACAATTAACGAAAAAACAGCCGGAGCTATTGAAGCAAAAGTCATCGAAGCCATCCGCGACGAAAAGAACGACCAACAACTTAAAAAAGCAATGGAAGTACTATTTAAATAAGATCTGAATGCACCTCTCCCATGGCGGAGAGGTGTTTTTTAGTTTTGACGATCTATTGGTTTAGCGGTTATGGGACAGAAATTTAGATAAATGGGACAAAGTCGGTGAGATATGGGACAGAGATTCCATTATATAGGACAAACATTGGATTTTATGGGACACAACCTCAAATATATGGGACAAACCGCTTTTTCGTCCGAGCGGGAGGCTGGGATGGGGAGCTAACTCCAGTTAATTAGCGCAAGTTCGGGTTGCCCTTTTTTAAGATATGGGACAGAGTTATCGATATATGGGACAGTGCGGAAATTTATGGGACATAACTCCAATTATATGGGACAGACACAGCACTTTAAGGGACACAACTCACAACATATGGGACAAACCCAAATTTTGACCCATATTAAAAACCTTCCAGTAGCAACTGGAAGGCAGACTAACTAAAACAGTATAGAGGAATTATGTAATAGAAAAGAGTCATGGTATTCCGTTTTGTCTCAATGTTTAACGACCAAGTAAAACAAAGCAAAGAGGAATATAGATGACTCAAATATAGTTGAGCCAAGATGTGGATGTTTTAAAAGTCCACCCCCGATATTCTTTTTCCATAAAAATCAACGTATGCATTATGTCAAGTATTTGGTACAATAAAAGTTAGGAAATCGAACGTAAATATTTTACATATTCAAGTCATAACTATAGGTGGTGAAAAAATTGATTGAGACATGGTTACTCGAATTTGCAAAAGGGATTGGGCGTTTTTTTCTGCATCCGATGTTTTATTATTTCGTCGGATATTGCGTACTATTAGGCTATTTTCGTGTCAAACGTGAGCGACGCGCTTTTCATATAAGAGTAGAGGATGGATTTTTCGACCTGAGATCCTTACTTCCTGGTGGATGGCTCGCAGGATTACTCATTTCGGTTGTAACGATAGCCGCCGGTGTAGTCATTCCCTTTGGGAGCATTGTGGTAATCGCAATCGTCACATTCCTACTTAGTTTGCCGATTAGTACACGCCTATTATCACCTGCTTACATTTTAGGTGCATCGTTTTTTGCAATTATTTTATTATCAAATTTAACGGTTGAAAATACATTTATTGCGAGATTGCTAGACGATATGGGGAATACAAGCCTAGCTTCAATCGCGATTTTACTAGGAGCATTGCTAGTAGCTGAAGGAATCTTAATTGTGAAAAGAGGTCACATTGGAACGTCACCTGACCTTTTAAAAAGCAAACGAGGACTTCCAGTAGGAGCCCATATTTCACAACGATTATGGCTTGCACCGGTGTTTTTATTAATGCCAGGAGAGGCACTCACCACACATTATGAATGGTGGCCAGTCTTTACAGTGTCTGGACAAGCATATTCATTAATTTTGGTTCCGTTCGGAATTGGCTTCTATCATAAAGTAAAAAGCATGCTTCCGAAACAGAGTATACCGATTGTCGGAAAACGTGTAATTCTATTAGGAATTGTCGTTGGGGGGATAGCAATTGCAAGCATTTGGTATCCAGTCACAGCCATTATTGCCGCGAGCTTTGCACTAGTAGGACGGGAACTCATCTACTTGCAGCACTATATTATGGATGAATCAAAACCATCGATTTTTTCTCAACGAAATCATGGCCTTCTCGTACTAGGCATTATTCCGTACTCACCAGCAGAAAAAATGCAGATCACCATTGGTGAGACAATTTCAAAGGTTAACGGCATTCAAGTCAAAACGGTTCAAGAATTTTACATGGCACTTCAAAAGAATAGGGCATTATGTAAGCTCGATGTATTGGACATCAATGGTGAGGTTCGATACGTCCAACGTGCCCTTTATGAAGGTGAGCACCATGAACTCGGCATCCTGTTTGTGAACGAAGGCAAGGGATGGAAGGGCAAAGCGGTTTAATTAAATAGAACAACCAGAGAAACGGCTTCTAGTCGTTTCTCTTTTACTAAGAAAGACTTACTTTTCAATAACTACCCCTACATATTTTTTATCCTTAAGTGAATGTTTTATGAAAAGCATTAAATAACAGTCAAGCGTAGTAAAAGAAAGATATCCAGTAGGAGGCTTCGTCCATTGTAAAATTCCCTTATTATTTCATATATCAATATTGATGAATAAGGGGTAGAAATAAGTGAAAAGTAGTTCTTTCCGATTTTTGTGGATTGGTCAATTGTTTGCCAATTTAGGCGATGTATTTTATGTGGTTGGGTTGATCGCTATCTTATATTCTGTAACAGAATCGGCCATGTACTTGGCGCTGTTACCTTTTTTAAATACGTTTGGAAGATTTATGAGCGGTATCATTTCACCGTTGCTTTTAAATAAATACAAATTAAAATCTCTTCTAGTAAGCTCGCAGTTTAGCAAAACGATAATCCTATTATTGCTTGCTGTATGGGTTAGCTCACAATCAAATCCCGGAATTGTAGGTATTGTTTGCTGTATCTTCCTTATATCCTTTTTTGATGGCTGGGCGATGCCTGCGACAAACGCGATTCTACCTAGAATCGTCGAAGAATCTCAATTGTTGAAGGCAAATAGTTTTACTTCAGTTATGAATGAGACAGCTCAATTAGGTGGCTGGGCCTTAGGTGGAATGCTGGTTGCGATAATAGGTGGGGAACATGTCATTTGGCTAACCTTTTCAATGTTTATCGTTTCTACGATTTTAATGATAGGGATTGTAGACAAAACACCTTTCCAAGTGAAAAGTGAAAATCAAAAAACGGTTGAAGTTTTAAAAGAAGGTTGGTTGACCATCTGGCATAATCCTGTCCTTCGAAGCATCCATGTCGTTTTCTTTTTAGAAGCTATTGCAAACGTCGTTTGGGTAGCCGCTATTCTCTATGTATTTGTTAGCGAGGTCTTACAAGTAAATGAAACATGGTGGGGCTATATTAACACTGCGTTTTTTATCGGTCTAATCCTTGGAGGCGTCATTTGCTCGAAACTTTCAGTGACATTCGAAAAGCACATGAGAAAGGCGGTATTGTTCTCTTCATTTGGTGTCTCTATCGTAACTCTATTATTTGGAATAAACGCAATTGCTTGGCTGGCATTGATCCTAGTTGTATTGAGCGGGTTAATTGAACAAATGAAAGGCATCACCATACACACTTATTTACAAAGAAACGCATCAGCAGAAGAATTGCCAAAGATCTATAGTGCACAACACAGTATGGTGTCAGTAGTATTTGGACTTTCAACATTGGTATTCGGTGGTATAGCCGAGTATCTAAACGTTCAATTAGCGTTTATCTTGGCAGGAACACTCCTGGCAACTTCAGGTTTCTATCTATTGACAAAGAAAAATGTATTCCTACCAATTAACGAATAGAAAACAAAAGGGCTGCATTTTTTATAAAATGCAGCTCAGTTATTAAGCACCGTCACCTCTGGTTCCATTGATGAGCAAGTATAGCAATCGCTTCTTCAATAAATTCAATGGGTATTGCCCCGTATCCAATCATGACGTAATTATCGATCTCTTGTAGTTGATAGGAGGTAGAGATGGGGTCAATTGCAATTCCGTTTTCATTGGCAAGTTTAATTGCGTCCTGCTCTTTAAGCGGATTCGGTAACTTCAGAACAATGTGTAAGCCCGCCTCATCCCCAATGATTTCATACTGTGGGCCTAGGATAGTTTGGATACTGTCGATTAACTTCTCCCTTTTTCTACGATACAAGGTCCTCATTTTCGCAATATGCTTTGGATATAATTGAGTCTTCATAAAATCAGCAATGACAAGCTGGTCGATTTTAGATACAGTTGTCTTTTGGTCCTTGTAATAATTATTGAATTTGTCAATGAGCGATTTTGGTAAAATCATATAGCTAATCCGGACAGAAGGCATAATTGTTTTAGAAAAGGTACCGAAATAGATGACACGTTGCAATTGATCGATTTGGGCTAGTGGAGGAATCGGGTTTCCTTTATAGCGAAATTCAGAATCATAGTCATCTTCAATAATATAGGCGTTGGTTTCCGTTGCCCATTTTAATAATGCTATCCTTCGTTCAATCGGCATAACCCCACCAAGTGGGAATTGATGTGCGGGGGTTATATAGTATAACTGACAAGGCTCAACTGGAATGGTTGCTCCTTTTTCATCGATAGGTATGTGACAGGTCACAGATTGATTTTGATGAAAAACGCTTGCTGCTCTTTTAAAACCAGGTTCCTCAATCGCTACTTTTACATCTCCAAAAAATCTGCATACTTCTTGAAGTTGATGCTGTGTACCACTGTACACATAGATTTGATCAAGGTCACACGAAAACCCTCTCGATTTTTCAACATATCGCGCAATTTGTTCCCTTAAGGCAATTTCACCTTGCCATTGTCCATTCGGTACAATGTCAGATATGAGATGTTTTCGATACAGTTTTAGCCATTCTTTAAGTGGAAACTTGTTTTCATCTACTTGTCCGTTTTTAAAATTATATTGAATGGTTGGTGGATGCTTAATGACCTCTCGCGCTCTCTTCTGATTGGGGATATCCCAATCTAAATCGTAAGGTGAAATATAATAGCCAGAACGCTCAATGCTATAAATATATCCTTCGCTTGCTAGTTGTTCATAGGCCTCTTGAACCGTATGGATGCTAACATTTAAATGAGAGGCTAGGTCTCTTTTGGATGGTAGTTTTTCATCACAGGTCAATGTTTGTTTAATTATCATAGTTTTCAATTGCTCATAAATATCCAGATACTTCGGTTGCTTTTGAGAAAAGATGATTGATATCTGCAAAATAATCCCCCTGGTATGGTTAAAATAAACATTTTTGATACTGTTTATCGTATCAAAAATTTAATTAACTAGGAATAAGGAGGGGATAAAATGGAAGATATTTATTTAGAAAATGATGTTGTTATTTTAAGACCTGTCAGGCTAGAAGATTGTGAAGGGTTGTTAAAAGCGGTACGTTATCCTGAGATATGGGAGCATATGTCTGTTACGTTAGATACAAAGGATTCCGTACGTCTCTATGTGGAAAATGCAATTAGGGAACGTGAAACCAATTTATCTTACATGTTTGTAATCGTCCATAAAGAATCAAATGAAATCATCGGTAGTACTTCATTTTTAGATATTGCTAAGTCGCATAAAAGAGTCGAAATTGGTTCAACTTGGCTACAACCGAAGTATTGGCGAACTAATGTGAATACAAATTGTAAATTTCTATTATTACAATACTGCTTTGAAGAAATAAAACTGAACCGCGTACAAATAAAGACAGGGCATGAAAATTACCGATCACAAAAAGCAATCGAACGATTAGGCGCTACGAAAGAAGGCATCTTAAGAAATCATATGATTCGTAAAGAAGGTAAAATCCGTCATACCGTACTATACAGCATTATTAAGGAAGAGTGGCCAGACATTAAACAACGATTCATTAATGAACTCCTCACTGACTGAGTAAGGGGATAAGGCAACAGTTATCTGGATGAATTTCCACTCTATTTCGTTTCCACCTTAAATGTTATTTCGATTTGTTGGAGTATTTTTTAGTATTTTATGTTAATATGTAAAATATAATATTACGAATATTCAAATAACTATTCAGTGATCTTTAACAAAGGAGATTTACTTTATGTAATAAAAAAGTAGAGCAATACATAAAAAGTGAGGGGAAATAGAGTTGAATAAAATCTTGTTACACATTGAAGGGCTGGCAGTTTTAGTGTTAAGTATATATCTATATTCGTTCAATGAGTACAGTTGGTGGATGTTTATACTATTATTGTTAGCACCTGATATTTCAATGATAGGGTATTTGGTTAACGATGTAGTTGGAGCAAAATGCTATAATATTTTTCATACGTATAGTTTGACGATTACGATTTTACTAGTAGGTATACTCCTATCGAATCAGTTGGTGCTTGCAATAGGGTTAATTTGGTCAGCTCATATAGGGATGGATCGAGCAATTGGCTACGGGCTTAAATATACAACTAATTTTAAAGATACACATTTAAATAGAGTTTAAGAACAGCTTCCTTGAATTTGCTATGTCCTATCTCATAGATGGGCCAATTTAGTGGTACGACCGGGTGTTGTCCTATATTTTACTGACACCACCTCGATTGGGGACACATACACTAATGTGCAGCCAAAAGAGGAGGAGAGATAAGATGCAAAGACAAATGTTTGGAATTTCGGGAGTAGTCCCTGGCCTAAATCTGCCGTTTCAAATAGGTTATAATCCGGGACAGGGCTATCACCATGGTCATGGAGGTTATCAACCAGGCTACGGCTATCATCATGGTCATGGAAGCTATAATCCAGGCCAGGGTTATCACCATGGTCATGGAAGCTACAATCCAGGACATGGCTATCATCACGGACATGGAAGCTACAATCCAGGACATGGTTACCACCATGGACATAGCGGGTATTATCCAGGACATGGATTTCACCATGGATCTAGTGGGTACTATCCAGACTATGGATATCAACATGGACACACCAATATAATTCCATGATAATTGGAAAAACGTGAGTACCACAGTCTTAGGCTGTGGTATTTTTTATGGGGCAAACTCAAAATCAACATAATTGAATGCCTATAGGAGAACGCTAAGAATTAACATATGCGAAATTTTAGGAGGTTACATCATGAAACTCGTTGGTATTTCAGGTTCATTGATTGGAGCAAAAACATCAAAGGCCGTATATGAAGTCTTATCCGCTGTAAAAGCACTTGATTTTTCTGTCCAAATCGAATTAATTGATCTCAAGGAGTATGAGATCGAGTTTGTAAATGGAAGTCCATTAAGCTTTTACAATGATGATACCATCAAAGTGGTAAACAAAATCCTAGAGGCAGACATGCTTGTCTTTGGAACACCGATTTATCAGGCTTCTATTTCAGGAGTACTGAAGAATTTGTTAGATTTCTTCCCCGTGGATTCCTTTAAGAAGAAAGTGACAGGTATGATTACAACCGGTGGTACGGAAAAACACTTCCTTGTTTCGGAGTATCATTTAAGACCGATTCTAACCTACTTGAAAGGGACAGTGCCGGTTAATCAAGTTTTTATTCACAATGACAATTTCGACGATGACACGGAAATTACGAATGCAGGACTAAAGAAACGTATTCAAAAATTGGCCGAAGAAATGCTCTCTTTGCAAAATAGTATGAAGAAGTAGGCTGCAAATTAAAATTAAAATTAAAATTAAAATGAACCTTGCACGCCCCTTATTAGTATAAGAAGTAAGAACGAAAATAAGGGAGTGGAGAAAATGACGACAATAACAGGGATGGTCGTTAGTTCCATTGTAGTTGCTATTCTTGGAACCGTATTTGCGACGGTAATTGGTTCATTAAATAAAAAGGTTGTTCGAAATCATAAGGGTGGAATTGATTTTAGTAAATCAAACATCTACTTTTACTGGTCGAGATGGGATACAATTATTACGATAGCAGCTGTGTATACATTTTTATGTATAACCGGTTTATTGGTTTTTCTATTGAGAGGGGACGACATTAATAGTCCGTTCATCCAATTTTTCATCCATCAAACATTCGTGTTCAGTTTGATTACATTTCTTTGGTTTATCACGAAGCTTGCTTACGTATATAAAGGTATAAAAGAGCGGTGGTCAGATGAGTTACAGTAACGTTGAAAAGGCAATTATCCAATTTCAACAAGGGGATAAGGAAGCACTTGAGGTCATTTATAATCTGTACAAGGCACCGCTCTATCAATTTATTTTTCGATATACAAACAATGAACAGCTTAGCATCGACCTTGTCCAAGACACGTTTGAGAAACTGCAACGGAAGTCTCATCTATATGATGTAGAGAAAGGGAAGTTTAAAACGTATCTCTATCAGATCGCCTATAACACAATGATGACAAGGCTGAGGCGACAGACCCTTTTTCGAAAACTCATGCCGATTTTGGCTGATAGACAAACACACTATGAAAACTCAGATGAAAAAATAACCATTCAAACTGCAATCCGAGCGCTACCTGAAGACTTACGGGCCGTCGTATTACTTACCTACTACCACGATCTCACACAAAAAGAAATCTCCGCAATCCTACAGATACCAGTTGGAACGGTTAAATCTAAACTGCATCGGGCATTAAAAAAACTGAAAGAGGAATTAGAGGTGAACGAAGTTGAATAAAGACCAATTTGAAAAAGAATTAAAAGAAAAGCTTGATCAATTTTCCGTTGAGGTGCCTGACTTTCCAATGAAAAAATCGAGGTCAAGTCGGATTACGAATTGGTTTTTCAATCCAGCTTCGATTCCCTTCCCAGAATTCGGTTATAAAAAAGGCGCTTTTTTATCGATATCATGGTTGCCAGTATTGATACTTCCATTAACCTTTATTCTCTTCATGTTGTGAGGAGAATCTCTGCTTGCCCCTCCTAGAAAGGGGCATTTTTTATACAGTTTTTGAAAAGTGTTGGATAAGCAACATTACCAATTTACTGTTGGTGTGTTAATGGTTTCGTCCTTGCTACACTGAATGTAGATACAATATAAGGAGGAAACATAATGATTAAAATTGGTATTCTTACAGGTAGCACTAGGGATTCAAGAGTAAATATTCAGGTCGCGGAATGGGTGAAGTCTATCGCAGACAAAAGAAATGATGCAGATTTTGAGTTGATAGATATTAAGGATTACAATCTACCAAAATTTAATGAACCTATTCCGGCAATTATGTCACAGGATTATCAAGCCCCAGAAGCACATCCATGGTCTGAAAAAATTAACAGTCTCGACGGATTTATTTTTGTAACGCCAGAGTATAATAAGGCTATTACATCGGGGTTAAAGGATGCCATCGATTATCTATATGTAGAATGGAATCACAAAGCAGCGGGAATTGTTAGCTATGGATCAACTTTAGGGGTAACCGCAGCAAATGATTTACGCCTTATCTTAACCGTTCCAAAGGTAGCAACTGTTGGACCACAAGTTGCCATGAGCCTATTTACGGATTTTCAAGATATGAGGACCTTCAATCCAGCAGCACACCACGAGGATTCCTTACATAAAACGATAGACGATGTTGTGGCTTGGTCTACAGCATTGAAAGGAATTAGAGAAAAATAAATTTTAGACGTGTAGGAGGCTAAAAAATGGCATACGTATTACAGGTTGATTTTAAAATGGATGGACCATTCGGTGATGAAATGGTGGAGGCATTCACTGATTTAGCGAAAAGTATCAATGACGAACCAGGATTCCTCTGGAAAATTTGGACAGAAGATCCCGAAGCAAAAATAGCGGGTGGGATTTATGCTTTCGAGACAAAGGAAAATGCAAAACAATATTTAGACATGCACACTAAGCGACTAGCTGGGTTTGGAATAAATGATGTGAATGCAAAAATCTTAGCGGTCAATCCAAAACTAACCGAAATTACAAAAGGACGAATATAAAAAATGGAGAAGTGGATTCTAGATTGGAATCTACTTCTCTTTCTTTAGCTTAAGTTTGGCATCTTTAGTAGACTCCGAAATCTCAAAACCATCAGCCGGAAAAATAAAGGTCCAAGGCATGCTAGTTTCAGGGCCTACTTGAAGTGATGAAATCGTAAAGGCTTGTTCGGCTAACAAGGTGTCTCCGTTCCAAATCTGTAGTGGTGTATTTTTAAAAAGGAAACTTTCTTCCGTACAATTATGGATGATAGACGTTACTAACTGTTCGTTTTTGTGGTTTACAGCAATCCGGAACGTTGTAAAATGAATTCCAGGCTCTAAACTCGGGGCTACCTCTTGAAAAGTGCTCTGGATCTCTCGGCGGTCCTTCTCTGAAATGGTCCGGTCCCATGCTGCTTCGAATTGTAGTTTTTGCATAACCTCACCTCTTATCTACAAGTATATCAGTTTGGTGGAACGGGAGGAAATGTGGGTTTGTCCCAAATCTTTACGTTAATGTCCCATATAATTTGATTTGTGTCCCATAAACTGAACCCAGTGTCCCATAAATCAAACTCAGTGTCCCATAAACTGAAATCTGTGTCCCATAAGTCGCACCGGCCGAAGTGAATGCGACAAACTAAGTCGGAATTTCGCATCCGATGCCTCATATCTCTAGACCCTTACCCTTTTTGGTAAGTATATTTTGGCATTTGCGAGTTTGTCCCATATATTTACGTTAATGTCCCATATAATCTGATTTGTGTCCCATAAAATGAACCCAGTGTCCCATAAATCAAACGCAGTGTCCCATAAACTGAAATCTGTGTCCCATAAGTCGCACCGGACGAAGTGAATGCGACAAACTAAGTCGAGATTTCGCAGCCAATTCCTTATATCTCTAGACCCTTACCCTTTTTGGTAAGTATATTTTGGCATTTGCGGGTTTGTCCCATATCTTTACGTTAATGTCCCATATAATTTGATTTGTGTCCCATAAAATGAACCCAGTGTCCCATAAATCAAACGCAGTGTCCCATAATCTGAAATCTGTGTCCCATAAGTCGCACCGGCCGAAGTGAATGCGACAAACTAAGTCGGGATTTCGCATCCAATTCCTTATATCTCTAGACCCCTTCCCTTTTTGGTAGGCATATTTTGGCATTATGGTATAAAATGAGGGTACAAGTTGTTACGGGAGCACCCGGGGATATCGTTAAAATAGTGGGACAAGGGGGACAGTCCCTATCGAGGTGGTTGTGTGTTTAAGATTTTGTTGATTGAGGATGATGTGACGTTATTTGGAGAGATTCGGGAGCGGTTGATGCAGTGGTCGTATGAGGTGTATGGAATCGAGGATTTTAGCAATGTGATGAAGGAGTTTACGAAGGTTCAACCTGATCTCGTGATTATTGATATACAGTTGCCAAAGTTTGATGGATTTCATTGGTGTCGCTCGATACGTACTCACTCGAAGGTTCCGATCATTTTTCTATCATCGCGTGACCATCCGACAGATATGGTAATGTCAATGCAGCTAGGTGCAGATGATTTTGTTCAAAAACCGTTTCATTTTGATGTCCTGATTGCAAAAATTCAGGCTGTGCTACGCAGGGTTTATAATTATAGCCTTGAACAACAGATTCATGTAAAGGTATGGAATGGGGCAACCATTGATTTCGTAAAAAACACCGTGCAAACGAACAGTGGAACGATTGAAGTCACAAAGAATGAAATGTTTATTTTAAAAATGCTAGTTGAGCATGTGAATCAAATTGTGAGCCGTGAAGAACTTATTAAAAGTCTTTGGGACGATGAACGATTTGTAAGTGACAATACCCTAACGGTAAACGTGAATCGCCTACGAAAGCGTCTTGAAGAAATCGGGTTAGGTCACTATATCGAAACAAAAGTTGGACAAGGATATATGGCGAGAGAAGAGGCTGTCACTCTATGATGAAGAGGTTTCTCATTGAAAGGCGGAGTTGGCTTTTTCTTTTTCTCTTCTTTCAGACATTAATTCTTTTGATCGGATATCTCGATCCGTCTCTTTCATTTCGCTCTGTCCTCTATATTGTTGCCGTTTTTTTCGTTGTGTTTAGCTTATTTCTACTGATTCGTTATACTCGTGAGGTATCCTTTTATAAAAGTATCGAGGACTGGGATCCGACAGTCGGTGTGGAACAATTACAAGAAAGTGCTACTCCGTTTGAAAAGGTAGTCGAAACAGTGATTACTAACCAACATGATTTATATAAAAACGAGCTTAATCATTATGCGACAAGTGTCGAGCAAGAAAAGGATGAATTGCTGTCTTGGATACATGAGGTTAAAACTCCGCTCACTACGATGCAATTAATGATTGAAAAGGTTGAGGACCACTCTTTAAAAGAAAAAATAATGTCTGAGTGGCTACGCGTTCATCTCCTTCTTGATCAGCAGTTGCATCAGCGTCGAATTCCATTTATGGAAAATGACCTGTATATTGAAAAGGTTGATTTAAAAGCCATTCTTGTTCAGGAAATCCAGTCGTTAAAATCATGGTGTTTCCAAAAAGGAATCGGCTTTGATATGTCGCTAGATGCTCAAGAAGTAGTCTCTGATGGGAAATGGCTTCAGTTTATCCTGAGGCAAATCATAACTAATGCTGTAAAATACAGTGAGAATAGTGAGATTGTAATCCGAAGTTATCAAAAAGACGAGCAGATTATGATGGAAATTCAGGACTTCGGTCGTGGGATAAAGCCAAAAGATCTCCCTCGGATTTTTGAAAAGGGCTTTACATCTACAACAGACCATCATGGTCATGCTGCAACAGGTATGGGTTTGTATTTAACAAGACAGGCTGCGAGAACGTTGAAAATAACGATAGATGTCCATTCTATATACGGAGAAGGGTCGACTTTTACATTAACGTTTCCGAAGAAGAACGATTTCGTTAAACTAACAAGCATGTGACAAGAATGTCACATGCTTTCATGTTTTGTTCGGTGATTCGAAGGAAATACTGATGCTTTCCGGCTATCCTATAGGTAAGGAGTTGATAACGTTGAACATTTTAGAAGCAACTAAAATTGTAAAATCGTACGGAAATAAATGGAACCGCCAAGAGGTACTAAAAGGAATTGATATCGACGTAAAAAAAGGTGAGTTTGTCGGCATCATGGGCCCTTCAGGTTCTGGTAAAACAACATTACTCAATGTGCTTTCATCGATTGACAGAGTGAGTTCAGGCACCATTCTCGTAGAAGGCAAGGAATTTACAGGAATGAAGGATAAGGAACTAGCCGAGTTTCGCAAACGTCACCTCGGGTTTATTTTTCAGGAATATCACTTGTTGGATACGTTGACTGTAAAAGAAAACATCATGCTACCGTTGACAGTCAATAAGATTACTTCGAAAGCTGCACAAATCATGTTTGAGGATGTGGCGAAGGAATTAGGAATCTTTGAAGTGAAGGATAAGTATCCAAACGAGATTTCAGGAGGTCAGAAGCAGCGGGCTTCAGCAGCACGAGCGTTTGTTCATGAACCTAGCATTATATTTGCAGATGAACCAACCGGTGCACTCGATTCCAAATCTGCTTCAGATTTACTTAATAAGCTTAGTGATTTAAATGAAAAGCGGGAAGCGACGATTGTAATGGTTACCCATGATCCGCAAGCAGCAAGCTACTGTAGCCGTGTGATTTTTATTAGAGATGGGCAAATTTTTACGAAGTTGAATCGTGGAGATGAGAGTAGACAGGCGTTTTTTAACGATATTATTAAGACGCAAGCGGTGTTAGGTGGGGTTCAGCATGAGCTTTAAAAGCCTCATCCTTCGAAATTTAGTAAAAAACATGAAAAACTATTATCTATATGTGTTTGCACTCGTATTTAGTGTGGCCTTGTATTTCGCTTTTGTCACCCTTCAATATGACCCTTCTATGGATGCTGCGAAAGGAACTGTTAAAGGTGAGGCTGCCCTCCGAAGTGCAGCGGTGATGCTTATTGCCATTGTGATGGTATTCCTTGTGTATGCCAACAATCTATTTATTAAGAGGCGTGGAAAAGAGATTGGCTTGTTACAACTGGTTGGTATTCCTAAGGGTAAAGTTTTTTGGATATTAAGTGTTGAAAATATGGTACTGTACTTCGGATCAATGATTATAGGAGTCTTTCTTGGTTTTGTTTCTTCTAAACTTGTCATGATGGTACTTCTAAAAACGATAGGAATTGAAGAAGTGGCACAGCTTCGTTTTTCATCAGAGGCGCTGGTACAAACGGTGATTGTGTTTGCGGCCATTTATATTTTAATCTTGGTGATGAATGGGTTGTTTATAAAAAATCAAGAGATTCTTACCTTGTTCCATTCTACTTCAACATCAGAGGAGAAGAGACAAAAGGTCTCCGTATTTGAAATCATCATCGGGGTGCTTGGACTAGGTCTTATTCTATTGGGTTATTATTTGTCGACTAAATTATTTGATGGTCAATTTACGATGATGGAGCAGATGTTTTTAATGATGCTTGCCATCCTCGGATCCGTCATTATTGGAACGTTTTTCTTTTATAAAGGCTCGATTCGGTTTGTTTTTAATCTGATTCGAAAAAAGAATAATGGCTATCTTTCTGTTCATAAAGTGCTGTCGCTATCGTCCATTATGTTCAGAATGAGGTCGAATTCAATCCTTTTAACCGTGATTACAACCGTATCTGCCTTATCCATTGGGTTATTATCACTTACCTATATCTCGTATTATTCAGCAGAAAAATCGGCTGCGGAGTCAGTGGTTTATGACTTTTCGATTCCAAATGAAGAGAATGCAAGACAGTTCCTAGAAAAGCTGGATGAGAAACAAATTGACTACTCGACAACAGAAATCGAGTTACTAAGTATCAAAACAGACATTGCAAATATCATCAACCTTAGTTTTGAACGACCATCAGTAGAAGATGGATCCGAAGTGCCGATGGTGGTGATTTCGGACCGCATTATTGAAGATATGGATGTTGAACAAGACGAATCTGTATTTATAAATAGCAACACAGCCACAGAATCCTTTATGACATTTAACAAAGGAACGCTCACAATGAGTGGGCAAAGCAAAGTGTTTGATTTGAATTTTATTGGACTTAGGGACAAACGCATACTTCCACTACGATTAACGGGCGGAGGCTTCCCAGTTGCTGTCGTAGATGACACGGTTTATCAACAATTGGCCAATGACCTCGACCCGGATGTGACGAATGAGTTTCCTCTATTTTTTGGAGTCGATATAGCCGAAAAATCGGATATACTAGCTGCAAATGAGGTCTACAATGACTTACAGATAGATGAGTATGCGGGTCATGCTTCACAGCTTGAAACCTTTAACAGTCAAAAAAGAAGCATGGGCATGATCATGTTCATCGTCGGATTCTTAGGGTTAACCTTCTTGGTTACATCAGGATGTATCCTGTACTTCAAACAAATGGATGAAGGTGAAGAGGAAAAGGGAAGCTATACCATCCTTCGAAAATTAGGTTTTACAAGAAAAGATTTGCTAAATGGAATCAAAATCAAGCAATTATTTAACTTTGGAATTCCGTTACTAGTAGGGCTCAGTCACAGTTACTTTGCCGTCAAATCAGGATGGTTTTGGTTCGGAACCGAACTATGGACACCGATGATCATTGTCATGGTCCTCTACACATTGCTCTACTCCATCTTCGGAATTCTATCCGTCAGCTATTATAAAAAACTAATCAAACAAGCGCTTTAGGGACAGGGGGACAGGTCCCTCGTCCCAGACATGAATAGCCGTTTCTTACACAATGGGAAACGGCTATTTTATTTGAAGTGTATCCGATAAATCTCGACAGTTGGAGAGCAATTATTCCGCCCTTTTTTAATTTTTCTAAAAATTGCTCTTGACAGAACAAGCGTGGATGAGTTAATTTTTCCTTAAGGAAACTTTTTGTCTTATAGGAAAAGTTGGTGGTTCTATTTTTTTTACTCAAAAAGTTTCCTTAGTGCAACATTTCTTCATTAATACAAGGAGGAGCTAAAAGTGAAAAAAGTAAAAACAATGATTCGACTATTGGTTGTGGGAGTTTGTATGGCGTTGGTACTTATAGGTTGTAGCACGACAACAAGTGAGCCGAAGGATGAGGATTCCTCTGAAAAGACAATTCAAGTTGTCACAACGATTGCGCAAATTGGTGAGCCGATGCAAGTGATTGGTGGAGATAAAGTAAAGGTTACAAGTCTTATGGGACCAGGGGTTGACCCGCATTTGTATGAAGCAACTCAAGGTGATATTTCTACACTCCAAGATGCAGATATTATTTTTTACAATGGTTTACATCTTGAAGGAAACTTAGGAGAAATCTTTGAGAAATTGAAAGAAACAAAACCCGTCTTTGCGATTGGGGAGACCATTAGTGAAGGTCAATTACTAAGAGATGAGGAAGGTGCAATCGATCCACATATATGGTTTGATTTAGACCTTTGGAAGGAAGCTTTGGAAAGTGCGACAGATGAGTTAAAAGAATTATCCCCGGATGATGCGAGCTATTTTGAAGAAAACAAACAAGATTATTTCTCTCAAATCGATGAGTTAAAGGAAGAGGCTATTGAGAAAATGGCAAGTATCCCAACAGAACAACGAGTTCTGGTAACAGCACATGATGCATTTGGGTACTTTGGTCGCATGTATGATATTGAGGTGGTGGGATTACAGGGCCTAAGTACGGAGGATGAAGTCGGGTTATCTGATATTCAGTCAACAGTCGACCTACTCCTTGAAAAGCAAGTACCATCTGTTTTTGTAGAAAGTAGTATTAACCAGAATTCCATCAAGGCCGTGATTGAGGGAGCGGCTAAGAAGGGTCTAGATGTAACCTTGGGTGGCGAGCTCTTCTCAGATGCGATGGGGCAAGCTGGTACTGAAGAAGGAACCTACCTCGGCATGTACCATCACAATGTCAATACGGTTTTTGAAGGATTAACAAGGAGTGTTAATGAATGAACGTTCTCACTGTGGATGGGCTAAGTGCCGCATACCGAAAAAATACAGTACTACAAGATGTTTCGTTTGAAATTAAGCAAGGGTCTCTAACATGTATTGTTGGACCCAATGGAGCAGGTAAGTCAACTCTCATTAAAGTGTTATTAGATTTACACCCACGTTTGTCAGGTGACACTACCTTCTTTGATGCAAGTCTAAAAAAGGTAAAAGCACGGGTGGGATACGTACCACAAAGAGGCTCTGTTGACTGGGATTTTCCCACTGATGCACTGGATGTTGTGATGATGGGGATGTACGGAAAAATTGGCTGGGTGAAGTGGCCGAACAAACATCATCGCGAGAAAGCATTGGAGGCTCTGGATAAAGTAGGCATGGCTGATTACGCACATCGACAGATTAGTGAATTGTCAGGGGGGCAGCAGCAGCGGGTTTTCTTAGCAAGAGCACTTATCCAAGATGCTGACTTGTATTTCATGGATGAACCACTAGCTGGTGTTGATGCAGCCACAGAAAGAGCCATCATGACAATCTTAAAAGAACTTAAAAATGAAGGAAGAACCGTTCTTGTCGTCCACCATGATCTACAAACGGTAGAGGATTATTTTGATCGTGTATTGTTTTTAAATCGTTCAGTCATTGCACATGGTAATGTTTCATCAACCTTCACTACAGAAAATATTGAAAAAACGTATGGTGGAACTGTTCGTTGGTTGAAGGAGGGAGTGGGCATTGTCAATTCTACTCTCAAGTAACTTTCAGTGGGTTTTAGTGAGTACACTTCTACTCGGAATAGCTGCAGGCCTAGTAGGTTGCCTGGCTTATTGGAAAAAACAAAGCCTGATGAGTGATGCTTTATCACATGCTGCCCTTCCCGGAGTGGTAGTGGTCTTTCTTCTATTCCAAGTGAAGGATTTGTTTCTCTTGATGATTGGAGCCTCGATTAGTGCGCTACTAGGGGCCTTCTGTATCATGTTGATAAAATCCACGACCCGGATTACAGAAGACACAGCAATGGGAATGATCTTAGCTGTATTTTTTGGCGGAGGAATTGTTCTTTTAACCCTGGTGAATAAGACAAGTGGAGGTAATCAGGCTGGGTTAAATAATTTCATCTTCGGGCAAGCGGCTTCAATGGTCTCATCAGATGTAATGACCATGTCCATTCTTGCAGCAGCGGTTATTTTTACAGTGGTGATTGGATTTAAAGAATGGAAGTTATTTTTGTTTGATGCGAACTTTGCAAAGGGTCTTAATCTATCAATTAAAGGAATGAATATCATCTATACTCTGATTCTTGTTCTTACTGTAGTAGTGGGTATCCAGGCGGTTGGTGTTATTCTCATGTCGGCCTTATTAATCATTCCACCTGTCAGTGCTAGGTATTGGACACATTCATTTAAGACGATGATGTGGTTATCAGGTATATTTGGAGGAATCTCAGGTGCAATTGGAACAACAATTAGCGCGTTGGGAACTGGATTACCAACTGGTCCATTTATCGTCGTTACTTCAGGTTCTTTTTTTCTAGTATCCTTATTTTTCGGAGTGAAAAAGGGAATCATCGTCGAATCGTTACTGCTACGTACGAAAAGAAAAGAAGTTTACGAGCAGCAATTTTCGACCTCTATTGTAAAGGAGGGTAATCGATGACTTACACAGCATGGATTTTACTAACGGCCTCACTCGTTGGAGTATCTTGTGGAATTGTGGGAGTCTTTCTTATCCTCCGTAAAATGGCGATGATGGCAGATGCAATTAGCCATACAGTGTTACTTGGAATTGTGGTTGCTTACTTAGTTACAAATAGTTTAAGTGGCATCCACATGGTGATTGGTGCAGCGGTTGCGGGGATATTAACCACCTATTTCGTTCAGTGGTTTCATGCAAAAGGGGTCGATCAAGGTGCCTCCATAGGTGTCGTCTTTACAACATTGTTTGCGATAGGAGTGATCCTAATTGCAACAAAGGTAGGCAATGCTCATCTGGATGTCCAGCACGCATTAATGGGCGAAATCTCATTTGTACCATGGAATACGGTTTCTGTACCTCTACTTGGAGACATCCCTTTAGCCACGCTTATGTTAATCATTGTGTTCGTTATCGTGCTACTGGTCATTGGGCTATTTTATAAAGAATGGAAGCTTACGACTTTTGACCCCGCACTTGCAGCGAGTCTGGGAATCCCGGTCCTAGGGATGCACTATTTGTTTATGACACTAGTTTCAGTGACGACGGTTGCTTCTTTCGATGCAGTTGGTGCCATCATGGTTGTTGCCATGCTCATCACACCCGCAGCATCAGCTTATTTATGGACTGATAGACTCCTAGTTATGCTCGGCCTAAGTGCAACCTTTGGGGTCATATCTGCAGTATTGGGATATTATTTCGCTCTCTGGATTGACACATCCATCTCTGGATCAATGGCCTTTGCAACAGGAATCATCTTCCTTATCAGTTTCATCTGCTCACCAAAACACGGTGCCCTATCAAACCTAATCCGCCCAAAAGCTGGGACAGAGGGACAGGTACATCGTCCCAGTTAATTTTGGATTAAAATAGTCGGGACACGGTACCTGTCCCCTTGTCCCTGCGAAAGGATGGTGGGAATATGCATAGAAGTCCAAGGATTTATTCAAAGATGGTAAAATACTCGGTTATTTTAAAGGTATTGGGAGTTCTCGATGAAGAGGATTACAACAAAATTAAAAATATCACTTTAAATGAAAATGGGTTTGTAGATGTAGAAGAATAGTAATGGTGTAGAGTTAAGGGGTGTTAAAACAAATATGATTTCAGCTAAGCAGGAAAAGTATCTTGTGGAAATCTATGCGAATCTGAATGAGGATGGTTTTACGCGGGTATCTCAGCTTGCAAAGTCACTCGATGTGTCTGTCCCGTCTGTTTCAAAGATGGCAAGGAAGCTGAAGGAGGAAGGTTTTATCGAATTTCAACGATATGGAATGATTACACTGACACCAAAAGGGAATGAGATAGTAAAGCAAGTAAGGTCAAACCATGACGTACTAGCTCGGTTCTTCCAATTGATCGAGGTGGAAGAGGATAGTATAAAAGAAGAAGTAAATAAAATAGAGTCCTATATTAGTCATGAAGTCATCAAAAAACTAGACAATTTCCTATCAAAGAGAAAATTATCATGAATGGGTGGATCTAGGGCCAGGTTATGTATTCTAGAAAACTGGCCCCGTCTGTCACCTACGCCTTTTTAACGAAAAAATGGGCGGTAATCCAAGCGGTGATTGGGATAACCAGGGTAACACTAATTCCAGCGATTAGAATGGTAATCATCTCTGCAACAAAAATCTTCGAGTTGACGATTTCACCCATCGGATACGATAAATCTTTAAACCATATCAACAGGGCGAGGTAGCCACCAAAGAAGGCAAAGAACAGGGTGTTCGTGCTTGTTCCGAGGATATCCCTCCCAATGCTTAAGCCAGACGCGAACAACTCTTTTCGACTAAGATGTGGATTATGGTAATGGATTTCTCTCATCGGTGATGAAATCGCGATGGCTGCATCCGTAATAGCCCCAATTGTACTCATGATGATTACGGAAGCCCCAATTTTTACAAAATCGACCCCGATAAAGAGGGAGTATGCTCCAAGCTCTTCAATTTCCTCCTCACCAAATCCTTGAATCATCGACTTGTTTGTTAGCACAAGAATAAACAATAGGAGAATAATGGTTGTCAGAATCGTAGCTAAGAAAGCCGTTTTTGTTTTACTGTTCATTTCATTTATATAAAAAAGGTTAATCGCACTAATCGCTACACAGGCGATAAGCGTTAAGTAAATCGGATTAAGCTTCGGGTCATTCATGAAAATCACCGTAACGAGTAGTACGCCGAAGTTGAAAAACAAGGCTAAAAACGAACGGATTCCCTTTTTTCCCCCGATAATCGCCATTAATATAAATAGAATCGCTGCGAGTAAGACGATTGCATTCATAGCCTCGCCCTCTTTCTAGTCATTGATATAAAAAATAAAGTCGTGTACAACCCAATCGGAATCGTTAGCACAATCCCAATTCCTCCTGCTAGCGCACGGGCCAATTCTAGCGACAGGTTCATGTTCAGTGTAAATCCTAAGGGTGAAGCATTTTTAAAATACAAGATTAATAATGGAATCGAACCACTTATGTAGGCAAAAAACAGAATGTTAGTCATCGTTCCCATAATATCTCGACCAATTTCCATACCAGATTTCACGAGTGCTTTTGTCGAAATGTTGTTGTTCTTTTCATACAATCCAAAGAGTGAAGATGACATGGTGATGGCAATATCCATGACAGCTCCGAGAGATCCAATAAATAACCCAGCCATAAATACCGTTTTATAAGGGCGAGTAATAAATTGTAATTCTTCATAGCGAAGGCCTTCACCACCGGTAATTTGAATGACAAGAAAGGCAACAGCTAAAGAAACAAAAGTCCCTACTAAAGTAGCGATAATCGCCGAATATGTTTTTTCGTTAAGTCCGTTTACGAGTAATAATGAAAGAACCGTAAAGAGAATAATCGCGACACTACAAATCAGTAATAGACTTCGGTCAGGCTTTTCGAGATAAAGGTCTAGGGCGTACGATAAAATGACGGCATTAATGACCAAACTCAATATCGAAAACAGCCCTTGCTTTTTTCCGACCAACAGCAAGATGAAAATAAAAATCCAGGCCACAAACATTACATATTTATCGCGTTTTACTTCATGGATGGTTCCCGTTAACTTGGATTCGTCTGAGGAATTCTTATCAAACGAAACAAACAATTCATTCCCAACCTGAAATTCGTAATCATAGGCTTTCGATAATGAGTATTCATTTTCTAAATGTATTTGACTTCCTTTTTTCTCTCCGTTTTTGAGTTCGGCTATGATGTGCTGAGTGAACAAAGCATCTCTGTTATCAAGTCCGTCCACCACTTCAGTTTCATCCGTAATCTGCACCTCAATCACCTTCGCAATCGGGCGCTCATAAAATGCATGATTATTGTAGACAAAGACTAAGCTACCAACAAAGCAAAGAAAAACGACTATATAAAATACTCTATGTTTAAACGACATTTTTCTAAAAAAGCCAAGTATCGAGTTCAAAAAATCACCCCAAACCACAATTTCCAATCCAGTATAACATAGGAGTAAGGGACAGGTTTATCCAGGTTGGAAAATGAA
This sequence comes from Litchfieldia sinesaloumensis, assembly GCF_900156865.1. GTDB lineage: Bacteria > Bacillota > Bacilli > Bacillales > Bacillaceae_L > Ferdinandcohnia > Ferdinandcohnia sinesaloumensis. Next base: position 2,968,293 of record NZ_LT732529.1, on the reverse strand, counting down.
GGTAATTGCATTTTGAGAAGGCGGGTATGGGAGTCGATGAAGTCCCGAAAGTGGCGGTCGCCCCCGCGAAAAGTCCTTCATAAGTTGGCTGAAGCCCCGAACGGAGCAGTTGGCTGCGCGAAAAGTCCTTCATAAGCAGGATGAAATCCCGAACACAGCAGTCGCACCAGTGAAAACTCCTTCAAACTTCTACTGGGACAAAGAACCTGTCCCCTTGTCCCATTTTCGTGATAGAATGAGACAAAAAAGATTTGCTTGCGGAGGAGTACATGCGTAAATATGTTGGGGAGTTAGGGTTAACAATTGTGGCCATTATTTGGGGAAGCGGGTTTGTCGCGAGTGCAGTGTCGCTTGATCACTACACACCGTATCAAATTCTCGCCATTCGTTTCCTTGTCGGAGTCCTATTGTTAAGCCTTGTCTTTTTAAAAAAACTAAAACAGATTAGGAAGAGTACAATCATCAAAGGTGCCATTATTGGTATTTTTCTTTACTTAGCATTTGCCTTGCAAACGGTGGGATTGGTATATACAACACCATCGAAAAATGCGTTTTTAACTGCGGTGAACGTGGTTATTGTCCCATTTATCGCATTTTTTATTTATAAGCGCAAAATGAATATGTATGAATGGATTGGTGCTTTATTGGCGATTACCGGAATTGGAGTACTATCATTACGATTCTCTGGGGACGTCAATATCGGGGACCTGCTTACTTTATTATGCGCTGTTGGCTTTGCGTTTCATATTTTTTATACGGCTCAATTCGTAAAGGATGAGGACCCTGTCCTTTTAACAATTATCCAAATGTCAGTCGCTACGATTTTAGGATTTCTTGTTGTCATATTTAAAGGAGAGACGACTTTTTCAATGGACATCGAAGGAGTATCCAATGTTCTCTATTTAGGAGTGTTTTCCACGACGATTGCTTTCTTACTTCAAACAGTCGCACAAAAATATACAACTGAAACGAACGCAGCTATTATCTTATCAACCGAGGCATTATGGGGGACGGTATTCTCTGTCATTCTATTAAGCGAAGTACTAACAATTAAAATGATCATAGGCGCGATACTAATCTTATGCGCGATAATCATTTCGGAAACGAAGCTCAAATTTTTGAAAAGCCGAAAGTCAGTGGCAACTAAGGGGTAAGCCTTGAAACATGAATAGGGCACTAGGAATCTGCGAAAGCTAATTCAACAGCATTTAGTTGGAAGAGCAGAGCAGTACCGCCCAATCATGTTTAGAAAAGGTGTATGTTGATGTCATCTCATGGTAATTACACAACAGAGTATCATATAGGATTGGTCATACTCTCCATTTTAATTGGGATTTTTACATCGTATGTTGCGATTCAAATAGTCATTCGTCACGAGAAAATTCCGAGGAAAGATGTGTTTTGGCTCATTTCATCCTCGTTTGTCATGGGTGGGGGCGTGTGGGCGGTCCATTTTATCGGGATGCTAGCCGTCCATATTAAAGTGACAGTAACCTACAATATTTGGATTGTTTTAGCATCATTATTCTTAATCGTTACTTTTTCAATGCTAGCTTTTTCACTGATTTCAAAAAGACAAACACGACGATCGGTAACGATTAGTAGTTGTTTAATGGGGCTAGGGATTTTTAGCATGCATTTTTTAAGTATGCGTTCCATGGAAATGGAGGCTAATCTTACTTATTCGACAGTAATCCTGCTTTTTTCACTATTGGCAGCCATAATAGGATCATGGATTACATTCTGGCTATTTTCAAATTATCGTGACCAAAAATGGTTTGGTATAGTAGGTGCCATCACCTTAGGCAGCGGAATAGCCGGGATGCATTATATTGGAATGAGTGCAACAACCTTTGAAAAAATGGACTTCCATCACCAAGAAAATGCTTCAGGATATGTGTTATCTGGGTATACGATTGCATCTGCCATCACAATTTTCATCCTTACTCTACTAGTTCTGCTTCTATACCAGGTAAATCGAGATGAGAGATTGCGAAATCGATTATTGGTAAGTGAGGAGCACTATAAGCGCTTGGTTGAATTAGCACCCGTTGGAATCACGATACATAAATTTGGAATTATTCATTATATAAATCCTGCTGGAATTACCATCTTAGCTGGGAATAATTCAAGACAATTTGTTGGTAGACACTTTCTTGATTTTATCCATCCTGATTATCATCATATTATAAAAAATAGATGGAATGCGCTTCGCAAGGGGATTAAGTCAGTTGAGGCGATTGAAGAACAGATGATCCGCTTGGATAAGCAGTCTATTTACGTTGAGGTATCTGCTTCACCCTATGAAATGGATGGAGAGTCGTACGTCCAAGTTTTTTATACTGAAATAACTGCACGTAAAGAAGCTGAGGAAATGATGGTTCAGTTAGCCTTCCACGATGCACTATCAGGATTACCTAATCGGCGATTTTTTGCACAAGAACTAAACAAAGCAGTAGCAGAAAGCGGGAAATTAGGGCAACGACTTTCCGTGTTATTTTTGGATTTAGATGGATTTAAGGCGGTAAATGACACATATGGACATGATGTTGGGGATAGCCTGATTCAAGAGATATCAATGCGGTTGAAAAAAATAGTGCCGAAAAAAGCTGTGCTGTCGAGATTAGGTGGAGACGAATTTACGATCTTTCTACCTGACACTACAACCGACGAAACTAAAGGAGTAGCTGAATCAATCATTCATTCCATCCAACAACCAGTTAGCATTCAGGATGTTACAGTTCACGTAACATCAAGTATTGGGATTGCATTTTTTCCTGAAGATAGTAGTACCGCGGGTGCTCTTGTGAAGAGTGCTGATGAAGCGATGTTTCAAGCGAAAAAAACAGGGAAGAATCAATATCATTTTTATTCAAGTGAGATTCAATAAAATGTGGGTTCTTAGATGAATTCTAAGAGCCCATTTTGTTTATATTGTGATAGGATTAAGGTGTGGAAATCTTTTCAATAATATAAAAATCTGGTAACATATGGGCAATATGTGTATCGGGGGAACGCTGATGAATAAAAAGATGGCGGGGCTCTTTATTGCAGCTGGGGCTGCTTTATGGGGGATTATTGGATTATTTGTAAGCAATCTGTATGAGCTTGGTTTTACACCACTACAGGTTGTCGCAGTGAGGGCGATTGCGGCCTCTATTTTTTTAATTACATATACTTTATTAAAGAATCCGAGCGCATTCAAAATCAAAGTAGCCGATAGTAAATACTTTATCGGAACAGGAATTATTAGTATTGTCTTTTTTAACTGGTGTATGTTTGTCGCGATTGAGGAAACGTCAATTTCAGTTGCTGCAATTCTACTATATACTGCACCGGCATTCGTTACGATTTTTGCAAGGTTTCTTTTTAAAGAAAAACTAACGGTTCGAAAAATCCTTGCTCTTGTGGTGACTATTATAGGTTGTGCTTTTGTTGTCGGAGTCTTTCCAAACTTTTCAGGCACCATCTCGCTCTTTGGCCTAATCGTCGGAATTGGTTCTGGTTTCTTTTATGCGCTTTATAGTATCTTTGGAAAGTTTGCTCTTGAAAAATATGATTCTCTTACCGTAACCGTGTACACATTTCTCTTTGCAGCGGTTGCTGTCACACCATTCAGTGGGATTTGGTCAATAGGAAATCTATTTGCAGATGTAAAAGCGTGGGCTTACATTGGTGGTCTGGGCTTTCTTTCGACGATGATGGCATTTATTCTCTATACAAAAGGGTTACAGTATATTGAGTCAAGTCGAGCGTCAATTATTGCCACGATTGAACCGGTCGTTGCCGCCATCATTGGTTTTTTTGTCTTCCAGGAAACCTTGCAGATGTGGCAATATGTTGGGATTATCATGGTTCTTGCAGCCGTCATGATTGTACAAGAAACAACAGATAAAAATCAAAAATCGTCCTTTCTAGAACAAGAGAGAACATTATAAAGAGGTGAAATCAAACAATGACTTGGGCATTTATCATCGTAATTATACTTGGAGTTCTAGCATTAGTTGGAACGATATCGATAGCGGGTAAAGGAGATGCGAATTACCGGGAAAAAACGAAGCGGAACAGTATCAATTTAACCGTGATCTACGCAGTTGTCATACTTCTCTCATTAATCGCAGTAGGGGTATATATTCGATTTTATGTATAAAGTGTCCGATTGGACACTTTTTTAGTTGTCTAGACAAATTAAGAAGCAATAGTCATTTTGTCTTTTTTTGGGTGTCTCTCATTACCTGAATTCATCCACTGTACAATGTGTTCTTGATAGTGTTTGATTAACCATCCTAAAATCTTCCCGATAAAATAGGCGGCTATCACAGTACCAATCCCTACGGATCCCAATGATTGAATAAAAATCAGACACACAATACCTGCTACACAGACATTAAGTAAATCACTAGAGATTTTGGCTTTTCCTACTTTCATTTTGAATCTTTCACTGATGACAAATGTAAGCTCATCGTATGGCATTTTAGGAAATTTAGATGCGAAATAACCGAGTAATCCAAATGCAACAACGAACAAACTGACTACTAGGTATGCCCAACGCACCAATAAGGTTTCAGGCGCTGGCAATAGTTGCACCAGAAATAAGGTAACATCCATAAAGAACCCAAATAAAAATGCAATGATAAATTGTACAGAGGATTCTCGTAAATCAAATCGTTTACTAATGATGATTTGTATGAGGATAAATAATATATTTGCAACAACGGTCATCATCCCTACCGACAAACCTGTTGCCAAAGCAAAGGCGTAGGCTAATGATGATACTGGTGAAACGCCGAGATCTGCCTGTATGGAAAAGCTGACACCAAGCGAGAGCAGAAATAAGCCTATCATGTATAAACAAATTCTCTTCTTGATCAAATTTCAACAACCTCCCCAAAAATCGTCCATTCCCAATCTTAACATACATTTTAATCCTTGGGTTGTTTGTGAGACATGGGGCTGAGACTCATCTTGTTACCTATGTTATTAAAAATAACAACAAAAAAACTTTTGTAATCAATAATATTTTATTGTAAAACGATAAAAGGTATGGTAAATTAAATTGACAATAAATAAATGAGGTGCATGTTATGAAACTAAGTTCAACAAACTTTTTAAGGTTTGCGATAATTGTTATTGGAATTCCTGTTTTAGCTCTTTGTATATTTGGGCTTCCGCAGATTGTAAGTGTAGCATTTAAAGAAGCAGCAAATGGTGCATCATTAGGATATATGGTACTTGGTATTTTAACAATTATGTATGCTTCGGCGATTCCGTTTTATGTTGCCCTGTTTCAAGCGTTTAAGCTTTTAAATTATATCGATAAAAACATTGCTTTCTCGGATCTATCAGTACTAGCTCTAAAGAAAATTAGAACTTGTGCAATCGTGGTTTGTGGTTTATATGTAGTCGCCTTACCTTTCGTGTTTATCGTTGCGGAATGGGATGATGCCCCAGGTCTTGTCTTAATTGGGCTAGTCATTGTCGGTGCTTCTATGGTAGTTGGCGTTTTTACTGCATTACTCAAGAAACTATTACAAGAAGCAATCAAGATAAAAACAGAAAATGATTTAACGGTCTGAGGTGAAAACAATGGCAATTATTATCAATATAGACGTGATGTTGGCGAAAAGGAAAATGAGTGTGACAGAACTCTCAGAAAGAGTTGGGATTACAATGGCAAACCTATCTATCTTGAAAAATGGAAAAGCAAAGGCAGTTCGTTTTTCAACACTAGAAGCTATCTGTAAAGCGCTAGACTGTCAGCCAGGAGATATTTTAGAATACAGCAGTGACGAGGATTAAAGTCGGACGAGGGGACAGGTACGGCGTCCCAAAGTAATAATTTACATTTAAGGGGAAAAAACAATGGTAATGAAGATACCTTTTTTCAACAGTTATAAACAAATGAACGAAGCGACCCAATTTCATGATGATCATGTTCCGGAACATATCGCGATCATTATGGACGGAAATGGTCGATGGGCAAAGAAACGTGGACTTCCTCGAGTTGCCGGTCATAAGGAAGGGATATCTGCTGTTATAAAAATAGTGAAGGCAGCCGTCAAATGCAATGTAAAGGTACTGACGTTATATACGTTTTCTACGGAGAACTGGAAACGTCCAAAGTCTGAGGTGGACACAATACTAAGACTACCTAAAGAGTTTCTCCATCTATATTTGCCTGAACTTATATCCAATAATGTTCGTATCGAGGCAATCGGTGATATGGAAAACCTTCCTAGTCATACGCAGGAAGCGATACAGTACGCGATCAACCGTACCCGAGATAATGATGGTTTAGTTCTCAATTTTGCACTCAACTATGGAAGCAGACATGAACTCCTGAATGCAATGAAGGCCATGCTCAAGGATATGAATGAGGCGAAGCTTTCACCTGATGAACTAGATGAACAAATGGTTTCACGATATTTATATACCTCGAATTTACCAGAGCCAGACCTGTTGATTCGAACGGGTGGAGAAAGACGATTAAGTAACTTTCTACTGTGGCAGTTGGCCTATACAGAGTTTTGGTTCTCAGATGTTTTTTGGCCAGACTTCTCTGAGAAGGAATTCATGGAGGCTCTAGAAGACTATCGGCAAAGGAAAAGAAGATACGGCGGATTGTAAAGGGATAGGTTCCTCGTACCAGTTAGGATGAGGAATCTGGTCCCTTTTTCCATTTTTATATTTACAGGAGATATTTTTTTATATATTATTATGTTATGCGATATATCGTTATACATAATATCGAGTGACATAATAACAGGGTGATAGAAAGAAGGAGAGTACATATGGCATATAATGGAGGACCGATGACGGAAGCGATGTATTATGTTCTACTTGCATTAATGCATCCAAATCATGGCTATCAGCTCATGCAGGCAATTACGCAAGTATCGAATGGCAGAGTCAAAATGGGTCCAGGAACACTGTACGGAGTGCTATCACGAATGCAAAAGGACGGACTGATTTCGTTGGCAGAAGATGACGGTCGCAGAAAGACCTACGAGATTACAGCAGATGGTGAACAGGCATTAAGAATGGAGTATCGTCGACTAAAGTCTCAGATTCAAGATGGAAAAATACTAGAGGGTGGTGATGAGATTGAATAAAACAGTACGAAAAGTACGCCCAAGTGATTATTGGCGAATTGGAGAGCACGAGAGTTGGTTTGCTGACATGGCGTCTCAGGGGCTCCATCTCAAAAAGATGGGAAAAATTTTCGCGTACTTTGAAAAAGGTGAGCCTCAAAAAATGAGATACCGAATTGATGTTTCTATGAAGAGTAAAATGCAACCAGAACAGATCGAGATATATGCCGAAAGTGGCTGGGACTATGTCACTGGTTATCAGGGGTTTCACGTATTTTCATCTCCAGTCGAGCGTGACGCACCAGAGATTCATACGGATCCTGCCGAGCAGTCTTTTACATTAAAGGAACTCGACAAAAAGTTAATGTTAAATGCTGGTTTTATTGTAGTTGCGTTGCTGTTAATCATTGGTATGTTGTCATCGTTATGGTTCCTTGATGGGACCCCAGTCTATATGTTGGTTGATGGGGCAGCTGTTACACAAACCATTTTAACCATCGTAATCGGATATCAGGCTTATAATTCATTACTTGCTGCTATTTCCATTCGCGCTTTACAAAAAAGTTTAATTGAAGGTAAACCTATTAATCATCATGCACCTTGGAAGAAGCGCCATCGGATCCAATCGACAAGCGCTATTCTATTTATGATAGTGGCTGGACTGACTGCAATTGTACCATTTACACAGCTTGTAATCATGGATACGAAAACATTGCCACATGAAAGCCCTGACTTACCGATTGTTAGATTAGCAGATATCGAAACGAATCCTGCATTAGAGCGAGGCGAGTCTGAATATATCAGAGATGGAGTTGATTGGTCCAATCGGATTTCAACTAAATGGAGTCCGTTTGCGCCCGTGCAATATGAATCAGATGAAAATGGAATGGTCCCAGGCGAAATCTTGCAAAGTATCCAAACAAAGTATTTTCAACTGAGTATTCCAGCTTTGGCGGATCGTTTGATATCTGAATTAGTAAAGAGACATAACTATGCAGATCGAGTGGATGATTACGTCGAAACGAAGCACCCAGAGTTTGATCGATTAATTATCCTTGAAGAAAAAGAAATGAAAGAAGTATATGCTTCTAAGGGAAAAGAAGTTATATTTGTTCGATACTATGGTAACGCTAATGTAGATTTGATTATCGAGAGCATAGTAGAAAGGCTAGAACATTGAAGTTTAAGATAAAAATAGAACATACGTTTGATTTTGTTGTTCTGAAATGCTAAAATTGAAACATAAAACAATTGTAGGAGTGATATTATGGCTTTGAATCCATACTTAATTTTTGATGGTAATACTCGTGAAGTTGTTGAGTTTTGTGCGAAAGTGTTTGGAACAGAGGAACCTAATTTTATGACTTTTGGATCGATACACTCTGAAGAGGAACTGCCTCCTGGAGCGAAAGATTTGATTATGCATACTTACCTTGAGATAGCGGGGACCAAGTTAATGTTTTCGGATAACTATCCAGGAATGGAATATCGAGAAGGTAACAATTTTACACTCGCTTATATTAGTAGTGATGAAGCAGCGATGAGAGATGCTTTTGACAAGTTGAAAGAGGGCGGTACTGTTCAGATGGAGCTGCAAGAAGTACCATGGAGCAAATCGTACGGAAGCTTGACTGATAAATACAACATCCAATGGCAATTTAGCCATGAAGAGTAAACACGAATCAGACCGGGCATTTGCTCAGTCTGTTTTTCATATTTACATACTATTTAATTGTTAAACAGCACATGCTATAATTAGAGGCTAAGTAAAAGATTGACTGAGTCGCGACAACTAGAGCTTGCGATTTCATACAGAGGTGTATAAGAATGAATAAACGATGGACAATCGGAAAAATTAACGAATTTGTTGAGAAAAATTCAGATAGCAAATTGCTTACAACAGAATATCACGGTTTTTCTCAAAAGTTATTATTTAAATGTGCGTGTGGAAACAATTTTGAAAAGACATTTACCAAATTTAAAAATAACCACCAACGTAAATGTGACGTGTGCCAGCCGCCTAAAGAGTCACGTTAACCTACCAATTAAAGCTAGCTCCCATCAAGGATGCTAGTTTTTATTTGTTTTAAAAAACTGAACCTGTATATTTCTATAGCTGTGTGTAAATCCTAATTAGGAATATTTTCCTTGAGGTGATTTATGAATGTTTCAGGGTTTAGTAAGTGGTTTTGATTTTGAGATGCCTAGCCTCTTGTCCTGGGATGGAGTGATGGCGATTGTCTTTTTCTTTACCATTTATTCATTTTTCGGCTGGTTACTAGAGAACAGTTATAATTTTGCAAGGAAACGCGTGTTTTTTAAGGACAATTTCTTCTTCGGACCCTTTAAGCCGATGTATGGATTTGCTCCACTTCTGTTGATTCTTTTGATTGGCAGAGAAATGCACTGGTCCGTGGTGCTACTACTTTGTTTTCTAATTCCTACAGTTGTAGAATATTGTAGCGGTTTCCTACTCGAGTGGTTCTTTGGTCGAAAATGGTGGGATTATTCAGGACATAGGTGGCAGTTACAAGGACATATTTGTTTTTCCTATTCGATTTGCTGGATTGTACTATCGCTAGTGTGTCTAGCATATCTACATCCAGGAATTGTTGCCTTATATGGGATTATTGGGCGGTTTTGGTCGTGGATTTGGCCATCAGTTTCCCTGTACTTCCTTGGTGAACTCCTTTTCGCAATAAGAAGGCATATACCGGAAAAAGTTCGTGCGGGAAATCCAATTCGATAAAATACGCATAGATCAAATCATAGGGATTTGGTCTATTTTTTTTATAGTATATGTAACATATATATTGCTAAATGGAATGTATATGTTACAATGTTGTTGAGGAGGGATTAGATCATTTGGAAAATAAAGTGAAGATCGCTCGTATTCAGGCGGATTTAACACAGCAACAATTAGCCGAAAAAATTGGAGTTACTCGTCAAACGATTAGTTTAATAGAAAAAGGTAAATACAACCCAACCTTGAAGTTGTGTCTTGAAATCTGTTATGCCGTTAATAAAAAATTGGATGAACTATTCTGGATCGAAAAGGGGAGTGGAACGAAATGAAAAAGATTAAGGATGAGCGTTTACTGTTGAAAAACCTTAAGAATATTCGTATCGCATATGTCGTACAAACAGCAGGAATACTAGGCATTTTGGGATACGATTTACTAACTAAAGGGATGGAAGGTATGAGGCAAAACCCTTTGTGGATGGTTTTTATGATTACAGTCATTGTTTCTGTTTATCTTTCCATGAGTATTAGCGTAGATCATGAAAATAGTGAAAAATCACCAAAGATTGGATTCCTAATTTCACTCATCATCTTAACAGCCATCTCACTATTAATTGGTATTGCAGTAAAATTTTCAGCTGGATTTGAAACGGTTGATGGTTTGATAATGGGGGGGATCATTTTTATTTGCGGACTCATTCCTATTCTATATATCCATTATTTACGTACGAAAAGACAAGAAGAAAATCTAGATGAATAGAAGGTAGACGCTTAGTAAACTAAGCGTTTTTATTTTTGAGAAAGAAATAAGCTAATTCGGTTGACAATAGTTTAGTTATAAGATATTATTTATCTTGAAGTTAAGATAAATATTTCAGAGATAAATAAATTAAAGGTATTTTACAGAAATATCCTTTAATATAAAAGGAGAGACATCATGGGTTTACTAGATAAGCTTTTTGGTAATCAACAAAAGGAGGAAAAAGTAATGTCAAACGAAAAATTAAACATTGGTATCATTTTAGGTAGTACTCGTGAAGGACGCGTAAGTCCTCAAGTAGGAGCATGGGTAAAGGAAATCGCTGATAAGCGTGGAGATGCTAACTACGAAATCGTAGATATCGCAGACTTCAAATTACCATTCTTAGGTGAAGCAGATGCACCTGGAATCGGAGCATGGAATGAAAAATTAGCTAGCCTTGATGGATTCGTATTCATCGTTCAAGAATATAATCACTCTATCACTGGTGCATTGAAAAACGCATTAGACCTAGCTCGTGAAGCTTGGAACAACAAAGCTGCTGGTATCGTAAGCTACGGTTCAACTGGTGGTGCACGTGCTGCTGAACACTTACGTGGAATCATGGGTGAATTAATGATCGCGGACGTTCGTACACATCCAACACTTTCATTATTCACTGACTTCGAAAACGGTGCAGACTTCAAACCACAAGATCTACACCTAGATAACGTTAACCTAATGCTAGACCAAGTAGTATCTTGGAGCACTGCATTAAAAACAGTACGCTAATCATTGAAGAAACAGGATGGACCTCTATTGGTTCGTCCTGTTTTTGTTTTGGGGACAAATGAAAAAGGGGTCCAGTTGGACCCCTTTTGGGCAAGTGATTTCTATAAGCGGGCTAGCAAGGCGTGTATGCGGGTTCGGTGACTCCTAGAAAGTTCCAAGAGTGAACCCGCAAATGGTGGAATCAGGTTTGGTATCTCCTAGAAAGTTCCAAGTACGAACCCGCAAGTGGTGAAATCGAGTACGGTATCTCCTAGAAAGTTCCAAATACGAACCCGCAAGGCGTGCAATCGAGTTCGCAATCTCCTAGAAAATCCCAAGTACGAACCCGCAAGTGGTGGAATCGGGTACGGTATCTCCTAGAAAGTTCCAAGTGCGAACCCGCAAGTGGTGGAATCGGGTACGGTATCTCCTAAAAAGTTCCAAGTGCGAACTCGCAAGGCGTGCAATCGAGTTCGCAATCTCCTAGAAAGTCCCAAGTGCGAACCCGCAAGTGGTGGAATCGGGTTCAGTATCTCCTAGAAAGTTCCAAGTACGAACTCGCAAGGCGTGCAATCGAGTTAGCAATCTCCTAGAAAGCTCCAAGTGCGAACCCGCAAGTGGTGGAATCGGGTTCAGTATCTCCTAGAAAGTCCCAAGTACGAACCCGCAAATGGTGGAATCGGGTTTGGTATCTCCTAGAAAGTTCCAGGTGCGAACCCGCAAGTGGTGGAATCGGGTACGGTATCTCCCAGAAAGTTCCAGGTGCGAACCCGCAAGTGGTGGAATCGGGTACGGTATCTCCCAGAAAGTTCCAAGTACGAACCCGCAAGTGGTGGAATCGGGTACGGTATCTCCCAGAAAGTTCCAAGTGTGAACCTGCAAGGCGTGCAATCGAGTTCGCAATCTCCTAGAAAATCCCAAGTACGAACCCGCAAGTGGTGGAATCGGGTACGGTATCCCCTAAAAAGTTCCAAGTACGAACCCGCAAGTGGTGGAATCGGGTACGGTATCTCCTAGAAAGTTCCAAGTGCGAACCCGCAAGGCGTGCAATCGAGTTAGCAATCTCCTGAAAAACCCCAAGTGCGAACCCGCAAAGAGTGCCAGCACCCCCACAATCTCCTAACTAACTCCAAGTGCAAACCAGAACCAGCCCCCAAAAGATAAGATAGTCCATTTTAAAACTTCCGCTACACGTGCGTCCGGCGCGCAAAGTCGACGAAGCGGAATTTGTCAGGGCGGTGGCGGGATTCGGTGTATTGAAATAGACTCGCATTATCCAAATACACAAAGTTCTTGATAACTACGACATTATGAAACCCATCCAAATCTAGTAACTCTCGATCTTCATCAGTTGGCTCCACTACGGTGATTTCCTTTTTGGCAAAACTGATTGTGAGCTTTAGTTCATTCTCCATAAAAGCATATATAGAATCCTCACAAACTTCTTTCGTGAGTTCAGGGACATAAGATTTCGAAATATAATCCTTGTCCAGGATAATTTTCTCGCCGCCCATTTCCCTTACGCGGACGACCTTCCATACTTGATCTTTATTTGAAAGCTGGAGCTGTTGCTTAATAAACGTATCAGGCTTACCAACGGAAAGGTCATGGACAAAGGTTTTCGGCTTGTCCCCCATTTTCTCCGCTAGTTCCTTGAAGCTCACGAGTCCAGAAACGGGAAAATCAAACTTATTCACATCGATTACTATGGAACCTTTGCCCTTCATTTTTTGAATATACCCATTTTGGGAAAGAAGGTTGAGCGCTTTTCGAATTGTTTCGCGGGAGGTATTATAGGATTCTTTTAGTTCATTTTCGGAAGGCAAAAGGCTATTGGCCTGAATGTTACCACTTTTAATTTCATCTACTAACTCACTATAGATTGTTAGATACTTGTTATTCATAAAGAATCTCCAATCAAATATTATTATTTATAGTATAATTTTACCGCGTTAATGCGAAAAAAGGGAGGGGTATTTTCCCCTCCCTCCCGTTTCGTATTATTTTTTGCCGAATGAAATTTTGCCCACATTCGCTTTTGCAAAGATAACAGTTAGAATGAATGGGACCGCAATCGCAACTAGCATCGCAATCGCAAACATTAACCAGTGTGCAGCTTGGATGGAAAGAATTCCTGGAATTCCACCAACCCCGATTGAGTTCGCCATAACGCCGCTTCCTACTGAGATGATTGCAGCTATCATTGAACCGATCATTGCGGCTAGGAATGGGAAGCCGTATTTCAAGTTAATACCGAACATTGCTGGTTCTGTTACGCCGAGGTAACAAGAAATACATGCTGGGATGGAAACTTGTTTTTCTTCTTCATTTTTACGATTAATAAAGATCATTGCAAGAACTGCAGAACCTTGTGCAATATTGGAAAGTGCAATCATTGGCCATAGGTTCGTGCCATCGAATTCACTCATCAATTGAAGGTCGATTGCATTTGTCATATGGTGTAATCCAGTAATAACAAGTGGTGCGTACGCAAATCCAAAGATAGCTGCGAATAACCAACCAAATGCCGATGTTAAGCTTGTGTAGACAACATCAGAAATCCAAGAACCAATTGTCCAACCGATCGGACCAAGAACTGTATGTGCAATTAGTACTGTAGGTACTAGAGCAAAAAATGGAACAATAATCATTGAAATAGAGTTTGGTGAAATCTTACGGAAAAAGCGTTCTAAATAGACAAGTACAAACGCCGCTAGAATAGCCGGAATAACTTGTGCTTGATAACCAATCATTTCAATTGTTGCGAAACCAAAGTCCCAAACTGGTATTTCATCTGAGCTTGCAACCCCATATGCATTTAGCAATTGAGGAGAAACTAGCGTGATACCTAAAACAATCCCAAGGATTTGGGATGTACCCATTTTACGCGTAACCGCCCATGTAATTCCGACTGGTAGGAAGTGGAATATTGCTTCCCCTATTAACCAAAGGAATGCGTGCACGCCAGCCCAGAATTGAGAGGTTTCCACAATTGTCTTTGTACCATTATCAACAAGGTTAATTTCCCCAATTACGTTTCGGAAACCTAGAATCAGACCTCCAACAACAAGAGCTGGAATGAGCGGTGTGAAAATGTCCGCTAAGTGACCCATTAAGCGTTGCAGCCAGTTCATATTTTGTTTAGCAGCAACCTTTGCTTCATCCTTGCTAGACTCTTGTACTCCAGCATGTTTGACGAACTCGTTATAGAAAGAGGATACCTCGTTTCCTACGATAACCTGGAATTGGCCAGCCTGTGTAAACGTACCTTTTACAAGTCCAATGCCTTCGATTTTTTCTATATCTGCATTTTTTGGATCGTTTAGAACAAAGCGCATTCTTGTTGCACAATGTGTAACAGCTGCTACATTCTCTTTCCCACCGATGTGTTCAAGAAGTTCTTTAGCAGGATCCGTATACTTACTCATGATTTTTCCCCCTTACATAAAGGATGATTAACAGCTCATCCTGTATATACAAGTAGTATGATTACGTTTACAGTTTAACCTGTATATACAGGTGTGTCAATTATTTTCTTTCGGACTTTTTTATCTTTTACGATTAAAGGATTTTTATCCCAAATCTTCATTATTATAGGTACGCGAAGTATCCAAAAAATAGTAAAATAAAAATAAGAAGGGGGGGATATCAGTGGAAAAGAAAAATCTGGAGCTAGCGATACAATTAAGACATGAGCTACACGCGCACCCTGAATTGTCGTATCAAGAGACTTGGACAAAGCAATATTTAATGGATTTCCTTAACAGACATACAACAAACCTAGAAATGATCGATAAGGGTAACTATTTCTATGCGAAATATGTGGCGGGTGAGGACAAGCCTACTATTGCATTTCGGGCTGATTTTGATGCACTCCCGATACCTGAAACAATTGACCTTCCATGGGAATCAAAGGTTCCTGGAGTTTCACATAAATGTGGACATGATGGACATGCTGCCACACTTGTTGGGTTTGCTCTTGAAGTCGACCAAAAAGGTGCTGATAAAAATATCATTTTTCTTTTTCAACATGCAGAGGAAACAGGTCAAGGTGCAATCGAAGCGGTTGAAGTATTGAAAGATGAAAATATAGATGAGATTTATGGTTATCACAATATGTCTGGTATCGAATTCAAGGCCGTACATGTCATTGATGGGACAGCCCATTTTGCTTCAAAAGGAATGTCGATTGAAATGATTGGCACGCCTGCCCATGCCAGTCAGCCTGAAGTTGGAGTGAATCCGTCTTTTGCGATGGCAAAAATCATCGAGGCTCTGCCGGAACTAACCTCATTAGAAAATTTTGAAGGACTTGTTTTAAGTACTATCATCCAGGTGGATATTGGCTCAGAGAATTATGGAATTGCAGCCCATAAAGGTGTTTTACGGTTAACGATACGTGCTGAAAAAGAGACAGAATTGGAGATGCTTCAAAATAAGATAGAAGATCTTGCAAGGAGAGTTGGAATCGAGCAGGGAATTGATGTTCATTGTTCCTATCGAGATGAGTTCCCGGAAACGGTCAATCACAAGGAGTCAAACGAAAAGGTTCGGCGAATCGCATGTGAAAAAGGGATTTCATTACGCGAGTTATCTTCCCCCTACCGTGCATCGGAGGATTATGGTCACTACTTAAAATATGTAAAAGGGACTCTTTTTTATATCGGAAATGGCGAAGAGTACCCGTCAATCCACACGTTCGAATATGACTTTCGCGATGACATCATTGAGGTTGGCGTCGAGATGTTTAAAGGTCTTGCCGGGATTGAATAATTCTGTAACCTTTTCAAAACATAATCGTATGAAAGAATGAAAATTCCTCTACAAGGAGATGATGAAAATCCCTGTTGAAGTATTTTTTGTTTGGATAATTGGAATCGTGTTTATCTTATTTGGCTTCCTTATTATGAAAGGGAAGGCCACGAATTTACTTGATTTATTTATTAAACAAAGCGGAACTTTTAGTGATTCTTTTTCAAATAAGTTTTTTGGAATCATTATTATGATTGTAGGGTTTATCGTGCTTCTTTTACCATTTATCCTAGGAATTGAGAACATGAATCTATGAGATTTGTACTGTGCTCCTCTTTTTAAAATAGAATTCTAGAAGGGAAATGTTTTGAACTTGTAGAATCTCTATAGAAAAAGAGGTGCTTTTTTATGAAAAAAATATTACTCTCAATTTATCATACTTTTTCTGAGTTTGAGATAACCGTAGCGACTGCGATGCTCAAGAGTAACTATGAGATTATTACCGTTTCAGATTCACTAGAGACAGTGACAAGCGAATCTGGTCTGCAGTTTATGCCCCATCTTATGTATCAGCAGGTAGACCCATCCGACTATGAAGGAATTATCATTCCAGGTGGAGACCTGATTAATGTCAAAGATACGCAGGAATTGTTTAATCTTACAAAAAGATTACATGAACAGAACAAATTAACTTCAGCCATTTGTAGTGGTACGTACGTGTTAGCAAGAGCGGGAGTACTTACCGGTACACCATATACAGTTACTCTTGATCAAAATCAACGGAGCTTTCTTGGATGTTTTGAAGAGGAATTTTTCAGGTATGAGCCTGTTGTGAAAAAAGGAACGATCATCACTGCACAAGGTCATGCTTATGTTGACTTTGCCCTTGCGATTGCCGACCATCTGGGGGCACTAAAGAATCCTCAATTTGTAAGTGAGTTTTATAAAGGACAACGGAATTGGCTGATGGAAGCCAGTGAGAGAGTGAAAAGGGGAGAATAATGTGACCATCGAAATTAAGAATTTTTCAATTGGCTTACCTAAGAGAATGAAATACGGAGAAAATGAAGAGATTGTTACAGCCATTCGTAAACAAGCGGTAGAAGAGGCATTTTTAGCAAAGGATGGATTTCGTGGGGATGGTGTTGGAGATTTAAAGCATCATGGTGGCCCAGACCGTGCAGTTTGTTTTTATCCATTTGAACATTATTCATTGTGGGAAGGTGAGTTCTTAACACCGCTCACGCTTTCGACTTTTGGTGAGAATCTAACAGTCACACAAATGGAAGAAAAAGATGTTTGTATTGGCGATATTTATCGGATGGGTGATGCTATTATTCAAATCACTCAAGGACGCATTCCATGTAGTACGATCACAAAAAGAACCAACAATCCACATCTTTTAAAATTATTGGTACAAACAGGTTATACGGGTTACTTAGCGCGTGTTCTAGAGGAAGGAATTGTTCGAAAGGATTCTACGATTTCGTTAGAAGAGCGAAATGCGAAACAGGTTTCAATCCTCGAGGCGAATGAAATCTATTATAAACGTCCACGGGATGTTGAAGGGATTCAGACGATTTTAGAAGTTCAGGAATTGGCTGATGAATGGAAAGAGATGTTGAATGAGAGATTAGCAAGATTGGAATCCCGACAGTAGTTTTTGGTGGGGTAAATAAAGACGTTCAGGGTATTATTCCATGCAGGATTAATACCCTTTTTGTTAAAGAGATAGGAAGTAGGTACGTTTCATGAAATCGAAAAAGACCATTATTATCGGGATCGGAATTATCGTCGTCATGTTTTTTATCTTTAAAAAGGATGTGTGGGATAAGAATGAGGAGTTGCTTCGGGAACAAGTCTTATCCCTCGAAAAATCAGTTGAGATAGTTCAGTTAAATGATGTGACTCCGTTCGAATGGGATACAGTCTATACCTTTAGCCCTTATACTCCGAAGGAAAAAATCTATGAAACTGTGGGCTACAAATGGGACAGCATTCAAGAAACGGTGAATGAAGGCATGAACCAACTTGTGTTTTTAAAAGATGGAGAAGTCGTATGTTACGTCTACGGATACCCTTCTAATATTGGCTATTACATCTCATTCTCTGGGGAAAATCTATCAGAGTTTGCAACGGTTTTACATGCAGAAGATAACCTAGCATTTCGAGTGGAACGAGAAGAAGAGATTGTGTTTTTAATAAAAGAATAATAGTGGTGTAGAGACGAAGTTGGTGTTTTAGAGGGGATTGAGGGGCTAAACCGGATAGTGCCGGGGGATGAGGACCTGAAGTTATACGAAGTCGTCGCGAAGATGTCTTCATAAGGTAGATGAAGACTCGAATCCACCGGATGTCGCCGCAAAGCTGTCATCATAAGATAGATGAAGACGCAAATCCACCAGCAACCGCCGCGAAGCTGTCATCATAAGGCTGATGAAGACCTGAAGGCACCGGCAACGGCCGTGAAGCTGTCATCATAAGTGCGATGAAGACCCGAAGTCCCCGGCGGCCCGCCAAGAAGCTGTCATCATAAGTGCGATGAAGACCCGAAGCCACCGTCAACCGGCGCAAAGATGACATCATAAGATAGATGAAGACCTGAAGCCTCATGCAGCCGCTACGCCCAGGTCTTCATAGTACCAAGACGCATCTCAAACCGGCAGAACCACTAAAATGATCCTAAGAAAAAGGTGCTAAGATGAATAAATTACTAGAGTCCATTTTATTCCTACCTACAACCCTACATATGCAAAAGCTCCATTCCCATCTAGCGGGTAAGACGGTTCTGATCACTGGTGCTAGTTCGGGGATTGGTAAGGAAGTCGCATACCTCCTAGCAGACTTTGAATGTCACCTAATCCTAGTAGCGAGAAGAGGACATTTGCTGCAAAGCATCAAGGCTGAAATTGAAAAACAAAAAGCCAAAGTTAGTATTTTTCAGGCAGACCTAAGAGCAGAAGATGAACTTACTACCTTTCTATCTTTTCTTCACAACCAGGGTACTCTTGATATCATCATAAACAACGCAGGGCTTTCTATCAGGAGGTCAATCTACGAATCACTCGAGCGCTATCATGATTTTACACGGACAATGACAATTAACTACTTTGCTCCAGTAAGAATCTTGTTATCAACGATTCCCCTTCTTCAAAAAAGCAAGGGACAGATTATCAATGTTTCGACCATCAACACAAAATTAGCACCGGTTCCATACTTCGCAGCTTATCAGTCTTCCAAAGCAGCATTTGATGTGTGGGTAAGGTCGGTTTTACCTGAATTACGCAAAAATAATATAGCGATAACAACCGTCTATTTACCGCTCGTTCGGACGCCGATGATAGAACCAACACCCGGATATCGTAATGTTCCAGCAATGTCAGCATACCAAGCTGCAAAACTAATCTGCAAATCCATCTATACCAGACGGAAAAAATATCAACCATGGTGGCTCATCTTTGGGCAATTGGCATCTGTTTTTCTAACGAATTTAATGGACTTTTCTAAGAAGAGGAAGCGAAATGAAACTAATTAAACTGTTTTATGTCTTATTCAAAATTAAATTGCTCTCGCTCTCAGGCATATACCAACTTGTCACTTCCATTTTCACGTGCGGAATCAATTTGATGACACTTCTCCATTTTGCTGAAAAGAAATACACCGATAGAATTGCGATTGTGGACGATAAGGAAACTCTCACCTACAAACAACTTCTAGATCATTCCACAAAACTTGCCCATATTCTAGTAGAACATGCTCAACTTCAAAGTGGACAGAAAGTCGCTATTTTATGTAAAAATCATACTTCACTTGTAAAGACAATCTTTGCAGTATCCCGAGCGGGTGCCGACATTTATCTGTTAAACACTGAGATTAGTAGACAGCAGTTCGATGCCTTCACCGAACGACATCATTTCGACCTGGTTATCTATGATGAGGATTTGAGTTCCATCCTAAAAAACTACAATAATCGGAAAATCTTGAGCTATCATTCGGACCAACCGGCAATCTGTAACTTTTTAAAAATAAAAGCAAATCCTATGCCGTTACCCCGAACTACTAAGGGGAAACTCGTCCTACAAACCAGTGGTACGACTGGGATGTCAAAAGATGCAGCACATAAACCATCACTTTTTCACTATTTAGATCCGTTTGTGTCTTTTATTAAACGCCTCCGGATTTTGGACTATAGCAAGGCTTATATCGCAACCCCCATCTACCACGGGTATGGGATTGCTGTTTTGCTATTGTTTATTCCATTGGGGAGAAAGGTAGTGATTACAAGCGGTTTTCATGCAAGGAAAGCGTGCAATCTTATCCAGCAACACCAAATCGAGGTCGTCACGGTTGTCCCATTAATGCTACAAAAGATGCTGCAAACCGACAAAGTAAAGCTACAATCACTGAAATGTATCGCATCAGGAGGTGCAAAACTCTCAACAAGGCTAGTAGAGGAAACATTAGATACTCTAGGACCAGTCCTCTACAATCTCTACGGAACCTCAGAAACCGGCTTGAACTTTATCGCAACCCCAGAAAATCTGGAGTATAGTGAAACAACAATTGGTAAAAAGATAACAGGTTTAAAACTTAGTATTTTAGATGAGAATCAAAATGAGGTCCCACGAGGAACCATTGGCCAGCTTTGTATGAAGAGTGATTGGTCGATTCGAACGCAAACATGGATTGAAACAGGGGACGTAGGTTACCAGAATGAAGAGGGGTATTATTTTTTATGTGGCCGCATTGATGATATGGTCGTTTCCGGTGGGGAAAATGTGTATCCCATTGAAGTGGAACAAATCTTAATCAAGCACCCGAGCATTACTGATGTAGCGATTATCGGAATAGAGGATGAGCATTTTGGTCAACGTTTAAAAGCATTTGTTGTCATCGAAAAAGAAGTGAATTTGACAGAAAATGACTTGCTAAACTGGCTGCGTCCAAGAGTAGCTAGATTTCAACTTCCTAAAGAGGTAAGCTTTGTTAGCCATCTACCATACACACCTTTAGGTAAGGTAGATAAAAAACATCTCTACTAGATTTTGTCAAAAAACACACGTTATTTTTCATTAAAAGTAGCGTGTGTTTTTGGTCATCGCTTCAAGGTTCGTTTTCTAATCTTAAGAACAAACTTTATATGGTTCTGCAACAAATTCCTTACTCTGTTTTTTATAGATATAACTGCATGGATTTACTCACTCACCACCAAGAATAGTTAATTATATTCATTAAAAGACATGCAATTTCATCTATCAAAACATATCTGGATAAAGGAGTACCATCGCGTCTGAAATCATATCGGCCATTTCACGTGCTTGTTTTTCAATCTTATCGTAAACTTCAATGTCTTTTTGATATTCCTTTTGAATCATAAAGACTGCTTCTTGTTTCGTTAAGTCTAAATGTTCATAAAACATTTTTCGAACTTCCTCTTCAGACAAATTTGGATTTCCTTTACTTAAGAATGCTGATATCTCATCCGCGTTTTGGTACCACTTTTTTTCAGCAGCCGTGGCAGCTTGCTGGTCACCAGCTATGGCGGCTTTCACTAAGTCAGCTGCAATTAAGAGGTGTTCCTTAATTAAGTTTGCATAAGTGGTTGCGGCAGCGTCTCCATATAAACGACGAATCATGTTTCCCATGTCTGTTGCGTTTTGTAAAAGGCGAGTAAGGACAAATTCTAAATCCGGTAAGTTGAAGGTTAGACTAATAATCGCCATCCTTGTCCAAGCAACATGCTCTTCCCACAGACTACGCATATCGTTTCGATAATCAACCTCAGCCTGGCTAATACAACGATCTTTTTCTAAATGGGTATTTGGAATCCTAATAAGTTCACCAACGTGCAGATAATAGAGGTTTCTCGCCGCATTGGCTTCTAAAATTTCTTCTACAGTTGACTTGTATGCTCTAGCCAACTGCCAAAGGTTATCCCCCGGTTGAATGGAATGTGTGTAAAAACGATTCAATTTTTTGACACTCCTTTTAAATGTAGATGCGTACTAGTATATTCATGTTGGTTTGGCTAGGTGAATGTCACTTTTAGTCAAGGGTAGTTTGAATATAAAAAAGGTAATTGGATAAACATGGAGAAATAATAAAAAAAGAAATACTAGGAGGTAAAAGAATGAATCGGTTAAATATCATCACACTCGGTACTAAGAATATTATAAGAGCTCATGAGTTTTTCAAAAAGCTAGGTTTTGATACATCTATTAGAGGCTCTGAATCAAATCCAGCCATCATTTTCTTCAAGAATGAAGGAACTAGAATTGCGCTTTACCCTATAGAGGAGTTAGCTCATGATATAAATTCAGAAAATCCACCACAAGCTGGCTCTGGCTTTTCTGGAATTACTCTTTCTTATAATGCAAAATCAATCGAAGAAGTGGATGCTATTATACAAAAGGCCGAACAAGCGGGGGCAGTCATCCAAAAGTCACCAAAGAAAACTGAATGGGGTGGCTATGGTGGTTATTTTACTGACCTTGATGGTTACTATTGGGAAGTGGCCTACGGTGAAATGTGGGAATTTGATGAATGTAATATGCTGGTAATTGAGGATCAATAGGATGGTATCTTGGATTTGTGTAGTAACGAATGAATATAAGAAATTAGAGAGGAGTCAAAAAGGATGTTTACTCAAATCGGGCAAATAATGTTGTACGTCAATAATCAAGATGATGCAGTGAAGTTTTGGACAGAGAAATTAAACTTTACTATCGTAGCTGAAGAGGATAATGGTCAAGGAATGAGATGGATAGAGATAGCACCAAGAACAGATGCAGAAACAAGCATTATTCTTCACAACAAGGATTTCGTTGCCAAGATGTCTCCAGGAGTGAATCTTGGAACGCCTTCCTTAATGTTCTTCACGGAGAATATTGAACAATTACATAGTGACTTAACAAACGAAAATATGACCGTTGGAGAAATAATCAACATGCCATCAGGTAGGGTATTTAACTTTGCAGATAACGAGGAAAATTATTTTGCGGTTATGGAGAAAAAACGTTAGTTGTTTTATAAACAATTATTCAAATTGAGGATATTGAGTAATTGAAAAGCTTGGGCTTAATCTACCCAAGCTTATTTATCATTCTTAACCACCTGCATCATAATTTTTGTCACAAACTGTTCTTTCTGATTATGAACAACTGTATCATATACATACTCTTCGTACACGTACTCGCCTAAACTAAGATTTAGACGTTCCATCTCAGAGAACAGTTTCTTATATGTATGATGGATTGTCTTGTCATCTCCGATATGATAACCAATTAGAAAATCTCCCTTTACGGCTTTAAAATAGGGATGCCCTTCTCTAGGGTGTGGTTGCTCGATATATAAATAACTGTATTTCGTGAATTCCCCTTTTAAAACTTGCTCCCGTTTTGTAATTCCACCGATAGGATATCCAGTGTCCAACTGTGATTCGTTTAATTCAGTAATAAATTCTGACACAACCTCAACAAATTCTTCATCCGTACTCTCATCGATGTTTTTACTTAAATAAAGTGTGGCCTCTGGCATATGTTCAAGGGTAATTTGATCAAAGTCGGTTTGTGATGCTTCTTCCATTAATTCAATTTTTGCCTCAATTAGCTTTTCCTTCATTTCTATTTCCTGGCGCTTTTTGATAATCTCTTCTCTTTGTTGATACATTAACTTCAAGAAGCGTTCGGGTGATTTGTTTTGTGTATATTGTTGGATATCGTGGAGGGACATTCCAAGATCTTTTAATAAATCAATCACATAAAAGAATTCCATTTGGTTGATGGAATAAAAACGGTATCCCTTTTGATTTTTGTATACAGGAGTCAGCAGGCCGATTTGATCGTAATAAAGGAGTGTCTGTTTGTTCACTTTACAGAGCTTTGCGAATTCTCCAGTTGTTAAATATTTAATATTTTTTTTACTCATTTTTTACATTGCCTCCTTGACTATATAGTTACTATATACCTTAGGATTAGAAAAATGGAAGGGTTTTGTATTTCATTTTGTGAAGGAGAATGAAAAGATGAAAACACAAAAAGTCACCTTATGGTTATTACTATTGAATTTATTCATCGCGTTCTTGGGGATTGGCCTTGTCATTCCTGTTTTACCTACATTGATGAATGAATTAGGCATTACTGGAACGACGGTTGGCTATTTAACAGCTGTGTTTGCTATTGCTCAATTGATTGTCTCGCCTTTCGCAGGAAAGGCTGTTGATAAATTTGGAAGAAAAATCATGATTGTGATTGGCCTATTTATTTTTGGCTTCTCGGAATTCCTGTTCGGTATTGGAAAAGAAATCGAAATATTATTCATCTCACGGATTTTCGGTGGAATCAGTGCTGCTTTTATTATGCCAGCAGTTACGGCTTTTATTGCTGATATCACGACATCAAAGACGCGCCCTAAAGCACTTGGCTATATGTCAGCTGCGATAAGTACAGGTTTTATTATCGGTCCTGGTATTGGTGGATTTCTTGCCGAAATAGGAACACGGGTCCCGTTCTTTTTCGCAGGTGGACTTGGTACAATAGCGGCAATTCTTTCGATTGTTTTATTATCCGAACCAGAGCGTCAACATGAAACGAGCGAACAACTTTCAGAGGAACAGGTTGGATTCAAACGCATTTTTGCGCCGAAGTATTTCATTGCGTTTATCTTAATATTCATTGCCTCATTCGGTTTAGCCGCTTTCGAATCATTCTTTAGTTTATTTGTTGACCACAAGTTTCAATTTACACCTGCTGATATCGCGATTGTGATTACGGGTGGCGCCATCTTTGGAGCAGTATCACAAGTGCTCCTTTTCGATCGGTTGACTCGAATTTGGGGTGAAATTAAACTGATTCGTTATAGTTTAATCATTTCCGCTGTACTGGTCTTCTTAATGACAGTCGTCTCATCGTATTTCTCTATTTTACTCGTTACGTTCATTCTCTTTGTCGGTTTTGACTTATTCCGACCAGCGGTAACTTCGTATCTTTCGAATAATGCTGGAAATGAGCAAGGCTGGGCTGGTGGAATGAACTCGATGTTTACAAGTTTAGCTAACGTTACTGGCCCAATTATTGGGGGGATGATGTTTGATATCGATATTAATTATCCTTACTATTTTGCAACTGTAATACTAGCTTTCGGGATTGTCTTAACACTATTCTGGAAAAAAGAAAAACAGGTCAGTAAGGTAAAAGCGAGTGTGGCAAACTAAATTTTGTTTGTAAGGACTACCAAGATATGTGAACCTGACGGAATCAACATTTCGTCAGGTTCTTTTTTGCGTTTTTGTAGAAAATAGTTAAACTAATTTGAGATAAAATATAATAATTTTATAATTTTGTATAAGTTTACTTTACTTTTATAAAAGATTTATTTATAATTTTATTCAAGAGGTGATGGTCATGAAGAAAGATTTTGGTGATTCAATATCAAATAAGGTTTATGAATATCGCGTACTAGCCAGAATGTCTCAGCAAGAGTTAGCAGAAAAAGTCGGGGTCTCCAAACAAACCATCTTCGTAATGGAAAAAGGTAATTATGTTCCGACGCTAATGTTAGCCTTTCGAATTGCCGAATTTTTTAATGTTGATGTAAATGATATTTTCACTTATGAGAAAGGAAGTGGTCAAAATGAATAAGTTTTTCTCGGATATCCATAACGCAATTTTTTCCCCTGTTAGAACATGGGCTGAACAATCACCAGGCAACTGGAATATTCTCATTGTTAGCGGTTTGGTATTGGTTTTAGTCGGAGGGATTTTAACATACGTATTTCACAAAAAAATGGGTGAAGCTGACGAAAGAACGACTCAAATATCTTTGAAAAGTGCCCTCATTGCTTTATGGGTAGTCATTTTATGCGACATCATTTTCCCGAAAGAACATATGTGGCAAATATTTTTCCTATTTAAATATTCACTTGCATTCCTTGCTTCAGGAATTTACCTAGCAGTTCGATATAAGAAAGACTTCTTTTAAATACACTCTTATCGAGGCATTCCTTCCAACAGGAATGCTTTTTCTTTATCAAAAAATAAAAATTTCAATAAAAAAGTAACCCAAGAGGATAATTAGTTATTGAAAAACGATAAATAATGGTTTACTATAAATAAAAACAATAATGGTTCATGGGTGAGGTACTGTCGCCCTGTACCAAAATGGAGGCTATCGGTTATGAGGGCATTTAAGCAGTTGGTTCGGTTTGGTTGGGAGCAGGCCTTGTCATGTTTGTTTCCGGTCGTGATTTTTGCCTCATTGGCTTTAACAAAGGTCATCCCCCTTCCTCTTTTGCCACGATATGACTGGCTGCTCATAATCTGTCTGTTGATGCAGTGGTGGATGCTACGCTCGGGACTAGAAACAAGGGATGAACTAAAGGTGATAACCCTTTTCCACCTTATCGGACTTGCACTAGAGATTTTTAAAACACATATGGGATCGTGGTCATATCCTGAGGAGGGCTATGTCAAGCTATTTGGCGTTCCTTTGTATAGTGGTTTTATGTACGCGAGTGTGGCTAGTTATTTATGCCAGGCGTGGCGCAGACTTAAGGTTGAACTTGTGAAATGGCCTCCATTTTTGGTGGTTGTCCCACTTGCAGCAGCGATTTATTTGAACTTTTTCACTCATCATTATTGGATTGATATCCGGTGGTACTTGGCTGGACTCGTCATGGTGGTCTTTTGGAGATCATGGGTCACATACGAGATAAATGGGACTCTGTATCGTATGCCAATTGCGCTCTCATTTGTACTCATTGGATTTTTTATCTGGATTGCAGAAAATATAGCAACTTTCTTTGGTGCATGGGAATATCCTAACCAAACCAGCGCGTGGAGCCTCGTTCATTTAGGGAAGGTGAGTTCTTGGGTCTTACTCGTAATCGTTAGTTTTCTAATCGTCGCAACGCTTAAACTCGTAAAGGGGAAAGGCTCTACTCCGATAAATACGGGGCAGTCATTATAAATGCAGTGGTGCGTTGATACTTTACTATTTTAGGGGTTCCTGACGGATAAGGTGTCATTGGAGTATATGGTGTCAGGTATCCGGATGAAATTAAAGAACCAATAGAAAGAGTAGCAATTCAAGAGAAAGTAAAATACCTTTCTTAATATTATGTGGATTCCTAGCCATTTAAATCTTTTATCAAAACCTTGAAGTTTTAGGTAATTATGTCTTTGTGACATGTTTTATTTAATACTTGAGTAAACTTTTATCAATAGTTATGATATAGAGATTGGGATTTAAATAGGGAAGGAAGACAACATGGATAAGCGTATCTATTTTTTAATGATCATATCCTTCATCATAGGATTGGTTGAACTCATAATAAGTGGGATTTTGGATTTAATAGCCGACGATTTACATGTAACCATCGGACAAGCGGGGTTGCTCATCACTATTTTTGCAGTTATTTTTGCGGTGGCTTCACCAATTCTACTTGTGATGACAGCTAAGGTTGAGAGAAAACGACTTACCTTAATTTGCTTGTATATATTCTTAGTTGGGTGTATCGTAACAGTTTTTGCCCCAACATATTCAGTCTTGTTTTTAGGTAGAATTATTTTAGCGTTAAGTGGAGCATTGTTGATTATCTTGTGTTTAGTGATGGCACCAAGCTTAGTTGGTGAACAGTATAAGGGCAGGGCAATCGGGATTGTCTCAATGGGGGTAAGTGCTTCATTGGTTTTAGGAGTACCCATTGGTTTAATTATCGGAAATAACTTTGGATGGAGAGCACCATTTGTACTCATCACTGCATTGACAGCATTATCTATTGTTGGTGTCCATTTATTCATGGGGCGTATCAATCCAAAGCCTCAAATTCCGTTACGACAGCAGCTTGCATCCTTCAGAAATCAAAAAATTACATTGGGACTAGCAACGACGTTCTTGTATATGACGGGTCACACCATCATGTATGCTTATTTTAAACCTTATTTGGAAGTAACCACTGATTTTAATGCGTTTTGGATTAGTATCATCTATTTTGTTTTCGGTTTTTCTGCTGTAACAGGTGGGGGGATCGGTGGCTTATTGGCAGATGTACTAGGCTCAAGAAAGACGATGGTTATTTCTTTACTCATCTTTAGTGCAGTGTTCTTTGTATTTCCATTCACAGCAGAATCTCTTCTCTTATTTTTCGCTGTCATTATCGTTTGGGGAATTCTGAGTTGGGCGATTTCGCCTGCGATGCAATCTTATTTAATTGAAATTGCACCCGAATCTTCTGAAATACAGCAAAGCTTGAATAACTCAGCTCTTCATTTAGGTGTTGCTGTCGGTTCAGTGATCGGGGCTGGCATCGTAGACACACTGTCAATTGAAATGAATCCATTCGCAGGCGGGATTTTTGTTATCCTGTCGCTACTCACAGTCGTAATTTCTGTAAACAGTAAGAAGAAGACTACGTATAAAACAAAGAGCGCAAGTTGAGTTTATCTCAATTTGTGCTCTTTTTTTGTAGTCAATTTGTCTATCTGGAAATCCCTACTAGTTTCTATACCGAAATAGAAGGATATTACAATTATGCAGGAGAATAAATAACTAATAATCATTTATAGAAATGGGGGACTCAATTGGAACACAGCAGCCAAAAAATATACTCACCGCCCAAACATATTGTTTCAGCAGCAACGATTGTAATCAATGACCAAAATGAAATTCTATTAATTAAAGGACCAAGAAGAGACTGGGAAATGCCTGGAGGACAAGTTGAAGAAGGCGAATCGTTGAAGGATGCTGCCGTTAGGGAAACAAAAGAGGAAACTGGAATTGATATCGAGGTAATAAAGTTTTGTGGTATTTTCCAAAATGTGAACAGATCGATATGCAATACGCTGTTCTTAGCTAAACCAGTCTTGGGTAAATTAACGACTTCACCAGAAAGCCTAGAAGTCGGGTTCTACCCAATTCAGCAGGCATTAGAAATGGTAACCTTTACTAACTTTAGACAAAGAATTGAATCCTGCTTGGATGAGGAGAATCAGCCGTTTTTAGTTGAGTTTTAAATGGGTAACCAAATACTCTAGATTATTTAACCTGGTGGGACTTAAATGGCTTCAACTCCAAAATTACCGTTAACCTCTGAAGAAAAAGCAAAGTTAAGAAAAGCGAAGGTGAAAATCGCAGATCTCCATAAACTTACCATTGCTCAAATCATCCAACTACTAGAAATCCCTGAGGATAGAGCCCAACATATTAAGGGGTTAGCAGAATTTCAATCGGTTCCATCAATCGGGGGTGAATTGGCATCTAAGCTTGTTAACCATTTACATCTATTTTCATTACAAGAGTTAAAAGAAAAAGACGGTGCCACTTTATTCAACCTATTGGAGAAAGAGCTAGGTGTATGGACAGATAGCTGTGTTGAAGATCAATTACGCTGTGTCATACATTTTGCAAATCATCCAAGTAGCGATAAACAATGGTTCGATTTTACAGAAGAAAGAAAACAGTATCGCGAAGTCTACGGATATCCAAAGGATAGACCAACTAAAGCCTGGTATGAATAATGAGACTGTAAAAAGTCAAGGGGATGTAGGAAAAGTGCAAATAATTTCTGTCAAAGAAAAGCCAGAATATAAAAAACAGGCAATCACATATATTCAAAGTAAATGGGCGACTGAACAAAGTCTGAAAGTGTATGAAGATTGTATTGAACATTGTATAACGAGCCAAAACCCATTACCACAATGGTATCTTCTCATTATTGAAGAAAGAATTGTAGGCTGCGCGGGTCTCATAACAAATGATTTCATAAGTAGGATGGATTTGTATCCGTGGGTCTGTGCAGTATATGTTGAAGACGAGCGCAGAGGGAATAAGTATGGGGCCGCTTTAATAGAGCGTGCCAAGCAAGACGCCAAATCAGGAGGATTCTCAAACGTATACCTTTGCACTGATCACGTAGGATTATATGAAAAATATGGCTTCACTCATATTGGTACGGGTTACCATCCATGGGGAGAAAGTTCTCGCATATACGAGGTATCTGTATAAATTATAGCTCATTTTTCCGGTATTCTTTACCTTCTATGATCCAGACGGTAATCCATTAGGGGTTTGCCAATAAAGACAGCGTTGGGACTATGCACCTGTCCCTCTGCATTCTTATAGCAAACCACTAAGAAGGTAAATGGCTGTTGCCCAAATGAAGATGGCTGAAGCTTTGTTGAAAAAGTTCATTAGTGATCCAGTTCCATCTAGTTTTTTCACGATTGCCCCAGCTAGCATTAATCCAAAGAACCACATCCACGAAACGATAATACAAGCTAATGTAAATAAAAGTTGATCTGTCCCAACATATCGTAATGCACTCGTTCCAATCACACCTACGATATCTAAGATTGCATGAGGGTTTAATAGTGAAACAGATAAAGTGAAGATAATTTGTTGCCGAATTGGTAGAGCTTTCGAGGTATTATTTGTTGCGGGTTCAGACTTCCAAATGGCATACCCCATATAAAGCAAAAACAATATTCCTACAATCATTAACGTAACCCTCAAGGCTTCGAACTGTAAGACAATAACGGATAATCCAAATACAGCTAAGAGAATGAGTAGCGTATCACAGACCGCAGCTGTAATCGTCGCAGGAACTGCCTGAAGTAGTTTTGGCTGTGTTGCTCCCTGTGAAAATACAAATACATTTTGAACACCTAAAGGTAAAATAAGTCCAAATGCTAAGATGATTCCATGTAAAATAGCTTCCATTCACTCAACTCCCTCTCATACTACAATAATCTATGACTACCAATTCTTCAATTATTCAAAATAAATTAGAAAATAAAATCCCTATGTCCCGGGGTTGGGTCCGGGTGGGAATAGAGTATATAATAGATGTATAGTTGTTTGAGGAGGAGAAAGGGATGTACATAACTGACGAGGCGAAGCGATTATTGGAGAAATCAGGTGTAGCGGGAATCCGTCTATTCACGGTTCCGGGCGGCAGTGATGGACCTCAGATTGCCTTAGCGCTAGAAGACCCACATGAATTTGACCGTGTTCAAACGATTAAAGGTATAAAGATAGCATTTGATCCGAGCGTAACCGGAACTGATATTTTAACCTTAGACAAGGAAGAAAATGAGAACGGTGTTGGATTAGTTTTAAAAGGTCCTGGTAGTTATTCATAAAAGAAGGAACGAACATGTCTCTCAAAAAAGTAACGCCCATAGGATTTTTGAAAACAAAAAAATGATAGGGAGCGGTTGCTACTAAATAGCAATCGCTTTTTCTAATTAATGAACAAATTAGTACGATTCAACTTTACGTATCCTTGGAAAGGATTTTAAGGAGGATACAGCGAATGTTTTAACTATGGAACTACAATTCTTGCTGGTAAAATAGATACATTTGAAAAAGTTCTCCTATTTCAAGTCATGTCGCAGAGGGGAGATGGAGAAATGAGATACGAAATGCGGATTGCAACAATGTTGGCTGACGCAATTGATGGCTTTGTTCAACTTGTTCAGGAAAACTATGAAAATAGACATAAAAGTTATGTGGAAAACCCAGATAAATTGTATCAAGTCAACCTACTAATTGACGAGTTTAAGTTTCAACTTAATTCATCTGAACTTCGGAGAATTAATACATTCTCTTGGAATGCAGATTACTCCATTCTTTTAGTGAATGATGTTAGTAAGGGCTTGGAGGTAATTGAGGAATACGTCAAACGAAACTATGATGACCTCTTTATCTTAACGGGTAGACTACACACATTGAGGAGTCTTTGCTCTACATTAATAGCTTTGAAGGATGGGAATTAAGCAAAAATTTGATAGAGCAAAATGGTTAAAATGATTACCAAGTGGTTTTACACTATGAAGCCCTTTATTAAATAGTTCTGACCGGATTTCTAATTTTAAATTGGAGTAACTCATGATACAATTTAAAGAAGAAAAGGGGAGTGCGGGATGGAAGAACTATTAAGACAAATTATTAATGGACAAGATGAATTGAAAAATGAAATCTTGGCAGTAAAAGTGGACTTAAAAGATGAAATCTCGGCAGTGAGAGTGGACTTAAAAGATGAAATCTCGGTAGTGAGAGTGGACTTAAAAGATGAAATCTCGGTAGTGAAAGTGGACTTAAAAGATGAAATCTCGGCAGTGAGAATAGACTTAAAAGATGAAATTTCAGCAGTAAAAACGGAACTGAAAAGCGAAATACTAGAAATAAAAGCAGCTGTTCATCGGATTGAACTTAGTCAACCTCAAGATATTGTTGCCATGTTAGAGCGAATGAATAAAAATCTCGAAAACAAAGCAGAAGTCTTAAACAAACGGGTTTTCAATGTGGAGACAGAATTAGAACGATTAAAACAACAATGAAATCCCCCTGTAACTCCCAACGATAAATAAGAACAAATTCAATCACTGTGGCCTTCAATTGAGGGTACGGTGATTTTTATTTTTGACTGGAATGAATAAAAGGATTCACAAGCGATTCTGTTGAAGTACTAAGTAGAAGATATAAAGCGGAGGAATTCAAATGTATTCATATACAATCTGTTTCATCAAGCAAGGTAACAAACTATTATTACTTAATCGGGAATCCCCCGAGTGGATGGGAATCTGGAATGGTGTAGGGGGAAAGTTGGAGGAAGGAGAAACTCCTTTTGAAAGTATTCTACGTGAGATTAAGGAAGAAACGGGTATCAAGATCACACCCCAAAATGTGAAACAAAAAGGTACGATTACTTGGACAGATCCAGCACATACATATGTGGATGGAATGTATGTATATGTGGCAGAGCTATCAGATTCGTATCACTATCATACACCACTTAAAACCGACGAAGGAATTCTGGACTGGAAGGAATTATCTTGGATATTCCACCCGAAAAATGCTGGGTTAGCCAATTTAAACTACTATTTAGAGGAAGTCTTACAAGATGAAGCAAACTATGAACATCGTTTTGTATACGATGGAGAAGAAGTAGTAGAGTTTACTAGAATTCCACTGGTTGATGCAGTAGTAAAGAAGTGAAAATATCTTAGAGATGGGAGTAGCTCAATTTGCGAACCAATCTGTATTTTGTCCGTCACGCACATTCAGAATACACACCTGAAGAATATACAAGGCCACTATCACAAAAAGGTCTTGCTGATGCAGAGGAAGTTACAAAAATATTAACTGAAAACAAGATAGATGTGGTTGTCTCGAGCCCATATAAAAGGGCAGTTCAAACAGTTGAAGGTACCGCACTCAACATTGCTAAGAAAATACTGATTGAGGATGATTTTAAAGAACGCAAACTCTCGGAGGGGTCAGTTGAGAATTTTAGTTTAGCTATACGTAGAGTTTGGGAGAATGAAAACGTTGCTTTGGAAGGTGGAGAGTCTAATCTCGCCGCACAAAAAAGAGGAGTTG
This sequence comes from Litchfieldia sinesaloumensis, assembly GCF_900156865.1. Classification (GTDB taxonomy): domain Bacteria; phylum Bacillota; class Bacilli; order Bacillales; family Bacillaceae_L; genus Ferdinandcohnia; species Ferdinandcohnia sinesaloumensis. The sequence continues at coordinate 2,934,818 of NZ_LT732529.1, read as the reverse complement.
CGGCTACTTTAAAATTGTTACAAGACTACGAAGGGAAAAATGTCGTAATAGGAACTCATGGGAATTTGATGGTGTTGATTTTGAATTACTTTGATAAGAAGTATGACTTTGCCTTTTGGGAAAATCTCGATATGCCAGATATATATCGACTCACTTTTGAAAGGAACAAATTAGTAGAAGTTAAACAGGTCTGGAAAAGGTAGAAGAGACACAATGTATAAGAAGGAATTTGTGGACTGGAATTACCAATTTAATTTCAATAAGGCAATGTCATCAAGTTATTCCATAATCGGAATTGAATCAAGTGATGTAACACCACACAAAGTCCAGAAGTTACACGAAAAGGGAAAAAAAGTCCATGTTTATTTTACAAACAACAAAACGCAAAAAATCGAACAAAAGAGAATTAAAGAGTACCAAGTAGATGGATACTTTACAGATTACGTACAGTTTACACAGGCATTATTACAGGAACATGGGGAAAGGTAACCTGTTTTTAGACCAAAACTATATAGAACGATATGATGGACATATTAGAGATTATTCAAGACGAAGGAGGACCTATGAAAACGACTATTGCAAAAATTGATAAGGAAATGGCTTGGGAAATCAGACATAAAGTAATGTGGCCTGATAGGAACTTTGACTATATAAAACTAGAAGACGATGATGCTGGATTTCATTATGGACTTTTTAAGGGAGACCTATTAGTTTCTGTGGTTTCCCTGTTTATTAATCAAAGGGGAGCACAGTTTCGGAAGTTCGCCACTCTTCAGCAGGAACAGGGGATGGGTCATGGCAGCACATTATTATCCTATGTCATGAAGGAAGCTGAGAGTCTGGGCGCAGAAAGAGTATGGTGTAACGCTAGAAAGAACAAGGTGGATTTCTATAAAAAATTTGGCTTACAAGAAACGGATATATTTTTTACAAAAGGTGGTAAATCCTACGTTATAATGGAGAAAAGGATATAAGTAGGTACAAGGGGGAGAGCCATGAAAAAAATATATCTTGTTAGGCATTGCACGGCCGAGGGTCAGGAAGCGGGTGCAGCTCTAACAGAAGTAGGTCATCAACAAGCTGTTGATTTAGCTGCTTTTTTCGAAAGTAGGAAAATTGATCGAGTCATTTCAAGCCCATTTAAGCGGGCTATTCAAACAATCGAACCACTTACTACTAGATTAAATATCGAGATTGAAACGAGTAGCAAGCTAGCTGAACGTGTTTTGAGTACACAAAACATGCCAGATTGGTTTGAAAGATTAAGAGTCACGTATGAGGATTTTGAACTCAAGTATGAAGGTGGGGAATCGAGTCGAGAGGCAACAAACCGTATTGTTGAGGTAGTTGATGGTGTTTTAAAAGCAGATGCAGAAAATACAATCATCGTCACTCATGGAGGTTTACTGTCACTGCTCTTACATCATTATGATAACAACTTTGGCTTTGAGCAATGGGCCAAATTGACCAACCCAGATGTATACCTTTTAACGTCAGGTAAGTTGGAGCGTATCTGGGAGACATAATACGCTTACGTCATTAATCATATACATGAGAATAATGCTTACGAAAGGAGAACCCTCCCATGAAAACAATTGGAATCTCACTTTTAGCCACAATTGTCCTATTTTTTAGTAGTGTATTTATCGTAGCTCCAATTATGTCTAATATCGGCTACTCTTCGGTTGAATCATCCTATCATCTTCAAACTCACGCATTACTAGTAACGTTGATATTTACGATTATCCTCTGTACAATTTTTGGAGCAAGGTATATCGTTGACGAAATAAAAAAAGAAAACGAGTAATCCAGTTACAAAAGCGTCGGTACAATGGATTATATGTATGAGCAGGAAGTACATTTTACACGTACTTCCTACTTAACAAAAACTGAAGGCAACTTTTTCATAGGGAATTCCGTACAAGTTACCTTTGAAAGAGGTGCGGGGGATTTTTTAAACAAAGAAACGCTTATAAAGGGTAATGCAATACTTTCCTGTGTCACCTTCAACTAATGTAACGATGAAGTTAGCGGGGTTATTTACTGAGACTGAGACTGTGTTTCCCGGTGGCACTGTATAGACAACGCCATTAACAGAAAAAATAAAAGATGTTGGACCAGTGTTTGTCACAGTAAAGGTACCTTGAAAATAATCGCTTGGTGAAGGGGCAGTCCATACTACCTGATCAATTGGACCATCAAGTACACCGCATATTTCCTCTGTTAACACCTTAGACTCAGGGCAGCAAAATGATTTGTTGCTTCCGCTCATATCCTATCAACTCCTTTTAAAAAATTGCTACAGTACCATAGAATGCAATTCTTCTACTTCCCGAACCATACAGATGCGGATTTTACTAGAGAATGGACAATCGCACTGTAAGGGGTGTTAACGTGGCGCAATGCCAGTGTTTAAAGGAATTAGGGCGAATCTACTATATAAATCTCCCAATTTGGTCTATTTCCTTAAGGTATTCGTCCAAGCCAGTAAACTTTCAGATACATATGATAAAGAAATTGTGTTTGGAAGAGGTGTAAGAAAATTGTCAAAGAAAAAGAAGTGTAAAAACAAGGAAGTTGAGGTCATTAAACACGAAGAAGAAACTGGAACTGTCTGTGGAAACCTCCAGTTAAATAACCAAGTCAGAAGTCTAGATATTTGGGAGGGGTACCATGAGAAGGATGCAACCGTGTTCGTATCAGTCTACAACAGTCCTACGAGCACGGGCTCTATAAGAGTGGAGGCGTTTAGACAAGATGGTTCCTCTCTGTTTTTCAATGTTCCTCCTGGAAATACGGGTTCAGGTACGGTGGATCATGCAGAACGAATTAATGTTTCAAGAACGAATCAAGGCTCTATCGATGGGAGATATAGTCTAGACATTAATTTACATTCTTCTAGGGAGTAGTTAAATACAAGTAAGCGTTGATTTCTGACAAATCAACGCTTATATTTGTGGAAAGGTAAATAAAACTGAAACTTCTGTCAACATCTCGCGTACATATTAAGAAGTGGGCAAATACATGAGGAAGTGGAGAAAAATATGAAAAAAATAGTCTGTTTAACGATGGTATGTTTATTGCTATCTTCAGCAACCGTATCTGCTTTAAGCTGGGCATATGCATTTGTTGTTCACGACGGAAAAGTATATGAAGTGAAAGAAGATATGACTATTAATCAAACAGAGCTCGGTAAGATGATTGGAAAAGTGAAAACCAAGGCAGATGAGTATACGGGCGATTACTATGGTAATGCTTCTAACTACTATGATATTGGCACGCGCTATTATGAGATAACGGGTATTTCAACTGATGAAGCAATTGCAGTGGAGGTCGAAAAAGACCACTATGCAAAAGCAGTCTATGCACATGATTCTCCCTTTCATCTCATGGACGTTCTAACAAACTTTTATTTTTTAGGCATCGCTGGGATAGCTGTGATTGTCTTGGTAGGGGTCACTGTGTTACGCTCGAAGCAAAGGTGATCTTTACCAGGGGGGAATAATCTTGACACTTATCGAAAAAATAAACCATGTATTACCTAGAAAACTACTAACAGCATCCATTACTGGTGCGCTTTTTGCAGTCTTACTAGGTATCGTTGTTCCGAGCCCATTTGGTGATGATATTCATTCAATTAAAGACTATTTTTGGAGTTTTACAACGTCTGTGCCACTCTATCTGATATATAGTTTTCCAGTCATTTTCATATACGGAACGTTAACATCTATCCTAAGTGACTTCCTAGCTGGACAGATAGCGAAAAATAAACGTAAACGTATAGAGCCATACCTATCCGTCCTTTTTCATCTACTATTTGGTTTAGTGCTCCAATGGGTAAGTCTGATGGCTGCCATGCTCTTTTTTTTAGTAGGACGCATGTTATTGAAAAGGGAACGATTCAAGTGGAGCCATGTCCTCAAAGGACTAGCCATACCAATTCTAATTTGGGTCTTATTTATGGGAATCATCTGGATCACCGATTTCTTTAGAGAAGGAGCAGACTACATTGTTTACTAAATAAGTAATTGATGGAGGTAAGAATGAATCCTTTTATTGTCCTTTTTCTTATTGGATTAGCTGTTGCTGCTGACTATTTCTGGTTTGATGTTGACAAGAAAAGATGGGGTTGGATGAAAAATTGGTCAACTTTCACTAAAGGGTTATTCGTTTCAGGTTTTGTCATTGTCTCGATCTTGATTTACATAGGATTAAGTATGACATTTTTCAACTGATGTGTGTTTAGAGGGGGATGTAAAATGAAACTAAGAAAATCATCAACGGATAAATCAATTGTAGGTGTTTGCGGAGGAATCGCGGAATTTCTCGGTATATCTTCGTTTGCGGTGAGACTTATTTTTATTCTATTACCTGCGAATGTGCTTATCTATATTATTCTCGCAAACACGATGTCTGATAGTCCCCAATCTCTATATTAATAAAAAGTGTTAAGGCAGGGAGAGTGAAAACAAGTTGTTTGAGGTATATGAAAGAGAGAATGTGACCTGTGTAGAAATAGAGGTTCCGAATATGCCAGATCTGTATCTGTTTGTTACGGATGGAATGCTAGTGGATACAGGAGCTAAAAGCTTTGAAACGAAAATTATCCCCTTTTTACAAGAGGCGTCGTTTGACAAAGTAGCTTTAACACATAGTCATGAAGACCATACGGGTACAGCACCATGGATTCAACGGAACCTACATATTCCAATCTATATCTCGCCACTAGGGATTGAGGTATGTTCACTAACAGCACCTTATCCAAAATATCGTCAGGCTGTTTGGGGAAATCGAGAGGGATTTCATCCCCTTCCAATCGGAGATACCATTCAATCTAGAAATATAGAATGGAACGTTTTTCAGACACCAGGCCATGCAGATGACCATATTGTACTTTTGGATGAAGAAACAGGAACACTGTTTTCAGGTGATTTATATGTCTCGCCAAAAACAAAAGTGATCATGCGAGACGAATCCATTCCCCAACTTATTAATTCCATTCGCATGGTTCTTACCCATGATTTCGGTTCGATGTTTTGCTGTCATGCGGGATACATACAAGATGGAAAACGGAAGATGCAACGCAAATTAGACTATCTTGAAAATCTCTCTGGTGAAGTGAAAAATCTCTATGAAAATGGTCTCTCCATAGAAGAAATTGATCAAAAGCTATTCCGGAAAAAATATCCGATTACGTTTGTTTCTGATGGTGAATGGGATTCATTGCATATCATAACGTCTGTAATCGACCAGAGTAAGAGCTAAGGTTTAACCTTAGCTTCACAGAATTCTTTTAAACTGGAAAGCACAAATTCACCGGTTTGTTTTGTTGAGCTCTTAAAAAGCTTATCAATTACGTTCATAATAGGTCGATGATACGTTGTTTCAAACACTTGCTCAACGATGGTTGATTCGCCCTGTTGCTGCAAATAATAGGAAAAAGTCATGATGTAGGTTTGGGATTCTAGTTCGAACGTGAAAAGAGTAGGCTTGGAAACCTCTTTATTTCTACCTATTAATGTTACATGTTCTTTTTCTTCCTTAGCCATCAACTGAAAACTTGCATGGGGCTGACCTTCATCTGCAAGGTTTGAATAGCGAATAGAGGTGACATTTGGGAACCACTTTTCGCGCATGCTAGCCTTTGAAAGACACTCATAAACATCTGTAATAGGTGCCTCAATAACGATAGATAGTTTCATTGTATTTTGTACCTCGAATGGTTTATTACCTTTAACATAACAGAAAGAGTGAGCAATGTGGAGAAAATTTTCGGCTTAGCACCAGTGGCTAACTTGGACGCAAGAGTCCTCATACTTGGCTCAATGCCTAGCGAGCAGTCTCTTCAGAAACAGGAGTACTATGGGAACAAACGCAATCACTTTTGGCCAATTATGTTCCAACTCTTTGACAGTCCTGAACTAATAGCATACGACGATAAAATTGCCTTTTTAAAAGAAAAAAGGGTCGCACTTTGGGACGTACTGTATAGTTGCCACCGCGAAGGTAGCCTAGATGCTAATATTAGAAATGAAGAGCCAAACGAGATTGAGAATTTTGTAAAAACACATCGTGGTCTTCGCTTAATTATTTGTAACGGTACAAAAGCCTATAAAAGTTATCAAAAATACATTGGGCTTGATCGATTTCCGGAGATTGAGGTAGTCAGACTGCCCTCCACGAGCCCCGTTCCCGGTAAATATAATAAAACTCTTGAAGGCAAGCTCCAAGAGTGGGAAATGATTAAAACCTATTTATAAAACTTTTTTGAGGTCTTCCTCAATTTTTGCAGGCTCGGTTTGTGGGGCATAACGTCCTACAACCTGCCCGTTTCTGTCGATTAAAAACTTCGTAAAATTCCATTTGATTGCCTTTGATAACATACCTTTTTGCTGGTCTTTTAGGTAGTTAAATAGGGGATCAGCGTTATCACCATTTACCTCAACTTTTGCAAACATTGGGAAGCTTACACCGTAATTAACCTGACAGAATGAAGTCGTCTCATCCACATTTTCAAATTCCTGGTTTCCGAACTGAGCGGACGGGAACCCAAGAACAACTAAACCATCATTTTGATATTTATCATAAAGCTCTTGCAAGCCTTTAAACTGAGGTGTAAATCCACATTTACTTGCCGTATTGACAATAATAAGTGGTTTTCCTTCGTATTCCTTTAATGACTTATTCTCACCATTCGGCATTTTCACTTCAAAATCATACACACTTGGCATTTTCCACACTCCTTAATGGACGAATACCTTAATCGTAAATGATGTTAATTTAAGATACAAGTTTGGACTTCTTTTCATGCCCTTTTTCATGTAGTATTCATTAAAGAGGGAATATTTCAAAAAAAGAGGTAGCCAAATGGAGCAACTAATTAAGAAGTGGAAATCCCCTGCATTGCTGTTAACTGGGCTGGGATTATCCTCATTGGGAGAATTTATTTATCTAGTAGCTATTAATCTACTTGTATTAAAAATGACCGGTTCGGCTGCAGCCGTTGCTGCTCTATGGGTTATCGGACCCGTCACGTCGATCCTTGTAAATGGGTGGTCTGGGAGCATCATTGATCGCTCAAATAAAAAGAGAATCATGATTATCACCGATATCGTTCGGGCTATTGCGGTTGCTATCATCCCACTACTTCCAAGTATTTGGATGATTTATACAGTTTTAATTGTCATTAGTGTTGCTAAATCCTTTTTTACACCCACATCAACTACATATATAACAGCCTTCATTCCACAGGAACAGCGGAAGACGTTTAATTCAATCAGAAGCTTGGTCTCCTCTGGGGCGTTTATTACTGGCCCAGCTATTGCTGGAATGCTTTTTATAATAGGTAGTCTGGAAATAGCGATCTACAGTAACGCAATTTTGTTAGGCATTTCAGCAATCCTCATCGCATTTTTGCCGAATATCGATATCCGAAATCAAGCAAAAGAGAAGTTCCAAATAAAAAGTTTACTCGAGGATTGGCGAGTGGTCATCCGTTATGGAAAAAAGGCAACGTATGTAATGACGATATATTCTAGCTTTATCGTATTTGATATTTTTACAATGGCTATGGATTCTCAGGAGGTTGTCTTTACGCAGAGGGTGATTGGTCTAACGGAGGTTGAGTATAGTTTGCTAATGAGTGTGACCGGAATTGGCTATGCCGCCGGGGGGATACTCGTCATTTTTATTACAAGGTTTCTATCTATTCGCGCATTAATTGGAACGGGACTTTTTATGCTCGCGACAGGTTATTTAATTTACTCTCTGTCAACTTCCTTTGCGATGGCAGCTACTGGTTTTATTATTTTAGGTTTCTTCTTTGCCTTTTCAAACACAGGCTTTAACACCTTTTATCAAAACAATGTGCCTGTGGAAATCATGGGGCGTGTCACAAGTATTGTTAGTATGCTACAAAGTGCGGTTTCAGTCATCTTCCTATTAGTTATTGGTTTCATAGGCGACCTACTACCATTGAGATACACGATTATCACACTATCTGCAATAAGTGTCGTGCTTGCTGTTTTTGTAATCATTCTCATCTCCCAGCCAACGAAAAAAGTATATTTTTCGGAGGAAAAGGCGGTCTAATTTAGTCGACTCATGAACTATACAAACTGTTATTACTTTCGCAGAAAGTCGATAATCTAAATTTGCTGTTTTAATACAATACAAAAAAATGCTGTGACCATAAAAAGTCGCAGCATCACTCATCAACAATTTCAATCTTACTTGCCTTCGCCTGAGCAGGTGCAGATTCTGCAATGGCACCAACGATTACATTCACTTTTTGCCCAACTTCAAGTTTTGAAACTATTGAATCATCGACGGAATCCACATTTACATAAATACTCGATAAATAGTACTCATCATAAATTTCCTTCTCTGTTTTTGTCGTTAGCTCATCAGCGGTGATATGTTGATTTACAAGTACCCGATTGCCAAGCTCGAGAATATATGCAGTTATCGTGGTCTGATCGATATCCCCGTTTTGGCTACTGGTGCCACAGCCAGCAAGCATGAAAATAAATAAAAAAGTAAGCAAAACATACCGTTTCATGTTATCACCTCACTTAATTAGGCGAAGGGAATGCTTGAAAAGTTACGTAAATAAAAAATATTCCGTGATTTATTGTAAAAATATGCTAAAATATTCAAAAAGAAACGAGGAGAACTTATGAAATTTGTACATATTTTTGGACCTCAAGCAGTTGGTAAAATGACAGTTGGACAGGAGTTAGCGAAAATTACAGAATTGAAGCTATTCCATAACCATATGACGATTGATTTAGTGAGTCATTTTTTTGACTATAGCACGAAGGAAGGGAAACATTTAGTCAATTTGTTTCGCCGGGAGATCTTCGAGGAAGTATCAAAGAGTGATTTGTATGGCATGATCTTTACGTATGTGTGGTTATTCGATATGGAATCCGATTGGAAATATGTACAAGAGCTTTCTGAGCTTTTTGAATCAAGAGGGGCGACTATTTATTATGTCGAACTTGAGGCGGATTTAGAGGAGAGGCTGCAACGAAACCAAACTCCTAATCGATTGGAACATAAACCTAAAAAGCGCGACATTGAATGGTCTGAAAATGATATAAAACGAACGATGGAAAAGCATCGGTTGAATTCTCTTGAAGGTGAAATTACGTTTGAAAATTATATTAAAATTAACAACACAAACCTAAGTGCTGAAGAAGTAGCTACCATTATTAAAGAGAAATTCGAATTATAAAACCGCTTGTATTTCAAAGCGGTTTACTTTATTTTTTTGCTAGTTCGTCATGTAAAAGTGAGAGTCTTTTTCCGAGTTCATGTGTGAAATGCTCGCGTGCCTGCTTTGCATCCATCTCGGGGTGATAGATATACATAGGTTCACCGAAGATAAGTTTTGCTTTTTTAAACTTCAATAACTCTGTGAACGTATTCGGCCCCAAATAAACAGCCGGTATCACAGGAACTTTGCTTCGCTGGGCAATCGTTATTGCCCCTTGTTTTAAAGCGGTTTGTTCATTTGTACGCGTCCCACTTGGAAAAATACCAACGATTTCGCCTTTTGAAAGCAATCTCGAAGGAATTTTTAACACACTCGGACCTGGGTTATCACGGTCCACGGGAAATGCATTGAGCCTAGATAAAAATCCGCCAATCAATTTAGTCTTGAACAATTCCTTTTTCGCCATATAGTGAATTTGACGTGGTAATAAGGAAACACCCAGCCATAAAATATCGATATAGCCTGTATGGGTACAAGCGACGACATAAGCGCCATCCTTTGGCAACTGACTCTTATTATAAACCTTAATACCGCCTGTAATGGTTAGTATGCCCTTTACGATTGATGCAATAAATGGATACACGTTAATTTACCCCTTTTATAAAGTCTAACAAACTACCAAAATTATAGCATGAGAGGATAAAAATTTGCGAGGTGTTATATGAAGAAAGTCATGGTCATCGGTATATCACCAGGAGTTGGAAAATCAACCTTTGCTCATAAATTGGGAAAGAAAATTGGAATTAATGTCTACCATTTAGACAGTTACTTTTGGAAATCTGGCTGGGTTGAAGCGACATATGAAGAGTTCGCAGCTAGCCATGAAGAAATACTTCAAAACGACAGCTGGATTATTGATGGTAATTACACGAAGACTTTCGAACTACGAGCCAAGCAGGCAGACACAATCATCTATCTCGAACTTCCACGATATCTGTGTCTATATCGGGTTTTTAGACGCTATTTTACCCATATTGGAAAAAAACGCCCAGACCTCGGGTGCACCGAAAGAATGGAATGGGAGTTTATCAAATTTATCTGGACAACATATAAGCCTCGTTTACAAAAAATGCAGGAACGACTTGAACGACTTTCGAAGGAAAAGACAGTGATTATTTTAAGAGGTAAAAGGGAAATTAACGACTTTATCAGCAAATTATAATATAGATTGAAGTAGGAGGTGAGTGCAATGAATAGAGCCGCTAAACAATATTGGGATGAATTTTGGAAAGGAAAAGAGCAACCAGAATCAGTGAATGCATGGCAATTTGGGGCAGACCCAGATTACCTAGCTCAATTAGTAATTGATGGAGTTAAAACAGCAACCTGTTCTGGACATGTTTTTTACGAGATTGAAAATGAACCACTACCAACGGTGGACCACTATAGCATTCTCTTAAATAGTAAAGATGACCCGGTAGCAATCATTAAGAACGTTGAAGTAACCATTCAGCCAATGAACGAGGTTCCTGAGGAATTCGCAATTGCTGAAGGTGAAGGTGATCGGACCTATCAGTATTGGAAAGACGTACATATCAAGTTCTTCACAGAAGAGTTAAAACAAGTAGGCTTAGAGTTTTCAGAGGACATGCTTCTTGTTTGTGAACGCTTCGTGTTGGTAGATGTAAAAAACTAGGTAGACAAAGCCATAAATGACTTTGTCTACCTAGTTCAAAATCAGTTTCGATTATATAATTTTCGTTTCATCCTTTGGGGCCTCAAGCTTCATTTTCTCAAGCTCAACGCGCATTTTTTCTGTTTCAAGCAAATAGTTCTCATGTTTGAGTTTTTCAAGCTCTAATTCTTCTTGTATCATTTTATGTTTATATTTTGATTGAGTTTGAAAATGGCTCGTAATAATGGCAACAAGTGGAATCGAAAATACCATGACAACCGCAACTATACCTGTCATAAATTAACCTCCTTACAAAAATACCCTTTCAACGTATATAATCCATTATACCAATTATACGTTGAAATAAGTCCTTCGGTTTCAAAATATGTAACCTTTTTTTAGAATGTTTCGTCAGTTAGGGTATAGCGGATAAGGGAGGCACAAAGTGAAAAAGTGGATACTTGTACTTTTAGTAGGCATTTCAATTACATTAGCCGGTTGTGGAAATAATTCTAGTAAGCTTACAGGAAGCGAACCACCCGAAACGAATATTCAAGTTGGGGACGAAACATATCAAACCATTCTTGGCACCTATTGCTGGACCACAGGCTCACAAAGTGTATGCGTAGACACTGCTGGAGCTGAGGCCCTATTGGAAGGGAAAAGTCCAATTGTCGTGAAGCCAGGTGAGGAAATCCAAATTGTGATGGAATATGAGCCACTCCCAAATGAGTTCCACCTATTACAAACAATCGACGGGGAGGAAACGGAGGTAGAGGTAGAAGATCACCGTTTTGCAGCGCCAGAGGAAAAAGGTGTATATTACTATGATTACGGGGTCTGGTGGATGGATGAAAAACAGGAAAATGTATCAAATGGGGATGCGTTTTATGCTTTTGCGTTAGAGGTGAGGGAGTAGTATACTAACGTAAAGCAAAAGGAGGATGGGTATGCTCGCAACGATTGAAAAAAGTGAACATAATTTCAAAGCTACATTTGAACGTCATTATAACCACTCTGTTGATGAGGTTTGGGCGATGCTGACAGATAATGATAAATTGTCAACCTGGTTTCAAGAATTAAAAGTAGATGACCTTCGTAAGGGTGGGCGCCTCTTATTTGATATGGGAGATGGCAACTTTGAGGAAATGATTATCACAGATTTCAGCAGCCACTCTGTTTTGGAATACACGTGGGGAGACGACCATGTTCGTTTTGAACTTTCACCTGAAACTGCAGGTTGTAAGCTGCTTTTAAATGAAACTATCACTACTTTAACCGACCATACTCCAAAGGACTTGGCGGGTTGGCATGTTTGTTTGGATGTCATTGGTGTTTTGTTAGATGGCAAAAAAGTAGAGAACCGAGAAGCACTATGGAAACCGTTATATGAAAAATATATACAAGCAATTAAAAGGTTTACCAACTAATGAGCCCTTCCAAATATGGACGAGGCTTTTTTTTGTTGGGAAAATTTTCATGTAATAAAAGGGATATCTGTATAAAACTCGAATAGAGTACATATTGAAATTCTGTTGTATAAAGGAGGCACACACCAATGTCACAGAAATTATTACGTGTTGGAACCACATATCTTCCTGTTATAAACGTAGAGCAATCTGCAGCTTGGTACACAGAAAAACTAGGTGGGCAGCTAAATTATATTGATGAGGACAAGGCCATTATTGAGTTAGCTAATCAAAGCTTTTTTCTAGTCGCATCACAACCAGGTCAAACCGCAAATTTTATTGACGCCAAGGGGAATGAGCGTTTTTCACTAACCTTTGAGGTTGATGGTTTACAAGCTTTAGAGAATGTACATCAAGAATTTATGGAACGGGATATAACGGTTGGAGACATTGAAGATCGTGGTCATGCTGGGTATAACTTTGTCTTTAGTGACCCTGACGGCAATCGGTTTGATGTCTGGAGTGAACTGAGCCCACATTTTAAAAAGAGAGGTTAATACAATGCAAGCGTTACTAGTAATAGATGTGCAAAATGGAATCGTGAATTTCAAAGATTTTAGTGAGGAATTAACCAAAATTCAACACATTATTCAGGATTTTAAAGCGAAAAAACTACCGGTCATCATGGTTCGCCATTTTGACGAAGTGGAGGAAAGTCCTCTTTATCGAGGCTCTGAAGGCTCCGAGTTGCATGAATCAGTTAAAGAGTATGCAGATTATGTTGTTGAAAAAACAACCCCTAGCTCCTTTTTTCAAACGAATCTTGCAGGGCTTTTAGATGAGTTAGGTGTTAAACAGATTTTTATTACGGGATTTAATACAGAATTCTGTTGTATGTTTACCGCTATTTCAGCTTTTGACCGTGGATACGATGTAACGTTTATTGAGGATGCCACCGGAACTACAAACGACGGTGAAACCTATGAGATGGCTAATCTTGATATTAGGGATTTCGTTGGCACGGCTTTGCACTGGTCAGATGTTATTGAGGTGCTAGACTTTGAGGAGTATAAGGAGAGCTATCAATATGGAGCAAGCTCTTGAACTAAGGAAAGAGGGTAAACTTAAGGAATCGAACGAAAGATTATTGAGTTTGGTAAAGGAGTTCCCGGATGACCCTCAAGTAAACTATCAGGTTGCTTGGAGTTTTGATGTGTTGGGATTAGAAGAGAAGGCTATCTCTTTTTATGAAAAGGCCATTAAACTCGGCTTAGATGGTGAAGATTTGGAAGGAGCAATATTGGGGTTAGGCAGCACATATCGCACACTTGGACTATATGAAAAATCTTCGGAAGTCTTAATAAAAGGTGTTCAATTGTTTCCTGAAAACCAGGCTTTAAAGGCTTTTTTTGCGATGACACTTTATAATCTCAATCGACATCAGGAAGCAATGGAACTACTATTAAAGGGCTTAGCCATGTCTTCTAAAGACAAGAATATTCAGCAATACAAACGAGCAATTGAATTCTACGCGGATAAGTTAGACGACGTTTGGAATTAGAATAACCCTACAGTATTTGAACTGCACCAAAATTGTTAGACACAAAACGAACAATTCGAGGTGCAGTTCATAATCGGAGGGTTATACTTCTATGATAAATGGTAATATCATCGGCTTACGTTTCGTCTGAGTAAATAAGTATTGCCCCACAGTCTTTTTAATTTCTCGTTTCATTGCATTCCATTGGTATTTGTTTTCACCTTGCAGATCAAGTATAGATTTTTTCACAAGCCGGTTTGTCTCACGGAGCAGCTCCTCCGAATCTCGGTTGAACACAAATCCTCTTGTGATGGTATCTGGTCCTGAAAGGATTTTCTGATCTCTTCTACTAAGCGTTACAACGATAACGACCATTCCATCCTCTGACAATTGCTTACGGTCACGGAGTATAATGTCGCCCACATCGCCGACACCAATTCCATCCACATATGTATCACCAGAAGGAACTTTTCGCGTTTGAACAGCCTCCGAATTTTTAACATCAACGACATCACCATTTTGGATGATGAACGTATTATCCGGATCCACTCCAACGGATGCTGCCAGCAATTTGTGTTGATGAAGCATTCGATATTCGCCGTGAATCGGAACAAAATATCTCGGCTTCATTAAGGTCAGCATAAGCTTCAGTTCCTCCTGATATCCGTGTCCAGAAACATGCATACCAGTCGCACTGCCACCATATAAAACAACAGCTCCAAGCTGGAACAGATTATCTATGATGCGAGATACATTTTTCTCATTACCTGGAATTGGCCCAGCCGCCAATATCACTGTATCTTCAGGCAAGATTTGCGCATCTCGGTAGCTTGCGTTTGATAGGCGAGAGAGTGCTGCCATTGGTTCTCCCTGACTTCCAGTACATAAAATACAAACCTTCTCCGGTGCGAGATTATTTATCTCTTTCGCATCAATCAACATCCCATCAGGTAGGTTCAAATATCCACGTTCGACAGCGACATCAACAACGTTCACCATGCTTCGCCCTAATAGCGCAAGCTTGCGATTCGTCTTCATAGCGGCATCGACAACCTGCTGGACCCGACTAATATTCGAAGCAAATGTTGATACAAAGACCTTCCGTTTTGCCTTCATAAAAGCTTCCTCAATACTATTCCCAACTTTTAATTCAGTCGGAGTCGAACCAGGGCGTTCTGCATTTGTACTTTCTGATAGTAATAGAAGCACACCCTCTCGACCAATTTCGGCCATGCGATGAATGTCGGAATGCTGGTCATTCACAGGTGTCAAATCGAACTTGAAGTCACCAGTATGTACAATGCGGCCTTCAGGCGTGTCAAACACAATGCCGAGGCAATCAGGAATGCTATGATTCACTTTGAAAAAAGAAACGGCTATTTTTCCAAACTCAATTTTTGTATCCGCATCAATTTGTATGAGCTCAGTGTCCGCTAGAAGTCGATTTTCCGTAAGCTTTAATTCAATTAAACCAAGTGTAAAGCGTGTCGCATAAATCGGCACATTGAGTTTTTTGAGAAAATAGGGAATTCCACCAATGTGATCCTCATGCCCATGTGTAACAAGCATTCCACGAATTTTTTCGCGATTTTCCTCCAAATAGCTAATGTCCGGTATAATCAAATCAATGCCAAGTAGACTTTCATCAGGAAACTTTGATCCGCAATCAATCACCAAAATATCATCATCATACTGAAGCACATACATGTTTTTTCCAATCTCGTTAATCCCGCCAAGTGCAAAAATAGATAATCCTTTATCCAATAATCTCGCCTCCTACCTCAAAAATCGTGTTTATAGTTTGACCAGTAGTTGCTGGATTTATTTATAGGTTATACCAGAATATGTTAAAATGTTTTTGTGAGGAGGAGTGAAGATGAAACGATTACCGTTCGAGCGACCAGAGGTACATTATGAAGAAAGACTTCTAGAAGTAGATGAGCAAATTTGTGCGCTTTTAAAGAAGAGAAAGGAATTATCGAATGATAATCCTGGATTACCAAAGGAAGACATAATTTCAGAATGGGCAAACAGATATGGATTCTACGAGGAGTTTTTGCATGTTGTATTTGAAACATTACGTTCTGAAAAACATTTCCAGCCAAGTGTCGAGCCCGAAGGATTTAGAAAGCACATACCAATTCAAAAAGCGGTTGAAATCAATAACGTACTTTATACAGTCAATTTTATTCGACAATACTCGAATGCTAGCGTGATCAATTTAAATATAGATTGGGATGCTTCAGGTGAGTTAGAAGAAGTCCATGTACACACATTCTGGGATTTACAAATCGGAGAAGGGTATAATTGCAGAACAGAAGGTGGCAGTGGATCTGGTAGTCACATGTCATATCGTTTTGTCGTATCACCACCATTACCAGATGAATTGAAGGGTTTAACGTTACAATTCAAAGACTATCAGACTCCACATCGAGAAGCTCCAGCCAGATTGGAGTTTAAAATGGAGTTATGAAATATTTCATAAAGCTTAATGCAATTAGCATCTTTTATGCTCTTGCATTGTTTGTAGCGATTGAACTTATGTTAAATGTGTATCGGATTAGTAGACTCACAGGTTTGGAGCTTGGGAGTGTATCGAATTTAGTGCCTATCGTTATTTTTGTGGGATTTATCGGAGCAACATTTGTATTTATTTTTCTAACAAAACGGTGGATGCAGGGGATAAAATCTAGTTACTGGTCCGCACTGCTATGGGTGCCTTATCTAGTAATCTTTGTTTATATATTTGCTTCACTCTTCCCAATCAAAGATCCGGGGGAGATTCCCCATCCTGGCGTTGGGTTAGTATTGATTGGTTTGTGTATTGTGTATCCATTTTATGTGGCTTTAGTTAATTTAATCGGTGTGAATCTGCGGAGAGGTTAAGGTGAATCCATGATTTTAAAGTTCATTATTTTGGTGATTGCTGCATTTATAATTGATTGGATAGGTACTGCCTATTTACGAAACAAATTCAATATCGAGAAAAGGAAAGGATGGGCGCGATCTGTTAATAAGATACAGACTGGAATTGAAATCTTTCTTTTTGTAGTCTATATGATTAGCCTATGGTTCTTTATGGATAATGTATTTCTATATATTTTGGGTTTTATCTCTATTCTCAATTTGTTCCGTGCCTTTATGCACTGGAAATATGAGCCTGAAAAAAAGCAGTACATCCTATTTTTATTTGAATTCGTGGCGATATTAGTTTTCATGGCTATAGCGTATTGGTGGATATTTGTGTGATCGAGATTTAATGGCCGTATTTTTGTGTTAACAGCCAAAAAATGTACCATATTATAAATAAAGGATTTTAGGGAGTTTTGTCGAAAAAAGAAGTAGCAATCACAAAGGAGTTTTGATACATGAGACAAAAAGAACTTGAAATCCCTATACGCGTTAATAAGATAGAGGTCGTGCTTAAAAGATTGCTAAAATCGTACCCGAAATACCAAGAAATTAGCGATGAATTTGGCAGAAGGATGTCAGGGTACCGTGGCGAGCAATCTTTAAGGTATCACCTAACCTTCTTGAAAGAAAAGAACTACACAATCTTCCACAATCTTCGTCTACCTGATATCTCCGGTGAGCACTTTTTTGAAATTGACATCCTACTGGTTAACCCAGCATTCATCGTTATCATTGATGCGAAAAATTATCGCGGCGAATTATATTTTGATGATACGTTTAATCAACTGATTCAAACCTACCAAGATACGAGGAAATCATTTCAATGCCCAGTTGCGCAGATCAATAGACATCAATTTCAGCTAAGCAAACTCCTTGAAACCTTCAAATTGCCCACTGTTCCCCCAATTGAAACTCTAGTTGTTTTCACTAATCCCAATGCGATTCTTGACGCGAGTAAAGACTTTAAATACTCTCATAAAATAATTAAAAGTCCTAGTTTTATTTCCAAAATCGAGTTGTTTGAAAAAAGGAATCGCAATAAGGTCTTAGACAAAAAGCAACTTCAAAAACTTTCAAAAATGCTCTTAAAGAAACATACGCCTTTTGATCACGATATCCTGGCGCATTACGGTATAAAAGAGCACGAACTCATTAAAGGTGTGCGCTGTCCTAAATGTGACTTTCTCCCAATGGTTAGAAAACACAGATCGTGGAGCTGTCCAAATTGTCATTATTCTTCATCAAAAGCATATATTAAATCCCTACATGAATATATTTTACTCTATGGAAATTCAATTACGAATCGACGATTACGTGATTTTCTTGATATTGAGTCGGTTTCTACTGCAACTAACATCTTATCTTCGTTGAATTTAGATTATAAAGGTTCATACAAGGATAGAACATACATTTTAAAAGACCAAGACCTAAAATCAGAAGTCAACTTACTCTAAAAATGTACATTCGGGAGAACTTACTGCCACTAATTGTAAAATACTGCCACTATATCATATTTACTGCCACTATCTAAAAAATACTGCCGCTAATTCTGAAATACTGCCACTGCGCAAATACACCCAAATCAAAAGCAGGAATCCGAACCCCACGTCTTGAAGTATGTAAAAGTGTCAATCCTACATACTAGCAAGGAGGCCGATTGAAATGTATGAATTGAAAACAAAAGAAAACGATGCGAGTGTTATTGAATTTATTGAAATGGTGAACAATCCTAAGAAGAAAGAGGATGCCTATAAAATACTAGACATCTTCACCGAAACGACCGGGTACCCGGCAAAAATGTGGGGGACGAGTATTATTGGGTTTGGTTCTTATCATTACAAATATGCCTCAGGCCATGAGGGAGATGCTCCGCTTGTTGGTTTTTCACCGCGCAAGGCAAAGATTAGTTTGTATTTTGCACCGGGTGACCCGAAGCGAGAAGAGCTCCTCGAAAGGTTTGGTAAGCACACAACTGGAAAGGCGTGTGTCTACATTAACAAGTTGGCGGATATTGATGTTGAGGTGCTAAAAGAGCTAATCAAGCAGTCTGTAACCTTTTTACAAGAACTTTATCCAGATAATTAAGTAAAACTAATGTAAATCCATAAAATTAATCACATTTTGTTATTCCTAAAAATGGAGTACGATACTAGTAACAAACCATTTGGGGGAATTAACATGACCTATAAAATAAAAGCGATTGATCATATTCAACTTGCTGCGCCAAAAGGAAGTGAGGAGGAAGCCCGTCATTTTTACGCAACAATTTTGGGGTGCGAAGAAGTCGAAAAACCTGAGACACTTCAAAAAAATGGTGGAGTTTGGTTTGCATATGGTACTGTGCAAATCCACATCGGTATTGAGCATCCCTTTGTACCCGCAAAAAAAGCACATCCTGCCTTTGAAATCGAGAACCTTAATCTCTTAAAAGAGCATCTTCAAATCAATAACGTACCAATAATTGAAGACAATAACCTCCCAAGGGCGAACCGCTTTTATGCACATGATCCTTTCGGCAATCGCTTGGAATTTTTAGAATGGAAATAGAGGTGTACCCGTTGAAAATCCAGTTACTCAATCCAGACCAAGCTAAAAAAGGTGCCACAATTGATGAAGAAAAATATGAAGTGGTAAAACAAACAATTCTAGATATCATCGATGAAAGAGGGAAAATTGTATTTAAAGAATTGATGGAAGAAGTGACACTACGGTTAAAACCAACGTTCGAGGGCTCTCCATCCTGGTATTGTACAGCTGTGAAATTGGATTTAGAAGCCCGTGGAGTCATCAGTCGAATCCCGGGCTCGAAACCTCAGCAAATCGTTAGATCCCGGAATGCATGAATCTTGTTTAGATTGCCCACAATATGGCTAATGTAGAAATTTTCCAAAGCCATTGTGGAGGTGGTCAGTTTGACAAAGGATACAAAAGAAGAGAGCATCGAAATTTTTTCAAATGAAGCAACACGCGGCAAGCCCTATCTCGATATCGATCGCACAATTACCGAAGGACTTTCAGCTTACGTTGATAAAGAAACGAAGAAAAAGGACGTATAGAGGCATAATGCCTCTTTTTTTAATAAGGAGGACGAAGTGGGTAGTATACAAAAAATCACAACGAATCTATGGTTTAATGACGAAGCTGAAGAGGCAGCGAAATTTTATGTATCCATCTTTAATAACTCGTCAATTAACCGAATCACTCGCTATGGAAAAAATCGGAACAAGAGTATGTCAGAAGGCAAAGTAATGACCGTTGAATTCGAATTGGATGGCCAACATTTTGTCGCTTTAAATGGAGGGCCAAGATACAAATTTTCGGAAGCTATTTCGTTTATTGTTAATTGCGATACGCAAGAGGAGCTGGACTTTTATTGGGAAAGGCTTTCCGAGGGTGGAGACCCGAAGGCACAAGTTTGTGGATGGTTAAAGGATACGTATGGTGTTTCGTGGCAAATTGTACCTTCGACGTTAAATGACATGATTAACGATGCCAATCCTGACAAAGCAGAAAGAGTAATGAATGCTCTCCTTCAGATGAAGGCGAAATTAAATATCAATCAATTAACAAAGGCATATGAGGAATAGAAAAAGGATGTCCAGTCGAGGACATCCTTTTTTAAATATAGCGTCCCAGATAGGAATCGAACCTACGACCTACAGCTTAGGAGGCTGTCGCTCTATCCTACTGAGCTACTGGGACATGAAAAAAACCTTTAGAAAATAATTATAAAAGGAATTCCTAGAAATCGTCAAGAAATCCGAATACCAAATAAAAAATCCACTCTCCTGTAGGAAAATGGATTGGCGTCAAATTAGGAAAAGCCACAATTGCCGTAATACCCTAAGAAAGTTTAAAACCACCACTCCTCAAAGTGGGTGTTTGCAGAAACGTTCCTGTATGTCCTTCAAGTCGCCATGGACGAAGGCCTGCCATTCCAGTTTCAATGTTAAACTCCCTATTTCAGTTCAAAGGTTAAACTTTATTATGATTACGTACAATGTAGCTTGTATTTGTATACTACATGATTAGAACGATGAAATCAAATGTAAATAAAATCCATTTTGTTGAAAAATGTCACCAAGTCCCTTTTTAGAAGGATAAACGTCATCCAATCGTGTTGAAAGTATAAAAAATCTAGGAAATTGAAGAGATTCTTGTCGAAAAAAATTTCCAAATCTGGATTAATGAATACAACTCTTTAACTTGAAAATACTATATAAAAAGTGGTGAGGAGTTATAGATATGGTTAACAATCAGCAACTTACATCAGCGGAAATGGGAAAACTATGGGCAGTATATATGGGAAATTCAATGTCCATTTGTGTGTTAAGCTATTTTCAACAGCATTGTGACGATCCAGAAATTATGGATATTCTTAATAAAGCCAAAAGTACCAGTACGAAGTTTATTTCGGAAATCACGAAAATTTACAATAAAGATGAATTTCCAATTCCAATTGGATTTGATGTAAAGAAGGACGTGAATCTAGAAGCCCCTCGATTATTTGCAGATGAGTTTTATCTCCATTATTTGAAATATGCTGCAAAAGCAGGGTTAAGTCTTTACTCAACGGCAATCCCTATTATGATTCGGCCAGATGTACGAGACATGATTATCCAATTTAATGTGGATACCGTTAAACTATTAGTTAGTTTAAATGAACTATTAGAAAAAAAGGGATTCTTGACAAAGCCACCTGTCATTCCAATTCCAAAAGAAGTAAGTTTTGTTGAGAAACAGAGTTATCTAGCGGGTTTTGTGGGGGATGTGAGACCTCTTCATGCTCTAGAAGTCGCTCATCTTCATGATAACCTAGAAAATAATGTAGCTAGTAAGGGTTTACTTATCGGATTTAGTCAAGTAGCAGAACATAAAAAAGTAAAGGAATTCATGATACGTGGTAAGGAAATTACAATGAACCATATTAAAGAATGTACAGAGAAGTTACATCAAGACAGCTTACCTGGCCATCCATTAGTAGATGATTTGGTTCAGACTTCCACTATTCCGCCTTTTTCGGACAAACTAATGACTTTTCATAAAATTGATATGTTCTCAATGAAAATCAGATCATATGCCAATGCTATGTCGCTAAACGGCAGAAGGGATATTGGAGTTATGTTTGGTAAGTTCATCTTAGATATTGGAAGATACGTTGAGGACGGTGCAAACATTATGATCGATGAAGGTTGGTTTGAGAAACCCCCACATGCAGCTGATAGAAATTCACTAGTAGATGGTAAGTAGGTAAGTCAGGCGATTCGAGCCTGGCTTTTTTTATGAAGTCTTTTATTAATAAAGAGGAATTTGTTACTTATCATCGAAATACATATACATCTTATAAATAAGGCGGAAAATTAATATGTCAGAAACACATTTGTTTTTATTTGGAGGAAGTCCTCCTTTTAATAAGAAATTAGGGGAGATCTTTTCAGGATTAGCAGGTAATAGCTCAGCCAGGATTGCAATTTTGTTTCTTGAACGGACAGGTTGGCAAGAGTATATGCCGGCGTATACGAAGGTGCTAAACAAGCATGGAATCAGCAATTATGTTTATTTTACACTATCAAAAAATCCTACGGACGACCAGCTTTACCAACTTGAAAATTGCACGGGAATCATTATTTGCGGAGGAGATACTGAGCTTTATCAGAATTATATTGTTGAAACACCAGTTGGGGATATCATCCGAAACCGATTTTATGAAGGAGTACCCGTAGCGGGATTTTCAGCTGGTGCACTTGTTTCGTGTGAGCACTGCGTCATCTCACCAGAAAACACAGCTCAACAGCAGCTTTACTTAAATGGCTTAGGGCTAATAAGTGACTGTGTTATATCAGTTCACTTTACTGAATATGAAGAAGAGAAAAACCTTATTGAAGCTATTTCAAAGCTACAAGTCACCGGGTATGGAATTGACGAAAATTCCGGATTGTATGTGAGAAGTGGACAGTTGATTGAAAGTGAAGGAAGTGAATTACACATTTATGAGTAGACAGGCGGTTGGCGCGATTGTTTATAAGGATAGTCAATTTTTGCTCGTACATAAAAAACAAATCATCACTAAATCTGGGCCGGAAAAAATTACGGGAGAATGGGATTTCATCAAGGGAGGAATTGAAGCAATTGATGAATCGCCTCAACACGCCATTCTTCGCGAATTAAAAGAAGAAACAGGCACAAGTCACTTTTTGATCAAGAAGCAGTTTGATGAAAAGATTTGTTTTGATTTTCCTGAAAAGATTAAAGAGAAAATTGGATTTGAAAGCCAGCAGACGACGATGTTTTTGGTCGAGCATACTGGTTCCACAAAGGATTTACTGCCAGCAGATGAGGAGATTACTGAACTTCAATATTTTACTGAAGAAGAGGTTATGAGTAGGCTCACACATGATGAAACCCGAAGCTTCTTTTCAAGACACCTGTCACAACTCAGCACAAAATGACCGGATGATAAATCATACACAAGTTAAAATGAAGGCAAGGAGTGAGGAGAATGAGTTGGCTAGAGTCATTACAGCATGCAATTGATTATATGGAGGATCATATGCTTGAAGACGTATCAATCGAAGACATTGCAAAACGAGCAAACGCTTCTCCCTTTCATTTTCAACGCACGTTTTCGATTTTGACGGATATTACAGTAGGTGATTACCTCCGTCGGCGAAGGTTAACACTTGCTGCCGAAGAACTCTTGAGAACGAATAAGAAGATTATTGATCTCGCTTACAAATACGGCTACGACACTCCCGAGGCTTTCACAAAAGCCTTTCGAAAACAGCATGGTGTAACGCCGAGCGACATCCGAAAGGGGATTGGAAAGCTGCAATCTTATAGCCGCCTGGTGATCCAGGTGAGTCTGAAAGGAGCAAATCCAGTGAAGTATCGAATTGTTGAGAAGGAAGGATTTAAAGCAGTTGGAGTCAAACGTACTTTTTCATGTGTGAATGATGAACATCAAGATGGGATTACAAAGTTATGGGTGGAAGTGAATACAGACGGGACGTGTGATTCATTGATTCCAATGATGAAAGGAGACATTGGAGGCATCTTAGGTGTTTGTGTAAGTGAACCAAAAGAAAATACGATTGATTACTGGGTAGCGGTAGAAAATGTAGACGGAACTTCGGGTACGTTTGATATTTTAGACATACCTGCTTCAAAATGGGCTGTATTCGAAGTCCACGGAGCAATGCCTCAGGCCATCCAGGACACGTGGAAAAAGATCTATTCAGAATGGTTTCCATCAAGTGGGTATGAATATGCGGGAACGGCAGAATTTGAACTCTACCCTGCTGGTAACCCATCTGACCCTGCTTATTATTCAGAGATTTGGATTCCAGTGAAGTAATTCTGAGGCCCCAAGGACATAATCTTGGGGCTTTGAACGTCTGATTTTGCGCCTATTTCTGTTAGTGACAGTATTTTTCGGATAGTGACAGTATTTTCTCGATAGTGACAGTATTATGCTACTGGTGTTCCATTTTTAACAGGTTGATCTGGCTTTAAAAGGATAACGTCACCTTCTTCGGGGACACCTCCGATGACCAATACTTCGGATTTAAAACCAGCAATACGACGTGGAGGAAAGTTAACGACTGCAACGACTTGATTTCCAATAAGTTGCTCTGGTTTATATCTTTTCGTGATTTGGGCGGAAGACTGTTTGATACCAATCTCTCCAAAATCAATTTCTAATTTAATTGCAGGTACTCTTGCTTCAGGAAATGGTTCAGCTTTAACAACAGTGCCAATTCGAATATCCAATTTTAAAAAATCCTCAATTGTTGCCATCAGAAATCCTCCATTATTTTACAGTTTCCTTGATTGTAATGCATAATCATAATAAATGACAATCTTTATCCTTGTTGTTTTTTATTTTCCTTAATCGACTGTTTGATTAGAGCTTTGCAGCACATGATGATTCCTGTAAGGAATGCTGCGATTGTGTATCCAAATGGTAGGTAAAAAAAGCAAAAAAGTGTGGAGACAAACAGCCAAAATAGCCAAAGAAGCAACTCCTTATTCATCCGAAGCATTCACTTTCTCCGCATTAATGATATGGTCGCTAAGCACTTTTGCTAGAGCCTCAACTGTATTTTTTAACTCTTTCATATCATTATCAACCCCACCGACCTCGATAAGGAGTGAGTTTTCGGATAAATCCTGATTATAAACCCCATTTCCTTGATCTAACCCCTTCGCCAGAACACCTCGACTGATTCCAGGATACTGTGATTCAATCGATTCATTAAGGGCTTGTGCCAATGCAAAGCTTTGTTCGAAATTTGCACTCGCTTTACCGACAATAAAAAACACCCTTGCATATGGCTTATTGTGAATCGTTGCGGTTGTTATTTCTTTTCGAACACCGTCACGGTGAAGGTCAATTATAAAATCAATACCAGAGTCAGTTGCCATAGCAGATTGAACAATCCCACGTGACAGAGCATAAGATTGGTTGGTTCCCCAGCCTTTTTTCTTCAATTCTTGGCCCATATTCGTTTTATCCACAATCGCACTTATACCGTATTGTTCTAATTCTTTTCCGAGAAGTTCGCCAACTAGTGTAATGTTTGTTTTTGAATCAACCGCTTTATCCATATCAGGGTCACCCGTAAGTCCAAGCAGAGGTAAGTACGATTCAAAACTATGGGAGTGATAGATGAACACTTTTTTATCGGTTGCGGGATTGACTGGTGGTGTTTTCGGGTTCTCCTTATTAAATTCTTCCAACTCCTTTTGAGCCATTTCTCTTTCTTGTAGCAACACATCTAAAGGAGGTGCTGATTCGTGTGGGAGATTTGTGTAGTCAGTGCCTTCTCCAGATATCAAAATGTCTGAATGATACAAAGATAAACCAGGAAGCTCATGACCGAAAAAGCTTCGTAAATCCCCATATTTAAATTGTAGGGTAGATTCAATGACTAATTTTGTGAAAGACTCTTGTTTCTCTGAAGAGGTTTGTCCGAAATAGCCGTTTTCAAATTCAAGTAATTTCACAAAAAATTGAGAGGGAAGGGTTTGAATGTTACTATCGAATTCACGAAAGTTAATCCATTCTTTATTTATAGTGGATATGCTTGACGCAATAGTAAATGAGAGTAGCACGGTGAAGATAAATAAGAAGGCAATTCTTGAAATGAACATTTGCTCATACCCAGAACTTTTCATGATATCCGTCCTTTTGTCCTTTTGGACATATATATGAATATCCCCATCCTTGTATGCATATGATTCGAGTAAAAAAGCATGGCGGGCGAACCATGCTTGTCTGCCTTACTTATCTTCACGGAGTAAATACTCATTACCATCTTGATCATAGAATGTGAACATAGAGCCATACGGCATCTTTTGCAATTCCCCAACTTTTACGTCGTTCTTCTTCATGTTCTCATAAGCTGAGTCAATATCCGTTGTACTGAAAAGAACGGATGGATGAGAAACCATCGATGGATTTTGCTGCTCCATAGCAGCCTTTGAATATAGAACAAGGGTAGTAAATTCGTCATCACTAGGAGCGACCTCTAGCCACACAAAGTTAGGTCCCATTGGCTGTTCAAGCTTTAGAACAAAACCAAGTTTGTTAATCCAGAAATCCTTTGCTTGTTCTTGATTCTCAACATATACAGTTACTTTACCAATTTTATTAATCATTTTCTTCACCTATTTTCTATAGAATCAACAAGAATTTTATCAAATTCCCCGATATAAAAGCAAAAAGTGCAGAGGTCACAAAACCTCTGCACCGCTATTTAATGTCCAGTACTCGTTTCGAAATTACCACCTGTGACATCTGCAATATTTTCAATTGCAATTAATGCACCTGGATCAAGGTCGAGCGTAATTTCCCTCAGAGTTGAAAGTTCAATTCGGCTAACAATTGTATAGATAATCTTCTTTGGTTCTTTTGTGTAGGCACCTTCACCATGAATGAAGGTAATTCCACGTCCTAGAACTCTATTCAATTCATCCGCAAGTTCATCAGGAACATCTGAAATGATCGTGACAGATTTCAATTCTTCCATACCTTCAACGACAATATCAATCATTTTAAAAGCGATGTAATACGTAATAATCGAGTACATTGCTGTTTCCCAACTGAAAACGAGTAAGGCAGCAAGGATAAAAATAAACACGTTCATAATCATAACGAGCTGACCGACAGAAACAGGTCGTTTCTTACTCACAAGAATCGCCAAAATCTCCGTCCCATCTAATGCTCCACCTGTACGAATAACCAATCCAACACCAGTACCTAAAATGACAGCACCAATAATGGTTGCTAAAAATAAATCATCGGTAATGGGGTCGAAATGGTGGAGATACGTAGTGAATGCTGATAAAACAAGTACTCCATATAGTGTATGTAATGTGAACTTTGTCCCCATTTTTCGATAGCCAAGTATGAGGAAAGGGATATTTAATATAATCAGGAATATACTCATCGGAACTCCGAAAATCTTAGAAGCAATGATGGAAAGACCAATTACCCCACCATCCAATATATCATTAGGGACGAGAAATAGTTCGAGTCCAAATCCCGCAACAAGTGCCCCAATGGTGATCATAATAAGTTGTTTAACCTCTGTTAAAACCTTTTTCTTCTTTGTGTTTGCCATGAAAACCAAGCCTTTCACTTTCAAGATTAGAATTTCCTTTTTAATATTACCATAAAATTGAGGAGTTCCTATAATGAATGAAGGAAATCACTACCTTTTTGTGGAAACTACTTACTAATAGCCAATAAAGGAGTACAAAATGAATCAAAATACTAACTTTGAAGAATACGAAGACCCAATCCTATATGACATAGAAAACGATCCATTTCAAGATGATGTGGCATTTTTAAAAAAATGGGCGAAGAAAGTGAATGGACCAATCATTGATTTCGCATGTGGAACTGGTAGAGCAACGATCCCTTTGGCTCAGGCTGGACACACTCTCATGGGTGTGGACTTTCATCATGGAATGATAACACAAGCGAAAAAGAAAGCAGAAAAAATGAATCTTCGCATAGAGTGGATACAAGGTGATTGTACGAAGATTCAATTGAAAGTCAAGAGTCCCCTCATTTATAGTGTGGGAAATTCGTTCCAACATTTTCTGACGAATGAAGAACAAGATCAGTTCTTAACAACCGTACATCAGCATCTAGAGGATGAAGGAATTTTCATCTTTGGTACAAGATTCCCAAGTCTAGATGAGTTGCTCCAGCCAACGACTGAAGAGTATTGGCGCAGTTACAAAGACGAAACGGGTAGAGAGATAGACGTTTTTACAATCAGTAGCTACGATTCCATTGTGCAGATTCAACACTATACGACCATTCGGAAGCTAAAGGATGATAGCGGCAAGACCATCTCTGAGAAGAAGACCAATATTCAATTGCGCTATGTCTTTCCACAAGAAATGAATCGGTTATTAAAGGAAAGGGGATTTGAGGTTCTAGCGGTATACAAGGATTGGAATGAAACACCACTCACACAAGACAGTTATCAAATGGTCTATGTGTGTAAAAAAATAAGTTAAAGGAGAGGTAAAATGGCAAGAGTAGTAGGATTTGAGATTAGTAGCCAAGATCCTGAAAAAGCAGTTCAGTTTTATAATAAGGTGTTTGGATGGAAAATGGAGGACCCGAATTGGGGATTTTGGCCTGTCAAAAGCATGGGGCAGGTAGAAATACAAGGAGGGATAAGCAAAGGTCCACATGATTATCCACATGGAACGAGAATCCAAATTGAGGTTGCTTCAATTGACGAAACAATCGCAACGGCAGTAGAGAATGGTGCTCTGATTGTACGTGAAAAAATGGAGTTTGATTCGTTTTATTTGGCTTATATGGTCGACCCAACAGGAGTGGGGTTTGGTCTTATCGAGAGGCGATAAGGGAACATGGTGGTTAATCCTACTGAATTAACCACCATATTTATTCATGAATGAATAAATACTCACATTCAAAATGAAAGCCAAGTTTGTCGTAAAATCGCTTCAAATGGTTAAGTTGTGCATCATAAAATAAAAATGGAGTAATCTGTCTACTATGAAGATGCTGGGTTAGAGCAGCTACACATTCATGGGCATACCCCTTTCCTTGGTGACCATCCTCTGTATATACCCCACCAATAATTGCATGAGAACCACTAATAGAGTGAGCAAGTGCTGCGGAAAGAATCGCTTGATTTTCTTTTACAATGAATACGTCTCCTTTTTCGATAAAGGATTCAATGAGTTCTGGGATTTCAATTTGAATATTTTTCCCTTCATAAAAAGAACAAAGACTTTGTATATCATCCTTTGTCGCCTGTTGAACAGTAGGTAATTCCTTATATGTACAATTGTTAATAGGTATAGAGCCATAGTTATAAGGATAGACATTTCGGTTAGGTATTGGTTTCAACTTTTCTAATACATCTTTACGTCCAAATAGGAATTTGGAAGGCAGCGTGCATAATCGTTCATGGACCTCATCCACATCAAGTTGGTTTTCTATTGTAAAGCCCATATTGAACGGACTAAAATAGATAGCGCCAATAAGCTCTCCTTCAGCATATTTCCCGTAGTAGCCAAAGCGTTTGTCTTCATTGGAGAGGTAAGGGAGATACTCATAGAACTGGAGATTATGTATCCGGTCCTTATCTAGTAAAGCTACTAGAGCCTGCTTATCTTTTTCGTTCAGAAGTTGGAACATTCGTGCACCTCTTTCCTTTTCAGTATTTTAAAAAAATATAACATTTCTCTATTAGTCTAAAGAAGGATTCATTCTACGTCAAAAAATCTCTTTGTATAAGTCCGAACTTTTATACCTAAATGGGGGGAGCTAAATATGTATTACGAGAGTGTTAGTACGTTTATATATGTGTTTCTCATCCTGTGGATTACGTTTCTTGTTTTTCAACGGATCGGTAATCGCTACCCAAAGAGCAATCCATGGAAGAAAGATATCAAATTAACGTTTGTGCAAGCATTAGTAATCACGCTTATATGGCCATTTATCGGACTACTACTCTATTACTTCGATGTCTAGGTATTAGAAAACGGATAAAAAATAATTAATTCTTAGACTTGACCCTCAAACCAAGTTAAGCCCTCTCGAAATATGTAGTGAAAGGTTTGGTGGGCTTACATGAATGAACGTACAATAAAGTTTAGTTATGATGAAATCGACCTACTTATAGAAGCTATGGATAAAGATGTGTGGAAAGATATAAAATGGAAACATGTGACTGAAGAAGAAATAGATAAATTACTAAAAACCTCTTAGCTCTCGGGCTTTGAGGTTTTTTTGGGGGGCTATTCACCTAAATTTTGTTGTTTCTAATACCGTTGATTTACGCTTCAGGCGGACGCTTTCCGCGGGCATGGCCTCAGCCTCCTCAACAAGCAAGCTTGTCTGCGGGGTCTTCACCTCATGCTATTCCCGCTGGAGTCGCCGCCTTCCGCTTCAATCAACTATGTTTGCACATATTTATTGATAGGAGTTTGTTTTCAAAAGGATTCCGACTCCCATTCTAGGTCTTCGCTTTCAATTAGCTTTAACAGTTCATTTTCATCTAGTATAAAATACTTCTCAGCCTGTATCTGAATATCCATCTCCGAAAAGTTTAGGTAATGCACTCCATCGTTTGTATAGATCGTCATCATGTAATCTATACCAGGGAATGCTGATTTGGATTTTTTTAGTTCCATTTCTGAAGGTTGAATTGAAAATTTATTTATCATATGCTGATCGTTGATTGTTACCTGTTTATGTGTAGATTCTCCGTCTTCTCCAAAATTGGTCCTCAAAATTTCAATTTTAGAGATTTCCTTGTTGTCTAGTAATTCCTCAAGTTCTTCACCGAATGTGGTATGGGTTATTTTTTCATCCACAAAAAAGACTCCAATAGTAGCCACGACACCAATAATCATTACCAATAGAGATACTCTATATTTTTTTCCTTCTACATATTTCCATTCCATATATGATTGGAATCCCCAAAATAAAATCAGCATAAAGATTAGATACCATTTAAGAGTATCCATACTGTTTTTAAGGGAAACCATATTGTTTTCTTGAATAGTAAAAAAACCAATTAATAGCAGGACTAAATAAACCCCCATACCTACCCGGTATTTCACGCTTCCATCTGAGTCTGTAATGTCATAGCCGGGTTCTATTCTTTTTCCTACAAATCTGTCAACAAACACAAGAAGGTAAAATAATAACAATAATATGAACCCCATTCGATTTCCCCCCCAGAAAAACAGGCTCTTTAGCTCATTATATGATTAAATGGTAAAATATTCTATAAAACCGATAGTATTAAATTTTGTACAAATTTCTTCTAGCATGTCAAAATAAAGTGAAATAGGTCAAAATACTAGAAAGAACATACAAGGAGTGAACGCAATGAGTTCCCTTTTTAAAAGAGATCTAAAAGATCATTGGTATATATCGTACAACAATAATGGGTATCCTCATGTGCAGCAAGGATTCGTGCTACCTCCGAATCGGTTTGAGGACTTTGATCCGTTCTTATTGATGGCGGAGGATTGGTTTAAGCGTGGTGCATTCTCTGACCATCCACATCGTGGTTTTCAGACGATTACCTATGTTATTGATGGCCGATTAGAGCACATCGATAACCATGGTGGTCATTCCATTTTAGAAGCTGGGGACATTCAATACATGAATGCTGGCAGCGGGGCTAGACATGCTGAGGAAGCGGTTGACAATGATATCGCACATACACTTCAGCTATGGTTGAACCTTCCTCAATCATTGAAAAACACCAAAACTACCTATCAAAACGTGTATGTGGAGGACGTACCTCGCGTTCAAATTGATGGAGGAGAGTTAAAAGTATATGCAGGAGAAATCGCGGGTAGCAAAGGCCCATTGGACAGTTTAGTACCAATCACGATGACTGAGATTTCCCTCATGAAAGGTGCGTCATATAAGCATATTCTGCCTGCTAATCATAACGCATTTGTATGCGTACTATCTGGTGAATTAGAGCTTGGTGAAGGTAAGACGCTCTTGAAAAAAACAGGGGTAGCCACGCTAACCTTTGATGAACATGGCGAAAATGAAAGCGAGTTTGATATCAAAGCAAACAGCCGTGCAAAGATTCTTGTCTATTCTGGGGTTCCATTACGTGAACAGATTGTAGCATACGGTCCGTTTGTTATGAATTCGAAAGAAGAAGTACAGGAAGCTTATCGCGATTTTCATGCTGGAAAATTTGGCCCTCCGGCTGAATAAAGGAGAGTAACATCAATGGAAAATGAAGTAATTGTCTATACGACAAATGATTGCGTCGAATGTACATTTGTGAAGAAGGTACTGACTGAAAACAAGATTCCTTTTGACTTACGTAATATTGCTGAAAATGAAGACCATAGGAAAGAAGTGGAGCGTTTCGGTTTCTTAGGTGTCCCTGTTACAGTTGTAGGAAATCGCGCTGTTAAGGGATTTACCCCTGAACTTATTGAATTATTAGAGACGCTCAAAAGAGATTGATTCGTTATTTTAACCCAGCATGTCACTACGATATGCGGGGTTTTTTTAATGAAGGCGATAAAAAAGAAAAAATGGTGATAAGGCACAAATTTGTTCGATAGAAAAGGATAAAGTTGGTTAAAGGTAAATCATACCTAATAACTTTGTATAAGAACTTTTTATTCTTTACATCCAGGATATCCCTCGAAAACAAGCGATTCTCTCCATCCTCATCTACTCCTACAAACGGAATAACCTTTGGATAGTTCAAAAGTATAATTTTCCATTTTCATTCATTAGAATTGACTTCTCACTGATATCAGGCTTTTCAATATTTTATAATTATCATATAATAGTAGATATATGAATCTAAATAATTTTCATAATTATATAGCAAG
This sequence comes from Litchfieldia sinesaloumensis, assembly GCF_900156865.1. Lineage (GTDB taxonomy): Bacteria > Bacillota > Bacilli > Bacillales > Bacillaceae_L > Ferdinandcohnia > Ferdinandcohnia sinesaloumensis. The sequence goes on along the minus strand of NZ_LT732529.1, from coordinate 2,902,176 downwards.
GTTTGATACGAAAATAGCGAGTCCCATTTTGTGACCGCATTCATCTTATTTTTTAAAATTCGATTAGAAAAGGTTGATAAAAATGAGCAACATAGAAACCAAGACAGATGTTATTTTAATCGGTGCTGGCGTCATGAGTGCGACATTGGGGACACTCTTGAAGGAATTAGCGCCGGAATGGAACATTACTGTATTTGAAAAGCTCGACAAGCCAGGAGAAGAAAGCTCTCATGAATTAAACAATGCTGGGACAGGGCATGCGGCATTGTGCGAGTTGAATTACACTGTTGAAAAACCGGACGGTACTTTAGACATTGCAAAAGCCATTAATGTTAACGAACAATTCCAAGTTTCTAAGCAATTTTGGGCTTATTTGGTGAAGAGCAATCTTATCCAAAATCCACAAAACTTCATTATGCCACTTCCACATATGAGTATGGTTCAAGGTGAAAAGGATGTAGCCTTTTTGAAGAAACGTTTTGAAGCGCTGTCAAAAAATCCATTATTCAGAGGAATGGAATATTCTGAGGATCCTAAGACATTACAGGAATGGATTCCACTCATTATGAACAATCGCAATTCAAATGAGCCAATTGCTGCTACTAAAGTGGATGACGGAACAGATGTCAACTTCGGAAACTTAACACGTATGCTGTTTGACCATTTAAAAAGTAAAAATGTTAACATGAATTACAATCATAGTGTTAAAGATGTTAAACGTACCAAGGATGGCAAATGGGAAGTGAAAGTAAAGAATCTTACTACTGGTGCGGTGGAATACCATAAAGCTAAATTTGTTTTCATCGGGAGTGGCGGAGGAAGTCTTCACCTCCTTCAGAAGTCTGGCATTCCTGAAGGAAAAAATATCGGTGGTTTCCCAGTAAGTGGAATATTTATGGTCTGTAAAAATCCAGATGTCATTGAAAAACACAATGCTAAAGTGTATGGAAAGGCAAAAGTTGGCGCGCCACCGATGTCGGTTCCACATCTAGACACAAGATACATCGACAATAAAAAGTCGTTATTATTTGGACCATTCGCAGGATTTTCCCCTAAATTTTTGAAAAATGGGTCAAATCTTGATCTCATTACGTCAGTAAAACCGGATAATTTGTTAACCATGTTGGCTGCGGGCGTAAAGGAAATGTCCTTAACTAAATACTTGGTTCAGCAAGTAATGTTAACAAAAGAACAACGAATGGAAGAATTACGTGAATTTATCCCAGACGCAAAGAGCGAGGATTGGGATTTAATCGTTGCGGGTCAACGTGTTCAAGTTATTAAGGATACTGAAGCGGGTGGAAAAGGAACGCTTCAATTTGGTACTGAAGTTATTACAGCAGAGGATGGCTCAATTGCCGCATTACTAGGTGCATCACCTGGTGCTTCAACTGCAGTTCATGTCATGCTTCAAATCATCAAAAAGTGTTTCCCAGAGCATATGCTAGAATGGGAGCCAAAAATCAAAGATATGATTCCTTCCTTTGGGCTATCGCTCATGGAGCATCCAGAACTCCTCGAGAAAATCAATGCCTCAACAGGAGAATTACTTGGTCTTGTCGAAAAAAAAGAACCAAAAAAGCAAAGGGACCTCGTATTAAATATGTAATAAGATAAGAAAACCTCCAATTTCCACTAAGGGATTTGGAGGTTTTTTGATGCAGTTTTGTCGAAAAAAAACTTACAAGTATGCGTGATTCTAAAGAAGGATGTGCTCGTATTCCGTTGAATTTATAAGATTGGGTATTCATTTTACAAGTAAAAGGAGAGCTCCCATGAAGATTAAATTGGTTGATGTAACAGAGGAAAACTTTTATGATGTGATTCATTTAAAATCGGACGAAATCCAAGAGAAGTATTTCCAAATCTATGAACGATGGGTTGGATCGAACGCGTATTTCCTAGCCGTATGTCAAACATTTGGTTTTACTCCAAAAGCAATTTATGATAATGAAACTCTTATCGGGTTTGCCTCACATGGATATCAAAAACAAACCAAACGCTATGAATTAATAAGCATGATGCTCGGTCATCGGTTTCAAGGAAAAGGGTATGGAACGCCTATTTTAAACGCGATTATTGAGGACATGGTCAATACCTATCAATGTGATGAGATTTATTTATCTGTCATTTTTGACAATGAACGTGCAATTCGGACGTATGAAAAAGCAGGCTTTAAACCAACCGGAGAGATAGAAGAGGGGCATCATCCTGAGCCAATCTATTGTTTGAAACTTTCATAAGATAAAAGGGGTGATGAGGAGCCGCCTGATAGGTCCTGATCACCCCAAATCCTATTCTTCAAAAGCGTCCGAGTACTTCACTACACCTTGAACTTTTTTTAGCGACCCTTCAACTATTTCCAGAGCCATGAAAACTTCATTCGGCACATCAAACGGAGCTCTTATCCTCCATAACATCGCCTGTTTGAAGCCGAAACGTGGATAATAATCGGGATGTCCAAGCACAATCACTGATTGATATCCATGTTCTTTTGCTTTATCGAGTGCAGCTCTAATTAATTGACTACCAATTCCCTGTTGTTGATATTCGGGTGTGACTGAAACGGGTGCAAGTGCCAACGATTCGACTGACTGGTCGCCGTCTACAATCTCAATTTTTGAGAGAAGGACATGACCAACTATTTCTTTATCTTGATTTACCGCTACTAGTGAAAGCTCCGGTATGAAAGCATTAGATGTTCGAATTCGATTTACTAGAAAATGCTCCGTCTTATCACTAATTTCCACATTTGAAAACGCCTTTTTAACAATGTCCTCTGTCTTCTGATAATCCTCTGGCATTTCTTGTCTGATGATAATTTCCATTTATAGTCTCCTCTTCGTATTTTGAATTTTATAATGCTATAAATGGTGCAATCCCAGCTCTAAACATAAGTTTTGCAAACAAAAACCTCCTACCTGTAATACCTTCATTTTAAAAAGTGGAGATGTATGGGTCAATCTATTTTTACAGTATTTTCAACTGGTGGGAGGAAGATACAGATGAAGAGTCACGTATATAGTTTGATAGAGGCAGTAAATCTGGTTAGTGGCAGTAAATCCAGGATAGTGCCAGTAAAATCAGAATAGCGACAGTAAAATAATAAATCAGCAGCAGTATAAAAGAAATTGTCCTTTTATCAAAAGATGCGAACGGTTGTTATAATAGTAAGGTATTTACTATACATATCTAGGACGTGGTTACTATTTTACATGCAATTTTCTTTTTTATTTTAGCAGGGATCGCCGAAATTGGTGGAGGTTATTTGATTTGGCTCTGGTTACGAGAAGGGAAGCCATTATATTGGGGCATTGGTGGTGGAATTGCCTTGGCCCTTTATGGAGTAATCGCGACCTTTCAGACGTTTCCTTCATTTGGTAGAGTCTATGCCGCCTACGGTGGGGTTTTTATCATCCTTTCGGTCCTATGGGGCTGGGGAATCGATAAAAAAACACCAGACTTATACGACTGGCTTGGTGCCGGAATTTGTATAATTGGTGTCTCAGTTATGCTGTTTGCACCGCGTCAATAACGGCAAGACGTCAATCTATGGGAGGATCAACGCATTCTTTTTTCTATTCTTTTTTGGTGATTTACTAGAAATCTTTATAATGAAAAAGACTCCTGCAACTAGGGCTATCAAGCTCAAAGAGTCACCAAAGTTATTCGTGAAATTAAAGTGGTTGTTGACTCTTATATAGTTTCTGTTATCAGTCTTTGTCGTTGAAACTTCCTCAGGCATACTCAATTAATCCCTCCACATATTAGTTGTCCCATCCAAATATATGTGGAATTTCACGATTATATGCACAGAGGAATAAGGTGAGTTGAATATAAAAAGGAAAATAAAAAGCTTCTGAAGAATATATAAATGGGGTGGGGTTTGATGAAATGGAGTAAAACAAAAGCAACACTTGAAGGTTTCTTATGTGAAAAGTTAAGAGGGCGAATTCAACTACATGCCACAGTTTATCGGAAGTTTCATGATGGACCAAGTAGAGTTTGGTTCACACTCGATAAGAAAGAGATAATCAGTGCATCTGATACAACTTATGCAGTTAAGCATCAAAAACTGTATCAACAAATGCAAGATGAAAGAAGCTTGAAGGCAATTCCCTATAACTCAGATTGGGATGTCATGTTTAATTCTAAAGAACGACAAGAGTTAGTAAGGGCCTCAGACGATGTAGAAGAAATCCTAATAGACCAGAGCATTTTCGAAAGTTACCATCTTTATTCTGCTTTTTTAGAATATGGTTCTTTGTCTATTGATGAAGCAATGGAATCAGAAAATGTCATTATTCGAGCATATTCAATGCTTGATAGACGGTTAGGAAAAAGAAGACTAAAAAAAATAGAGATAACACAAGATACGCATCCATTCATTTTGACCTTCTACAAAATAAGATGTGAGGTTGAAGGGGTAGCGTTGTTATGATTTCTTCTTCCCTTGTTCAAGTAGGTCTATGATTTTATCTAATTTTTGTTCAAGCAAGTCAATTCTTCGTTCTAGGTAACTACTATCAACTGTCGATTCTTTAGTTCGGCTAACAAAAAATGAGCGTACTGCCCAAAAGATAGAAGCAATAAATGCAATAAAAATTATATTTGCGAGTAATAAAAAAACAATATCTCCAATTTCTCTCATAGAAACTCCTCCTCTACTGGTAAATTATACCACGCAATAGCGGGGTAGGGGCAGAATTGTTTTTCCTTTTTTATTAAACAGAATCGAATTATAATAGGTTTTATACGCGGTATTGTAATTTAGGAAGGATCAGCATGGATATATATAGGCTAAAAAAACAGTTCAAAGAATATAAAAAAGGTACTCAATTTTACCTTGTTGCTCAGTCCGAGTTTATCGGTGTGAAGGAGTTTGTACTACGAACGAAAGATTTAACAAATAGTATCTCGGTTAGTGAAAATGAACTGCTAACCTACTTTTCGTTCATTAAATCTTCTCATTAAAAAACGAGAACACTAATCGAATGTTCTCGTTTTTGTGGTGTGTTTTTAAATACATATCAATTACTAACATTTAGGATAGAAACAAGCACCTACAATAATTAATAGAATAAACAATACAACAATCAATACAAAGGGATCGTAGCTTTGTTCATGACAAGCGTATCCGTAGCCATAACTAGGCGCGGCATAGCTAGGTGCAGTATAGGTCGGTTGTGGTTGTGGTGCAACGTAAGGAGTTTGAAAAGACGCTGCATTAACGTTTGAGACATTTAGCTCCATATTCTTACTTCCTTTCTCTAATAGTTAAATTCACTACAGTATACTCACCTAGACTTAAATTGCCACGTTTCTCAATGAAAATGGGTAATAGTCCCGCATGTTTAAGAATCGATATGTGATATGGAGGATTACAAATGAAAAGTGGTAAAAGAAGATTGCTTTTAGGAGGACTTGTTTTCATTTTTATGCTAGTAGTGGTGTTGACGAATCCCACGGAGCAAGACTATATAAAACATGCAGACTACAAAGAGGACCATAGTAGAAGCCTAGATAATAATTTAATATTTGAGATAGAGAGGATTAATTTCTTTTTCTTTTCGACGTATGCACCAAAGGAAAAAAAGACGGAGCATTATGGGGTTGTTCATTTGGGCTTTTTGGGTCAATTTTTCCAAATCTCAGAAGGACAATTTGATTATCCGTGGTGGTTAGAGTTTTTTAATTAAGGTAGGTTTGTTGAAGGATAACAAAAAGTCGCGATGCTAAAAGACAGAATTATTTGAAACCTTTTAGAGGGTCAGTACGTATATTTTACAAAGGCCATTATAATAAAAAGGGGGACTGCCTCTTGGCTGAAGGGATTTTGTATTTCATTTTCATGATTCCAGTACTCGGCATACTGATTTGGACCTATTTTGAACCTGAGGAAAGTATGTTGTTCGGACAAAGGTGGATGTTCAGAGATGAGCCAGAGTTTTCCAATCTAGCAATTCGATACACAAAATTTACGTCAATTGTGGGCATATACCTTATAACCATGATTCTTTTATTTTATTTCGTGTCATGTTTTATCATACGAATTGTCCTCGTTATCGGATTCATAGCTTATGTGCTAATAGGTGGCTTAAAACTACTTAAAATGTACTCAGAGTCGTAAAATGAAAATAAATTGGAAATTAATAAAAAAATTATCATTATTTGTAATCGGTTTTTGTATAATGAATCTATGTAGATTGCCTCAATGGTATGGTAAGTCCACTTTAGATGAATAAACGGAGGGACATATTCAATGGAGAATGAGGTTTTAGTTGATAAGGAAAAACAGGAAAAGCCAAAAGTGAAGATAGAGAGGAAAGATGGAGAACCCACTGCAGCCTTTAAAGGAGCCTCTTGGGCAGCGCTTCTAGTTGGTGTTTCTGCATATCTAATTGGTCTATTTAATGCAGCAATGGAACTAAATGAAAAGGGATACTATTTTGCAATATTAATATTCGGTCTCTATTCAGCAGTATCCTTGCAAAAGGCGGTAAGAGATAAGGAAGAGGGAATCCCTGTAACAAGCATCTATTACGGGATTAGCTGGGTTGCACTGATTGTGTCTATTTCCTTGATGGGCATTGGTTTATATAACGCAGGAAGTATCGTTTTAAGTGAAAAAGGATTTTATGGAATGGCGTATGTTCTAAGTATCTTTGCAGCAATTACCGTGCAGAAGAACATTCGCGATACACAAAAAGCAAGAGAAAGAGATTAAGAGTTACAAAAGGACCATCCAAATTAAAGTGGATGGTCCTTTTAAAGTTTTCCTTTTTTCCGTTTCCATAGAAGGTATGGAAGCCAGCTTAATAACGTAATTAGAAAAATGCCTACAACCGTTAAAAGTACTGTATCTGTTAACAGAACAAGTGTGTAATCATAAAAATCCATCTCTTGAGCAAATACTTGATAGGGGTTATCAACATTATAGGTGATCGGCATTTCTGTTTTGTATTTGTTGTATGTATGATAGGTAACACCTTTTACTAGATAAATGGGCTCATGGTCTTTCGGTATATACATTAAAGATAGATAATACTCGCTCCTGTTGTACTTTGAGGTTCGTCTATCAAACCCACGATCTGTTACAGTTGCAGTTACTTCCTCATGATTGTCTCCGAAATATTTTTCATATCCATTTTCGAGTGCTGACTTCGTTTCAGTGGACAAAAAGAAAAGGAGTAGAAAACTTAAACCTCCAAATAGTAAGAAGGAAATTAGAAAACCAGCAATTTTATCAAGATATAATCGGCTTGAAATAGTCGTTAACACATTCCATACCACCTTGATTTTAAATAGCCAATACAAAAGATAACCGATGGGATAAAGGCTAAAGACCGTTAACAAAATATAAAACCAGCGTACTTCCTCTTTTAACAGTGTTTCGGTGTAAAATTTCCCGTCAACTTCATAACCGGGAATGGTATCTCCAATGTCTATCCTCTCAAATAATTCCTGACTAATTGAAACCATTGAATCATTATGTTTTGTTGGAATACTGCTTTTTGGCAAAGCACCAATTTGGACAGAATAAATGGGGCCTTCCAAGAGCCGATTGACGACATACTTGCGCCAAACCCTCTCCTCTACTTGATTTTGCTCTGCTTTTACTAGGAATTCCTGATGCTCCTGCACGTTATCATAAATCGTGTAGATGATAACAATAAATGCCGCAAACGCCAGTAACTTCGGCCAATATTTGTCCCAGAGCTCTTTCATAAATAACACCCTTAATTTTCCTTTTTTATAAAGTATAACATGATTTATGGTATTTGGATTTTTCTCAACAAAAAAAGAGCTGTAATTAAACAGCTCCTTTTCAGAGTGACCTTATTTTCCGGGGGTAAACTTAATTTTCATTGCTTTAGCCATTAATACAGGTAAGTCTGTATTTTCATGTAGTCCACTAAATAGGTGAGACCCTGGGCCGAATGCATATAAAGGAACGTCTGTACCTGTGTGACCTGTGCTGGACCAGCCAACGATAGCACGTTCAGAAATAACTTGGTTGATAGCCATTGACGGTGAATCAGCAGTTTTGATTCTTTCAGTTTCAGAGTCTGTTAGATTAAGGTTTGTATACTCCTTAACAACTTCCTTTACATTACTACGATCAGCATTCAATTTACTTTCCATGAAATCACCAGTTGCTGTAACATTACGCAAGATTTCAAGATTTGCATCACCTTTTCCATAACCACCCACCGACATTCCACCAGTGTCGTGGTCACCTGCAACTACTACTAATGTTTTTCCATCTTTCTTTGCAAATTCGACTGCTTTTTCTAATGCAAGCTCAAAAGCTTCAGAATCCTTCATTGCCCATGCAGCATCATTATCGTGACCAGCCCAATCAATCTGGCTACCTTCAACCATTAAGAAGAATCCGTCTTTATCCTTTTGTAGAACATCGATTGCAGATTCTGTCATTTCTGCTAGGCTAGGTTCATTCGTTTCATCGCGGTCTAGTTCTGGTGCCATACTATCCTCAGCAAATAGTCCAATAAGCTTTTCAGCTTTTTTGCTGTTTTTCAGCTCATCTTGATTTGTAACAAATTGATAACCATCTTCTTTTGCCTCATTCAATAAGGAGTCAGGGAAGTACTTTTTTCCTCCACCGAGAATAACATCCACATCATTTTCAAGTAATTGAGGGGCAATATCTGCTTCACTTGAACGAGAAGCAACATGTGATGCAAAAACAGCCGGTGTTGCATGTGTAATCGTCGAAGTCGCAACTAAGCCGGATGACTTTCCTTTTTCCTCAGCAGCTTGAAGAATGGTTTTTAATTCTTTGCCATCTGGTGATGTGCTAATCATCCCATTATTTGTTTTGACTCCCGTTGCCATTGCAGTACCTGCCGCAGCTGAGTCTGTAACCTCTGAGTTAGAGGAATAGGTACGATGCATTCCGACAAGCATCGAATCTAACACCGTCTCCTCACCCTTATACCATCTGTAATTTGTCGCATAAGATGCAGAATATCCATCAGGTACCATCAAAATGACATTTTTTACTTTACCATTATTGTGATTTTGCGGATTAGACTTCGCATCCGCAGTAGGAGCAACAAAGCCCCCGGCTAGTGCACCAAGTGCGAGTGATGATACAACAGCAAACGGAATTAGTTTCTTTTTAATAGATTTCTTTTTCATGTGATCTCCTCCTAAAATGTTTATAGGAGTAGTATAAATTTTGAGTGTTGATATCGTTTTACTAGGAAGTAAATAAAAGATTAAATGGGTAAAATAGGAAAAATGTAGCAAGTGGAGGCATTCTTTATAAAGGTAAAATAGATACATTTTAACCAAAACTATTAATTACAGGTATATGAAAATAGGTATTTTTGATGTAGGGCATGGGGTGGCATTTTATGCTAGGAAATATTAACCATTCAAAAGTACTAGAGGGTTCTAAGTATTCTCTTTACAATTTTGAAATAAAATTTACTAACAGTCATGAAGATGGTATGTTAAAAATGGATGAAATTGGATTTGAGAAGGAGGAGTTCTCATGAGATGTGGAGCAAAATGTTTTATTGTTCACATTGAGGTTAATGGAAAAACAGAAGTGAAATCTGTAAATGCAAGAACACCTGCAGAAGCGAGAAAAAACATCCGAAAGGAACTAGGGGAAGAAACTCAAATACTTGCAGTGAAAGAAGATAAGAAATGAGCAAGTATTTAAACTACATTGGAATAGCGGCAATCCTCCTGTATGTATCCATGTGGCTCTTGTATCTTTTTGATGCTGCCAATGCATTTATCTTAATTGGGGTACTCCTAGTATTATTATTATTTTTAGTAATTGTTTTAATCATTTATCGCAACGCAAATGTAAGGATAATCAGAATCTCCACTATTCTATTAATTATTTTTTTAATTTTTGACTTAAAACTATTACATTATGAATCCATTACATACCATGTAAGTATATTTGCATCTCCCGTAGAGGTGGTTGAAGAATCAGGCATACATCTAATGGTTGTAAATTCAACGGACATCGAATATATAGAAGATAAAAACCTCATCTTGGATAGCTTTAAAAATGAAAATAAAGATGTCCTTAATTTACAAAAAATCGATAATACATTTCGCTATAAAAGCAAAAATGGTGAGTTAGTGAGTTGGATTTTGAAAAGAGAAGACGAATTTTCTAAAATGGTAGATAACATCAATAGTTATCTCGCCGGTAACACAACAAGCATAGATGAGTTCTTAAAACGAAAGGATCTTTCAGGAGACAGTGCGGGTTTGGGGTTAGCATTATCCGCTTTAATTGCTGAAGGGGAGCTACTGAACAATAAAACAATTGGGATTACGGGTGCATTAAAACCAAATGGTGATGTACTACCAATCGGCATGGTAGAAGAAAAGGTCAGGATTGCAGAGAAAAAACGATTTCCTTACATCATCGTACCCAGCGATAATGCCAAAGAAGCTAATCAGGTAAAACAATCTAGGAACCTAAACATAGAAATATTCGATGTGAACCATATTGATCAGGCTGTTACTCTTATTCAAAAATTAAATGCCGTTAACTGAAAAGCTAAATGGGATAGAGCCGTCATAGGAATAATGTTCTCAAATAAGGAATAAACGTATATTACACCCCTTTTTAAATCTCATTAAGGTGCTGATTATTTGAAGCGAAACCGAAATATTCCTATGGCAATCTTATTGCTGGTTTTGATACTGGTTGTCCTAATTGTGCATGTGATTCTTCATGTGAATGTGTATATCGTTTACAGTGCGAGTCTAGGAACGATTTTTATGATTGGGCTCATTATTTTTCTCATCGTCTTGCTTTTTTTAAAAACATAAACAGTCTTTAGAAGTGTTAATCATGCAGGATTAACACTTCTTTTCGTTGAATCTAAGTAACATGAAAAATATAGAGGAGGTTTATATGGCACTTCTATTTTGGCCGTTCATGATTGCATCATTACTTCTTTCCATATTATCAATATCGCGAAGAAAGCCCCTTTTGCTCGTACTATCTTCAATATTAATAGTACCTATGTCACTGTATCTCGCAGCTACACCGCGATTTGAATTTTGGGGACTCATTTTCCCATTCTTTTATTTAGGAGCAGCCTTGTCACTTTCCAAAAGTAAAATATGGTTAGCGGTTTTATTGGTAGTTCCCGTATTTATACTTATTGGTTGGATTGGATTTAGTGTATTGGATCAATAATTTTGAAGGTGAAAACAGCGTTAAACCAGTCTTGGTAACGCTGTTTTTAATTTTTGAGTTCTAACGCTCCCTGCGGGATGCAACAAACCCCTGGAAAAGAGTTAAAAAAACACTAGTTACATCAACTAGTGTTTTTAATGCCTATTTCTTTACCAAATCTTCAAGGTTAATCTCAAATTCAGCGTGGTCACCTAGTGCATGTGGTACTTGTATACTGAGGACAACTGTATTGTTAGTGTAGTATGAATAAACACCATATGGATTTGCTTCGGGAGTTGGTTGGTCGGCTTTTGAAATAAACTCGATGAGATCCTGAGTTGTATATGTGTCTAAGTATTCAAATAAGGCATCCTGTTTTTCCTTATTTGGCTGTGTTGGTTGCTCCCAGTCAAGATAGCTAGCCTTTTTTAAGGTCCCAATAAATGCTTCGTCTACGACAAAAACTTCGGAAAACCTGATTTTTTCTCCCTTTTTCCAGTCGATAGTAGTCGTGAAGAATAGGTTTGTGGGATACATCCCTCCATTATAATTCCCTTTATACAGAATGCTGATTGTATCAGACTCTGGTAGTAAAACTTCGTATTCCAAAGTTAGTGGTGCGTCGCTATCTTGATATTGCGTTAGAAATAACGTTGCTTCCTCTTTAATGAGATTATTCATTTGTTGCTCGAGCTTTTTATCTTGCATATCTGTTAGTTGAGGATAGTGAATCGTAAGTTGCCCATCCTCAAAAGTCGCTGTATCGCTTTCAAAAGGTACTTCTTTCGTATCCTCTTCTTGAGATTGTGAAGATGTATTTTCATTTTTATCTTCTTTTTCTTGTTGCGAAGATGATTGTTCTTTGTCTTCCTCCGACTCTGCTTGTTGGGAGGCTGTGTTTTCATCTACATTCTTTTCTGGGGAAGGAGTTGTTTGTTGGTTGTTACAACCTGCTATAAGTAAGGTGAAAATAGTTAAAAGTAGAATTTTCTTCATTCTTTTCTCTCCCTTGAACTACTCAAGTATGTTAAATTCTATATTATTACTTAATTACTGTTTTATCCATTATTTTTGAAACCTAATTGGAAATGAATATAAGTTGACCAATTATAAACTGGTTGTTATCATTTAATCATTAACTAGTGAACTTTGTTTCTTATGACAAAACTTTTTTTGCATCTTATGATAATAAGAAGGTGAATACATGAATCTACAAACAGATGTATGTATCGTTGGCGGAGGTCCAGCGGGTGCATTGCTCGGCTATTTATTAGCGGAAAAAGGAATAGAGACCATCGTTGTTGAACGCACGTCCGGAACAGAACGTGAATTTAGAGGCGAGCACATCAACGCAGAAACGGAAGCCATTTTAAAGGAACATCATCTTTTCGATAAAATAGAAGCACTTGGATTATTAAAAATGAAGAAAGTCGAATATATATATGGAAGTCATATCGTTAAAACAATCACACCAACTCAAGATGATCATGTTGGAATTCATATACCGCAGCCGCACTTTTTAACTGCTGTATCCAACGAAGCAGCGAGGTTTCCGAATTACCGACTGCTTCTAAACACTAGTGTTACGGGGTTGGTACAGGATGAAAATGGAAACTTTTCAGGAGTAAGAGCGAAGCAACATGGACAAGAGATTAATATCTCAAGTTCAATCGTTGTGGGAACAGATGGGCGTTTTTCAACAGTGAGAAAACTTGCAGGTATTTCAGCAACGGAGGAAACTCATGGTTATGATGTCCTCTGGGCAAAGATTCCGGCGCCAGCTGATTGGGAGCCTTCAACAAAAATGGTTCTTGCTAATGGTCATCAGCTTGCATTGTTTACACAAACTGGCGGCATGATTCAAATCGGCTGGAACATTGAAAAAGGAACATTCAATACCTTACGTAAGCAGTCTCTTGAAGTATTTTTACAACCACTTTTAACAAGCTTTCCAGAATTGGAAACAATCGTAAGACAACATATTCAGTCTTGGAAGAACTTCGTCTGCTTAAACGTGTTCAGTTCAAATGCGGATACTTGGGCGGAGAATGGTCTAGTGATCATTGGCGATGCGGCACATACAATGACACCAACAGCTGCTATTGGAATTAACTGCGCGATTAAAGATGCTCATGTATTGGCGCCGATTCTCGAACAAGCGTTACTTGATGGAGACATTAGTAAATCAAGACTAAAAGAATTTGAGATTGGAAGACGAACTGAAATCGAGCAGCAACAAGAAATGCAATTCCAAAAAGAAGAATCATTCAAAGATAATTTCTTAGAAGTAGTCGGAAGGTAAGCATGCAGGAGGACTCAACTGCATGCTTTTTTTTGTTCTTTAATAAGAGGGAAATTACACTTTCATTAATTAAAGAAGGGATTTTACTTAATAGTACCGAATAAAAACTATATGAATAGGTAATATATTGGAAATCCATGTTTAATGATTATCAGGGGGATTAAGATGAATCTAGTCAAAATAAAGGGAGAAAAGGTAATACTACGTCAAGTTGAAAAAGCAGATTTACCAACACTATGGGAGTTACGCTACGGTGACCCAGACCCAGAATGGAAAAAGTGGGATGCTCCGTATTTTACGCATAAGTTCATTGATAAGGAAATGTATATAAATAAGGCTGAGTATGAACTATCAAGGCAGCACTATCCTTTAGATCAAATGATTATCGAAGCGGATGGCCAAATCATCGGCATGGTTATTTTCTATTGGGAAAGTGAAGCAACAAGATGGCTTGAAATGGGGATTGTGATCTATCGTCCCGAATATTGGGGAGATGGCTACGGAACTGATGCGTTAAAGCTTTGGATTGATTACTTATTTGAGTCAATCCCATACATCGAAAGAGTTGGATATACAACATGGTCAGGTAACCATCGGATGGTTAAAGTCGGTCAAAAACTTGGGATGACACTAGAAGCCCGGATGAGAAAATGTCGATACTATAACGGTGTCTATTATGATTCGATTCGCATGGGATTGCTTAGAGAAGAGTGGGAGAAAGAGAAATAGTATGCCGACCTTTTAGATATGTTATTACTAGTTGTATGGGGGATTTTATATCATTTTACTTAATCATAGAATCCCCCATTATTTTTATGAATTATTTATCAAATTGTAGGACTGGTGTATTGTATTCGTCTAGGTTCTTACCTTCAATACAAATGACTTCCATTCCTTTTTCTGTACCAGCCTCGTGCATCTCTCCTTGTTTCCAGAAAGCGGCTTCGCCTTTGTGTATTTCTACAGAATCGCGATCTGTACCAGCCACCCAGCCTTCTCCATTTATCACTAAGAATAGTTGGTCAACTGAGGCTTCATGAAACTCAACTCTATCCCCTTTTTTAAAAAACATATACCCTACTCGAATTCCAACACCGTCTCTAATCAATCTTGTTGCAACAAAGTTAGTTTCTTTAGATGTAATTAATTTCCCTACAGAATCATCACACATTATTATTTTCATTAAAATACCTCCAATTTGAAAGGGTTATCTAAAAGTATAAAATGATTTACAATAATTGTTAATCCACCTTTATTCCTTCTTTCTAGTAATACATAGTAAGTGTCAAATCAAATTGAACAATTTTTGAATATGAATTGACACATTTTTTAAATTATCATAATATTATATATGAGCATATGTTCATATAGTTATTAGTAAAGCGGGGATACTATGTATGATGTTGTGATAATTGGGGCCGGCCAAGCAGGCTTAGCGATGGGATATTTTTTGAAGAAGACCAATCATTCCTTTCTTCTTTTGGATGGGGCTAAGAAAATTGGTGAGACTTGGGAAAGTCGGTATGATTCTTTAACCCTTTTCACACCAAGAGCTTATAGCGAACTCCCTGGTTTTCAGATGAGAGGTCCAAGGCAAGGCTACCCTACAAAGAACGATATTGTCGATTATTTAAAAAACTACGTATCATATCATGACCTCCCGGTTCAATTGAATACAAAGGTAACTCGTATGATCAATACAGATAGAGGATTTAAAATTGAAGCAAACAATGAATCACTCATAGCTAAAAATGTGGTAATTGCTACTGGTCCATTTCAGGAACCTTCAATCCCAAGATTTGCAGAAAACCTACCAGAACATGTTTTTCAGATCCATTCCTCACAATACAAAAATCCAATTCAACTTCAGAACGGACCGGTTTTAATCGTGGGGGCAGGGAACTCCGGGGCACAAATCGCTGTTGAACTTTCTGAGCGGTGGGAGGTGTACCTTTCGGTGAGTCAAAAACTCACCTATCTTCCGCAGGACTTAGGTGGCAGAAGCATTTTTTGGTGGTTTGATAAAATAGGTATCCTTAAAGTAAATGCAGCAACAAAGATAGGTACTTTACTAAAAAATCGTCCGGATCCGATATTTGGATATGAATTAAAGAAAGCCGTGAAATCTGGAAAAATAACGATAAAACCTAGAACAGTAAATATAAAGGAAGATTCGTTCGTTTTTGAAGATAATAGTGAAACACAGGCTTTGAATGTCGTTTGGGCTACAGGCTACAAACCTAATTATGAATGGTTACAGGTTCCTAGCGTATTCAATCAAAATGGCCACCCACAACATATAAAGGGAGTAACGAACATCGAAGGTCTGTACTTCTTAGGATTACCATGGCAAAGCCGTAGAGGCTCGGCTTTATTACAAGGGGTCGCAGATGACGCAAAATACATATTCCAGCATATTCAAGCTACTACTCTCAAATAAGAAAGAAGGTTTACGAAGTGGAACAAAACGATCATTCTTTTTTATCAGCGTCGACAATTGACGAAGCATCACGTATCTTTAAGGCGCTTGCTGATCCGACGCGAATCAAAATCCTCTATTTACTATCACAAGAGGAATGCTCGGTTAATCATATCGCAGAAGTTCTTGAAATGTCACAATCCGCTGTGTCACACCAACTCAGCACTCTTCGAAATCTACGTCTAGTCACATATAAACGCGAAGGAAACACATTCCTTTATACATATGATGATGAACATGTTATCACATTACTACACCAAGTCATCCATCATATTGAACATGAATAGGAGGGAAGTATGATGGGACATCACCACCATCATCACGGCCATGATCACCATGGTCATCATCATCACCATCATTTTGATGATGTGAGAGAAGGAAATAAAAAGGGCTTATTGATTGCGTTGCTTATTACGACGGGTATTATGCTACTTGAATTTGTGGGCGGAATTATTACGAATAGCTTAGCTCTACTTTCCGATGCGGGACATATGTTAAGTGATTCAAGTTCACTGTTATTAAGTTTAATCGCTTTCTGGTTTGCAACAAGACCAGCATCTCCGAAGAAGACATACGGATTTTACCGATTTGAAATTCTAGCGGCTCTATTTAATGCAGTGACCTTGTTCATTATCGCTGGATTTATTGTGTTTGAAGCGTTTGAACGATTCGTAGAACCACCGGAAGTTGCTAGTGGAACAATGATGATTATTGCCGGAGTTGGTCTCTTAGCAAACCTAGTAAGTGCTTGGGCTTTAATTAGCAAAGGTGATGTGAAAAATAACGTCAACCTTCGCAGTGCCTATCTTCATGTACTTGGTGATGCACTGGGTTCAGTTGGGGCAATCATAGCAGGACTGCTAATGCTATTGTTTGAATGGTATATTGCAGACCCTATTATCTCGGTTGTGGTAGCAATCCTTATTCTAAAAAGTGCATGGGGAGTGTTAACACATTCTATCCATATCTTAATGGAAGGCACTCCGATTACGATTGATCAAATAGAAGTCAAAGCTGTACTTGAAGAAATCGATGGGGTTATTGATGTTCATGATCTCCATATTTGGACGATTACCTCAGGTATGGATTCGCTGACATGCCATATTTTAATTGAGGACGACCATGATAGTCAGGAAATTTTACAACAAGCAATCAATAAAATACGAGACATATTTAAAATCGAACATACCACGATTCAAATTGAAAAATCAGAGATTGAGCATGGAGAAATGCGGGTATAAGTTTTCTAGATTCACTTTGGGAGCATCCTTTGGATGGTCCCTTCTTTCAATAAATGACTATTATATTGTAAAATAAAAGTACTTAATAGTAGGAGTGGGAGACATGAGAGTTCTCGTTATAGAAGATAATGAAAGTGTTTGTTCAATGATTGAGATGTTTTTTTCAAAGGAAGGTATACAAGGTGAGTTTGTCCATGATGGTTTAGCGGGCTACAACCGTTTCAAAGAAGATAGTTGGGACTTGCTAATTGTTGACTGGATGCTGCCAGGTATGGATGGGGTAACGATCTGTCGAAAGATTCGCGAGGAACAAAACTCTGTTCCCATTATTATGTTAACGGCGAAGGATAGCGAATCCGACCAAGTATTGGGCTTAGAGATGGGCGCTGATGACTATGTCACTAAGCCATTCAGTCCACTCGCTTTGATGGCACGAATAAAGGCGGTTACAAGACGCTACAACAGCAAACCTTCAGAAGAGGTCGAAACCGGAATACTAAAAACGGATCATTTTAAAATCAACAAGAATACAAGAGAAGTTATTCTGAACGGGAAGCCAATTACAAATTTAACCCCAAAGGAATTTGACTTACTGTATTATTTTGCTCAGCATCCAAAACAAGTATTTTCAAGGGAACAATTACTAGATCGTGTTTGGGGATACCAGTTTTATGGTGATGAGCGCACGGTTGATGTCCATATCAAAAGACTTCGAAAAAAGGTAGGTACTGCTGATCAACCTTTTTTCCATACAGTGTGGGGAGTAGGTTATAAATTTGACGAATCCGTTGAGGAAGTAAAATGAAATTTCGCTATATGTTTCAACAGCTAACTAGCCATATAAGTGTTATCGTAGTCGCTTTTTTAATCTTAAGCATGGTTTTTGCCCATTATGTTGAAAATCTTGTTTTCGAGGAAAAGGTGGAAGAACTGACCGTTTATGGTGAAAATATTATTAATGATATCCAACGAACCTCGAATGTCGATTCATTAATACGGCAATATTCGAGTATGCTCGGAGAACGGAATATTTTCTTTACGGTATTTGATGAACAAGGCGTTAGCTTGAGTACGGTTGGTGGATTTGTCCCGCAAGTAGAACTAAGAAAGAAAGAATGGGACAAGGTCCGTAACGGACATATTGTATCGGTCAAACAAGATTATAAGCGCTTTGAACAAGAGGTAACATTTATTGTCATTCCATACATGCTGGGACAGACATTTATTGGAGGAGTTCTTCTTGCTTCACCAATAAGTGGGACACAGGAGATGATTCAGGAAATCAATCAATACTTATTTTACACCATGTTTCTCGCTCTCGTCGTTGCTCTTTTAATGAGTTGGATTTTATCAACCATCCATGTGAAGCGCATTAAACGATTGAGGCAGGCAACCTCCATGATTTCTACTGGAGATTATTCAGTGAAATTGCCTTCATCTGATTTTGATGAAATTGGCGAGCTATCCAAAGACTTTAATGAAATGGCGAAACGTCTTCAAAAATCAATGGAGGAAATTGAGAGCCTTGAGGGTAGGAGAAGGAAATTCATGGCTGATGTTTCTCATGAGATGAGAACACCATTAACAACCATTAGTGGTGTAATCGAAGGATTGAGAAATGATTTGATTCCTGAAGAGGAAAAGGAAAAAGGCATACAGTTAGTGAGTCAGGAAACGAAGCGATTAATTCGCCTCGTTAACGAAAACCTTGATTATGAAAAAATTCGTTCAAATCAAGTTACCCTTCAAAAGGAAACGATTGAATTGAGTGAAGTACTTGAGGTTGTTCAAGAGACTCTAGAGCCACAGGCAGAAGAGAAAAATGATCAGATCATTATTGATGTACCAGAATCGTTATTAATAAATGCAGACTATGATCGACTTATTCAGATTTTAATCAATATTACTAAAAACAGCATCCAATTCACAGAAGACGGCACGATTTGGATAAGGGGAAAAGCTGGAGAGAATGAAACGATTATTGAAATTGAGGACACAGGTATGGGAATTGACGCTGAAGAAATCGAGAAAATTTGGCATCGTTTTTACAAGGCGGATGTTTCTCGTACAGGCACGCCATTCGGGCAATTTGGTCTAGGACTTTCAATAGTGAAACAGCTTGTCCATCTTCATAATGGGAAAATTGAGGTGGTTAGTGAAAAAGGAAAGGGAACCAAGTTCGAAATTCGGTTCCCAATTGAGTAAATCCACCGTTTCTGGTGGATTTTTATTCGATTTTTCCAGTTCTTTTCAAGGTTTGTTAATATTTTGTTCATAATTTTTGACTATCATATATGTATGGAGCAAGTTTAAGGAGGAATTCATAATGGAAAACGATAAACGTTTTGATGAATTTAATCATAATGATGATCAACCCAACAACTTAGATAGTTATGATAATGATACAGTAGTCAACAAAGAAGAGCCGATTCTTGAGGCAGAATACCGTGAAGAGGAAACAATACATCCACAACAGCCTCAAATGGAGACTCTTCATCAAGCAGCGGTCACTGAGGAAACAAAACTCCGTACCTCAATGCTCAAAAAGGAAAAATCAAATTCAAAGATGAAAAGCTTTTTGTCTATGGTCACTGCCGGGGTTCTAGGTTCTGCATTAACCCTAGGAGTTGCGCCTCATATTGACGGTCTTCAAGGATACTTCAACTCTGATTCTGCAACATCAGAGCAGAACACAGAGGTAATCGAGGCAACCGGACCAGTTCAAATCCAACCAACTGCCGTTCAAGACTCAGCTGCTTCAGTTGCAGATATGGTGGAGGAAGCATCTAAAGGAATTGTCGGAATCACTAGCATGCAAGCACAACAACAAAATCCTTTTAACAGAAATAATTCACAGAGTATTCCAAGTGGTACAGGATCAGGGGTTATTTTTCAGAAGGATGGCGATAAAGCCTATGTTGTTACAAATAACCACGTAATTGAAAATGCAAATGAAGTAGAAATTTCATTATATAATGGTGAAAAAACAATGGCTAAGTTAATTGGAACCGACCCGTTAACCGACCTTGCCGTTTTACAAATAGATTCAAAAAACGTGGAGGCCGTCCTCCAATTTGGTGATTCTGAAACACTTCGACCTGGTGATCAAGTCTATGCAATTGGGAATCCACTTGGACTAGACTTATCAAGAACAGTAACATCAGGAATTGTGAGTGCAAAGGACCGTAGTATTTCTGTTGATACTTCTGCAGGTAGCTGGGAATTGAATGTTATTCAAACGGATGCAGCGATTAACCCAGGTAACAGTGGTGGTGCCCTTTTAAACACACAAGGACAAATCATTGGAATCAACAGTTTAAAGATTGCAAATAGTGGAGTGGAAGGATTAGGGTTTGCGATTCCAAGTAATGATGTGGTACCGATTATTAACAGTTTAATTGAAAGTGGTAAAATTGAGCGGCCATTTATCGGTATTGGTTTAGCGGATCTTGGTGAAATTCCAAGAATGTATTATGCAGATCTTCCTGAAGATATCAAAGAGGGAGTCATCGTAACTAGTGTTGCTCAAAACTCTGCAGCTGAAAAAGCAGGATTAAAAATGACGGATGTTATCGTTAAGATAAATGATACAGAAGTTAAAAGCTCAATGGACCTACGTAAATATCTATATACAAAAGTAAAAATAGGTGATGAGGTTGAGTTAAGCTTCTATCGTGGAAATAAGTTGGAAACTGCAAAACTAATTCTAACAAGCAATAATACAGGAATAGAATAATAAAAACAGGCTTAAACCAGGACAACGGTTTGGGCCTGTTTTATTAGGGGGAATAACGACATTATTTTCTATTCCCGACAACATTTCCCGGGAAACGACAGCATGTTAAATCAAGTGACAGCAAATTTTAAAATCTAAGGCTAATTGTTTAGATTTGGATATAAAAATTGTCGTCATAATAAGGTAATTATTGTAAATATACATATATGTATGTGTTATTATTTTATTAAGTTAAAATTTTCTGTCAAGGAGGAGAGTATATGGGATATATTGAAAATCTAAGAAAGATAGTTGGAAATCGTCCGTTAAATCTAGTAGGTGTGGCAGTAGGCGTGATCAATGAAAAAGGTGAGGTTTTACTCCAACAGCGACTGAATGGAGTTTGGGGTGTTCCAGGTGGATTTCTAGAATTGGGGGAGTCTACTGAAGATGCTGGTAGGCGGGAAGTACTAGAAGAAACAGGAGTACAGATTGGAAAACTAGAGCTAGTTGGAGTGATCTCCGGTAAAGAATATTTTGTTGAACTTCCGAACGGCGATCAGTTTTACCCAATTACAATTGCTTATGTCACTAGAGATATTATCGGTGGTGAACTTGAGGTGAACAGAGAAGAGGGATTGGATGCAAAATTCTTTGGTCTATATAATCTTCCTGAAAATATTAATCCTCTTATACCTAGATTGTTGCAAACTTATTTGCAATCCAGAAAAGGTTAAATAGCACTTGACAATTACTCTGGAATTGAAGAATCTTGTATTTTTTTAGTTCAATAGTATGATATGATAGTGGTATGTCATCAAAAGGCCTTTCATTCTTAGTACAATTAAGAATGAAAAGGAGTTTTTTGAGTTGAAGAAAAGAACTTGGACGTATGAGGAAATAGAGTTTTTGAAGGATAATGTTGGGCGAATGAAAATTTCTACGATTGCCAACCACCTAAATCGAACAGAAACGGCGGTTGAGTTGAAAATCAAGAGGCTAGGAATTTCAAATACGAAATCCTTCACGGGCCAGTTAACCATGCATGAATTGGCGACTCTATTAAAAATTGATCCAAAGTCTGTAAAGCTATGGATTGATAACCATGGGTTGAAGTACACAAAAAAGGCAACACGAAACACACGAAAGTTCTACTTTATTAAACCTGAAGATTTTTGGGATTGGGCACTGAACAATAAAGACCGAATTGACTTCTCGAAAGTTGAAAAAAATGCAATTGTTCCAGAGCCTCATTGGGTGGAAAGCGAACGTTCTAAGCGCAAAAGGGTTACATACAGAGCGTGGACAACCGTTGAAATTCACTCGATGATTGAGTTAGTCGCCACAGGCACTCCATTTTCCGATATTGGAAAAAGACTAAACCGGAGCCCAATTAGTATCCAACGCAAGTATCAGCGTATGAGTAAAGCAATTAGATAAAAAACAACTAAAACAAACAAGATAGATTATATACTTCATAGATAAAAGACCAAACTATACAAAAGGCAAAATTGTTGAAAAACGATGACGCAAAGCCACGGGCCTAAGGAGAATTCTCTATGGCGGCCGGGTTGCTATAGAATGGAAGGGTTCCTTTATTTGATGACGAAAAAATGGGAGAGGCTAGTTGAAAAACTGGCCTCTCCCATTTTTCACTTAGATTATTGATTAAGTGAGTCTTTTTTATCCAATTCTTTAACACCGTTCATAATTTGGAATGTAAAACCGACACAGATCAGAATAATACTTACAGTTAGGAAATATGCTACAAACATGTAAGATCACCTCATTCATATATTTTCTATTGCTACTTTTAGTATAGTGAGAACTTACATGCAAATCTGTGATTTGTATCACACATTAACCTATTCTTCAGATTTTTCATCAGTACGAATTGGAATCAATTCTCGTTGTAGTTCCTTTTTAATTGTGATATATTTTTTTAGATACAATTCGTGATAACGGAAGGAAAATTTACATGAAATATATAGATGAAGTTCAAAAAAGAAGAACATTCGCGATCATCTCTCACCCGGACGCCGGGAAAACCACGATGACCGAAAAACTACTTTTCTTTGGTAATGTAATTCGTGAAACAGGAACGGTTAAAGGAAAAAAATCAGGAAAATTTGCTGCATCTGACTGGATGGAAATTGAGAAACAACGTGGAATCTCCGTTACATCAAGTGTAATGAGTTTCCCTTATGAAAACTTTTATGTGAATATCCTTGATACACCAGGGCATGAAGACTTCAGTGAGGACACATACCGAACGTTAACAGCAGTGGACAGTGTTGTGATGATTATTGATTCAACAAAAGGTGTTGAACCACAAACGATTAAGCTATTTAAAGTATGTCGTATGAGAGGTATTCCGATTTTTACCTTCATTAATAAGCTTGACCGTGAAGGTAAGGATCCATTAGATCTTTTAGCTGAAATCGAAGAGGTACTAGGAATTGAATCTTTTCCAATGAACTGGCCGGTTGGAATGGGAAAACGATTCCTAGGAATTGTCGATCGTTATAACAACCAATTTGTTCATTTTACAGGGAATGAGGATGAAAAAATCATTCCTCTCAAAGAGCTTGAGGACGGCAGTCATTCAACGCTAACAGATAACCCGGTTTATCAGAGTACTCAAGATGAATTACTACTGCTAGACGAGGCGGGGAACGATTTTGATGTTGAGCGAGTGACCAAGGGAGAGTTAACACCAGTCTTTTTTGGAAGTGCACTTGCGAATTTTGGAATTGAAACATTTTTTAGTACCTTTTTACAGTTTGCTTCAGCTCCGAAGCCTCGTAAAACAAATCTTGGTTTAGTCCCGCCAGAGGATGAAACATTCTCCGGTTATATTTTTAAGATCCAAGCGAATATGAATACGAAGCATCGTGATCGTATCGCATTCTTACGTGTGTGCTCTGGGAAATTTGAACGCGGGATGAGCGTTACTATCACTCGTACCGGCAAAGCGATAAAATTAAATCAGACACAGCAATTTATGGCAGCAAGCCGCGAAACTGTTGATGAGGCGTATCCTGGAGATATTATTGGGATTTATGATCCGAATGTCTACCAAATTGGTGATACTTTAACATCTGGTAAAGAGGATATGCATTATCAGGAATTACCTGTTTTCCCACCAGAGATGTACCGCAAAGTACGTGTGAAAAACGTTATGAAGGCAAAGCAATTTAGAAAAGGTATTGAACAGCTTGTTCAAGAAGGTGCGATACAATTATTTAGACAAGAATCAAGTGATGAATTCATTCTTGGTGCAGTTGGTCAGCTTCAATATGATGTGTTTGAATATCGGTTAGAAGCGGAATACAATGTTTCAGTTGAGTTTACTTCACTTGGAAGTCGAATTCCTAGATGGATTGGTAATAAAGATGTAGATACCCGTTTGTTTGATTCGAGAAGTTTACTTGTTCGTGACCGTAATGATCGTTATGTTGTCTTATTTGAGAATGACTTTACGTATCGTTATTTCCAAGATAAAAATAAAGACATCGAACTCATAGATCTATTTGAAAGTAATGATTATAAAGGTGTATAAGTAGCTTAAACACCGATATATCAAGTTGATTTGATATAATAAAACATGTTAAACGCTCAGACATTTCTCTGGGCGTTCATGTTTATTCTAGAAAGGATAAAGTATGGACAGAAATACGATTCAAAAAGTCTTTAATTCAAATGAACCGAATATGAAGATTATTACCGTACTACTGCTTGTGTTAAGCATTTCTTCTATTCTACTTGCTGTTGGTATTGGACCCGTTTCTGTTCATCCATTAACGGTTATTCAAATCCTATCATCGAAACTACCATTCTTAACTATTGAAAGTAACTGGACACAGGTTGAGTATAATATCGTCTGGGGTTTACGTCTACCAAGGGTTTTACTAGGAATGATAGTCGGTGCTGCGTTAGCTATTACAGGTGTTGCTATGCAAGCATTGGTTCGAAATCATTTAGCCGATCCGTTCATACTCGGAGTTTCTTCAGGTGCCTCAGCAACCGCAACTTTAGGCATGCTCTTTGGTGCCTTTTCGATTTTTGGAACCTATTCACTTTCAATCAGCGCATTTATAGGTGCTGCTGTGACCATCATACTCGTCTATACCCTCTCACGAATAAATGGAAGAATAAATATCACTCATCTCTTGCTATCCGGAGTTGCGATAGCCCTGATGATGGATGCACTAACCAGGTTTATCACGCTAAGTGCACCGAATGCATTGGGATTACATAACGCTACTTTTTGGATGTCAGGTAGTTTAGCTGGAGCGAAGTGGGGCTATTTAACGCTTCCTTTACTTGTGGCAGTTCTTTGTATGGTTGTTTTGATGAGCCAATACCGTGCCTTAAATGCACTATTGTTTGGGGATGAAACGGCAGGTACATTAGGCTTTAATGTAGGTAGGTTACATAAACTTCTCATTCTTGTTTCCTCGCTGTTAGCAGGTGTCACAATTGCTGTAAGTGGGACAATCGGGTTTATCGGTTTAATGGTACCGCATTTTACAAGACTTCTAGTTGGATCCGACCATAAACGTGTCTTGCCGCTAAGTGCCTTGCTCGGTGGAATATTTGTGATATGGGCAGACGTTGCCGCGAGGATGGTCATTGCCCCAGAAGAATTGCCAATCGGTATCTTAACTGCATTAGTAGGAGGCCCCTTTTTTATTTGGTTATTAAAAACAAAGAAGCAAAAGCAATGAGGTGGAAAATTGAAACTACAGGTTGAGAATTTGAACTTTTCACTGAATGGGAAGCGAATTATTGAAGATATGAACCTACATGTCTCTGAGGGAGAATTTATCGGGATTATAGGGCCGAATGGGAGCGGAAAGTCTACACTATTAAAAAATATTTATCGCGCACTTAAACCTGACTCAGGTGCTGTCTTAATAGATGGCGTAGATATTTGTAAAATGAAGCCGAAGGCAGCTGCTAAGCAAATCGGAGTGGTTGGTCAGGAAAATAACATTCCGTTTGACTTCAAGGTGGAAGAAATCATTGCGATGGGGAGGAGCCCATATAAAGGTTTTTTCGATGGAGACAGTGTAAAAGACAGAGAGATTGTTGCAAATGCGATTGAGCAAATTGGTATGGGTGAGATGGAAAAGCGGAACTATATTAATCTTTCTGGTGGCGAAAAGCAGCGTGTGCTACTTGGGCGGGTGTTGGCACAACAAACCGATTTACTTCTACTAGATGAGCCGACCAATCATTTGGATATTCAGCACCAACTGCAACTATTTGATTTAATTAAGGGACTCGGAGTAACGGTTCTGTCAGCCATTCATGATTTGAATCTTGCTGCCCTATACTGTTCACGTCTTTATGTTGTAAAAGATGGAACAGTTCTAATGGCAGGAACCCCTGAAGAGGTGCTAACCCCTGAATCAATCTATGAGATTTATGGGGTCCGGTCTGACGTGACGATTCACCCGGCTACAAATAAAGTGACAATTACATTTTTACCCTCTAGTATGTTGTATTCAGAAGGTGCTGAATAAGACAATGCATCCGGTGGATGTCTCAGTCACTTCAAAGGTACCTTTTCGTTTGAGCAACTGGGGCGAATCCGCTAATTTGTAATTGATTAGAAGGAGATTTTTAAATGAAGAAACTTAATTTATTGTTGGCAGGTATTCTCTTACTAGTAGTAGCGGGGTGTGGTACGGATACTGAGGATGGAACTGCTAAACAATCAGAAGTTACTCTGGTTGTAGACAACTATGGTAGAGAAGTAGAGTTTTCTGAAAAACCATCAAAGGTGTTAACACTGGGGCCGAATGCAACGGAATTATTTATCGCTTTAGGACTAACGGAATATGTTATTGGAAACAGCTTGGATAACCATAGTCGTGGTGCTTTGCCTGAGTATAAGGAGGACTATGAGAAGATTCCTGAACTCACTTATGGTTCTGCTACAAGAGAGGCTGTGTTAACAAGTGGAGCGGATTTTATCTATGGTCTCGATTGGGAATTTGGTAGTGAAGGATTAGACATTAATGAGCTTGAAAACTATGGAATCAAGGTATATATGAATCAAGCAACTTCAATGGAAGAGATCTATCAAGAAATAGTAGATATCGGGAGAATTTTTGATATAGAAGATCGAGCAAAGGCGTTTGTCGAGGAACAGAAGGAACGAATTGCAAAAGTACAAGAGAAGTTAGATGGTCAGGAACCTGTTGACGTTTTAGTCTATGATAGTGGAGGTAACGGTGTCTTCACAGCGGGTGGTACCAATTTTGAAACGTTATTAATCGAGTTGGCTGGTGGGCGAAATAGTTTTGAAGATATTACCGATAAACAATGGACGACTGTTAGCTATGAAGAAGTGCTCGCAAGGAAACCGGAAGTCATCCTAATTCATGATTATGACGCGCCGTCGATTGAACAAAAAATAAAGGATATTAAAAACGATTCAGCCCTTTCACAACTTGAAAGTGTCAAAAATGAAAATTTCGTCGTTATCTCATTAGAGAGTGTATTACCTGGGAATCGCATGGCATATACAGTGGAAACCTTGGCTAAGGGATTTTATCCAGAATTGTTTCAATAGCATGTGAATCAGGTGAATTCCTTTATTCTATTTGCTATACTTCAGTTATGTATATTGAAAGGAATCGAAACTGATGCTGTTAAAAATATTACTTGCACTTGTGCTTCCCGGAGTACTCGTCGTTTTCTTTACAAGGGTTACGTATAATTATTATGTTGGATTATTATTAGCATTAGCCCTTATCATTACATCTATATATAAGGGGTATGCGGAATCACCATTAATTATCATAGCAGATGTCATTTCGCTCGGAGCGGGATTTCTATATGCACGAAACATGGGAAAAAAAGCGAAAGAATAGCCTGTAACCACTGAGTTACAGGCTTTTTTATTGAATAGAGAATTATCCAGGCCTATTCGAGGAAAAGTATAAAGTGATTTTTAAAAAATAATCGAATATCAGTTCGTATTTTTGTTTGTTTTTAGTCAGTTTGTGGTACAATGTTTCTATCGAGAAAAAGACAGTGAAAAGTACCATTTACATAACGCAAAGTGATAGATGGGAGGAAGACATATGAAGGATCAATTCGAACTAGTCTCTAAGTATTCACCTCAAGGTGATCAACCGAGAGCAATCAAGGAACTGGTTGCTGGTATCAAGTCGGGGAAAAAGTATCAAACATTACTAGGTGCAACTGGAACCGGAAAAACATTCACCATTTCAAATGTAATAAAGGAAGTTAATCGACCAACTTTAATTATTGCACATAACAAAACATTAGCTGGTCAGCTATATAGTGAGTTTAAGGAATTCTTTCCGAATAATGCAGTTGAGTATTTTGTCAGCTATTACGACTATTTCCAGCCCGAGGCATATGTCCCTTCTTCAGATACATATATCGAAAAAGATTCAAGTGTAAATGATGAAATTGATAAATTGCGTCACTCCGCAACCTCTTCGCTTTTTGAACGACGTGATGTCATCATTATTGCCAGCGTATCATGCATCTATGGCTTAGGTTCTCCTGAAGAATATAGGGAACTTGTTGTTTCCCTTCGTACTGGCATGGAAATTGAGCGAAATGAACTACTTCGTAAACTTGTTGATGTTCAATATGAACGAAATGATATCGACTTCCGTCGTGGAACATTCCGCGTACGTGGGGATGTTGTGGAAATCTTCCCTGCCTCACGTGATGAGCACTGTCTTCGCGTGGAGTTTTTTGGTGATGAAATTGATCGGATCCGGGAAGTAGATGCCTTAACAGGTGAAATCCTTGGGGAACGTGAACATGTAGCGATTTTCCCGGCATCCCACTTCGTAACTCGTGAAGAGAAAATGCAAATTGCGATTAAAAATATTGAGGCAGAACTAGAAGAACGTTTAGCCGAGTTACGTGAGAATGGGCAATTACTCCAGGCCCAACGTCTAGAACAACGTACCAATTATGACCTTGAAATGATGAGGGAAATGGGCTTTTGTTCAGGGATAGAAAATTATTCACGCCATCTAACCCTACGCCCTTCAGGTTCGACACCATATACTTTACTGGATTATTTTCCTGAAGATCTGTTAATTGTCGTGGATGAGTCACATGTCACGTTGCCGCAAATTAGGGGAATGTTTAATGGTGACCAAGCAAGAAAGCAAGTATTAGTTGATCACGGTTTCCGACTGCCTTCAGCATTAGATAACCGTCCACTGCGATTTGAAGAGTTTGAAAAACACATTAATCAAATCATCAATGTTTCGGCTACACCTGGACCTTATGAAATTGAGCATACAGATAAAATGGTCGAGCAAATCATTCGACCAACCGGGTTACTTGATCCAATCATTGAAGTTCGACCAATTCAGGGGCAAATTGATGATCTATTAGGTGAAATTCAAGACCGTATCAATAAAAATGAACGTGTTCTAATTACAACGTTAACGAAAAAAATGTCTGAGGATTTAACAGATTACCTAAAGGACATTGGTATAAAAGTGACTTATTTACACTCAGAAATTAAAACCCTTGAGCGGATTGAAATCATTCGTGATCTTCGATTGGGCAAACACGACGTGTTAGTTGGTATCAACCTCCTTCGTGAAGGGTTGGATATCCCAGAGGTTTCTCTTGTTGCGATTCTTGACGCTGATAAGGAAGGTTTCTTACGCTCAGAACGCTCACTTATCCAAACAATTGGTCGAGCAGCAAGAAATGCAAATGGTAAGGTTATCCTTTATGCAGATAAGATAACAAATTCAATGGAAATTGCCATAAATGAAACAAAACGACGTCGTGAGATTCAAGAGGAATATAACAAGAAACATGGAATTACCCCTCAGACCATCCAAAAGGATATTCGTGATGTAATCCGTGCGACACAAGCTGCTGAAGATACGGAAAGCTACGAAGCAGCACCTAAATTTACCGGATTATCGAAGAAAGAACGCGATAAGGTGATTGCAGAAATGGAAGCAGAAATGAAAGAAGCAGCAAAGGCACTTAATTTCGAACGAGCAGCTGAGCTACGTGATTTAATTTTGGAGTTAAAAGCGGAAGGATGACTTAAACATGGCATTGGATAAAATCGTCGTCAAAGGCGCGAGGGCACATAATTTAAAAAATATTGATGTTACGATTCCGAGAGATAAATTAGTGGTTGTTACTGGTCTTTCTGGATCAGGAAAGTCCTCACTTGCATTTGATACTATTTATGCTGAAGGGCAACGACGCTATGTCGAGTCCCTCTCTGCATATGCCCGACAATTTTTAGGACAAATGGATAAACCGGATGTTGACTCAATTGAAGGACTTTCTCCAGCAATTTCAATCGACCAGAAAACGACTAGTCGTAATCCAAGATCAACGGTTGGAACAGTTACCGAGGTTTATGATTATTTACGATTATTATACGCGCGTGTTGGTAAACCGGTTTGTCCTAACCATGGGATCGAAATCACTTCACAAACCGTTGAACAAATGGTGGATCGGATTTTAGAATATCCAGATAGGACAAAGTTGCAGGTTTTGGCTCCTATTGTTTCAGGGCGAAAAGGAGCCCATGTGAAGGTCTTAGAGGATATTAAAAAACAAGGCTATGTAAGAATTCGCGTCGACGGAGAAATGCGTGAACTATCGGATGATATAGAGCTTGAGAAAAATAAAAAGCACTCAATAGAAGTGGTCATTGACAGAATCGTAGTAAAAGATGGGGTTTCAGCTAGACTTTCAGACTCCCTTGAAGCAGCACTACGTCTCGGTGAAGGTAAGGTCATTATTGATGTGATTGGAGAAGAGGAGCTCTTGTTTAGTGAACTCCATTCCTGTCCACTATGTGGCTTTTCCATCGGTGAACTTGAGCCACGCATGTTTTCTTTTAATAGTCCATTCGGGGCTTGCCCGGACTGTGATGGCTTAGGAAGTAAGCTTGAGGTTGATCCAGAACTTGTGATTCCAGATTGGGATTTATCTCTTCGAAAGCATGCAATTGCGCCATGGGAGCCAACAAGTTCTCAATATTACCCACAATTATTAGAATCTGTTTGTATTCATTATGGAATTGATATGGACATCCCTGTAAAGGACATTCCAAAGCATTTAATGGATAAAGTTCTTTATGGAAGTGACGGTGAGGAAATTTATTTCTACTATGAAAATGATTTCGGTCAGAAACGAGAAAATTATATTGCTTTCGAAGGTGTCCTACGAAATGTAGAAAGACGATACAAAGAGACGAGCTCTGACTATATCCGTGAACAGATGGAAAAGTACATGGCTGAGAAGGCTTGTCCAAGCTGTAAAGGTCATCGTCTGAAAAAAGAAACATTAGCAGTTTTAATATCTGGTAAACATATATCTAATGTTACAGAATTATCAATAAATGAGGCTTTGGATTTCATTACTAACATTCATTTATCTGACAAAGATATGCAGATAGGTTACCTTATCTTCCAAGAAATTAAAGAGAGACTAGGATTCCTGGTGAATGTTGGGCTTGATTATCTATCACTAAGCCGTGCAGCAGGAACACTATCAGGTGGCGAAGCTCAACGAATTCGACTTGCTACTCAAATTGGATCACGTTTAACTGGTGTCCTCTACATTTTGGACGAGCCATCCATCGGTCTACACCAACGTGACAATGACCGACTCATTGACACACTTAAAACAATGAGAGATGTTGGAAATACACTAATTGTCGTTGAGCATGACGAAGATACCATGCTTGCTGCAGATTACTTAATTGATATTGGGCCAGGTGCTGGTAGTCATGGTGGACAAATTGTCTCAGCGGGAGCGCCAAAAGAAGTAATGGAAGACCCTAATTCATTAACTGGACAATATCTATCAGGTAAAAAGTTTATACCACTTCCATTTGAACGAAAGCAGCCAGATGGACGATTTATAGAAATTATCGGAGCAAATGAAAATAACTTAAAGAACGTATCTGTTAAATTCCCACTGGGCATGTTCATTGCTGTTACAGGAGTTTCCGGTTCGGGAAAAAGTACGTTAGTTAATGAGATTTTACAAAAATCACTAGCACAAAAATTAAATCGCGCTAAAAGCAAACCTGGTGAACACAAAGCAATTAAGGGATTAGAGCATCTAGAAAAGGTCATCAATATCGACCAATCTCCAATTGGAAGAACCCCACGATCAAATCCAGCTACCTACACAGGGGTGTTTGATGATATACGGGATCTCTTTGCTAATACGAACGAAGCAAAAGTAAGAGGGTATAAGAAAGGTCGTTTTAGTTTCAACGTAAAAGGTGGCCGTTGTGAAGCCTGTAAGGGAGATGGAATCATTAAAATTGAAATGCACTTCCTTCCTGATGTCTATGTACCATGTGAGGTATGCCACGGCAAACGATATAACCGAGAAACATTAGAAGTGAAATACAAAGATAAAAACATCTCGGATATCTTAGAAATGACAGTAGAGGAAGGGGTTTCCTTTTTTGAAAACCTTCCAAAAGTAAAACGTAAGCTACAAACCTTATTTGATGTTGGCTTAGGCTATGTTACGTTAGGTCAACCAGCAACAACGCTATCAGGTGGGGAAGCGCAACGTGTAAAACTTGCCTCAGAGTTACACCGTCGCTCCAATGGAAAAACGTTCTATATTCTAGATGAACCGACTACAGGTTTACATGCAGATGACATTTCAAGGTTGCTAAAAGTTCTACAACGACTAGTGGAAAATGGCGATACAGTTCTTGTCATTGAGCATAATCTTGATGTTATTAAATCAGTCGATTACATCGTTGACTTAGGACCAGAGGGCGGAGACAAAGGTGGTACCCTTTTAGGAACAGGTACACCTGAAGAGATAACCAAAATCGAAGCATCCCACACAGGCCGTTACTTAAAACCAGTTCTAGAGCGTGATCGTCAGCGAATGAAAGAATTAATAAAAGAAAAAGAAACCGTATCAAAATAAACGTAGAATCCCGATTTTGTTAAAAGACAAATCGGGATCTTTACTTTTCGAATATATTCGAATAAGGGAAATTATGGTATTCTAGTGTGAGTACTTCTATAAAAATGGGTGATAACCATGAAAGAAAAAGCTCAGAAAAAACTCTTTAGCCTTTGGACAGGAGAATTGTCGGCAGCGATTTTGTTCCCAATCCTATGGATTTTTTACATACCAACATTTGAATGGTCTAATCAGTATCTAACCACTTTTCCACATCTATATGCATTCTGCCTCTTAGAATATATCTTGTTGCAGGGGAGTCTTTATTGGTACTTGAAATGGAGACGTGTAAAGGCAGGGAAGACCTCTGCTTTTACTACTAAACAACTAGGGATATTCCGTTTCTTCAAGATAGGTAATCTAGTTTTACTTGTGATTGGTATACCTGTCCTAGTCTACCAAACTACCTTCTCGAAGGGGCTTTATTGGTATCTATTCTTATTTGGATTTGCCATAATCGAACATATCAATTATTATCACATTCGCCTTTCTTATATGAGTGGAGAGGAAATAAAGGAATTTCTCAAACAAAAAGGCTTTCGTCGTTCAATATTAGCGAGGGAGCTAAAGAGAAAGTGACCAGTTGAACGATTCATCTGGTCTATTTTAATACATATTTACCTCTAAAACGTGTTGCTCGAGAATAAACTATATTAGAGATCGGTAATTCCATAGTAAAAGAATCTTTTAAAAAAGGAGTTCAAAAATGAAAATGGTAATCCGAGTGATTGAGGTTTTGTTGGGTCTAATCTTTTTAGGTGCAGGATTAAATGGTTATGCGGTGTTATTCGGTTTCGAACCATTTGCTCCAACTAGTCCAGCTGCAATGGAGTTTTTAGGAGAAGGCTATCTATTAGCAATCGAAAAAGGCGTTGAAATAATGGCAGGCATTTTATTACTCATTCGTAGATATGTACCACTAACATTAGTTGTATTAGCGAGCTTAATCGTGAATATTTTAGCGTTTCATATATTTGTAGATTCAGATTTATTGATATTGGCTCTTATAGTCACCCTATTTGAAGCGATTTTAGCTTGGCACTACCGTGAAAACTTTAAGGGATTATTAGAAAGTAAGCCCAGATAAACATCTTTTTGTATACTTTTTGAAAAATTCCCTGAAACCATTTAACTATATGATTCGTATATAGAGTTATAAAGGGGAGATGTAGAGTGAATACGGATAAATTGATTGCAGCGTTGTGTTACTTTAGCATTTTCTTTGCAGGGTTTATTTTACCAATTATTGTTTATATTCTTGTACAAAATCCAGCAGTAAAAAAGCATGCTTTGCATGCGTTAATCTCACATATTATTCCATTTGCAACCATCGTTTTTGTGTTAATTCCGTTTTTGTTTATATGGTCGGTAGAAGCATTTGCAGTTGTTATGCTGCTAGTGTTCATCTTGCTAGGGATCATTAACATCGGAATCGTAATTTGGAACATCGTAAAAGGGATTCAAGTATTAGCACAGGAAGACATCTAACGTTATACAGCCATGATAAACGAACTTTAGATGTAGCTTTTTGATTAGTTGAATCAACGAGACTTACAGTGCCACTTCCAATGTCTTTTGTAGCCACCACGTGTGGAAAAGAATCAAACGCAAACATTTGTTAAGGGGGAAATCGTTATGCAAGATGAACAAAAACGAATTTTAAAGTTAGTTGAAGAAGGTAAACTAACGGCTGAGGAAGCAATTGTTCTTATTGAAAAGCTTCATGCAGGAGAGGAGAGCAAGTCCCAAGATCCGGCACAGGAAATCAAGACTGAGCTTTCTACCCAAGTTCAATATGAGGAATCCCAACAGCAGTATCAACATTCATATGAAAGCAAGGGCTCAGCCAAGCACAAATTTATGGATTTTATCGATACAGCGTTGAAAAAGATTAAGGACCTTGATCTTGATTTTAACTTTGGTCAGGCAGTCGATGTGAAGCATATCTTCCAACACAAGGATGTTTATATTACTAAGCTTGATCTTGACGTTTCAAATGGTAGTATCAATATTATTCCTTGGCAAGAGCAGGATGTCCGAGTTGAATGTGAAGCAAAAGTGTATAATATTGAAAACCAAGAACGCGCACGCAAGGCATTTTTAGAGGATGTCCTGTTCTCAATTGAAAATGGTGCACTGCGACTTTCTATTCAGAAGAAACAAATGAAGGTCCATGCTAAGATTTATGTCCCTCAGGAAAACTATGAGTCGATTAAAGCTCGTATGTTTAACGGACCGATAACTGGGGAAAATTTACGTGTAAAGGAATTCCGTGCAAAAACAGCGAATGGAGCTATTACCATTTCAAACTTTGATACAGAATCAGTTGAAATCGAAACTGCAAATGGTCACATTAAAGCAAATGACATCACTAGTAAGGATTTTGAAGCTGAAACTATCAACGGTACAGTTTCAACAACTGGCCGTTTTGAAAAAGTAGATCTTCAAAGCTTTAATGGGAATATCACGTGTGACCTTCAGGGAGACAACTGTCATACTGCCTATGTAAAAACAACGACAGGTAGCGTTGATATGTTCATTTCGAACGACTATCAAGTTGACGGTGAATTAAAATCGAATCTCGGTAACTTTAAGTCTGAGCTGCCAATGATGTCAATTATTGAAGAGAAAAATGAAGTTGTTCAAAAATCACTTCGTTTTAAAGCGAATGAAGAGAAACCACAAAAACTACATCTATTTGCCGAAACGAAAACGGGTTCTATTACGATAAAGTGAAACTTCATTCAGTGGGGGGCTTCATCCCGCACTGAATGTTAGTTGAACCAATTGGGCTTTTACTGGCAGTTTGAGTCGAACTATATATACTATTCAATGCCCTATTAACTTGTAGTGAGGATCATACTGCCAGTTAATGAGGGATAAAACCACTTTGAGGTGTTGATTATGAAAAAGAAATTATATCGCTCCAGCAGTAATCGTATGCTCGGAGGAGTGCTTGGAGGCTTAGCGGATTATACTGGGATTGATGCATCACTTTTGCGTATACTTGCGGTGGTGGGCTTCTTCTTAGGGGTGGGTTCCCTTGGGTTCATCTATCTGGCCTGGATATTTATCGTCCCAAATGAAGGAGATATGCATAGAAAATGAGATGGATTGCTAGTGTAATCGTTAATAGCATCGTGCTAATGGTTGTTGCAGGCTATGTTGATACCTTTCATCTAGAAGGTGTTGCCGCGGCCATTACAGCAAGTGTGATACTTTCCATTTTAAACGTTATTGTAAAACCCATTCTCATTCTCTTAACATTGCCTGTTACGGTTCTATCATTAGGTCTCTTTTTGTTCGTGATTAATGCAATCACTCTAATGTTGACCCAGTCATTAATGGGCGACTCTTTCATCATCGAAGGTTTTGGCACTGCCCTACTAGCTTCGGTTATTATTTCAGTTCTGAATCTATTGATTCAAAAAGTAATCGTTGAACCATTACAAGAGAAAAAGAAATAAACTTGAAATGCCTATCAAATTTGGTAGGCATTTTTTACGAGTTGAAACATGTTTGTTAAGATGTATACATATTCACATCCAATTAAATTTATGGCAAATATCTAGACTTTGAAGCCAGATGGTCAGAAAAGTTTTGGTGTTATATAGAAAAGTGCTAAAATAGGAGAATGAGTTTAAACTTTAGATAGTAGGGTCCACCCCTGTTACATTACTGTTTCTTTTAGACAATAAACCGGGCTTTTTATAATCACAGTAAATATAAATCTACACGATAGACGATCAAGGAGGAACAGATGTGCCAAAAGTTAGCACGAAGGATTTAATTGAGAAGTTTAAATTAGAGTTAATTAGTGGGGAAGAGGGAATCAATCGCCCGATTACAACGAGCGATATATCGAGACCTGGTATTGAGCTTGCAGGATTCTTTAACTACTATCCAGCTGAGCGTATCCAGTTATTAGGAAAGACAGAAATTACTTTCTTTGGAAGACTAACACAGGACGAAAAAGTATACCGTATGGAGAAACTTTGTACGGATATTACCCCTGCAATTATTATTTCTCGTGATATGGAAGTACCACCAGAATTGATTGAGGCTTCAGAACGTGAATCCGTTCCAGTCCTTAAATCAAAGATGAAAACGACAAGATTATCAAGTCGGGTTACAAACTTTTTAGAAAGTAAACTTGCACCGACAACAGCAGTGCATGGAGTTCTTGTTGACATTTATGGTGTAGGAGTACTTATTATTGGTAAAAGTGGTGTTGGTAAGAGTGAAACAGCACTGGAGCTTGTAAAACGTGGACATCGTCTTGTAGCAGATGATTGTGTTGAAATTCGCCAAGAGGATGATGATACCCTGATCGGTAGTTCACCAGAGCTTATTGAGCATCTTCTTGAGATTCGTGGACTTGGTATCATCAATGTGATGACCTTATTTGGTGCGGGAGCT
This sequence comes from Litchfieldia sinesaloumensis, assembly GCF_900156865.1. Lineage (GTDB taxonomy): Bacteria > Bacillota > Bacilli > Bacillales > Bacillaceae_L > Ferdinandcohnia > Ferdinandcohnia sinesaloumensis. The sequence continues at coordinate 2,864,835 of NZ_LT732529.1, read as the reverse complement.
ATTCGTAATTTTAAACGAATTACACTTGTCGTAAATCTTGAACTATGGGATCAAACAAAGCAATATGACAGACTTGGTCTTGAAGAAGAAAAAATGAAAATCATTGATACAGAACTTACGAAGTATACGATTCCTGTACGTCCAGGGCGAAATCTCGCTGTTATCATTGAGGTTGCAGCAATGAATTATCGTTTAAAGCGAATGGGGTTAAACGCAGCAGAAGATTTCTCTAATCGTCTCTCAAACGCGATCGAATACAGAGAACACGACGAAATATAACATGTCTCAGAAGCTGTTTTTCTCGGAGATGCCTCCAACGATTTGAGATTCAGCCTTCTAATGACAATAAAGAAGACCTACTATAACTAAATGCAAGGGAGTTGAGAACGTGGATCGTAACATACAACCGTTAGACCCAACATTTTTAGAAATCGGCGCCTTACGAATTCAATGGTATGGACTTATTATCGGATTAGGAACAATGCTTGCTCTTTATCTGGCTATTAAGGAATCAGAGCGTAGGGGTATGCATAAAGATACTTTTATGGACCTTATGTTGTTTGCGGTACCCATTGCGATTATCTCTGCAAGAATTTATTACGTCATTTTTAAATGGGATTATTACTCACAAAATCCTTCTAAAATCATTGCGATTTGGGAGGGGGGCATTGCGATACATGGTGCACTAATTGGTTCGGTTATAACAGCGATTGTATTTGCTCGAGCAAAGGGCTTGTCTTTCTGGAAAATTGCCGATATTGCAGCGCCAAGTATTATTCTTGGCCAGGCGATTGGGCGCTGGGGAAATTTTATGAATCAGGAAGCGCATGGAGGACCCATTGCAGAGGCTCATATTCAAACCTACTATAATCTTTTACCAGACTTTATTATGGACCAAATGTTTATAAAAGGTGTCTACTATCATCCAACATTTTTATATGAATCAGTATGGAGTTTTGTTGGTTTTGTTTTATTGTTACTCCTTCGAAAAGTCAACCTAAGACGAGGAGAAATGTTTCTATCCTATGTCATCTGGTATTCAATTGGACGTCTTTTCGTCGAAGGGTTACGTACAGATAGCTTAATGCTTGGTGATATTCGAGTAGCTCAGTTGATATCCGTTGTATCGATTGTAGGAGCTTTAATCGTACTTGTCTACCGAAGAAAAAAAGGACTTTCAAACGAGCGGTATCTAGAAAAATAAAACACAAATAGGTTAGGTGTTTAAAAAGGAGAGGGGAAACTTGCTAGAAACAATCAAAAGAGGCTTAATAGTAGGGTTAAAAACTACTTGGACATTAGGGAAAGTAATTTTCCCTGTTACGCTCCTTGTTACTTTGCTTCAGCATACACCTGTACTAGATTGGGTGATTAGTTGGATTGCACCTATCATGGGCTGGTTTGGCTTATCAGGTGATGCGGCGATTCCGCTTGTATTAGGAAACTTTTTGAACCTCTATGCAGGAATCGGTGCGATTTTAACACTTGATCTCACCGTGAAAGAAGTATTTATTTTAGCTGTTATGCTATCATTCTCACATAACCTGATAATAGAATCGACTGTGGCAGCGAAGGTCGGATTAAAGATTTGGATCATTGTCCTTGTGAGGCTAGGACTTGCGTTTTTCTCTGCCTTTGTTATTAATCTAGTATGGAACGGCGGTAGTGAACTAGCAAAATATGGTTTTGTATCGACGAATGAGGAAAGTATTACTGGCTGGGGTAGTATTCTTTTAAATGGGATTGAAAAAGCATCATTAGGGATTTTCCAATTGGCAATCATTGTGATTCCACTGATGGTTGTCATTCAAGTATTAAAAGAGCTAAAATGGTTAGATGTCTTTTCAAGATGGATGACACCTATCACAAAAGCGTTAGGTATGAAGGAAAATACGTCAACAACTTTGGCATCAGGTCTTTTATTTGGCTTGGCTTTTGGAGCAGGTGTAATGATTCAGGCTGTTAAAGAGGATAATGTAAGTAAGAAGGATTTGACCTTAGCGTTTATCTTTCTCGTAGCCTGTCACGCAGTTGTTGAGGATACACTTATCTTCATCCCATTAGGGATACCAGTTTTACCGCTCTTGTTAATCCGTGTTATAACAGCAACTGTCTTAACAATGGTTATCGCATTTATTTGGAAGCGCGTCGAGCATAACAATAGAAAGGAACCTATCTATGGCAATTAACACACTACTATTTGATTTAGATGGAACTTTAATTGATACGAACGAACTTATCCTGCAATCTTTTATGCACACGTTTAAAGAATTTTTACCAGAACGTCACTTCACAAGAGAGGAAATTCTACCGTTCAATGGTCCAACGTTGCTTGAATCATTTTCTTCGGTTGATCCTGATCGTGCAGAGGAGATGGTGGCTGTATATCGGAAGTTCAACCATGAAAAGCACGACGAATTAGTCACCGAGTTTCCGGGAGTATTTGAAACGATTAAGACACTTAAAGAAAAAGGCTATAAAATTGGTGTCGTCACAACTAAGCTCAGAAACACGGTCAACATGGGATTGAAATTAACTAAGCTTGATCAGTTTTTTGATGTCGTGGTGACATTGGATGATGTAAAAAAGCCAAAGCCAGATGCTGAACCGGTTATGCTAGCATTGAGACTGCTGAACTCATCACCTGAAGAAGCCATTATGGTTGGCGATAATTATCAGGACATTGTAGCGGGTCAGAATGCAGGGACAAAGACTGCAGGAGTTGCTTGGTCCCATAAAGGTAAAGACTTCTTATTGGAATACAAACCTGATTTTATGCTTGAGAATATGAGTGACCTATTAGATCTAGTTTCAGTTAAGGGATGAAAAAAGTGAAACGACGAACGACAAGATATTTTGTTTCAGGTCCCAATTCGCTTTGGCAACTTTATAAAACCGTATCCTTTTGGAAGGTCGTAAAAAATTTCATTGTCATTCAACTAGCACGTTATACACCCTTTTTTCCGGTGAAAAATTGGCTGTACCGAACGTTCCTTAAAATGAAGGTCGGAGATAAAACTGCGTTCGCACTTATGGTAGTGCCTGATATTATGTTTCCAGAAAAAATAAGTGTTGGGAGCAACACCGTAATCGGTTTTAATACGACCATTCTTGCTCATGAATACTTAATCAAGGAATACCGACTTGGGGACGTTAAAATTGGCAGTGAGGTTATGATTGGCGCCAACTCAACAATTCTACCTGGTGTTGAAATCGGTGACGGTGCGATTGTCTCGGCTGGCACATTGGTACATCGAGACGTTCCAGCAGGAAGCTTTGTTGGTGGTAACCCGATGCAGTTGATTTATACGAAAGAACAAAGAGAACAGCGAGAGAAACAAAGTAAGGATTCTAGTCGAACATAAGGCTAGAATCCTTTTTATGTAGAATAAGCCATATTTAATTTCCATTTTTGATAATTTGAGCTCGGTCTTCCATTTGTGGCGGCTCCTCGAACCATCCGTTTTTTATTTTAATTTCGATTCCCTCTTGGGCATAGAAATATACATCTTTGGCTAGCATAATAGTTTTTGCAGCTAAATCATTTCGCAAACTAAAGAATGCACCTGAGCCGGCACCTACAATGCTAAATCCATTAAGGATGTATATGCAATGCATCATTAGCTTATCTGAAAATGGCGGCACAGTGGAAGTTGTCACAGTCCCTCCAGAGGTGGCGGATAGATGGACATCTGCCTTTCGGAGAATATCTTCCATTACTTTAACTTGTTTTTTTGCAAGTTCCTTCCCTTTTACAAAGTACTTTTTTGCTTCTTTATTTTGTGCACATTGAGCAAAACCAGTAATAAGCTGCATGCCTATATTATTTGATTCAAGATTATGATGAATAATCCCCACTTCAAGGTCATTTAGGGCTCTTTTATCGCCGGTTATCTTAAAACCTTCCATGTATTTTTTACTTTGGATAAATTCCGTCTTCGTTGGCATTGTTACTTTGGGGGGAGGTGAAAGTACCCCTTTATTAATTAAGTAGCAGGTAGTTAATTTATAAATCTTTTGAGTTACTGTTGTGAGTCCCTCATAGACACTCATAATTCGTTTATTGTAGGCCATATTCATACTTAACGTGTACAAGCCCATACTAACTTGCTTTAAGGTACGAATAAATAGCAAATCGAAGTTATTATCGTATAATTTAGGCGCATTTACATTTACATCTTCAGAAGTAAAGCCGACTGGTTTTACCATTCCTTGTTCGGAAAAAATTTGTTCCATTTCGGTTACGTAAAAATCTAATTCCTGCCATAACCCGCCCAATATATTCCTGGCTTGAGGATCATCTGCCTTTTCTATAAAGTATTCCAAGAACCTCATAATAAGGGTCTTTTCTTGGTACGTCTGCCACAGGGATCCGACCTCAGAAACACTAATGGGATTTGTTGCTTTCAATATAATACTACCTCCTTGTCAATGTAACCTCGTAGTTTGTATTATGTTCTCCTTATTGTTTCCAAATTATTGGAAGTAATCATAAGTTCGAGCAATCAATTAATAACCATATTGAAATTGAGTTCCTTAATCCGCCTCTATAATGAACAAACCAATCCTACAAGGAACAAACATATCCTGCAAAACCTATAACAACAACTAAGTAAACGCTTACAAATATTTCTGGTTATTTCTAAAAAAGAAAGCTGTATGAACGATGGTAATCCTACTAAACTTCATTATTTGTCCCGAAATTGTTTATGGAGTGCAAGAATAGATGGTTGTTGGAAAGAAAAAATGATGGATATAATCAAATTGTGAAAATTAAAAAAACAGGAAGAGGAAGGGGGAGTGAGATGGATCAATCTACTGCAAAACAGAAAGGCGATTCAAACTTGCAGTTGAATACAAACACGGGTGTACTTATTAAGAAGAAAAGTTTACTGAATTTATACTTACATAATATTAAAAAGAACTGGATGCTTTATGTAATGATTATTCCAGGGATTTTATATTACATCATTTTTAAGTACGTACCATTGTTTGGAAGTGTAATCGCGTTTCAGGATTATCAAATATTTAAAGGAATACTTGCCAGTCCGTGGGTAGGATTAGAGAACTTTAAATATATCTTTTCCTATCAAGACTTTTATCAAGTTCTAAGAAATACAGTTCTCATTGCTTTTTATCAGCTTATTTTTGGTTTCCCTGCACCTATCATACTAGCTTTGTTGTTTAATGAGATCCGACTTATGTTTTTTAAAAGGACGATACAAAGCTTATTTTACCTTCCCCATTTTTTATCCTGGGTTGTTGTTGGGGGTATCGTATTTGAATTATTGGCATCACAAGGAATAGTCAATGCGATACGTGGTTTATTTGGAGCAGATCCGATATTGTTTATGCAAGAAGAAGGCTATTTCCGAACGATTGTTGTAGTTTCAGGAATATGGAAAGGTGTAGGTTGGGGGACAATCATTTATCTAGCTGCGATAACAGCAATTAATCCTAGCTTATATGAGGCTGCTGTTATTGATGGTGCTAACCGATGGAAACAAATTAGGTATATAACATTACCGATGTTATACCCAACCATCTTAGTGTTGTTTTTATTAAATATAGGTAACTTTTTAGAGTTAGGGTTTGATCAAATCTTTAACCTACTAACTCCAATGACCTATTCCGTAGGGGACATCATTGAGACCTATGTTTACCGTGCAGGGGTACTTCAAGGCCAATTTAGTGTAACAACTGCTATTGGGTTATTCCAATCAATTGTAGGTTTCATGTTACTTTGGATCTTTAATAGGTTAGCTAGAAAATCTGAACAGGGGTTATGGTAATGAAAAGATCATGGGGAGAAAAGTGTTTTCAAGTTTTTAACTATATATTTCTTACTGTTGTTGCAGCCACAATGATCCTCCCGTTGCTTCAGCTACTGGCTGTTTCGTTTAGTTCACCTATTGCTGCTGAGTCAAAGGAAGTGTTTCTGTTTCCTGTCGAATTTACCTTAGGGACTTGGGAACACATTCTTCAGAATGAAGTGCTGTGGAGATCCTTTGGAATCACCGTTTTTGTTGCAGTTGTTGGTACATTTTTAAGTATGTTGTTCACTGTTTTAACTGCCTTTCCGTTATCAAGAAAAGAATTTATGATGAAAAGGCCGATTATGCTTGCTATTGTCATTACGATGATTTTTAATGCACCGATGATTCCATATTTTCTAACCGTTAGAGAGTTAGGGTTGATGGATTCTATCTGGGCGCTGATTATCCCTGGATTAATTAGTACTTTTAATATGATTATCGTAAGGACATTTTTTATGGGAATACCGAGTGATCTAGATGATGCAGCAAAAATAGATGGTTGTAATGACTTTCGCTTATTGTTTCAGATCTATTTACCACTGTCGAAACCGGTACTCGCCACAATTGGATTATTCTATGCAGTTGGTTACTGGAATACGTTTACAGCTGCTGTACTATTCTTACGTGATCAAACATTATGGCCATTACAAATGAGATTACGTGGTTACTTTATTTCGCCAGAAGCCCTGGCTGAAGTGAATTTAATTACAGGAGATTATGATTTTAATACGATTACTTTGAAAGCGGCTACAATTATATTTGCTACGGTACCAATCGTATTAGTTTACCCTTACTTACAGAAGTACTTTGTTAAGGGTGCTGTCTTAGGATCGCTTAAGGAATAAGAGGTATTACTGTAAAAGGTTTGTCTATTACTACTTAAAATAAAGGGGGATTTTGAATGTTAAGCAATAAGAGAAAATCAGTAATAAGTCTACTGTTTGTTCTGATACTAGTGCTGGGTACGCTTGCTGCGTGTACAAGTAAAAAGGAAGTTGATAGTTCGTCTCCTGACGATTCTTCATCAGATGAAATAGCTAACGTAAAGGTATTTAAAAGTCATCTATCAAAGGGAGTTCTTCCTGGACCTGAGGATCCACATGTTCAAACGGTATTGGAAGCAACAGGTGTACAATACGAACTAATGTCTACTCCTGCGGGAGCAGATCCAGTTGAATACCTTAATTTAATGTTTGCGTCTGAAGACTATCCTGACATTTTCCGACCAATTGGCGGGTTTGACCAAACGTTGATTAACCAAGGTGCTGCGTTAGCTCTTGATGATTTACTTCCGAAGTATGCTCCAAATGTGTGGGAAAGCATACCGAAAGAAGCATGGGATGTGGTACGTTCGGCAACTCCAGACGGTAAAATTTACTATGTGCCAAAAGTTTATCTAGTACCAGAAAGAGCGGCTTTAATTCGTCAGGATTGGCTTGAAGCAGTCGGTATGGAAATGCCAGAAACAGTCGAAGAGTATAAAGAGTTATTAATTGCATTTCGTGATCAAGATCCAAATGGAAATGGAAAGCAAGATGAACTACCCACATCAGGAAGAGAATTTGGAAAATGGATGGACCATCTATTTGCTATGTATGGTGTAGCCATGTGGGAAGGTGTTCCAGAATGGGATATCTACGATGGGGAGATCCAATATGCTGGAGTCACTGAAAATATGAAGGCAGCCATTACATTCATCCGTGAATTATATGAGGAAAAACTATTAGACAATGAAACTTTCTTAAATAAAGGTGATGTTTGGACAGCAAAAATTAACACAAATCTAGTAGGAAGCTGGTATCACCTACCTGCTAACTTAAAAGATCGTCATAATGCAATGCTTGAAGGTGCACCAGATGCATATGTGGCTGGTATGCCTCTGCCTAAAGCTGATGGATTTGACGGGTATATTACTCAAAAGAGTATGGGAGAACCAGAATGGATGATCCCGGCTGCATCTGAAGAGAAGGCTGCTGCTGCCTTAAAGTTATTAGACTTCTTCTATGATCCAGCAAATGAGGAATTTATTAGATATGGTATTGAGGGTGCACAGCATGAAGTAGTAGATGGTAAGAAGGTATTACTCGCTCCAACAGATGAAACACCTATCGCCTTAGGTATGAAAAACCTAACGACGAAAGAGGACATGGATGTCCGTATTGAAGAAACAATGGAGGAATACCAAAAACAAATGGTAAGAGACATCTTTGAAGTGAGTACAGCAGATGCACGTAGAATTGCTGGAGATGGGCTACCTTCAACTGTTTATAAAGGATTTCCAGACATTCAATCACATAAGCTGTTCCAGGAATATCTAACCAAAATTGTTATCGGTGAATGGCCGATTGAAAAGTTTGATGAATTTGTAGATAAATGGTACCAAGCTGGTGGAGAACAAGTAACTAAAAATGTTCAAGACTGGTATGAGAGAGTAAATAATTAATTTAGGTATCTAGGATATTGATTTTGTTGCTCAAAAATCTAATTTTTGAGCAACACTTGTTTTTATACAATTCACCTACCAGAAACTTGAAAGGAATGACAGTTATGAAAAAAAGATATGCGATTTGTGGCGTAAGCGGAAGAGCGCTTGGTATGTTTGCTGCTCCAATTACGACAACATTTTCTCAAACCTGTGAGATTGTCAGTTTATTAGATCGTGATAGTAAGCGTTTCGAATTATTTCAAACAAGGTTCCCTAATGAAACTGGCGTAAAAATGTACGGAGAACATGATTTTGAACAAATGGTTGCTGAAACGAAGCCTGATGTCATTATCGTTGCAGGTCGTGATGATAGTCACGCCAAATATATTATTGCAGCATTAAATCATGATTTAGATGTAATAACTGAAAAGCCGATGGTCACAACAGGTGAGGATTGTAGAAGAGTATTAGATGCTGAACAAGCCAGTAAAGGAAAAGTCACAGTTACCTTTAACTACAGATATTCACCTATACATACAAAGATTAAAGAAATCATTCGTGAGGGTAAGATTGGTAGAGTAACTTCTATTGATTTGAATTGGTATTTAGATACGCATCACGGCTCTAGCTATTTTAAGCGCTGGAACAGAGTGAGGGAATTTTCCGGAGGTCTATCGATTCATAAAAGTACTCACCACTTTGACTTGGTTAATTGGTGGATTGATCAAAAACCAGTCGAGGTCTTTGCGTATGGAGCACTGAATTATTATGGACCTGAAGGTGAGTTGAATCCGAAGAAAGAAGATGGAAGACATTGTGAAACATGTAGCTATACCCAGGATTGTACCTATTATTCTAGATGGAATTCAAGAAGAGAGCAGCTTCAAGTTCCTGATGACCATCTCGGCTCTTTAAGAGGCGAAGGGAATAAATACCCGTATACGGAATACCGTCCAGACCAATGTATTTTTGATTCGGAAATTAATATAGAGGATACCTATTCAGCAACGGTTAAATACAGTGGAGGAGCACTGCTTAGCTACTCTGTTAACTTTTCTCTGCCATATGAAGGCTATCGTTTAGCCATTAATGGAACAAAAGGAAGACTTGAAACCATCGAGTATCATGCGAAAGGACGCATTCCATTCCCTACTCCAGTGCAAACCATTGATTATTTTCCTTTATTCGGGTCAAAAGAAACAATCCATGTTGTCCATCGAGAAGGAGGTCATGGGGGAGGAGATCCAATTCTACTAGATGACTTATTCTTAGGGGAGGATCATACAAGACCATATAAAATCTTGTCTGGAGCTACTGATGGAGCGTATTCTGTTGCGACTGGTGAGGCTGTTTGGAAATCTGTAAAAGAACACCGGCCCATTTCAATTGATGAGGTACTTAAACAGAATGAGTACGTATCTAGCGGGAAGGTGAACTAGAATGAAAGAGTCTATCTATTTTTCAAAAGAAGACGGCATCGCTGATTATCAAGGTATAAAAGATGCACTTCTGACAGTAGCGCAACGCTATATTGGTGCTAATCCAACTAAACCTCCAGTGTATCGGATAACAAGAGATAGTTTAATTAAGAAAGACCAATATCATCGATATAAGTTTCCAGTCTTGAAGATGTTTCCTGATATTAAAGATGGTCAAAGAGTCTATGCTTGGGCAAAACTGTGGGCTGAAGAAAAACATTCCTTTGTTTTTCTTCTCAACTGCTTAGGTCCTGTTCGATTGTTTCATAATGGGATTAAGAAGTTTGGCTCTAGTCTTGAAGAAGAAGCAAATGATATAAAACTTAAATTGGATTTAGAAGAGGGATGGAATCATATTGTAATCGAAATTGAAAAGGGTGCACAAGGATGTGGCGCTATATTTGGTACATCAAGACACAAAAATTTTCCCTATCATTTTTTAGCCCCATCTTATGACCGGGACGGAGAAGAGGGATGGATATACACTGAACCTACGGAGGAAAACCTTACTCTCATTCCCTCTGTATCTTGTGAGGAAGCACAAACAGGCTACAAATGGCTTCCTAAAATTGCACAAATAGAGGAGCACGATAACCAACTCGCCACAATCTATGGATTAAAAAAAGGGTATGCAGCTTATGCTTGGACAAAAATAGTAAACCACTCCTTAGAATCAATAAACCTAAGTGGCAAAACAAATGGCCCAATACAACTTTTTCTAAATGATATAGAGCTAGTACGAAAAGAAGAAAATGGGGAGTTTGAAATTAACATTGACCTACCAGTTGGCAATCATGATCTGGTGGTTAGAAGTGCCTGCGGAGATGAGGACTGGGGCTTTAGTATAAAATGCAACTCGAATACCGCAACGATTCAAATTCCACATGGGGTAAAGGGAAGTCAAGATGATTGGCTCTATCTAGGTCCGTTTTCGAACGAAGAAAAGGTTGTAATTTCTGACTATATGTCACTAGATACAGTAGCAACAAACAAAGACTATGACACATTTTTTTGGTGTACGAACAAAGGAGCAAATGTAAGAGCATTTCTAGAAAACCCGTTATTTGGAAAATGGAACTATCCTTTAGGTGTAACGATGTATGGGTTAATCGAAATGGCAAAGGAATTTTCCAGACCTGAAATCATTGATTATGTTTGCAAGCATGTTGAATTTGCTACCTCAAGATATGAATATTCGATTTGGGATCAAAAACAATACGGTGCAGCAGGGATAAATAATCAACTTTCATATATTGATAGTCTTGATGATTGCGGTTCATTTGGTGCCCTTATGTTACTAACAGCAAAAGAGTATTCTATAAAAGGTTCTCACAAAATTGCGGAAACAATAGCAGATTATATCATGAATAAGCAGAGCCGTTTAGAAGATGGTGCCCTTTACAGAAAAGTCGGTGTTTCAGAGAGCATGCACAATACAATGTGGTGTGATGATATGTACATGAGCGTTCCATTTTTATGCCGTTATGCTAAGTATAGCGGTGATCGCACGTATGTAGATGAGGCTGCTAGACAACTTCTGCTTTATAAAAGCTATCTTTATATGGAAGAAATTCAACTCATGTCACATGTGTATCATGTTTTAAAAGAAAAGCCTACATTAACAACTTGGGGACGAGGCAATGGCTGGGTACTGTTCTCATTAACAGAGTTGTTGAAGGTACTTCCATCTGACCATGAGTACTATCAGGGTATACTTACGTTCTATCGTCAACTTGCCGAGGGATGCTTAAAGGTTCAAGGTCAAAATGGTCTGTGGCATCAAGTATTAATTGATTCAGAATCCTATGAGGAGTCGTCTTGTACATCAATGTTCATCTATGCCTTTGCAAACGGGGTTCGATATGGCTGGATTGAAAATCCATCAAAGTATATACAAGCGGTTATGGCTGGATGGAAGGGTCTAACAGAGAGGGCTATTGATAAACATGGAAATCTTTATGGGGTATGCCAAGGATCTAGTTACTCCTTTTCTAATTTCTATTATAAGCATGAACTACCTTGGAAGCTAAATGATACACATGGAATCGGAATTGTTCTATTAGCAGGAACTGAAACGAGGAGAATGCTAGAGGCTTTAAATGGTAATAAAGATTGTGAATAGTTAGAAATATTCATTCGGAATCAGTGGATATATAGTATAATGCGAAAAAAGGAGGTTATAATAGGTGCTCCAGACTTTCCAAAAATGGCTCAAATATCCACTTCGAAAAACAGAGACGAGATTGATTTTATTTTTAACCATTGCTGTGTTTTTTGTAATTCTGATAGTCAGTATTACATCTTACCAAACGTCCAAGTCAGTACTGCAGGAGGAATTGAACGAACCTCAACAACAAATGCTGCAGGTTAGTATGAATGTCATTGAACAGCATATTAGTGACAGCGATAATGTTGCGATTATGTTAGCGTTGAATCCTAGTATTAATCGATTTTTAAATAGTGATATTCAGAATTCCTACAACGATATTACTGAAATTTATCAGCTACTGTCTACCTTTATCAATAGCTCATCCTTCATCAATAGTATCTACATATATGATATTGAACATGATAGTTTTGTGTCGATGCCCCAAGGCTTTAGCTCACGTAAATCAACTTTTTATGATTCGAAATGGGTGGATGTAGCTGATGAGTTCGGCGATGAAATGATGTTGGTGAAGAAAAGAAAGGTTCATAACGGCAAAGCATCAAATCGTTCAGAAGTAACCTTGTTTAGAAAAATCATGAATCAAGGTGAGCTTAAAGGGATTATCGCGATTAATCTGGGTTATCACCATCTGTTTGAACCATTTCATTCACCGAGTATGGCTAATTTAAGTAGCTCGAAACTGATTATTGATCAGAATAATGACCTAGTATACTCTACTTCAGTTTCTTCTAGTGAAAAGCTAGATACAAATGAGGTAATAGAAGCTGTTATTCAACTGGATGAAAATCATTTGGGTGATATCACATATAACGGTAAACAATATTTAGTCAGCCAGAATATTTCTCCACTAACTGGTTGGAAATATATTTCCCTTGTTCCTCAAGATAGTTTACTAGCTAAGTCTAAAAAGGTGGGTAATGTAGTTCTCCTTGTTTCAATCTTTGCTTTATTAGTTAGCGGAGTAGCAATTTTCTATATTAATAGTATAGCGTTCAGGCCAATACGAAGAATGAAAGAGCTGTTTAATATGGGGAATAGAGACATGGACAAGGATCATCAGGATCTATTACATTTGGAAACACTGGCTGGAGAACTTTTAAGTGATTATGCGCAATTGTCATATAAGATTCGAAGAGTTAGATCGGAAGCATCTGCAAAGTTTTTTAGCGATATTTATCATAAAAACATAACAAATATAAAAGAAATAAGAGAAAAGTGTAAAGGGTATTTTCAAGATTCATCACATCCTACTTATAAAGTTGCAATCATTTCTATTGATCATTTCTATCATTGGACAAACAAATACCCTAGCTGTGACCACTCGCTGTTAAAGTTTGCATTAACCAATATTCTAACTGAATCTCTAGCGTTGGCTTCCCAAACCGACTGCGTTGATCTAGGTAAAGACAAATTGATGATTGTCTTGAAGGCAGAACGAAAAGAAACACTTTTCGAAGACAAAATAGAGGAAGCGCTTTCTACAATCTCTTCATTACTTGAGTTCAGTATCTCCGTTGGAGTCTCTGATACGAAATCAGACTTTGGGAAAATCGTAGATGCTATCGTAGAAGCTGAAACAGCATTAGGACAAAGATTATTCTTGGGGTATGGGAGCTTACTAAAATATGAGGATATCTCGCACCAGCAGAAAAAGAAGCTAGCAATCAATGACAAAGTTTTAGACCAATTATCAGAGGCAATTAATACAGGTGATAGCATCCGGGCAAACAACTTGATTGACCAAATCATTGAAGAGATTAGGAATAGTTGTTTGATGCCAGAAAGAGCATTCATCATTATTAACAGGATAGGAGATCGATCCTTACGCCTAGGTGATGATGAGGCAAAAAGAAAAGAGAGAGAATTCTTTAATCAACTTCACACCATGTATATTGATGATATTGCAGATTTCCTAATAGAACAAGCAGAACATAAGATTCAGGAAATCCAGGCTCTTGAAACAAGTAAGGAATCAATTTTAATTCAAAAAATGATTGAATATATGAAAGCACACATAGATGAACCAATTGGTATTACGGAAATTGTCGATTCAATTGGTATTAGCGTGAGTTTAGCCAGCTCCATTTTTAAGAAAGAGATGAACGAAACGATTTATGGGTATTTTACGAATTTAAGAATGAAGCTTGCTGCAGATTTATTAGTAAATACAGAAGAGAAGATTTCTGATATCGCAATAAAGGTTGGGTATCAGCATGAAAATAGCTTTATTCGGGCATTTCGTAAGTGTAATAATATTACACCAGGTAAATATAGAGAGCTTTATAAAGGAAAAAAGGAAGTTATGTAACAATAGAGTTTCTAAAGATGAGATTTTCAACCTTATTGGAGGATAAATATGTTAAATAGAAGGCAAATTGTTGACAGGAATCATCCGGTTATTAACAAGGTAGAGCCACTTGCTCCATTGTCAATTGGAAACAGAGAGTTTGGATTTAGCTGTGACTTTACGGGGTTACAAACCTTTCCGGAAGCATACGAAACACCGCTTGGGACTCAATCAAATTGGGGTTGGCATTACACTGGTGAACCGAACCTTTATTCAGAAAAAGATATTGTCTATCAACAGTATGAAACGTATGGGAGACAGGTAAATTATCCAATGAAGCCTGATGGAAAAGATGAAGCCTATCACTGGTTGCGACAAAATCCTCACAGATTGCAGCTAGGCAGGGTTTCATTCCGTTTTTTATCTGAAAGTGGTCAGGTTATACAGGCTGCTGAAATTACAGATATTCACCAAAAGCTTAATTTATGGACTGGGGTTGTTGAAAGTGAATTTTGTGTGGGCGGGTCACCGGTCACAGTAAGGACAGCGTGCCATTCGAGGGTTGATACGGTAGCTGTACGCGTCACTTCACCATTAGTAAAGGAGAACCGAGTTCAGGTGTTTATAAAATTTCCAGCACCTGATATTACGCATAATAGTTGGGCAAAAGCTACACACCCAGACTGGATCCATGATGAAAGGCATCAAACAAACTATGATTCTATCTCGGAAAAGGCAGGTTTGTTGACACGTACGATGGATCAAGATCACTATTTTGTCAGATGGGATTGGAGCAATGGTGTAGTTGAACAAACAGCTACACATGAGTATACCCTTAAAACCGACGGAGGTATGGACAGTTTAGATTGTACCATAGCATTTGCTCCAGAAATCCCAACAGAAATGACGACGGATGAGGTTTTTGAAGCAAGTTCTTCTTTTTGGGAGACGTACTGGCAGAAAGGCGCGGCAATCGACTTTTCGGAGAGTACAGACCCACGTGCATCCGAATTGGAACGGAGAGTTGTTTTGTCTCAATACCTAACAGCGATTCATAGTGGTGGTTCGTTACCTCCTCAAGAAACCGGCTATATGTATAATAGTTGGTTCGGAAAATTTCATTTAGAGATGCACTGGTGGCATAGTGCGCATTTTCCAATATGGGGGAGAGAGGAATTTTTAAAGAACAGCCTTAATTGGTATCTATCCATCTTGCCACAAGCAAGGGAGCTTGCTGAGTTACAAGGTTATGCTGGAGTTAGATGGCCAAAGATGGTCGGTATTGATGGGAAACAAAGTCCTTCCCCTGTCGCTCCGGGGTTGATATGGCAACAACCACACCCAATGGTACTGGCCGAAATGTGTTATCAGGTACAACCGAGCGCCTCCTTTTTAGAACAATTTCAATCGATTGTGTTTGAGGCAGCAGACTTTATGGTCTCTTATGCTCATTTGGACGAAGAAACGGGTGAATACGTACTAGGTCCGCCACTTATACCAGCGCAGGAGTGTCATTATATTACGGAAAGCAAAAACCCTCCTTATGAGCTTGAATATTGGAAGTACGGGCTTGAGATAGCAGTGAAGTGGGCTAAAAGGCTAAATCTGCCAGCAAATCCTTTATGGGAAAAGGTTGCAAATTCAATGGCAACACCGAAACACGAAGATGGCGTTTATCTAGCCCATGAGAATTGTCATAATACATTTACAGAAAAAAATCATGACCATCCTTCAATGCTTGGTGCCCTAGGGATATTACCTGGAACATTAGTGGAACGAGATATTATGAGGAATACATTAAATAAGGTAAAGGAAGTTTGGGATTGGGAGTCTGCATGGGGCTGGGATTTTCCAATGTGTGCGATGACAGCTGCTAGATTAGGAGAACGCGAATTGGCGATAGACTTCCTGATGATGAATGCCACTAAAAATACGTATTTAGTAAACGGACATAATTATCAGAGACCAGGATTAACGGCTTACTTGCCAGGCAACGGAGGGCTTTTAACAGCTGTTGCGATGATGGTTTGTGGATGGAAAGATGGCTCAGACAATCAGTGTCCTGGATTCCCCCAGGATGGTTCATGGAAAGTGAAATGGGAAGGTCTATATCCTTTATTGTAAGGCCAAAGTGAAGAAACCAATAAACAGAACTTAGTTAGAAGAGTAATCTGTAAAGGAGATGAACAGGTGCAATCAACCCAGTGGTCAATCAAAATAGCAGAAACAATTCTATCAAATTGTGAAAACGGATACCATCCGAAAATAGCAAATAAATGGGGCTATGTTGCAGGAATGACATTAAAGGCTTTTGACTTCCTTTCTGATTGGAGTGGCATTGGAAAATACCATGAAATAGTTAAAAAGCATATGGACTTATTCATTCATGAAAATGGAGCGATAAAGGATTATACCATCGAGGAATATAATTTAGATCATATTAATAAAGGAAAAAACTTATTTTTACTCTGGGAACAGAGTGGTGACGAGAAATATGAGAAGGCCATCGGACAGCTAGTTACGCAGCTTAAAGGACAGCCAAGAACTAGCGAAGGCGGTTACTGGCATAAAAAGATTTATCCTTTTCAGATGTGGCTTGATGGGGTGTATATGTCTTCTCCATTCTTGGCTCAATACGCTAAGAGCTTTCATGCAGCAGAGGGATTTGATGAGGTGGCAAGACAAATCTTATTAATTGAGGAAAAAACGCGTAACCCACAAACCGGACTTTTGCATCATGCCTGGGATGAAAGTCGGGAACAACGTTGGTGTGATAAAGAAACAGGGCGTTCTTTTCATGTTTGGGGTCGTGGTATGGGCTGGTATTCGATGGCAATTGTAGATTCCCTCGAGCATTTTCCTGTTGATCACCCAAAGCGTGGTCAGATTATGGGGATTTTCGAGAGAATGGCTCACGCGATTATACATGTCCAAGATCAAAACAGTGGCCTCTGGTATCAACTGATGGACCAAAATGGACGTAACCAAAATTACCTTGAAGCATCAGGATCCTGTATGCTCACATATGCATTAGCAAAAGGAATACGTTTAGGCTATTTATCTGGAATTAATCCGGAGGTGGTTTTTAAATCCTATGAAGGAATTCATAAGCATTTCGTGACTGAAGATGAAAAGGGTGTTCATCTCCACCATATCTGTAAAGGTGCAGGTCTGGGAGGTGCTAAGTACCGAGATGGTTCATACGACTATTATATGAGCGAGGAAATTGTTAGCGATGATTTAATGGGAGTAGCGCCATTTTTACTTGCGAGTATTGAGATGGAGAAATTGGCGAAAGCCAGGAATGTTGAATTAGTAGAAGTGTAAGAACAAATACATGAAAAGGAAAGGGCTGTCACAATACAAACGGGACAGTCCTTTTTCTTAGAAGATTTGTTTCGGGAGGTAATAGCAAAGTGAAGAATAGGAATCGAATCTCTATGAAATATCCTGCTTCATGGTGGCGAAATATGTGGAGGGAAGCTCTCCCATCGGGCAATGGAAAAATAGGTGCAGCTGTCTCAGGCGGGGTAGGTTTAGAGAGGATCATCATCAACCATGAAGGATTATGGCATATGGGAAAAAAGGACACACTTCCAGACTTGGGAAGCACCTTAAATGAAACGAGAGAATTAATGAAACAGGAACGATACAAAGAGGCAAGCTGGCATTTAACGAATAGAGTAAAAGAGTCAGGGTATCAAACTCGCTTAGCATCAGTCTTGCCGCTTGTTGAATTAACGGTTCGAATGCAACAGACAGAAGGATTCAAACACTACAAACGTGAAGTGAATATGGAAACAGGTGAGGTAACCGTAAGTTGGGAAGAAGGGAATAACCACTTTGAGCGAAAATTGTTTGTTTCTCGCGCAGACGATATGGTAGTTTACGAGATTAGTTCAAATGGGGAGACGCTTTCTGCTGAGTGTCAGCTAGGTCTTTGTAAGACGAACAGTGCAAAAATGGAACAAAGAATTAAAGAGTTGGAAAGCACCGTAAAAATTAGAATACATGATCATTTTATCTTTTTTGCAGTAAAAAATGATGATGACACCGAATTCGGTGCAGTATTACAAATAATCCCTACTGATGGAAAAGTAATCATTGAGAATAATAGATTTCGTTGTGAGAATGTAACGAACATCCAAATGAAGATGAAGGTTTTTATAAAAGGAGACCATTTACAAGAATGGCCTCGACTTCAAAAAGAACTTTCAGAAGCACAAGGAGGTTATCAGAGTTTGTTGGAACGTCATATTCCTCTACATACATCATTATTCCATACAGCATCCTTACAACTAGATGAATCTGAAACTGAACAATCAAATGAAGAACTTCTTTTAGATGCTTATGATGGTGAAGCGCCTCTCTCGCTATTAGAGACACTGTGGAAGTATGGGAGATATTTATTTATCTCAGGTACTAGTCCAGAGAGTCAACCATTTGGGATGTATGGTCTCTGGGGAGGGGACTATCAACTTATGTGGTGTCACCGAATGGCAAATGAGAATATTCAAATGATGTACTGGCATGCACCAGTGGGTGGGTTATCATACTTTATCCCTTCATTATTCAGTTATTATGAAGAAATGATGGATGATTTTCGAGAAAATGCTAGAAAGCTATATGGATGTCGTGGGATTTATATTCCAGCAGGTACAACACCAGGTATTGGTGTACCCAACCAAATTGTACCTGTCATTATGAATTGGACAGGTGCAGCGGGGTGGCTAGCACAACATTTTTATGAATATTATCTTTACACAGGGGATAAAGAATTCTTAGTAGAAAAAGTCCTCCCATTTATGAAAGAAGTAGTTCTGTTTTATGAAGATTTTCTCACTACTGACGAGAGAGGGCTGTATCAATTTTACCCTTCCGTTTCTCCTGAGAACACACCATTGAATTTTATGCCTGAGGATGGACTACAACTTGCACATCCAATGCCAACAACTATAAATGCAACTATGGATTTTGCAATCCTAAAAGAGGTGTTAACTCATCTAATAAAAGGGGCAAGTGCTGTATCAATCTATAGGGATGAAATGGCTAAGTGGAAGGAGATGCTTGATCGAATTCCTGACTATGAAGTCAATCAGGATGGAGCCATTCGGGAATGGATGCATCCGGCATTTGAAGACCGCTATAACCACCGTCATGTCTCCCATTTCTATCCGGTTTTCCCTGGTAGAGAAAGTAACGCTGAGGAAGATAGTGAGCTATTTGAGGCATTTAAGGTTGCTGTCTCTAAAAGGGAATTAGGTGCACAAACCGGCTGGTCGCTTGCTCACATGGCAAGTATTTGGGCGAGGTTAGGTGACGGGGAAAAGGCATTAGAATGTTTAGATATTCTGTCTCGGTCTTGTCTATTGCCAAATTTATTTACGCTTCACAATGATTGGAGAAATATGGGCCTAAGTATGGAAATTGAGACAGCACCGGTGCAACTTGATGCAAGTATGGGAATAATTAATGCGATACAAGAGATGCTTCTATACTCGTCACCAAGCCTTGTTAAGCTTTTGCCGGCACTTCCAGACAGATGGAAAAGAGGGAGCGTAAAGGATTTTTGGATAATGACTGGTCGTGTTTCTGTAAGCTGGGATGTTGAAGCCAAATCTCTATATGCAAAAATAATTGCTGAGCGGGAAACAGACTTGACGATAAAGCTACCTACTTTTGCAGAGACAACAAATCTATCTGGGGAAGGTGTTTTAATAACTGGCTCGAGTCTTGGAGAAAATTATTATCGTATTAAAATGGAAAAAGGCTGTACATTAATAATTGAGTCTACTTAATTTGGAGTTGGGGCTGTCCGAAAAGTCATTGAAAAGTGGTTTTTGAGGACAGCCTCTTCTTTTATATTATTTTCTGGTGAAAACATAGTGTTGATTTCCGCTGCAGGTGCTCGCTTTCCGCGGGCGGTCCGGAAGCCTCCTCGTCGCTAGCGCTCCTGCGGGGTCTCCCCTGGCCTCGCTTTTCCCGCAGGAGTCTCACACCTTCCACTCCAATCAACAAAGTGGTTGCTACTTCTAATAATCAAAATCCAACAAAAAAGCAGCGAAAGGAAAATATAAAATTTTTCTTTCGCTGCTTTACTATTATAGGTGCTTTTTAGAGAGCCCCAATTTGCATTTTCTCAATTTTTTAACCTTCTGTTCTTCTTCTGCTATTTATTAGTCACTTCCAACATCTGGCTCCTTTCTTCCTCTCTTGCTTACAAACTCTATTATTTTATCCACAAAATCCACATTATCCACAACCGCCCAATCACATTATTAATATAATCCACAAGTTGAATTGACCACGCACCCAACTTATCCACAGTCTGAACCGGATTTTTTTACTCAACCAAAATTATCCAAACTCTTACAACTCAATTCTGACTTTTCTGTTGACGCATAAAAGGGATAGGTGTAATATATACTTTATCTTGGTAGTATATTAGCGAACTAAAGCAAAACTAAATTATTAGATAAGTATGATAAAATAAAATGTATACAAACTTTGGTGGTGACGTAAATCGTGTTTATGTTTGAAAAACCCTTAGGGATGAGAGATACTTTACCGGCTTTATATGAAGCAAAAAAGAAAATAAGAGATGCAATGTCTGCTCAAATTGAAAGCTGGGGCTATCAATTTATTGAAACTCCAACTCTTGAATACTACGAAACAATTGGTGAGGCGTCAGCAATCCTTGACCGTCAGCTTTTTAAGTTACTGGATTCACAGGGACACACTCTGGTGTTACGACCTGATATGACTGCACCAATCGCACGTGTTGCGGCATCACGTTTATATCAAGATGGGTATCCACAACGTATTGCATACTCTGCAAATGTGTTCCGTGCTCAGCAACATGAAGGCGGAAGACCCGCAGAATTTGAGCAAATCGGGATTGAATACATCGGAGATACGACAACAAGTGCAGATGCAGAAGTGATTTCCCTTCTGATTACAACTCTCAAACAAGCTGGCCTTACTAATTTTACCGTGCCAATCGGACATATTGGTTATGTAAAATCATTGTTTATGGAGATTGTAGGGAATGAAGCGAGAGCTGATGTTTTACAACGTTATTTATACGAAAAAAATTATGTTGGTTATAGAGAACATGTGAATAAATTACCGCTCTCTTCCATCGATAGGCAACGTTTACTTTCTCTCTTACAACTAAGAGGAAATGAAACGAAAATAGCAAAAGCAAAAGAGCTAGTCGAATGTGAAGAAGGAAAACAAGCAGCGGAAGAACTTGACATGTTGTGGAATAAGTTAGAAGCCTTTGGTGTGACAGAGCATATTAAAATTGATTTCAATCTTGTTAGCCACATGAGCTACTACACAGGCATACTGTTTGAAGTATATGCAGAGAATGTGGGCTTCTTGGTTGGAAACGGTGGGCGCTATGATCACCTTTTTGAAAAATTTGATCGTCCTGCGCCTGCGACAGGCTTTGGAATAAGGATTGACCGACTACTTGAAGCACTTGATTTACCTCAGGAAAAGCCTGAGATACATTGTGTCATATATAGTTCTGAACAGCGTGAAGATGCCATTCGTTTTGCGATGAGTAAAAGAGAACAGGGTGAGCGAGTCATCCTTCAAGATATTGCGGGCGTTAAAGATGTGGATGCATGCACGAACGCCTATGCTAAAAATACCTTTTTCTTAGGAACAACAAGGAAGGAGGAAGTGTAAATGACTGAAAAATTAACGATTGCCATGCCTAAAGGTCGTATTTTTGAAGAAGCAGTAGAGTTATTGAAGAAAGCAGGCTATAATCTTCCTCCTGAATTTGAGGATTCAAGAAAATTGATTATCGATGTACCTGATGAGCCGTTTCGATTCATGCTAGCGAAACCGACAGATGTAACGACATATGTGGAGCATGGTGTGGCAGACATCGGTATCGCTGGTAAGGATGTTATGCTAGAGGAAGAACGTGACGTGTATGAAGTGTTGGACTTGCAGATTAGCAAATGCTATCTCGCGGTTGCAGGGCTTCCAAATGTAAAAATGAATGGTGTTGCACCAAAAATTGCGACGAAATACCCGAATATCGCATCAAGCTATTTTCGTGAAAATGGCGAGCAAGTTGAAATTATTAAATTGAACGGTTCAATCGAGCTTGCTCCATTAATTGGATTAGCCGACCGAATCGTGGATATTGTTTCAACTGGACGCACTTTAAAGGAAAACGGGTTAGTGGAACTTGAACATATTGCAGACATCACTTCACGGCTCATCGTCAATCCTGTGAGCTATCGCTTAAAGGATCAGCAAATTGACGAGATAGTAGAGCGTCTATCAAAAGTTATAAGTCAATAGAAGAAAGGACAGACCCATCATGCAAATTCAACGTGTAACAAAGAATGTTTCACTGAAACGGACGATTGATAGTGGAACAGAAGAGCAGAGAAGAGCGGTCTTAGACATTTTGGCTAACGTGCAAAAAGAAGGAGACACCGCTCTTCGTACCTATACTAAAGAATTTGATGGTGTTCTACTTGATGAGTTAAAAGTAACCGAGCAAGACATCAAACTAGCCTATCAAAATTTAGATGAAAAATATACTCCTATTATAAGGGAGGCTGCTGAAAATATCCGTGATTACCACAGTCGTCAAGTGAAGCAATCGTGGATGACCATGAAGGATAATGGAACCATTCTTGGCCAAAAAATTACTCCACTTGATGCTGTAGGTGTTTATGTACCTGGAGGAAAGGCGGCGTATCCATCATCTGTGTTAATGAATGTGATTCCAGCACAGGTAGCGGGTGTGGAGAGAATCGTGATGGTTTCCCCACCTGGTAAAGATGGCACCATTCCAGCTGGGGTATTAGTTGCAGCTGATATTTTAGGTGTTGCGGAAATTTATAAGGTGGGCGGAGCACAAGCAGTAGGGGCATTGGCGTATGGAACGGAAACGATTAAGCCTGTTGATAAAATTGTCGGACCTGGAAATATATTTGTTGCGCTAGCAAAACGCGAAGTATATGGAAATGTCGATATTGATATGATTGCAGGACCAAGTGAGATTGTTGTGTTGGCAGATGAAACTGCCTTACCAAATGAAGTTGCGGCAGATTTATTATCCCAAGCTGAACACGATGAGCGAGCATCAAGTATTCTCGTCACCCCGTCAATGGAGCTTGCAGAAGCCGTTTCCGTAGAGGTTGAAAAACAGTTAGCTATTCTACCGCGTGAGGAGATTGCAAGAGCTTCCATCAACGACTTTGGAGCGATTTACGTCACAAGTGATTTGGATGAAGCTGTTCAAATTGTGAATGAACTTGCTCCTGAGCATTTGGAGATCATGACGAAAGAACCGATGGAGCAGGTAGGAAAAATTAGGCATGCAGGTGCGATTTTTATTGGGCGGTACAGCTCAGAGCCTGTTGGTGACTATTTTGCAGGACCAAACCATGTTCTTCCGACAAACGGAACAGCACGTTTTTCAAGTCCGCTAAGTGTGGATGATTTTACAAAAAAATCGAGTATCATTTCATATAGTAAACGAGCAATTGACGAAAACGCTCCAAAGATTGCAGCATTCGCAAGGCTAGAAGGTCTTGAAGCACATGCTCGAGCGGTTGAGGAACGATTAAAATAATTCACAAAATTATGTGGATAATGTGGATAGTAATTCACAGAACCTAGAAAAAATGGAGTTTTCTTTCTTTACTAGTTTTTAAAATGTGGATAACGGTAGGTGTAATGATGACAAGACAAGCAAAGGTTGAACGTAAAACAAATGAAACAGATATAAAATTAGATTTTTCAGTTGATGGAGAAGGTATCTCAAAGCTTGATACAGGGGTTCCTTTTATGTCCCACATGCTAGACCTCTTTACTCAACATGGAAAATTTAATTTAACAGTTAATGCAAATGGTGATACTGAAATCGATGATCACCACACAACAGAGGACATTGGAATCTGTTTAGGACAGGCATTACGTGAAGCGCTCGGAGATAAAAAAGGAATTAAACGATATGGTAATGCATTCGTTCCAATGGATGAGGCACTTGCACAGGTAGTGATTGATTTAGGGAATCGCCCTCACTTCGAGTTGAAAGCTGATTTCCCAAGCTCCCGTGTTGGTACATTTGATACGGAACTTGTCCATGAATTTTTATGGAAGTTGGCATTAGAAGCAAGAATTAATCTTCATGTGATTGTTCATTATGGTCACAATACACATCACATGATTGAGGCTGTTTTTAAAGCACTAGGTCGCGCACTAGATGAGGCAACGATGATTGACCCGCGAGTTAAGGGGGTCCCATCAACGAAAGGGATGTTGTAGATGATAGGGATAATCGATTATGGGATGGGCAATTTATACAGCGTCTCTAAAGCACTTGAACGGATGAACTACGATTATTTTATTTCTAGTTCACCTGAAGAGCTCGCAAAAGCAGACGGCCTGATTTTACCTGGAGTTGGCTCCTTCAAAGACGCAATGGGCATTTTACACGAAAAAGGGTTAGTTCGTTTTATAAAGGAGTCCGTTGCAAAAGGGACTCCCATTTTAGGAATCTGTCTTGGTATGCAATTGTTATTTGAAGAAAGCGAAGAAAATGGACTTACACAGGGATTTGGCTTTTTAAAAGGTAGAATTGCGAAAATACCTGGCATAACAGGTAAAGGTGAAACATACAAGGTGCCACATATGGGATGGAATGATCTAGAACTGAAAAACCCATCTCCACTCCTAAATGATATCAACGGTGGGCATGTCTATTTTGTGCACTCTTACTATGCGACAACAGACAATGAGAATGTAATTGCGAGCAGCACCTATGATGTTGAGGTTCCAGCTGTCGTCGGAAAAGGAAATGTGTTTGGAACCCAATTTCACCCAGAAAAAAGCAGTGACCTAGGATTAAAGATTCTCCAAAACTACGCAGCAATCGTAGAAAAGAAGGTGACAATATGAGTACTTTTACAATTTACCCTGCAATTGATATGCGTGGTGGCAAATGTGTTCGATTGCTTCAGGGTAACTACAATAAAGAAACGGTTTATGGGGATTCTCCCTTCGATATGGCAAAAGCTTTTGCGGATGCTGGTGCCGAGTGGATTCATATGGTTGATTTAGATGGCGCAAAAGCAGGTAAACGTGTAAATGACCAATATGTACTCGAAGTGGCAAAGAAGCTAGACGCAAAAGTTCAAATTGGCGGTGGGATTCGCACGGAAGAGGATGTGGCCTATTATATTGAAAACGGCGTTGACCGTGTGATTTTAGGAAGTGCTGCCATTTCTAATTCTGAATTTGTAAAGGACATGCTCAAGAAATACAACGATAAAATTGCTATTGGTATAGATGCCAAAGATGGTTATGTAGCAACGGAGGGTTGGCTAAATACCTCGTCTGTTAAAGCGACTGACTTAGGAGTAGAGCTTGCAAATGCGGGTGCAGAGGTATTTATTTTTACAGATATTGCTACGGACGGAATGTTGAGTGGTCCTAATATCGATGCGGTTGCCACACTTGCGACTGTTACAGGAAAGCAAGTAATTGCTTCTGGTGGGGTTAGCTCCATCGAAGACTTAAAAGCACTCAGTAAGTTAGCAGAACAAGGCGTTTCTGGTGCAATTGTGGGTAAAGCAATCTACACCAATCAATTCACTGTCCAAGAGGCATTAGAAGAGGTGAAGGGCTGATGATCACTAAACGAATCATTCCATGTTTGGACGTTAAAGACGGCCGTGTTGTAAAAGGAGTTCAATTTGTCGGGCTTCGTGATGCTGGGGATCCTGTTGAACTTGCGAAATTCTATGATTCTGAAGGTGCAGATGAACTCGTTTTTCTCGATATTTCAGCCTCTCATGAAGGACGAAAGACAATGGTTGAGGTCGTGGAGAAAGTAGCGGCAGAGCTTGCGATTCCATTTACAGTCGGTGGAGGAATTAATTCATTAGATGATATGAAAAAGATACTTCGTGCTGGTGCTGATAAGGTATCGCTTAATACTGCAGCAGTAACAAACCCTGAGTTAATCAAAGAAGGTGCAGACTTTTTTGGTTCCCAGTGCATCGTTGTTGCTATTGATGCAAAGTTTGATGAAGAACTGGGTAGCTGGAGAGTGTATACACACGGTGGACGAAAGGCAACTGATTGGGAAGTTGTCGATTGGGCGCAGGAAGTAGTTACACTTGGGGCTGGAGAGATATTATTGACTAGTATGGATGATGACGGCAGCAAGGTTGGTTTTAATCTTGAGTTGACACGTCGTGTAAGTGAAGCTGTTTCGGTACCTGTTATCGCTTCAGGTGGTGCAGGTAATGCAGAGCATTTCGTAGATGCTTTTAATGAAGGAAAAGCAGATGCAGCCTTAGCAGCAAGTATTTTCCATTACAAAGAAACGTCTGTGAGAGAAGTAAAAAACGTATTAAAAGAGAAAGGGGTCAATGTCCGATGAACATACCAGATATTAAATTCGATGAAAAAGGACTTGCTCCAGCCATCGTTCAGGATGCAATTAGTAAAGAGGTTTTAACGCTTGCTTATATGAATGAAGAATCCCTACGCAAATCGATTGAAACACGTGAAACGTGGTTCTTTAGTCGTTCTCGACAAGAGTTGTGGCATAAAGGGGAAACATCAGGAAATACACAAAAGATCGTTGAGATGAAGTATGATTGCGACAAAGATGCTATCCTTGTTCTAGTTGAACCAGCGGGACCTGCCTGTCACACAGGGAGCTATACTTGCTTTAGCGAATCAGTCATTGGGGATACAAAAGAAGTAAGTGGTGACCGCTTTGCGATTCTAAACGAACTCGAGAAAGTGATTGCTGAACGTGAGGCAGAAATGCCAGAGGGTGCCTATACTACATACCTATTTGATAAGGGCGTAGACAAAATACTGAAAAAGGTTGGCGAAGAGGCATCTGAAGTCATAATTGCTGCAAAAAACCGCGACCACGAAGAGCTTAAATGGGAAGCAGCGGATTTAATTTATCACTTGCTTGTCCTACTTCGTGAACAAAAGCTTCCGCTTGATGAAGTATTAACAGTTTTAGAAAAACGAAGATAAAATTCCCAAGGGTGCTTATCCACAAATAAGCACCCTTTTTCAATCTCCTACTTTACTGGAATGTGTATTATTTATCCACGATATCCACACTATCCACAGGTTAAATGTTGGAATTGTGCATATGTTTCATCGATTCAGTAATAACAAGGAACTATTCACAAAAAGTGTAAAGTTGTCCACATTATCCACATAACCCACAAAATACCAGTTTATTTTCTATAAAAGAATTTAACATTTGGTCAAGCATCCCTATATTTCAACTGGTTTTATGTGTTATACTACGTTGGGAAATAATTTTATAAAGTAACGCATTATTGATTTATTTTGGAGGATCCCCGATGGAAAAACAAAACAGAAAAGAAAGACAGCATGGTTCTAAGGTAATTCCGTTTATCCAGACGGGAGAATATTATTTTAAAAAAGGACTTAAGGCGTACCGCCAGCATGATATATATAAATCCATTAAACATTTTAAACGAGCGATAGAACTTGAACCGAAAGAGCCAATGTTTCTATGTCAATTATCAGTGGCATTAACTGAAATTGGTGATTACGTTCTGTCCAATCAATATCTTACAAAAATAATTGATAATCCGAAGTTTGATATGCCAGAGTGTTTTTACTTTATGGCTAATAATTATGCACATTTAGGTTTATTTCAAGAGGCCGGAAAATATGCACAAACTTATTTAGAGCGTGAACCTGAGGGCGATTTTGTGGAGGATGCTGAGGATCTTCTTGATTTACTTCGATTCGAGGAAGTTGAATTTGAAGATTCCGCTAACCAACAGGATGAACTGATTATCAAGCAAGAACAAGCACGTGACTATCTTGAAAGTGGTCGATTGGACGAAGCAGTATGCTTATTAAAAGAAATCAT
Source organism: Litchfieldia sinesaloumensis (assembly GCF_900156865.1). Taxonomy (GTDB): domain Bacteria; phylum Bacillota; class Bacilli; order Bacillales; family Bacillaceae_L; genus Ferdinandcohnia; species Ferdinandcohnia sinesaloumensis. Next base: position 2,836,732 of record NZ_LT732529.1, on the reverse strand, counting down.
ACGTGAGTATCCTGAATTTTGGTCAGCTTATAATAATTTGGCCCTTGCCTATTTTTATTCAGGAGATGTGGATAACGCATCAGAGATTCTTGAAGATGTGTTAAGTAAAAATCCCGGTAATCTTCATGCGCTCTGTAACTCCCTAGTCTTTTTATATTATCAACGAAAAACTCAACAGGTAAAAGAATTAACGAACCGTTTGTCGCATATTCATCCAATTCTTTTTGAGCATCGTTATAAACTTGGTGCTACATTTGGTTTGATTGGAAGGTATGACTTAGCTTTTAAATGGCTGAGAAGTCTTCAGAGAAGCGGGTTTGATGGAGATGAAACCTTCTATTACTGGCTTTCCTATTCTGCATATTTTACAGAGCATCATGATATTGCTCAAAATGCGTGGAAACGAGTACTGGAGGAAAATCCAAGTAAAAAGGGCTCTGCCCCTTGGGAGTCTGATCGCACCAAACAAATTAGCGACGTACTCGACCGCTGGTTAACGGGTGACTTTATCGAGGAACGTTTATATGGTTTATTTTTAGCGAGTAAAACAAATTCGTCTCTAGCGCGAAAAGATATAAAGCATATTCAATTTCATGCAACTCTCGAACAAGAATTTGCAAATTATGTCCTAAGCAAAAAGAAAAAATCAAGTAAAGTTCCTTCCTATATAATTGATGGTTATCAGATTGCTGATACGTTATTTTCAAAAAACAAACATGACGATACTGCGAATGAGGAACTCTATTTAACATGGCTTATGATTTATGATGAGGCAGTAAAGCGTCAGTTCAATGTATCTAATTGGCAGGCATGGGCGGCGGCGACAGAATACATCTGGCGTAACCATGTCTCTCGTACGATTACCCAAAAGCAAGTTGCAGAGAAATACAAAATTTCGAAGGCCACTGTTATGAAATATGTAAAATATGTAAAAGAGCTACTTCAGTGAGCATATTAATAGCGGATTTTGACAGGTTTTTATAGGATAGGGGTAGGAGATACTAACTATAATTATAATTTGCAAAGTGAGTAAGGAGAGACGAAAAATGACTGAAGATAAAATTTATGATGTCATTATAATTGGTGCCGGACCAGCAGGAATGACGGCTGCTGTTTATACATCTCGTGCGGATTTATCAACGTTAATGCTTGAGCGCGGAATCCCCGGTGGTCAAATGGCCAATACCGAAGAAGTTGAAAACTACCCAGGGTTTGATCATATCCTAGGACCTGAATTATCCACAAAAATGTTTGAACATGCGAAAAAGTTCGGTGCCGAATATGCGTATGGTGACATTAAAGAGGTAATTGACGGTGAAGAATACAAGACTATCATTGCTGGCAGCAAGGAATATAAAGCTCGTGCGGTTATTATTGCAACAGGTGCTGAATATAAGAAAATTGGGGTACCTGGTGAACAAGAACTTGGTGGCCGCGGCGTTTCTTACTGTGCTGTTTGTGATGGTGCATTCTTTAAGAACAGAGAGCTTGTTGTAGTAGGTGGAGGAGACTCTGCAGTAGAAGAAGGCGTGTACTTAACTCGTTTTGCTACAAAAGTTACGATTGTGCATCGCCGTGATGAACTACGTGCCCAAAAAATCCTTCAACAACGCGCGTTTGACAATGAGAAGGTTGAATTCATTTGGAATCATACTGTTAAAGAAATCCATGAGAAAGACGGAAAAGTTGGAAGTCTAACTCTTGTGAATACACAAACGGGTGAGGAAACAGAATTTGGAGCAGACGGTGTATTCATTTATGTCGGCATGCTTCCACTTTCAAAACCATTTGAAAGCTTAGGAATTACCAATGAAAATGGTTATATCGAAACCAATGATAACATGGAAACAAAAGTACCTGGTATCTTTGCAGCTGGTGACATTCGTGAAAAAACACTTCGTCAGATTGTTACAGCAACTGGGGATGGAAGCATTGCTGCTCAAGCAGTTCAACACTATGTAGAAGAATTAATGGAAAAAATTAAAGCTTAACATATGAGGGCACCTCCACTTGTGGAGGTGTTTTTTTAGTGATATATTGCATATGATATAGGTATTTATTACCAATAATAGGCAAAAGGTATCGAATGCTGCGTGACGATACAAAGGATGTTTTACCTATTTTATCTTCGTTATCTCTTTTTTAGTTGTTACCCAGAAATTTGGATAATATAATAAGTCCTTGAGCGAATGAAACTTGGAGGGTAAACAAAATGGAGAAAAAGTGGTTTGGATTCCTTTTAACAATCTTACTGGCAATTACGTTAGCAGCTTGTGGTAGTTCTAATGGAGCACAAGAAGATAATGAAAAAGCCTCAGGAGTAGGTACCGAAGAAACAGGCCAAAATGCGGAAGAAGAGAACATTGAAGAAAAAGAAAAAGAAGAAGCAACAGATAGTGAAGAATCGGATGGCAAGGAAGAAGAGGTGTTTAGAGCCTCAGGTAATGACGATAAAGAAAATACAGAACCAACAGAAAATCTATTTGATTCAGATAAAGTGTTTTATTATGCAGATGATGCTGTAGAAATTAAACTTACGAATGCCTCGTTTGTTCAGGAGTTTAAAGCTACTAATGCAGAAGCTGATACTGTACTAGGATCACGTACAATTAACTCGGATTCTGAGACTTTTTTACATATATCAGGAACCATCAATAATGATACTACAGACATATTTCATTATGGACACAAGCTTGCCCCGGTTAAATTCTTTTTACTTTATGATGGAAAGCATGAGTTTGAAGGCCTAGCTGGAACTGAAGAAGAGGAAGGTACAAAAATTGGCAGTGCGAGTGTATCGTCTTTAACAGAAGGAAAGGTACATATTTATTTCCAAGTACCGAAAGCTGTTTCTGAAACAGATAAGCCATTAGTGCTCAAAGTTACAATGGATGAGGAAGAATTTGAAATACCAGTGCGATAAGGTACCAATCAAGTCGAGCCAACGTAATCGAGCTCGACTTTTTTATTTAGTAATCAACCACTCTCATATTACGAAAAAACAGAAAGGATAAACCAATAGGCATCATCTACATTCACCACCAACACATACGCGATCAATACCCCGATAATGAATGTACGCTACCTTTGTTCGAGTCCACTTAAAGCTATAACCGATAGCAAAGAGTAAACAAATAAATGGTAGTCCCATTGTCCATTGACCAATCGAAAAACCTGCCAAAAAGCAAATACAAAAAATGGTAATTAATATGAAATTTATACACTTCGCTCTATTCTAAATATCGCATGGTGCAGCATTTCAATCATGAGTTCGATTTCCTCTTTGTTTATGCACAGTGGCGGGGCGAAAACAAGAGTATCTTGACCATCAAAGACGACAGATCTACAGATTAACCCGATTTTCGAAGCCTCCGTCACGATTCTAGGTGCGAGCGGACCTTTTACATGCTGAGGTGTATTGATTTCAACTGCTCCCATGAGTCCTAGTGCGCGAACATGGCTGACGATACTAGATTCTCCCTGAATCCAGGAAAATCCATCGAGCATTTTTGCTCCCATTCTTTTGGAGTTCTCAATTAACCCCTCATTTTCAATGATTTCAATATTTGCTAAGGCAACTGCACATGCCATCGGGTGACCACTATAGGTATACCCGTGCAACAGCGTTCCTGTTGATAGCTCCTTCAAATCTTCAAAAATAGCTTCGGACAATATGACCCCACCTAACTGTGCGTAGCCACTGGTCACTCCTTTGGCGAAGCACATCATGTCCGGAGCTACACCATAATGATCGACTCCAAAATATTCACCCGTTCGACCAAATCCAGTAATGACTTCGTCTGTTATCCATAAGATATTGTATTCATCACAAATTTCACGAACGTCTCTAAAATACTCATCTGATGCAATATGAACGCCACCTGCCCCTTGCACGGGTTCAGCTACAAATGCGGCTATTGTTTCCGGACCTTCGACCTCAATTGTTTGGCGCAAATCTTCAGTGGACAAATTATCACTATAATAAAAATCGGGAGCTAGTGAGTTTGTAAAATCACGAAAAGGTTTCAAGCCTGTAGCACTCGTTGATCCCATGGCAACTCCATGATAAGACCGTTTTCGAGAGATAATTTTCTTTTTCTCAGGCATCCCACGTAAAATCCAGTAATGGCGTGCTAATTTATAAGCTGTGTCATTTGCTTCAGAGCCACCAGAAGTAAAAAAGGTGGTGGATAAATTCCCAGGTGCTACCTCTGCAAGCTTGGTAGCTAAGCGGATTGCTGGCTCATTGCTAAATGTGGCAAAGCTCGAGCTAAATGCTAATTTGTTCATCTGCTCCATTGCCGCTTGTCCTAATTCTCTCCGACCGTGTCCGACATTGACATTCCATAATGAGGACATGCCATCAAGAACTCGCTTTCCGTTTACATCCTCAAGAAATATACCTTCTCCTTTTGTAAAAATAAACGCTGGACCGAAATCTTGTTGTTGTTGAATAGGAGAGGTTGGATGTAAAAAGTGTTTCTGATCAAGCTCCATTAGTTCCTGTCGTAACATGAGTCTTTCGTTCATTCACATTCCTCCTTCGTTAAATAGGCTATTAATGCATTGTATGCGTCAAGTTCAAGCTTTTGAACAACGAAACTGGAATAGAACTAGTCCTTTTAAGATTTATGTTACGTATATATTAAATCTAACTTTGAAACGTAATTATGTTTTAACTCTCCTGTAACACGGATGAAATATATTTTGAGTATGATAATAGTAGTAATTGACCCCCTTTTTATAAAATAGATTTATTTTGGGCACGGGTACATCCCCCGTGCCCCCTTTTTTTGAGTCGGCCGAAAATGACACATCGAATTTCCGCGTTGGCTTGCTTCTCCGTTCCTCACGTATTAACTACATACGCTCCGGTACTCAAAGCTGCGCCGCCTTGAAATTCTCGGTCCTTTTCAACCTCCTTTAAGATTACACCTTATAATTGAAACAATAATTAATATGAAAATCTTGTTCGTTGTGACTACCTGATAGAAATAGTATAATAATAACAATAGATTGCTTACAACGGTCTTCAAAGTAGAGATCGACTTGGGGTGAAAGAGAGTGCAAAGAGTAACAAATTGCGTGGTACGCAAAGATGATAAAGTATTGCTTTTACAAAAGCCCCGTCGTGGGTGGTGGGTTGCCCCTGGTGGGAAAATGGAACCTGGTGAATCAGTTCGTGATTCCTGTATCCGTGAGTACCGAGAAGAAACCGGATTATATCTGAAAAACCCAGATATTAAAGGGATATTTACATTTATCATCAAGGAAGGCGACAAGGTGACTTCGGAATGGATGATGTTTTCCTTCTTAGCAACTGACTATGCAGGTGAAAACGTTGATGAGTCTGAAGAAGGAATCCTTAAATGGCAGGATATCAAGGACATCCCTAATCTGCCAATGGCCCCTGGTGATTATCATATTTTAGATTATGTCCTTCAAGGTTCTGGGGTTATATATGGTACCTTTACATATACACCAGATTTCCAATTACTATCGTACCGATTGGATCCAAGCTAACATTTGTCTGTTGGGATTCATGCACCGAATGCGTAAAGTTAGTGCCTCCGGCGGATGCTTCAGATCTAAAGTGGAATCTGGGCGCAAATTCGTCAAGGCATATTTGATTTTAGGGAGGCAAAAAAATGAGTGTTGGTTCAACAAATGAAATACAGTTAGTCATTATTACGGGAATGTCAGGTGCCGGAAAAACAGTTGCCATTCAAAGCTTTGAGGATTTAGGGTATTTTTGCGTCGATAACCTTCCACCAACCTTGCTTCCAAAGTTTCTTGAGTTGATGAAGGAATCTGGCGGAAAAATGAATAAAGTAGCACTTGTGATGGACTTGCGAGGTCGCGAGTTTTTCGATAGTTTATTTGCGTCACTTGATGATTTATCTGAAAAGTCATGGATTGCTCCACAAATTCTATTCCTCGATGCTAAAGATACTACACTTGTTACACGCTACAAAGAGACTAGACGATCACATCCACTAGCTCCTACTGGTTCCCCACTTGAAGGAATTCAGGCAGAGCGGGAAATCTTAGAAGAATTAAAGGGAAGAGCACAGTATATATATGATACATCCGATTTAAAACCAAGAGAATTGCGGGAAAAAATTTTAAAGCAATTTGCATCACAATCAAGACCAACTTTTACAGTTAACGTGATGTCGTTCGGTTTTAAATATGGCATTCCGATTGATGCTGACCTTGTATTTGATGTGCGTTTTCTACCAAATCCACATTATATCGAGGCAATGAGACCGAAAACGGGACTCGATGATGATGTTTCAAGCTATGTGTTAAAATGGACGGAAACACAGAAGTTTATCGAAAAGGTAACCGACTTACTTGCATTTATGTTGCCACAATATAAGCGGGAAGGTAAGAGTCAGCTTGTCATTGGAATTGGTTGTACAGGTGGACAGCATCGTTCCGTTACACTTGCTGAATATATCGCAAATCATTTTAAAGAAGAATACCACCCCCATGTTTCTCACCGCGATATTGAGAAGAGAAAGGACAGAAAGTAATGACAGAACCAAGACAGCCCAAGATTGTCATCATTGGGGGAGGAACTGGACTTTCCGTACTTTTACGAGGGTTAAAATATCAACCTGTTGATATTACGGCAATTGTGACAGTTGCGGATGATGGAGGGTCTTCTGGTCGTCTCCGCAATGAGATGGATATTCCACCACCCGGTGATATTCGAAATGTATTAGCCGCATTATCAGATGTGGAGCCATTAATTGAGGATTTATTTCAACACCGCTTTGCCGGTGGGAATGGGTTATCCGGTCACTCACTAGGAAACTTGATACTTGCAGCAATGACAACAATAACTGGGGACTTCGTTCACGCAGTTGGTGAGATGAGCAAGGTTTTAAAAGTGAGAGGAAAAGTACTTCCAGCAGCTAATAAAAGTGTGATTTTACATGCTGAAATGGAGGATGGTACTGTTGTATCTGGTGAATCAAAAATTCCGTACTCAGGCAAAAAAATTAAGCGTGTCTTTTTATCACCAGACGATATTGAACCATTAAGTGAATCGGTTGAAATCATTCGACAGGCAGACATGATTGTACTTGGTCCGGGAAGCCTTTATACAAGTATCTTACCGAATTTACTCGTGCCAAAAATTGGTGAGGAAATTTTAAAGGCAAAAGCAAAAAAGGTATACATCTGTAATGTGATGACACAAGCAGGAGAAACGTTGAATTTTACAGCGAGTGACCATGTGCAAGCCTTGTACGATCATATGGGTGTGAAATTTATTGATACGATTTTAGTGAATGATGGTGAAATTCCTACTCATATTAAAGAAAAATATGCAAAAGAGTTGGCAAAGCCGGTTGTGTACGATACAGAAAGGCTTTCTACTTTAGGTTTATCCATCATCCATGATAAAATCATTTCATACGATAATAATGTAATTAGACATGATACAACAAAAGTGGCAAATCTTTTATACGACATGCTTAAAAATAACTAGGGTGTTTTGCATAACGTCACCCTAGCTTTTGATTACCCTTATTCATCGGATTTTTTTAAAAGTAAGCTAGAAAAAATCGGGCAAAAAATAAGCCTAGCTACATTAAGTATAGTAAGGAGGTGGAACCTGTGTCATTTGCTTCAGAGACGAAAAAAGAACTTACAAATATAGACACCAAAGATTGCTGCGCAAAAGCTGAGCTTTCTGCTTTGATTCGAATGAATGGCGCACTTTCCTTCTCCAATCAAAAAATAGTGGTGGATATCCAAACGGAGAACGCCGCTATTGCGAGAAGAATTTATACTTTACTGAAAAAATGCTATAATGTTGGTGTTGAACTCCTTGTTCGAAAAAAAATGAGACTCAAGAAGAACAACGTATATATAGTTCGCTTAATTGAAGATGCAAAGGATATTTTAAAAGATTTAAAGATTTTTGAAGGCTTTTCTTTAAGACAAGAGATTTCTTCAGAATTAGTAGCCAAGAAATGCTGCAAACGATCCTACTTACGTGGTGCATTTTTAGCAGGTGGATCTGTTAATAATCCTGAAACATCCTCGTACCATCTTGAGATTTATTCATCGTATAAAGAACATAATGACTCACTTTGTGAATTAATGAACGTTTTTGATCTTAATGCTAAAACACTAGAACGAAAAAAGGGTTTTATTACCTATCTAAAAGAAGCTGAAAAGATTACCGAATTCCTTAATATAATCGGTGCTCACCAGGCACTACTTAGGTTTGAGGATGTTCGCATTGTTCGAGATATGAGAAACTCAGTCAACCGTTTGGTGAATTGCGAAACAGCTAATTTAAACAAGACAATCGGGGCCTCTATCCGCCAGGTAGAAAATATTAGATATATTGATGAAACTGTTGGTCTAGGTATTTTACCTGATAAATTAAGAGAAATTGCTGAGTTACGTGTCGCCTATCAGGATGTCACCCTTAAAGAACTTGGTGAAATGGTATCAAGTGGGCAAATTAGTAAGTCTGGTATTAATCACCGTCTTCGTAAAATAGATGAGATAGCCGATAAGCTACGAGCAGGGCAGTCCATCAAGTGAGCCTTTTGCTCACTATCATAAAAATAAAGCGTTATCATTTTTAGGAAATAGTGAAACCTTTTTGGTTTATTCTACGTAAGAATAGGAAATCAACTTTAGAATATATACGCAAATCTGAGGAGGAAAAAGAAATGGTTGAGAGACATGTTGAGGTAGCATTAAGGACGGGATTACAAGCGCGTCCTGCAGCAATGTTTGTTCAAGAAGCTAATAAATTTTCTGCAGACATCTTTTTAGAAAAGGATGGCAAAAAAGTAAATGCAAAGAGCATTATGGGGCTAATGAGTCTAGCGGTTGGGTCTGGTTCTACAGTTACATTAATTGCTGAAGGAAATGATGAAGAAGCAGCGGTTGAAGCGTTAACTGAATTTGTTCAAAAAGAAGCATAAAAAAATCCTCTCACAACGGAATGTGAGAGGATTTTTTATCTTATTTTGCGTCTTGTGGATACATAACCTTATCGATTAATCCATACTCCATCGCCTTTTCAGCAGTCATGAAGTTATCACGGTCTGTGTCTTTTTCAATAATTTCGATTGGTTGACCAGTGCGCTCTGCTAAAATACCGTTTAGCTTTTCACGAAGGAATAAAATACGCTTAGCCGCAATCTCAATTTCAGTTGCTTGACCTTGTGCTCCACCAAGTGGTTGGTGAATCATTACTTCACTGTTTGGAAGGGCAAAACGCTTGCCTTTTTCACCAGCAGCGAGTAAGAAAGCACCCATTGATGCTGCCATACCGATACAAATTGTTGAAACTTTTGGCTTAATGAACTGCATTGTGTCATAGATAGCCATTCCAGCCGTGATTGATCCACCAGGGCTGTTAATGTATAAAGAGATATCTTTCTCAGGATCCTCAGCTGCTAAGAACAATAACTGAGAAACGATTGAGTTGGCAACATTATCATCAATTGCACTTCCTAGCATGATAATACGGTCTTTTAATAAACGTGAGTAAATATCATAGGCACGCTCTCCACGGTTTGTTTGCTCAATAACTGTAGGGATTAAATTCATATTACTTCCTCCTTTAAGAACGAATTAAAAAACTTTACTATGTAATTCCATGATACAATTAAGGTCAGTAAAGGTCAAACATTTCGCTTTACTACCTTATACTATTCTACAAGCATTTATGTCATACCTCTATGGATACGAAAAAAACAAATTTCATACGTATACCATCATACCCGATTTGCAGCGTTTTAAAACATACATCTTGCAATCACATTCTTTCTATTCTATAATGATGTGTGCAATTCAAATACTGAAATGCCCTCGTAGTGTAGTGGATAGCACAAGAGATTCCGGTTCTCTTATCGTGGGTTCGAATCCTGCCGAGGGCGCTACACAAAAAAACTGACCATGAACTTTACTTGGTCAGTTTTTTTATGTACTTTAATTATCCTTGTACCCTACTGTTCCATCGTACACATCTTCATCAACTGGATTCACAGCCCACATGGTTTGGATGGCACTAAACTCCGACGCAAACTCTTCTTTTTGGCTGCTTTTTTTCGCCTCATCCAATGTACCTGTAACTGGGCCAGTGTAAATTATTTCATCCTTTTTCAACACCATTCACCTCTTTAATCTAGAATCTTTCAAAAAGAGAATAAAATGCGTGCTAATTTTTAACTTTTTCGATACCATATAAGTAAGAGTACTATTCATAAATAACACATATTTTCCATTTATTTCATAACAAAAAGTAAACGCTTACACATAATGAAATACATCAAAGAAGGGGGGAATGTAAGTGAATATGCATACTGGACTTTTCCAACAGCAATCTCTAAAACTAGTCATGACAAAGGAACTAACCCAAGCTATTACTCTTTTACAATATTCTACTTTGGATTTGACCAAATTTTTAGAAGAACAGACACTCGAGAATCCCCTAATTGAGGTTAGATCAAGTGATTTTGGACGCAGGGCGAAGTCAAGGGTTTCAAAAGACACGCACACGAATCCTATCGATTATATTGAGAAAAAAGAATCATCACTTTACGAGCATTTACTGACACAACTTTCATATATGAAATTGAATAAGAAGAAAAGAGCTACCATTGAATATATCATCCAGCTACTGGATAGTAACGGATATTTGTATTTTTCTGCTGAAGAGATTGCAACCGACCTAGATACCAACATTGAAACCGTTGGTAATGCGATTCGCTTTATACAAGGTTTGGATCCAAATGGTGTTGGAGCACGATCTCTACAAGAATGTCTTTTACTCCAACTGAGGGCACTTCCTCACCGAAATGAATTAGCAGAAACCATTATTGAACATCATTTTACACTCTTTGCCGAAAAGTCATGGAAGGAAATCGCCAAAGACTTGAATGTGAAACTTTTTGAAATACAACAGATTTTCGATCTCATTCAAACACTTCAGCCAAGGCCAGGCGCAGCCTTTCATGGAGGCGAAGCGCAATACATTGTACCGGATTTTGATATTCAGGTTGAAAATGGCGTAATTACAATGAGTATGCAGGACTCATACCAACCAAAGGTCTCGTTAAACTTACAATATTATCAACATTTCTTAGAAGAAAAGGATACAAAAACTAAGTCCTATCTACAGGAAAAAGTAGAACAGTGTCAATGGATTATCCGGAGTTTAGAGCAACGTAAGTCAACGCTGCAAAATGTCATGAATGAAATTATCAATCGACAAAATGATTTCTTTATAAAAGGACCTAGCCATCTAAAACCAATGATAATGAGTGAGGTAGCAGAAAACTTAGACATTCATGAATCAACGGTTAGTAGAGCGGTAAAGGATAAATTTGTGCAGACTCCTTATGGGATTTTTGAGATGAGGTATTTCTTTAGCAGTACGATTCAAACCACTGGGGCAACCGATACATCTTCAACCCAAGTAAAAAATGTATTGAGACAATTGGTTGATGGAGAAGATAAAGAAAAGCCTTTGTCAGACCAAGAGATTGTCAGTATACTGGAGGAAAGTCACGGAATTTTAGTATCAAGACGAACGATTGCAAAGTACCGTGATCAATTAAATATACCTTCATCATCGAAGAGAAAAAGGTATAGCAAGTAGAATGGAAGTGTATCAAGTTGAAACGCATTTTGGTAACGATGTATTCAAAGGAAAATTGCTCGCTTTGCGTAAAAGCCAAAAAGATAATTGATGAACTAAATGAAGAATACCCATTAGAACTACAAGAAGTTGATATTTATAAGGATGATGAACTTCTTGAAAAATATCAGATCATGATTCCGGTGATCGAAATAGACGGAAATGAAGTTGAATTTGGGATTATTCATAAGGAAGTTATTGAAGAATATTTAAGTGAAAATTACAAAAAGTAGTGAAAATTAACATAACTGCATAAAATTTATGCAGTTTTCCCGCATCAACGGGCAGTAAGACCCTTCTTTAGGTCTTAATAGTTTCTATGAAGTATTGGAGGGAATCAACTGCCCGTAAATGCGCAATTGGTTCAACTAACTATTAATCGGGGATATAATCCCCTATTAATAGAAGTTTCACTTTATTTATTGCTTTCTATAAAAACTACTGGTACTATATAGAGGTAACATCGACGACGATATTGATTGTTTTTTTTTACTGTAAGTGGGACACAATATGTCACACCGGGACAAAAAAAGTCCCTTATGGTAAAAAAGGGGAAATGAATTAATGAGTTCAATCATTGAAGTACAACAGAAATTATTACCTGATTTACTCGAGGTTATGCAAAAACGCCACGAGATCCTCAAATACATACGACTTATGCAGCCGATTGGAAGGAGAAATCTTTCTACAAGTCTTGGTCACAGCGAGCGCGTCCTCCGCGGTGAAGTTCAGTTTTTAAAAGAACAGAACCTAGTGGAATTTAGCACAGCTGGAATGAGCCTAACAAAAGAAGGCGCAGAGTTATTGAAAGACTTAGAGGATGTCATGAAGGAAGTTTTAGGTTTACGGGTTTTAGAATCTAAGCTTAAGGAAAAGTTAAAGATAAAAGAAGTAATTGTCGTTTCAGGCGACAGTGACACAACTCCTTGGGTGAAAAAAGAAATGGGAAGAGCTTGCGTTTTGCGTATAAAACAAAGGCTTTTTGGAGAAAATATCGTCGCAGTTACTGGTGGTACAACCCTTGCTGAGGTAGCAGAAATGATGACGCCGGATTCACGGGGAAGAAGCATTTTGTTTGTTCCAGCAAGAGGTGGACTTGGAGAACGAGTAGAAAATCAGGCAAATACGATTTGCGCTAAGATGGCTGAAAAAGCATCTGGTGATTATCGACTCCTACACGTACCAGATGTTGTAAGCAATGAAGCGTACAACTCCTTTGTGGCAGAACCATCGATTCGAGATGTACTTAACTTGATTAAGTCATCAAGTATGGTTGTTCACGGAATAGGAGACGCTATTACAATGGCAACGCGTCGCAGAACTGATGATGAGGATATGAAGAAAATCATTGAATCACATGCGGTCGCAGAAGCCTTTGGGTATTACTTTGACGAAGATGGAGAAGTCGTTCATCGGGTTCAAACAATTGGCATCCAGCTAAGTGATCTCCCGGCAATCCATGATGTGATTGCAGTTGCCGGTGGGGCTTCGAAAGCGATAGCCATCCAAGCATACTTAAAGCAAGCGCCGGACACTCTGTTAATTACAGATGAAGGGGCTGCGAAAGAGTTATTAAAGGGGTATAAATAATTATCCCTTATTATAATTAACAGCATTCAGTTTACTGAATATTGTTAATGCCTCCGGCGGTTACGCCAAGGCACAATTGATTACTTAGGTTTCATATACAAAAGGAGGAAATCAAAATGGCAGTAAAAGTTGGTATTAATGGTTTTGGACGTATTGGTCGTAACGTATTACGTGCGGCGCTAAAAAATCCTAATGTAGAGGTAGTTGCAGTAAACGATCTAACTGATGCAAACATGTTAGCTCATCTATTAAAGTATGATACAGTTCATGGTGTTCTTGAAGCAGAAGTATCTGTTAATGGAAACAACCTTGTTGTTAATGGAAAAGAAATTTTAGTTAAAGCTGAGCGTGACCCAGCACAACTTGGATGGGGAGACCTAGGCGTTGAGGTTGTAATCGAGTCAACTGGTCGTTTCACTAAGCGTTCTGATGCAGCAAAACATTTAGAAGCTGGCGCTAAGAAAGTTATCATTTCTGCTCCTGCAACTGATGAAGATATTACTATTGTTATGGGTGTTAACGAAGATAAATACGATGCAGCAAGCCATGACGTAATTTCTAATGCGTCTTGTACAACAAACTGTTTAGCTCCATTTGCTAAAGTTCTAAATGAAAACTTTGGAATTAAGCGCGGTATGATGACAACTGTTCACTCTTACACAAATGACCAACAAATTCTTGACTTACCACACAAGGACTACCGTCGTGCTCGTGCAGCAGCTGAAAACATCATTCCAACATCAACTGGTGCTGCAAAAGCTGTTTCTCTAGTTTTACCTGAATTAAAAGGTAAATTAAATGGTGGAGCAATGCGTGTTCCAACTCCTAACGTGTCTCTTGTAGACTTAGTAGCTGAGTTAGAAAAAGACGTAACTGTTGAAGAAGTAAATGCAGCGTTACGTAAAGCTTCTGAAAATGAATTAAACGGAATCATGGGTTACAGTGAAGAGCCACTTGTTTCAAGTGACTACAACGGTAATTCAAATTCTTCAACTATCGATGCTCTTTCTACTATGGTTATGGAAGGCAGCATGGTTAAAGTTATCTCTTGGTATGACAACGAAAGTGGATACTCTCACCGTGTAGTTGACTTAGTAGATTACATCGCATCAAAAGGTCTATAATTTAACCTTTTAAATGACTATGTCACATTAACTTAGTAGTGAAGCATATTGTTCTTTGATACGATAGCTACAATCACTATAATAGAACTTGTGAAGGGGAGGGAATATTCCCTTCCCTTTTTGATGTTGATGTGAGATAACCCTATTATATGTGCCTGAAATCCCCCACGGGGTTTAGGTGCAAAAACACTACATAGAACGGAGGCCTTCCCTAGTGAATAAGAAATCAGTAAGAGATATTGATGTAAAAGGCAAACGAGTTTTTTGTCGAGTTGATTTTAATGTTCCGATGAAAGATGGGCAAGTAACGGATGAAACACGTATCCGAGCAGCATTACCAACAATTGAACACCTACGTTCTCAAGGCGCAAAGGTTATTTTAGCGAGTCATCTTGGCCGTCCAAAAGGTCAAGCGGTAGACGAGCTTCGTCTAGATCCAGTTGCTAAGCGTCTAGGTGAGCACCTAGGAATTGAAGTACGCAAAACAAATGAAGCATACGGTCCTGAGGTTGAACAAGCGATCTCTGAAATGAACGAAGGTGATGTTCTATTATTAGAAAACGTTCGTTTCTACCCTGGAGAAGAAAAGAATGATGCAGAGCTAGCGAAACAATTTGCTTCACTTGCAGATGTTTACGTAAACGATGCATTCGGTGCAGCTCACCGTGCCCATGCTTCTACAGCTGGTATTGCTGAACACATTCCAGCAGTTGCAGGTTTCTTAATGGAAAAAGAAATTGAAGTATTAGGTAAAGCACTTTCTAATCCAGAGCGTCCGTTCACAGCAATCATTGGTGGAGCGAAAGTAAAAGACAAAATCGGTGTCATTGAGAACCTCTTAGAAAAAGTAGATAACTTAATCATTGGTGGAGGACTCGCTTATACATTTGTAAAAGCACAAGGTCATGAAATCGGTAAATCTCTTTTAGAAGAAGATAAGATTGATCTTGCTAACCAATTTATGAACATGGCAAAAGAAAAAGGCGTTAACTTCTACATGCCTGTTGACGTAAAAGTTGCAGATGACTTCTCAAACGATGCAAACACTAAGATTGTTCCAATTGACGAGATTCCTAGCGATTGGGAAGCACTTGATATTGGACCAAAAACACAAGAGCTTTACAGAGATGTCATATTAAATTCAAAGCTAGTTATCTGGAACGGACCAATGGGTGTGTTTGAACTAGATACATTTGCGACTGGAACAAAAGCAGTAGGTCAAGCGTTAGCAGATGCTACTGACACATACTCTGTTATCGGTGGAGGAGACTCAGCTGCAGCAGTTGAGAAATTCGGTTTAGCTGATAAAATGAGCCACATTTCAACTGGTGGTGGAGCATCACTAGAATTCATGGAAGGTAAAGAGCTTCCAGGAGTTGTTTTACTTAACGATAAATAATAGTGTGACTAGTTTTTTCTAGGGGTAAAATAATCCTAGATTTAATCTCTAGTTCCTGGTGCAGTTGGCTCTATGGATAAGCTTGCTTTGGAATGAAAATCTATCATCTATTTGTGATGTCTTACCCACTTAGCCCTTTAGCGCCTTGCACTTTACTAATCGAAAGGGATGGTGAATCATGAGAAAGCCAATCATTGCAGGAAACTGGAAAATGAATAAGGTACTTCCTGAAGCAGTTCAATTTGTAGAAGAAATTAATGGTCTAATTCCGTCACCTGAAAAGGTTGACTCTGTCGTTTGTGCACCAGCACTTTTCTTAGAGCGTCTCGTCTCAAACGTAAAAGAAGGAAACTATGACCTTAAAATTGGTGCACAAAACATGCATCATAAAGAAAGCGGAGCCTATACAGGTGAAATCAGCCCTGTAGCATTAAAGGATCTTGGTGTAGACTATGTTATCCTTGGTCACTCTGAGCGCCGTGAAATGTTTGCGGAAACGGATGAAACAGTTAACCAAAAAACACTTGCAGCTTTCGCTCATGGATTAATTCCAATTGTGTGCTGTGGTGAAACGTTAGAACAGCGTGAAGCAGGTCAAACAAATGACCTTGTTGGAACGCAAATTCAAAAGGCGTTAGCAGGCCTAACAGCTGAACAAGTAAAAGAAACGGTTATTGCTTATGAGCCAATCTGGGCAATTGGAACAGGTAAGTCTTCTTCAGCTGAGGATGCTAATGAAGTTTGTGCACATATCCGTAACGTAATTGCAGAACAATTCTCTAACGACGTTGCAGATGCAGTTCGCATTCAGTATGGTGGTAGTGTAAAACCTGAAAACATTAAGGAATACATGTCACAGCCAGATATCGACGGTGCCCTAGTTGGTGGAGCAAGCCTTGAAGCTGCTTCCTTCGTAAAGCTTTTGGAGGCAGGTAGTAATGAGTAAATCACCAGTTGCACTAATTATCTTAGATGGATTCGCCTTTCGCGATGAAGTAAAAGGAAATGCAGTAGCACAAGCTAAAAAACCAAATTTTGATCGCTACTGGAATCAGTTCCCACACGCTACTTTACAAGCAAGCGGTGAGGCTGTTGGTTTACCAGAAGGCCAGATGGGGAATTCAGAGGTAGGACACTTAAATATCGGTGCCGGCCGTGTCGTCTATCAAAGTTTAACCCGTGTTAATGTGGCAATCCGCGAGCATGAATTCGAAAAAAATGAAACCTTCCTTGATGCAATGAAACATGTAAAAGAGAATGGAACAGCACTCCACTTATTTGGATTATTATCTGATGGTGGCGTACATAGTCATATCGAACACCTTTTTGCATTGCTACGACTCGCTGCATCTGAAGGTATCAAAAAAGTGTACATCCATGGCTTTTTAGATGGAAGAGATGTGGGTCCTCAGACTGCAAAAATCTATCTACAACAGCTTGACGAAAAAATGAGAGAATACGGTGTTGGAGAAATCGCAACCTTGTCTGGCCGTTATTATTCGATGGACCGTGACAAGCGTTGGGAACGTGTTGAAAAATCATATCGTTCTATGGTTTACGGCGAAGGTCCTACATATAAAAATGCAATTGATCTTGTTGATGATTCATATGCTAATGGCATTTACGACGAGTTCGTATTACCATCAGTAATGGTTAAAGAGGACGGTTCACCTGTTGCAACCATTCAAGACAATGATGCTGTAATTTTTTATAATTTTAGACCTGACCGTGCAATCCAAATTTCAAATACTTTTACAAACGATGATTTCCGCTCGTTTGACCGTGGGCCAAAGCATCCTGAAAACTTACACTTTGTATGCTTAACACATTTTAGTGAAAGTGTTGATGGTTATGTTGCGTTTAAACCGACTAACTTAGATAACACCTTGGGTGAAGTTCTTGCGCAGAACGGTTTAAAACAGCTCCGTATTGCGGAAACTGAAAAATATCCTCATGTTACTTTCTTTATGAGTGGTGGACGTGAGCAGGAATTCCCTGGTGAGACTCGTATTTTAATCAATTCACCAAAGGTAGCAACCTATGACCTTAAGCCAGAAATGAGTGCATATGAAGTTAAAGATGCGCTATTAAAAGAAATTGCAGATGACAATCATGATGCTATTATCTTAAATTTTGCAAACCCTGATATGGTAGGTCATTCTGGATTGCTTGAACCAACAATCAAAGCAATTGAAACAGTTGACGAGTGCTTAGGTGAAATTGTAGATGCGATCCTTGCAAAAGGTGGAGCTGCTATTATCACAGCTGACCACGGTAACTCAGATGAAGTTGTTACGATTGAAGGAAATCCAATGACTGCACATACGACAAACCCAGTGCCAGTTATCGTAACAAAAGAAGGTCTACAGTTAAGAGAAGACGGAATTCTTGGAGATTTAGCGCCAACTATGCTTGACCTACTCGGCGTTCAAAAATCCGCTGAGATGACCGGAAACACGTTAATTAATAAGTAATCGTACTACCATAAAACTAATTAGAAAAAAGGAGAGATTTTTAATGTCAATTATCATTGATGTATATGCTCGTGAAGTATTAGATTCTCGTGGAAATCCTACAGTTGAAGTTGAAGTTTATACTGAATCAGGTGCATTCGGCCGTGCGTTAGTACCAAGTGGTGCTTCAACTGGTGAATACGAGGCAGTTGAACTTCGTGATGGCGACAAGAGCCGTTACCTTGGAAAAGGTGTTCAAACAGCTGTTAACAATGTAAATGAAATCATCGCAGCAGAAATCATTGGTTTCGATGTAACTGATCAAGTTTCAATCGACCAAGCTTTAATCGAACTTGACGGAACTGAAAATAAAGGTAAATTAGGTGCAAACGCTATTCTTGGTGTATCTATGGCAGCAGCTCGTGCAGCAGCTGATTACCTAGAAATTCCTTTATACCAATACCTTGGCGGATTCAACTCAAAAACTCTTCCAGTTCCAATGATGAACATCATCAACGGCGGAGAGCATGCTGATAACAACGTTGACATCCAAGAATTCATGGTTATGCCTGTAGGTGCTGAAAACTTCAAAGAAGCACTTCGTATGGGTGCTGAAATCTTCCACGCACTTAAAGGAGTATTACAAGCAAAAGGCTTAAATACGGCTGTAGGTGACGAAGGTGGATTCGCTCCAAACCTTGGTTCTAACGAAGAGGCTCTACAAACAATCGTTGAAGCAATCGAAAAAGCTGGTTACAAACCAGGTGAGCAAGTACGACTTGCTATGGATGCTGCATCTTCTGAGTTCTACAACAAAGAAGACGGTAAATACCATCTTAAAGGAGAAGGTAAAGTTCTTTCTTCTGAAGAAATGGTTTCATTTTACGAAGATCTTGTTTCAAAATACCCAATCATCTCTATTGAAGATGGTTTAGATGAAAACGACTGGGAAGGCCACAAACTTCTAACTGAGCGTCTTGGTAAAAAAGTTCAATTAGTTGGGGACGACTTATTCGTAACAAACACTAAGAAACTTTCTGAAGGTATTGAAAGAGGCGTTGGTAACTCAATCCTTATCAAAGTTAACCAAATCGGTACTTTAACTGAAACTTTTGATGCAATAGAAATGGCAAAACGCGCTGGTTACACTGCTGTAATCTCTCACCGTTCTGGTGAAACAGAAGACAGCACAATCGCTGACATCGCTGTTGCTACAAATGCTGGCCAAATTAAGACTGGTGCTCCATCACGTACTGACCGTGTTGCTAAATACAACCAATTACTACGTATTGAAGACAATCTTGGTGAAACAGCTCAAT
Source organism: Litchfieldia sinesaloumensis (assembly GCF_900156865.1). Lineage (GTDB taxonomy): Bacteria > Bacillota > Bacilli > Bacillales > Bacillaceae_L > Ferdinandcohnia > Ferdinandcohnia sinesaloumensis. The sequence goes on along the minus strand of NZ_LT732529.1, from coordinate 2,817,164 downwards.
ACAACGGATTAGCATCTTTCTATAACTTAAGAGGTTAATCTCATAAAAGGAAAACGACAAGCGAGGAGCTTGTCGTTTTTCTTTATTTATTCTTTTTAGTTTGTTGTTTCTTTTCCTTGCCCTGTTGTGTATTTTCACCTAGATAAGTCGTTTTATGTTTTTTCTGTTCTTTTATCATCTGATCGAAATCCCAATTGATCACTCATATCACCCTTTCAAGATAGTCAGTTTTAATATGGTCGTTTACTGAGGAAATCATCAAGTGAATCGTTGGTAATTAAGTTTGATGAGGAAAACAGAAGATGAAGATATGATTTGAGAGCAAATAGTTTTCGGTTTCAAAGTGTCATCATGGTAGGGATGAGGACATGTTTGGAGAGAAAGTAGGGTTCGAAATTGTTATCATGGTAGGGATGAGGACATGATTGGAGAGAAAGTAGGGTTCCGAAGTGTCATCATGGTAGGGATGAGGACGAGATTGGAGAGAAAGTAGGGTTCCGAAGTGTCATCATGGTAGGGATGAGGACGAGATTGAAGAGCAAGTGGGGGCAAAAGTGTCATCATGGCCGGGATGAGGACATGTTTGGAGAGAAAGTAGGGTTCGAAATTGTTATCATGGTAGGGATGAGGACATGATTTGAGAGAAAGTAAGGTTCCGAAGTGTCATCATGGCCGGGATGAAGACACGAACGAAAAAAGCAGTATCTATAGGAATGTCATCATAACCGCGACTAACACCAATCCTAACCTCTAGCCCTAGAAAAGTCATACTTAACATCCAAAAAATGACAAACATTAAAATATCTTTACATTTTTTGACTAATGTCTGAAAATGCAGTATTGTCCACATGGTTATTTTATGGTACATTTATCTTAACGTCATATGCGTTCTTGTTCAGGAGGTGTCGTTTTATATGTTGCATGGAGTTCTAGTTACATTATTAGTAATTGTATGTATTGCGTTGATTGTGGTTGTCTTATTACAATCGGGTAAAAGCGCAGGTTTATCTGGGGCTATTTCTGGTGGAGCTGAGCAGTTATTCGGAAAACAAAAGGCTCGCGGACTAGACGCAGTGTTACACCGTATTACAGTTGTTTTAGCGGTATTATTCTTTGTTCTTACAGTTGCAGTTTCATACTTTGATTTATAAAAACAAGGGTTAGACAGGTAAATGTCTAGCCTTTTTTATTGCACGTAAATCGAACTTTCCGGTACGATAGTAGAATACCGAAAATAAGCACAAAATAGTACATATCAGAAGTCATCACAAAGGAGTTTTACATAATGAAAATCAAATTACCACAACCTTTCTTTTTTGAAGGAGGGGAGAGGGCCGTTTTATTATTGCATGGTTTCACAGGGAATTCAGCTGATGTTCGGATGCTTGGTCGATTTCTTGAGAATAAGGGATACACTTGTCATGCGCCAATCTACAAAGGACACGGTGTCCCTCCTGAAGAATTAGTTCATACCGGACCTGAGGATTGGTGGAAGGATGTCACGGATGCTTATCAATTTTTAAAGGATAAAGGATACGAGAATATTGCAGTAGCAGGATTGTCTCTAGGTGGGGTATTTTCGCTTAAATTGGGATACACTGTACCTATAAAAGGGATTGTGACAATGTGTGCGCCTATGTATTTGAAAAGCGAAGAGGTAATGTATGAGGGTGTAGTTGAGTATGCACGTGAGTATAAGCGGTTTGAAGGAAAATCACCTGAGCAAATTGAAACAGAAATCGAAGCCTTCAAGAAAACCCCAATGAATACATTAAAAGAATTACAAAACTTGATTGCTGAAGTTAGGGATAACGTCGATATGATCTACTCCCCTACTTTTGTGGCGCAAGCTCGTCATGACCACATGATAAATCCGGATAGTGCCAATATTATCTACGAAGCAGTAGAGAATGATTTTAAAAAGATAAAATGGTACGAAGAGTCCGGACATGTCATCACCCTAGACAAAGAACGTGACCAACTGCATGAGGATGTATATGCTTTCCTAGAGCAGTTAGATTGGTAACGGGAGGGATAAAAAATGGAGCAGGAAATCCAAAATCACATCAATAAACTATTAGATTTTATGAAGGAAGAGGCGTATAAGCCCTTAACCGTCCAAGAACTTGAGGAAGCCTTTGGAATTTCAGGTTCGGAGGATTTTAAGGACTTTGTAAAAGCCCTTGTTATTATGGAAGAAAAAGGTTTGGTTGTTCGAACTCGTAGTAATCGCTATGGTCTTCCGGAAAAGATGAACCTTATCCGTGGGAAACTTACAGGGCATGCTAAAGGTTTTGCGTTTGTAATGCCGGACGATAAATCAATGGATGACGTGTTTATACCGCCTAATGAATTAAAAAACGCCATGCATGGAGATACCGTACTTGTACGTATTAGCACAGAATCAACTGGACAGCGTAAGGAAGGAACCGTCGTTCGGATTATCGAACGTGGCGTCCAAACCATCGTGGGTACGTATACCGAAAGTAAAAACTTTGGTTTTGTTATTCCAGATGATAAAAAGATTGCAAATGATATTTTTATACCGAAACAAGCATCTAACGGTGCAATTGAGGGTCATAAGGTTGTCGTCAAGCTTGTCACATATCCTGAAGGAAGAATGAGCGCTGAAGGAGAAGTTGTTGAAATTTTAGGTCACAAGAATGACCCGGGAATCGATATTCTTTCGGTTATCCATAAGCACGGCCTTCCACAGGAATTTCCGAGAGAGGTATTGGACCAAGCAAACAATACACCAGATACAATCGATCCTAAAGATCTCGTTGATCGACGAGACTTACGAGATGAAGTCATTGTAACGATTGATGGTGCTGACGCAAAAGATTTGGACGATGCTGTAACTGTTACAAAGCTTGAAAATGGTAATTACAAACTGGGTGTACATATCGCGGACGTAACGCATTATGTGACAGAAGGCTCGCCTATTGATAAAGAAGCAAGTGAACGCGGAACAAGTATTTACCTAGTCGATCGAGTTATCCCAATGATTCCACATCGACTTTCAAACGGGATATGCTCATTAAATCCGAAGGTTGACCGACTAACTCTATCTTGTGAGATGGAAGTTGACCAAAATGGTGCTGTTGTTAAACACGATATTTTCCAAAGTGTGATTAAAACAACGGAACGAATGACGTATTCAGATGTGAACAGTATTCTCGCTGATAAAGATGAGGAATTACGTTCACGCTATGAGTCTCTTGTTCCAATGTTCGAAGACATGGAGCAACTTGCTGCGATTCTTCGTGAAAAACGAATGAAGCGTGGTGCAATTGACTTTGATTTTAAAGAAGCAAAGGTACTTGTAGATGAAGAGGGAGCACCGTATGATGTTGTATTACGTGAGCGCTCTGTTGGTGAACGTTTAATTGAAGAATTTATGTTGCTTGCAAACGAAACGGTTGCGGAGCATTTCCATTGGATGAATGTACCGTTTATTTACCGAATCCACGAAGACCCGAATGAGGAAAAGCTAAGACGCTTCTTAGAATTTATTACAAACTTTGGCTATCTAGTTCGTGGTGCAGGAAATTCGATTCATCCACGTGCTCTGCAGGAGGTAATCGAAGCTGTACAAGGGAAGCCTGAAGAAATGGTTGTTTCAACTGTCATGTTACGGTCGATGAAGCAAGCAAAATATGATCCGGAAAGTATCGGACACTTTGGATTATCAACTGATTTTTACACACATTTCACGTCACCAATTCGACGTTATCCAGACTTAATCGTCCACCGATTAATCCGAACCTATTTAATCCAAGGAAAGCTAGACAATGCTACTCAGGATAAATGGAAGGAAAAACTACCGGAAATTGCAGACCATTCCTCTAATATGGAACGTCGTGCGGTCGAGGCAGAGCGTGAGACGGATAGCATGAAAAAGGCAGAGTATATGATGGATAAAATCGGCGAGGAATACGATGGCATCATTAGTTCTGTAACTAACTTCGGAATGTTTGTTGAGCTTCCAAATACGATTGAGGGACTTGTTCACGTAAGCTATCTCACCGATGACTACTACCGTTATGATGAAAGAAGCTATGCCATGATTGGCGAACGTACCGGTAATGTATTCCGTATCGGAGATGAAATTACTGTACGTGTAATCAATGTAAATAAAGATGAGCGATCTGTTGATTTTGAAGTTGTTGGTATGAAAGGTAGCCGCCAAAAGCTTTCGAAAGATAAACCGACAATCATTAGATCTGAAAAAGGTAGAAATCTTCGTAAATCAAATGATGATAGTAAGAAGCGTGATTCTGACAAGGATGGCGAATGGTCAACCCGCAAGCCTCGTAAGAAAAAGAAGAAGTTTGATAATGTTCCACCGCAAAAAAGTAAGAAACGGAAAAAGAAAAGATAATCGAGAAAAGGTGCTCCACTGATGTGGAGTCCTTTTTTTTGCTATTCACTGAATAGTTTACTTGCTGGTACAAATACTACTAGTTGTTATTAATGGAAGTATGGAGGATAAACAATGAGTATGAAGATAGAAGATCGAGTTAGTCGTGTTGCCTTAATAGGGACTGGATTTGTGGGATCTAGTTATGCTTTTGCCCTGATGAATCAAGGGATTGTGAATGAACTCATTATGATTGACGCTAATGAGGAGAAGGCAAAAGGGGACGTACTTGACCTTAATCATGGCAAGGCGTTTACAGGTAATCCAACACTGATTCGATCCGGAAATTATGAAGATTGTAAGATGGCTGATTTGGTTGTCATTTGTGCAGGAGCTAACCAAAAACCAGGCGAAACCAGATTGGATCTTGTTGAAAAAAACCTAAAAATCTTTAAACAAATCGTAGACCAAGTGATGGCAAGCGGGTTTGATGGCATCTTCTTGGTCGCTACGAATCCAGTTGATATTTTGACATACGCGACATGGAAGTTTAGCGGATTACCGAAAGAGCGAGTTATCGGTTCTGGAACGATTTTAGACACAGCAAGGTTTCGTTACTTATTGGGCGATTATTTTAATATTGCTCCGAAAAATATCCATGCCTATATTATTGGGGAACATGGTGATAGTGAGTTGCCAGTGTATAGCTCAGCCTACATAGGTACACTTCCGATAAAGAAGGTTGTAGAGCGCAATGAGAATTACAAGAAGGAAGACTTGGATGAAATCTTTATTCGTGTACGCGACGCAGCTTATGAAATTATACAAAGTAAGGGTGCTACCTATTATGGAATTGCGATGGGGTTAGTGCGAATTACAAAAGCCATATTCTCAAATGAAAATGCGGTATTAACGGTTTCGGCACATCTGGACGGGGATTACGGACAAGAAAATGTCTATATTGGAGTTCCTTGTGTGATCAATCGAAATGGTATCCGTGAAATTATGGAGCTAGAACTAAATGAAGAGGAACGACAAAAGTTCGAGAATAGTGCGAACGTGTTGAAAAAAATACTGGCACCATATTTTGACGAGGTAAAACCAACCTCATCGTGATTTCCGTTAGCGGGTGAATATATATGGAAGCAAAACTACTATCAAGTATTGAAAAATTAGCACTGTCTCGCCGTGATACATTTCAGAACAGTAAATTGATTTATTTTTTACGGGCTGTTTTAGCAAGTATGTTTATCGGGTTTGGGGTGATTGTTGCATTTCGAACAGGTAATTTCTTTTTCGCGCAACAATCTCCTTTTGCTTCCCCTATTGCAGCCATTACATTTGGTGCAGCCATTATCCTGATTGCATATGGTGGGGGAGACTTGTTTACTGGTGATACATTTTATTATACCTATGCAGCACTGCGAAGGCGTATGAAGTGGAACGTGGTTGGCCAGATGTGGCTGTATAGCTATATTGGCAATATTGTTGGTGCTATCTTCTTTGCCTTTTTAATTTATATGACCGGTTTGTTTGAAGGTGAGTTTGCCAATGAATTTCTATTAACGATTGCTAAAAATAAAACAGAATTTCCTATTCACCAGCTTTTCTTTAGAGCTATCCTATGTAACTGGCTTGTATGTCTCGCCTTCTTTCTACCGATTGGCATGCAAGGGGACGGCCCAAAAATTTTTATTATGATGTTATTGGTGTATTGCTTTTTTATCTCTGGATATGAACACAGCATAGCCAATATGTGCACCTTTGCGGTATCCTTTGTAATGTATCATCCGAATTCTGTCACGCTAGAAGGAGTCATTCGAAATTTAATACCTGTTACCATCGGTAATCTAATTGGTGGTGGAGGATTCATGGCATGGATGTATTTCTATGCAAATAAAGCAAATATAGAGTGAAAAGCAAAAATTCAGGGGTCTAAGCTCCTGGATTTTTATATTTTTTCATGAAATTTATTCCAAATCAAAATGCCATGATTTATACTTGTGTAAATTAGTAGGGGGGATAGTGATGGAGGATTGCTTTATTTGTAAAAAGCATAGCGGATTGATTCAAACCGCAGGGGAGACAATTTATGAGGACGAGTTTGTATACGTTGGGCATATTGATCATAATGGCAAAGATGGGTATCTAGGTCATATCATGATTGATTTAAAACGCCATGCACCAAGTCTTGCAGATATGACAACCGAGGAAGCAAAGGCATTTGGTTTAATAGTGGCAAAAGTAAGCAGGGCATTAAAAGAAACTGAAAATGCAGACCATGTATATGCACTTGTCTCTGGAGATGCTGTTCCTCATCTTCATATGCATTTAATTCCACGCTATCCGGACACACCAAAGGAATACTGGGGACCAGGCGCTGTATATGACTGGCCGGATGCTCCAAAGGGAAACAACGAACAGATTATGCAAGTTTGTAAAAGACTAAGAGCAACGTTGGAGAATACGACTGGTGAGTGATTTTGAATGGATAGGCTCACAGGAAAGTTTTGTTGATACATTATCTGTTAGGAAACAAGGAAAAATAGGTATAGGTCGGTTTGGTGGTAAGTCCTCAGCCGGTCAAACCAAGAACGAAGATGGCTGTTTAGTGTGGCAAAGTGAATCGGAGGACTGGGAGTTTGTCATCCTCCTAGATGCCCACCAAACTGCCGAGAGTGCTGAATTAATTTTACAAACATTTAGTAAACAAAAAGCGTTGTTAAGAACGTTGTTAGCAATGTCGATTGAAGAAACCTTTAAGCGCATCGAGGGAGCAATCTTGGATATTTTTCAAAACCCTGACTTCCTTGCCTCATGTCGGAATGTAACTGGTTCAACATCCTGTCTTATAGTTCTTCGAAAAGATAAATATATTTGGTGGTTTTCAGTAGGCGATTGTATTTTCTATCTCTTTCATCCAGAGTTGATGAAACTAGGACAATACCAAGTCAATCAACGGCATTTCTTTGAATGGGTTGGACAGGTAAATACATTTGAACTTCCGGTCCCTTGCTACAGCACAGGACGTAAGGAACTGCGGAAAGGGATGAATCATTTAGTAATAACAACAGATGGTTTAATTGAATGTCCTGGTTTACCTTACAACAAACCTGAAAAAATTCAAACTGAATTTGATCACAACGCAAATGAAATAGCAATTGAAGCCATGTTAAATAAAATTAAATCACTTAATGTGAGAGACAGTACAACAATCATTTCATGGTTTATTAATTGTGAGATTGAGGCAAGCTTACCTTGTAATCAGTAGCCTATCCTTGTGGTGCTGTCCAATTTTTGCTAAAATAAGAGGTACCGTCTTAAGGGGGAAATCAATATGCCAAAAGGTGTAGGCAAGGTAATCGCACAAAATAAAAAAGCGAATCATGATTATTTTATTGAAGAAACCTATGAAACAGGGATCGTTCTTCAAGGTACCGAGATTAAATCTCTTCGAAATGGCCGTGCAAATCTAAAGGATTCATACGCGCGAGTTCATAATGGGGAAATGTTTCTCTATAACCTGCATATTAGCCCTTATGAACAAGGTAACCGTTATAATCATGATCCACTTCGGACACGAAAGCTACTTCTTCATAAAAAAGAAATCAATAAGCTGATTGGACTCACAAAAGAAGAAGGATACGCACTGGTGCCAATTAAGATTTATTTAAAAAATGGCTATGCAAAGCTTTTGCTAGGTCTCGGTAAGGGTAAGAAAAAATACGACAAACGTGAAGACCTCAAGAAAAAGGAAGCAAAGCGTGATATTGAGCGTGCATTCAGAGAACGACAGAAGATGTAAGATGGCATAGCTTACAGTAATTTACAATTGAATTTGTAAATACATGTGCTATAATAAGACTTGTAGTTGACAATTGAATAGTCAACATAAGCAAAAACACTTCATCCGAAACACCCAGATAACTGGTGATTAAGTTCATCATTATCATTTTAGAATGTGAGCGAAATTAGCTTATCATTCGACATATGGGGACGCTACGGATTCGACAGGGGTAGTTTGAGCTTAAGTTGCGAGTCGAGGGGATCGGCCTCGTTAAAACGTCAACGCCTATAACTGGCAAAGAAAACAACAACTTCGCTTTAGCTGCTTAATAACAGTCTATAGCGGTTCCTCCCTCCATCGCCCATGTGGTAGGGTCAGGGACTCACTTTAAGTGGGCTACGCCGGAGTTCGCCGTCTGAGGACAAAGGAAGAGAACAACCAGACTAGCTGCTTGGAAGCCTGTCGATAGGCCGAAAAGTTAGCGAAATGCTAATATATCGACTACACTCGTAGAAGCTTAAGTGCCAATATCTTTGGACGTGGGTTCGATTAGTAATTAGTCGCCTTATGTGGTAACACATAAGTGATAATCCGGCTTTATCGGTGAAACCTAAGTCGTACTTGATGCGATAAGGCAATGCCGAGCGGTATGTAGAGTAATCTAACAGCCGTGTATCGACTTATAGGCTGCCATCTAGGTTATGGTAGTACTAGGATGCGTAATCCTACCTGATATAGGTACAAAATATATTACGCATAATACGCCGGAGGACCTGTAACTACCAGGTTCAAGATATAGTCAGTGCCATGACGAAAGCATGGAAAAGCACGTCCCACCGTCTCCACCAAATACATAAAACTTGGTGGTTAAATACGAACTTACACGGACTCACCGATTATGGTGAGTCCGTTTTACATTTCAAAAAAATATTCTTCAAAAATCGCTTTCTTTTTTAATAATTCAGGGCTATATTTTCCATTTCGAGGGGTAACATTATTATAGTTTTCGAGGATCCAAACAGATCGATTCTTTTTCTTATTTACTCTTAAAAATGGCATAATATGCTCTAGCGTATAAAAAACATCTTCCTTTTTCTTTATAGTGAGAGTATAGGAGTCCATATGCCGATCAGGCTTATAATTCTTTTTATTATTTATAACTCCCCCAGTTAATTTTTGAACATATCTAAGGAGTTCGAAATCTGTTGACGCAATTGAAATACATGGCCTACGATGTTCTTTCTCATGCATTCTAGTTAATGATATACTACCTTCTCCATCAATTATACCTGCAATATAAGATGCCTCCCAGGTCTGCAATATAGCATTCCTCCTCTCTTTTGCAGAACATACGTTTCTTTTTATTTTAGACTCTCTGCAATTAGATTGCAAGAACCCTTTTTTCTTAAATAATATTACGATAATCTAATGTTTTGGGGATAAATATGGTAAAAAAATCGTCCGTTATATTACACATGTATGCAAAAATACACCATTGTCTTCCCACACTTGTCCAATCGAATCCATTTCCTATGAATAAAATACAGTATCACATAGGAAAGGAGGAAGAGTATGAGTAATGTATGGAGAAACCCAGATATCTTTGGGAACAATCGTGGCTCTAGAAATAATAATGAAACTGAAGTTCGTAGTGATGTAGATACTGATCTTGACTTTAGATCTGATCAAGATGTAGACAATGAAAACGATGTGAGTGTAAAAGATAAGAACACAAATATCGCAAAAGCAAAAGTATTCAATAGTGGAAACTCTAGATTGGATCTTGATATTAGAGTAGATAGCGATTCTCGTGCAAGAGTGCGTGCAAGATCTGAAGCTGACTCCGATCAGGAGCAGGACCAAGATCAGGACCAGCGTCAACGCCAAGATTTTGAGTTTTAAGTCATGGTTTTCAAAAGGGATACTAGATATTAGTATCCCTTTATTTGAAAGAAAGGAGATTTAAAATGCAGAGACCTATTGAAAATAAATTAAATAATAATCTTGGCCATAGCGGTAACTCAGATGTAGACGTAGTCGTAACTGTAGATGTTGATACAAAAGCAATTGCGTATGGGATGCTATGTAGTTTATATGCCAAGGGTGAGCTAAATGACATGCAGTTAGAAAAGGCAATACAAAAATTGGACGGACTACTTGAAAGAGACAGAAAAAAACAAACAGCAAAGAATAAATCTAGTGAAAATAACGCAAAATTATTCGACTTTCCACACGTAAACACAAAAAGAGGATGGTTCTAAACCTGTGTCCTCTTTACATAGTGGCTTCGAGCTGATGATGGCTTATGAGTTGTTTATTCTTTTTGATTTTGTTGCGACTGAATTACTATAAAATCTTGATTATCCTTTACATTATTAAATAGGAAGATAGAAATAAAAAATCCGTGAACACTTTTCTGTGTTACGGATTTTTTTTATTTCGATAATAAAACGAAAGATACTTAAAAACGACTAGAATGGAGTTGTTTTTTACAAAAACTTGAAATTATTAATTTAAATAAGAGAAAATTATATTATAAATCCCTTTCATTTACATTCAAAGAGTTTTTGATAACCGATTTATATTATCGATATGTTTTATTTATTGTTATTTATTATTGACAAAGTGAAAATAAATGATAAAATTAAGAAAAAAAGAGGTTGGAAACGTTTGCAGTTCGACTATTAATAAAACTCTGATATTACTAGTATATGAGGAGGGAACTCAGTTGGCAATAAAATTTGGATGCCATGGATCAACATGGGAGCTTGATTATGATAAGGAATGTGATTATCTCGATCAGATTATGGATACCGTTAAAGAAGCGGGTTTCAAAGGTATAGATGTGCAGGTTGCATTACTAGGAAGGTATAAAAACCAGCCTGAACGACTTAAAGAAGAACTCGCAAAAAGAGAACTAGAGCTAGCAGCGCTGACTGTACCATTTACATGGGCAGGAGAGAATGAATCCGAAGAGGAAAAGGAACATGCGGATTATTACATAAACTTCCTAACGCATTTCCCTGGAGCTATCATGAATGTTCCTGCGAGAGTCGGTCCAAACAGAGACAACTTGCTAAAACGCCAAAAGGACATCATTAATTGTGTAAATGCACTTGGGAAACGAGCACATGAAAATGGTGTAATCGCTTCCTTTCATCCTGCATCACCAGAAACTTCTTTTTTTAGAACGAAAGAAGATTATGATGTCATGTTTGACTTAATCGATAGAAGATACTTGGGTTATACTCCTGATGCTGGTCATATTAAAGCTGGTGGAATGAATCCAGTCGACATTATCAAAGATAACCTTTCTATCATAAAACATGTTCATATCAAAGACTGTTCCAATACATTTGAATGGAGAAAAATGGGTACGGGTGATATCGATTTTCCAGCTATTGCGGAGATTCTAAAAAACTCAAACTATAACGGTTGGATTATGGTTGAGGAAGAAACAGAAGAAGCAGCCCGAAATCCACACAATGTCATAGTAGATGTTGGAAAATATGTTCAAGCTAATTTGGAACCGATTACGAATGAAGTAGAAACGAATAAGAACTAGTCACAATATTGATTTGAAACTATAAAAATATGAATCTATTCTACTTGGGGAGGTGAAAGCTTCCAATAATAACGGTTAATTGTAACAGTATATTAGGAGCAAATGCCTTGAGAAAATGTATACCAAATAAAGGGGGACAAACGAGATGAAAAGAAAGTTTAATTTTATAGCAATATTATTAATTGGTCTTACAATGCTTTTAGCTGCATGCGGCGGAGGTTCAGAGGAATCAAATGGTTCTTCATCAAGTGGTGATGGCGATAAAAAGACTGTTGATTATCCAACAAAAAATATTGAAGTGCTTGTAGGACATGGTGCTGGTGGTGGTACTGATTTATTTACAAGAGCAGTAACAAAACAACTTGAAGAGCTTCTTGATGTTAACATCAATGTAATCAACCAAGAAGGTGGAGCTGGTGTTATCGCAGCTAAAAATGCGTTCAATGCTCCTGCGGATGGTTATACATTAGTAGGTGATGCTGCATTCCCAATTACGACTGCAGCTGGAACAAATGAACATGGATTAGATGACTTTGTTCCAATCGCACGTTTCCAAGCTGATACGTATGCATTATGGGTAGACCCTAAGAAATATGACAGCATTGAGGACTTTATTCAAGCAGCAAAGGATAACCCTGGAAAAATAACAGTTGGTGGTACAGGATCAATGGGTATGGATGAAATTACTGTATTCCAACTTGGTCAAGCAGCAGAGGTTGAGTTAAGCTTCGTACCAATGCAAGGTTCTGGAGAAATGCACGCTGGTGTAATTGGTGGTCACTTAGATGCAATGGTCGATGAATTTGGTCCAACAAAAGCATTATACGAAGATGAGTCAATTAAGCCACTTGTTGTATTTGCTGAAGAAAGATTAGAACAATTCCCAGATCTACCAACAACTTTTGAAAATGGTTGGGAATTAGCAGATGGTAACGAACGTGGTTTCTATGTTAAAAAAGGAACTGACGAAGAAATCATTAAGATCTTAGAAGAAGCAATGAAAAAGGCGTATGATTCAGAAGAATATCAACAGTACGAGGAAGATAGCTTTTTACACCTACGTGAAGGTTGGTTGAATTCTGAGGACTTTACAAAGCGCACTGAAGAATTAATTGAGAAGTACAAAGTGGTAATGGAAGAACTTCAAAAATAAGACAAGCGAAGCAGGAGGCTTTGCCTCTTGCTTTAATCTTCTGTAGTAGGGAGTGAATTAAGATGAGTAATGTTAAGAAGGACTATATATTTTATAGTATTGTAATTCTATTTGCTGGTTTTTTCTTAAGTGTGACACCAACAATCAAAATTACAAACGCATCCTTTGCAGTTGGTCCAAGGTCATGGCCGTATATTTTATTAACATTAATGTTGATTATGGGAGCCTATGGCATCATCAAAACGTTTGTTAAATCTAAAATATCGAAAGCTACAGAAACTATTGAAAAAGAGGAACCTGGTAGAAAGGTATTTAACCTTTCAATTCCTATGCTTTCATTAGTCACTGTCATTATATATGTAGTTTTACTCAATTTTGTCGGATTTATCATTTCTACCATTCTATTCCTATACGGAATATCCTTTTTACTTGGGGCAAAAAAACAAGTTGGTACAATTATCTTTTCAATTATAACAACCGTTGTATTCGTTGTTTTATTCTCAGTGTTATTACAAATTCCGTTACCTCGAGGAACAGGGATCTTCAGAGAACTTAGTTATCTATTCTATTAATAAGGGGGGATAATAGATGCTTGAATATTTAATGAATGGTTTACTTACGATAGTTACGGATCCTATGAATATTGCAATGCTATTAGCTGCAATTGCAATCGGCTATATCGGTGGAGCAATTCCAGGGGTTAGTGGAACCATGTTAGTTGTTATCATGCTTCCTGTAACGTATGCCTTAGAACCTGAAGCAGCCTTTATTCTATTGACTGGTATTTATGCGATTACCGCATTTTCTGGAGCCATTAGTGCGATTTTACTTCGAACACCCGGTACTCCGGAAGCAGTTGTAACCACCTTTGATGGATATCCCATGGCACAGCAAGGCAATCCAGGACGTGCATTAGGAATTGCAATTTTGTGCTCAGTTATTGGTGGAGTATTTGGTACGTTATGTTTAATTTTTATCACACCTGCATTAGCACAAGTGGCATTATCCTTTTCTTCTCCTGAATATTTCGCTTTAGCAGTAATGGGTCTAACCGTTGTTGCTTCACTAAGTGGTAAGGAATTAACAAAAGGATTGATAGGGGTATTCTTCGGATTAATGATTTCAGTAATCGGAATGGATCCATTAACTGGTACCCTGCGCTATACGTTTGGAGCAGCTTCTCTATCATCAGGTATTAATTTAATTCCTGTAATCATTGGCCTTTTTGCTTTATCTGAATTCTTAAAGAAGTCAAAGGATAGCCATGTTGTCCAAGAAGCTATTACAAATGTAAAAACAAAAATCTTTGAAAAAGAAATCTTTAAGAAAATTCAAGGAACAATTGCTCGCTCAAACCTCATCGGGGTTTTCATTGGGATATTACCAGGTGTTGGGGCAACAACCGCTTCGATGCTAAGCTACAGTGAAACAGTAAGATGGTCAAAGGATAAGGAAAAAGATTCTTACGGTAAAGGAAACCCAAAAGGGATTGCGGCATCAGAAACAGCGAATAACGCTGCAGCAATGGGAACTTTAGTACCACTACTTTCATTAGGGATTCCTGGTGGAGCAACAGCTGCCGTTTTATTAGGGGCTTTCGTTCTTCACGGAATGCAGCCAGGTCCAATGTTATTTAAAACAGAACCAAATTTAATGTATACCATCTTTGCAGGTCTATTATTAGCAAATATTGCAATGCTTCTAGTTTCAAAACCGTTTATTAAGATCTTCAAAAAGGTAGTAAATATTCCTTACTATGTATTAGGTCCTCTTGTTGTTGTATTCTGTGTGATTGGTACATACACAGTACGAAACAATTACATTGATATACTTATAATGGTAGGGTTTGCGATTATTGGTTATATTCTTGAAAAATACAAGTTTCCACTTGCAACAATCATTTTAGGGGTTGTGTTAGGCCCTCTAACAGAGAGTGAATTCCGACGTTCCATTCAAATGGCAGATGGTGATTTCACAATCTTCTTTACAAGACCAATTAGTTTAGTACTATTAATCATTTCAGCATTAATGTTGTTCTATCCAATGATTAATGATTATGTGAAAAAACGCAAAGCTGAAAAAGCTAGCATTCAAGCATAAGTAAATTTGATAGAAGGTTTTCACTAGATGAGTATTATTATTGGAGCTATGCTACCAGTATTTACAGTGTTTTTTATTGGTTTTATTCTACAAAAAGCAAAAGGCTTGGATGTTAAACCGTTATCAACCGTTACGGTATATGTGTTAATTCCGTGCCTTGTGTTTCGATCATTACTTGAAACAAAGATTGAGCAGCAGTACATCATGATGGTTTTCATTGTGTTATTGCTGATGATTATTACTATTACGATTGATAAGCTTGTGGTTAAGTTTCGCAAATTAGATGCTGATACAGAGAGTGCATTTATCCTGTCAACTGTATTTATGAATGCAGGAAATTATGGAACGCCGATTGTGTTATTTGTGTTTGGAGAAGAAGCGTTCCATATTGCTATTTCATTTTATGTCATCCAATTGATTTTATTTAATACAGTTGGAATCTATTACGCAACAAGGAGCAAGGAAAGTCTACTACAGGGCTTTAAAAACATATTTAAGTTACCTGCCATCTATGCTGTCCTATTTGCTTTTCTATTTAGGAACTTTCCGATTTTACCTGAGAATATTTACTCAATTGTTGACCTTTTAGCAAATGGAGCAATTCCAATTATTATGCTCCTGTTGGGGATGCAGCTAGCAAATTTAAAAATGGAAGTTTTGAATTGGAAACAAATTTCCTATGTCACATCAATGAGGTTGATCGTTTCACCGTTGGTGGCTCTGGTTATTACCATGCTGCTACCGGTTGAACCAATCTACCGAAACGTCATTATAACCCTTGCGGCAATGCCAACAGCGGTAAATGTAACATTATATTCTCTGGAATTTAACATCCAACCAAAGTTTGTATCTGTCGCAACTATCTTCAACACGTTCATTAGTATTATTACAGTAACTATTTTATTAAATATTTTAAGTTAACTAGAATTTACTTACTATAGGAGGAATTAACATGACTAAACCAACAATTGGATTAATATATGGGGATGCTGCAGGAGTTGGACCAGAGGTCGTTGCAAAATCATTAGCAAATAATGAAATCGTAGAATCAGCGACTTGGGTATTAATCGGTGACGAGCGTATTTTTAATCGTGGTGCAAGCACAGCGGGTCTTGAGTTAAATTATCAAAAAGTAGAAGATATCGAAGACGTCAATCCAGAAGAAGCTTCAATTTGGTTAATTGATACAAAAAATACAGATCCTGCTGAAATCGAAATGGGCGTATTGAGTGAGAAGTCAGGTAAGGCTGCTGGAGATAATTTAGTATACGCATTAGAATTAGCGAAAAAAGAAAAAATTGATGGTTTATCATACGGACCGATGAACAAGAGCGCACTTTATCAAGGTGGTTATGCATTTAAAGATGATATCCATTTAGTCGCTTCTGTATTTGGTCTTGAATCAGGGTTCATGGAAGTAAATGTGATGGACGGTGTTTGGTTTACGCGTGTTACCTCCCATATTCCACTGAAAGAAGTTGCAGAAAATATTACGAAAGAGAATGTATTGAATAGTATTCTCTTTGCAGACAAGATTGTTTCGAAAGCAGGTATTGAGCCTAAGATTGCAATTGCTGGTCTAAACCCGCATGCTGGCGATAACGGACTATTGGGAGATGAGGAAAATGAAATCATTTCTCCTGCAGTTGAAGAAGCGAAGAGTCAAGGAGTAAATGCACACGGACCATTCCCGGCAGATACTATTTTCCTCCGTTTGAAGAAGGATAACTACAATTGCTTACTTGGTATGTACCACGACCAAGCACAAATCGGAATGAAAACATTAGGATTCAATAAAGGTGTTACAATTAGTGGTGGTTTACCAATCGTAATCACAACCCCAGCACACGGTACTGCATTTGACATCGCAGGTAAAAACATTGTAGATCCTAGTGCATTCGAAGAAGCACTTAAACTTGGTATTAAACTAATCAATAACGGCTACAAATAATACGAAATCAAAGGAGGGGGTACCTAATCAGTCAACTAATTGACTATTTGGTGCTCCCTTTCTATTAATCTCTTTTTTGCAGAAGAATATAAAAATTGTAAATTGACAGCACTGAAATAAAAGATTAAAATAGTAAATGAAAGTAAATAAAAATAAATAAAACACTTCCGTAATTTATATTCGATTTTCAAAAACAGGGGGGACAACAAGTGAAAAAGATAATTAACAATCCTAGTCAAGTTGTACAAGAAGCTATCGAAGGGTTTATGTATGCATATAATGATTCACTTATAAAAGTAGAAAATGTAAACGGCATCATCCGTAAAGACATGAAAGACAAAGTTGCCATCGTAACGGGTGGTGGAAGTGGACATGAACCATTATTCCTTGGCTTCGTAGGAGAAGGCCTCGCTGACGGTGTCGCAATTGGAAACGTATTCGCAGCTCCAACTCCAAACACAGTCCAAGATGTTGCAAAAGCGGTTGATCAAGGCAAAGGCGTATTATTCGTTTATGGTAATTATGCTGGTGATGTACTTAATTTTGATATGGCAGCCGAATTATTAGATTTCGAAGACATTCAAACGCGAACTGTTTTGGTAGCCGATGACGTAGCATCAGCTCCAGAAGAGCGCAAAGAGGACCGTAGAGGCATTGCGGGTGACGTATTTGTTATAAAAATTGCAGGTGCAGCTTCTGAAAAAGGATGGAATTTAGAAGAGGTAACACGTGTAACACAAAAGGCAACTGACCAAACATTCTCTATCGGTGTAGCAACAGCTCCAGGTTCGATACCTGGTGAAACAGAACCTCCATTTGAACTTGGTGAAGATGAAATTGAGCTTGGAATGGGTATTCACGGTGAACCTGGTATGAAACGCACAAAACTAATGCCTGCAGATCCGCTAACAGATGAACTGCTAGATAAGTTATTAGAAGAAAGTAAGATTCAAACAGGTGATGAGGTAGCTGTTTATGTAAACGGTTTAGGTTCTACTACATTATTAGAATTATTAATTGTAAATCGTAGAGTTGCTCAAGTTCTAGAAGAAAAAGGTATTAAAATATATGATATGGACGTAAATAGCTATTGCACAACGCAAGAGATGGGCGGATTTTCTATTACATTCTTAAAACTAGATGATGAATTAAAAGAATTATATAATGCTCCAGCGAACTCACCATACTATAACAAAGCAGAGAAGGTTAAAGGAGGAGTAAAATAATGTCTACACAAATTGTAAATAGCTTAACAGCAAACCAAGTAAAAGATATGTTTTTGTATGTGGGAGAGAAAGTAGTAGAGAGCAAGCCTTTACTAACGAAGATTGATAGTGCAATCGGTGACGGTGACCATGGGATCGGGATGTCAGTTGGTTTTACAAAAGCGGATGAAAATTTAAAAGTAAATGATATTTCAACAGTAAATGATGTTTTTAAAACAATCGGGATGTCGATGATTTCCTCAATGGGAGGGGCATCTGGTGTTATTTTCGGAACCATGTTTGTTGGTGGGATTAAAGGTCTAGATGCAAAAGAAACACTAGATTTGCCTTTACTTGCCGAAATTTTTGAAAAGGCTTTAGTAGCCATTAAAACACGTGGTAAAGCTGAACTTGGGGACAAGACAATGATTGATGCTTTCCAACCTGCAGTGGAAGCTTTAAAAGCAAGTGCAGCAAACAACGATAGTTTCGTAGAAGGTCTTCGTAAAGCTGAGCTTGCTGCTTTAGAAGGCGTGGAAGCCTCAAAGGACTATATTGCGAAATTTGGTCGAGCTAAATCTCTAGGTGAAAGAGCAGTAGGGCATCAGGATGCGGGCGCAACCACTGTTTCAATTATCTTTAGATCAATGAAGGAATGGGTTGAAGGCGGAGACAATGAGTAAGATTTGGGTCGGTACGAATTGGAAAATGACCAAAACAATCGCAGAAGGTATTTCCTACACAAAGGAACTTAAGCAAATTGCTAACGAACTTACCTCGACTATTGAGTTATTTATCATTCCTTCTCATACCGCATTAGTGGATATTAAGAAGGAAGTCTCTGATTCAAGAATCAAGCTAGGTGCACAAAATATGCACTGGGAGGATACAGGAGCTTATACTGGCGAAATTTCTCCCAAAATGCTTGATGAGATTGGTTTGGATTTAGTTGAACTTGGTCATTCAGAGCGAAGACAATACTATAATGAAACTGATGCTGAAATAAATAAAAAGGTACGTGCTGCATTAAAATATGGCATGAAACCTTTAGTTTGTATTGGTGAAAATATTGATCAAAAGAATAATGAGATTTCACAAGAAGTTCTTGCTGCACAGCTTAAAGTATGTCTAAAAGGTCTTTCAGGTGATCAGGTTAAACAGGTTCTTGTTGCATATGAGCCTGTTTGGGCGATTGGGGAAAACGGAATACCAGCAGATGCAGAATATGTAGGTGAAATACATACCTTCTTACGTCGTACATTAATAGAAATGTACCCCAATATTGGGCATGAAATTCCATTACTGTACGGGGGTAGTGTGAATCTTGATAATTTCCTACCGTATATTGATCAGAAGGATGTCAATGGCTTATTCGTAGGTCGGACGGCATGGAATATGGAGACATTTACAATTCTTCTAAAAGAGCTAGAAAAACATATAAGCGAATAAAAAAGGGATACTCACTTGAGTATCCCTTTTGCGTGCTGTGTTTAGCACAAGCAACCTTGCCCCTTTCATTTTCTTTCAAATGGGGGCTTAGTAGCTAGGCTAATACTTTCTATTTATAAAATAGATATGTTTCGTTTTGTTAGCTCTATCTGAAATTCAAGATCTAAATCTTGATCGGAGATAATCGTGTCAATCTGATCACTCGTTGCAAAAGTGGCAATAGAGCTAGAGCCAATTTTTGAATGGTCTAATAGGGCAACAATTTTATCAGCTTTATCAGCCATGACTCTCTTCAACTCAACCTCATACACATTAAAATCGGTTAGTCCTTCATCAATCGTAAAGCCTCTTGCAGATGTAAACATCGTGTCAATATTGATTTTATTTAACACATTCGTGCCAAGTAAGCCTTCAAGTGCCATTGAGCCCATACGAGCCATTCCGCCGACTAATATGACATTGATACCAGGGTTTTCTTTCAACTCGATAGCTGCAGAGATTCCATTGGTAACAACTGTAATATTTAGATGAGATTCTCTAATTTTTCTAGCTAATGCAAGTGCAGTGGTACTTGCATCAAGGACGATACAGTCCTTCTGATTAATAAGATCAATTGCCTTTTGAGCAATAATGTTTTTAGAGTCAGGATTCTTCTTTTCGCGCTCAGAAAAGCTTACCTTTGAAGATGTTAAATCTTCATTTAAAACAGCGCCACCATGAGTTCGTGTCAATAATCCTTCTTCCTCTAACACGTTGAGGTCAGTTCGTAAGGTAGCTTCGGAAACGTTTACATCCTTTGCTAAATCCTTAACCGTTACTCGTTTTTTTTCTTCAAGTATATTTAATATTAATTGTCTTCTTTCAGTAGCAAATAATTTATTCATATTTCCCCCTCATTTTGAACGCAAATAAAAATAAAAAGAATTAAAAAGTAAAATAGTAAGGAACGCTAAATATAATTATATTTAAAGTTTAATCAATATTTACAAGGATGGCAAGGGGTTTGTTTAATATATTAGCGGTATTTTGTTTTTAAACAAAACAAAAATAAACGAAAATAAATATTGATAAAAGAAAATGAATGTAATAGAATAATAGTATAGTAATAACGAAACATTAACTTCATGTGAACAAACGAAAGGGGATTCGAAAATGAAAATTGGTATTGGGTGCGATCACAATGCTTTTGAATTAAAAGAACTTGTAAAAAGCTTCGTTCAGGAGCTAGGTCATGAGGTAGAGGATTATGGATGTTATTCAAAGGACGCAATCGATTATCCAGATGTTGCTTTCAAGGTATCTGCTGGTGTAAGCAATGGTGAAGTAACACGTGGAATATTACTATGTGGTACGGGTATCGGAATGTGTATTGCAGCAAATAAATATCCGGGAATTCGTGCAGCACTTACGCATGATGTATATTCAGCTGAAAGAGCTCAATTAAGTAATGATGCACAAATTATTACAATTGGCTCTCAAATTTTAGGTCCAGAAGCAACGAAAAAGGTTGTTGCGGCTTACCTAGAATCTCAATGGGCTGGTGGTTCTCAGGCAAAAGTCGACAAAATCGTTGAAAAAGAAAAAGAATTTTTCACTGAGATCAGTAAAGAAATATCTGCGAATTCTTGTAGCTAATCGATTATTCGGTCGTAAAGCATTTGATAAGGAGTGATCTCCAATGAATCAATTAATCTATGATTTCTTACGTGTAACTGAATCTGCTGCGATTGCATCGCTACCATGGGTTGGAAGCGGCAACAAGGTGGAGGCTGATAGAGCTGCAACGAACTCCATGAGGGCGATGCTTAGTCAGGTCGAAATGGATGGCATTGTAGTAATCGGTGAAGGGGAAATCGATGAAGCGCCAATGTTATATATTGGAGAAAAAGTCGGAACTGGTACAGGGAAACAAATTGATATTGCAGTAGATCCGATAGATGGAACTACGTCAACATCGAAAGGACAAAATGACGCAATCGCCGTTATCGCAGCAGCACCCAAAGGCACATTACTACATGCACCAGATATGTACATGGAAAAAATTGCTACAGGTCCGAAGGCTGCTGGCAAAATTGATATTACAGCCTCCCTTGAGGAAAATTTGTATGCGGTTGCAAATGCTACGGGGAAGGACATTCATGAACTGACTGTGCTTATCCAGGACCGTGAGAGACATCAGCATTGGATAGATACGGTGCGTGAACTAGGTGCAAAAACATATTTGTTTGAGGATGGCGATGTAATTCCTGCCATTTCAACTTGTATTGAATCTATACAGGCTGATTTGTTTATTGGAATTGGAGGTGCCCCTGAAGGTGTCTTAGCGGCTGTAGGTATTAAAAGTCTAGGCGGAGACATGCAGGCTAGACTTCTTCCAAGAACAGAGGAAGAGTTTGAACGATGCAGAAGCATGGGAATTCAAGATGTGAATAAACCCTTATCACACGACAACTTAGTGGCAACCAATGATTGTGCATTTATTGCAACTGGTATTACTAGTAATATGCTTCTAAATGGCATCAAACGAGAACAAAATAAAATCACTACCCATTCCATTATGATAAATGGAAACGATAAAAATTTACGATGTACCGAGACTGTACATTTGATAAATGAAGAAGAATACAAAAAGATGAGGGTACTAATAACAAACTCTTAATGTAGTAAACATAAGTATTTAATGGAAAGCAATTGATAGAATTCAGTTGCTTTTCGATTTGTAAAAGGGGGAAAAGAAATGGTAAGTGTAGTTTCAGTTGATCAATTATCCATAAATGCCATTCGTACATTATCGATTGATATGATTGAAAAAGCAAACTCTGGACACCCAGGCTTGCCAATGGGTGCAGCACCAATGGCATATGTCGTATGGACAGACTTCTTAAAGCATAATCCCAAAAATTCAAAGTGGTTTGATCGTGACCGCTTTATTCTATCTGCTGGCCATGGCTCTGCACTTTTATATAGCCTTTTACATCTCTCAGGCTACAATGTATCCATTGATGACTTGAAAAACTTCCGTCAATTTGGCTCGAAGACACCTGGCCATCCAGAAGTCCATCATACGGATGGAGTTGAAGCAACAACTGGACCATTGGGACAGGGCATTGCGATGTCTGTAGGGATGGCAATGGCAGAACGCTTTTTAGCAGCAAAATACAATAAAGATAAGTTTTCAATTATTGACCATTATACATATGCGCTTGTTGGTGACGGCGACCTCATGGAGGGAATCTCACATGAAGCGGCATCCTTGGCAGGTCATTTAAAACTGGGCAAATTAATTGTTTTATATGATTCCAATGATATTTCGTTAGATGGGGACTTGAACCGCTCCTTCTCTGACAACACAGAAGAGCGATTTAAGGCTTATGGCTGGCAGGTATTGCGAGTTGAGGATGGTAACAATTTAGATGAGATTCGCGATGCAATTAAACAAGCAAAAGAGAATACAAATCAACCAACCTTAATTGAAATAAAAACCGTCATTGGGTACGGTTCACCAAATAAAGCAGGCTCTTCGGACGCTCATGGTGCACCGCTTGGGAAGGACGAGATTCAATTAGTAAAACAATCCTATCAGTGGGATTACGAGGAATTTGTTATTCCAGCGGAAGTTTATCAAGACTTTGCTGATAAGATTGTTGAACCAGGTAAAGCCGCAGAACAAAAGTGGAATGAATTGTTTAAAGAGTATAAAGGGGAAAACATTGATGCTGCAACTGAGCTAGAAGTAGCAATCATAGGGGAGCTCCCAGACGAATGGGAGCAAAGCCTTCCGGTATTCACACCAGGTATTGATACACTTGCGACTCGTGCGTCTTCAGGAAAAGTCTTAAATGAAATCGCAAAAGCTGTTCCAACCTTTATTGGCGGAAGTGCAGACTTAGCAGGCTCTAACAAAACGACAATTACTAGTGAAGAGGATTTTACCCCAAACAATTTTGCTGGAAGAAATATTTGGTTTGGTGTCCGTGAATTTGCGATGGGGGCAGCATTAAATGGGATGGCTCTTCATGGTGGTGTTAAAGCATTCGGTGGAACCTTCTTCGTATTCAGTGACTATCTAAAACCTGCTATGCGACTATCCGCACTGATGAATGCGCCTGTGACGTATGTACTTACACATGATTCGATTGCTGTTGGTGAGGATGGTCCGACTCATGAACCGGTAGAACAGTTAGCTGGTTTGCGTTCAATTCCTAATCTTTCTGTAATTCGACCAGCTGATGGGAATGAAGTTGCTGCAGCATGGCGCCTGGCTGTTGAAAGTAAAGATCAACCGACAGCGCTCGTATTAACGAGACAAAACTTACCGACTCTTGAAGGCACTAAAGAACATGCCTATGAAGGAGTCAAAGCAGGTGCATATGTCATAAGTAAAGGTAAAAAGGAAGTACCTGACGCGTTACTATTAGCAACTGGCTCAGAGGTACAACTAGCTGTGCGTGCCCAATCTGTTTTAAAAGATAAGGGCATTGATGTTCATGTGATTAGTGTGCCGTCATGGGACCGCTTTGAAAAACAAGATGAGGCATATAAAAATAGTGTACTACCTGAAAATGTGCAGTCTAGGGTTGCGATTGAAATGGCTTCATCAATGGGCTGGCATAAATACATTGGAGATAAAGGTTGTGTACTTTCAGTCGATACATTCGGTGCATCGGGAAATGGAGATAAACTGATTGAAGAGTTTGGTTTTACCGTTGAGAATGTAGTGAGACAAGTAGAGAAACTTTTGCAAGCATAAATAATCGGTAAATTAAGCCAGCAGCTACTTGCTGGCTTATTAATTTGAAAAACGTAAAAAAACACAACGTGGAGTAATAAAGGACATTGCTGCTATCTTAATTATTGGTTACGCTCAAAGAGATGGTTGAGAATCGGTTCATACTAAGAGATTGGGGGACACAACAATGATCAAGTTAGTAATAAGAGATGATAAGGGAAACGTAAAAAGGGAAAGAGAAGGGCAAGATTTTACGTACGTTGAATTTTTAGAAGAATATCAAGATGGAGATTCAATTGAAGTAACAATAGATAAACCGCAATCGTATATGATGGTCCAATTAGACGAAGCGTTGGCACCTTCATTAGTCTACATAAAAGGGACAGAATGGAAGTACGAAGTTCCAATGGGTGAGAGACTTCGTCGCGCCTATTCACCGAAAGTTTTCTCTGGCAGTAAGCATTATGCTTGGATTCGGTATGCAACTATTGAAGAAATCTATGCCTACCAAAATCTTGCGTTAAATCCACATGATCAGAAGGAAGCTAGTGGTGCCTATCCACATGCTGAAGCAAATGTAGAAACTCGAAATGATTCAACATTCTTTGCTCGAAATGCAATTGATGGGATGGTAGCAAATGAAGACCATGGATCATATCCATATCAATCATGGGGAATCAATCAGCAAAAGGATGCAGCACTCACGATTGATTTTGGTCGAGTTGTTGAAATTGATAAAGTGGCAATCGTACTTCGTAGTGATTATCCGCATGATAGTTATTGGACCCAAGCTACTCTAGAATTCTCCGATGGTTCTGAGGAAATTGTAGCACTAGAAAAAATGTTTGACAGGCAGTATTTTGAAATTGAAAAGCGTAAGGTAGAGTGGGTTCGCTTCAAGGATTTAATTAAGGCTGAGGACGAATCACCATTCCCAGCGTTAACGGAAATTGAATTCTTTGGTAAAAATATAGAAAGTAAATAGAGTTGAAGAAGAGCTGTCAATTATGACAGTTCTTTTTTTATCTATTCATCCCTATGAATGAGAAAAGGTGAACTTGTGAAATCTACTACTAAGAATTAAAACATGTATCTACTTTTACAGGGGGCTGTATTAATGAAAAAACAAATTTTTCTACTTTCAATCATGCTAACAGTAGCTTTTGTAATAGCAGGTTGTGGCGGTAATGACCAAGATAACAATGCAGGGAATGATAATAATACTGATGAACAAACCGGTTCTTTATTTGATGAAATCAAAGAAAAGGGTGTATTAACCGTTGGTACAGAAGGTACGTATCCACCTTTTACCTTCCATAATGCTGACAATAAGTTAACAGGTTATGATGTGGAAGTGATTAAGGAAGTTGCAAAGCGAATGAATCTAGAAGTTGAATTTATGGAAACACAGTGGGATTCCATGTTTGCAGGTCTCAATTCAAAGCGTTTTGATTTAATTGCCAACCAGGTAGGGATAAATGAGGATCGTTTAGCTAATTATGAGTTCTCAGAACCCTATACGTATTCGTCTGCTGTTCTTGTTGTGCCAAAGGAAGAGAATGATATAACAGCTTTTGAACACTTGGAAGGCAGAAAAGCGGCACAATCTTTGA
The DNA here is from genome assembly GCF_900156865.1 of Litchfieldia sinesaloumensis. GTDB lineage: Bacteria > Bacillota > Bacilli > Bacillales > Bacillaceae_L > Ferdinandcohnia > Ferdinandcohnia sinesaloumensis. The sequence goes on along the minus strand of NZ_LT732529.1, from coordinate 2,791,249 downwards.
CAAGCAATTATGGAGCCATAGCTGAACAAAATGGAGCTGAAATCGTAGGTGTTGAAGGACTTGCACAGTCGATAGAGCTAATCAAGCAAGGACGTGCTGAAGCCACCGTTAATGATAAGCTTGCTGTTTTGGATTATATCAAATCCCAAGGTGACGAAGAGATTAAGATTGCAGCAGAGTCGGATGACCATTCGGAAATGGCTTTTACATTTAATAAAGGGAATTCTGACTTAGTTAAAGCCATTAATGAACAATTAGCTGCTATGAAAGAAGATGGCACCTTAACGAAAATCTCACAAGAATGGTTTGGTGAAGATGTTTCCACTAAGTAGTCTCCTTTTTTCTATTACTGCCAATATGGAGGGATGGGATTTATTTATGAACTCCCTTCCCTCAATGCTTTCAGGAGCAATTCAATATACAATACCGCTTACGCTCATTTCTTTTATCGGTGGACTTATACTAGCGTTGATTACGGCGATGATGCGATTAGCGAAATCAAAGCTGATTCAGGCCCCAGCCATTATTTATGTATCGGCCATTCGTGGAACACCGTTGCTTGTCCAATTATTTATTATCTTTTATGGTCTACCTAATATCGGTATTAATATTGATCCCTTTCCAAGTGCAGCAATTGCGTTCATTCTAAATGTGGGCGCCTACGCTTCTGAAATTATTCGTGCATCGATATTATCGATTCCAAAGGGCCAATGGGAAGCGGCATTTACGATTGGAATGACAAGGTGGACAGCACTACGGCGTATTATTCTACCTCAAGCAGCAAGAGTGTCTGTGCCGCCCTTGTCTAATTCATTTATTAGCTTGGTTAAGGATACATCACTTGCTTCACTGGTTTTGGTGGCTGAATTATTTCGTAAGGCACAGGAAATTGCCGCTCGAACCTATGACTTCCTACTATTATATGTGGAAGCTGCGCTCATTTACTGGGTGATTTGTTTTATCCTTTCACTCGTCCAGGAAGTGTTGGAACGAAAATTAAGCCGGCATGTTGCTAGTTAAAGGGGTGAGAGAGTGTACTTATCTGTTAAGGGGTTGGCAAAGTCATTCGGTAATAATGAAGTGTTGAAAAATATTGATTTGGAGGTCAATAAAGGGGAAGTTGTTTCAATTATTGGTCCTTCAGGTTCAGGTAAAACAACGATGCTTCGTTGTTTTAATGGTCTAGAACAACCCGATAAAGGAAATTTTCAGTTTGACGATGGGTTTACTGTGGATTTTGCAAACAGGCTTAGAAAGCAGGAGATACTTCGATTAAGCCGGAAATCGGGTATGGTGTTTCAATCCTATAACCTTTTTCCTCATAAAACAGCCCTACAAAATGTGATGGAGGGTCCCATCATAGTTCAAAAACGAAGTAAATCAGAAGCTAGAAGCGAAGCAGAAGAGTTATTAGCAAAAGTCGGTTTAAAGGATAAAATGGGTTTGTACCCTCACCAACTTTCAGGTGGACAGCAACAGCGGGTGGGTATAGCAAGAGCATTAGCTTTGAAGCCTGAACTCCTCTTATTCGATGAACCAACATCCGCACTAGATCCAGAACTTATCGGTGAAGTGTTAAAGGTCATGAAAGAATTGGCCACTGAAAACTGGACAATGATTATCGTAACCCACGAGATCCAATTTGCAGGTGAAATTTCGGATAAGGTCCTGTTTATGGACGGGGGCTATGTGGTTGAACAAGGTACCCCACAAGAGGTACTTAAAAATCCGAAAGAAGAGCGGACGAAGCAGTTTTTGCAGAGGATATTGAATACGACTTGATTTTGATTTTGAAAACGTGGTGAAATTCAGCTTGAGGGAACCGACCCTCAGGCTTTTTCAATTTATATAATAGAGAGCTAAAATTTCAATAATTTTCCATGTGCGAATGAAATATACAATGATTAACGCTTAAAGCATGCGTAAATAAAGAATGCGCATGCTTTTATAGAGATAGGCAGTAAGAAATCATGCGCAAGTTCCAAGTAAAGGAAGAATTAACTCAAAAAGCAACAATATTTGTAAAGTTTATCCATATGCGCATCGTTTCTAACGTAAAGTAACGTCAAAACCATGTGCAAATAAAAAATGCGCATGTATTTATGCTAGTGCATCAGCAACAAAAATGCATTTTGTACAACTGTGATAAAAGTCCTGCTAATATCGGTATTAAAAACCTAAGAAAGCTCAATATTCCAATAAAGACTCGTTACTCAATAATGTGAAAATTATGATAAAAAGTACTATCATGCGCCAAGTCCTTAACCTATAAGGGTTTGGGGCAGCAAAAAAGTACAATTTACTTGTATTATCAGTGATGTTACGATTTTAGATGAGGTGACCAAACATTGTCTAGTTCGTTTCTGTCATAAAAATGTAAACGTTATCAGAAATACTGTTGGTCATGTTCAAATATTTATAGTTGTGAGGTGATCAAGCTATTATTGTTTCGATCCACTTGTCACGTGGCTTACATCATTGTAAATACCTATACGGAAATATTCAGTAAGTAAATGGTTGAATTTGAATCGAGGGAGACCTGCTGCTACGTAATCTACATCTAACCTTGGTGAAAACGTAGGGGGAGTGAAACCAATAGTGAGGAACAAAAAGGCTAAAAGAAGAATATTTGTTGTTTTAATTGCACTTGTTATGTTCTTTTCAAACTTGTCCTTTGCACTAGGTGCAGAAACGAAGACAGTAGAACCGAAAGAATACAATTTATTAACTGAAACTGATTTTGAAGATGGGGATACATTTGGGTTTGTACCAGGTGATGGAGCAGCTGCCAAAGTTGAAGCAGATTCTGATGGTAATCCATTTTTACAACTTGCCGGTAATGGTAATGGCAGTCGTTCCATTGAGAAAAAATTTGATGCAGCTACTACTGATTCAGAGGTACTATTTAGCTTTGATTGGAAGCCGGGAGAAGTTACAACTGATGCAAATTCAAGTGAAATATTATTCAGTGATGCTAGTAACAATCCTATTTTCCGTCTGATAAAGGCAGGCGGAAGTAACGGAGATATCAAATACGACATTGGAAAGTCTGGTACAGAATTATCAGATGCCCAGTCTATAACAGGCGTTAGCACTGATGGTAGCTGGTTATCTGTTGAGGTTTTATTTGATTTTATAAATGAAAACATCTCATTAGAGATTCATAATAAAAACGATGAGACCAAGAGCTTTGAAGTTACTGATATTGCTTTTAGTTCAATTAACTACGTAAATAGTTTAGCTAAAATGGCTGTGAATGGTAATCGAGCGAGTGGAAATACGCTGAACTTCACAACTGGATTAGATAATCTAGCAATCTATGGATCAGGTGTACCAGCACCACCCCAAAAAGCTCAAAACATTACTTCAATTGTAACGGATTATAATCAGCAATTGAACATTCCTAAAGGAGTTGCAAAGGAAGATGTAGTTTCCTTTTTCCCTGCTATTCTTGATGTAAAACTAGAAAAAGGTGTTGTACTGGGTGTCAATGTAAGCTGGGACAGTGTTGACTATGACCTAAGTCAAGTAGGGACTTATACGTTTACTGGATCCTTAGATATTGAAGATATTCCAAATGTGGCAAATGAAAATGGTATTGAGGCAGAGATTACCGTAATTGTTACTGAAGGAAGTGAAATACCTGAAGTAGAAGGATATACATCCGTAGACTACAGTGACTTTGGCGATACTGTTGAAGTAGTCCCTCCTAACTGGGGCTTCACCACAGCCGCAGCTACTCTTTCAATTAATAGGGAAGATATTCTAGGTAACGATACACCAAAATTACAATTCAGTATTGAAAATCAATCAGGTGGTCGTGTGGCAACTAAGAATTTTGAAACAGCAGTAAAAGGTAAAGATATTCTCTTGAAATTCGACTGGTATCCTGGGAAGAACAATGATAAAGGCGACAGACTTTATGAGAATGGTGCCGAATTAAGAATCATTGATAGCTCAAACAATACAGTCTTTACCCTAAACAATACCAATAATGAACCATTAACCTTTTTTGCTAGGGGACAAGCACCGGTTAACACAGCAATTACAAACCCAGAAGCTTGGTATGGTTTCGAGATTAATTTTAATCAAAGTAGCAATGAAGCAACCATTAAAATAACTGATCAATCAGGAGAGGTTATCGTTGATGATAGTTCTTCCCTAGAAGGTGCATCTTTTGATGGTTCGATAGCATCTGTTAAATTGGTTGGTATTCGTACCTCTGGAAATAATCATTCATGGACTACGTACCTTGATAACTTTGGTGTTTATAGTGTACCTGTTACCGATGACACACTTTATCTAGTCGAAAAATTGCCATATCATCGTGTGTATGTCAATGAAACAACCAAAGATGTAAAATCTATTGGTCTACCTGAAACAGTACCTGTTACTCTGGCAGATAATAGTAAGGTAGATGTGGAAATAAATGAATGGAAAGAAGTCGGGAAAAAGTGGAACCCTAGTGAGCCAGGGGTTTATCAGTTTGAAGGAACTTTTGCACAAAAAGATGGTGTAGACAAGAGCTTTAACAAAAAGGCGAAAATATATGTCTATAATCGCCTGACACCACCTCAGTCTGAACGCCAAACGGAGTGGCTTGATAGGGGAGTAATTGCACTTTCGTCTGAGGATGGAATTTTCGTGAGCTGGCGATTGCTAGCAGATGAGTATAGTAAAGACGTGAAATTCAATCTTTATCGTAACGACGTAAAGTTAAATGAAGAACCATTAGATGTTACAAACTATCTAGATAAGGATGGTAAAGAAGGAGACACCTATCAAGTAGAAACACTAGTAAACGGTGAATCTACTGAAAATAACGAAGTAAAAGCTTTGGGGACAGATTATCTTTCCATTCCTATGCAGAAGCCTGAAGGTGGAACAACTGCTACAGGTGACTATACCTATACGGTCAATGACTCAAGTGTAGGAGATTTAGATGGTGATGGCGAGTATGAACTAATCGTTAAATGGTATCCAACAAATGCGATTGATAGTTCACAATCAGGTATGACTGGTCCGACGATTTTTGATGCCTATAAATTGGATGGAACCCTTTTATGGCGTATCAATATGGGACTTAACCTTACTTCTGGTGCCCATTATCATCAATTCATTGTCGCTGATTTTGATGGGAATGGAAAAAGTGAATTCCTTATTAAAACAGCAGATGCAACAACTTCTTATGGCACAACAGATGGGAAATTTGATAGCAATAAGGTAATTAGCGTAATTGGAAACGCAGAGGACAATGGTAAATATCTCAACGAAGCAGGTCATGTTACTGGTGGTCCGGAATATATTTCAGTATTCAATGGTGAGACAGGTGAAGTAATTGATACAGTTGACTACGTGTTCCCTGTTGAAAAAGTAAAAGGTGACCAAGGTGTTTCATGGGGAGATACTTGGTATAACCGTTCTGATCGTTTCTTAGCAGGATTGGCTTATCTAGATGGTAAAAAGCCTAGTGCAATCTATGGCAGGGGTTATTATGAGCGTACAACATTTGTCGCTTATAGTTTAGTAGATGGTAAGCTTGTTCAAGAGTGGACATTTGATTCAGATGAAGAGGGTAGAGGTGCAAGCTTAGGCTATCATAGTTTAGCAACAGGAGATGTTGATAATGATGGCTTTGATGAGATTGTTGCAGGTTCATTAACTCTTGATCATGATGGTTCAATTCTTTATGCGATGGATGGAGAAATGCAACGTGAACAAGGATCACATGGTGATGCTCTTCATGTTGGTGCATTTGATCCTGATCGCGAAGGCCTCCATGTCTTTGGTGTCCATGAGGTACCGGCCGTTGCTTCAGTAGAGTTACATGATGGGGCAACAGGTGAAACGTTAATGTCTTATTACGCCTCAGTTGATGCGGGGCGTGGAGTTGCTGCAAATATTACATCAAGCCCAGGTTATGAATTCTGGGGAACAGGTGGTTCTAATGCTGAAACTGGTGGTGGCATATACAATGTCCAAGGTAATGTTGTCGCCGATAGCTTTAGAAATGCGGGACTTTCTGTGAACTTCGCTCTTTATTGGGATGGTGACCTACTTCAGGAATTACTTGATGACACGAGTATTACAAAATACAACGAGGAAACTGGTAAAGCAGAACTTGTTCAAGCATTTGAAGGTGTTGTGAGTAATAATGGTACAAAGGCAACGCCAACATTACAAGCAGATATTATCGGTGACTGGCGTGAAGAGGTTTTATTACCATCTGAAGACAGTTCAGAAGTGAGAGTATTTAGTACAACAATTCCAACTGATTATAGACTATATACTTTGATGCATGATGCAGTATATAGAAACGCAGTTGCATGGCAGAATGTTGCATACAATCAGCCTCCACATATCGGTTTCTATCTAGGTGAAGATATCAGGGATAAAGTACTTGCTGGTGAATTAGAAGCACCAAATGTTCTTTATACAAATAAAGTGGAGGAGCCAACACCAGAAGAACCAGGAAAAGGTGATGGAGAGAACCCGACTCCTACTCCTACTCCAGAAGAGCCAGGGAATAAAGATGGCACAGATGAAGAAGATAGTACAAATCCAGATGATGAAAAACAAGAATCTCCATCTAACGAAGAAGATGGAGATAATGGACAAAAAGAATCTGGTGAAAAACTTCCTCAAACCGCAACCAGTCTCTATAACTATTTGATGATTGGATCTGTTATTCTCGCTGCTGGTGTGTTGTTAATTTTGTTTAATTCAAGAAGAAAACTCAATCGTGAATAAGTAATAAAAAGGGAGCTAGCAAACTATTGCTAGCTTTCTATCCTATTTTTTAAGGAAGAATTGGAGGAAAGAACATGTCTTACATCAAAGCAAAAATGATTTTGGATAAAGACTTCCAAATTGGTAAAGTTGATGAACGAATCTATGGGTCTTTTGTTGAACATTTGGGTCGAGCGGTGTATGAGGGTATTTATGAGCCTGACCACCCTTTGGCTGATGAAATGGGGTTTCGTAAAGACGTCATTAATCTTGTGAAGGAACTTCAAGTGCCTTTAGTAAGGTATCCTGGTGGGAACTTTGTTTCAGGTTATAACTGGGAAGATGGTGTTGGACCTGTAGATGAAAGGCCTAAACGATTAGATTTAGCTTGGAGAACAACGGAGTCAAATATAATTGGAACAAATGAATTTATGCAATGGGCTAACAAGGTAAATGCCGAAGTAAATATGGCGGTTAATTTAGGGACACGAGGAATTGATGCTGCCCGTAATTTAGTAGAATACTGCAATCATCCATCTGGTTCATATTGGAGTGATTTACGCATTTCCCATGGATATAAAGAGCCACACAAAATTAAAACATGGTGTTTAGGAAATGAAATGGATGGTCCATGGCAAATTGGCCATAAAACCGCTGAGGAATATGGAAGGATTGCCGTCGAAGCAGCAAAGGTTATGAAATGGGTGGATCCTACGATTGAATTAGTCGCATGTGGAAGCTCCAATCGGAATATGCCGACCTTCCCACAATGGGAAGCAACAGTCCTAGAACATACATATGACCATGTGGATTATATTTCACTTCATACCTATTATGCAAATGTAGAAAACAATCTACCTAACTTTTTGGCAAAGTCATTAGACATGGATGATTTTATTAAAACAGTTATTGCAACTAGTGATTATGTGAAAGCGAAAAAACGTAGTAAGAAAACGATGTACTTAACATTTGATGAATGGAATGTGTGGTATCACTCACATGACGCGGATAAAAAGGTAACACCGTGGACGGAAGCACCTCCATTACTTGAAGATATTTATAACTTCGAGGATGCGTTATTAGTCGGATGTATGCTGATTACTCTACTTAAACATTCTGACCGTGTGAAAATTGCCTGCTTGGCTCAATTAGTAAATGTGATTGCTCCGATTATGACTGAAAAAGGTGGAGATGCATGGAAGCAAACTATCTTTTATCCGTATATGCATGCATCCGTTTATGGAAGAGGAATAGCGCTAAATCCTATTATTCACTCACCAAAGTATGATAGTAAGGATTTTACCGATGTTCCTTATCTAGAATCCACTGCTGTCTATGATGAAGAAAATGAGTCCATCACCATTTTTGCTGTTAATCGACATGAAACTGACTCACTTTTACTTGAGTGTAGTATTAAAAGTTTTGTAGGATATGAAGTAGTTGAACATATTATTCTAGAAAACAATGATATAAAAGCAACTAACAAAATAAATAGAAATAATGTCCAACCACATAAGGGTGGGGATGCTAAAGTGACAGAAGGGGTAGTAGAAGCCTCGCTTCCAAAGCTATCCTGGAATGTGATTCGATTGAAGTATCGTAATAACTAATTCGTCTAGAGTGCTTGTTATACCAAGCACTCTTCAAAAAATGGATAACCAGACAAAAAAGTACAAATCAAAGATGGATGATAACAAAAAAGTATAATGGCTATTAACTATCACCTGCGATACCATTACTGTATAGAAACAAAATGAAGGAAGAATAGAAGGGAAGGATTTTTATGAGTCACGAAAAGATAAAAGTTTTCCTAGCTTCAGATTCTACTGTTCAAAAATATGACGATCCGCACCAAGGAGGGTGGGGAGAGTTTCTTCAAAAATATTTTACAGATGAAGTGCAGGTGGAGAACCATGCGATAGGTGGCAGAAGTTCTAAGACGTTTATAGAAGAAGGAAGATTGGATACGATTGTAAACGAATTATCGCAACAGGATTACTTGTTTATCCAAATGGGTCATAATGACTCAACAAAAAGTAAACCTGAAAGGTACACAGAACCGTTCTCAACCTATAAACAGTATTTAAAAATGTATGTAAATGCTGCGAATGAATGTGGTGCCCAATCAGTTCTAATTACACCAGTAGCAAGGTTACATTTTGAGAACGATAAATTTATAAATGACTTCGAGGATTATTGCAGGGCAATGAAGGAAGTTGCGGAAGAAGAGCAGGTTCCACTTATTGATTTAATGGATAAAAGTCTAGAATACTATCAATCAATTGGGTATGAAGAGGCACTGACTCTTTTTATGGTGTCGGTAAATGAAACGGATTTCACCCATTTTACCAAAAAAGGTGCTAATCAAATTGCTCGCATACTAGCAGAAGAAATAAAAGCGAGTGATCTACAAATATCAAAATTTATAAGAAGTTCAAGCAATGATGTTCTGATAGGGGGACTTTAATATGCATAGACATGAAATCGAACAGAAAATTGAGTTAGTCATTGAAAACCTAGTGAATCTAAATGATCCTGATGGGAAATATGCCATCCCTTTAGCAGATGGAAGAAAAATCGATAATAAAAGCTTTAATTACTGGGAATGGACAGCGGGTGTTGGACTTTATGGAATGATGAAATACTACAAGCTAACAAAAAGTGAAAAGGTATTAAACATCATTATCAAATGGTTTGATGACCAGTTTAAAGAGCCAGCTGTTGAGAAAAATGTGAACACGATGGTTCAAATGTTAACGCTTGCTTATTTATATGAAGAAACAAAGGACCCAACCTATCTCCCTTACTTAGAAACATGGGGTGATTGGCTCTATCACGATATGCCAAGAACGAAAGATGGAGGCTTCCAACATATTGTTTTCGGTTCTGAGAATTATCAGCAATTATGGGATGATACGTTAATGATGAGTGTCTTACCATTAACCAAAATTGGCCTTTTATTAGATAAACCTGAATACATAGAGGAAGCAAAAAAACAATTTCTTATCCATATCAAATATTTATTTGATAAGAAAACAGGGTTATGGTTCCATGGTTGGAGCTTTGAAGGAAATCATAACTTTGCGGAAGCGTTATGGGGTCGTGGAAACTCATGGGTTACAATTGCGATTCCAGAGTTCTTAGATTTGATTGATTTACCTGAAGGTGACGCTATTCGCCAAACGTTAATTGATACATTAGAACGACAACTTGAAGCATTAGAGAAATGCCAAAATGAAAACGGTTTATGGCATACGTTGTTATTAGATCCTACATCCTATGTGGAAGGATCTTGTACGGCAGGTTTTGCGTTTGGAACACTAAAGGCTGCACGGAAGCGCTATGTAGACAAGAAATACCTAGATATGGGCTTTAAAGCCATTCAAGCCGTTATTGACAATATTGATGAAACAGGCGAATTGCAGCAAGTTTCTGCTGGAACAGCTATGGGCGAAACGCTCGATTTTTATAAGGAAATCCCAGTAACAGGTATGCCATATGGCCAATCAATGGCTATCCTAGCTCTAGTAGAGTACTTATATTATAGAATTTAAGAAATGCAAAATTGATTAAGGAAGGCGAATGTAATGAACATAAACTTGGGAATTCGGGCACATGATGTGGAGAAACGACCATTAGAGGCGTTAGTAGAGGAAATTGCGAGCAAGGGACTGACATCTGTTCAACTAGCATTAGGGAAATCCCTTGATTATATCAACACTGATTTAGGCAGTTTAAGTCCAGGTTTAGCTCATTATGTTGGAAGTGAATTTAGTAAGCATCAAATCCAAATTGCTGTCTTAGGTTGTTATATAAATATGATTCATCCAGATCAAGCAGAAAGAAGAAAAAGTCTCGACCGATTTAAAGAACATATTCGATTTGCCCGAGACTTTGGATGCAGTGTCGTTGGAACGGAAACGGGCAACGTAAATGCTGAGATTGTTTATACAAAGGAAAATTTTAAAGAAGCGCCATTTTTAGAGGTAGTCGAAAGTGTGCGTGAACTAGTAGAAGAGGCTGAAAAGTTTGGAGTTATTGTTGGTGTTGAGGCAGGCGTCAATCATCCTATATATTCACCAAAGGCCATGAAACGATTATTAGACAGTGTTGACTCCAATAATCTTCAAGTCATCCTAGACCCAGTAAACTTACTGACCATTGATACTTATAAAAATCAGGATGAAATTATCAAAGAAGCGTTCGATTTATTAGGAGACAGAATTGTCATCCTTCATGCCAAGGACTTTATCGTTGAGGGCAATACCTTAAAACCTGTAGCTGTGGGTCAGGGATTATTAAACTATGACTTAGTCCTGAAATATATAAAAGAGAAAAAACCTTTTATTAATATTCTTATGGAAGAAACAAAAGAGCCCTATATAGATGACAGCATCACCTTTTTAACTTCGAAATATGAACAATCATAAAAGCACAAATGGTTAAAAGTGTAGAGTAAACCAAACATCCCTCATTATGGTAAACATGCTAAATCAAATTAAGCGATTACTATAAGGGGGATTTTTGTAAATTAAGAACCAATTACAGAAATTTATATCAGGAGGCAGTAATTATGAGTAACAAGACGCAAGAACGTGAAAAGCGACAGATGGAGAGTCTTAAACGTGGCCTGGTTGCCGTTAAAGTTGCTAAAGGCGTTTATATAGGCTGGCGATTGCTAGGAACGGAATTTGAACAAGAACTTACCTTTAATCTATACCGTGATGGACAAAAGGTAAACACTACCCCTATTACGGCTGCAAACTATTTAGATACAGATGGAGACTCACAATCCAGCTATTATGTATGTGGAGTCCTGAAGAACGAGGAACAGTCTCCATCAGAGACTGTTGAGGTCTGGGATACAAATTATTTAACAGTTCCTTTGAACAAACCAGAAGGTGGAACAAGCCCAGACGGTGTTCAGTATACATATCATGCTAATGATGCAAGCGTTGGGGATGTTGATGGTGATGGCGAATATGAAATTATTTTAAAATGGGATCCATCGAATTCACATGACAATGCACATAAAGGGTATACAGGTAATGTCTATTTAGATGCCTATAAGTTAGATGGTTCTCAACTTTGGAGAATCGATCTGGGGAAAAATATTCGAGCAGGTGCCCACTATACCCAATTTTTAGTATATGACTTTGATGGGGATGGAAAAGCAGAAGTGGTCTGTAAAACAGGTGATGGAACCATCGATGGGATTGGAGAAGTGATTGGGGATGCTGATGCTGATTTTCGTAACACAGATGGTTTTATTCTAGAAGGACCGGAGTATTTAACCGTTTTTGAAGGTGCAACCGGAAAAGCACTTGTCACAACAGACTATGACCCACCAAGAGGAAAGGGATCTGATTGGGGAGATGATGAAGGAAACCGAGTTGACCGTTTTCTTGCATGTGTAGCCTACCTTGATGGTGTTAGACCAAGTATTGTTATGTGCCGTGGCTATTACACAAGAGCTGTTCTCGTGGCGTACAACTGGAGAGATGGTGAGTTAACAAAATTATGGAAGTTTGATAGTCTCGAACCAGGTAATGAAGGGTACTCTGGTCAAGGAAATCATAGTGTAAGTGTTGCTGACGTTGACCAGGATGGAAAAGATGAAATAATTTATGGAGCATGTGTGATTGATCACGATGGCAAAGGATTGTATACAACAGGACTAGGACATGGAGATGCGATGCATGTTGGTAACTTAAATCCAAATAGACCAGGACTAGAAATTTTCCAAGTACATGAAACTCCACAGAAAGACGGAACAGAAATACGTGATGCAGCGACAGGCGAAATTCTATGGAGTATTCCATCGGTAGAAGATGTTGGTAGAGGAATGGCTGCGGATATTGACCCTCGTTATGATGGTGCTGAATTATGGTCGTCGACTCATTGGAAAACAGGCGGTGCTGGATTATATAGCAGTTCGGGGGAGAAGATTTCAGATACGAACCCACAATCATTTAATTTTGCTATCTGGTGGGACGGAGATTTGCTTAGAGAGCTACTTGACCATGACTATGATTTTGAATCTGGAATTGGGACAGGCAAGATAGAAAAATGGGACTATGAAAATGGAAAACTAATCAATCTTTTAACAGCTGAAGGAACCCGTTCAAACAATGGAACCAAAGGAAACCCTTGTTTACAGGCTGATCTGTTTGGTGACTGGCGAGAGGAAGTTATTTGGCGTACGGAGGATAGTACTGCACTTCGAATCTATACAACTACCGATTTAACGGAGCATCGTATTTTCACACTGATGCATGACCCGGTATATCGATTAGGTGTTGCATGGCAAAATGTCGCCTATAATCAACCACCACATACGAGCTTTTATTTAGGACATGGGATGGAAAAACCACCTGCTCCTAGCATATATGAGTTGAAAAATAGAGTTGAGGTGGATAGCTAATGGGGAAAAAATTATACCATGGAGCGGCCTATTATCCTGAACTATGGAATGAAGAAGTCATAGAGCAGGATATTAAGTTAATGAAAGAAACTGGTATAAATGTTGTCCGAATTGGTGAATTTGCATGGTCAACACTGGAGCCTGAAGAAGGAAAAATTGATAGTAGCTTTTTTGTGAATATCATAAATAAACTTTATGAAAATGGAATTGAAACGGTTATGTGTACGCCGACACCTACACCTCCTATTTGGTATAGTGATGGTCATCCTGAACGGATGTATGTCGATCATAATGGGACAATAATGGGGCATGGTTCAAGACAACATCCGTGTACGAACAATTCCTATTTTAGAGAACGGGCTGCAATCATTACTGAACACATTGCAAAGGCAGTTGGCAAATTACCTGGGCTAATAGGTTGGCAAATTGATAATGAATTCAAAGCTCACGTAAGTGAATGTATGTGTGAAACATGTAAGCATCTATGGCATCAATGGTTAGAGCAGCGTTATGAAACGATTGAAAAATTAAATGATGCATGGGGGGCTGACATTTGGAGTGAAGCTTACCTAAGCTTTGATCAGGTGCCACAACCTGGACCTGCGCCATTTTTACACAACTCATCATTAAGTACCATGTATCAACTTTTCTCAATGGAGAAAATCGCTGAGTTTTCAGATGAACAAGCTGAAATCATCAGAAAATATTCAAGTGAACCTATTACTCATAATAGCAGTATGGCATTTAGTGTTGATAATGAAAGATTATTTGAGAATCTTGATTTTGCAGCATTTGACACATATGCCTCAATTGGTAATTATCCAGCTTACTTAATTAACAGCGATTTGTATCGAAACTTTAAAAAGGGTAAGGACTTTTGGATTATGGAAACGTCTCCATCACATGCTGCTTCGTTAGTTAGCAATGGAAATCCACATCCAGATGGATATTTAAGATCTGAAGCGGTTGCTGCCTATGCTTTAGGTGCTGAAGCGTTCTGTTATTGGTTATGGAGACAGCAGAGAGCAGGCTGTGAGCAGCCTCATGGCTCCGTAATTAGTGCGTGGGGTAAACCGACAATTGGCTATGAGAATGTGTTAAAAGTTGAAGAAATGAGAAAAGATATAGAACCTATTATTCTTTCAACAAGGCCGTCCCAAGCAGAGGTCGCGATTACTTATTCTGACCGAGCAAAAGCCTTCTTAAAAACAGAGCCACATCGTAAACTGAATCACCGTGGTTTAGTTACAGCGTTTTACGAACGGATTTTACATATGGGAATCCACCGAGATGTTATCCCAGAAGGATCGAGCCTAGACGGATATAAAGTATTATTTACTCCATTTATTCATTATATATCGGATGATTACCTCGCTAAAGCAAAAGAGTTCGTTGAAAATGGAGGTATATGGATTGCGGGTCCGCTCACTGGAGGACGTACGAAGGAGCATACGATTCATACGGATCGGGCACTAGGAAAGCTTGAGGAATTAGCCGGTGCTGAAGTGCTCTTTACGTATCCGATGGATGGTACAAATACAATTGGGAATGCATTTGGTGTTTCAGCTCCATTAGGAATGTGGAGTTCAGTTTTTGAATACAATCAGGAAACTGCGATTGGAACGATTGAGGCAGGTTTATCCAAAGGGAAATCATTTATTACAGAACAAAAAGTTGAAACTGGCAAGATTGTCATGCTTGGCTCAATGCCTGTAGGGGATGAAGGAGATGCTCTACTAAAGAATTTGATCGACCACTATTGTAGTCAAGCGGATGTAACCCTTAGAACAGACGTAACCAAAGGAACAATCGTAGCGCCAAGAAGCGGGGCTGGTTTCACAGTATGGTTTATTGTCAATATGGACGGAAATGGTGGACGTGTAACCTTACCAAGAGAAGGAATTGATATGTTAACCGACACTTTGGTACCACAAGGTATGGTTGAAGTTGAAGGCTTCGAATACAAAGTGATTAAATTTAATGATTAGTGAAAGGGGAAATGGGAAAATGATCCGAAAAGCTTCCGTTATGAAAGTATTTGAAGGGTATCATGATGAGTATAAAAAACGCCATGATGAACTCTGGCCAGAAATGGAGAAGGAATTAAAAAATCATGGGGCACATCATTATTCGATTTTTCTAGACGAGGAATCCAATACACTTTTTGCGTATGTTGAAATTGAGAGTGAAGAGATGTGGGATGCAATGTCTCAAACAGAGGTTTGTCAAAGATGGTGGGCATATATGAAGGATATTATGGAAACCAATCCTGACAACAGTCCCGTTTCAAAAGAATTAAAGCAAGTGTTTTATTTGGATTAATAAGTGGGATAGACGGACTTGGCTTGCCTTGACTTGGGGTAGCCAAGTTTTATTTTTTTGGACGCTCAGATAATTTTGAAGGAATTTCATGTAATCATTTATTATCTTACATGAGTTAGGGGTTTCTATAGGTATAGGAAAATAGTACTTCAAGAAGATGGGTCGAAACTCCTAATGGATTTCGGCCTGTTTTATTACACAATACTCTCAGATAATTTTGAAGGAAAATTGGATAACATCAGACAATGAATTTACAGAATGTTTGAACTAAAATAAAGAATATGTAACCGCATACAAACGTGTGGTGAATCTCATTGAAGGAGGTGCCAATGCTTTTGTCCGACGAAACAAAGTGCTTATGAAATAGGTGGTTTGAGGTAAAGCAAATAATGAGAGGAGAGTAATTTATGAAAAAGATAGGGAGTTTGATTTTTATTGGCTTTATGATGATTGCAATGTTCTTGCCAACTTCTATTTTTGCTGATGAAGTGAATGTTGAAGGAAGTCCTACAAGTTATTACATATCTCCAAATGGTAGTGATAACAATCCTGGAACTGAGAGTGAGCCTTTTAAAAGTTTAATGAAGGCGCAATCTGAAGCGACCTTTGGGGATACCGTCTATATTCGTGGCGGCATTTATAATGAGTATGAATTTGATAAAAATACCGATAATCCTCATGAATCTGTTTATCACTTTGTGCATGATATTAATAAGAGTGGGATTACCTATATGGCTTATCCAGGTGATGAAAGACCTGTATTTGATTTCAGTGATGTGCCAACTGATCAGCGTATAGCTGGGTTTTATATAGGAGAAGAAGTTACTGATGTCTCTTTTATTGGATTTGACGTGACTGGAATTAAAGTTGGTAGTCAAAAGCAAGCAGAGGCATTTAGGATTAACGGTCAAGCATACTTTGAAAATATGGCCGTATATAATAATGAAGCGAATGGATTCTACTTTACTGGTGGAAAGGCAACGGGCCTTGTATACAATTCCGATGCTTATGACAACATTGGACCAACTAATACATCAGCAGGTAATATAGACGGTTTTGGAGCGCATGCACTAGATGTGGCGTTTATTAACAACCGCGCATGGAATAACAGTGATGACGGATTTGACAGTATTAGTTCAACAGGGTCAGTGATTCATCATGGAAACTGGTCGTTCAACCATAATGGTAATCAGGATGGTAGAGGTGACAAGAATGGATTTAAGGTCGGTGGATATTCCTATCGAACAGAGGGATTACCAAATCCAATGCCTGTTCATTCAGTTACATTTAATTTAGCAGTTAATAACGGTGGTAATAATTTTTATGCCAATCATCAACCAGGAAAAGCAGCGGATTGGATTAATAACACGGCCTATAAGCCTGGCTACGGTGCTAACTTTAATATGTTAGAGCGTCTTAGTCCAACAAGCCCAGAAGACATTCCAGGCTACAGAGAAGTCTTACACAATAACATTGCTTATTTCGGACAATTAACATCAAACTATGATATTTCACCTGAAAATGAGACGAATAATTCCTGGACAATCGATGGTGGTTTAGAAGTTACAGCTGAAGATTTTGTAAGTCTAGATATGGAACAATTAAAAGCTCCTAGAAAACCTGACGGTACATTACCAGATGTAACTTTTATGGAAATAAAACCAACTAGTCCACTTTATAATTACAACCTAGGCTACCTTGCTCACAAAGACGAATCTGTACCCCTACAACGTTTAGTAACAGTATTCACTGACTATGGAAAGATTGATAATAAAGGGATTGCAAATAGTCTTCAACAACAATTAGAGAATCAGAACTACACTGCTTTTATTAATCATGTTGAGGCGCAATCAGGAAAGCATGTAGATAAGGAAGTTGCACGCGTTCTTGTACAAGAAGCAAAAGCATTGATATCCAAATAAGAATAATTATTGAGAGGAACACCCATATTCAAGTGTGGGTGTTTCTTGTTCTTAGAAATTCATTTCATTATTGGAAATATAATATAGATTTTAAGTGTTGGGAAAGTGATGGTTACGAGTAAAGAGGGATTACAAAATAGTGATAATCCAACAAAAAAGGATAAAAGCCTTGGTACGTCAATAAAGATTAAAGATTTATAGATTACAAAAAAATATAGTTGTTAGAAAAATGAAAACGGTTTACTTTTGGGTTAAGAACAATTCAATATATCAAAAACTTTTTATAAAAAGGAGGGAGAAGAAGATGGCAACTGTAAAAACGGAAGGCACGGAAGTAGAGTATAGCAATATTCCTTCGAAGAGTATAAAAGAAAATTTAAATCCAAAGATTTCTAGGTTTCGTCGTTTAAGAAGGGATAAATGGCTTTATTTCTTACTAATTCCAGGTGTTTTATACTTCCTTATTTTTAAATATGCACCTATGTGGGGTGTGGTTATTGCTTTCCAAGATTATTCTCCATTTAAGGGCGTATTAGGTAGTGAGTGGGTTGGAGTTGAACATTTTAAAAACTTTTTCCAAAATCCTGACTTTGGAAGATTACTGAGGAATACGTTTATTTTAGCGGTGTTAGATCTTGTCTTCTTTTTTCCAGCACCGATTATTTTGGCCTTGCTATTAAATGAATTAAGGGTTAGCTGGTATAAGAGAACTGTACAAACTTTTGTATATGTGCCTCATTTTATGTCTTGGGTTATTATTGCGAGTATCACATACATTTTCTTTACTACTAGTGGTGGTGTTGTTAACGATATTGTTTCAGCCATATATGGTAAAGAAATTAACTTCTTATCTTCTCCAGATTGGTTTCGTCCGTTAATTATGGGTCAAATCATTTGGAAGGAAACCGGATGGGGTACGATTATCTTTTTAGCTGCATTAGCTGCTGTCGATAAGGAACAATATGAAGCTGCAATTGTTGACGGTGCTGGACGTTTCAGGCGTGTATGGCATGTTACACTACCGGCGGTTAGAAGTACAATTGTAGTACTCCTTATTTTACGACTAGGGAACTTTTTAGACACAGGATTTCAGCAAATCTACTTAATGACTAACTCATTAAACCGTAGCGTTGCAGATGTGTTTGACACATACGTTTATTTTATAGGAATAACGCAAGGTGCATACAGCTATAGTACAGCAGTTGGATTATTTAAAGCTGTGGTTGGTATCATTCTTGTATTAGGTGCGAATAAGCTCGCTAAGAAAGTTGGTCAAGAAGGTATCTTTTAGTAATATGAAATTTTGAGGAGGTGTCATTATGTCATTATCAAAGATGCATAATACCCCAGCTGGGAGAGTCTTTGACGTTTTTAACTTCGTAATATTAGGAATAGCAGGTTTGTTGATGCTGTGCCCTCTTTTATACGTGATTGCAGGATCTTTTGCAACAGAGGCTGAATTGTCAAGAAGAAGTTTTTTTATTTTTCCTGAAACATTTTCACTCGAAGCTTATCGGTATATCTTTTCTACGAATACCTTTGTTAGAAGTATACTAGTTTCGGTCGGCACAACAGTAGTTGGGACAATTGTTTGCTTATTCTTTACACTCTCAATGGCATATCCATTGTCAAGAAAGAACTTAATGGGACGCAGTGTAATTATGAATCTTATTATTTTCTCCATGTTATTTAGTGGAGGAATGATTCCAACATACTTAGTGATTAAATCTCTTGGTTTATTAGATTCCTATTGGGCGCTAATCTTGCCAATCGCTATAAATCCATTTAACTTAATCATTATTAAAACATTTTTCCAAAACATCCCTTTTGAACTAGAAGAGGCAGCAAAAATGGATGGGTGTACTGAGTTCGGGATCTTTTGGAGAATAATGTTGCCGCTATCTAAGCCTGTTATTGCAACATTTGCCCTCTTCTATGCAGTGGCAATTTGGAATGACTTCTTTAGTGCATTATTATACTTAAATGATAGTGCTAAATGGCCAGTCCAGCTATTACTTCAACAAATTATCATGCTTTCCCAATCTGCTATTGGGGATCCTACTTCAATGGGTGGAGATTATGTTGAACCACCAGATCAATCATTAAAGTTGGCTGTTGTAGTTGTGGCAACTATACCAATACTAATTGTGTATCCTTTCCTTCAGAAACATTTTGCAAAAGGGATGCTATTAGGTTCAGTAAAAGGCTAATATTATCGTCTATTTAATAAAAAGGACAAGTTGCAGGGAAGACCATTGCAATTTGTCTTTTTTTTATTGCTGAATAGATAAAAAATTTTTAATATTAGTTATTAAAGCGCATTCAATTTTTCGATAATTTATGACATAATAAGTAATAATACAAAAGAGAGATTGCTAGAGTTGGGGGGATTTTATGTGAAAGAGAAAAAAATGGGTGCAAAACTCCTGCGATTTAACTGGAAAGGAACCTATCACCGTAATAGTTTTATTCTGATCTTATTTATTGCCAGTATCCCAGGATTAATAACAGGCTTAGGAATTTACTTGTTTGCGATAGGACAAGTAGAAGAACAACTAATGCAGCAGCATAATAGTCAAATCAATGAAAGAGCTCAAAATATTGATGAAGTTTTTAGTGATATTGAATACTCCACCTCTCGCTTGGCATTTGAATCCCGTTTTGGGGAATCATTGAAACAATTAGACTTTGTAAGACAGTTTAAAGAAACAAATGATATTTCAAAAACCCTTTTACTCCAACAAGGTAGTCATCCATTGATTAAGGAAGTTGAACTATATGTTAATTTAGAGAAGCCGATCGTAATAAATAGCGGTTATAATGTTTTAAGTAACGAAATAAACGAAGTCTATCTTGAGTTATTAGAAAATAATGAAAATATGAGTTGGGAAGTTTATCAAAACCCACAGGCTAACAGAAAAAGTGCTTCAACCCTAGCTTTTGTTCAAAATATCCCAGTAACAAGTAAAGATCCTTTTGGATATATAATTACAGAAATAAATAAGAATAAAGCAGTTGAGCTATTAAAAACGCTAACACCCTATGAAAAGGGTGCAACATTTATCCTAAATGAAAAGAATCAAATCTTACTTTCTTCTAACAGTACAAATGACCCTTCTATTATTGATGAGTTAAAAGAGGAAATTGTTAATCAAGACGAAAATAAAGGTACATTTCAATTTAAATATGATAATAAAATGTACTCAATTTCTTACGGTCATTTTAAGAGGATCGATTCTCAATGGACATATGTGTCTGCTGCACCAATTACATCTATTACAGCACCTTTAGTATTTACTTCAAGATTAATTCTTATCATAAGTGCATCCGCTTTAGTACTTGCTCTGATTATGTCTTGGTTTGCATCAAACAGAATTTATTCACCAATAAATGGTCTGCTTAAAAAATTATTAGGTGAAGAAGCCGAAGGAATAAAAAAATCTAAGAAACATGAATTTTTAGTGATTGAAGAACAATGGTCTAAATTAAATCAAAAAAGCAATATGCTTCGGGACCGTCTTTCTGAGCAGGTTGGTGAGATCAAACAAAGTTTTATCTTGCAATTAATTCAGGGTTACTTTTACGGATATCACGAGGATAATCTTAGGAAAAGAATGGAGAACTACGGATGGGAGGTTCAGAATCAATCATTTATTGCACTAGAAATCCAACTTACAGGTGTAAGGGAAGATTCAAATGATGGACTTTCCACAAATGATGAAAGTTTAGTCGCATTTGTAACGGCGAATATAATGGATGAAGTAGCACAAGAATTATTTGAACAATATAACTTGATAAAGGTTTCTGATCTATCAGTGGAGATGTTGATAATTTATCCGGAAAAATCATCAATCAAAGCGGATTTACGCCATTTTGCCAACGTAGTTACCGAAGCTGTAAATCAAATTCTTAAGATGCAGGTAACCATCACAATAAGTGATTCTACTGAAAAAATTAAAGAAATCCCTTATTTATTTGAAGAAGTTAGGAAAAGAAAAAGATTTAGGATGTTCGAAAATATAAATCAAATTATAGATTTACAAGAAGATAAAAAAATGGATGTACAAGCCTTTCAATACCCATTTACAAAAGAGAAAGAAATTATTCAAGCAATTAGAATGGGTCAAATTGATGAGGTTGAAGAACTTATCAGTCAATTCATTGAGGAATTAACAAAAAATGAAACAAATGAGATAAATATTAAGTATGGTGCCATTCAATTATATAGTAGTATTCAACACGAAATCTTACATTCCGGATTTCATCCTCATGATCTATTTAAAGAAAAGAATATGTATGAAGAACTCTCGAAAATTCCTGATAAAAATAGAATCATAAAATGGTTTATAGATGAGGTAGTTAGCCCATATATTAACCAGCTTGAAGGCAGGATGAATATCGAATTAAAACGTGTAATAGAAAAAGTAACTATGATCATTAATGAAAATTATATGTTTGATATTTCATTAGAGAGTTGTGCAGATGAAATAGGGACAAGCCCGTATTCTCTCAGTAAAAGTTTTAAACAAATAGTTGGAATTAATTTTATAGATTATTTAACAGAACTCAGAATGGAAAAGGCAAAAGAGATGCTTCAAAATTCGGATATGCAAATAAATCTTATTGCAGAAAAAGTTGGATACCGTCAAAGTTACTTTAATCGAATCTTCAAGAAACAAATTGGCGTAACGCCTAGTCAATACAGGAAACTTAATCAAGAAAAAAGTCAAATTGGCTAAAAAAGATGGTTTAACACCGTCTTTTTTTGTTGGCAAAAAAGTATGGTTGATGGAAAATGAATTATTTATTAGTTTTAATGTATTGATAGATTGTCTAGAAGGGGGGATAGAAAAGTGGAACATAAACAATTTGTACAAGGAGAATGCTTGTATCATAATTCCTTGTCAAAGGAACAGGATGTAGAGAATTGGAAGCTCGAAGGACAAGCGAAGATTAGCTTTGATGACGAGCGATTGACATTAGAAAATGAATTGGATCCGGAGACTCACGGTGATAATGCTCATTGGGTGTTTTGGTGTCCAAATGACTTTCCTGACAAAATCATGATTCAGTGGGATTTCTATCCCATACAAGAACCAGGACTTTGCATGATGTTCTTCGCAGCTAAAGGAATTAATGGAGAGGATTTGTTTAGTCCTAGCCTACCAAAAAGAACTGGCAAATATCCTGAATATCATTCTGGTTCAATAAATGCTTTACACCTGTCTTATTTTCGACATAAGTGGCCCGATGAACGTGCCTTTCGCACATGTAATTTAAGAAAAAGTCATGGTTTTCATCTTGTGGCTCAAGGGGCAGATCCACTTCCTCCTGTGGAGGACGCCCAATCACCTTATCATCTGAAACTTGTAAAATATGAAGGAATTGTTCAGTTCTCAATTAACGATTTAACAGTATTAGAATGGGAAGATGATGGTAAACAATTTGGTCCCATTCATGAATCGGGAAAAATAGGAATTAGACAAATGGCACCTATGAAAGCATCGTATTCAAACTTGGCCGTTTATGAGGCTAAATTAGAGAAGTGATTTTGACTAATCTCAAAACGTCAACCTTGAAATAATATTCACTTTTCATCGCTGTGAGGACGACCGTGAAAGACTCTCAGATAATTTTTAGAGAAAACTAGATAATTTGAGACAATGAATTATTAGAATATTTACTCTAAAATGAATGTAATTCAGAGAGGACTTTACAAATCAAGATGTTACCATTCTGGTAACTCGATGAGTAACACAAGGCCAGTCTGAATAATTGATGAAGGAAGTGATAGTAATGAATCATAAGTTTGCAGCCCAATTATATACGGTGCGTGAGGAGTTAAAGACGGGAATCCGACCAATATTTAAAACCCTGAAGGAAATGGGATGGGCCGGTGTACAAATATCCGCACTGCCAAAAGATTACGATAAAAACGAAGTAGCATTGGCATTGAAAGAAAATGATTTACAAGCAGCTGGTATGCATGTCTCTTTTGATCGTTTGAAAAATGATCTAGCAGGCGTGTTACAAGAAGTTGACCTCTATGGGACAAAGGACATTATCTTACCTTTCATTCAAAAGGATTCGCGAACTAGTGAGAGATATGTAGAAATTAAGAAGTTGTTAAATGATATCTCAAGTAATCATCCTGATTATCGGGTTTCCTATCATAATCATGATTTCGAATTTGATATCGAAATTGAAGGGCAAGATGGACTGCATTATTTACTTGATCCACATGATGGAAACCAGATTCTAGCTGAAATTGATGTGTACTGGATAAAAAAAGCAGGATTTGATCCATTAGAGTTTATTGGACCATATGCAAATCGGATGCCTATTATCCATTTAAAGGATATGACAAGTGATAGTAGTCAAACCTTTGCGGAAGTTGGAACAGGAGTAATTGACTTTGTTCCGATACTACAATGGGGAGAAGCTAATGGAATTGAATGGTATGCAGTTGAGCAGGACATATGTGAACGTCCACCACTGGAAAGCTTAGAGATTAGCTTAAAGAATTTACAAAAATTCGCGAAAGAAATTAGCAATCAGGAGGTGAGATAGATGTCCTTAATCAAGGTAGGGGTTATTGGTATTGGAAACATGGGAAGGTCACACGCAAGGCAATTAGCTGAGGGAAAAGTCCTTGGAGCGACCCTTTGGGCGGTTTGCGACTCTTTCCAAGAACAACTTGATTTGGTGAAAAACTATTCAAATAGTGATGTACAGACATTTCTGGATGAGGATGAATTTCTAGAAACCTCTGGTGTAGATGCTGTCCTTATTTCTACCCCACACTATGATCATCCTAAAATTGCAATGAAGGCTTTTGCGAAGGGGTTACATGTCCTGGTCGAAAAACCTGCAGGAGTCTTTACTAAAGATGTGGCTGAAATGAATCGAGTAGCTAAAGAAAGTGGTAACGTATTTAGCATTATGTATAACCAACGAACAAATCCGATTTATCAAAAATTAAGAGATTTGATTCAATCAGGAGAACTTGGCGAGATTAAACGAACGAATTGGATTATTACAGATTGGTACCGTTCTCAAAGTTATTATGATTCTAGTGAATGGAGAGCAACCTGGGAAGGAGAAGGCGGTGGTGTCTTATTAAATCAGGCTCCGCACCAGGTAGATTTGTGGCAGTGGACAACAGGCTTGATGCCAAAGAAGGTCCATGCTTTTTGCCATAATGGAAAGTATCATGATATCGAGGTTGAGGATGATCTTACCGCATATGTCGAATATGAAAATGGTGCAACTGGTGTATTCATAACGTCAACAGGAGAATCGCCAGGCACTAATCGTTTCGAGATAGTGGGTGATCGCGGAAAGATGGTTGTGGAAAATCACAAACTTACATTTTATCGCTTAACACAATCAGAACGTGAATTTAATGCGACTTATCAAGGAGGCTTTGGTCAACCTGAATGCTGGCCAATCGAGATTCCAATTAAGGGTGTACGAACAGATCATGTAGGGATCATGCAAAATTGGATTGATGCGATTACGAAAGGTACCCCTTTACTGGCACCAGGAGAAGATGGAATTAAAGGCTTAGAAATATCAAACGCAATCTATCTATCTGCTTGGTTAAATGAACCAGTTACATTACCACTTGATGCAGACTTATATTATGAGAAATTACAAGAAAAAATAAATCAATCTACTTATAAGAAATCGAACATATCAAATAAGACTTTGGATGTGTCTGGTACTCATTAATGGCTGGACAGGAAAGGATGTGATTATTTGAAATTAAATTGGCTAGGTAAAAGTCCAACACGTAATTCTGGGGTTTCATGGGGGGTTCCTTGGAAAAAGGGGACCCTAAATCGGGAAGATAACCTTAAACTTTTGAGTGAAGACGGAACTCAGACAGCTCTTCAGAGTTGGCCGATGGCATACTGGCCCGATGGAAGTGTGAAATGGACGGGACATAGTGCTGTTTTTCAACCAAATGAAAGTTCTTATGAGCTCAAAATAGGTGAAAATCCTAGTACAGAGGTTCCATTGCAAGTCATTGAAACAGGTAATCAGATTAAGATTGATACAGGTGATTTGCAATGTATCATCAACAAACAAGGAACAAGTGTAATTGAGGAAATTGTAAGCGGTTCATTTGTAAGAGGAACCGATGGAAAATTAATCTCAATCCAAGAGGTACGAGATGAAACCTCTGGAATTAAGACAATCAAAGAAATCCCATTTGTTAGCAAGATAAAACGGGCTGTAGTTGAACAAAATGGCCCGATAAAAAGTGTTATTAAAATAGATGGTGAGCACGAGACAACACAGGGTAACAATAAACGAACATGGCTGCCTTTCGAGCTACGAATCTATTTTTATGCCGGTTCTTCATCTATTAAATTTGTCCATACATTTTTCTTTGATGGGGATCCACAAGTTGATTATATTAAAGGACTGGGAATCGAATTATCGACTCCTTTAGTAGGTGAAGCTTGGAATCGTCATGTTCGATTTACAGGTGATAATGGAATCTTCTCGGAGCCTGCTCAGTTATTACTAACAAGAAGACATCGAAATGCGAATGGACTTTATCAAAAACAAATAGATGGAGAAATCGTCGACTTGTCTGCTGATGAACTTGAAAATTTGCGTGACCACGTTCAGCAAAATGCCATTTGGAATGATTTTAAGCTAACACAGGATTCTGCTGATCACTACCGGATTACAAAACGTACAAAAAATGGAACTTCATGGGTTGAATCAGCCCATGGAAATAGAGCTATGGGATTGGTTTATACTGGAAGTAAAAATGGTGGTATTGCTGTTGGTGTTAAAAACTTTTGGCAAAAGCACCCTTCAACCTTAGAAGTTTCTGGATTAAATGGATCACGATCAAAAGTAAAGGCATGGTTTTGGTCACCGGATTCAGATGCGATGGATTTTAGACATTATGACGATGAAACACATGTAGTCAGTGCTTATGAAGGTTTTGATGAAATGCGAGCAACGCCACAAGGAATAGCAAATACTAGTGAACTATTTTTACAATGTTTTAATCAAATCCCTTCGCATCTTGAGTTAACTGAACTAGCTGAAGAGTGGCAATCATCGATGCTGTTAGTCTGTGAACCATCTTATTATTACGAGACAAAGGCTCTAGGAATTTGGAGTTTACCAGATACACAGCATCCTTTAAAAGCAAGAATTGAGGAACAACTTGATAAAGCGATTGATTTTTATAAAAAAGAGATTGAACAACGTAGGTGGTATGGATTCTGGAATTACGGTGATGTGATGCATACGTATGATTCCGTCCGCCATCAATGGAGATATGATGTCGGTGGATTTGCTTGGCAAAATACAGAGCTAGTACCAAATATTTGGCTTTGGTATGCTTTCCTTCGATCAGGTCGTGAAGATATCTTTAAGATGGCTGAGGCTATGACACGCCATACAAGTGAAGTAGATGTATACCACTTTGGTGAATATGCTGGTCTTGGCTCAAGACATAATGTCGTGCATTGGGGTTGTGGCTGTAAGGAAGCAAGAATAAGTATGGCAGGTCTTCACAAATATTATTATTTCCTTACCACTGATGAACGTACAAGGGACTTATTAACTGAGGTAAGAGATGCTGATTTTGCAACCCTGAATCTAGATCCAATGAGAGAATTCTATCCTGATGACGAATACCCGACACATGTTCGTGTTGGTCCAGATTGGGCAGCTTTTGTCTCAAACTGGCTATCAGAATGGGAGAGAACAGAAAATACTATTTATCGGGATAAGATACTAAAAGGGATAGAAACATTCAAAAAACTACCACTACGATTGTTATCTGGTCCAACCTTTGGATACAACCCTACCACCAATGAACTATTACACATGGGAGACGGGGTTGCGGGAGGCTATCATATGGTCATTGCTTTTGGTGGTCCTCAAGCATGGATGGAACTTACCCAGTTGCTAGATGACGAAGAATGGGAAGACATGCTCGCCGACTTTGGTGAATTCTTTATGCTTAGCCCAGAGGAAAAGCAAACAAGAAGTAACGGAGTTCTGCATGATCGAATGTTTAATAATAAAATGTTATCCGCAGGAATGGTAGCCTATGCTGCTGCTAAGAAAAAGGATCCTTCAATTGCGGAAAAAGCATGGAGGCTGTTATTAGATAAAGAGAATGAGGCAAATCATCAGATGACGCTTCCAATTGAAGAGAAAGAAGTACAATCATGGAGGAATTTGGTAGAGGTTTCCGATATTACAACGAATACAACCTCACAATGGTCTTTAAACTCTATCATTGCTCTCGAGTTAATTGGAGATTATTTATCGGAAGACTATTTTAGAATGAAGGACAATCAGGAGAATCTTCAAGTCAAATAAAATAGGCTTTACCATTATAAACAAGGGAACACCCCTTCATTATGAAGGGTTAAAAAATATACAGTTTTATAGGGGGAATATTGAATGAAATTTAGTAAAAAGTTTGTGCTTCCACTCCTTTCATCAGCACTAATTGCAACAACGTTGGCAGCTTGTAGTGATTCAGAGAGTACAGGTAAAGAAGCAGAAAAAGGCGGTTCAGACAAGCCAATCCGAATTATGACAACGACATTTGCACAAAACCCACCTGGAGATGACAACCCTATTTTAAAAGCAATTGAGGAATATACCGGTGAGGATATTGAAATGAACTGGGTGCCAAATAGTAACTATAGTGATAAATTAAACATCACATTGGCGTCAGGAGACCTACCTGAAATTATGATGGTATCAAAAGAACCAAGTTTCATAAAAGCAGCACAGGATGGAGCATTTTGGGAACTAAGTCCTTATTTAAAGGATTATCCTAACTTAAGTAAGGCTAACGAAATTATTTTAAATAACAGCTCTATTAACGGTGAGATATACGGGATCTATCGCTCTCGTCCACTCGGAAGACTTGGTGTTTCGTATAGAGCAGACTGGTTGAAAAATGTTGGTTTAGAAGAACCAAAAACAATTGATGATTTTTATAATGTACTGAAAGCCTTTACTGAAAATGATCCAGACGGAAATGGACAAGATGATACGTACGGTATGGTTGTTTCGAAATATGAAGGACCATGGGATATTATGCAAACATGGTTCGGCGCTCCTAATAAATGGGGAGAAGATGCTGATGGGAAACTACAGCCAGATTTCATGACAGAAGAATACATGAATGCATTGAAATTCTTCAAAAAGCTCTATGATGAGGGATTAGTAAATGAAGATTTCGCAGTAATGGATACTGCAGTTTGGCCAGATGCGATGAACAATGGTGAAGCAGGTGTGATAGTCGATGTTGTTGACCAGGCCCATCGTATTGAAGAGAAAATCTTGGCACAAAATCCTGATTTCAAAGACCCAATTGATGTTATCGGTACTGTTGAAGGTCCAAAAGGACTTCGTAACCTACCAACTTCAGGGTACGCAGGGATGCTTGCTATACCTAAAACTAGCGTGAAAACTGAAGAAGATTTAAAGAGGGTATTAACGTTTATTGATAAATTAAGTGACGAGGAAGTTCAAATCTTAGCTAATAATGGAGTAGAAGGTCGCCACTTCGAAATAAAAGATGGTGTATTAGTAGACTTAAAGGTTGATAACCAAGAACTAACGGATGAGGCTAATGGCTTTAATCAATTCCAAACTTACATCCCAGAGGAACGATTCCATGCTAAAGAACTAACACCTCTACTTGAAAAAGAAAACCAGGTTAAATTGGAAAATGAAAGTATTGTCGTTCCAAACCCTGCTGAGTCACTTATTTCAGAGGTTTATGCTCAAAAAGGTCCACAATTAGACAATATTATGAAGGATGCTCGTATCCAGTTCATTGTTGGTCAAATTGACGAAGCTGGCTTTAATGATGCAATTAAATTATGGCGCAGTTCTGGTGGAGACGATTATATTAAAGAAATTAACGAATTATATGAAGCGTCTAAAAAATAATATGTAAGTGGAAGGAGGTGAAACTTACACCTCCTTTCATTTTTATCATGAAAACCATATAGGTAGAGTTAAGAGATAGATTTATGAGAAGTGGAGAAATAGTAGTTTGATTGGAGGTTCACAATGTTTTGAATGAAACGTTGATTGCTAGCTATCGAAGTACATCGTATGGAGAGTTCCAATTTCCTTATCATAGCCATCAGGACTATGAAATCTATTTTTTCCATGCAGGTAACTGTAGGTATTTAATCCACAATCAAATTTTCGACCTTGAACCAGGTGATATTATCATCATGGATGGTTTAACTCAGCATAAGCCAAATGTAAACCCCTCTACAGAATATGTCCGTAGTATACTCCAATTTTCACCGACGTGGGTGAGAGGGATTTTGGAGGAAATGGGAAGTATATATCTCCTGGAAACCTTTCAAACAATACACAATGGTTTAATCCGTACGAGAGAAAATAAAGAATCAAAGGAACTGGAAAAGTTGTATAGCCGACTTGCTATACTAAAGAAATCAACTACGTTTCCAAATCTTCAGGCTGAAACAGAAATAAAGATTTTACTACTCCAAGTTTTAATTATTGTTCATGAACTTGTGCAAATGAATTTAAGTGAGGTTTCTATTAAAAAAGATGAAAAAGCCGTGCATGCAGAAAATATTGCGGAATATATTCAGAAGCATTTTATCAACAGATTGACCTTACAGGGGATAGCAGATGAATTGAACTTAAGCCGATCTTATGTTGCTCATGTTTTTAAGACTATCACTGGTTATACAATCATGGAATTTGTTATGGAATGTAGATTAATACAGGCAAAATATCTACTTGAGATGGAGCCACATAAACCATTAAAGGATGTTGCCTTTGAATCTGGTTTTGAAAGTTCAACCCATTTTAGCCGTTACTTTCGAGAAAAAGTAGGGATAACGCCAAAAGATTTTCGTCAAGTTCGTCTAAGAAATAGTATCTCAATATAGTAGAACAGTTATTAATACTTTTGTTAATAGTTTCAATATTTAGTATAATAGTAGATATAAATTACATGGGGGGTCATACAACATGAACGGCTTTGTTGGCGGCATTTATAAACTTTGTGAGTGGATCATGAGATTAGCCTACATTAATCTATTATGGATCATGTTTACCATCATGGGACTTGGCCTTTTTGGATTTTTTCCTGCGACAATATCGATGTTTACCGTTGTTCGCAAATGGCTAATGGGGTTTGATGATATTCCTGTTTTTAAAACCTTTTGGAATGCATATAAAAAGGAATTTTTAAAAAGCAACCTGCTTGGATTAATCATTATGATCACAGCGTATATTTTGTATATTGATATTCAATTTTTGAGGAGTACAGATGGTTTTATTAACGTACTCTTTTATCCAACGATCCTACTTTGTATCGGATTTATTCTAACGCTATGTTTTGTGTTTCCAACTTTTGTACACTTCGATGTTTCCGTCTTTAAAGTCTTTAAGAATTCATTCTTACTCATGTTGATGAATCCTTTATCGACCCTTATGATGATTATAGGAAGCATTGCCGTTTATATGGTAATGACAACTATACCTGGGCTGATTCCATTAATTGGTGGAAGTGTTCTCGCATTTATCATTATGTGGTCGGCATTTTTAGCATTCACGAGAATTGAAAGACAACGACAAGCGAGTATAAATAAATCCCCTTCTCAATAATAGAGAAGGGGCTATTTATACTTGTTTTACGGGCCATCTTGAATTCATTGTTTTCGTAGAATGTACTAATGAAGACTCTCACCTTTACCTTGGCGCAAACGCCAGAGCATGAGTACGCTCCTTAGCCATTTATCCGCAATAAATGCTCGGCATGACCCAACAAGTCCTACGCACAATTGTATTCCTAACAATAAGCTAAAGGTACCTAACTCCCCACATTGATAAATGCCGATACATAATCAACTTTTATAAAAATTGTATATTAAAACAAAAATCGAATATTGGTTTATGCGTAAGTTCAAAAAAGTCCTATTGTCGTAAATACATATTGAAATTAATGTAGAAGGAGAGGCGTATAAACAACAACTCAAGGGGAGCGAAAAGAATTGAAAAAGTATGTATAAGTTGGACTGGTGGAAGAACAGATTTTTTCCAGGGTGAAATTGTAAGGGGTTACAACTGGTTGTTCCAATATTTTCTGTAAGAGAAATATAATCAACAAAGAATGTTAGTAAACTAGACATAAAAGGTTTAGGACTTAAAATTTCGGAAGACCTCCACCTTTTATGCGTTATAGAATTGCTTTCAATCATCTTAGCAGTGACTCTGCACCATCAATAAAAATTTCAGTCCCTGTTATGTGTGAAGAGACATCAGAGGCTAAAAATGCAACTAATTGAGCAACTTGTTCTGGTTGACCAGGTCCGTGCTCTAAAGGTTGATCCCCTTCAGGAAACTTAATTGGAATTTCTATTCCTTTGACATCCGGTGATTTATGGATTGACTCTTGAATATGTGTTTGAATACCACCAGGGCAAATTGCATTCACTCGAATTTTGTATTGAGCAAGTTCCAATGCTGCCATTTTCATAAATGCGAGTTGGCCAGCCTTTGAAGTACTATAAGCGGTAAATCCAGCTTGTGAGAAAATCCGACTACCACTAACTGAACTTGTGATAATGATGCTGCCTCCATTTCTTTTCAGATAAGGAATGGAATATTTAACAGTTAAGAACGTCCCTCTAAGATTGGTGTTTATTGTCCTGTCCCAATCATGAACGTTCATCGTTTCAATTGGAGCCATTTCACCAGCTATTCCAGCATTGGCAAATAATATGTCAATCTTTCCCCAATGCTCCATTGCAGCCTTGATACCCTGTTCGATTTCAAGAGGTGAGTTTATATCGCATTTTATAGCTAGGGCTGTACTACCGGCTTTCTCAATTTTCTCTTTAACCTTAACAACATGATCATAATTTATATCAAGGAGACATACCTTCGCCCCCTCACTAGCTAAACGAATAGCAGTTGAACGCCCTATTCCGGAGCCTCCACCTGTTATGATGGCTACTTTATCTTTTAGGTTATAGTTGTTAGACATCACTTTGTCCTTTCTAGTAAATTTTTACTACTATATTTAACAAGAAGCTGTTTGCCTAAACCTCAATAACAGATGAGTGCAACAGTTGTAGAATTTGTGTGAGAAATATTTGGATAGAAAAATCATTGAATAATAATAAGGATGGTGTCATGTGTTAATTGACAAATGTCCGAATAGGGAGATGACGAATTTGGCAAAAGGAACAGTTTTACCACCTGAATGGAAAGAGTATAAGGATCGATTTACAGGAGTTAAAGTAACACAATTAACAGATTATACAGGGCATAGTCATCATTTCTATTTTACGGAAAATGGCTGGTATGAAGATGGAAAGAAACTGCTATTTATTTCGGACCGGGAAAACAGTACAAATCTATTCAGTATCGATATGACCACAGGCGAGATTACTCAACTAACAGATCACAACACTACATATGGCTTTTTATCTCCTTGTTTACATCCCTTTGAGAAAAAGGCGTACTTCAGAAGGAATCATCAAATCATTGAAATTGATTTGGAATCATTTCAGGAAAGCATTATTTATGAAGGTCCGACGAATTTAAGCGGTGGAAACTTAAACTGTACTGCAGATGGAAAGTACATTATTACGTGTAATAGAGAAGATTTGTCTGATAAAATTGCAATCGATTTAGGAAATGGTTATGTAGGACATCGAGAACTAATGGAAGCAAAACCTAAATCTCAAATTTTACAAATAGGGATTGATGATAAGAAGAGTAAAGTAGTTTATGAGGAAGAAAGCTTTATTACTCATATTAACACTTCTCCAACAAAGAATAATCTCATTACATTTTGTCACGAAGGGCCATGGCAATTGGTTGATCACCGTATCTGGGGACTTAATTTGGAGAATGGTGATGTATGGAAAATAAGAGAACGTACGGAAGAGTTTGAAATGGTTGGCCATGAGTATTGGCATGAAGATGGAGAACATATCGGGTACCATGGTTTTAGAAAAGATGGTACAGGATTCTTTGGAAAAATTCAGTATGATAACTCCAACATGGAAGAAGTAGAATTTAACTTTGTTAATTGGCATGCCTCTTCAAATGATTTCTCGAAAATAATTGTCGACGGTAGAGCCCCTCTTGATAAATTAATCATTTGGGGAAAAGAGGACAATCAATTTACGAATCCAAAGGTATTATGTGAGCATCGTTGTAGCTTTCATGTCCAAAAGGTTCATGCTCATCCAAGGTTTACGCCAGACGGAACAAAATTATTGTTTACCAGTGATAAAAATGGATACGGCAACCTTTACCTAGTAGATTTACCCGAGGATCTTAATCAGTTGCCTGATTTTGAAGGATGAGGGGAATGTTTAAACAGATTAGGGACCCTCGAGTTCGAGATTACATTACACCTTCAAGAATCGTGTGGAAGTCTGAAGAAGATGGGTCATTTGTAGAAAATGAACATTTATTATTGGAAAATCGAGACGGTCAAGTATTGTTAACTGCAGAGAACCCTGTCCGTCTGTATACGAAAGATAAGCCTGCAAGTATTCTATTAGATTTTGGTGTTGAATTACATGGTGGTATTCAAATGTCCATTTGGAATTGTTTTCGAGACAAAGAGTACGTAAAAGCGCCAAAGGTCCGAGTTCGCTTTGGGGAGTCTGTTATGGAAGCGATGAGTGATATTGGTGGTAAAACAAATGCTACAAATGATCATGCAATTAGGGATCAAGTAGTTCAAATGAGCTTTCTGGGAGCTAATGAAGTTGGAAACACAGGGTTTCGATTTGTACGAGTTGATTTACTAGAAAAGGATTGTTTGATGGAGCTCAAAACAATTCGTGCTGTTTTTCTTCACAGGGATATAGAGTATAAGGGGGCATTTCATAGTAGTGATCCATTATTAAACCAAATATGGGAAACGGGCGCCTACACTGTTTATTTAAATATGCAGGATTACCTATGGGATGGAATCAAACGAGATCGAATGGTTTGGGTAGGGGATATGCATCCTGAAACCTCAACCATTCAAGCTGTTTTCGGCTATGATGATATTGTTCCGAATAGTTTAGATTTTGTTCGCGATCGAACAGCGCTTCCAGCTTGGATGAACACCATTCCAAGTTATTCAGCATGGTGGGTAATTATTCAATATGATTGGTATATGCAAAATGGTGATTTAGATTATTTAAAGCAACAAAAAGACTATTTAATTAGATTACTAGATCAAATTGCTGACCATATACAACCAGATGGTACTAATACAATACCAAATCCCTTTCTTGATTGGCCATCAAGTGACAATAAGGATGGTGTTAATGCCGGAGTCCACGCACTCTTTACCATTGCGCTGGAAAGAGGTGCGAAACTTTGTCATTATCTTGGTGACCATAAAGCTAAGGAGCGTTGTGATCAACACGTTACAAAACTGCGTCAATACCAACCAAACCATGCAAATAGTAAACAAGCAGCTGCATTACTAGCGCTTGCTACTATTATGGATGCCAAATCCGCTAATAAAGAAGTACTTTCAGTTGGAGGAACGAATGGTTATTCAACGTTCTATGGTTACTACATGCTACTGGCAAAAGCTGAAGCCGGTGATGTTCAAGGCTGCTTAGATAATATTCGGGAATATTGGGGTGGCATGCTAAAATTAGGAGCTACTACCTTTTGGGAAGACTTTAATATCGAATGGTTGAATCAAGCTTCTCGAATTGATGAGATAACTCCACCAGACAAAGTAGATGTTCACGGATCGTATGGTGATCATTGTTATGTAGGTTACCGTCATAGCTTATGCCATGGGTGGGCATCAGGTCCGACAGCATGGTTATCCAGGTATGTGTTAGGGATTGAGGTTGTTGAACCGGGCTGTAAAATTATCAGGATTAAGCCTCAATTAGGTGACCTTGAAAGGGTTGAAGGTTCATACCCAACTCCGTACGGTGAAATCCATGTAAAACATGTGAAACAGGAAGATGGTTCAGTTGCGACAACCTATCATACCCCGGAAGGAATAATAATAGAAAAATAACTGTATTAAAAAGGAGCTGTATTCGTTCCTTTTTAATACGTTAACTGAGTACTATTTCTGATGAAAAAGATGAGGTCATAATAAAGTCCCAAAAGCATAGCTTTTAGGGACCCTCTTTTGTATATGATAGTTCAACTAAATCAAATCAACTTGCTTACCGCCTGCTATCTCGACAATATTGTTATCTACATTCAGCCACACTGAGACTGCATTCGGATTATATACAAAACTGCTATCTGCAGAAAATTTTAGGTTATGGAATGCTTTGAAATAGTCGAAAATCTGTATATTGGTTGCATACCAGATATCAGTTCGGCCGCCAATAAACTCGCAAAATTTTTCAATCAAATCCCAGTTTTGATCAGTGTCGAATTCATAGCTATGGCCCCATACATATAGCATATACAAATATTGCTTTTTGTGAAGTGCAACGAAATCTTCTGCAAGTCCCATTAAATTTCTTTTATGATGACAAGTTGGATTCCATTCTAGAAAGTCATCCGGGATGGAAAATTGGCCTGTACTATTAACAGTTCTGGCATACTCAATGCCTAAATAGGGTAGCATTTCTTTTATAAGGCGATTATAAGAACCGTTAGGATAAGATAATCCTCTTACTGTATACCCAGCTATTTTTTCCAAGCTTTTCCGATCTTCAATGATTTCTTCAAGAAGTTGTTCTTTTGGTGAACGTGCAATGGTTGGATGAGTTACAGTATGAGTTGAAATTTCATGTCCATTATAAAGCTTGGCAACCTCATCAACAGGTATACGATCCCCTTCTCCCAATAACCCAGAATTAAGGTGGAAAGTACCCTTTATACCATATTGATTAAAAATACCTACTAGTCTTCTGTCAGCTGCCTTGCCATCGTCATAACTCATCGTTAACACTTTATGTTTTCCTTCTGGAAACGCAAGCATTATTTTTGGCATCATTTACCCTCTCAATCTATTAAATATTTTTAGTATACATGAGTCACTTTCATATTACTCAAGGATGCTATTAAAACAGTATAAAATGCATACTGATAATATTATCAGACTATTATAACAGTTGCCATACGCTATTCTTTAGTGATTATCAGGTTCAAATAGTAAAAAGTGTAAAAACGTAATGGATACCTTTGAAACAAAGCATAACTATGATAAAATTTTTAATAGTAACTATACTTTGAAAATTAATGAGTACGCTTACAAAAATACCCCGGAGATTATATGAATGAAAAATAAAATCCGCCGTTTACGAACATCCTATGGAAACCTAAAAATTAAATATAAACTATTTTTACTAGTTTCATGGATTATGATTATTTCATTTTTAATTACTTTTATTGGTTTAAGGTATGCTTTTCAAATCTATGATGAACAGCTCTATAGTAAATCTTCACAGGTGTTAAGCACAACTTCAAATAGTATTGAAATGGAATTAAAAAACATGGAGGATGTAACCTACAAAATTTTAACAGATCCCCAAATTCAACAATATCTCTCCAAGGTTAATTTACAAGTATCTGAGTATGACAAATTTATACTACGCAACCAGATCAACGATAAAATTCTAAGTTATGTTAACAAGGAACCCTATATTTTATCGGCAAATTTAATAGATACAAATGGAGAAGAGTACGTTGCTGGACCAAGAGCTATTAAATTAACAAAAAGCCAAAAAGACGAATTTGAGAAATCTGCCAAACAGGCGGATGGAAGTAATGTTTGGGTTAATCCAAATGAAAATAAATTTACAATTATTACAGCTCGAGAAGTTAAAGATTTCAATACATTACATTTTGATACATTGGGAACCCTCGTTATTTTTGTTAATATGGAAAAACTTGTGGGTAATACGTTAGCTGGCTCGCAAAAAATGGACGGGAATTTCTTAATTGCTGACGATAAAGGCATTATCTTCCCGACAGAACCACCTTTACACGTAAAAGATACTGTACTCGATATGCACTATGGCTATCAATTTAAAAAAATAAATGGTAAGAATTATTTCTTTGTTTATAAGAAATCAGATTACTTTGATTGGGGCTATGTAAATGCAATTCCCTTTAATCAAATCTTTAAGAATATTAATCTAATTAAATCACTTTTGATCTTTTCATTTATCGTCATGTTTATTATTGTGACGATATCTGGAATGAGATTTGCGAGAAATATAACGATGCCATTAGAGAATCTTGTGTCAGGGATACAGCAGATTTCAGCAGGTGATTTTAAAGAGGCAAGAAAAGAGGTTCTTAAATCATCGATTCAGGAGGACGAGGTTGGGAAGCTACAACAAAATTTTCATACAATGGTTCAACAAATTGATGAATTGATTAATGAAAATTACTCCAAGCAATTAACCATTAAAGAAACAGAATTTAAGGCGCTACAAGCTCAAATCAACCCGCATTTCCTATACAATACGCTAGAATCTATTAACTGGTTGGCAAAAGCAAATGGGCAAAGACAGATTTCTAATATGGTAGAATCACTTGGTTATTTGCTCCGAAACTCCATCAGCTTAAAGGAACCACTAATTCCAATTGAAGAAGAGCTAGCAACGGTTAAGAACTATATTATTATTCAGAAGTATCGTTTTGAAGAGCGATTAGATTTTCAAATGGATGTTGACCAGGAACTTTTAAGATATACAATACCAAAACTAACATTACAACCTCTTGTTGAAAATGCTATCCATTATGCACTAGAACCAATGATTGAAACGTGCAAAATAAGAATATATTCAACAACTCAAGAGGACTCATTTAAACTCATCGTTGAGGACAATGGTCCAGGGATGGATCCGCAAATAATAGAAAAAATGAAAAAAGGCGAGATAAAAACAAGGGGACAAGGTGTTGGTTTAACGAACATCCACGATCGAATTAATCTTTCCTACGGAGAAAAGTATGGTGTAGAGATAGAAAGTGCACCAAATCAAGGAACAAGAGTGATTATCGTTCTACCGCTCGATAAGGGGGAGAAACATGTATAAAGTATTGTTAGTAGATGATGAGAGGATTATTACCGAAGGCATGGCGAAGGTAATTAATTGGGAGTCTATGGGGACAAGGCTAATAGCTACTGCAAGAAATGGGATTGAAGCTCTCAACTTAATCGAACAGGAAAAGCCGGATATCATTGTGAGCGATATTAAGATGCCGGGGATGAACGGTCTACAATTAGTAGAAAAAGTGCATAAAATATTTCCAGAAATTCGTTTCGTTTTACTAACCGGATTTAGTGAATTTGAGTATGCGAAACAAGCAATGTCATTTGGTGTAAAGCATTATCTCCTAAAACCCTGTAATGAGAACAGTATTATGGAAGCCGTACTTGAGCTTTGCGAAGAACTGTCACAAAAACGAAACCGTGATCAATTCATTCAGGGGCTAAAAAAAACATTAGAAGATGTTATGCCTTATGCAAAAGAACAGTTATTGAAGGAGTTTATCACCAATCATTATGAAACGAAAGAATTGGGATCTTATCAAAGGCTCTTTCATGTTGATTTGCATGCTACACATGTTAGAGTTGTGTTATTTCAATTAGAGGGTGAATATGATTTTGAGCATATGTTTGCGATGAAAAACATAGCGGAGCAAATCTTAGAGAACCATCAACTTAGCTGTACGGTTGGAGAAACCGTACTACTAGTAATAGAAGATTGTGAAGAAGTAAATGAACTCCAAGAGAAAATCGAAAAAATCAAGGAGACTTTCTATCAGTACTATCACTTAGATTCTACGGTTGCTATTAGTAATGGAGGAAGTATTGGGCATGCAAATAAACTATACAGAGAAGCATTAGACTGCCTAAGCTATCGTTTTTATCTGGGTGAGGGTGGAATCATAACGAAACATGATATACCCAATAATAAAGAAAGTAGTGCAGATGAGTTCTATTTTGATGAACAGACATTTTGCCGACTTGTAAAATCAGGTTCGTGGGAAGAGGTTCATAAAGAATTAGACAACTTTTTTAACAGGTTGCTATTTATTACACAAGATATTAATAAAACAAAGTCATATGTTATTCAACTATATAATGCGATGATTCGCTTATGTAATGTAGAGGAAATGAATGAGTATTTATCTAAGTTAACGAGTTTATTGGAAATGGATACAATCCAGCAAATGAAGTCGTATTTTGAACATGTGGCAGAAGAGATAACATTATCATTTTTTTCAGTCAATAAAAATAAACATTCAGCCATTATAAATAACGTTATAGAGATTATCGAACAGCACATAAGTAATCAGAATATGTCATTACACTGGGTTGCCAATGAAATGTTATATATGAATGCCGATTACCTCGGAAAACTATTCAAAAAAGAAACGGGAATTAAATTCTCCCATTACATCACTAAAAAGAGAATTGAAATGGCAATTGATTTAATAGAAAAGGAAAATGATGTGAAAGTTTTTGAGATTGCAGAAAAGATTGGGTATGGTGATAACCCACAGTATTTCAGCCAGGTATTTAAGAAACATACAGGATATACACCATCTGAGTATAAAAGGGAATCTTTACTAGGGTAAAAAATAAAAGGGGTAAAAGTGATGAAAAAATTACTGTTTTCAACCATGTCCCTCATAATGGTGTTTGTTGCCAGTGGCTGTGATAACTTAAACATACTGCAATTCGTGAAAGGTAAAGAGCAAGAGGAGGTTACGTTGCGAATTTCGTGGTGGGGAGAACAACCTAGACATGATTATACCTTAAAGGTTATTGATTTATTTGAGCAAAAGTATCCCCATATTAATGTTGAATCTGATTATGCCTATTGGGATGATTATTGGCAAAGGCTTGCTCCTTTGGCGGTTACAAAACAACTACCTGATATTATTCAAATGGACCTATTATATCTAAGAACCTATAGTGAAAATAACACTCTTGAGGACCTAACTCCATTTGTTGAGGATGGTGTTATTGGTACCGGGGAAGTAAGTAAAGATATCCTATCTGGTGGAAAAATCGATGATCATTTATATGGTATCCCATTGGGTCTAAATGTCCCAGCAATTGTTGTAGATCGTGAACAGCTTATCTCAGCTGTAGGAACAATGCCTAATACTGATTGGACATGGGATGAGTATGAAGATATCGCGGCAAAGGTCCATGAAAAGTTGGGGATATACGGGACAAATGAAATGAAATCAGTAGACGTTTTCTTCTCATATTATTTAACCACACTGGGAGAAAGTCTATATAATGATACCGGAAATGGATTAGGTTATGAGGATGACCAGTTGTTTATCGACTACTTCAATATGCAACTAAGATTGCTTGATAAAGGTGCTTTCCCAAGGGCTGATGTTACAGAGAAAATCAACGGGATAGAATATGGTCTGTTCATGAATAAATTAACTCCAATGACTTGGGCATACTCCAATCAATATATAAGCTTCTCAGAAGCAACAGAACGTGATATTGCATTAATCCCACCGCCAGGGCGTGGACAGGCTGAAGGATTATCATTGAAGCCGAGTATGCTTTTTTCGGTTCCAAAGAGTTCGAAGAATAAACATGCAGCGGCTCAATTTATTGATTTCTTTATTAATGACGTTGAAGCAAACAAAATGATTAAAGGGGAGAGAGGCGTACCTATATCATCGGCAGTGGTTGAGCAAATGGCAGACGTACTATCAGATGACCAGAAAAAAATGTTTGAGTACGTAGAAAGCGTAAAAAATAACAATTATATAGTTGAAATGGCAGATCCATTAGGGGCCACTGAAGTCGTCAATCTATTACAAGATATATCGAATCAAATACTATTTAAACATATCACGCCTAGTGATGGTGCCGAAAAGTTTAGAATAGGAGCTACTAATATATTAGAAACAAAAAGTAGCAAAAGAAACTAATCATTTAAAAAAATGCTCAAATGACCAAGAGTAACATTGTTCATTTGAGCATTTTTGTGTATTTTACATAAATGTCTGATTTTTAAACAAACTGAACGGAATTTTAAATTCAGACTATTTTGATTTAGCCTCATAATAGAAATGTAAACACTTTCATAAAGAGAAGGGGGAAAAAGGATGAAGAAATTCTTAGTACTACTTGTTTCTTTGTTTTTAGTAGCGTCATTAGCGGCATGTAGTGGAAGTAATTCAACTGGAGGTGATGATTCCAAGGGAAGCAAAGATGGAGGCGACAGTAAAGATGATAAGGTTACACTCCGTATTGCTTGGTGGGGATCACAGCCACGTCATGATTACACACTTGAAATCATTAAAAAGTATGAAGAACAAAATCCAAATGTGAAAATCGAAGCTGAATATGCTGCTTGGGATGATTACTGGAAGAAGCTTGCCCCTCAAGCTGCAGCAAAAGAATTACCTGATATTGTCCAAATGGATTTATCGTATATCTCTCAATACGGTCAAAATGGCCAGTTAGCAGATATAACTCCGTTTGTAGGTAACCAAATTGATACAAGTGATTTATCTGATAACTATGTAAGTGCTGGTGAGTTAGATGGTAAGCTAGCAGGAATAAGTACAGGGATGAATGCTGTAGGTTTTCATTATGACCCTGCATTACTAAAGTCAATTGGTGTAGACAGTATTCCTGAAGATTGGACATGGGATGATTATAAAGATATAGCTAAAAAAGCAAAAGATGCTGGTATCTATATGGACACAGGAATGAAAGCTGATGTGTTCTTTAACTATTACTTAAGAACATTAGGCAAAACTCTTTTCAGTAGCGATGGTACTGGATTGGGGTATGATGATGACCAATTATTTATCGACTTCTTCGAAATGCACTCAGGTATGGTTAAAGATGGTTCTACACCAACTCCTGACTATTTAGCACAGTTAAAAGGAATTGAAGATGACCCTGTAGTTACTGAAGATGCAATTGGAATTTTCCAATGGTCAAACCAATTCGTAGGTTTACAACAAGTTGCAAATAGACCGCTAGAAATGGTAGGTATGCCTGGACCTGGAGCAGATAAAGGCCTCTACTTGAAACCAAGTATGTTCTGGTCAATTGCGAGTAACTCAAAACACCAAGAAGAAGCTGCTAAGTTTATCAACTTCATGATTAATGATGTTGAAGCTAATAAATTAAACCTAGGTGATCGTGGAGTACCAGGTTCTCCTAAGGTACAAGAAGCGCTTAAACCGGAACTAAGTGAAGCACAAGTTCAAGTATTTGATTATATCGAGTGGGCT
This sequence comes from Litchfieldia sinesaloumensis, assembly GCF_900156865.1. GTDB lineage: Bacteria > Bacillota > Bacilli > Bacillales > Bacillaceae_L > Ferdinandcohnia > Ferdinandcohnia sinesaloumensis. The sequence continues at coordinate 2,748,604 of NZ_LT732529.1, read as the reverse complement.
GATAGTAATAGCTCAAGCTTTGATGGTCCAGACCCAGTTGGTGCTGGTGAAGTAATTGAAACACTTGATGCTTTATCTGAGCAAATGAACTATGGTCAACTTAGTGTCGAAGATGCTGCGAAGCAATTTAGACAACAAGCAGAAAGCGTCTTATCACAAAATAAATAATTCATAGCAAAACGATAGCTAATCCCCTATAAGATTAGCTATCTTCCTTTCATCTAGGAAACCAAATCAGAGAAAAAGGAGATGAAAACATGAGCACACCTGTGGTAAAGGAAAACGCTAATATACCTATTCGTCCTGTTAGTAAAAAAATGCGAACCTTCAAGGAAAATCTAACGGGTTATGCGTTTATAAGTCCGTTTATTATTGGATTCTTAGCCTTTACGCTAATACCAATCGTTGCATCTTTATATCTATCATTTACAAACTATAACTTATTTGCACCACCGAAATGGATTGGTATAGAAAACTATAAAAAAATGTTTACTGGTGATCCTCGTTATTGGCAATCCTTAAAAGTCACGCTTATTTATGTGTTTGCTGGAGTACCATTGAGACTTGCTTTCGCTCTATTAATTGCGATGATGTTAAACACGGCTTCCAAAGCGGTTGGATTATACCGAACTCTATTTTATTTGCCGTCACTAATTGGTGGTAGTGTTGCCGTTGCCATTATGTGGCGAAATGTCTTTGGAGACTTAGGTATTGTTAATATCTTATTAGAACTAATTGGAATTCCCACAGTAAGATGGTTTGGTGATCCAACAGCCGCTTTATGGATGCTTATCTTTTTATCCGTCTGGCAATTTGGTTCTTCGATGCTAATTTTCTTAGCTGGACTAAAGAGTATTCCAAGAAGTTATTATGAAGCTGCTAGTGTTGATGGTGCGAATGGAATCCAGCAATTCCTCAAAATCACCCTTCCGATGCTAAGTCCAGTTATCCTATTTAATACGGTTATGCAAACCATTGCAGCCTTTATGACATTCGTACCAGCGTTTATTATTTCAAAAGGTACAGGTGGACCATTAGATGGTACCCTACTTTATTCTTTATATCTATTCATCCAAGGTTTTGAATTCTTTAACATGGGTTATGCATCAGCAATGGCATGGATTATGCTCATAATTGTAGGAATTTTAACCGTGATTATTTTCACTACATCGAAATTCTGGGTTCACTATGAATCGGAAGGAGGCAGATAACAATGAAAGCAAAACTAAAAACACCAAGATGGTGGGTTTACCACATACTTGTTGGTGGGTTTGCAATTGTCATGCTTTATCCCGTTATTTGGCTCCTAATGAGTTCATTTAAACCAAGTGATACGATTTTTATTACAGCTAAATCACTTATCCCGGATCCATGGATATGGACAAACTTTGTTGACGGTTGGCAAGGAATTGGGGGGCACTCTTTCGGAGTGTTTATTAAAAATACGGCAGTGCTTGTTGTCTTAACATTAATCGGACAGGTTATTTCATCGGCTTTTATTGCTTTTGGATTTGCGCGATTAAAGTTTAAGGGAAAAACATTATGGTTTGGAATTATGATGGTAACCTTAATGCTTCCTCATGATGTATTAATGGTTCCACAATATATCATATTCGCGAAGTTAGATTGGCTTAACTCAATTAAGCCACTAGCAGTCCCAGCTTATTTTGGGCACCCATTCTTTATTTTCCTATTAGTCCAATTTATTAGGACAATTCCAAGAGAACTTGATGAAGCTGCGATTATTGATGGATGTAATACATTTAAGATTTTCTCGAAGATTATCTTGCCATTAATTAAACCAGCATTAGCTACAGCGTCCATTTTCTCGTTTTATTGGACATGGGAAAATCTATTAGGGCCAGTTCTATACTTGAATTCGCCTTCCAAATACACCGTTTCAATGGCATTAAATATGTTCTTAAGTAATGAAACCGTATCGAACTGGGGTGCAATGTTTGCAATGTCCGTTGTTACTTTACTTCCAGTCTTTATCGTGTTCTTCATCTTCCAACGTCATGTTGTGGAAGGTATCAGTATGAGTGGATTAAAGGGGTAATTTGGGTAATAACAAACTGCCACTCTGTTAAAGAGTGGCAAACAACTTAGAGGATAAACAAAGGAGGATTACAGATGGAAACAGCAGGAATCATGGGAGGCTTTTATCGTTTGCTAGAATGGATATCGCGTCTAGCATTCTTAAATCTATTATGGATTTCGTTTACGCTATTAGGTCTCGTTATTTTTGGTTTCTTTCCCGCAACGGTTGCCCTTTTTGCTGTTGCGAGAAAATGGATACAAGGTGAAGACGATGTCTCCATCTTTAAAACATTTTGGATGTCCTATAAGCGTGAATTTGGAAAAAGTAATCTACTAGGGCTTTTACTTGTTGGGAGTAGTCTAGTCTTATACATTGACTTTCATTTTGTGTTAAATGCTCCAAATCAAATTGTATCAATGTTATATGTACCATTGGTAATCATTACATTTATTTTTGTTTCAATGGTATCCTATATCATTCCTATGTTTGTTCATTATGACATGAAAATCAGTCAAATCATTAAGAATTCCTTCTTTGTTATGATTATGAATCCTTTATCTACTTTTTATATTTTAATAGGTAGTTTTGGTATTCTCTTTGTATTATCCTTTGCACCACCTATTACTATTCTCTATAGTGGGAACTTATTGGCACTATTTATCATGAAACCTGCCATTCGTGCGTTTGAAAAGGTGAATGAAAAGTCAAAGCTCTGGCTTCAAGAACAATCATAAATCGGGTACTCAAACACTGGGTCCCGATTTTTAATGAATAAGGAGGAGTTTAATATGGGAAAAAAGATTGTGGTAAATACAGACATTCAGCGGGGGAAAATTAATCGAAATATTTACGGTCATTTTGCTGAGCATCTTGGAAGATGTATTTATGAAGGAATTTGGGTGGGGGAAGATTCTTCTATACCAAATACAGAAGGAATCCGTAATGATGTCCTAGCAGCCTTGAAGAATATTAAAATACCAGTGTTACGCTGGCCTGGTGGTTGTTTTGCGGATGAATACCACTGGAAGGATGGAGTAGGACCGAAGGAAAACCGTAAGCGAATGGTAAACACGCATTGGGGCGGTGTTGTCGAAAACAATCATTTCGGAACCCATGAGTTTATGCTTTTATGTGAGTTATTAGAATGTGAGCCTTATATCTGTGGAAATGTAGGGAGTGGCACGGTCCAAGAAATGGCAGAATGGGTAGAATATATGACCTTTGAGGGTGAATCCCCAATGGCAAACTGGCGAAGAGAAAATGGTAGAGAAGAGCCATGGAAGTTAACCTATTTTGGAGTAGGAAACGAAAACTGGGGCTGTGGAGGAAATATGCGTGCCGAGTACTATGCAGATCTTTACCGCCAATACCAAACATACGTCAGAAACTTTAATGGAAACAAACTCTACAAAATTGCTGGTGGTGCAAACTCCAGTGATTATCATTGGACAGAAGTGCTAATGAAAAATGCACACAGAATGATGGATGGACTCAGTCTCCACTATTATACAGTTCCTGGTGAATGGTCAGACAAGGGTTCTGCTACTGACTTCCAAGAAAACGAATGGTTTGTTACGATGAAAAAAGCCTTTCATATGGACGAATTAATTACCAAACACAGTAGTATCATGGATCAATATGACCCTAAAAAACGAGTAGGACTCATTATTGATGAATGGGGTACATGGTTTAACGTTGAAAAAGGTACGAATCCAGGATTCTTGTATCAACAAAACACACTGCGCGATGCGCTTGTAGCGGGTCTTCATTTTAACATCTTCCATAAACATGCTGAACGTGTTCAGATGACAAATATTGCGCAGACTGTTAATGTCCTACAAGCTATGATTCTAACAGAAGGTGAAAAAATGATCCTAACACCAACATATCATGTATTTGATATGTTTAAAGTACATCAAGATGCAGAGCGTTTGGATGTAGATTCATTTTATGGAAACTATGAGTTTGACGGTCAAACGCTTCCTCAGGTTAGTGTATCGGCTTCAAAGAATGATGAAGGAAAAATCCATATCAGTCTTTGTAATATTGATCATGAAAATGGTGCAGAACTTGACTTAGATTTACGTGGGCTAGCACTACAACAAACACGCATGACTGGAACCATTCTCACAGCGGAAAGTATGAATGCACATAATACATTTGATCAACCAGATGAGGTGAAAATAGAGGAGTTCCATGGTGTAACATTTGTAGAAGATAAGCTGAACGTTCAACTACCGGCGAAATCTGTTGTAACGTTAGCCTTTGATTTGACGAGCAGTGGTAACTAACATATGACTTGTAAAGGCTGTTTAGGATCAGTCATTGTTTCAGATGAGGTCATTCAAGAGCTTTTAATTGAAGCAGACGAGGATCCTTCGTTACTTGTAACCAATGAAATCTATGACTCTAGATTAAAGGAATGTGGCAGCTGCCACGCTCTTCAATACGGAACCACTTGTAGGTATGGTGGATTTATCGTGTACTATCAAGCAAAATTTAAACATAAATCCTGTCCGAATCCTGAAAAGATTAAATGGGGGAAGATAGACTATTAAGTGAAAGCAAGCATATCCAAAATTGGGTATGCTTGTTTTTTGTGAGATACGTGACAACCTGTGTAACTTATTCGGTTGTTTAGATATTTTCATCAATAATTAAGTAAATATAGGTGAGTTAAAAAAGTATAAAAAAATCAAAAAATGAATATCCAGTTTTCCGGCTTTTTAAAATTGTCCTATTGTAGTAAATACATGAAGAAACTAATCTAAAAGAAGAGGAACTATTATTTATCTTTAATAAAAATTAAAGTGTGAATGGGGAGATTTGGGATGAAAAAATATGTGTTAATTGGTACAGGAGGAAGAGCGGAATTTTTCTACGGTGCAATTGTAAGGGATTTCAAAGAAACTTGTAAACTAGTGGCTTTTTGTGACTTGAATCAAACGCGTATGGATTATGCAAATCAATTGTTAGAAGAAAGATATAATCACACGAAAATTAATACGTATTTACACACTGATTTTGAAAAGATGATTGAAGAGGAAAAGCCAGATACAGTTATTGTAACAACCGTTGACCGTACACATCATACGTACATTATTAAAGCTTTGGAGTTAGGGTGTGATGTCATTACAGAAAAACCAATGACAATTGATGCCGAGAAATGTCAGGCTATTATTGATGCTGTAAACCGAACTGGACGGGAAGTTAGGGTTGCGTTCAATTATCGCTATGCTCCGCATAATACAAAAATACGGGAACTTATCATGAACGATGTTATTGGCCAAGTCAACTCTGTAAATTTTGAGTGGGCATTAGATACACAGCATGGGGCTGACTACTTCCGAAGATGGCATCGTGATAAGCGAAATAGTGGCGGACTACTTGTACATAAATCTACTCATCATTTTGATTTAGTTAATTTTTGGTTAGGTACTACACCTGAGACAGTATATGCAGCCGGTGGGTTGCGATTTTATGGAAGAGAAAATGCTGAAGCAAGAGGTGTAACACAATTCTATCAACGAGCACATGGAAATAAGTTTGCAAAAGAAGATCCATTTGCAATTGACTTGGAAGGGAATCCACATTTAAAATCCATGTATTTGGATGCTGAGAAAGAAGACGGCTACCAACGGGACCAAAGTGTATTCGGAGATGGAATAAACATAGAAGATACACTCGGTGTAATGGTTACATATAAAAGTAAAGCCATTCTTAACTACTCATTAAATGCATATCTCCCATGGGAGGGGTACATTGTTTCCTTTAATGGAACCAAAGGAAGGATCGAAGTTCGAATTCGTGAACAATCCTACATTAATTCAGGTGGAAGCAAGGATGATGAAGGAAGAGTAAAGGACAAATCAATTGTTGTTATGCCGATGTTTGGTAAGCCTTATGAAGTAGAGGTAGTTGAAGGAAAAGGTGGGCATGGTGGTGGAGATCCTATTCTTCTTCAAGACCTTTTTGGAACCCCAGTTAAAGATGAATTTAATCGTGCTGCTTCACATGTTGATGGTACCATGTCTATTTTAACAGGAATTGCAGGGAATATATCCCTTAATACGGGGCAAGCGGTAAGAGTAGAGGATCTTGTTAACTATTAATTTACTTGCGAGTACATTCATATTTGTGAACGGACTGTAGATTGAGGAGTGTGAAAAAATGCCTAACACATTGAAACAGCAATTTGTACATCCACCAGAGGAGTTTACGCCAATTCCATTTTGGTTTTGGAATGATCATTTAACAAAAGAAGAGATTACGAGACAAATCCACGATTTTTATAATAAAGGTGTAACAGGATTTGTAATTCATCCAAGAATAGGGATTCCCGAGGAAATTGAATACTTGTCAGATTCATTTATGGAATATGTCCAAGCAGCAGTCGAGAAAGCAAAAAGGTTAGACATGACGGTGATTTTGTACGATGAGGCAATGTATCCTTCTGGATCAGCGAAAGGATTTGTAGTTAAAGAGAATCCTGAGTTTGCAAGTAGGGGCCTAAAGATGATCGAGTACCCTCTTGAAAATAAATCTAAGATAAAAATTGGTTTAGCAGAGGGAGAGACATTTGTTTCAGCTCAAGCTGTGAAAAAGACTTCAGTGAGTTCAATAGATTTATCAACATCGCAAGTGTTACGTTTTGAGAATGATCATGTGAGTTTTAGCCCTCCGGATGAGGGGGATTGGATTATTCTCGTTTTTATTGAAACGTACTCGGAAGGTCATATTCGAGGTATTCATTTTGGTGAGGATGACGGTGAAGCGAATGCTCCAGCATCTACTGATCTACTGAATCCAGAGGCCGTGAGGAAATTTATCGAGATCACCCATGACACATATTACAACAAATTGAAGAACTATTTTGGTAGTACAATTATTGCTATGTTCACCGATGAACCCGATATTTTAGGAAGAGGTTCATCAAGAGAGTTAAAGCCTTGGACAAGAGAATTTCTGTCCTTTTATAAAGAGAATGGAAACAAGGAAGTGCAGCTTCCTGCCTTATGGTTTGACGTCGGAGTTGAAACCGAGAATCTTAGGAAAAATTATCGAAAAGCTGTAAATAAGCGATTAACCGAAGCCTACTATAAGCAAATTAGTGACTGGTGTTCGAATCATGGGATTGCTCTAACTGGCCATCCGGAGGCAAGTGATGATATTGGGTTACTCGAACATTTTCAAATCCCTGGTCAGGATGTCGTTTGGCGTTGGGTCGCTCCTGAGGATGGAAAGGCATTGGAAGGTCATCATTCTACAGCTGGTAAATGCTCTGCTGATTCAGCGAGACACAGGGGAAGAAGAAGAAATCTTAATGAGTTTTTGGGAGTTTGTAGTAAGGAAAGCCCCTGGGCTCTTAGTCCTGGTGACATGAAGTGGTATATGGATTGGCTGTTAGTGAGGGGAGTTAATCTCCTTTGTCCACATGCTTTTTATTATTCGATAGATGGACAACGGAGAAGTCACGAGCGTCCACCAGATGTCGGTCCTAATAATTTGTGGTGGCCACATTACAAGCAGTTTGCACAATATATGAAACGATTAAGCTGGTTAATGACGGATAGTACAAATCAAACAGGGGTCGCTGTTTTATCTACCGAAGACCATTTACCATGGAAAATTGCGAAACCACTATTTGAAAACCAAGTGGAATTCAATTATCTGGAGGAATCGTTGTTCTTATCCTCAACTTCAATCGTAGATGGAGTAGTAAACATACAGAATCAATCCTATCAAACTATTATCGTCGAAGATAGCACAAAACTAGATGTATCAGTAATTGATAAGTTAGTAACCTTCATTAGAAGTGGAGGAGAAGTCATCGTTCATAGTGAGAACGAATCAACTTCACCAATTCAAGGCGCGAAGGTCATTCAACAAATCGAACAAGTGGTTAATGCACTTTCCAAGTTGCATCGCAAAGAGGTTGTCATTCATCCTGCCAGCAAAGATATCAGAGTCAGTAAGGTTATAAAAGAAGGAAGGCTATTTTACCTATTGGTGAATGAAGGGGAAAATCATTACAGTGGAACCTTACATCTCAAGGAAGAAGGAACAGTTGAAAAATGGGATGCGTGGACAGGAGAAATCGTGAAACTACAACCTTTTCAGGAAAATAGTAGATTAGCAGTTCCTTTGAATCTCGAACGAAGATCATCAATCGTGTATGCCATTGACACAGCACATGGGACAGAGGGACAGGTCCTTTGTCCCAATGAAGATTTAAAAATTGAGAGAATCCCGATAGAACATGATTGGATTGTTGAAGATAGGTCAGGTAGAGAATTAGAATCCTGGACAAAATGGGATGGGATGGAATCCTTCTCAGGAGAGGTCGTCTATGAAAATCAGTTTGCAATAGAAGATTTAAGTTCAATTGTAAATGTTACTCTTCATTTAGGTGAAGTGTATGAAATCGTAAAGGCATCGATTAATGGAAAAGAAATCGGTGTGAAAATGTGGGCACCGTATTCCTTTGAAGTAAATCCAAAAGATTTAATTAATGGTGTGAACCACCTAACTGTTTATGTCACAAACAGTCGAGCGAATGAAATGGATGATGCACGACTTCCTTCGGGACTACTGGGTCCAGTTTCAATTGAATTAGTCGTAAGGGATGAATTAGGTGCGTAAGAAGTTATAGATAAACGTGTACCGAAAGCCAAAGCCGTAAAAACGAGGTTGAAGGAGTTAAGTATATCTATGTCCATGAATAAGAGTGAAAAAACAATGAGTTCCACATATTTTCATCCGAATAATAGCATTTTTTCAAGGTTCTATCACGATGTAGAGTCGATTGTTGAAGCTATTTCTAGTCGATACATTGGAAGTAATCCACCTCACCCTTTTAAGTTTCGAGCATTTTGTAGAGATGGATTTATACGACAGGAGGATTATCGCTATGTCTTTGATCTCGAACAGCGTTATCCTACCTCAGAGTATGGTCAATTTGTATATGCTTGGTCAAAGTATTGGAGTGATGAGAACAAGGATATTACGTTAAGTGTAACAAGCTTTGGCCCTGTTCAGCTTTATATAAACAATGAATTGGTTTTTAAATCAAGTATAGTTGATGAGTTAGATGCCAAAAGAAAAGCAAATATAGTTGTTCCTGTCCAAGAGGGTTGGAATCACATCATTTTGAGATTTACACATTCCCCAACAGGGTTTGGAGGGATAGTTGGTACAGGAAGATTAAAGAGGTTTCCTTTTCACTTTTTAACACCGTCAGAAGAAAGGTTTGGGCAAGAGGGCTGGATCTATACAGAGCCACTTGATGAGGAGTTAAAAACATTACCATCAGAAGGTGATACTGAATCATCTATGGATGTGAAATGGTATCCGGATTTAAATGTTGAACATGGTCATTTGACTCAACTTAAACGTATATTTGGATTACCAAAAAAGCAGTTTGCGATTGCTTGGACAAAAATTGCGAACCAAAGCCCAATCTTGAAAACTGTTATTCTCGAAGGTGAACATAAAGGAAAGATTGAAGTTGTTCTAAATCATGAGACTGTATACAAATCAAATCAAAGCTCTCGGTTTCAATTGGAACTAACGATTCCGTATGGTCAAAATGACCTAGTGGTTAAAAGTACATGTACTGAAGATGAGTGGGGATTTCAACTAGATAAGAAAAAGGATGAAATAGATATCGAGTTTACCTTACCAGCACCTGTTGAAGGAGCTAGGGATTGTTGGTTATATGTAGGTGCATTTCCAGAAAACTCATCTTTGAATGTAAGTGAAATGTTACGTCTCGATACTTTATTTAACAAAGAAGTAGGTAGCACATATTGGCGTTTAGATATGCCGAACACATGGGTAAGACCGTATTTAGAAAATCCATTGTTTGGAAAATGGGATTATCCGCTTGGAGTAACATTATACGGTCTTCTGGAAACAGGAAGGGTACTAAATCGCAAGGATATTGTTGAATATGCCTTAAAACATATTGAGCAATGTACGTCCTATTATCCATACTCGCTCTGGGACCGCGAGCAGTATGGGGCAGCTGCAATAAACACACAGTTATCTGGAATTGATAGTTTAGATGATTGTGGTTCATTTGGAGCGACCATGCTTACTGCACAAGACCTTCAAGAAATTAAAAATGGTGATAAAGTAGCAGATGATATTGCAGAGCATATAACAAATATACAAGATAGGCTTCCAAATCAGACTTTATATCGTAAGTTTGGAAGTGTCGAGTTTATGAAAGACACAATTTGGTGTGATGACCTTTATATGAGTACACCTTTTCTGTGTAGGTATTACAAAAAAACGGGTGACCTGCGTTATATAGATGATGCTGTAAACCAATTTTTACGATATAAAGAGTTTTTATTTATTCCGGATAAACAAATCATGTCACATGTTTATGATTTTAAATTTAATAAAGCAACATTGGTGCCTTGGGGACGTGGAAATGGCTGGGTCATATTTTCACTGGCTGAATTACTTGAAATATTGCCCGAAGACCATGAAAGTCAAGTAGAACTACGAGCATTCTTTCGTGAATTAGCAAACGGATTCCTAAAACTGCAAGGGAAAAATGGTTTGTGGCATCAAGTGTTAACAGATTCAGAGTCTTATGAGGAATCATCCTGTACATCGATGTTTATCTATGCATTTTCAAAAGGTATTCGTAATGGATGGATAGAAGCACCAGACGCTTACATTAAAGCTGCCTTTAAGGGGTGGGAAGGCCTTTCAAAAAATGCAATTGACCAAAATGGAAATATTTATGGTGTATGCCAGGGATCGGGATATTCGTTTACACCTGAGTACTATAAGCACGATCTTACTTGGATTTTAAATGATACACATGGAATAGGCATTGTCTTACTAGCAGGAATTGAAACGATTAAATTACAAAGATGGCTAGCCCAAAAACACGAAATATCCGTAGCCCAATAACGTGAACAATCATTGGGAAGGATGAGTCTATTTTCAAATAATGGATTCATCCTTTTTTCCTCTTCCGGTATTCAGTAGGAGAACTGCCGTTGATTTTTTTAAAGAGTCTAGAAAAGTAATAAGAGTCGTCTATCCCTAACGAACTAGCTATTTCTTTTACTGTATAATCTGTTATATCAAGTAGTTGACAAGCTCTTTGGAATTTCATTCGTAGAAAATAATCGATAGGTGGATAGCCTGTTTCTTGTTTGAATAGGTATGTTAAATGTTGGATGGATAGACCAGCTACCTTAGCAAGGTCTGATAGTGTGATGGACGAGTCTATTCTATCGTTCATAAATTGAATTGTTTTCTCTAAATAACGTTCTTTTCTTTCCTCTTGGCCAGTGCGTATACTTGCCAAACCAAGTGAACTTAGTAGATATCTCATCGTCTGAGAAGTTTTGATGTGGTGAAGCTTTGAGTATGGCTTATCGGAAAGTGATACAAAACATTGGTCAAACAGTTCAATGAAAGTAACGAAATGGTTGAGTGGTATTTGTAGTGGTCCTTCACTTAAATGAAAACTATTGATAAAAGTTATAACCTCCTCACCCTTTAAATGAAACCAATAAATACTCCAGGGATTTTGTTCATCTGCACCATACCGGTGAGGAGTACCAGCTGGTATCACAACAAACATATGGCTCTTTAGTAAAAAGTTTTTTTCATGATCTACTTCCACCCATCCTTCACCAGCTGCACAATAGATAAGGATATGAGTATCGCAAGCTTCTAGCCGTTCACGGTAATGATATTTCGCCTGTGGGAAGTAACCAATATCAGTAACATATAAGGAACTGATAAGTGGATGATTACTGATATCCTTTAATATATACTCTGGAAGCACAAGTAGCTTCTCTGACTTAAATCCATCCTGTTTTCTAATCATTTTCATTACAGGCCCCCTGAATGAATTGGATATCTCTTTCCAAATTTGGAATAAAGCTATATATATAATGATAATTCTATAGAAAAATCAGAATATAGTCCATCAAAAACAGAATTTCATTTATTGTTTGAAAACGCCCAGAAAGTAAAATTGTAGGTAGCAACAATTAGAGGAGGTATATAAATGAATCGTTCTGTTCGTATATGGAAAGAAAAGCGGGATATCCCAACTTATGGAGTCGGAGAGCCAAATAAGAATCCGATGTTCCTTGAAAAGAGAGTCTACCAAGGGAGCTCGGGAAAGGTATATCCTCACCCTGTTATAGATAAAATCTATGATGATAAGAAGCTCGTAACCTATCAATTAGTTATTCTGGAAAATGAATATGTGCGTATTGAAGTTATGCCTGAAATTGGTGGGAGAATTTATCGTGCACTTGATAAGACGAATAACTATGACTTCGTTTACTATAATCGTGTCATAAAGCCTGCACTTGTTGGGTTATTAGGACCATGGATTTCAGGAGGAATTGAATTTAATTGGCCACAGCACCATCGCCCAACTACATTTGCGCCATTAGAACATCGAATTTCTGAAAATGAAGATGGTAGTGCGACAGTATGGGTAAGTGAAATCGATAGAATGTATGGTACTAAGGTGACAGCAGGCTTTACCTTACATCCTGGGAAGGCGTATTTGGAAATTTCAGCTCAACTCTATAATAGAACACCTGAACCCCAAACGTTTCTTTGGTGGGCAAATCCAGCTGTTGCTGTAAATGATTATACACAATCAGTTTTTCCGCCAGATGTGCATGCTGTAATGGATCATGGGAAGCGTGATGTTTCCAAGTTTCCAATTGCAACAGGTACCTATTATAAACAGGATTATTCTGAAGGAGTAGATATTTCTAAATATAAAAATATCCCAGTTCCGACATCTTATATGGCCTACAAGTCAAAATATAATTTTATTGGCGGTTACGACCATGGCTTGAAAGCAGGTCTGTTGCATGTTGCTAATCAACATATTTCACCAGGGAAAAAGCAATGGACATGGGGAAATGGGGAATTTGGTCAAGCTTGGGACAGGAATTTAACAGATGAAGATGGTCCATATATTGAACTAATGACGGGGGTCTACACGGATAACCAACCAGATTTCTCGTGGCTGCAACCGTATGAGGAAAAGTCGTTTAAGCAATATTTCATGCCCTACAAAAATATAGGAGTTGTCAAAAACGCTTCAATTGATGCCGCCGTTAATGTAGAGGTTGATGAAACGATAAATAAAGCTAAGGTATTCGTTTATGTTACGTCTCTGTTCGAAGAGCTGGTTATCGAATTAAAGGGTAAAAGAGAAACATATATCTATGAAACCACAACAATGTCCCCGACAGACACGTTTCAGACCGAGGTGCAATTAGATCAAGAAGAGCTAGCTCATGATCTATATATATCTGTTAAAGATAATAAAGGGCGCATATTAGTTACCTATCAGCCTGAAGAGAAAAGGGTTGAAGAGATTCCAGATCCAGCAAAGCCACTCCCAATTCCAGAAGAGTTAAAGACAACAGAGGAGTTGTATCTTGCAGGCTTGCACCTAGAGCAATATCGACATGCAACCTTTGCACCTGAAGATTATTATGAAGAAGGGTTGAAACGGGACCCAAAAGATATTCGTATTAATGTAGCGTATGGGACATTGCTAGTACGACGAGGCTTATTTAAAGAGAGTGAAGGATATTTTCAAAATGCCATAAAGTCATTAACGTGGCGCAATCCAAATCCTTATGATTCTGAAGCCTATTATCAGCTTGGAGTAGCACTCAAGTATCAAGGGAAACTAAAAGAAGCCTATGCTAGCTTTTATAAATCAGTTTGGTCTGCTGCATGGCAGGATAGTGGTTATTTCTCTCTGGCACAAATTGACTGTGAAAATAAAGCATATGATACCGCGTTAGTTCATATTGAAAAGGCATTAAACCGTAATACTCGTAATTACAAAGCACGCAACCTTAAAACGGCCTTATTACGAAAGAGTCAGCGTTTACAAGAGGCAATTGAATACGCAGAAGAAACGATTACGTATGATATTGCAGATTTTGGTTCCTATAACGAGCTTTACTTGGCGTTAAAAGAACAAAGTGAAACTGAAAAAGCAGAGGAAATCTTAAAACAGCTTCAACAGTTAATGCGAGGAGATGTTCATAATCATTTACATTTATCTGTAGATTACGCTGAATGTGGACTTTTCGAGGAAGCGATTCAAGTTCTCCAACGTGTAGTAAGAACAGAAGAGGACGCTACCTATCCAATGGTACATTTCAGCTTAGCCTATTTATACGAAAAATGTAAACAAGTAGAGAAGGCTGCTTTTCATAGAGAGAAAGGAAATGCATCATCGCCTGATTACTGTTTTCCAAATTCGTTGTTTGAAATGATTGTATTGGAACAGGTAATCATGAGAAATCCACAGGCTGATAAAGCACATTATTATTTAGGGAACTTATTCTATGATAAAAAAAGGTATTTGGAAGCAGTTACGCATTGGGAAACAGCTAGATCATTAGATTCCCATTTCGCTACTGTCCATCGAAATCTAGGTTTGGCTTATTTTAACGTTCTTGAGGATAAGGAAAGAGCACTGACAGCCTTTGATACTGCATTTACTTGTAATCAATCTGATGCCCGTATGTTATTTGAATTGGATCAATTGTATAAAAAAATAGGTTATACACCTGAAAAACGTTTAAGTCATCTTCAATTACATCTTGGTCTGGTTGAAGAGCGGGATGATTTATTTGTTGAGTACATTACCCTATTAAATACTCTAGGACACTATGAAAAGTCTATTGAATTATTATCTAAACGTACTTTTCACCCTTGGGAAGGCGGGGAAGGGAAAGTAACCGGACAATATGTGCTGGCACATGTTGAACTTGGTAGGAGATATCTAGCAAAAGGAAAATATGAGCAAGCAATTCAATTTCTGCAAAAAGCACTATCGTATCCACATAATCTTGGAGAAGGTAAATTAGCAGGGGCCCAGGAAAACAATATTTATTACTACCTCGGTATGGCTTATGAAGGATTAAATCAAATCGATAGATCGGTTGAATGTTTTACAATTGCATCCTTAGGATTAGAAGAACCTACAAGTGCGATGTACTACTACGACCAACCACCCGAAATGATTTTCTATCAAGGATTAGCTTGGCTTAAGTTGAAGAATGAGAAGGAAGCGAAACGCAGATTTAATAAACTAGTTGATTATGCAGATAAACATTTATTTGATGATGTAATCCTAGATTATTTTGCAGTTTCCCTACCCGATTTCCTCGTCTTTGAGGATGACCTTACTAAACGAAACAGAGTTCATTGTTATTTTATGAAAGCGCTTGGCTTATTGGGGCTTAATAAAGTCAATAACGCTCTAGAGCATTTTAATCAAGCTTTATCCCTTGACCCAAATCATCAAGGAGCAATGATTCATAAATCATTAATTAAGGAGAAAATTTCTCATGAGAGAGTATAGCATTGATGTCAAAAAAACAGAAAAGGAGATATACCCTCTTAATACAAAGTTAGGTGGTTCAAATGAAATAGGGGAAAGTTATCGCTTAACGAACTATTATATAGAAAAAAATGGTCGTCCTTTTTTCGGTATATGCGGTGAGTTTCATTACAGCAGATATAACTGTGATAATTGGGAAGATGAGATTATCAAAATGAAATTGGGCGGTATTAATATTATCCCAACCTATGTTTTTTGGAATCATCATGAAGAGGAGCAAGGAGTCTTTGATTGGAATGGGAATAAAAACCTCAGAAGATTTGTCTCACTTTGTGGCAAGCATGGTTTGAGTGTGATAGTAAGAATTGGTCCTTTTTCCCATGGTGAGGCAAGGAATGGCGGGATTCCAGACTGGCTTTTTGGGAGACCTTTTGAGCTTCGTTCAAATGATCAAGAGTACTTATCCTATGTAGAGAGATTTTATCAAGAAATTGGTAAGCAGGTGCAAGGCTTGCTCTTTAAAGATGGCGGTCCAATCATTGGAACCCAGATAGAAAATGAGTATGAACATGCAGGTGCTCCTTGGGAAATAACAACTGGAACGAGTAATGAATGGGTATCGGCAGGTAGGGACGGAGATGTTCATATTATTAGACTAAAGGAGCTAGCAAACAAAGCTGGAATCCAAACTCCAATTTACACCAGTACTGGATGGGGAGGAGCAGTAGCACCAGTTGATGAAGTCCTGCCGTTATGGGGAGGATACGCATTTTGGCCATGGATTTTCTATGGAGATGCGAAAGAGCACCCTGCTACACCCGAATTTATTTTTAGAGACTATCATAATGACCAACAGAAAAACGATGGATTTGAACCTCCATATCGTCGTGAGAGTCTACCATTTGCTTGCTGTGAGATGGGGGGAGGAATGACAGTCTTCTATAAATATAGATTCAAGCTACCCTATGAAAGTGTTGATGCCATGGCAGAGATGAAGGTAGCTGGTGGATGTAATTTTGTTGGTTACTATGTTTTTCACGGTGGCACAAATCCCAAGGGTAAAAAGACAGCTTACTTAAATGAGAATGCTACACCTAAACTATCGTATGACTATCAAGCTCCAATTGGAGAGTTCGGGCAAGTAAGAGATTCCTATAAGAGGTTGAAGCGTCAACATTACTTTTATAAAACAGTGGAGGAAAGCTTTTGCAAAACAAAAACACTCCTCCCAAACGATACACAGAATATGGACCCATATGATATTGAAACGGTAAGGTTTGCGGTTAGAGCACATAAAGATTCAGGTTATGTCTTTATTAATAATTATCAGGACCATGTTGAAACAAAGGACCAAAACGACTTTGCCATTAACGTTAACCTAGTGAATGAAGAAATACGTCTTCCAAAATCAGGGGGTATATCGTTAGCGAAGGATGAGTGTTGTATCCTTCCTTTTAACCTAGACCTGCAGGGACTACATCTTAAATATTCAACGACACAATTACTTACAAGCATAGAAAATGATGGTGAGGCATACTTTTTCTTCTTTACTCCAAAAGGAATGAAGGGTGAGTATTACTTTGATAGTGATGCTATCCAAACAGTAAGTGTAGATAACGGGAATATTATCAATGATGAAAATCTATTGATTCAAGTAAGTGATGAAGAGATAAGTCTAGCTGATATTACATTAAAATCGGGCAAGAGGCTTCATATTTGTACGCTAACACATGAACAAAGCTTAAATTTTTGGAAATTTGAATGGAAAGGAAAAGAACAAATTTTCATTACGAATGCAACCTTGCTAGTAGACGAAGAAAGAGTAAGGCTGGAAAGCGAAGGTCTAGATACGATTGAATTAAAATCATTCCCTAGCTTTAAAGAAACAATAAAAATCGGCGGAGAAGAGATTTCTAGTGATAATGGTAATGTCTTGTTTCGGGAATTTAAGAAAATGATAAGTATAGTTCCAAATGAATTAGAGATTAAGAGAGTCAATCAAAATAAAGCAGTAATTCATTTTGAACCCGAGGCTTTCGAAGGTGTAAAAGAGCTCCTCCTTCAAATAGAATATGTTGGAGATATTGGGTATGCGTTTATTGATGGCGAGCTAATTCATGATAATTTTTGTAACAATGCTACATGGGAAATTGGCCTAACTCAGCATAAAAAAGATTTATTAGAAAAAGGAATGTATCTTTATATATCTCCATTAAAGGATGGAAACTTCGTCAAGAGTGATTCACCAATGGCAGCAAGAGCCGAAGTGGTTAATAAACAAATTGCTGAAATTAAATCAATAAAGGTCTCAGCTATTCGCGAATTTGAGATAGAGGTGTGATTAAGTAAAAATGTGGAGGGAATAGAATGCTCAATACGCTAAAAGTAGATACGAGAAGACGGCTCAATTTAAATGGAGAATGGAGCTTTACGTTAGATCCGGAGAAAAAATATTCTGAAAGTGATATCGCTAGTTCTCTAGAGAAATCCATGATAAACGTGCCTGGCTCATGGGAGGAGCAAGGATTTGGAAAACCATCTACACATAATCCAATAGGAACTTGGAAAAAGCTGCATGAGTACGTAGGTACAGCATGGTATTCCAGAGACGTGTTTATTCCTGAAGATTGCAACAATCAATTCATAAAACTAGTCATATCTGGAGTTCGGTGGATGACGAAGGTATGGGTTAATGGTCAACTTGCTGGAGAAGGCGAAAGTCTCGTAAGTGATCATGTCTTTGATGTGACTGAATTCATAAAAATGGGTGAATCAAATAGTATCGTAATTTATGTTAACAATGAAATGAAATACCCTCTTCATGATAGTCATATTCATTCATATCATACCGCAACGAATTGGGGTGGAATTACAGGTGGCGTTTCTCTGGAGGTACTTCC
The DNA here is from genome assembly GCF_900156865.1 of Litchfieldia sinesaloumensis. Taxonomy (GTDB): domain Bacteria; phylum Bacillota; class Bacilli; order Bacillales; family Bacillaceae_L; genus Ferdinandcohnia; species Ferdinandcohnia sinesaloumensis. The sequence continues at coordinate 2,730,285 of NZ_LT732529.1, read as the reverse complement.
TAAAATAAATATTCAGGATGTTAGGATATTCCCGCGGCCAGAGAAAAAATACATCGATGTAGAAATAAGGATAAAAAATAGTCAGTTGCTAAGTACAGACAGCCACTTGTCTATCCAGATTCTTAAAAAGGATGGCGTGGTTGTTCATGAAACTCAGCAACCAATCGATACTTCCCATGACATGCAAAAACTTACAATCGACCTTTGGGAGGATTATATGTGTTGGGACGACCGAAACCCTTATCTCTATCATCTAAATGCTACAATTATTCATTCGCAAGGTAAAATTGATCAGCAATTGCGTACCCTTGGAATCCGATCAATAGTGGCGAAGGGTAAACAAATTCTATTAAATGGTGCACCAAAATTTTTAAGGGGCTACGTAGATTGTTGTATTTTTCCGCAAACAGGTTATCCAAGCTGGAAAAAGGAAGATTATAGCAAGCAATTTAAAACCGTTAAGCAATACGGTTTCAATCATGTCAGATTACATGGATGGACACCACCAAAACCGTTCTGGGAAGCTGCTGATGAGGAAGGCATGTTAGTACAAACAGAGCTGCCACATTGGTCTGCGATATATAAGAACAGGGCAAAGGAACCTGATAAGGATGTACATGACTTCCTAACTAGAGAGTTATATCGAGTCGTTGAATCATTAAATGAGCATCCATCATTTGTATTACTTTCACCAGGGAATGAATTAATTAGTCCACAAGGACATGAAGCATTAAATGAAATGGTGAAGTTATGCAGGACACTAGATTCAACAAGATTATATACTGATAATACAGGATTTGGACGTCTTCCAGCACATGATCGTGAAGGTGATTTTTTTATTCCATCATTAAATGCTCACCCTCCATTGAATAATAATTTCGCTGGGACACCTAACACCTTCGAGGATTATAATGTCGTAACCATGCAAGAGGAAAGACCAATACTGGCACATGAGCATGGTCAATTCACGATGTATGTCAGACCACAAGAGGCGGATAAATACAAAGGTGTTTTACGTCCGCACTGGTTAGAAACAACAATGGCAACATTAGAAAAGAAAGGGAAACTAGGGCGGATTGACGAATTTATCGAAGCCTCAGGGACCTTGCAGAAAAGAGCTTATAAGGAAAATATTGAAAGAGCGAGAAGAACATCTGGTTTATCAGGTATTCAATTATTAGATATACGAGATTTTCCTGGCCAAGGTCATGCAACGACAGGGGTTCTGGATGTGTTCTGGGACAATAAAGGAACAATTTCTCCTGAACAATTCCGTTCCTTTAATGATGAAGTTGTGGTCTTAATGAGATCATTAAATAGAACACATTACGCGGGGGAAAAACTTCGAGTAACCATAGACGTTTCGAATTATAGTGCTGATTCATTTCAGAACAGTAAGCTGATATGGGAATTAGCAGATAATCAAAAAATTCTCCAATCTGGAACGATTCCAGTTGCTTCAATTGCTCCAGGGAATGTCAGCCCAATTGGAATAGTTGAAGTGGATACACCTGCTGATTGTAGTTTATCACTGACTTTAGTTGTTAAGCTTGTAGCAGAAGGCAAAACTGTAGAAAATGAATGGGAATTTTGGACATACAAAAGACCAATACTTCATAAGGCTGCAAGTAGAATTTGGACAGACGTTTCTAAGCTTGGAATCTCACTCTATGGAGCAAGGTTTACCGGAAAGATAGGCTTTGAGGGCTTTAGCTACAAAGAGGAATCTGATATCGATCTAGCAATATCCGATCATCTATCAACGGAACTTTTACAATTTTTACTTGATGGTGGGAAGGCCTGGATTATTGCTGAGGAAGGAAATCAGTTTGACGAAGTAAAAACTAGGTTTCTCCCAATCTTTTGGAATTATATTTGGTTCCCAGCACAAATTGGTACAACAATGGGTATGATCATTCACGATCATCCGTCACTTAACGGCTTCCCACATGATGGACGTTCAAATTGGAATTGGTTCCATTTAGTGGACAGAGCAACAGCTATTAATTTAGAAACAGTTCCACAAATAAACCCGATTGTGGAAGTAATCGATAACCACAACCGTGGAAAGCAGTTAGCCTATTCATTTGAGGTGAAGGTAGGAGAAGGTAAACTATTCGTTTCTACGTTCAAGATTCTAGAAAACCTGAAACGACCTGAGGTAGAGTTCCTTCTGCATGAGAATATCCATTATCTTATGAGTGATCAGTTTAACCCGGCTGCAGAAGTTACTGTAGGCGAACTGCTTGGGTTGTTTAAATTAAAAGGGAAATGGTAGGTAAGTTAAGGATCATTAATTGTTAGGAAGTCCCAAAGAAATTGTTTCTTTGGGACGTTTTAGTTATTAAGAAAACACTGTTTTTTGATTATAAAAATCTGAATTTTGCATTTATCCAGTGAAATCGTTTCCATATAATTAAGATGAGGCTTATTGTAAACAAATGAGGAGGATTAATATGCCACAGCTAGTACTTGAAGAAAATAAAATTAGTCAAGCAATTGACCAGGTTGTTGAACGGACGATGAATATGGACTTTAGCTGGGATTGGCCAGGAGGGGTTGCATTTTATGGAATTGCTACAGCTTATGAAGCAACCGGTGAGGATAAATATTTACAATACATAAAGAAATGGGTAGATGAGGAACTAGAGGATGGTCTTCCACAATTAACTGTGAATGCTTCATCAATTGGTCACATTCTTCTAACCTTATATAAAGCAACGAACGAAGAAAAGTATATTGAAAATGCGATAAAAATGGCTGACTTTTTACTACATGATGCAGAGCGTTTCGATGATGGTGTATTGCAGCATACGGTAAATGGAGATAAATATCAGTTTCCTGAACAAGCTTGGGTAGACACGATGTTTATGGCCGGCTATTTTCTATTACGAATTGGTCATTTGTTAGAGAGAGAAGACTATTTTCAATTTGGATTAAAGCAGTATCATGGTCATGAAAAATTCCTACAAGATGACGACACCAATCTTTATTACCATGGATGGGATAATCTAGCTCAAAATCATATGTCTGGAATCTTTTGGGCAAGAGGTAATGGTTGGGCAGCTTACACGATGGCAAGAGCTCTAGAGTATATTGAGGTTCAGGATCCATCGTACATGATTATTGCTGATTCATTGCGTGACCAATTAAGTACCTTGGTTCGATTACAATCAGAAACAGGACTTTGGCATACGATTGTGGATGATCAAACGTCTTATCTTGAAACATCTGGATCTGCAGGGATTGCTGCTGCACTCCTTACCAGAGGGAAATTATATAACAAATACGTTCAAAGATCGATACATGGAATACTTGGAAAAATAAAAGAAGATGGTTCTGTGATGGGAGTATCATCCGGAACTGCAGTTATGCATGATGCCGATGGTTATAAGGGGGTTCCTTTTAAACGTGTACAGGGATGGGGACAAGGCTTAACGTTAGCTTTTCTATCACAATTAATAAAAAAAGAAAATACGCTTTAATTGACTAGCCTGTGGGAATTAATCCTCACAGGCCATTTGAATAACTAGGTTATGAGTTTGCTAAAGTTTCAATATGAAAGAAGGAGAGAAGATGGAGTATACATATGTAGTGATAGATAAGAACTCAGTCCTTTCCATACCCGAACAGGTAACAACTCCAGTACAGCATGCCCTAGATATGATTAGTAGAGACCATCAAAAGGTATTCGGAGAAATGCCAACATGCAAAACAGTAAATTGTGAAAATGTAGATATTGTGATTCGCTATGCAGAGAATGAAGCGGAATGTCTTGAGAGACCAGAAGCCTTTAGTTTTCGTTTTGAAGAGGTGAATGGAAGGTCGACACTTCATATAATTGGATATGACGATTTAGGAATCATATATGGATTACTTCATTATAGTGAAACGTATTTAGGGGTAGATCCATTTTGGTTTTGGGCGGATATACCGGTAAAACCTAAACAGAACATACAAATACCAACAGTAGACTATAACTCTGTCGGAAGAAAAGTCAAATATCGTGGTTGGTTTGTAAATGATGAGGTTTGTCTGATTGGTTGGAAAGATGATTATCCTCCAACAAAGGAAGTTTGGTATCCCGTATTTGAAGCGTTACTAAGAAGTGGTGGAAATATGGTCATTCCAGGAACAGACCTTCCGAGGCATGGTATTCATGCGGAGTTAGCAGCTGAAATGGGGTTATGGGTAACTCATCATCATGCTGAACCTCTAGGTGCCGAGATGTTTTTGCGATCGTACCCTTATAAAACGCCAAGTTATCGAGAACATCCAGAACTATTTGAAACATTATGGGAAGAAGCGATTCAAAAACAAAAAGGCGATAAGATTGTGTGGGTTTTATCATTTCGAGGGCAAGGGGATGCACCGTTCTGGTTATATGACCCACAATTTGATACCCCGGAAAAACGAGGTGCGATGATCTCAAAGGTAGTGAAAAGGCAATATGAGATGGTACGTAAAGCTGTTAAAGAACCAGTGTGCTGTATGGCGCTATATGGAGAGATAGCTGAGCTTTACAAGTCTGGTCATATTGATGTTCCTGATGACATTATTAAAATATGGGCTGATAATGGCTACGGGAAAATGGTATCACGACGTCAGGGAAATGAGAATATGAGAATCCCAGCCTTGCCAACAGAACAAGATACAGGAGAACACGGTATTTATTATCATGTTACGTTTCATGATCTCCAGGCATCTAATCATTTGACGATGTTTCCATCTCCGCCTATCTTAATCAAAGAAGAAGTGGAAAACGCCTTCTCTAAAGGAGCGCACTCTTATTTGTTGTTGAATAGTGGAAACATACGCCCACATCTCTATACATTAGATTTAATTAGTGAACTCTGGAATACCGGATATGTAGACATAGAAGAACATATTCATACATTTGTGAAACGTCTTTATTCGTCGAATTCAAAGGAGATTATCAACCTATACAAAAGCTACTTTGAAAGAACTATTCCTTACGGTGTACATCTCGATGATCGAGCAGGAGAGGAATTTTACCATCATAATGCTAGAAGAATTATTGGGCAATGGTTACAAGGGAAATCAAACGAATCTGAACCAAAACTATTTTGGGCAACAGGTGATCTACCCTTTTTAGAACAGGTTCAGTGGTTTAAAGAAAAGTGTGAGGCTGCTTTGGTTGGATGGGAAGAGCTTTTAAAGGAATGCCTGGAACTAGTACCACAACTAACTAAAGAAGATCAAACACGATTCTATGATCAATTTATTTTACAAGTGGAGTTGCATCTGTCTGGCTGTAAAGGATTTGAGAAACTATGTCGAGCATACGAGGCCTACCACCAAAGCCAGTATCCCTTGGCATTTGTTTACCTGTCACAAGTAATAGACGAATATAAAATTGGACAACAAGCATTCCAACGTGCGGAGCATGGAAAGTGGAAAAACTTTTACCGTGCGGACTGGTTAACGAATATAGAGAGTACGATATACTCTCTTGATACAGCTCGAAAGTTTGTACGTATGCATGGTGACAGTCCACATTTCTTTTTGTGGTACAAGGAATACCTCATGCCTGAAACAGAAAAGCATATTTACTTAGAGAATACCCATCGTAATCCATTATCAGACGATGAGTTAGCCATTCAACTAGCGGAAATATTTCTTGATAAGGGGGAGTGAACAGTGAATGAACATACAGTAACCGATGTGACCAATCTTTTTTTAGCAGGAGATTCAACAGTTGCAAGTTGTCCAAAATATGAGGCACCAATGGCTGGTTGGGGACAATTGTTTCAATCCTTTTTTACAGAGAAGGTGAAGGTTCATAACTTTGCAAAGGGTGGTGCAAGTACAAATACGTTTATGGAACAGGGCTATTTAGACACCATCCTTCATTTCATCAAACCGAATGATTATTTATTTATTCAATTTGGCCATAATGACCAAAAGTCATTTGGAACTGAACCGTTTACCACATATCAATCCAATTTAGCTCAGTACGTTGAGGGAGCCAGGGAAAAAGGTGCAATTCCTGTTTTGGTTACGTCTGTACACCGGAGAACATTTGATGAGCAAGGGAAGATTGTAAATAGTCTAGGTGATTTTCCGGAGGCGATGATTGGGTTAGCTGAAAAACTCGATGTCCAACTTATTAATCTATGGGAAAAAACAAAAACATTATATGAAGAGTTGGGTCCTGAAGGTTCCAAACAACTATTTACCATGTTTGAGCCAAACCAAAATCCCAATTATCCGGATGGAATACAGGATAACACTCATTTTTGTGAACATGGTGCAAAGGCTGTCGGAAGCCTCGTTATTGAAGGTATTAAGGAACTAAAGCTACCTATCAGGTCTTTCATAAAAGAATAGTTTTATAGATATAAAATACTAGTTGAGGTGATGAGAATTATGAGCAAGAAATTATATCATGGCGTCGCGTATTATCCTGAACTATGGAATGAGTCCGTAATTGCAGAAGATATTAGATTAATGAAACAAACAGGTATTAATGTTGTCAGAATCGGAGAATTTGCATGGTCTAAGATGGAGCCGGTGGAAGGAGAATTTGACCTGAGTTTCTTCGTGAATATCATTGAACAACTCCATGAAAATGGGATAGAAATCGTGATGTGCACACCAACGCCTACTCCTCCAATTTGGTTTAGTCATGGACATCCTGAACGAATGTATGTTGATCGAGACGGAAAGGTGATGGGGCACGGGTCAAGACAGCACCCATGTACGAACCATCCATATTTCCGGGAAAGAGCAGCACTCATTACTGAAAATCTAGCAAAAGCTGTTGGGAGCCTCCCGGGAGTTATTGGATGGCAACTCGATAATGAGTTTAAATGCCATGTGAGTGAATGTATGTGTCCAACTTGTAAGGAACAGTGGCATATTTGGTTAAAGGAACGCTATGAAACCATTGAAAACTTAAATGAGGCATGGGGAGCTGACATTTGGAGTGAGGCTTATCTGAGCTTTGAACAAGTGCCTCAGCCAGGACCGGCACCATTTTTGCACAATTCATCATTAAGCACAATGTACCAGCTCTTCTCGATGGAGAAAATAGCTGAGTTTGCTGATGAACAGGCTGAAATTATTAGAAAGTACTCGAAATCTCCGATCACCCATAACAGCACTGTTTTCTTTGATGTTGATAATGAACGTCTATTTGAAAACTTAGATTTTGCATCATTTGATACATATGCAATGATTGACAATTTTCAAAATTACCTTATGCTCCATGATTTATATAGAAATTTTAAAAAGGGAACGAACCATTGGGTAATGGAGACAAGCCCGTCATATGCAGCATCATTAGCAAGCCATGCTACTCCACATCCAAATGGTTATTTGAAGGCAGAGGCAGTAGCTGCATATGCACTAGGGGCAGAGGCCTTTTGTTATTGGCTTTGGAGACAACAGCGTGCAGGCTGCGAACAGCCACATGGCTCTGTTATAAGTGCATGGGGTAAACCGACTGTCGGGTATGAAAATGTTCTAGAAGTAGAAGAAATGAGAAAAGAAATTGAAGAAATTATCGTGTCAACAGAACCTTCTCAAGCAGAACTAGCCATTACCTATTCTGACAAAGGCGATGTGTTCATGAAGACTGAGCCTCACCGGGGGCTGAGTTATCGTGCGTTACTTGGAGACTTTTATAAGCGGGTCGTAAATATGGGGATTCATCGAGATTTACTGCCTGAAGGGGCAAGTTTAGATGGATATAAACTATTATTTACACCATTTCTACACCATCTATCTTCCGAATATATTGAGCGTGCGCAGAAATTTGTTGAGAATGGTGGAATTTGGATTGTGGGTCCACTAACAGGTGGACGTACCGAGAACCATACAATTCATACGGATCGAGCATTAGGTCAGCTTGAAGAGCTTACTGGAGTTAATGTGCTCTATACCTATCCGATGGACGGGACTGGAAGTATCGGTCGTGCCTTTGATGTCTCTGCACCATTAGGTTTATGGAGTTCAGTCTTCGAATCCGAAGACAATACATCAATTGGAACTATAGAAGAAGGGTTATCACAAGGGAAATCATTCATAACAGAGCATTCTTTAGGGGCTGGAAAGATTGTTATGCTTGGGTCCTTACCTATGGAGGAGGCTGGAGACCTACTTCTTCAAAAGCTAATCAACCATTACTCACAAGAAGCAAATGTTACTATAAAATCAGATGTAACAGAAGGAACCATTGTCGCTCCAAGACAAGGTGACGGCTTTAATGTATGGTTTATCATCAATATGGACGGTAACGCTGGTTCAGTGACAATTCCTGAGTCTGCTGTTGATCTAAAGACAAACAGTGTAGTGAGTCCCGGAAAGCTTGAACTTGATCCGTTTGAATATAAGATAATAAAAATAGGAGAGTAAAAAAGAGAAGCAACGTCTCATACAGGCGTTGCTTTTCTTCTTGATACTAATGGTTTTCAACTTTTTTAACTGTTTCTCCCTCAATTAACAGCGGTTCATAAAGTGTTTCTTTTGGTAAGTCTTTTTTACCTTGTAATTTCTTAATAATCCAATCAGCAGCATCTCGACCCATCTGTTCTTGAGGATGTGTTAAAGTAGTCAGTTTGACATTAGCATTTTGGGCGATATACGAATTGTCTTGACCTATAATTGATAATTTGTCCGGCACCTGGATTTCTAGTTGTCTGCATACATTTAATACTTCTAACCCGACCTCATCGTTATAGCAAACAATGGCTGACAACACATCTCTGTTTTCATTCAAGAATTTCTTCAAATCATTTGATAAGTCTGGTTTCGTTTCAGTATTGTACGAAAACACTTGCTCTTGTTGAAACCGTAACTTGGCATCTCCAAGTGCTTTTATGTACCCCTTCATACGGTATTTCCCCTGTAAATCGTCTGTTTTTGAGATTAGCCCAATTTGTTTATGTCCTTTCGAAATCAATTCATTTGTTGCTAAATAGCTAGATTTTACATCATCAAGGCAAAGGAAAGGGGCGTCTAATTCTTCGTAATAGGCATTGATCATAATGAATGGGATATCTTGCTCCTTAAAGGAAAGGTAGTAGGCAATATTCGGGTTGTACAGATTACTCTTAGTAGGTTCAACAATTAAGCCGTCTACCCCGAAGGATAACATCATTTCTAATGCTTTTTTTTCTTGTTCCACATCGTTATTTGTACTCGCTAATAGTAAAGAATAATTATCCTCATTTAATCTTCGTTCAATTCCACGAATGATTGAGGGGAATATATAGTCGGAAATATAGGTGGTAATGACACCGATTATTTTCTTTTTGGTCGTTCCTCCTGATGAGCGAAATTGATTACTAACATAGGTCCCAGAACCTTTTTCACTTCGTAAGAAACCTTCATTCGAAAGTTCTAAAATCGCTTTTCTGACTGTGTGTCGGCTAACATTGTATGTTTCTTGAAGAGTGAATTCAGTTGGGATCTGTTCTCCAACGATGTAATCTCCTGATAGAATCTTACTTTTTATATCTTCTATGATGACTTGATATTTTGGTTTCATATCCTCACTGCTTTCATAATTGTTCATGTTCAAATCTTTTTAATTAAATAAGTTGTACGTACATACTTTATCATAGCTTATTTTTAATTAAAAGCTATTAGTTACATCTTAAACTTAACTTTTAAGAAACATATACATCAAACTATGTCAGTACTAATTTTATTATACGTTGACAAATGTACGTACAAAAAATATACTTTTATTGTAAACGTTTATCATAATTAGAGAAATAGAATTTTACATATATTGTGAAACTGTGCTGGAGAGGGGATGTAACATGAAGGTGAAACATGAAGGCATGAAACAAGCTATTGCTATGGGAGAAACTTCGCTTGGAATTGAATTTGGGTCGACTCGAATTAAAGCGGTTTTGATTAATAAACAATTTGAAACAATCGCATCTGGTAGTTATGAATGGGAAAATAGGTTGGAAAATGGGTTTTGGACGTACAACTTAGAAAGCGTCATTATCGGTTTGCAAACAGCTTATCGTGAACTCAAAGATGAAGTTGAACAGAAATTTGGAATTACAATTCGTTCGATTGGTTCGATTGGAATTTCTGCAATGATGCACGGGTATATGGCTTTTGACGAAAAGGGTGAGTTGTTAGTACCATTTCGGACATGGCGAAATGCAACGACAGGTCAGGCAGCTAAGGAACTAACAGAGAGATTTCAATTCAATATCCCTGAACGTTGGAGTATCGCACACCTCTATCAAGCAATCTTAAATGATGAGGAACATGTCCCACGAATTGAATATCTGACTACGCTAGCTGGTTACATTCACTGGTTGCTAACAGGTAACAAAGCAATTGGAATTGGTGATGCTTCTGGTATGTTTCCAATCGATGAAAAAACAAAAGACTACAATCAAGCGATGCTCGACCAGTTTGATGATGAAATATTGATGGGAAATTTTCCTTGGAAACTAAAAAACATTCTTCCTAAAGTGTATACCTCAGGGGAACATGCTGGGAATCTAACCGAACGTGGAGTTAAAATACTTGATCCATCACAAGATTTACAGCCTGGTATACCATTCTGTCCACCAGAAGGTGATGCTGGAACAGGAATGGTTGCAACGAATAGTGTAAGGAAACGCACCGGCAATATCTCAGTAGGAACGTCTGTTTTTGCCATGATTGTTTTAGAAGAAGATCTATCAAACGTATATCCAGAAATCGATTTAGTAATGACGCCGAACGGTAGTCCAGTTGCGATGGTCCACGCCAATAACTGTTCAAGTGATCTCAATGCATGGCTCGGATTGTTCAGTGAATTCGCTGAGGCGATGGGATTCAAGGTAGAACCTTCACAACTATTTAGTGTCATGTTCAATAAAGCTTTGGAAGCAGACCCAGACGGTGGTGGACTACTAAGCTATGGATATTTTTCAGGTGAAAACATTACAGGATTAGAGAGTGGACGTCCATTGTTTGTTCGATCCCCAGAGAGTAAATTCAATCTAGCAAACTTTATGAGGACACATCTGTTTACCGCTTTTGGAGCCTTGAAAATTGGTATGGATATTCTAAAAAAGAATGAACATGTAGGGATAGATAGTATTTTAGCTCATGGTGGGTTATTTAAAACGCCTATTGTCGGACAAAAAATGGTGGCAGCTGCAATGGAGACTCCAGTTTCAGTAATGGAGACTGCCGGTGAAGGTGGGGCGTGGGGAATGGCCATCCTTGCATCTTATATGTTAGATGAAAACAAGAATGATAGATTAGAAGATTTTCTCGAACAGAAGGTGTTTAAAGGAATTGATGGGGTAGTAATCAATCCTGATTCTACCGACGTGAAAGGATTTGAGGTATTTATTGAACGTTACAAAAAAGGGCTAGAAATTGAGCGAGTTGCTGTAGATCATTTGCTTCAATGACAAGATAGAGGGAGAGGGTAGCATGTTAGAACAACTGAAGGAAGAAGTGTATCAGGCGAATCTGGAATTGCCTAAACACGGACTTGTTAAATTTACATGGGGAAACGCAAGTGCAATTGATCGTGAGAGTGGATTATTTGTTATCAAGCCAAGCGGTGTTCAATATGAAACATTGAAGCCAAGTGATTTGGTTGTTGTTGATTTGGAGGGCAATGTAGTTGAAGGAGAGATGAATCCTTCTTCAGATACAATGACTCACGCAGTACTCTATAACCACTATCCAGAAATTGGTGGTATCGTACACACGCATTCAACATGGGCAACTATCTGGGCTCAAGCGGGTCTTGATGTTCCTGCAATGGGGACGACTCATGCTGATACATTCTATGGTTCTATTCCGTGCGCTCGATTTTTAACACAAGAGGAAATTGACCAGGGCTACGAAGCGCAAACGGGTCATGTTATTATCGAAACATTTGAAGAACGTGGAATCGATGTATTGGCGGTGCCAGGGGTTTTGCTTAAGGGTCACGGTCCATTTACATGGGGTAGGGATGTTAAATCGGCCGTAATTAATAGTGTTGTATTAGATGAAGTGGCAAAAATGAACTTGTTCTCACGAGAACTAAATCATTTTGCAGAGACATTGCCACAACGCGTTTTAGATAAGCATTACTTACGTAAGCATGGGAAAAACGCATATTACGGACAAAAGTAATCGCCAAAAGAAACTATAAATCTAAGAAAAGAGGGTTATGATGTCAACTATCGGGAAAAAGGAATTTTGGTTCGTTGTAGGCTCACAACATCTATATGGAGAAGAAGCGCTAGCAGAAGTTAGAGCGCATGCGCAGGAAATGACGGATGTCTTAAATGAGAGTGGTGTACTGCCTTATCCGTTAGTATTACAGGATTTAGCTGTTAGCGCAGACAAAATCACAAGCCTCATGAAAGAGGTCAATTACCGTGATGAGGTTGCTGGTGTAATCACATGGATGCATACCTTTTCACCTGCGAAAATGTGGATTCGTGGAACGAAGTTATTGCAGAAACCATTACTCCATTTAGCGACTCAATACAATGAAAGTATACCTTGGGCGTCGATTGATATGGACTTCATGAATTTAAACCAGTCAGCCCATGGAGATCGCGAATATGGTTTTATAAATGCTCGATTAAAAAAGCAAAATAAAGTGGTCGTTGGATACTGGAAACGCCCAGAGGTGCAAACGCAAATTGCAGAATGGATGGATGTAGCGGTTGCATATAATGAGAGTTTTACTATTAAGGTAGCTCGCTTTGGTGACAATATGCGAAATGTAGCCGTAACGGATGGCGATAAAATTGAAGCACAAATTCAATTGGGATGGACAGTTGATTACTTTGGAATCGGGGACCTCGTTCAATATGTGAACGAAGTGACGGATGAAGAAGTAGATGCTTTATTTGCGGAATATGAATCTGCTTATGAATTTGATTACGGTTCTTATTCTAAAGAAGATTGGGAAGCTAGTGTAAAAGTTCAAGCAAGCTATGAAATTGCAATTAAGCGTTTCCTCGATGCTGGTGGTTACAGTGCCTTCACAACAAACTTTGAAGATTTATATGGGATGAAACAACTCCCGGGTCTAGCGGTTCAACGGTTGATGGCACAAGGCTATGGATTTGCGGGTGAAGGAGATTGGAAAACAGCAGCTCTCGATCGTTTACTCAAAGTCATGAGCCATAACCAATCGACGGGATTTATGGAGGATTATACATATGAGTTAGCGGCTGGTCAGGAATCCGTTCTTCAGTCACATATGCTCGAAGTAGACCCCACATTAGCAAGTAATAAACCTAAAATTATAGTCTCGCCTTTAGGTATTGGTGACCGTGAAGATCCAGCACGTTTGGTATTTGACGGTAAAGCAGGAGAAGGTGTTGTTGTTTCGATGGCAGACTTTGGTAGCCATTTTAAACTTTTAATCAACGAAGTTTCTGCATTTGAACCAACTGTTCCAGCACCAAACTTACCAGTTGCACGTGTGCTTTGGGAGGTTAAGCCAAACTTCCAAGATGGCGTCAAAGCTTGGATTGAGAATGGTGGAGGGCATCATACGGTAGTTTCATTGAATGTAACGACTGATCAAATTGTTACGTATGCAAAACTCGTGGATTTGGATTATATAGTAATTAAGTAGGGATTTTTTTTAACTAACAGTCTATAAAAAGGTCGGCAGAAGCATAAACATGCTCCTGCCGACCTTTTTAGATTTCTAGAAATAAACAAATTAGCTTTCCTCGGGTTTATAAATAAAATAATCAAAATCAGCATGTAGCTTTTGGCCGGTAGAATCTTGGCATTGCATACCCACGAATGCTCCTGTAAAAGCACTACCCTTAATATACTCATCTGATAGTTTTTTTGAAGCAAAGGTAACAGGGATTGTTTCCCAATTCGTTCCATCGAATGAATAAGTATATTGATACGTATTCATCTTGACGATTGTACGAATATACACATATTCAACTTCATTCGGGATGACAATATCTTCTCCTTTAAGTGGTTGCTCAAGTGCATAGTTATCACAGGTTGTAAGGTCTAGTACCCGTCCCTTTTCCTCGTTCCATGTTATTTGAAGGGCTGTCCAATTATTAGTATTGTAATAATTGACCATACCTGCAGCCTGCTGGAACGACTCTGGATTGAACGAAACCTTTGTTTCTGCCGTGAAATTAAAGTGCTGCCAGCGTCGTGCAACATGTGCTTGTGTGAACTGGGAAGTAAGCGACTCTTTACCGTATAGACGTAAATGTCCTGGTCTGTCTTTGAGTGAGAGGATGTTTTCTTCTAAAGGTATGCGTAATGTTTGGAAGTCCAACCCTAACACTTCACCATCAAAATCATCTTTTCCTTCAACCTCTGTTTCCCACTTAACCTCTGGAATTGCAGGTCCTTCAATCTCAAGTGAAGGTTGATTTCCCCCAACAACTTGTGGCCAGTCATTTTTCCATTCTATTCGTTGAATAGCTGTTTCACGACCTAGTGGACAAAATCCGCGAGGTGCTAAGAAAGGTTCATTCTCTTCTTTGAGAAGAGGGCGCCCCGTTAAGTGGACTAAAAACCACTCGTCAGTATGTGTGTGAACCATGGAGGCATGACCAGCCTTTTGGAGTGGATTTCTAATATCTCCCCTGGATGTTATCAACGGTTCCGGATATATCTCATAAGGTCCCCATAGGTTTTCTGAACGTGCAATTGTAGCTTGATGGTCATACTCTGTACCGCCCTCTGCAGTTAACAGATAGTAATAGTTGTCCACCTTATAGATATGAGGCGCCTCAGTTAATTTAATATCTGTGCCATGGAAAATGATTTCCTTTTTCCCGATTAGTTTTTTCTCTTCGTGACTGTATTGTTGAAGGATAATTCCATAAAAATTATGGTTGCCAACGCGATGGTCCCAAACCATATTTGCTAAATACTTTCTACCATCATCATCGTGAAACAAGGAAGGATCAAAGCCCGAGCTATTTAAATGAACAGGCTCTGACCATTCTCCATCGATAGTGTCACAAGTAACTAAGTAGTTATAACAATCTTTCCAACGTCCACGAATCCCTTTTACATCGGTATAAATGAGCCAGAATTGTCCATCGCTATACGATAATTGAGGTGCCCAAATACCACCAGAATCAGGACTGCCGAACATATTCAACTGGCTCAAACGATTAAGAGGCCTTGATACTAGTTTCCAATTTTTTAAGTCCTTTGAATGATAGATTCCTACTCCCGGAAACCATTCGAAAGTGGAAACAGCGATGTAATAATCTTCTCCAGCCCGACAAATACTCGGATCTGGATTGAAGCCGGTTAGAATAGGGTTTTGTATTTTCGTCATTATTGTTCCTCCCCAAATAAAAAATGTTTCTAAAATTAACCGCTCACAAAAAAGGAGTTACTTTCTACTACCATTATAAATATAAAAATAGTTTGTGCAACGAGTAAACTATGCAAATCTAACATAAAAACAGTAAATTCAACATAAAACAACTAAAAAAAGGTTCTTCAACCCAAGGTATCGTGCATAAACAAAAACAAAAAAAACAAAAAATATACTTTATCCACTGGACAAACAAAGTGAGCGGTGGTAGATTTAACTTGTAAGTGTTTACATACTAAATTATCACAATTTTATAGTATGTGTTCATTCTTTTTATAAAAGGCTACATAAAAAGTATAGTATTTGCCCTTTTTTATATAGTTTTTCTAGTAAATATGACAAAATTTTAGTGCTAGTAAACATTCGTAATTGATATATCTTTATTGATTGAAACAACAAATAACTATTAAATCCTATCCAATTAATGGGTAATTAGTAAGGTGGTTAGTATGATTAATAGAAAAAAACTGGTAGAAAGGCATTTTCCTAGATTGTCGGCAGTTGATTCTCTATCTCCACTTTCGGTTGGGAATAGAAATTTTGCCTTTACTGCTGATATCACAGGATTGCAAACGTTTCCTAGTAGTTATGAGGTTCCGCTTGGTACACAAGCCCAGTGGGGATGGCATTCAACTGATAAGCATAATAAATATGATCTAAATGATATTACGTTTCAATCGCTTGAAACATATGGTCGTTCCGTAGACTATCCATTATATCCAAATGATGCTGAAAAAGAAGCTTATCATTGGTTAAGGCAAAATCCACACCGCTTGCATTTAGGGCAGCTATCGTTCAAATTCATCAAAGAAAATCAAGAAGAGGCTGCGATTACAGATATAAATAGCATTAATCAGGTATTAAATTTATGGGAAGGAACACTTTATAGTGACTTTCGTATCGAGGACCATTTAGTGTCAGTCACGACTGTATGTGATCCCACTACCGATCAAATTGGAGTAAGGGTTCAATCTACATTGTTAAACGAAGGTCGATTACAAGTGTCACTACGTTTTCCAGCACCTGATATGTATTCGAATACATGGGAAGAAACGATTTTTCCGGACTGGCGTAATGAAGAAAGACATCATTCATTACTAGCTTTGGAGTCAAATCAATCTGCAATTATCGAACGAAAAATGGATGAGGACGAATACCAAGTTAAGTGGAGATGGACTTCTGGAAAAATTGTGCAAGAAAAAACACATGAATTTGTACTATATCCACAAGTAAACTCAGGAGAATTAGAGTTTACGATTGGCTTTGCAGAAACCAATTTTACTAGTAAAGAATTCTTAACTATCCATGAGAGTAGTAAACAATACTGGCAAGATTTTTGGAATCAAGGTGGTGCTATTGATTTATCAGAAAGTACAGATGAACGCGCAAACGAATTAGAGCGAAGAATTGTCTTGTCTCAATTTCTAACTGCTCTTCATAGTAGCAGTTATGCACCTCCTCAGGAAACCGGTTATATGTATAATAGCTGGTTTGGTAAGTTTCATTTAGAAATGCATTGGTGGCATGCAGCTCATTTTCCACTTTGGGGACGAGGCGAGTTATTGGAGCAGAGCCTAGATTGGTACAAGTCCATTTTACCACTTGCGCAAAAACTAGCAGAAAACCAGGGATATCGTGGTGCACGCTGGCCAAAACAAGTAGGACCTGATGGGAAGCAAAGTCCTTCACCGATTGCGCCGGCATTAATCTGGCAACAGCCACATTGTATTTATCTCGCAGAATTATTTTATCGGGAAAATCCATCGCATGAAACATTAGAACGATGGAGCGAGATTATTAAAGAAACGGCAGAGTTTATGGTTTCGTTTGCGGTTTGGGACGAGGAGAAGGGTGCATTTGTACTTGGACCCCCGTTAATTCCAGCACAGGAAAATCATAAACCTGAAGATAGCCTCAATCCACCATTTGAACTAGAGTATTGGAAATTTGGTCTCGAACTTGCTAGTGAGTGGATGAAGAGATTGGAAAAAAAGAGTAACCCGAAATGGTTAGAAGTTGCAGATGCGTTAGCAAAACCAACACATTCTGATGGCGTATATCTGGCACATGAAAATTGTCCAGATACATTTGAAAACTACAATCACGATCATCCATCAATGGTTGCGGCACTTGGAATCTTACCAGGAAAACTTATTGATGAAGAAGCTATGCGAAATACAATAAAGAAAGTCAATGAAGTATGGGATTGGCAATCTGCATGGGGATGGGATTTTCCGATGTGTGCTATGACTGCTGCTCGATTAGGTGAACCAGAGATGGCTGTTGATTTCCTGTTAATG
This sequence comes from Litchfieldia sinesaloumensis, assembly GCF_900156865.1. Taxonomy (GTDB): domain Bacteria; phylum Bacillota; class Bacilli; order Bacillales; family Bacillaceae_L; genus Ferdinandcohnia; species Ferdinandcohnia sinesaloumensis. Next base: position 2,712,657 of record NZ_LT732529.1, on the reverse strand, counting down.
GAAGTGACGAAGAATACCTATCTAGCAAATGGTCATAATTATCAGGGGCCAAGCTTGACGGCATATTTACCTGGTAACGGTGGTCTACTTACAGCGGTTGCGATGATGGCTAGTGGATGGCATGGTCATTCAGAAGAACATGCACCAGGATTCCCGAAAGACGGTACGTGGTCAGTCAAGTGGGAAGGTCTTCATCCGATTCTTTAAAGTAGTAGATTACTAAAAGAATAGTTTTCTGAAGAGTCTGCAAAACAAAAGAGGAGTGATGTTAGTGCTAAAAAATAAAGACATACAGATTAGAGATCCTTTTATTTACGTAAATGAAAACGACAGAAAGTATTACATGTTTGGTAGCACCGACAAAAATATTTGGGGTGAAGGAACAGGATTTGATGCTTACGTAAGTGAGGACCTAGAGAATTGGGAAGGCCCTTATCCCGTATTCCGCCCGGCTGAAGACTTTTATTCGGATCGAAACTTTTGGGCACCGGAAGTTCATGAATATAAAGGCAAATATTATATGTTTGCAACATTTTTTAGGAAAGACAATGAGAAGCGTGGAACCGCTATCTTAATCTCTGACAATCTATTAGGCCCATACCGTCCTCATAGCGATGGAACAGTAACACCGAAAGAGTGGTTTTCGCTTGATGGTACTTTACACGTGGATGACCAAGGTACACCATGGCTTATCTTCTGTCATGAATGGGTACAAGTACAAGATGGGGAAATATGCTTACTCAAGTTAAAAGATGATTTATCCGGTCCAGCTGAAGAGCCTAAAACTTTATTTAAAGCGTCAGAAGCACCATGGCCAACTGCGTTCCAAGATAAGAAGCGACCATATGAAAATAACTATGTAACAGATGGACCTTTTATCTATAAGACGACATCTGGTGAGCTTTATATGCTATGGGCGAGCTTTATCGATAATGTGTATGCACAAGGACTTTCTAAATCTGTTTCAGGTGCAATCAACGGCCCTTGGGTTCATGAGGAGCAGCCGTTATATAGGGAAGATGGAGGACATGGGATGATTTTTAAAACGTTTGATCAAAAACCAGTATTGACCCTCCATGCTCCAAATAAAACACCACTAGAAAGACCAATTTTTATCGAACTTGAAGAAAAGAACGGTAAATTAACAGTACAAAAGTAGGTGGATTTTACTTTGAAAGGTGGTGGTTTATGGAAGGTTGGAAAGAGACCATATTAAATAATTAAATTGATACATTAAACCGGGGGTTACTATTGTTATTAGCAATGGTTGAACACATTAGAGGAGGACTAAACGATGAAAAAACTTTTATTATTAACGCTAACTTTGCTTTTAGTGTTAAGTGCATGTAGTAGTTCGGATGATAAAGAAAAAGCAAGCTCTAATGATAAAGGATCAGATAAAGATAAAATTGAACTCCGTTTTGCTTGGTGGGGTGGACAAGAAAGACATGACAAAACGTTAGAGGTTATAGAACTTTATGAAGAGAAGAACCCACATATTGACATTATCCCTGAATACTCAGGCATGGATGGGTATTTCGATAAGTTAACAACTCAGTTCGCATCAGGTAATGCACCAGATATTATCCAGTATGGTGGTAACTTAAATGACTTTGTTGGTAAGGGTGTTGTTTTACCTTTAGATGAGTATGTTGGAGATATTATTGACATTAGTTTACACGATGAAAACATGATTACTGCAGCAACTTTTGATGACAAGTTTTACGGTGTTACTTTAGGAACCAACGCATGGGGACTACTATTAAATAAAACATTGTTCGAAGAAGCTGGAGTACCGATGCCAGAAAAAGAATGGACATGGGATGACTTTAAAGAAACAACTGTACAGCTTTCTGAGAAGCTAGATGGTACGTACGGTACAGGTTACTTTGATCAAGATGGTTTTGGCCTTTTCACAGACCAAAACGGAAAAATCTTGCATGAAGATGGCGTATTAAAAATTGAAAAACAAGATGTTATTGACTGGTTCGAATTATGGCAGGATCTTAGAGAAGCAGGTGCTGTTGCCCCACCAGAAGTACAAGCTGAATCATCTACAACTCCTGAACAATCAATGCTTGTAAAACGTGATGCTGCAATCCAAATCGTTGCTAGTAACCAATTAAGTGCATATAAAAATGCAACAACAGATGAATTAGTATTACATCCACATCCATATAATGAACGTGGAAGCCACGGAGCATCTTTACGTGTAAGCCAATTCTTGGCTGGATATTCAGAAACAAAGCATCCAGAAGAGGTAGCTAAATTCTTAAACTTCTTTGTAAATGATTTAGAAGCTACAGCAATTTTAGGAAATGACCGTGGTGCACCAGTTAACTCTGAAGTTAGACAAGCAATCATGGATAGTGCAGATGAGACTGATGCTGCTATTTTCGAATACATCGACTATGTAAGTAGCACAACTGATACTCCATTTGTACCGAATTTACCTGGATACAGTGAAACGAAAAATCTATTCACACAAGTAAGTGATGAGATTGCATTCGGCCAGGTAACAATTGAAGAAGGCGCCGACTATTATTGGGACGAGCTTAACAAGATTCTAGAAAAACATAGATAAATCTACTAAGAGGGGCCGATTCTAGTAATCGGCTCCCCCTATCATTCATTTATTTATTTCTAGGTAGTTCATTTAACATGTCACTAGATGAATAGACTATAAAATTTTTGTTGTATTACTATGATAGGGAGTAAGGGAGTGTGTAAGAATGATTCATCAAAGGAAAAACAATATAATTGCGTATGGGTTTTTAACCCCATTTATCATTGGCCTTTTGGTGTTAGTATTGGGCCCGATTGTTAGTTCACTCTATTTGTCCTTCACTGAGTATAATTTATTGACCCCTGCTGAATGGGTAGGTTTCCAGAATTATGTAGACCTTGTAAACGATCGTACATTTAAGCAATCAGTGGGCGTAACCACCACATATGTCATTATTGGTGTACCACTTCAAATAATATCTGCATTATTAATAGCCGTGTTGCTAAATAAGAAAATGAGTGGAATAGGCTTTTACCGCACCGTTTATTATATTCCATCCTTACTAGGTGGAAGTGTTGCAATCGCTATCCTTTGGAAAAATATCTTTGGTGTGAACGGCCTGATTAATGAATTCCTTGGAGTAATTGGAATTGAAGGTAAGGGTTGGGTTTCACATCCAGATTATGCTATATATACGCTTATTGCGCTTGCAGTTTGGCAATTCGGATCTTCAATGGTTATTTTCCTAGCTGGACTAAAACAGATTCCAAGAGAACTATATGAATCTGCTTCTGTTGATGGAGCTACAAAGCTGCATCAGTTTAAATCGATTACTCTTCCGTTATTAACTCCAGTTATCTTATTTAACTTAGTAATGGTAGTTATCAGTTCAGTACAGGCATTTACTTCTGCTTATATTGTAAGTGGAGGTACAGGTGGACCTTCAAACTCTACTATGTTCTATACTTTATTGCTTTATCTAAAAGGTTTTTCATATTTTGAAATGGGAACTGCTGCTGCGATGGCCTGGATGCTACTTATTGTTTTAAGTATCCTTACTGGTATCATTTTCTTCAGTTCAAAATACTGGGTGCATTATGACAACTAATAAGGGAAGGAGATTATCATGACCAAATCGAATCGATTAAGCAATGTCATAACACATATTTTAGTTTTCTCAGCAGGATTAATCATGCTATATCCCGTGATATGGATGATATCAAGTTCCTTTAAGCCGGAAGAATTAATCTTCTCCCAACCTGGATTAATCCCAACTGAATTTACCTTTGATAACTACATTAAAGGTTGGGCTGCAACCGGGGATATAAGTTTTGGTACTTTTTTTAAGAACTCATTTGTGATCAGTACGATTGCGGTAATTGGAAATTTAATTTCTTGTTCGATGGCTGCCTATGCATTTGCGAGAATGAGATTTCGCTTTAAAGGAATCCTGTTTGCTTTAATGATTTTCACTATCATGTTACCAACGCACGTTGTGTTAATCCCTCAATATATTATTTTTAATAATCTAGGCTGGATTGATACTATTTTCCCACTTACCGTACCTAAATTATTGGCTACAGATGGGTTCTTCATTTTCTTAATGGTTCAATTTTTTAGAGGGATTCCAAGAGAGTTGGATGAAAGTGCGACAATGGATGGTTGTGGACCAATCGGAATCTATTTCCGAATCATTCTTCCACTTGCTTTACCAGCGTTACTAACAACTGGTATCTTCACATTTATGTGGACATGGGATGACTTCTTTAGTCAAATGCTTTACCTGAACTCAGTGGATAACTTTACGGTTCCATTAGGATTACGTTTATTCTTGGATGCTGAAGGTTCTTCTTCTTGGGGAGCATTGTTTGCAATGTCTGTATTATCATTGGCACCAATTATGACAATATTCTTCTTCTTCCAAAGACAAATTGTTGAAGGTATTGCAACGACTGGTCTTAAGGGTTAATCCAATAATGGATATCGTAGGTTGTTAATAGATATCGGCTATATGAACTAGAATCGAAAACAAGATTGAAAGGATGCTAATGATGATGGAATTAAGTGGACTAACAAGTCGGATCCTAACTATATGTAATGTAATCGTAAAGTTAGTGTATCTCAATATATTGTGGTTGGTATTTACTGTTCTAGGATTAGGGATATTTGGGGTTATGCCTGCAACTATATCCCTCTATACAGTAACTAGAAAATGGGCAAGGGATGAATGGGATGTGCCTGTTTTCCCACTATTTTGGAGAACATATCGTAAGGAGTTCTTCAGGTCGTTGCCATTAGCTGGGGTCTTGTTTTTAATCGGTGCATTCATATTTATCGATCTCGTTATTTTGCCAGCTGAAGGTGTTCTAAACATCTTTCGTGTGGTGCTATTTGTATTAGGTTTTCTATACCTACTTATTTTGTTTTATATTTTTCCGATTTACGTTCATTATCAAATGAAAACAATGCAATATATCAAATATGCCTTTTCACTGGGAATATCATACCCTCAGTACACATTACTAATGATAGTAAGTGCAGCTATTCTCTTTATTGGGCTAATTACATTTCCAAGCTCCATCCCATTATTTGCAATTAGTGGACCTGGATATATCTTCATGTGGATTGCTTCAAGATTATTTAAACGAATAGACGAAAAAAGGCTGCAACTGAACGAAAGCACATCTTTAAGTTAATAGGTTAACTGCTTTTTATTAAAGTGGAAATCCTTGTTGATTGAATGGAAGGGTGCGACTCCTTGAAAATGCAAGCATTTTCTGCGTGCGTGGGATTACTCAAGGAAGCTTCTCAGGGTCCAGCGGGAAAAGCGTGAGACTTGAGACCCCGCAGGAGCAATAGCGACCTGTCCAGTTGCAGCGGCTAGAAACTCGAGAAATTTCAACTCCTCCTTCAGAGGCAAAATACGCCTCTTTTGTCGGAGTCTGTAATTTTCTCGTTTCTGTGCAAGCCGCTTCCACATTTCGTAGAGGAGGCTCAAGCCAAGCCCGCGGAAAGCGTCCACCTGCAGTGAAATCAACAATTTTGTAGAGACAACCTGGAATAAAACATAGTATATAAGGAGTTGTAGATTAATGAAAAAGTATGTATTAGTAGGTGCTGGTGGAAGAGCTGAGTTCTTCTATGGCGCAATGGCAAAAGACTATAGAGAAACATGTCAACTAGTGGCATTTTGCGATGTTAACCAAACACGTATGAATTATGCGAATCAACTTTTAGAAGAAAAGTATAATCATCCACAAATTTCTACTTATCTAGCAAGTGATTTTGATAGAATGATTGAAACTGAAAAGCCGGATGTAGTGATTGTAACAACAATTGACCGTACACATCACACATATATAGTCCGTGCAATGGAACTAGGCTGCGATGTTATCACAGAAAAACCAATGACGATGGACATTGAAAAGTCCCAAGAAATTCTTGATGGAATTGAACGTACAGGCAGAGAAGTTCGCGTTACGTTTAACTACCGTTACGCACCACATAACACAAAAATCCGTGAGTTAATCCGTGATGGAGTAATTGGTGAAGTAAAATCTGTTCATTTTGAATGGGCATTAGATACTCAACATGGCGCAGATTATTTCCGACGTTGGCACCGCAACAAAGCTAACAGTGGCGGACTACTTGTCCATAAATCAACTCACCATTTTGATTTAATGAACTTCTGGTTAGACACAACTCCAGAAACAGTCTATGCAACCGGTGGATTGCATTTTTACGGAAAAGAAAATGCTGAAAAACGAGGCGAAACTCGTTTCTATCAACGCGCACATGGTAGTGAAGTGGCAAAGGATGATCCTTTCGCATTACATTTAGAAGAGAACCCGCATCTAAAAGCCATGTATCTAGATGCAGAAAAAGAAGATGGCTATCAACGTGACCAAAGTGTCTTTGGTGATGGAATTGATATAGAAGACACATTAGGTGTGAACGTAACATATAAAAACAAAGCAATCTTAACATATTCTCTAAATGCGTATCAGCCATGGGAAGGATTCCGTGTCCACTTTAATGGTACAAAAGGACGAATCGAAGCAGTCGTTGTCGAGCGTTCTTACATTAACTCAGGTGGAGAAAAAGCGGACGAAGGAAGTCTAGAAGCACGTTCTATTCGTGTACTACCAATGTTCGATGCACCATATGAAGTAGAAATTGAAGATGGTGAAGGCGGACATGGTGGTGGAGACCCAGTTCTCCTACAAGACCTATTTGGAGTACCTGTAGAAGATGAATTCAACCGTGCGGCTTCACATATTGATGGAATCAAATCAATTCTAACTGGAATTGCAGGTAATATTTCATTAAAGACTGGTCAAGCAGTGAAAGTGTCAGATTTACTAGATATAAAATTAGACTAAAGAATTGATTGAACAAATAGATTGAAAGAAAGGACTATCTCATCCCAAAAAGTTGAGGTAGTCCTTTGAAAATTGTGGAGGAATGCTAGATATGATGAAACGAGAAGAATATATTCGAATCAAAGATAAGGCAATTGAGTTATTTAATCAGGCAAATATTATCCTAACCTCGGATGAGAAAGAGCGTATTGAAGTCGCTGACTTTGGTCTAAATAAAGTCGAAAATACAGGCCTGCAGCTTATCGAATATGTAAATACAAGTAAGGTGTGTGCAAAGGAATTGGCCTTATTACCACATCAGACCTGTCCTGAACATAAGCATCCTAAACGAACATTTGATGACGGAAAAGAAGAAACATTTCGTTGTCGATACGGCAAAGTTTATCTCTATGTAGAAGGAGAGGAAACTCAAAATAGAGCAGTACATCCACCGTTAGAAGATACAGAGTATTATACTGCTTTTAAGGAGATTATTTTATTACCGGGTGAGCAATATACGATTTACCCAAACACTTTGCATTGGTTTAAGGCAGGGGAAGATGGAGCTGTAGTGTCTGAGTTTTCAACAACAAGTACAGACGAGAGCGATATTTTCACAGACCCGAGGATTGCCAGAATTCCAGAGATTGATTGAAAGTAAGATAAAATCGATATATGATGAATAAAGAACTTTCAATCATCTTTACGGAGGACCATCCATGGAATACAAGAAAATCAAACCAAAAAAAATCTATGAGGAAGTTGCTGATGCACTTCAAGAGGCAATTCGCTCTGGAGAATTAAAGCCCGGAACAAAGCTTGAATCCGTTCAACAACTAGCAGAAAGCTTTCAGGTTGGACGCTCTGCTATACGTGAAGCATTAACGGCACTTAAGGCAATGGGCTTAATTGAAATGCGTCAAGGAGAAGGGACATATGTGAAGGAATTTCAAGCAGACGCTTTTTCATTTTCATTAGCCACAGCAATGTTAATGAATCAGCAGGATGTCATGCACCTTCTTGAAGTACGGAAAATTATCGAAACAGGGGCAGCGGCAACGGCAGCGAAAAAACATACCACTGAAAATCTAAAAAAGATGGATCTCGCATTGGGTGGTATGAAGGCAGCATTAGGAAATGAAGAACTAGGTGAAACATCAGACCTTCAATTCCATCTTGCCATCTCTGAAGCTACACAAAACCCGATGTTAACGAACTTGCTATTGCAGGTTTCCGATCTCATGCAAGAAACAATGAAGGAAACAAGAAGAATTACGTTGTTTTCTTTAGAAAAAACAACCGACAAGTTATACGATGAGCATCTTGTTATTTACGAAGCAATTGCAGCCGGTAATGAAGAGGCAGCGCGAAGTGCCATGCTTACACATCTAAACAATGTCGAAGAAATATTAGAGGAATTTTTTAAACAATCTCAAATTTAACCTTTTACAATATGTAAAAAAGTAGTAACATTGTTTTTAATAATATGGTCATCTGATGACCTGTTCATATGTTTTGTTGGGGGGAAAACGGATATGAAAGTCACTTTATTTGCCACCTGTCTTGTTGACATGTTTCAAACAAATGTGGGAAAAGCGACGGTTGAGCTACTTGAGCACCTCGGATGTGAAGTGGAGTTTCCACTGAATCAGGTATGCTGCGGTCAACCAGCTTATAATAGCGGATATGTAGAAGAAACGAAAAAAGCGATGAAAAAGATGATCGATACCTTTAGTAGTGCGGAATACATTGTATGTCCATCAGGTTCATGTGCAAATATGTTCCACGAATACAAAGATATTTTTAAGGGAGATCCAGTGTGGGAACCAAAGGCAATTGAACTAGCAAAGAAAACCTATGAATTAACTGAATTTATAGTTGAGGTACTGGGTGTCACTGATGTCGGTTCAACCTTCAAAGGAAAAGTTACCTATCATACATCCTGTCATATGACGCGCTTACTAGGCGTGAAGGAACCACCTATTAAATTATTGAAAAATATTGATGGTGTTGAATATGTCGAGCTTCCAGGTAAAGAAAATTGCTGCGGTTTCGGAGGAACGTTTTCTGTAAAAATGGGGCAAATCTCTGAGAAAATGGTAGATGAAAAAGTACAATGTGTTGAAATAACTGAAGCAGAATACCTCATCGGAGCGGACGGAGGGTGCTTGATGAATATTGGTGGAAGAATCAATAAACAAGGGAAACCAATTAAAGTCTTGCATATCGCAGAAGTGCTTAACCAACGAAACTAAAGGAGGGATGAAACAATATGGCATTAAAAACAAGTGATGAAAAATTCAAGTCTCGTGTAGGCAAAGAAGTACAAAATAATTTTATGAGAGGTGCCGTTTCAAAAGCCCAGGAAACCATTCAAGGTAGAAAGCAAACGGTTACAGATGAGCTTGGAAACTGGGAGGAATGGCGTAACCATGGGGAGGAAATTCGTCAGCACGTCCTCGAAAACCTTGATTACTATCTCTATCAATTAAGCGAGCAGGTCGCAAACAGAGGCGGACACGTATACTTTGCGCAAACGGCTGAAGAAGCTAGCACATACATTAGTAATCTAGCAAAAGAGAAAGACGCTAAAAAGATTGTCAAAGCAAAATCAATGGTAACAGAGGAAATAAGCTTAAACGATAAACTTGAGGAAGTGGGCTGTCGAGTTATTGAAACAGACCTAGGAGAATACATCCTACAAATGGATGATCATGATCCACCATCCCACATTGTTGTACCAGCTCTGCATAAAAACAAAGAACAAATTCGTGATGTATTCGCAAATAAAATGGACTACAAGAACTCAGAAAAGCCAGAAGAACTCGCATTGTTTGCTAGGGAGTCGTTACGACAAGAGTTTTTAGAAGCGGATATGGGGATTACAGGATGTAACTTCGCTGTTGCTGAAACTGGCTCTATAACGCTTGTAACAAATGAAGGAAATGCTGACTTGGTTGCTGCCCTTCCAAAAACACAGGTTGTCGTAATGGGAATGGAGCGTCTTGTTCCAACATTTGAAGAAATGGAAGTACTCGTTGGGATGCTGACAAGAAGTGCGGTAGGTCAAAAGTTAACGAGCTATATCACGACCTTAACAGGACCGCGTGATGAAGGCGATGTCGACGGACCTGAAGATTTTCATTTAGTTATTGTAGATAATGGTAGATCAGATATACTCGGTACAGAATTCCAATCTGTTCTACAATGTATTCGTTGTGCAGCATGTATTAATGTATGTCCGGTATATCGTCACGTCGGTGGTCATTCTTATGGTTCTATTTATCCAGGGCCAATCGGTGTAGTATTAACACCATTGCTTGGTGGATATGATGATCATAAAGAATTGCCATATGCATCCACCCTTTGTGGGGCTTGTACAGATGTATGTCCGGTAAAAATCCCTCTTCATCAGTTGATTCATAAGCACCGTGAAGTCATCGTAGAGCGTGAAGGTCGAGCACCGGTATCTGAAAAAATATTAATGAAAGCATTTGGTTTAGGAGCGGCGTCACCATCACTGTATCAAATGGGCTCAAAACTCGCACCAACCCTAACAAAACCTATATCTGACGGTGATAAAATTACCAAAGGAGTCGGCCTGCTTAAGGAATGGACGAATGTACGCGAGTTCCCTGCACCAAATAGTGAGAGATTTAGAGACTGGTTTAAAAATCGAGAAAAAGGAGGCAATCAGTAATGAAAGGAACCATTCAAAATCGCGATGCCTTCCTTGACCAAATTGCTAAGCAATTAGGTAGAGAACGAAAAACAACGTTAGCTGCACCTGTTTGGAAACATAACCCACAGGAAGAAGTGCTAAAGGATGCAACCGTCGATGAGTTAGTAGAGGTATTAAAGCTACAATGTACCAAAATCCATACAGAGCTCATAATGACGACAAAAGCATCACTATCAGAAGAACTTGAAAAGAAAATGAATGAATTCGGAAAGGGTCCTATCATTACTTGGAAAGATGAGCGTTTTGAAGAATTTGGACTGAACCCCTTATTGAAAGAAGAACAAGCCTTTGAATGGAATCCTGACTTAGGCAAAGAAAACATTACAAAGGCAGAGCAAGCAAACATTGGGATTACGATCAGTGAAATTACATTAGCTGAATCAGGTACAGTTGTGTTATACAGCGGTCCAACTCGAGGCAGATCGATCAGCTTCCTCCCTACCCATTCGATTGTTATTGTTCCCAAAAGCACAATCGTCCCTCGGATGACACAAGCAGCAAAGCTCATCCGTGAAAAGGTGAAGAATGGAGAACAGGTTCCATCTGCAATCAATTTCATTACAGGACCAAGTAACTCTGCTGACATCGAATTGAATCTAGTTGTCGGGGTACATGGCCCAGTTAAGGCGGTTTATGTGTTGGTGGAGGATTTGTAAAAATATGTATCAATTGAAAAGGCGGTTCTCTTGAAAAAGAGAGCTGCTTTTTTATTTTTGGATTAGTAAAGGGTGAGATTTTGAATGCTTTTGAATTATTGTATTTATTTTGAAAATTAGGAAGAAGGCACCTTTCATTCAAAAGGATATATGGGTATGATGGTGGAAACAACTAAAGGAAGTGTGGTGGAGCGATGAACAAACTCTGAATATACGATTACTTTATTAAGCTTTTTGTGTGTTTTTGTTTGCAGTGGATTCAGTAATGAACATAGCAGCTGCAGTACCTCAGGAGAAAGATACCTCTTAAATGAAACCCTATCATCACTGCCATTCTCAACTTGAATATACCCCAGTTCTGCTAATTGTTCAGGTACGAACTCTCATCATCAGGTCCCACAATATAGGTTGGGGATGACTTTCGAATTAGGAAAAACATCCTGAGTATTCAAAGTTACATTAAGAATTTAAGTCTACTAACTACCATTTAGTTTGTTAAGGAGGTATTTCATGTTTAAAAAATCTAAAATCTTATTATCTACTATGCTAGCACTATCTATTGCACCAACTGTTTCGTTCAATGAACCGGTTAATGTATATGCTGATACAAAGGTGCATACGGTTTTATCTGCTCCAAGCGGGATTGAAATTCCAGCGGTAACTCAAACATCTATCTCATTGAAATGGAATGAAGTAGAGGGTGCTGAACGTTATAATATTTATCGAGCAAAATTGGGATATAAGGAATTCAAGCTCGTCGGTAACTCTGAAGCTACAGAGTTTGTTGACGACTCTATTGAAAGCGATTCCACATATTTGTATAAGGTCTCTGCAGTAACTTCCTCTGGTGAAGGCGATTTATCTAATGAGGTCTTAGGTATGACAGAATGGTCATTTCCTAACCTAGTTAGTAAGATTGATATTAGTGCAGCAGGGACAGGAAATAGAATGCGAATCGGTGATATGAGCGGAGATGGACGCCATGATATCTTAATGGTACAGCCAGCCTACGAAAGCCGCGATGCGTATAACCCTCGTTTTGTAGGACATTTAGCTGCGTACGATGTTGAAGGAAACTTACTATGGTCACAAGGAACAGTTGATTCGAGAGTGACAACTAGCGGAGCAGATGAGCCTGTGCAAATTTACGATATTGATGCAGATGGTGAAAATGAAGTATTAGCTGTTATGAAGCTAGGAGAAGATACAGAAAAGTATTTTTACATTTTTGATGGAAAAACAGGTGAGATTGAGAAAAAGCATACACTTCCAGATCAAAGAGCACATGATGCTATTTTTATCGCGAATTTCTCAGGTAATGAGACGCCACAAGACATCGTATTAAAGGATAGATATGAGAAGATTTGGGCCATGGACAAGAACTTTAACCAATTATGGTATTATCCAGGTAATACAGGCCACAGTCTACTGCCTTTTGATTTTGACGGAGATGGAAAAGATGAACTAGTGAATAACTATTCCTTACTATCTCATGATGGCAAGGAGATATGGAGAAAAGATTTACCGGATCATGTTGACACTCACTGGGTTGCCGATTTAAATGGGGATGGGGAGTATGAAATTATCCTTGGTGGTTCTGATACTTATGCATTCGATGTGAATGGCAATCAACTATTTAGAAATGGAGATACGACAGAACCACAACAGATCCTAGTGGGGGAATATCGTATAGACTCTCCGGGTTTAGAGCTTGCAGGACTTGACAGGGTTAACAGAGGAAACCCAGGTCAAGATGGAATGTTCCTTTTTACTTCTGACGGACAAACTTTATACCATGAACAACGTGCTATGGGGGATTGGGGTAGTATCGTGCGCCCTCTTGATAATTGGACGGGAAGCTATACACCGCTGATTACTGCTTACCGAAGAGGCGTAGATGCAGAAAATCCAAATGGAGTGGTTCCAAAACTCTATGATGGATACTTTAATCCAATCGTTACTTTTAATGAACATACGGATTCTAAAGAACAAGTAATGGTAGCTGATCTGGTTGGAGATTCTAGAGATGAGCTGATCGTTTATAATCTAACTGGGGAACTCGCCGTATATATATACTCAAATGGTACAAGTGATTTAAAGGAACATATTACAGGGGAAACCCGTATGTCAGATTTCAGAAACTACAACTTTAGTAGATATGATTCTCGTAGATATGATTTAACAATTAAAAACCTTATTCCTGCAGGAATTAAGGCTGATGTAAACGATAGTGCAGAAATGAATGTAAGTTGGATACCTATTTTAGGAGTAGAGGAATACAATGTGTACCGCTCAACAACTCCAAATGGCGATTATACAAAAATCGGTACTTCTGCAATACCAGAGTTCACAGATCGTACAGCACCTATTGGTACTTCGTATTATAAAGTAACCGCTGTAAACAGTGAAGGCGAATCTAACCTTCCTATAGTAGCAGCTAGCGCAACGATTCTTTCCAGTGGAATTCTTCCACCTGTAAAGACTGATGAATCTAAATCCTATAAAGCGGGAAGCACTATTCCTGTTAAATTCAAGTTAACGGATGAGGCTGGTAACTACCTTCCTGAGGCAACTGCAAAGATTTATGTAAGGGATTCAAACGGTGTTTCCACAAGCTCAGTAGTATCGGATGATCAGTTCCGCTATGATGCTAGTGAAAATCAGTATATTTATAATCTAAGTACAAAGTCAATGTCTGTAGGTAAGTATGAAATACAAATTGATGTAGGTGAACGTACATTCTACTCTTTTAATATTATATTAAAGTAAAATCGCGATAGTAATATATGGGGATCCAATAAGCCTAGCTTATGGGTCCCTTTTTATGAGTGAAACATCCATCTACCTAATTTCAATAAATTAGATGGAAGATAGACTAGGAGGCAAATAAGGATAATAAAAAATACAAATGACGTTATATCTATATTTTTTAATTATAGTAAAATATTTTTATAGAAAGCGTTATCAAACAAAACACTTCTATTTTTTATCATAGTAAAGTAAGCGATTACTAACAGCGCTTTCAGATGAAGGAGGAACAAAATGATTAGAAAAGCATTTGTCATGACTGTTTATCCTGATATGCATGAGGAATATGAGAAACGTCATAACGAAATATGGCCAGAGATGGTAGAAGAGCTAAGAAGGCATGGAGGAAAGAACTATTCCATCTTCCTTGATAAAGATACCAATCGTTTATTTGGCTATGTAGAAATCGAAGATGAAGAAAAGTGGAGTCAGATGGCTTCAACAGAAATAAACCAAAAGTGGTGGAAGTTTATGGAGCCAGTCATGGAAACAAATCCAGATTCAAGCCCAGTTTCCAAAAATCTTAAAGAAGTATTCCATATGGATTAAATAAACAACAGGAGGTAGACAAATGGCAACTAAAAAAATGGGTGCTAAGAAAACGACTGGTTGGAAAGCTACAATATCAGTTGCAATGGCAAACTATATTGAAGCCGGTTCCATCATTGCAGCTGCAAGTAGTTTAACTCTTTGGCAAGCATACCTGAATATTGACAATATGGGTGTTGGGCTCTTGAGTGCGTTAAGTGCAAATGCATTTGGTGCAGCAATAGGGGCATTAATCGGTGGCCCTTTAACAGATAAGTTTGGAAGGAAATTCATATTTACTTACGACCTATTATTGTATATGGTCGGTGTTCTCTTAATTGCCGTTTCATTTAATTTCCCAATGCTATTAATTGGTACGATTGTTACAGGGATAGCCGTTGGTGCTGGGGTACCGGTTTCTTGGACTTATATCGCAGAAGAATCACCGAAAGAAAAACGGGCAGCCCATGTTGGTACCGCACAGCTAGCTTGGTCAATCGGTCCGATGGTTACCTTCTTCCTTGCTGTCGTATTAGCGCCGCTTGGATTATTAGGATCAAGACTAATATTTATTCACTTACTAATTGTCGCTGGGGTAACTTGGTATTTAAGACAAGGATTAGATGAATCGAAGATGTGGGAGGAACAACAGGCCCAAGACAAAAAAGACCTTGCTCTTGGAAAAGAAAAGGGTAATACATTTAAAGAACTTTTCACATTGAAGGTAAATCGCCAGGCATTATTATTACTAATAGGTATCTACCTGTTCTGGAATTTAACAGCAGGCGCGATGGGATATTTTATGCCATATATCTATGAAAATGTTGGTGGATTAAGTACTGGTCAAGCTAACTTGCTTCAAGCATTCTTATGGATGTTTACAGTAATTGTTACTTATTTTGGGTTTATGAAGTTAGCAGACAAGATTAGTCGTCGCTTGCTATTCGGTATTGGAGCAGGAATGGGACTTGTAGCATGGATACTTCTAACTTTCATGCCTATGACATGGCCAACGCTAATTGCATTCGTCATCCTTTGGGGGTCTTCTGCTGGTATCGGTGCTCAAGCGTTCTATGCATTGTGGACCAGTGAACTTTTCCCGACTCGCTACCGTGCAAGTGCACAAGGAACAATGTATTTTATCGTACGCACTGGTATTGCCATTTATTCATTCATACTACCAACCTTAATGATGACACTAGGATTCAAGGTTGCAGGGATTGTTATGATAACGTTCTTGGCTATTCACTTGGTAATTGGGGTTGTTTTAGCACCAAATACTCAAGGGAAGACCCTAAAACAAATTGAAGATGAGCGTTACGGAGATTTGAATGGAAATGGAAACAAGAAGGTTAGTAACTTTAACTAGGTTGAACATGGCAGTGGAAACTCCGAATTGTACTCGGAGTTTTCCTTTTTACTAGTAGACTATTTTTTATAAAAACAAATATAAACAAACATTAAAAGTTTTTATTCAAAAATAAACAAATATGTATTATAATAAAACACAAGGTTATAAACTTGAAAAACGGAGGAAAATCAAATGGTACAAAATTACTGGGATTCCAATAAAGCTTCACAGCTTGAAAAAGGCGTAGAAGAATTAGTATATCGTTCTAACTTAATCGGATCTGACCGTGCTGTATGTAACTGGGGCGGTGGAAATACATCAATGAAAACTGTCGTACAAGATTTCCGTGGTCGTAATGTTGAAGTAATGTGGGTAAAAGGAAGCGGGTCAGACCTAGCGACAATGAAAGCACATAATTTCACAGGCTTACGTTTAGACGATATCCGTCCATTAATCGAGCGCGATGAAATGTCTGATGAAGACATGGTTGCCTACCTTTCACATTGTATGATTGACAGCAAACATCCAAGAGCTTCAATCGAGACTTTATTACATGCATTCTTACCTTTTAATCAAGTGGATCACACTCATCCTGACGCAATCATTAGCATTTGTTGTGCAGATAACGGGAAGCAAATTGCAGAAGAAATCTTTGGAAATCGATTTGTGTGGGTTCCATATGTACGTCCAGGTTTCACACTTTCAAAGATGATTGCAGAAGGTGTTAAAAACAATCCAAATGCAGAACTTGTTTTAATGGAAAAGCACGGACTTGTTACTTGGGGAGAAACATCTGAAGAATCTTACGCAAAAACAATCGATATCATCAATGAAGCAGAAAGCTACATAAATGCTAAGGTTGATGAAGCTTCTCTATTTGGTGGCCAAAAATATGAATCTCTTTCTGATGAAGAAGCAACTAGCATTCTATCAAAAGTAATGCCTGTGATTCGCGGTGCTGTTAGTGAAGAAAAGAAAATGCTTTTAACATATGACCGTGGCGAAGATGTTCTTCAATTTGTTAATAGCCACAATGCACCAGAATTATCACAAATTGGTGCTGCTTGTCCGGACCACCTTGTTCATACAAAAATGACACCTCTTTATGTGAACTGGGATCCACAAACAAAAGATGTGGATGCTTTGATTGCAGCAATCAAAGAGGGTGTAGAAAGCTTTAAAACATCTTACAAAGAATACTTTGAGCGCAATAAAAATGAAGGCGATAAAATGTTTGAGCCTGCACCAAGAGTCATCCTTATCCCAGGACTAGGAATGGTGAATACAGGTAAAGACGTTAACAATTCAAGAGTAAGTGGTGCCTTATACCATCGTGCAATTGCTGTTATGAAAGGTTCTACCACTCTAGGAAACTTTGTTTCATTAAGTGAAAACGAATCTTATAATGTTGAGTACTGGCCACTTGAATTATACAAATTAACGCTTGCTCCAGCGGAAGCTGAATTCTCAAGAAAGGTAGCATTCATCACTGGTGGTGCAGGTGGTATCGGAAGTGAAACTGCTCGTCGCCTCGTATCTGAAGGTGCACATGTTGTGCTTGCTGATCTAAATCTTGAAGGAGCACAAAAGGTTGCTGCAGAAATTAACGAAACGTTCGGTGCAAATCGTGCACTTGCAGTGAAAATGGATGTAACAAAAGAAGATGAAGTTCAAGCGGCATTTGACCAAGCTGCACTAAACTTTGGTGGAGTGGACTCAATTGTTAACAATGCAGGACTTGCTACTTCAAGCCCAATCGACGAAACTACTCTACAAGAGTGGAATCTAAATATGAATGTATTAGGAACTGGTTATTTCCTAGTTGCTCGTGAAGCATTCAAGCAAATGAAGCAACAGGGTATCGGTGGCAACATGGTATTTGTTGGTTCTAAAAACTCTGTGTATGCAGGTAAAAACGCGGCGGCATATAGTTCAGTAAAAGCACTAGAAACTCATCTAGCACGTTGTATTGCAGCAGAAGGTGGAGAATATGGCATTCGCGTAAACTCTGTTTTACCAGATGCAGTACTACAAGGTTCAGCTATTTGGGGTTCAAGATGGCGTGAAGAACGTGCAGCAGCATACGGAATCGATCCAGATCAATTAGAAGATCACTATCGCAAACGTACAACATTATTAGTAAACATTTATCCATCTGATATTGCTGAAGCAATCGCATACTTTGCATCATCAAAATCAGACAAAACAACTGGCTGTATGTTAACAGTTGATGGTGGTGTGCCGGCAGCATTTACGAGATAATTCATTATGAGGAGAGGCCTATGTTGGCCTCTTTTTATTAATTGTAAGGATATAAAAATACCACAAAAATGCTTTGTGGTATTTTCGAACCTTATATTAGTACGTTTCCTATAAAAATAGTAAATATTGAATTTTATATATGCTATAATCCATACTTGCGAATTAGATAAGTTGGTGTACAACTCCAAGCATGGCAGTAGCTATTAATTAAGTAGCTACCGTAAGGTGAGTAACTCTTGTTATTTGGATCATATAATTCCCAAAACGTGTCAGCTCCGTCCTTTAACATACCGCCCCAATACCATTTAAGTTGATTAACGGCCAACTCTTTTTCATTTACGAGAATGAGCGCTTCCACTAAATAGTGATACATATAAGGAGTTGTTAAGCTAATTTCAGGTCTTACTTCTAGCAAGCGTTTCATTAGTTGGCGGTTTTTATCCGGATCCAGCACCTCAGCATGTGCCATCCAGATTTGGCTTGCCCATGAAATTTGACGATTTGCACCGCTTATAAAAAAGCCAGCATCTTCATCCCATAGATGAGTGATTGTTGAATCCAACAATTGATCAAGCTGCAGTTGTAGGAATGACAATTGGTCACTTTTTAGAACTTTAGCCAATTCAATAGTTCTTTTTATGGTATATATTAGTATTGCCTGAGAAGGTGTTTGCTTATTTAAGTCATCATTCCAATCAATAAATGACCACCAGGTTTCATCGTCTTTGACAATTCCACGCTCATCTAAACGTTCGAGCGCAAGCTCAACTTGTTTATACGCAAGTGGCCAAAGGTCATTTAATGTTTCTTTATCATTTGTTTCAATAAAATAGTCGAATAAAGTTATCGTAAATAGTAAGGAATAATCAAATAAGTAAGTATCATCTGCAATAAGACTAGGAGCAATAAATAAATTAGCAGCAATGCGCCCTTTATCATCAGGAACACCAGCAAATAGGTACAAGCAGCGTTTTACCAAGTCATTAGTTCTAAAGGTTTCATAATTGGCAAGAGCCTGTAACCGCAAGTCGCCAAGCCACAAACGACGGTCACGTTTTGGTCCATCCTCGAATACCTCTTGCATACAGTCTTGCAAAGTCTTAATACTTACTTTGTCAATTTCATTTAAAATTGTATCAGGATGATGTAATGCTTCTATGCTCTTCTCATCTGCAGTTGTTACGTGTTTCATTTGAATGTTCTTAAGTGAAACCTTGTATTTAGGTGATGTATTTAATATCTCAATTTTTAAATACCGAAAGCTATAACGCCGAGGTAACTCTATTAAATCAGGCAGCACATCTATGTGAAGTGTTTCTTCTTGCAGCCAAGATGAACTAATCCAGCCATTATATTCTGAAAAAGGCTCTGCCATTTCCACTGGCATCTCACCAAAGCTAAATTTAATATGAAGTGGTGCATCAGGAGGACTTCCAACAGGAACAACCCTCATTGATAAATAACCAACTAAATGTGTTCCAAAATCAAGAACAACTTGGTCACCTTTTCCATAATCATAAGAAGAAATATGGTTAGCTGATTCAATTATTTTTATTTCCCACCCATGTATTTTATCTGTGGTTTTTACTACTTCAACAATATTCTCTGGTTTAATCGTTTCACTATAATAGGTAGGGATTAACTTTTCAGCTTTTGCTATAAATTCTTCATTCCTTACTATGATTTGATTTTCAACTCTTTGGAAATTTTCAGCCATAATTTTACCTCCTGTCCTAAGTCTATTAAATCTAAGAATGAGAGCGTAATCAATATCAGACTTTTCAGGTGATACTCCTGTTTTATTGGACTCGACATTTAGGCTGTTATTTACTTGGTTACATCGAAAAAAATGTCGAATCTTTGGTATAATGATAATACTTAATTACTAGAAGGTTGGGCAGAATATGAAGCTTAAAATCAATAAATATTGGCAACGGTTCCAAGGAGAAAAAGTTCGTTATAAATACTTTATATTAATGATGTGTTTATCGATTATTCCTCTATTATTATTAGGATTTATTTCTTTTTCAATTGCCAAGGATGCATTAGTCAAAAATCAGATTCAAATGTCTGAAAGCCATATGCAAACCGCTAGTGCCTCTGCTGATTTATTATTTCGAAATATTAGCAATATGGAACGTTTAATTTCATGGAATAAGGATATTAGGCAAGAATTAATTAATAGCGCTCAATATGCTGAAAAAGAAGGAAATGTACTTGACTCGACTACAACAAGACGTATACAAGACTTAATCTCAAGCTATCTCTTTGATACTCAATATATCGATTCTGTTTGTCTTTTTGATGTTAATTTTCGTTCTGTTTGTTACGGTAATCCGAAAAGTTCAGGACCGTATGATAATGGTGGGGTTCATAGTGAACTTTCTGAGACTGCTTGGTATAAACAAAGTGTTGAGGCTAAAGGTAGACCGATTTTTTTAAGCACAAATGTACTGGTTGGTACGAAAGCCCAGACCACCTTTTCGTCTGTAAAATTACTAAAAGATCCTGAACGATTATATGACCCTCAAATCATAGGACTCCTCGTTGTAAATATAAATAAGTCTATGTTTTCAGAAGTATTTAACAAGAAAGATGATAGTCATTTTATGATAATTGATTCTGCAAATAAAGAAAAAATCATGTATCTAGATGCCGGGTCTGAGAAAATAGATCTGGACTCCGATTTTCTTGAAAAGTTTACTGACAACAACCAAAAGGAATATGTCATTAGTAGTTTTGAGAATCGTTCGACAGGTTGGACTTTTGCCAATGTCATAAAAGAAAAGGAATTACTCAAACAATCCAATCAAATTGGGATGATTACCGCAGTAATTGCCTTATTTATTTCAATCGTTGTGTTGTACTCATCATTTGTTCTATCTGGATCAGTTACTCGTCCACTCATTCAACTTAAAAAATTGACAGTTGACTGGGCAAAGGGATTAAGAGGTACGAATGGAGGACAAGGAAAGGACGAAATTCACGTTATTGGGGAAACTTTCCAAAGAATTACAACTGAAAATAAAGAGTTGAATGAGCAGTTAGTTCGGGCCCAACTTAGGGAGCGTGAGGCAGAGCTAAGAGCTCTACAAGCCCAAATTAAACCCCATTTTCTTTACAATGCCCTGGACTCTGTTTATTGGATGGCAGTTATGAAGCAAAATGAAGATATTGCAAAAATTGCGGTATCATTATCAGAAACATTTAAATTAAGTTTAAATAAAGGTGAAGATTTAATTACCGTTTCAAAGGAATTAGAACATATCCATCACTATATGACAATTCAAAATATCCGGTATGATAACCGCTTCCAATATATAGAGAATGTTGAAGCAGAGTTAGTGGAGAAAAAAATATTAAAACTACTTCTGCAGCCAATTGTTGAAAATGCCATATATCACGGTCTAGAATCAAAGATTGGTGAAGGTACCGTCCGCTTAACAGGCAGGATTGAAGATGGTTGGGTTACTTTTACAATTAGTGATGATGGGGTAGGGATTGAGGATATGGAGTCAACAAAACAAGGGTACGGTCTGACAAATGTAATTGAAAGACTACAGTTATACTATGGAAGCCAAAGCACGCTTTCAATCTCAAGTAAAGTACACGAAGGAACAACAGTAGAAATTAGGTTTCCTGAAAAATAGTGGGGGGAATAGCGATGTTAAAAGCCGTAATATTTGATGATGAATTCATTGTACTAAAGGGCTTACAAATGATTGAATGGTCTAAATATGGAATTGAGATAGTTGGCACAGCTATGAACGGAATCGAGGCAATCGAGGTTTATCAAAAATACCGACCAGATATTGTATTTACAGATATCCGTATGCCAGGCATAGATGGTTTACGTGTGATTGAAAGGATAATTGAGGATGACCCTGATACTATCTGTATCGTATTTAGTGGATTTAATGAATTTGATTATGTAAAACGGGCGATTAAATTAGGGGTAACCGATTATTTAGAAAAACCGATTACCATTCCAATTATTGAAGAAACCATTACGAGAATACTAGACAAAGTCAATATGCAAAAGTCAGTCACTGCACTCCAGTCAAGATGGGAAGATAGTAGGGAAGAACTACTTGTCAAGGCAACGTTAGATTTATTATTGATTGGAGAAGACATGGAACAGAAGTTTAGGGAATCATTCGGAGAAAAGAATAAGTGGATAAAGAATATTACCGTGTATGCATTATCAGATAAAGGGCCAATGATTCAAAGTAACTCTTCTTATCAGTCTGTGTATGTTCGAAATGGTGAGGAGAATCTTCTCGTCGTGTTTCATTTTGATTCTGATAGGGATGATTTAAACCAGTTATTAAGTGATTGGCAAGAACAAAGTCAAACTTTTATTGGGTGTGGAAGGACATATGCAAATCTAGTAGATGCTAAAAAAAGCTATAAAGAAGCTAAAGAAGCATTAAGATACGGTAGGTTTATGAAGGAAGGCTGGACTGACTTTCAAAATATTGCTGGAAACACAAAAATTGTCGGAAATCTTTCTGATTTAGAGGAACAAATTATATTTCATCTCCGAACAGGTGATAAAGAAGGTCTATTAAATCAGATTGATTCCTTTATGAGTCAACTGAATTCAGAGAGATTAAGTCCTAATGTGATTGAGCGTGAAATTTTGAAGCTCGTTTACTTAGCTTTGGAAGTTGCCAAAGAAACAGGGGAAGATATTGATCCAAATAGGGCCTATTTACCTCATTTGGAAATACGTGAGTTGGATACAAAGGAAAGAATGATGACATGGCTCCAGGAACAAATGGAAATGATTTTTAACTGGACTCGAAAAGTTCGCCAATTAACGAAGCATGATGCCGTTAATAAAGCATGTGAATATATGAGAGAACATTATAGCAAGGATCTTACACTTCAGGAAGTATCCGACTATGTAGGTATGAATCCTACTTATTTTAGTTTACTATTTAAAGAGGAAATGAAAGAATCATATATAAAGTATTTAACGCAACTACGAATGGACCGTGCGAAAGAATTTTTAAAGGCAGGATATAAAGTCGCAGACGTAAGTGAAAGAGTAGGATATTATAGCCCTCGACACTTCTCAGACACATTCAAAAAATACGTAGGCGTTAAACCAAGCCAATATAAAACCAAATCTTAATGTGAAAGAAAAGCCCGTGGGTTTTTCTCTTTTTTTGGCTCAAATCTAATAATAACTTGTATATGATAACAGCTTTATATTATCAAAATCCTCAAAGTGAAATCGTTTCCAAAAAAAACGGACATAAATCCAAAAAATGCATCACTAAATATTCTGAATGAAAGCGCTATAATTAAGGTAGTTACAGAAATTAATAAATATAAGGGGGAACTAAAATGAAAATTAAGAGTAAAAAATTATTCTCTTTATTACTCAGTGCCGGATTATTGGCGGGAGTATTAGCTGGCTGTAGTAGTGGTGAAGAATCAGCTTCTGGTGACAAGAAGGAAAAAGAAACACTTACTTTCTTAATTGATAATCAACAACAGTTAGACCCTATTAATGCGATTATTGAAAAGTTTGAAGAAAAAACAGATATCAAAGTTGAAATTGAAACACGCCCTGGTGGATCTGAAGGTGACAATATTGTAAAAACAAGACTGGCTACTGGCGATATGGCGGATTTAGTTTGGTATAATTCTGGATCGCTCTTACAAGCACTTAACCCAGAACAAAACTTTGTTGACCTATCTCAAGAACCATTCATGGAAAATGTAATTGATAGCTTTAAAGACTCTGTTTCAGTAGGAGATAAAGTATTTGCAATTCCAGGACAACCTTCTCTAGCAGGTGGCTGGTTCTATAACATCAAAGTCTATGAAGAACTTGGCTTATCTGTTCCTAAAACGTGGGATGAATTAATGGAAAATAATGAAAAAATTAAAAATGCTGGGAAAACAGCTGTAATTGGAACATTTAAAGACTCTTGGACTTCACAGTTAATTTTCTTGGCTGATAATTACAATGTTCTTCAAGAAAACCCAACTTTTGCTGAAGATTATACAGCGAATAAAGCAAAAATTGCAGAAACTCCAGCTGCACTTCGTAGCTTCGAAAAATTACAAGAAGTGTATGAAAAAGGGTACTTTAATGATGATTTCTTAGCAACAACATACGATGCAGGGATTAAAATGTTAGCAGAAGGTCAAGGGGCTCACTACCCAATGTTAACTCAGGCTCTAGATGTACTTGCTGCAAACTATCCAGATCAATTAAATGATATTGGATACTTTGGACAACCAGGTGATGATGCTAGTACACATGGATTAACTGTTTGGATGCCTGCTGCAGTATATATTAACAAAAACAGTGAAAATGTTGATGCAGCCAAGCAATTCCTAGAATTTTATATTTCTCAAGAAGGTACTGATGCTTATAGTTCAAAAATCAAGCCAAATGGTCCTTACGCACTTAAAGGCATCGAACTTCCTGATGATGTAGCACAAGTAGTGAAGGATATGCTTCCATATTTCGATTCTGGAAATACAGCTCCAGCACTTGAATTCTTAAGCCCAGTTAAAGGACCAAGCCTTGAGCAGATTACTCAACAAGTAGGTAGCGGAATCAGCTCTGCAAAAGAAGGGGCTGAGCTTTACGACAAAGATGTTGAAAAGCAAGCAAAACAACTAGGACTTGATGGTTGGTAAGATAAAGTAAGTTAAAACAATTCATGAGAGGCCCTGACTAGTATCTAGCAGGGCCGATGTTTTAATAGAATTAAAAATTACAAAATGAAAAAGGAGTTGTCCATATGAGCGACCTAAAGATTTCATCTCTATCCGTTGAATATCAAAAAAATCCACTAGGAATCGGTACAAAGAATCCAAGAGTAAGCTGGAAATTAAAATCTGACAAGCGTGGAACTCTACAAATCGCCTATCAATTACAAGTTTCATTATCCGAGGATTTCAATAATCTTTATTGGGACACTGGCCAGATTCATTCAGCAGATTCCCTTCACATTAAATATGAAGGGCCTAGTCTAACATCAAGCACAAGATACTATTATCGTGTCAAAGTATGGGATAATTTTGGTCGTGAATCTGCATGGAGTGAGACATCTTGGTGGGAAACAGCACTTTATGAAACAAGTGAGTTTAAAGCAACATGGATTACACCAAACCCTGATGAAATTGCTCCAGATGCTGAACCTTCATTCATGTTGCGTAAGGAATTTGCTTTAAAGGATGGAATTGAATCTGCACGTATTTATGTGACTGGAGTAGGGCTTTATGAACTTCATTTAAATGGGAAGCGAGTAGGAGAAGATTTACTAACTCCAGGCTGGACTAGTTATAGTAAACGAATTCAGTATCAAACGTATGATGTAACCTCACAGTTGGAAAAAGACAATGCAATTGGCGTGTTATTAGCCGATGGCTGGTATAAAGGTGATCTTGCTTGGGAAGGTCAACGTAGTATATACGGTGAAAAACGGGGAATTGTACTCCAATTAATGGTCCGTTATGTTGATGGAACTGAAGAATTGATTGTGACAGACGAATCATGGAAAGCATCCACAGGTCCTGTTCTATATTCCGAAATATATCATGGAGAAATCTATGATGCTCGACTTGAGAAAAAAGGATGGAGCCAACCTGGATATAATGATGCAGAGTGGAGTGGTGTTGTAAATCTGGCACTTCCATTATCGAATTTAGTTGCACAGGAAAACAATCCTACACGTGTAACAGAAACCTTAAAGCCACAGTCGGTGTTTGTAACACCAGCAGGTGATACCGTATTTGACATG
Organism: Litchfieldia sinesaloumensis; assembly: GCF_900156865.1. Lineage (GTDB taxonomy): Bacteria > Bacillota > Bacilli > Bacillales > Bacillaceae_L > Ferdinandcohnia > Ferdinandcohnia sinesaloumensis. Next base: position 2,686,671 of record NZ_LT732529.1, on the reverse strand, counting down.
GGTCAAAACATGGTCGGTCGTATTCGCTTCACAGTTGATGCACCAGCAGGTACAAAAATTACGTTAAAACATTCAGAAGTACTTGATAAAGATGGTAATATTTACTTTGGAAACCTAAGAACTGCTAGACAGACAGTAGAATACATTACAAAAGGTGAAGGAACTGAAACCTATGCACCTGTGTTTACATTCATGGGCTTCCGTTATGTCAAAGTTGAAGGATATCCAGGTCAAGAAAATAGTCTTGCAATCGATAACTTTGTCGGTGAAGTGATGCATTCAGATATGGAAGCAACAGGGGAGTTTGTTACTTCAAATACAATGGTTAATAAACTTCAGGAAAATATTAAATGGGGCCAACGAGGCAATTTTGTAGACGTGCCAACTGACTGTCCGCAACGTGATGAGCGATTAGGTTGGACTGGAGATGCTCAAGTATTTATTCGCACAGCCCTTTTCAATTATCAGGGTGGGCAATTCTTTACGAAATGGCTACGCGACTTAGCTGCAGACCAATTGCCAAATGGTGGCGTTCCATATGTTATCCCTAATGTTATCGATGGAGATTCTTCTGCAGCTTGGGGAGATGCAGCAGTTATCTGCCCATGGACTTTATACTTAAGCTATGGTGATAAACAGCTTCTAGGAGAACAGTATGACAGCATGAAAGCATGGGTCGAATATATTCGTGCCCAAGGTAATAATGAGTTTATTTGGAACACGGGCTTCCATTATGGAGATTGGTTAGGTCTAGATTCAAAAGAAGACAGCTATTTTGGTGCAACACCAAATGAGTTTGTGGCAACAGCATTTTATGCATATTCTACAAGACTATTACGTGATACAGCGGCAGTCTTGAATAAAACAGAAGATGTGGAAAAATATACTTGGTTACTTGACCAAATTAAAAAGCACTTCAGTGATGAGTTCATTACTCCAAAAGGAAGATTAGCTGTTTCGACGCAGACAGCACATGTATTAGCACTTATGTTTGACCTTGTAGGAGATAAAGTAAGAGAACGAATCGCATATGATTTAAATCAGCTTGTATTAGAAAATGATTATCATTTATCAACAGGATTTGTAGGAACTCCATACTTAAATCTCGTGCTGTCTGATAATGGGTTCCATCAAACAGCGGTTAAGTTATTGCTTCAAGAAACATATCCGTCATGGTTATATTCTGTTTCCAAAGGCGCAACAACGATTTGGGAGCATTGGGATGGAATTAAGGAAGATGGCTCTTTCTGGAGTGATGACATGAACTCATTTAATCACTATGCATATGGATCCATTGGTGATTGGATGTATCGATATGTTGCTGGTCTTGATATGGACGAAACAGCGCCAGCATATAAGCGAATTCAAATCAGACCTCGAATCGGTGGAAAAGAACTGACTTCCGTACGCGCAGCGTATGAATCATTGTATGGACGAATTGTGTCTTCTTGGAATCTTACTCATGAGGAAGTCAAAGTAGAAGTGGAAGTTCCAGCTAATACAACAGCGACCATTCTTCTACCAACTGCACGTATTGAAGGTGTCAAAGAAAACGGGGTTGACTTGTTTAAAGCAGATGGCATTACTGATGTAACTCAAACAGATGAAGGTGTATCTTTAGTTGCAGGTTCTGGTACGTATCAATTTGTCTATCAAAATGTACGAGGATTAAGAACAATTTATACGCCAGAAACGATTGTACTAGATTTACTAGATAATGAAGAGGCAGCAAAAGTACTAGGAAAATATGAACCTCGTGTCCTCTTAAAGTCTAGTTCCATTTCACATTTAAGAACACAGCCTTTACGTCAAATAGTTGAAGACCAAATGACAAGACTAACAGAAGAAGGCCTTAATGCTCTACTTGAAGAATTAAACGCACTTGAGGATGAATTAGTAACAGTAAATAAGTAAAAGTAAACAAAGAAGTCGGCATAGCCGGCTTCTTTTGAAAATATGAAATGAGGTAGAAATATGTACGAGCATTTAGTTGTGTTTAAATTTAATGAGAAAATAACAAAACAAAGATATCAAGAACTATTAAATCAACTGTTAGGATTTAAAAAAACAATCCCAGGGATTGTAGACCTTTCTGCGGGTATGAATGTGACAGGAGAAACTGATAAAATACAGGGCTATAATTTAGGGCTACGCATCACATTCGAAGACAGACAAGCACTTGATGATTATTTGCCACACCCTATCCACCAACAATTTGGAGCATCACTTCAAGAAGTTATTGAAAATGTAATTGTAGTAGATTATGAGATTCAATAGGTGCCATTAAAATCCTCTCTTAAAACATGAATGTAGAAAATAGATCGCAACCAAAAAAATCTGCACTTAATTCAAAAGAATGTGTCACTTATATATTGTGTTGAAAGCGCTTATAATTTAGTTAATTACAATGAATAATCTTTTGGAAAGGGGCTAAGGACAGTGAATACTTTAACGAAAAAAACGTATTCGTACTACTTTCTACTTCCCGCAGGAATTGTATATTTTGTCTTCTTCTTATTACCAACCATAATGTCCTTCTTCTTTAGTATGACATGGTGGACATTAACAGATTGGGAATTTATCGGATTTGAAAACTTTATCACATTTTTAACGGAACCTTCTTTGAACATTGGATTTAAAAATACTATTATTTATGCAGTTGTTACAAGTGGACTAAAAGTAGTCATTGGACTTTTACTAGGAATCTTTCTTTCTACAAAACTTAAAACCGTTGGATTTATACGGTCAATGGTATTCTTTCCTACATTATTAAGTACAATTGCGGTCGGTATTGCATTTTCAATGATGATGCACCCATCTCAAGGATTAATTAATATTACCCTTGAAGCACTAGGTATTGTAGGCCCTGATTGGCTTGGTGATACGAAAATAGCACTTCTATCAGTAGCATTTGTTGATGTATGGAAAGGTGTAGGGATCGCAACTGTTATCTTCATCGCAGGAATATTATCCATTCCACAAGATTATTATGAAGCTCTTGCGATTGACGGCGGAAATGCTTGGCATAAGTTTAAGAGTATTATACTTCCGCTTAGTCGTCCTGCTATGAATACAGTTATCATCCTTTCATTTATAGGTGGCTTACGTTCATTCGACTTAATTTGGGCTATGACCAAAGGTGGGCCTGGGTTTAGTACAGACTTGATTGCATCTATTATTTATAAACAATATCAGGCAGGCTTCTACGGTCTATCAACAGCAGGAAACGTAATTTTATTTATTCTAGTTGCTGCATTAGCTTTTCCTCTATATGCTTATCTCAATAAGAAAGAGGTTGATTTATAATGAGTAATACTGTATCGAATCTTCAACCTACCACGGTTCATGAGAAAAGTAATAACAGAACAGTGAAAAAGGTAGGTAAAATCTTAGTAGAAACTTTCGCTGTTTTAGCAACACTCGTCATCTTTGGTATTCCATTTTATTTTGTTATCATCAATGCGTTTAAAAGTACGAAAGAGGCTTCATTATTGAATATGGATTGGCCAAGTACTTTTCAATTTTTTGATAACTTGAAAGAAGTATTAATGGCACGCGATGGCATGATACTTACTGCATTTTACAACAGTATCATGATTACAGGCTTTTCAATCGTCCTGTTAATCTTGTTCGGAAGTGCAGCGGGATATGTTATTAGTAGGAAAGTAACAAAGATTACACCTCTCTTCAATTTCTTAATTCTAGTAGGTCTGATTATCCCACCAGCTGTTGTCCCAACTATCTGGGTATTACAGGAAATCGGGCTATTTAAAACAATGCCTGGGATCATTGGTGTCGAGGTTGCCCTTAATCTACCGTTTACAATCATGCTGTATCGTAGTTTTATGGTCACCATCCCTAAGTCATTAGATGAAGCGGCACTTATAGATGGATGTGGAAGATTTAGATTATACTTCAATATTATTTTGCCGTTATTAAAACCTGTATCAGCAACAGTTATCGTATTAACAGCTGTGAATGTGTACAATGATTTCGTAAATCCATTGTACTTTTTCCCAGGGGCAGAAAATGCAACACTACAATTAACACTTTATAACTTCATGAGTATGTATATGACAGAGTGGAATTTACTCTTTACTAATATTATCCTAATTTCAATTCCGCCTCTAATTTTATTTATTATTTTTAATAAACAGATTGTAGCAGGAATGACAGCAGGATCAGTAAAATAACCGAAATTATATGAAAAGACCCGAGAACCACGTAGTTGAGCTACGTAAATCGGGTCTTTTCATTAGGAGGAAATAGGATGGAATGGAAAGCAAACTGGATATGGGATCAGAGCGGTGAACGGCCAAGAAATCAATGGTCTTGCTTCAGAAGAACATTTACAGTTCCTTCAGAGTTTGACTCAGCAATCTTAACCTTATCCGCAGACACAAAATATACTGTCTATCTGAATGGTAGATTAATTGGATCAGGGCCTGTCCGTGGTTGGACAACAGAGTGGCACTATGATCAGTATGAGCTAACTGGAATTAATAAAGGAGAAAATGTCATTGCTATCCTAGTCAACCATTATGGTATGGGAACGATGCAATACATAGAGGGTCGAGGAGGATTAATTGCGCAGGTAGATTTCTTTCATAATGAGAATTTTAGCTATCACATTGGTACAGATAATAAGTGGAAGACAGCTCAACATAAAGGCTTTATTCAAGAAACAGTGAAGATGTCTAATTGCTTAACATGGTCCGAAATTTATGATGCAGGACTATTTTACGATAATTGGGAACAGCTAGACTTTGATGATTCTACGTGGAACGATGCAGAGGTCATTGGAACGCATGGGATGGGCCCTTGGGGAGAGTTAATTCCTAGGGATATACCTCACTTAACTAACGAACCAGTCTTTCCGAAAAGTGTATTATCTTTAAAAGAAGTTAAGGCAATATCACAGCACTTTTCGATAGATTTGAAGCCAGTATTTTTTCCAGGGGAATACGATAATAACAATGGAAAAATAATGCAAGGATATGTCGCGACAGAAATACATTCAGAGGAAAATACTGAGGGTGTGATGACCTTAACATTTGACCCACATGCAGAAGCAAAATGGCAGTTTAACTTGAATGGTATAGAGTATGAAACCAGAAATGGAAAATATGAAAATGTGAAGCTGAGAAAAGGAGCAAATCTACTTTTAATAGATGTATCTGGATCATTTCACGAACCAATCATCCATTTAGCTTTTGACTTTCCTGATAAAGTAGTGTTAAAAGCACCTTATAGCCCAGGTAACTCTAAGTTCTCTGTCATTGGGCCATTTTATTCAAAAACAAATTTACAGATTGGTTTTCCAATAGACAAGGTAATCCCAACAACAGAAGCATATTTACAAATTAAGAATGTATCTTCCATTAGTGAATTGATGCCATTCAAAAGTTTGATAAAAGATATTCCAGATTTATTTGTATGTACAGATAACGTCAGCCTCCTTTCTATATTTAAAGATGACATCCGTACACATTCCTTGCCATTGGAGCATCAAAATATGGTGCTACCTACTACTAGTTTTACAGAAATACATCCGATGGAAAGAGGGGATACAGAGTATCTTATCGACTTTGGTAAGGAATATTTGGGGCATATCGAGTTTGAAGTTGAGGCAGAGAAGGAAACAATCATTGATTTCTTTTTATTTGAAAGTCTCCATCAAGATGGAAGGATTGAGCATACTTTTTCATTGAACAATTCTCTTAGATATATTGCGAAGGACGGTCGTCAGGTGTATCGTTCGTTTATTCCTAGAGGATTTCGCTATATGCTCCTTACCGTTAGAAACTTCTCAAAACCGATCAAGATTTACAATATCAAAGTAGATGTAACAACTTTCCCAGTCGGAAATATGGGGGGCTTTAGTAGTTCTGATTACCAGTTGAATGAGGTTTGGGAGATTTCCAAACATACAATTCGTATGTGCGCACAGGATACAATCATTGACTGTCCAGCCTATGAACAGGCCCTTTGGACAGGTGACTCATATAATATTTCACTGATGAATTATTATGCATTTGGAAACTATGACCTGGTGAAAAGGTGCTTAAAGCTTATCTCGAAATCTGTTTATCGTTCCCCATTACCAGAATCACAAGTCCCGAGCGGATGGCAAAATGTGTTAACCGCATGGTCGATTTTATGGATGATGGCTTGCCGAGAATATTATCGATATTCTGGAGATTTCGATTTTATAAAAGAAGTATACCCTGAATTAAAGCTTACCGTTCAACGTTTTAACGAGTTTATTAATGAGGATGGCTTATTAGAAATTTCCGCCTGGAATATGCTGGACTGGGCTCCAATGGATACAGAACATAAGATTGTTACGCATCAAAATGCTTTGCTAGTTGATGCACTAAGACAAACGGCATACTTAGCTTCACTTATTGGTGAACGAGAGGATGCGAATGAGTATCAATTGTTGGCAGAAAAGGTTAAGAAAGCGATAAACATTCATTTATGGGATGAAGAAGAAAAAGTGTATATCGATAGTATTCATGAGGATGGAAGACCATCTAAGGTTCGAAGTATTCAGACTAACCTTATCGTATACTTAACGGATAGTGCTGAAGACACACGAAAACAAGTGATTGAAGAATATATCAAAAATCCACCAGCAGATTTTGTACAGATTAAGAGTCCCTTTGTTTTATTTTTTTATTATCAGGCTTTACTGGAACTGGGCAAAACAGAAACGATACTAGAAAGCATCAGGGATATCTATGGTTATATGCTTGAGAATGATGCAACAACTTGCTGGGAGGGCTGGGAGTTAATTGAAGGAGATTTTAGTCGGAGTCACTGTCACGCTTGGTCCGCAGCTCCAACATATGTATTTGGAGTTATGTTTTTAGGTGTAAAACCACTTGAACCAGGATTTACCAAAGTTTCCATCTCACCTAAATTAAATGGGCTAAAGTGGATTAAAGGCTCTGTACCAACACCCTATGGCCCTATTAACATTAATTGCAAAGATTATGGTGATTACACCAATATTCAAATAAACCATCCCGAAGAGGTAATGGTGGAAATTGATGTTGAGAAGAATACCGTATTACAAGTGAATGGGAAAAATTACTCTAGTTTAGAATTCTAAGCATAAACTTATTCAAGAGTTAGAAAAATACCATATAGGTAGCATTGTTACATTTGTTCAAAGTAGTAATTCCGATGCTCTCTTTTTTACTACTACTCAATCCTCTGTTCTATACAGGATCGAGTCTTTTTTTTGTGTTATACTATAATAAAATTTGGTATAAACGAGTGTGACAGTATGAACTTAGAATTACTAGAAGAGTTGAGAAAGATTTCAGACGAAGAAAAAGCCATTCTAGAAGAAAATCCTGAGGTTATTAAGGATCTTTATACGAATCAAAATAACTTCATTATTGAGAGTGAGAAATTCCTTGGCGATGATTCTTTGATTATGGTTCGCAAACATACTCGCTTTGTCGATTTTCCGAAGCATAAACATGATTACATCGAAGTCAATTATGTGTATCATGGACAGTTAAAGCAAACTGTTGGCTCTGAACCACTTACGTTAAAACAGGGTGAATTATTATTTTTAAACCAACATATTGAACATGAAATTCAGGCTAGTAACGAGGAAGATATTATCATCAATTTCATCATCAAACCTGAATTTTTCGATTTTATCTTTTCATTCATATCGACAGATAATACAATAACCAAGTTTATTTTTAGTAGTCTCTTCAATAACTCCCAAAGTGGACAGTTCCTCTATTTCATGGTTTCAGAAGTAGAGAACATACAGGAATTGGTTCAAAAAATCATTGAAGAAATAATAAACCCTACCAACCTTTCAGATTCAACAATTAAGCTTTACATGGGTCTGCTGCTGATCGAACTCATTAAAAATGTAAATAAAGTAAAACATAAAGAAGAGAATGAACCTTCGGAATATATCATTGTAGAATCACTGAAGTATATCGATACGCATTATCGAACAGCATCCCTATATGATTTATCCGAAAGATTAAACCAAACTCATTATTCATTGAGTAAGATTATTAAAAAGGTGACAAAGCTAACGTTTAAGGAGCTTCTTCAGGAAAGACGCCTTATTAAAGCGAAGGAATTACTCGAACATACAAAAATACCAGTTACTCACGTAGCAGAAGAAATCGGCTATGATAATATCAGTTATTTTTACCGTATCTTCAAGAAAAAATATGGAGTAACCCCAAAACAATACCGAGAGCAATTGGAGAAGTAATCTTTTCTGATTGCTTTTTTTATTTTGTGCAAATAAGGACAATAAATTTGATGAATAACGATATAGGAAAGTTGTCATATTCCTAGTATGATAGAAAGTAGTAAGCGATTACATTGGAAGGTGAGCATATGACAAAATACAGCGTAGCTGTTGATATTGGTGCCTCTAGTGGGAGACTCATCTTAGGGTATCTCGAAGATGGGATAATGAAGCTTGAGGAAATTCACCGCTTTGAAAATAAGATTGTAAAAAAAGATAACTTTTTTTGCTGGGAAGTAGATAAACTGTTTCAAGAAATCATCGCTGGTTTGAAGAAGTGTGGCGAACGTGGTATTCAACCTGACAGTATCGGCATCGATACATGGGCGGTTGATTTTGTGTTACTCGATGAACATGACCAACTTCTTACAGATGCGGTGGCCTATCGGGACCCACGAACAGATGGCATGATGGAGGAAGTTTTTGAGCTTTTCTCAAAGGAACGCCTTTACCTGGAAACAGGCATTCAATTTCTGAAATTTAATACAATCTACCAATTGTATTCGATCAAGAAAAACAATCCTGAAATCCTTGAAAAAGCCAAGTCCTTTTTAATGATACCGGATTACTTCAACTATCTACTAACAGGTAAAAAAGCAAATGAATATACAAATGCGACTTCCACACAACTCGTAAATGCCTTTACAAAAAAATGGGATGGCGACATTTTAGACACACTTGGTCTTAACAAAGAGATGTTCCAAGAAATCAAAGCACCTAAGACGGTGCTCGGTACACTGTCAGAGGAACTAGTGAAAGAGATTGGCTTTGATATGAAGGTGATTCTTCCTGCAACACATGATACTGGCTCTGCCGTAATTGCAGTACCTGAAGGGGATGATAGCATTTATATCAGTTCGGGAACGTGGTCGCTGATTGGAACTGAAAATCATTTCCCAATTTGTGTGACAAAAGCATTGGATTATAATTTCACGAATGAGGGCGGTATTGATTATCGTTACCGTTTCTTGAAAAATATTATGGGTCTTTGGATGATCCAAGAGGTAAAGCGTAACTACAATGATGAATATTCTTTCGCAGAATTAGTTGATTTGGCACGAAAGGAAACAGATTTTACCGCAACCGTTAATGTGAACGATGATCGTTTCTTAAAGCCAGATAACATGATTGAAGAGATTCAAAAACTTTGTATTGAAACCAATCAACCAATCCCTAGCACTCCTGGTCAGGTCGCAAAGTGTGTTTACGATAGTTTAGCAGAGTCTTATCAAGATGCTGTTACGGAGATTGAGGAAATCTTTGAAAAGTCATTTTCTAAGATAAATGTCATTGGTGGCGGTTGTCAAAATGAAATGCTTAATCAATTAATTGCCGATGTAACTGGAAAAGAGGTTGTTGCAGGCCCAGTTGAAGCAACGGCGATTGGTAATATCATTGCTCAATTAATGTCCCTAGGAGAAATGGATTCGATCAAAGAAGCAAGAGCAATCGTCAAGAAGTCATTTGAGGTAAAAATATACGAACCTACTAATACAGTAACTAACTAAGGAGGAAGAAACATGTCTGTCAAAAAAAATTATGAAAATGCGAAACAAGCTTATGCGAAATGGGGCGTTGATGTTGATGCAGTCATTGAACAACTAAAAAACGTACCAATCTCCATTCATTGCTGGCAAGGTGATGATATTGCAGGTTTTGAAGTCAACCAACATGAACTATCTGGTGGAATCGATGTAACAGGAAACTATCCTGGGAAAGCAACAAACCCTGAAGAATTAAGAAGCGATATTGAAAAAGCTCTATCTTTAATTCCTGGAAAGCATCGTATCAATCTACATGCCATCTATGCTGAAACGAATGGTGAAGTAGTAGAACGTGATCAATTAGAACCAAAGCATTTTGAGAACTGGGTAAACTGGGCGAAGGAGCAGGGATTAGGTCTGGATTTCAATCCAACTCTTTTCTCTCATCCAAAAGCAGCTGATGGTCTAACTCTAGCGCACCCAGATGAAGAAATTCGTGAATTCTGGATTAATCATTGTATTGTCAGCCGTAAGATTGGCGAATACTTCGGAAAAGAGCTTGGCACTCCAGCGCTAACAAATATTTGGATTCCAGATGGTTATAAGGATATTCCTAGTGACCGTTTAACTCCAAGAAGAAGATTGAAAGAATCATTAGATAAAATATTTGCAGTTGAAACAGATGAGAAATACAATCTTGATGCAGTGGAAAGTAAAGTATTCGGAATTGGTTCAGAGTCTTATGTTGTTGGCTCGCATGAATTCTATCTGAATTATGCAATGAAAAACGATAAACTATGTTTACTAGATACAGGTCACTACCATCCAACTGAAACTGTTTCAAATAAACTTTCTTCTATGCTCCTATTTAGCGAAAAAGTGGCGCTTCATGTATCGCGTCCAGTTCGTTGGGATAGTGATCACGTTGTCATTTTAGACGACGAGTTAAAAGAAATCGCGTTTGAGATTGTTCGTAATGATGCTCTTGACCGTGTTATTATTGGACTTGATTTCTTTGATGCAAGTATTAACCGTGTTGCAGCGTGGACAATTGGAACACGTAATATGGTTAAAGCTCTATTATATGCAATGCTTTCACCGAATGAATACTTAAAACAACTTCAAGAAGAAGGAAACTTCACTGACAGATTAGCTATCATGGAAGAATTCAAAACGTATCCGTTTGGCGCAATTTGGGATTACTATTGTGAAGTAATGGGTGTTCCTGTAAGAGAAGCTTGGTTAGATGAAGTAAAGACATATGAAAAAGAAGTATTAACAAAACGATAATTTTTGGCAGACTTGATTAAAGGAAAACTTCCAAATCAAGTCTGCTTTTTTTCTAATAGGATGTCTGTTTTTTACAAGAATATGGTATAGTAGTAGAGGAAATAAGATGGAAATAAACATAAATAAACATATATAAAAGTAGTCATGCCTTGCCTTAGGAGGAGAAACCATATGCTTGTTGCCGAAAGACATAAAAAAATTGTTGACCTAGTTAATGAACGGACAAGTATCCGTGTTACAGAACTCAGTAAAATCTTTTCTGTAACAGAAGAGACAATCCGTCGTGATCTTGAAAAGCTAGAAAAAGAAAATCTACTAATGAGAAGCCATGGCGGCGCCGTTCGGATGGAGAAAGATAATGTAGAAACATCGTATGCAGAAAGAGAAATTACAAACGCAGCTGAAAAGAAGGCAATTGCTCGACTTGCGGTGAATTTCATTCATGAAGGTGACCAAATTTTATTAGACGCCAGTACAACAGCTTGGTATGTCGCAAAAGAATTACCCGACATTCCGTTAACAGTCGTGACCAACTCGATAAAGGTTGCACTCGAACTTAGTAGAAAAGAACAGATAAAAGTAATCTCAACAGGTGGGGCATTATTATCTCAATCCCTTTCGTATGTAGGACCACTTGCTGAACGATCAATAAGCATGTATCACGTTAACAAAGCATTTCTATCCTGTAAGGGTGTACATCTTGTTAGAGGTTTAAGTGATTCTATCGAATCACAAGCTTTGTTGAAAAAACAAATGATGGATATCGCGGATGAGACTTTTTTAATGGTAGACTCTAGTAAATTTGGAACTCAAGCCTTTTCCCATATTAGCCCGATACATGCAATTGATGCAGTCATTACAGATGAAAATGTAGATGAAATCACGACAAAAGAGCTGAAAGAAATGGATATTAAAATAGAAATCGCCAAATAAAGAATCATTCAAAGACCAGTTTTGGTCTTTTTTTATGGGTTTATGTATGAAATGTGACGATAACAAAAACTAACAGAAATATATTTCTGTGTTTGTGTTGTTTTATTTTTGTTTTTGGATTATGATTAAGGTGTAGAAGATAAACTAATCCAATTAAAGAGGCGATTTCAAATGAGTATAATCGTTAATCAGAATTCATTATATAACGCACCATTTTTTCAAGAAATGATAGAAACAACCACGAATCTATATCGTTTGGGTTGGGATGAGCGTAACGGAGGAAATATAAGTTATTTACTGCACGAATATGAGCTACTCCCATTCATGAATGTTGACCATGTTTTGCGCACGGTTCCAATGAACTTTGATGCAACTCCACTAGCAGGGAAGTATTTTATCGTAACCGGTTCAGGAAAGTATTTTAAAAATGTGAAAAGAGATCCCGCTGAGAACATAGGTATCATTCGAATCGCAGAAGATGGTGGAAGCTATGATATCCTGTGGGGATTTGAAAGTGGGGGAGTGGCCACTAGTGAACTTCCTACACATTTAATGAATCATATTCAGCGGCTAACTGTCGATCCTAATCATCGGGTTATCATGCACTGTCATGCAACCCATCTTTTAGCCATGACATTTACCCATAGTTTACAAGAAGAGGACTTTACAAAAACCTTATGGGAAATGTGTACCGAATGTATCGTTGTTTTCCCGGATGGTGTAGGGGTAGTACCTTGGATAATTCCGGGTACGAATGCAATTGGTGAAGCAACAGCAACGAAAATGAAGGAAACCCGACTTGTGCTTTGGCCACATCATGGAGTATTCGGGGCTGGAACGACAATGGATGAAGTATTTGGCCTGATTGAAACAGCTGAAAAGGCTGCTGAAGTGTACACAATTGTTTGTGCACAAGGTGGGAAAAAACAAACAATAACAGATCAACAACTCTTTGATTTAGCGAGAGCCTTCCATGTTTCCCCAAGAGAAGGAATATTAAAGCTTTGAGAGAACAAAAAAAAGGCATATTGCATGCCTTTTTTGGGTGTATACAATTATTGATTAAACCCACCACATTTGAGAAACGGGTTGTTCAATTAACACTGATTTGAGGTTTGTTACCGCACGAGAGAATCCTTCGTCGATGGACATAATTGGGTCTTCGTGTTCGATGCTAACTACATAGTCATACCCATACGTGCGGAGTGCACTCATCATATCAGACCATTCTTGTAAACTGTGTCCACAGCCAACAGAACGGAATGTCCATGCGCGAGTTTGCACTTCACCATAAGGCTGCATGTCGGTTAACCCATACATATTAACATTATCTTGGTCAATATAAGTGTCCTTAGCATGGAAATGATGAATCGCATTTTCTTTAGCAAGAATCTTAATCGCTGCGACTGGATCAATCCCTTGCCACCATAAGTGACTTGGGTCTAGGTTAGCTCCGATAGCATCACATGTTTCCTTGCGTAGTTTTAACAGGGTATATGGTGTATGTACCAAAAAGCCACCGTGAAGCTCCAGGCCAATTTTTACGTTATGATCTTGGGCAAATTGCCCAACTTCCTTCCAATAAGGAATGAGCTTTTCTTCCCATTGCCATTTTAACACATCATTGTATTCATTCGGCCATGCGGTGACTGGCCAGTTTGGATATTTGGCACCCTCATGGTCTCCAGCTGTACCAGAAAAGCAGTTCACGACAGGAACATTTAGTAGTGATGCTAGTTTTATTGTTTTTAAAAGCGTATCGTGACATTCTCTCGCAAAGTTATCATCTGGAGAAATAGGATTGCCGTGACAACTAAAGGCACTGATGATGAGATCACGATCATGTACCTTTTTTAAATACTCGTTCCGTGCTTCTTCATTTTCTATTAATAGGTCGAGGTCACAGTGTTTGTTTCCTGGATAACCACCAGTCCCAATTTCTACTGCATGAAGGCCAGCTGCTTTTACTGTATCAAGCATTTCTTCAAACGATTTTTCAGCAAATAAGACGGTGAATACACCTAACTTCATGATAAACTTCCCCCATTTTCATAGATTTTGTCAATGATTCTTGAAACTTGAAGTGCTTCTTCAGGCTTAAGTACTAACTCTGAGCGTCCTAAGCAAGCTTCAATAAAGTTGCGAGCCTGTGGTATATCAGGTTGCTCCTCACCCGGTAGCCAAGGAGGTACACTGTTTAACAGCATTCCGTCCTTAGTGGTGTATAGTTCAAACGGGAATACATTTAAGCCACCCTCAACACCAGAAATGCTCAGATGCTCCTCATCCTTTTTAATATTGGCAGCCCAAGATGTTTCGAAAAGCATAGATGTACCGTTTTCAAATTTGATAAAGGCTGATACATGGTCATCAACCTCAAATGTCTCGTGATTAAAAGCTCCCCATTCATTAACTTGGTTTGGCATTTTACTTAACTTGTTATAGATAGATCCTGTAACATCGGTTTCGGTTGGGTTTCCGATTAACCAAAGAGCTAAATCAAGAAAATGACAACCCCAGTCAATTAGACTACCGCCACCCTGTAGCTCTTTGTTTGTAAAAACACCCCAGCTCGGAACTTTACGCTGGCGAAGTGCTCTAACGCGAACGACTAAGGGAGTCCCTACTTCACTCATACTCTTTTTAGCTGCCTGAGCCTCTCGTTTAAATCGATAATGGTAGGCGATGGCAAGGACCTTTTCTTGCTTTTTACTTGCGTTGATCATTGCCTCGCATTCCTTAGCAGTAAGTGCCATGGGTTTTTCACAAAACACATGTAAGCCTGACTCTAGTGCAGCAATTGCAATTTCAGCATGAAACTTATTTGGTGTGCAGATACAAACAGCATCAACTTCAGAAAAAATATCCAGATAATCGTTACTTACAACTGGAATTTGATAGGTGCTTGCAACCTCTTTTGCACGGTCGAGATTCACATCACAGATTGCGTGTATCTCAACAAGGTCATTTAATTTTTGAAAAGCGGGTAGGTGGCGAGCTTGTGCTATACCACCTGCCCCAATCATTCCGATGCGAAGCTTTTTCATTGTCTGTCACCTCAGATTTCTCATGTTTGAAAGTAGCCACAACAAACGAAGTAGTGACCCTATTAGTCTAAAACTCTCACAATCTGTTTTGTCTCGCTTGATTGAAGTGCTGCCAAAATCACTTGTAACGACTTCATTCCTTCTTCTCCAGGAACTGGTGGCATTTTATCTTCAAGAACGGATTCAACAAACTGATTAATCACATGGGACGTATTTTGTCCACCTTCATCGTTTGATTGAATTTTTCCAAGTTCATACTTGGCAATTTCACCAGTTGCGTATTGAACAATCATAGAGAAGGTAGGATCATCTTCTAATCGCATAACGCCTTTTTCTCCATAGATAATTGTTGAATTATCTTCTTTTTTGTAGCCCCAGCTTGCCGCAAGTGTACCTACAATGCCGCTTTCTGACTTTAAAATGCAAACGGCATTGTCATCTATAGAAGAGAAGTCCTTTGCATTGTTTTCCACAAACGCGCCAACTTCAACGAACTCTTCTCCTAAAATATATCGAAGTAAATCAGTTTTATGAACACCAAGGTCGCCCATTGCACCTACAAATGCTTTTTCCTTTTCGAAAAACCAGCTATCTTTACCGTCGATACTCCACCGTTCAGGACCACCATGACCGAAAGCCGTACGGAAGCTTAGGATTTTTCCGAGCTCACCGGATTCGATAAGTTGACGCGCTTTTTTATGTGAGGCAACAAAACGCTGATTATGAGCAATCATAAGTTTTTTTCCGTTATCCTTTGCTGCAACAATCATTGCTTTTGCTTCTTCGTAAGAAGTGGCCATTGGCTTTTCACAAAGAACATGTGCCCCAGCATTCGATGCTGCAATGGAGATGGGAGCGTGAAGATAGTTTGGTGTACAAACGCTTACAATATCAACGTGAACTTCCTTTAATAGATCCTCATAGTTTGTGTAGGGTTTAGCACCATATTTTTCAGCGGTTTCTTTCACGCGTTCTTCATTGATATCACAAACGGCTACGATGTCTACATGTTGATTGGCTTTATATTCAGGTAAATGACGAAACTTAGCAATACTTCCACAACCAATCACTGCAACTTTAAGTTTTCCCAAATCAATTCACTCCTTAGGACATTAGCTATTTGAATACATCGTATCGTATGTAGTATTGAATAAATATAGATGATATTATAAAAACATATACTATTTTGCTACTTTTTGAGAAAAGGAGAATGTTATGAAGACAAACATTTTCTTTTGTGGATATTCGTTTCACACAAAGGGGTATCGATCTGTACATAAAGAAGGGTTTCCTGCGTACTTAATCCGGCTTCAAACTGAAGGGAGTTGCGAGGTCGTTGTAAAAGGTCAAAACCTCCGACTTGAAAAAGGGGATTTATTATTCCTAAAACCTGGTGATCAATATGAGATTTTAGTAGAAGAGGGTAATAAGAGTGGAGATTACCATATTGCCTGTCAAGGAGATTGGATAGATGAGTGGTGGAAACGTACTGAAAAGGAAAGCATCTACCATATCGATCTCGACGGAAAACTCCTTTCATTGTGGAATCAGGTGATTGTCGCAAAACGACGGCCACAAACCAATCAAAATCATGAACTAATTGATTACTTGTTAAGGTCTCTCTGTCTAACCTTAGAGGAAACAATGGATGAAATTGTTCCAACCTATCCGTATCCATATAAGGTGACAAGGATGATGCGTTATATTGAAGAACATGCAACAACCGCAATTAAGGTAGAAGACGTTGCGGACCATGTTCAACTAAGCCTCTCGAGATCTGTTCATCTTTTTAAAGAAAGTGTTGGAAAAACAATGATTGAATATGTACAAGAGATTCGATTGAATACAGCGATTGAGCGAATGAAATATACAACTATGAAACTCGAACAAATTGCGGAGGAATGCGGCTTTGGGAGTTATCCATATTTTCACAAAGTCTTTAAAAAGAAATATGGGGTTCCACCAGGGGTTTATCGACGATTAGAAGCTTAAAAAGGAGAACCCAAGTTGGTTGTATGCGCCAATCTTGGGTTCCATTCGTAAAATGCTAATTAACTAGCTACCGTATTTTTTAAATAGCGAATACTTCTTTCAATACTTTCTAAAGGGTCACGTCTGCATACATCCTGTTCAATGACCCACCAATTGACTTCGTTTTCTTCCCCGCGCTTTAAAATGGCTTCTAGATTGACGCCACCAGTACCGAGTTCAGCAAAGAATTTTTCTTCATCTACTGTCATATCTTTCAAATGAACTAATGGAGTGCGGTCCTTATAGCGTCTTAACCAATCAACTGGGTTCTCGGATGCTTTAGTTAACCAATATACATCAAACTCTGCTTTTACATATTCAGGATTCGTGTCCATATATATAGTATCTAAAGCAGTTCTTCCATCAGATAGGGTTTCTAGTTCAAAGTCATGGTTGTGGTAGCAAAGCGTAATCCCTTCTCGTTTGCAAATTTCCCCCGCCACGTTTAAAAAAGGAACAAGCTTTTTATAATCTTCTTCAGTACGTCGGTCTGGTAATAAAAAGGGGCAAACAAGATACTGATTGTTAAGTAACTTCTGTTCTTCGATAACCTTCGTTAAGTTAGTTTGCAATTCTTGTAATGGTACATGATTACCTGCTACTTGTAGACCAAGCTTATCTAGCATTTCCTTGACTTCTAATACAGAATGTCCACCATAGCCGGCAAGTTCTACACCATCAAACCCCAAGTCAGCTACTTTTTTTAACGTCCTAAAGAAATCTTTCTCGCACTCCTCACGCAATGTAAACATCTGAACAGCCACCGGTATCTTTCTCATCTTCTCCCTCTTTTCAAAGAAATTTCCTATTTGATTCCATTGTATGTTTCAACTTTTAAAATAAAAATAGAGGATTTAACTAGAATATAGACTATTTGGCTATGAGTATTAAATAATAGGTGAACCTAACGAGTATTCATAAAAAGAAATACAACACCAAGTTAATCAAAAAAAGACACAACAAAGTGGTTTTATCTAGTACAATTATAGATAATAAAAAAAAATTAAGCGCTAACATAAACTTTGGATATTCTATTCTCAAAAAATAACCCGTAAATTGGAGGAGAAGCCAAATGCCATTAAAAGTAGGGGTAATAGGAACAGGATGGTTTAGTAAGAAGCATGCAGATATGTTGTCAAAAATGGATGGAGTACAAGTCCAAGCCATTTGTGGAAGCAGTGTAGAAAAAGCTGAGTTAATGGCAAAGGATTATGGTGCTAAGAGTTACGGTCAGTTAACTGAGATGCTTGATAAGGAAAAACTAGATGCGGTGTATATATGTGTACCTCCTTTTGCACATGGTGAAATCGAGCAACAACTAATCGAACGGGGTATCCCTTTCATGGTCGAAAAACCACTCGGTGTCGATGTACAAACACCAAAATCCATAGTAGATGAAGTGAAGAAAAAGTCATTGATTACATCAGTCGGATATCACTTCAGATACAGCCAATCTGTTCAACGGTTAAAAGAAGAGATGGAGAATCATACGATTGGTCTCGTTTCAGGTTCTTGGATGGGAAGTATGCCCCAAGTACCGTGGTGGAGAAAACAAGAAGGGTCCGGTGGTCAATTCATTGAGCAAACAACTCATATCGTAGATTTAGTGCGGTATATTGCCGGAGAAGTTGAAGAGGTATATGCAGCGTTTGGGAATCGAGTGATGAAGGAGAAGTTTGATCAAGTTACCGTACATGACATTGGATCTGTAACTATGAAACTGGAAAGTGGTGTAGTTGCTCAACTCTCAAATACGTGTATTCTTCCAGAAGGGGTATCCCAGGTTAACATGAACTATTTTACAGACCAGGGAATGGTTACTTGGCAACCAGGTCAAGTAACCATTAGTGAACCCACTAGTAAAGTAGAAAAAGTATTTCGTTCTGAGAATCCTTATCTCATAGAAAATGAAGCATTCCTTCACGCAGTTCGCACAGGTGATACTTCTAGAATTCTTTCGAACTATCAAGATGCCTATCGAACACAAATAGTTACAGTTAGTGCCCTAGAATCAGCGCAAAGCGGTCTCCCAATTAAAATAAGAGGGATAGAAGGGCAGGTTTAGTTCAAATTCACCTCAGGTGATTTGGGACAGGGGACCTGTCCCTTTGTCCCAACCACTTTTGTACAAAAAGGAGCATATGCGATGTTTGTACTTTTGATTACGATGCTGGAGCGATTAGGGATTATTGTTGCGATCGCATTTATTTTGACAAGATTGAAGTTTTTTAGAGGAATGATGTACCAGGATGAGTTAAATCGATGGCAAAAGCTAGTCTCTATTGTTTTCTTTGGCTTTTTCGGCATTATTGGTACGTATACGGGTCTCAGTCTTAATACGGAAAGTCTTCAATTTGATCGGTGGGCATCGGCGCTTACTTCAGATGAGGCATTGGCTAATTCACGGGTTATAGGTGTTGTTCTAGCTGGACTACTTGGAGGCTACAAGGTAGGTTTGGGTGCAGGCTTGATTGCTGGAGTACACCGTTTCACCTTAGGTGGATTTACTGCATTCTCCTGTGGTTTTGCCTCTATCATTGCCGGCTTGGTTTCCGGTTATTTTTATAAGAAAAATAAACATGTGAAGTTAAGTACTGCATTTATAATTGCTGCCTCTGCAGAAGCCTTACAAATGTTAGTTATCCTACTGTTCTCACGTCCATTTGAAAAAGCGTGGGCTTTAGTAGAAATCATTGGGATTCCCATGATTGTTGCGAACGGACTTGGATGCGCTGTCTTCCTTATGATTATTAAAAGTGTGATTAACGAAGGTGAACGTGTGGGTGCTGTCCAAGCTCAAAAAACACTTCGAATAGCAGACAAGACGCTTGCTTATTTACGAAATGGTCTGAATCGTGAAACGGCACAAGCAGTCTGCAATATTATTCAAGATGAAATACAAGCAACAGCTGTTGCCATGACAAATAAAAATGAAATTCTAGCACATGTAGGTCTTGGAGATGAACATCATCGTTCTCAAATGCCAATTCAAACGCAAATTACACAGGAAGTAATCCATAACGGGAAAATTGTTATCGCAAACAAGGAGAGTATTCAATGTCGAAATGAGGACTGTCCACTTGGTGCGGTCGTGATAGCCCCGTTGAAACGCAGAGATGAAATAATTGGAACTTTAAAATTCTACTTTCGTTCAGAAAAGGAAATCACATCTGTTGTCACTGAACTTATTTCAGGTTTGAGTTCACTCTTAAGTAATCAGCTTGAGATTGCAGAAGCTGACAAGGCATTTCAACTTGCAAAGGAAGCAGAAATCAAAGTGCTTCAGGCTCAAATAAGTCCACATTTTCTTTTTAATACACTTAATACGATTCTTTCTTTAGTAAGAAGAGATCCTACAAAAGCTAGGAAACTCCTCGTTTCGTTATCACATTTTTTACGTCAAAATCTAACTGTGACAACACAAAATGTAACAACATTGGAACAAGAATTGCGACAGGTTAAAGCCTATTTAGAAATAGAAGAAACTAGGTTTGTTGACAAACTGAAGGTACATTATCAGGTTGAAGAAGCTGCACTATACCAACAGATTCCTCCGTTAACACTCCAACCGATTGTTGAAAATGCGGTTAAGCATGGAATGAAGAATCAGGATGGCGATTTCCATGTATTCATTACCATTCAAAAAGGTCTTGACTGTGTTTATGTGAAGGTAGAGGACAATGGAATGGGGATGAGTAAAGAACGAGCAAATGAAATTTGCCTCACCCCGATAAAATCGGAAACGGGAAGCGGTGTTGCTTTATACAATGTTAATCGAAGGCTCACGATGCTGTTTGGTGATAGTTGCGCATTGGTCATTAAAAGTGAAGTAAATAAAGGAACTGAAATTGCATTTTCAATCCCACTAAAGGAGGCTATTTAATATGGAAACAAAAATAAAAACACTCATAGTTGATGATGAATTATATAGTCGTGATGAATTGTCACACTTATTAGAGACATATCCAGCCATTCAAATAGTCGGGGAAGCAGATTCAGGGGAAGCTGCAATATTAAAGGCGATTCAACTCCAACCAGATGTTGTATTTTTGGACGTAGAGATGCCTAGGACGAACGGGATGGAAGCAGCAAAGGCTCTAATGGATTTGAAAAAGCCACCACTTATTGTGTTTGCAACTGCCTACCCTGAATTTGCAGTGGAAGCATTTCGTTATAATGCCATTGATTATTTATTAAAACCATTTGATGAGGAACAATTAGAAGAAACGGTAAATCGAATCGAAAAGCATTTCCACACACCAGAAGAGAAGGAAAAGGGAAAACAAACTGGTAAACTGGCTATTGATTTGGGCGGTGAGATTATTTACCTAGAACCCAAAGATATTTTGTATATTGTGAGAGATGAGAAGATAACGAAGCTAATTACAAGAGTCGGAGAATTCGACTCGAAAACACAACTTAAGGATTTGGAAAGCAGACTAGAGTCATTTGGCTTTTTCCGAATTCATAAGAGCTTCCTAGTTAATTTAAAATATGTTAATCGTCTCACACCGTGGTTTAATGGTGCCTATCAGTTAGAAATTGAAGGTCGAAAAGAACAACTTTCGGTCAGCCGAAATTATGTGAAGGCATTACGAGCTAAATTAGAAATCTAAAAGGGAGTTGTGCACTTTAGTTCACGAATCTGACACGTTATTGTCAAATTTCTACCTTTTAATCTCAAAATCTCCTATTCTTCAATTAACATACTATAATGTTTGTAAACGCATTCATTCTATTAAATAAAGGGAATAAGGGGGAAATGATATGATTACATTTTTAGCGAGTATTGCCTTGTTAATCATTGGATACTTTACGTATGGAAAATACGTGGAAAAAGTATTTGGTGTAAAGGAAGAGCGTACTACACCAGCTTATGTAAATGCAGACGGTGTGGACTATATTCCAATGAGTACGAAGAAGAATTCATTAATTCAGTTACTAAATATTGCAGGAACTGGACCAGTATTCGGACCAATTATGGGAGCGCTTTACGGACCAGTTGCGTTTATTTGGATCGTTGTTGGCTGTATTTTTGCAGGAGCGGTTCATGACTATTTAACTGGGATGATCTCGATTCGTAACAAAGGTGCTCACTTACCAGAGCTTGCAACCAAATTCTTAGGTAAAGCGATGAAGCACGTAGTTAACGCATTTGCTGTTCTATTATTATTACTAGTTGGTACTGTTTTCGTTTCAACACCAGCAAGTCTTCTGAATCTATTACTAGATGGAAAAGTTGCGTTAGGGATTCTTATTGCTGCAATCTTTATCTATTATATTTTGGCTACTTTATTACCAGTAGATAAAATCATTGGTCGTCTTTATCCTTGGTTTGGAGCAATCCTATTAATTAGTGCAGTTGGTATTGGTATTGGACTAGTAGTAAAAGGTGCGCCAATTCCAGAGTTGTCATTATCAAATTTCCATCCTGATAATGCACCAATCTTCCCTTTATTATTCTTTACTATCACTTGTGGTGCTCTATCTGGATTCCATGCAACACAAACACCAATCATTTCACGTACTACTCAAAAAGAAAGTCAAGGTCGCAAAATTTTCTACGGTATGATGATTGCTGAAGGTATTATC
This sequence comes from Litchfieldia sinesaloumensis, assembly GCF_900156865.1. Classification (GTDB taxonomy): domain Bacteria; phylum Bacillota; class Bacilli; order Bacillales; family Bacillaceae_L; genus Ferdinandcohnia; species Ferdinandcohnia sinesaloumensis. The sequence goes on along the minus strand of NZ_LT732529.1, from coordinate 2,663,995 downwards.
GCAATGATCTGGGCTGCTGCAGCAATGAGCTTATTTGATGGTTATGGTGGCTTACAAGAACTTCTTGCAGCTGGTGGACCTGGAGCAATTGTTAGTGAAGTTTCAACACTAATGCTTGGAGCAATTGGTGGAACGTTAGCAGTACTAGGGGTTATTGTACTACCAATCACTTCTGGTGATACTGCATTCCGTAGTGCACGTATGATTATTGCAGAATATATTAACTTAGCTCAGAAGAAAATTTCTAGTCGTCTATGGATTGCCATTCCATTATTCGCAATCTCAGTTGTTCTGACACAGATTGACTTTAACATCCTTTGGAGATACTTTAGCTGGGCGAACCAAGCTACAGCCGTTATAGCTTTATTCGTAGGAGCAATGTATCTGTACATTGCAAGAAAGAACTACTGGATTTCACTTATTCCAGGAACATTTATGCTAACGATGGTTATCACGTATATCCTAAATGCACAAATCGGTTTCCGCTTACCAATGGATATCTCTTGGTACGGTGGTTTTGCAGGAACGGTAGTCCTACTTGTATTATTCTTCCGTCAAGCACGGAAAGCTCGTGCGGCAAACCTACCACTTGAAGTAGATATTTCGAATTATAACCGGGTGGCTTAAATGGGTTGCTGTAGTCCAGAGTATCGAAAGGTAGTCGAGGATCAGGAACAGAAGGTCAACCAAAACAAAAATGACAAAGTACCCCTTTATGGGAAAATCGTGAGTGTAGTAATCATTATTGGTGCTACAATCACCTTTGTCCTACTATAAGTGAAAAGTAAGTGCACGTAGTCAGTATCGACTGCGTGCACTTTTTTGTAGTCGTATCACAGTTTGAAAAAACTTTCACATATTAGTTGCTTTTGTATAGAGGTAAACTTTAGTACTATTAAGTAATAAAGTCTATATTTCTGTACAAAATATCAGAAGGACGCAAATGGAGGTTTCATACACATGGAAATGACAATAAGTGAAGCAGCTGTAAAGTGGTTTAAAGAGGATATAAGTGTAAAAGAAGGGGATTCTGTACGATTCTATCCAATGTTTTACGGAAGTAGTCCCGTACAAGAAAAGTACTCACTCGCCTTTTCCACTCACGATGAACCTATCCAAGTACATACAAGTCAAAAAGTGAATGACATTGAATTTTATGTAGAAGAGGACGATATTTGGTTCTTTAATGGACATAATCTTATCGTCGATTACAATGCAGATAAAGATGAATTAGAGTATCAATATCCGAAACCGTGAGGCTCACTTATGTGAGTCTTTCTTTTTTTGATGTGATGCGCATCACAAAGTTTTTCCCGAATCTATGCTATTTTCATCATAACAGATGAATTACACAGCATTTTGAAAGGAGAAATTACTGTGAGTGAACTAATTAATAATCGAGAGCAACATAAAATCAGTGATATGGAAAGAGAAGCTATTATTAAACAAAGCTTTTTTGATTTACATAATGGTAAATCTGTTGACGAGGTAAAATCCCATTTAAAAGATAAAGTGGGCTATATAACGATTGGTGAAGTGACGAGAATCCAACATGCGCTAGTGAATGAAGAAAATCTCAAGGGACAAGATGCTACCGAGATTTGTTTAAAGCATCGGGAAATCTTTAAGGATCTTATAGAAGATACAATAAACAGTCGCCCAGAAGAACAACCTGGACATCCTGTGTATACGTTTAAGCTTGAAAATAGAGCACTTGAAACGCTAATTAATGATAAAGTTAAGAAGCATTTGGACGCTTTTGAAGAAGATGATAATAATGATAACAGATTTACATTGCTCAGTGATTGTAATCTACTGATGGATATCAGAAAGCATTTTGAACGAAAAGAACAACTTCTATTCCCGTACTTAGAAAGGTATGGAATTTACGGGCCAACAAATATGATGTGGAAGATTGACGACTTTATTGTTGATGCAATAAAAGATGCGAAAAAAAATCTTACTGATTATGACGGGGATAAACAGTCTGTTGTAGAGGTGATCAACTTTGTTGTCGATCAAATTGATGAAATGATATATCGTGAGGAAAATATCCTTTTTCCAATGTCCTTAAATAATTTAACTGAGGACGAATGGTTAAAAATGGCTCATGAAAGTGATGAAATCGGCTTTTGTTTGATTTCTCCAGATGATTGGAAGCCTGAAAGAAGTGTTATAGAAGAAGAGGACATCGCTACAAAAGGATTTATTAAAATGGAAACAGGGATTTTATCCCTTAAACAACTAGAATTAATTCTAAACCACTTACCGGTTGATATAACGTTTATAGACAAGGATGATGTTGTGCGTTACTTCTCCAAAGGCAAAGAGCGTATCTTTGCAAGAACAAAGGCGGTCATTGGTAGAACGGTTCAAAACTGTCATCCACCAAGAAGTGTTCACGTCGTCGAAGATTTACTAGATGACTTTAAAGCGGGAAGAAAAGATACCGAGGATTTCTGGATTCAAGCAAAAGGGAAATATGTGTACATCCGATATTTCGCTGTTCGTGATGAGGATGGGGAATACGTCGGTACGTTAGAGTTTACCCAGAATATTGCGCCAATCAAGGAACTCGAAGGAGAAAAAAGAATCCTATCATAGGCTTACGGAAAAATGCTGACATTAACGTGTCAGCATTCTTCTGTAAATAAGGACAACCCCTCAGAATTTAACTGGATAATATGATTTATATATCTATGGAAAGCTTTATTTAGTTAAAAAGTCAATTTTGTTGTTAAAAGAGTAAAAAAAGTAATATTTGGAGTACTGATTTTTCATCTATTATTTCCATAAGGGAGGGGTCGTGATGCAAACAAGTGGTTTGATGGGAGGTTTATTCCGAGTTTGTGAATGGATTACAAAATTTGCATGTGTCAATGTATTATGGGTCGCTTTCACCTTAGTCGGATTCATTGTTTTTGGTTTTGCTCCTTCAACTATAGCTCTGTTTTCCATTGTCCGGAAATGGATTTTAGGGGAAAGTGAATTTTCAATACTTTCAACATTTTGGTCTATTTATAAAAGGGAATTTAGAAAAGCAAATCTCTTATGGCTATTATTTATGACTGTGTTTACACTTATGTATATTGATTGGGTGTTAATTAATTCAATGCAAGGTACATTCTATTATTTCATGTTGGGCTGCTTCATAATATGTGCCATGCTATTAACTGTTGTGCTAATTTATATTTTTCCTGTATACGTTCATTTTGAAGGGTCGATTTTTCATTATCTTAAGTCTGCTCTACTGCTTGGAGCATCATTTCCGTTTCGGACCTTTGTTATGATCATTTCTGTAGTTACATGTGTCTTTCTTGGTTTACTGTTTCCGGGTGTGGGTATTCTTTTTCTCGGAAGTGGTATAAGCTTTGCATTAATGTATCTTTCATACTCTCTATTTACTAGCGTTACACCTAAAGGTGAATGACCCCTTTAATTTTGAATAGACAATAAACACACTGTTTCCCAATAAGTATTGTGGAATTTATAGTGTGTTTTTTGATTTCAAGAAATAATAAATGTGTAAAAAATTTTGCATTTTTACACAAAATACTGTTAAGTATTGTGAATCTATCTTCCCTATAATAATTGTATATTACTAAGAGAGGTGATGTTTTAGTGAGTACAAAGGTAGAAGTAACGACATCCTCAAAAGTTACTTTCTCAAATAAGAAAAAATCTAAATTTAAAAAAGATGAAAGTTTAGCCGGTTTTTTATTTGTATCACCTATGCTAATAGGTGTTTCAGTACTTGTGTTACTACCAATCTTTGCAACTTTCATTCTCAGTTTTGCAGATTGGAAGTTTATCCAAAATATTGATCAGTTGAAATGGATAGGGTTTGAAAACTTTAAGGAGATTTTTGGGGATAAAGTATTTATAAAGTCTCTTTTAAACAACGGTCTCTTTTTATTAACAGTTCCAATTTGTATGATTTTTTCATTATTCTTAGCTGTAATCATTGATAAGAACGTTTATATGAAGAGCTATTTTAAAGTTGCATTTTTTATGCCATATATCTCGAGTGTTGTGGCAATCGCTGTAGTTTGGCAAGTGTTATTTCATCCATCTGCTGGACCAATAAATCAGACATTAATGGCTTTAGGTGTAACGGATCCGCCAAAATGGATTGCCGATCCAGACTTCGCCTTAATCTCAGTCATGTTAATTCAAATTTGGATTTCAGTCGGATTTAATCTAATCATCTACATTGCGGGTCTTCAGTCTATTCCAAAAGAATTATATGAAGCCGCCGATATGGATGGCGCAAACGCATGGGTTAAATTTAAAACGATTACATTTCCAATGGTGTCACCAACATCTTTCTTCTTACTCATCACTGGAATTATTTCTACCTTTAAAGTTTTTGATTTAATAGCTGTACTTACTAAAGGTGGGCCAATGCATTCGACAAGTATGCTAGTTTGGCACTTATACGATACTGCTTTTGTTAACCTTGATATAGGCTTATCGTCAGCAATGGCTGTTGTTCTATTCTTTATCGTGCTTGTTATTACGTTATTCCAATGGATTGGACAGAAGAAGTGGGTTAATTATTAGGGGGGATATTATGAAAAAGCAAATTGATATAAAGAAAGTAATAATTACAATTATTGTATTCATGGCTAGTATCATGTTCTTGTTACCTTTTGTTTGGATGCTATCCACCTCTTTTAAAATTGAAGCGGATGTATTTAAGTTTCCGATACAATGGATTCCTGAACGGTGGAATGGATTGAATAATTATAAGGAAGTCTGGTTTGGTGATTATCCATTCTATACCTACTATTGGAACTCAATAAAGGTGGCTGTTTTAACAACTGTGGTTTCTGCTGCAGTATCAGCTTTTGCAGCTTATGGATTTTCAAAAGTTAAGTTTCCAGCCGGAAAATGGTTATTTTTAATAGTATTAGCAACGTATATGGTTCCACCTCAAGCTAGCTTAGTTCCACAATTTATTCTTTATCGTAATATTGGTTTATTTGATAGCCATTTAGGACTTATTCTATTAGGAAGTTTTAGCGTCTTAGGGACATTTATGTTACGTCAATTCTTTATGACTATTTCAAATGAGTATATAGAAGCGGCTAAAATTGACGGAGCAGGTCATTTTAGGATTTTCTGGTCAGTTGCGCTACCAATTGTAAGGCCTGCTGTTGCAACATATGCGATTCTACGATTTATATGGACATGGAATGATTACCAAAATCCATTAATCTTCTTACGGACGGATGCTTTATATACAATACAGTTGGCTATGCAAAAGTTTACAACAATCAATGGTGAATTTTACTCCCTAATAATGGCTGCTGCAGTATCAGCAATTCTTCCATTAATCATCGTCTTTATCATTGGTCAAAAACAGGTAATTGAAGGTATTGCATTGGGTGGAGTAAAGGGATGATGCTGGTATAAATGTAAAATTATTCGCAATATAAGTAAAATTATTTCCATTTAAAGTGGTAAAGCCTTTGCTATAATTCGATTTGTAAAGGCTTTCTTTTCAGAAATGGAGAGCGATAATAAAGTAAAAGGGGGATACGTTTTATGAAAAAGAAATTTTGGTTATCACTTTTAGCATCATCCTTGCTAATTGGAGTATTAGCTGGATGTAGTGGTGGAGGGGAAGAAAGCTCATCTAACGAAAAAGACACAAGTAAAAAGACGGAAGAAGCAGTTACCATTAAGTTTCATACTCATGGTAACGAAGAAAGCTATAACTGGAAGGAAACCATTGCCGCTTTTGAAGAGGAGTACCCTAACATAGATGTGGACCTCGTTATTTTGAGTGAAAAAGGTGACACACAAGAATCGCTTCAAAAGCTAGACTTAGCAGCTGCTTCTGGAGAACAACTTGATGTATTGATGTTTAGTGATCCAGCTAGTTATGCTCAGCGCGTAGCACTAGGTATGGTTGCCCCCATCGATGAGTTTATTGAAAAAGACGGCTATAAATTAAACGAAGAATACAAGGTAGATACTACAATTGATGGAAAATATTATGCTCTACCTGGTAAGTTTAATCCTTGGTATGTCCTATTAAATAAGGATCATTTAGATGAAGCAGGTCTAGAAGTTCCGACAGATTGGACTTGGGATGAGTTCATGGATTATGCAAAAAAACTAACTACTGATGATCATTACGGAACATATTTCCATGGTCCTCAAGGTGGTGGTTGGATGGAGTTCATGAAACTAGCACTTGCAAGTGAAGAAGAAAATACTGAGTTTGTTAAAGCAGATGGCACATCAAACTTTGATAGTCCACTTTTCCGTAAAACACTAGAAATGCGTGTTCAAATGGAGAAAGAAGACAAGTCTTCAGTTCCATATACAGATATTATTTCACAAAAGCTACACTATCGAAATCAGTTCTTTAACCAAGACTCTAGTACCATTGTTATTGGAAGCTGGATGAACACTGAATTAGGTGGAACGGAGCAGTTCCCACTTGAATTTAATGTAGCAGTAGCTCCATACCCTAAGAACGATGCAGGAGATGAAGGCGGTTATACACCTGTAACAACTGACTTTATGTCAGTAGCTGCAAATTCTGAGCATAAGGAAGAGGCATATACATTTATACGTTGGTATACTTCTGAGGGGCAAATGGTACAAGGGAAAAATATTCCATCATGGAATGGTGTAAGCCAAGATGAGCTTGGTGAAATAGTTGACGGTATTCTTGCAGGTACTGTTAACCCAGAAAAGGTAGATAGGGATTCACTAGTAAAAGTATTACAAAGCGCGAAGTCATCTAAGATTATTCCACCAGTTTCATATCAATCTGAACTATATAAAGTAGTTAATGAGGAGTATGAAAAACTGATACTAGGCGATCAAGATATTGAAGCAACAATTAAGGCAACGCAAGAACGAGCTCAGGAGATAATCGACAATAATAAATAATTGTTGATAGAATAATAGTAAGGGGCGTAAAAACCGATTCTGCCCTCATCTTTCTTCAACTAGGAGGTTGATGTTATGTGGAAACGGATACAGCAAATGCTGTCGCCCCGTTCTTTTCGTTTTAAAGTTATTTTAACAACTGTTATATGTATTGTAATACCAACTATAATAACACTTTATTTTTATAGTTATTATACAAAAGATGCCTTGAAAGAGCAGGCGATACTAAATGCAAATCGGGAACTTAAACTTGCAGGAGAATATGTAACAAAAATTTTTGATGACATGCTCTACGCTGCGAATTTTGTCCAACTAGATTCTGAGATAAATATGATCCTAAAGGAAAATGCAAAGATAGAAAATATAAATGAATATGTCCCAGAAGATGATTACCAGGATTATATGGAACATTCAAAGGTTATAAAAACAATCGAAAATATTACATTATTGGGTGAAAAATCATATGTTACGATTTTGCTAAAAAACGGAAAACATTATACAAATTACTCAACATGGGAGTATAATCCAGAAAATTTATTTAATGAATCATGGTTTAAAGAATTAGAAGATTCGTATGGGTATGAGACGATATGGATTGGTTCCCAACCAACGGTGTTTAAATCCGATCAAAAACTTCATCCATATCAAATTTCGGTAGCAAGAACTCTTCGAGATTCAAATTTTGAAATATATGGATATGTCATTGTGACTCTCTTAGAGGATAAAATTAATCAAGCCTTTAAAAGTATGCCTGGAGGAACTGAAATGATGTTGGTGGATTCTGGAAACCAAATCATATCACATCCTGATAACAGTAGAATTGGAGAGGCTTCACCGTATATCAGCCAACTTAGCGAGAAAAGTTTCCCGAACATTATTAAAATTTTAAATCAAGACTATTTATATAGTAATCATAAAATTCCTTATAATGGTTGGGAACTAGTATCTATAGCCCAATATAATCATTCAATATCCAAATTAAATTCAATTTTTAATAAAGTATTTATTGCACAAGTGATCTCATTTATTATTTTTATTCTACTATTAACATATCTACTTCAAACAATAACGAAACCACTGGTACGCTTGGGAAATGTTGTAGAAAGAGTACAAAGTGGTAATTTAAAAGTTCGTTCCCAAATAAGGACCAAGGATGAAATTGGGCGACTTGCCCATTCTTTTGATTCTATGCTCGATCGAATTAACGAAATGATTAGAGAGATTACAGAAACACAAATCAGAAAGCGTAAGGCAGAATTTGCTATGTTACAGGCCCAAATTAATCCCCATTTCCTTTTTAATGTATTAAATTCAATTCGAATGAAAGTTATGAGAAAAGGAGATTATGAGAGCGCTGAAATGATTAGCTCCTTATCCAAATTATTACGTATGACGATAGATAAGGATAAAGGAATGATTCCTTTTAAGGATGAAGTGGAAATCGTCGAGGACTTTGTAAAAATAATGAATATGAGACAAAAGGAACAGGTCGAGCTCGTAGTAAACGTTTCACCTACTGCTCACATGGAAGAATTCCCACGATTTATTTTACAACCTATTATTGAAAATTCAATTATTCATGGCTTAAACCAAGGTACCGGTACTATTACTCTTGAAGCCTATGTTAGAGGAAATGACTTTATTATTAACGTTGAAGATAATGGGCAAGGCATGGACGAAGAAACTTTATCATATGTTAACCAACAGCTAACTGTTAAGACGGACATCGTTAATGTTTCGAATAAGAAAGGTTTCTCAAGCCTAGGCTTATCGAATGTATATGAAAGAATGCGTATGACATTTGGCGAGGCCTTTACGATGAAAATAACGAGTGTTGAAGGAAAGGGAACGAAGATTCTTATGCTTATTTCTAGGGGAGGGAACAGTTCTAATGTATAAAGTGATGCTAGTAGATGATGATTATCCTGTTTTAGAGTTGTTGTCTGAGACCATAGAATGGGAAGAGCTTGGTTTAGAACTTCAAAGTACACATGAAAACGGAGCAAGTGCGCTGCAGTATGCAATGACAGATATGCCTGATATTCTGATAACTGATATTGGTATGCCTAAAATGAATGGTATTCAGTTAATTGAAAAGGTAAAAAAAATGAAAGAAAATATCCAGGTATGTGTATTAACCTGTCATAGTGATTTTGATTACGCTCAACAAGCCATTAGACTTAATGTTAAGGATTACATCTTAAAAGATACCCTAAATCCAGTTGACTTAATCTCCCTACTCCTTAAGATCAAAGAACATCTTGACATTGAAGACTTAAAAAAACGAAAAGAGATTGAAATAGAGCATATTGTTGAGCGAAATAAAGAAGCAATCAAACAAGACTTTCTTCGAAAGACCATTCATCAACCAATTTATAACCGTGAAGAGTGGTATACAGAAGCTTATTCACTAGGTTTAGATATAAAAAATACAAAGTATATACCGGCCCTTTGCTTTATTCAGGATTATCGGGCAGCATTGAAAAACTACGGATCAGAGGAAACTTTACTATTTTCTATTCAAAATGTAATCGGGGAGGAGCTTAAAGAATTTAGTGATAGCAAAGCAGTACATTTTACTTTTCATGATAAAGAATCGTTCCTATTCTTTCCTTATAGGAAGACTTTAAAGTCCGACTCAGTTAGTATGGCAACTGAGTTTTTATTTAAAATTCAAAGAAAAGTGTTACATACTTTAAATATCTCAATCTCATTTATTATCGGAACTGTTATCGAAAGCCAAAGATCTTTCAAAACTACGTGTGAGAGTTTGCTAAATAGTCCAAATCAACGCTTCTATATGAAGAGAGGCGAGATTCAACAAAAACAAGCTAAGCCAAATATTACAGAAGGTTTATACTCTTGGTACGATGTAGCGTCAGTTGAAATAAGAAATCTTATTTTGGAAAAGGATTTAAAGAAAGTACTCCCTTTAGTAAATCAATGGATAGAGATTTTTCAGGATAAAGAGTATTCTTCTGATGTGGTAAAGGAATGGGTATTAAAGTTACTGTTAGATCTTAAGGTGAAATTAAAGGCATTACAATTTTTTGGATCTACTTATACAGTTGAGGTTTTGCATGAAGAAGTACTGGGTATTGAATCAGTCTATGAATTGCAAGAGTGGTTAGTTAAATATTTTGATTCGCTATTGTTCGCCATTGGGGAGGTTACCTCTCATACTCGACGTAAGGAAGTCATTGAAGCATGTAAATACGTATCTATTAACATTGAAAAGAAAATTAGTCTTGATGAAGTTGCGGGACACCTATTCTTAAATCCCAGTTACTTTAGCCGATTGTTTAAAAAAGAGATTGGAGAAACCTTTGTTGAATATGTTACTAAGTCAAAGGTTAATAGAGCGAAAGAACTACTAGAGCAAACCATTGATCCAGTCGGACGGATTTGCGAAAGACTTGGTTATGACAACCAAAGTTATTTCATTAAAGTATTTAAAAACTATGTTGGAATTACCCCCAATGAATATAGAGGGGAAAGAGCATAAATCTTACTTTTTTAGATTAGGGCTGATTTTTAAAAACAAAAAAAGGGTGATTGGTATGACTAACAACTTAGAATGGGTAGAACAAGCTTGGATAAAGGTGAATAAAAAGATAAATAGAACAAGTAAAAAAATTGGTGCAAATTTTCCACATGCATGTGTGAATGGTGATTATCAATTAGAAGCACCTCATTGGTGGACAGCAGGATTTTGGCCAGGCTTACTTTGGTTATTATACAGAAATAATAAGGATGAGTCGTATAAAGAAATTGCTGAAAAGTGTGAAGAGAAACTCGATAATGTGATTACAGATTATTATAAGCTCGACCACGATATGGGTTTTATCTGGACATTAACAAGTGTGGCAGGATTTAAGATTACTGGGAATGAGGATTCCAAAAGACGTGCGCTCCTAGTCGCGAATTTGCTGATGGGGCGCTTTAATACATCTGGAAACTATATTCGTGCATGGAATCCTTGGTATGAAGGAGAGGATAATTCTGGTTGGGCCATTATTGATTGCTTAATGAATTTATCACTATTGTTTTGGGCGACCGAAGTCACAGGTGATCCGAGATTTAGTCATGTAGCTAAAAGACACGGTGAGACCGTATTAGCTCATTTTATTCAAGAGGATGGCGCTGTCCATCATATCATTCGTTTCGACCCTGAAAGTGGTGAAAGGATTGAGGCAATCGGGGGCCAGGGGTATGCTCCTGAATCAGCATGGTCAAGAGGTGCAGGTTGGGCAATTTATGGAATGTCTTTACTCTATAAAAATACAAAAGAGGAAAAGTATTTACAAGCAGCTAAAAAAGTTGCTCATTTCTTTATTGCAAATTTACCTGATGATTATGTACCCTATTGGGATTTTAGAATACCAGAAGGGGTTACGAAGTACCGTGATTCTTCTGCAGGAGCAATTGCTGCATGTGGATTGCTACTAATTGCTAAACAGGTCCCAACTTCAGAAGCCAAAATCTATGAAACTACCGGTATTAACATTCTAAAATCATTGTACGAAAACTATGGCGATTGGGATAATCCAAGTCAGGATGGCTTGATTCTTAGTGGTACTAGTCATTTTCCGGAGGGCAAGAATTTAGATGTCCCGCTTATTTATGGAGATTATTATTTTGTAGAAGGCCTTGCAATTTTAAAGGGTAATAGTGAACTATTTTGGTAATAAGTGAGCGCTTAAATTTATTTAAAGGGTAATAAGGAGTGACTCTTTTTAATGAATACTTATCATTCACCCATAAAAACGAATCCTATTAAAACAAGAGAAGACTTTTGTATTTTACTAAAGCAAATATGCGATCCAATAAAACCCTTTTACAGTAAGGGATTGGCTCGACTAAAACTAGGGAATACAAGTGCTGCATATTCTGACTCTATTGCTGAGATGGAAGGGTTTTCGAGAATTTTGTGGGGACTAGTTCCATATCTTGTGAATACAAGTGAGAACTATGATCTCTGGGAAGTGCACCTTCAAGGAATTAGAAATGGAACAAATCCCAATCACGAAGAATATTGGGGCGATATTAATGAATATGATCAACGCATAGTTGAAATGGCGGCCTTTGGTCTAGCTCTTCTCCTGATCCCGGAAAAAGTATGGGATCCACTATCGGTGGAAGAGAAGAATAATTTTGCGAATTGGTTACGTCAAATTAATAAATACAAAGTATGGGATTGCAACTGGTTATTCTTCCCGGTATTAGTTAACTTGGGACTGAAAAATGTTGGTCAACACTTTGAAAAAGAGGTTATAGAAACCAATTTAAATCGAATAGATGACTTTTATATATCAAATGGTTGGTATTCTGATGGAGAAGGTGGGCATTCAGATTACTATATTCCTTTTGCAATTCACTATTTCTCTCTTATATATGCAAGACTAATGGAACATGAAGATTCATCGCGCGCTCAGGTTTATAAGGAACGGGCAGAAGCTTTTGCGAAGGATTTCATCTATTGGTCTTCTGCTGATGGTTCTTCTATTCCATATGGTCGAAGTATGACATATCGCTTTGCTCAGTCTGCATTTTGGAGTGCGGCTATATATGCAGGAATTGAACCATTTCCATTAGGAGTTATGAAGGGTTTATTACTAAGAAATATAAGATGGTGGATGAAACAACCAATCTTTAATGATAGCGGAATTCTGACAATCGGATATACATACCCGAATTTAATAGTCGGTGAAAATTATAATTCTCCAGGTTCTCCATATTGGTCTCTAAAGTCTTTCTTACCTTTGGCATTGCCTGAAGAACATCCTTTTTGGGGAGTAGAAGAAGAAAGCTACCCCACATTAAAAGCTAAATCTGTTCAAAAAGAACCACATTTCATCATTTATCATGATGAAAAAAATGAACATATTATGGCTTTTAATTCTGGTCATCGGTCAACAAATGATCATACCCATACATCTGCCAAATACGAAAAATTTGTCTACTCAAATACTTTTGGATTTAGTGTACCAAGAGCTGAATGGGGCTTGGCACAAGGTGCATTTGATTCTACACTTGCATTAAGTGAAGGAGATAATATTTACCGAGTAAAAAGATGTAGTGAGGAATTTGTTATAGAAGATAATTATATATATACGCGCTGGAAGCCTTGGCATGATGTTGAAATCATGACATGGATTATTCCAGGAGTTCCGTGGCATGTGAGGATTCATAGTATTCATTCAAATAGAGAACTTGATTGTGCAGAAGGTGGTTTTGCCCTAGGACTTGAGGGTAAGAACAGCAATGTATCACTTGATTTTACTGAGAGCGAAAAGGGATGCATCGCATATATGCCATGGGGTGCTTCTGGTATCAAGTGTCTTCAAGCTGATGGTAAAACGGAACTCATATATCCAAATGCAAACACAAATCTACTACATTCTCGTACGATTATTCCAACTGCGAAAACAAAAATTCTAACTGGTAGTAATTGGCTTGTTAGTGCTGTATATGGTGAGGCACTAAATAATACTACAGTAAGTGAATGGAATGAAACACCAGAAGTGAATATTATGCCTGATCGGCTAGTCATCCGTTTACCTTACAGTGATAAAATTGAAATTAATAGAAGATAGGTACTTTAAATAGACATTTATCATTATATATCTAAAACGTCTTCTTGCATTTGAGGGAGGACGTATTTTTATTATTGGAAGAGATAGTGTTTAATTAGCGGTAATAAAGTATATGGGGGAACCGAGATGTCTTTATATGCGGGAGAAATTAAGCGTTTATTAACTAATAGTCATTATTCTTTGTTATTCTCCTCACAAAATGAGCAGGATTGTTGGTTTAGTTCAATTAAGAAAAAGGCAGCTTATCAGCCTTTACTTGATGAAATTAGGATTGAAGCAAACCGATTGCTGGGGAAACCGATTGAGGAACCTACATTTTCAATGTTTACCATTTTTAGAGATTCCGGTTTGCGTCTGGAATATGAGCGGGTATATTTTGAAAAAAGAAAAAGGTTGAATACTTTTGCCATCATGGCTTTGCTTGAGCCGAGTGAACCTGAGTATCTTCAAGAATTACACAATACCATTTGGTCCATTTGTAATGAATATACATGGGCATTGCCTGCACACCTTACTAATAGAAAAGAATTGGAAAGTGAAATTGAGGATGTGGTTGATGGGAGTATTTATCAACCTATTTATACGATTGACTTATTTTCTGCTGAGACGGCATTTACACTTAGCGAAATATTAAAAATTGGTGAGAATCTTATTGATCCGTTAGTAAAACGGAGGATGACTGAAGAAGTATATAAAAGAGTCTTACTACCATTTTGTAACCAAACAAATTTTGAGTGGGAAACGTCCACACATAACTGGGCTGCGGTTTGTGGTGGTTCGATTGGTTCGGCCGCTATACATCTAGTTAAGGATGAAGAAATGCTTTCATCCATTTTGGGACGTGTATTAAGTGCAATTGAATACTACTTAGAAGGTTTTAATGATGATGGGGCGTGTTTGGAGGGGTACGGTTACTGGCAATACGGTTTCGGATACTTTGTGTATTTTGCAGATTTACTCAAGAAAAAAACAGCAAATTCCATTGATTTATTTCAGTCAGAAAAAGTCCATCAAATCTCCCTTTTTCAGCAAAAATGCTTCACTTATAAGGACCAAGTTGTTAATTTTTCTGATTCCACTCAGACAGCATCTGTATTTCTAGGGGTTAGTCACTATCTTAAACGACTGTATCCTGATTTTGAAGTACCAGAGATTGGCCTAAGAGCGCACTATACAGAAGATCATTGTAGTAGGTGGGCACCTGCCATTCGAAATCTACTATGGTTTAATGCAGATGAAGTGGGGAATCCGTGGAAGAATGATACATTTTATCTACCGAGTTCCCAATGGTTTATATCTAGATACGATGACTCGGTCTTTGCTTGTAAAGGAGGACACAATGATGAACCACATAATCATAATGATGTGGGACATTTTATCTTACAGAAGCAAGGTGAAACTCTATTAAAAGATTTGGGGAGTGGAATGTATTGTGATGGTTATTTCGGTGCTGAGAGATATACATTCGTATGTAACGGTTCACAAGGGCATTCTGTACCTATAATTAATAACTCTTATCAAGTTGAAGGTCGGTCAAGTTTTGCTACTATAAAGAATGTAAAAACAGGGGAAGATATTGACGAAATAGTAATGAATCTGGAGAAAACGTATAATGTTGATACATTACATGGGCTAACAAGAGAATTTAAATGGAATAAGAAGGTTACTAGTTTAATTTTAAGAGATACATTCCAGTTTACTATCCCCCCTATATCCATTGTAGAACGTTTTATTACTCCTGCACTTAAAATCGCGAAATTGAATGGTGGAATTATTCTAGTAGAAGGGGAGCAAAAACTAAAAATAACGTATGATGCCAACCAACTAGAATTTGTTTTACGACCACAAGAGTTTATTAATCACTTTGGTGAAACTGAAAATTTCTTTATACTTGATTTTATTGTGAAGGAAGCAGATGAATTTATTGCAGTAGAATTTACTTTTACCTATTTATGAATTTTAGTATAAGAGCCTGTCTAAAAAGACAGGTTCTTTTTTAAATAATAGAACATGTAAAAAAAGTAGTAAATGTAGTCAATAAATTAGTATAGAAGATGATAAGGAATGTGAAATAATGAAAGCGTATCCATGTATTATCTGAAAAATCAGATAATACAAAAGTCCTATAAAACGCTAAATAGCGAATGGGCCTTTTAGGATGGTCAAATAAGAACGATGGTTAGAACTGGTAGGAGATATCTCCCCAGCTAACATAATCACGTTTAATAGAGGAGGGGAAGAAAAAATTCTTAGTAAATAGTTTTAACAAAATTAATAAGAATAGGGAAAGGAGAAATCTTTGCATGGCAAAAAATAAGTTAAAAAAACTCATTGGTTCTTTGTGTATAACAACCATGCTTATTGGATCAATTGCAATCATCGATTCTACAGAAGCCAAAGCTGATGTCATAACAAAGACAATCACGATTGATGGAAATAATATGGATGAATATAATCGTTTTAAAGGCTTTGGAACGGTAACGGCAAATAATACATCAAGATTACTACTAGATTATAAGGAAGAACACCCAGAGAAATATTGGGAGATTATGAATCAACTATTTAACAGAGACACAGGAGCTGGTTTGACGCATGTTAAAGTGGAATTAGGAGCTGATGTTAATTCATCTTCAGGAACTGAGCCAGCAACAATGCGATATGCAGATGAACCTGCAAATGTACTTAGAGGTGCTGGTTTTCAATTTGCAGCAGATGCGAAATCAATAAATCCAGATATAACAACTGAAATTCTTCGATGGGGAGAACCTCGTTTTACTTGGGAAGGTGCCGAGAACAAGGAGTATGAAAATCGTTATCAATGGTATAAACAGACAATTGACGCAGTATACGAAGAGTTTGGATTTAAATTAGATTATATAGGCATCTCACAAAATGAGAGGGCACAAAATAATAATGGTAGAAACGAGATAGAATGGCTGAAGTATTTCACTACGAAAATTAAACAAGAGCCCAATTATGATAAGGATTATAAAGATATAAAATTAGTTGCCGCAGATGGATACCGTGATACGTCAACTATAAGCCGTACGTTACTTGAGAATCCTGACCTGATAGATGAAATAGACGTGATTAGTTCACATTATGGTATCACAGGATCCAATGAACTAACACAATTACAAAATAAATTAATCTCTGAAGGCGATCAACCAAAAGAAATATGGGTGTCTGAGGGGATAGCACCAATGATTAATGCACGTTATCGTGAAAAGATGGAGCCTCATTATAATGGTCTTGGTGGAAAGGCAGGAATCATCGATGTAACATCACGAATCATCTCAGTCTATACATGGACAGGAGCGGGGCAACATCCATTAAATGCTGTTTCATTTGATTTTCAACCGTCAGTTGCATCCTTTTATGAAGGAGCAGCATATAATCCTAAACATTTAATTAGCGCATTTGACCCATGGTCTGGTTTTTATGAAGTAGACGGAGGGTTACAAGGTGTAAGGCATGTGATGAATTTTGTAGGATATGACGATCGTTCCACCCCAGAAAACGAGCGCTGGATGTATATTAAAGATGCTACATTTAGTGACGGGGCCTTTTTTGATGGAGGGGTAGATGTTGACACAAGTACACATAACTACCTAACATTAAAAGATCCTAATACGGATGACTATACAACCGTATTTGCAAATAACACAAAACAAACACGTAAATATAAAATACAAGCAAAAAATCTGAATGGAAAAGAAAATGCACCAATCTATGTGTGGGAAACAAGAGGACCTGATGCAGGAGAGAGTTATGATGCAAACTGGTTCAAAAATATTAATACGATTCATCCCGAAAACGGTGAATATGAAATAGAGGTAAAGCCGTATTCAATTATGACTATCACAACATTGGACAAGGAATCAGAAGTTGAAGATTTTGAGTATCAATCACAACCTGTTGATTTAGCAAAAGATACAATTATGCCATTACCATATAAAGATGACTTTGAATATGATAAATATTCAACGGATGAAAAGGGTAGAGATTATATTGAACGACGTGGAGGTACACCGCGATATACAACCGACCAATTAGGGGCCTTTGAAGTTGTTAAAAATGCAACTAAGCCTGTTAAAAGTGGCAGTGCAGTACGAACTGAAATTAAAATACCTGAAGCAAAAAAACACGGTAGTATGCTTCAACAGAAAATTTCCCATGACATTATAGGTGCTGACTGGGCAGTTTGGGGAGGAAGAGACGGATCAGCGTCAAATAGTAATCCGAATACAACAATAGGAGATCATCGTTGGGTCAATTATAAAGTCTCCTATGATTTCTTGCTGGATACACATACACCTGAAGTAGAAGGAAGAAGTAATTACGCATTAATTGGTGTTAGGCAAGTGAAGGCTGGAGGAACTGACTCATATGCACCATATAATGCACGTATTTACTCAAACGGTAAATACGAAATTCTTAAACTAGGAAATGTTGTAAAAAGTGGAGTAGTAGAAAAATTTGATAACAAAGTTTGGCATAAACTAGGCTTTGAAGCAAGAGAAAATAATTTTACGCTTTATTTGGACGAAAAGGAGTTAGCCACATACACTGACGAGGATTCGACGGTAATGGCAGGGCGAGTGGTCATAGGTTCTGGTTATTATGAAACACTTTTTGATAATCTTTTAATTGAGCCTATTAAGGGATACACCTATGAATCAAGTAAATATGATAGTGCACAAGGGAAAAAATATGAAACGGAAGAAGAAGCTCTTAACAACTCAGATAAATGGTATCCAATTGGGTATGTAGGGGATTGGGAATATAATCAAGCGGGTTATGCCCATTATAATCGTACTCAAATGACAGCTAGGACTAATATCCCGGTTTGGAATGGCATAACTGTTGGACATAGAGATTCTACAACTGTCCAAGGAACATTAAATAAAATTTTTTACTCCGGTAATTGGTCATCCAATAGTGGGAATGCTTGGGGGTCAGATGGAGCTTACTTTGAACTAAAATTTAAGGGAACTGAAATCAGGTTATTTGGAGAAGCAAATCCTAATAACGGTAGAGCTGATATCTTTTTAGATGACGAATTGGTTGGAGAAGCAAGCTACATCAATAACAGCAGTATGGAAAAAATGGTATGGTCAGTAGACAATCTTGAAGATAAAGAACATACTCTAAAAGTTGTAGCTAAGGAAAGTTGGACTAGTTTAACAAAAGTTGAGATCGAAACCACAGATCCTATACTGGCTGTTAAAAAATTGGGTGCAAATGAGATTGTTAAAATTCAAGATGATGAAAGTTTAATCGGTGATAAAGACAATACCGTATATGCTTTTAGGAAGAACAATGTGTGGGGTTCAAACAATACAAATGCCTGGGCAAACTTTGATGATGATCCTTATATTTTAATTAATTTCACAGGTTCGGGAATTGATTATTTGGCGGGAACTGGAGAAAAATCGAAATATAATTTTGAACTTGATGGTGAAGACTTAGGCAATCATGCAGTAGATTCCAATACTGGCATAAGGTTTTCTATTAGGGGGCTTGAGGAGAAGCCACATACTTTGAAGGTCTCCCTTAAGGATAATGAGAGATTAGATACCTTCATGGATTATCGTGGAGTAAATATTTACAGTTCACCTAAATATGAAGGCCCTAGCAGTAGCATGATTTTCTCTTTTGAAGGTTCAGGTTTCAATTTATTTGGATCTACATCAGACGCTCTAATTGACGTTTATGTAGATGATATTTTAATTGACTCAGATTACAGAATTAATTCAAAAGGAGATAGACAAACATCATATAATATTCGTGGACTTTTAGATAGCAAGCATACGACAAAAGTAGTTGTAAAGGGTGGTACCTTTATAATAGATGGTATTGATGTAATTGAAGGACGAAATAAAGTGGAAGTAAATAAGGAAGCGTTGGAGTCACTTTACGAAGAGCATAAAGGGAAAAGTCATAAAGACTATACGAAAGATAGTTGGAAAACATTCCATAAAGCTTTGCAACATGCAAAAGCTGTCCTTAAGAATCCACAAAGTACATTGGAACAAGTTGTAATTGCAAAATTAAATTTACAAACGGCGGTACAGGGATTAGAAACAAATAAAACAGATGAATAATAGTTTGTTCTGTTTTTTTATGAAAAGTAAAGCCTTTGGAAAGCTAGACCATACTGTCCCATAAAAACGAAATATTTAGTTTAGAGAGTTTAGAAAAAAATGCTGACATTAACGTGTCAGCATTTTTTATGGTATTTTAATGGTTTCTGTATGCGCAATTTCCTCACCATTGACCACGAAAACCCCATGATTGTTTCCATTAAGTGTAACTTTTATATTATGTGTTCCAGAGGGTAATTTGTCTAAATGAAAGAACTTTCCATATAAACGATTTACTTTTTTTCCGTTTAGATAAATATGGGCATGTCCTTCATTAAAGGTAATTTCTTCAGAACCAGCCTTTTCTGGTTTGAAGGTGAAATTCTCAGTATGAACTTCTAAATACCATGTTCCACCTGGGTCTTGCTTTACCATACCAATTATAGTGGGAGCCAGGTGTTTAGAAGGAATGATGATTTGATTTTCTTGGTGCATCATTTCGTGGTTTGCTGCACTGTAGTGACTGTTTTGGTTATGAAGATGAAGCATCATTGAAACGATTGTAAAAATAACAATGAAACTAACAATTCTATACATTACTTCCTCCTAAGTCACGTACTAACGGCTGATCCTTGTACATCTTTCTTCTGCTTAATTACATAGCCGATTATGATCAATAACAATCCAAGTCCAAGAAATGCTAAGTCATACGCTAACGCGTTAGGGTCCCCGGGTTTGACTCGATGAATCTGAAGAAGATGGTGATTGATAATTCCTTCAACCAGATTAAACACGCCGCCCCCAATTAAGAACCATCCTACTAGCAAACGAATGCCCTTTGATAGATTACCTGGATTACCTGCTAACCATAGTAGAACCCCGCCCACTATAAGAGTAATAGTAACGGCGAAATGAAAGAGTCCATCACTCATAATTTGCCCAGGGCGATCTGTCGCCATATAAACACTATGCCACTGTAGCAACTGATGAAAGATGATTCCATCGAGTGCTCCTAAGAAACCAAATCCAAAAATAAAACTCCCAGAATTAATTAGTTTTCTTCTAGTATTTGTTGTCACACATATTTCTCCTTATAGAAAAAATTTACATTATTCTATTTCTTTCCAAATTACTAGATTTATAAACAGACTATAATAGAAAACTACAATATTCTAGTAAGAAGAGAAGGGTTTGTGCCTGATTAAACGGAGAAAAGGAGGTAATGAAGTAGACAGTAATTCAAGAAGGGTTTCGTGCCCAATCGCAAGAGGCAGCGGTGCTAAGAGTAACGCAAGAGGCAGAATCGTTCCCGTTCGAGAGAGAAAGCGGAGTTAAGAGTAACGCAAGAGATAGAATCGTACCCAATATTCTGACACAGCATCCAAATCAGATACACAAACCATTATTAGCCACAAAAATAAAAAGAACCATCATTTCCATCGGTAAATGATTGGTTCTTATGTTTGGTGCGGTATAAATGATCCTTCTTTGTTTTTGTCATTCTAGATTGTAAGTCGATTAATGCAAATGGGCTTCTACTGTTTTCTGGATTTCGCTTTCCTTCGCGAACTAGTTTCTCACGTTTTTTACGAGCATTTGATTTTGCCATCTTCTCATCACCTCTTCGTAATATTTACATGTTTAGTATACAATTTTTTACAGCGATTATCTACATAGAAATTTTATTACATATGGGCAGATTCCCAAACAGAAGCCGCCTAAATGAATAGGATATAGCGAGGAGGTGTTTGGTTTGGCCGATAATAAAGAAAACGAAACTCGTGATGAGCAGGAGTCTCAACGTGTAGATGCATGGGAGTTCTTTTGGGGAAGAAGACCACGATCTGAAGAAGAAGAAATTGAGGAAGAGTAGATTTTATAAACGTACCTGTTACCGTGGGTATTAAGTCTTATGGTAAACAGGTACTTTCCATTTAGTGTAGTAGTTATCAGTTTTAGGGTAAAATGTGAGTAGGAGCAATAAATAGATACATAGGAAATGAGGGAAAGATTTGACGCAGAAACAACGTATTTTAATTGTGGAAGATGAGGAGAAAATTGCACGAGTCTTGGAACTCGAATTAACATATGAAGGATATGAAACAGGCAAAGCCTTTGATGGGGGTATGGGCTTGCAGAAGTTTCAAGAGGAATCGTGGGACCTAGTCCTCCTTGATGTCATGCTGCCTGGCTTGAGTGGAATTGAGGTATTAAGACGAATTCGTGCTGGAAACGAACAAACACCCGTCATCCTGTTAACTGCAAAAGACTCGGTTGAGGATAAGGTGTCAGGACTTGATTTAGGGGCTAATGACTATGTGACGAAGCCATTTCAGATTGAAGAACTGTTGGCGAGAATACGGGTGGCGTTAAGAAGTAACCAGAGTCAGGATACACCAGCGCATGACCGAGTTGAAGACTGGCTCATCATTGGAGATTTAAAACTAAATGAAACGACACACGAAGTAATACGAAGTGACGACGCAATTGAACTAACACCTCGCGAATTTGAGTTGCTTGCTTATTTAATGAAGCACCCCCGCCAGGTGTTAAATAGGGAACAATTATTAAATGCTGTATGGGGCTACGATTATTATGGGGATACAAACATAGTCGATGTGTATATTCGCTACTTACGAAATAAAATGGATAAACCATATGAAATCCCATTAATCCATACCGTACGTGGTGTAGGCTATGTCATGAAGGAATCGAAATGAAATTACGAAAACGAATCAACTTGTTCACAGCCGTATTGTTTATTATTTTGTTAATACTTATTAATGTTGCGTCTTATTTTACGTTTAGGCATATGATGTTTCAAAATGAACTGGAGCGTACACATGCGCAAAGCGTACGAGCATTAAATGGGATAACGGCATCTATTAATACCGTCTCTGCAGAAACACTTCTTCGTACCTATATACCTCTTAACGGAATGCTACGGGTAGTGTACATAGATGGAAAAAGGGGACCGCAGGCATATGTTCCTGAGCAGAGTGTGTTAAATGACTTTCCAATTACCTATCAAAAGGCGCAGAGCAAACAAATCGTTGAATTCGATGGAAGACCATATGCATTTATCTCATTGCCAATCATTTGGCAAAATGGCGAAGTGGCTGAACTTCAATTGGTAGAAGACCTTTCACAAACAGATGAAAACTTAAAAACATTGAGTCTAGTCTTACTAGCTGTTACCTTGATTGCAATGATACCTGTCCTAGTGTCAACAAGAGTGCTGAGTAATATAATTACACAGCCTATTTCGACCATGATACAAACGATGAGGGAAATACGAAAAAGTGGTCAATATAAACGAATAGAAATATCAAAGGAATCAAACGACGAGTTACATGAAATGGGTCAAACTTTTAATGAAATGATGGATTTGCTTGAGGTGAACTTTGAAAAACAAGAGAATTTTGTCTCGAATGCATCTCATGAATTGAAAACACCATTAACCGTTATTGATTCGTATGCAAGTCTTTTAAAACGTAGGGGACAGACTGATCCAAATCTTTTTCAAGAAGCGGTTGATGCAATTCAGTCTGAAGCGGTGCATATGAGGGAATTAACTCAGCAGCTCTTACTACTAGCGAAACATGAAGAGCAATGGAAACTAAATATTGAAAGCTTACCTTTACTTCAGCTTGTAAATGAATCAGTGACGTCATTCCGTGAAGGCTACAAACGTGAAATCTCAGTGATTGTGGAAGAAGAGTCAGTAGTCAAGACGGATAAGCAAAAGCTTAAACAGGTATTCTATATCTTAATGGAAAATGCCTTAAAGTACAGTGAGGAACGCATTATCGTGGTGATTGGTCAGGAACGTAATAGACCAAGCATTAAAATAATTGACCAAGGAATTGGGATTCCACAGCAAGATGTTGGGAAAGTGTTTGACCGTTTTTACCGGGTTGATAAAGCTAGAGCAAGAAAAACAGGGGGCTATGGTTTAGGGCTTTCATTAGCAAGAGAATTAGCAGATGCTATCGGAGTGAGCCTCTTTCTTGAAAGTGTAGAAGGTGAAGGAACTACAGCCAATATTCTTCTTCCCGATGAGAATTCTCATTAAATTCTCATAAAAAGCAGGTAAAATTGAATTAAAAAATGGTGGAGTGAATTCAATGAAGAAACCAACACTACGTACTGGTATTCTTGCCATAGTGGGCATTCTGGTCGCGACCTTTATCATTTGGCAGTTAACAAAGACCTTTACATCTGCAGAGCCTTTAACTGAGAATGATGCCGTCGACCTTGTTGAAAAAATGTATAATGGGCAAAATACGGAAGTAAGCCGAGATGGCGACGTTTATAAAATAAAATTTGAAATCGATAAAACAGGTATGTATGAAATTGAGGTTCACCAAAAAACAGGTGACGTTACAAATCTCACGCAGCTTTCACAGGAGCCACGCGAAAAAACGGAGTCTGAGATTCGGGATATTTTAGAAAAAGAGCAGGCTGGAAAAATTAAAACAATTGAAAAGAAAGATGAACAAGAACAAACGTATTATTATGCGACTGTTATAAAAGGTGATACAGAAGCAACATATAAGTTAGAGACAGCAACTGGAAAGATTGTGGATGTAGTAGAGAATAAAACCCAACCCCAGAACCCACCTGAGACTCAGCCTACTACACCTGAACCACCAGCCAAGACTACACAGCGAATTTCAGAACAACAGGCAATTGAGATTGCGCTTCAACATGTAAAAGGAGAGGTGGACGATGTTGACCTTGAAGAAGAAGCAGGACATCTCTACTATTTTATTGAAATTGAAGATGCACAAGGTGAAGACTATACGGTACAAGTACATTCGATTTCAGGTGAAGTAAAATCAATTCTATCTGATGATGATGATGATGATTAACTTTATTCTGTCATTCGTATGATCTAGGCAAAGATTTGCATGGATATGCAAGACGTAGTTGATTTTGAGAACAACTCATATGTTTCTCATCAAATTCTCATTTTATAATCCTAGTTTCCTCATTTTCATTGTCTATTATGAAGATAGATTAAATAAAGGAGGAAACAAAGATGAAGAAAAAACTTGTAGTACTAGGAATTGTTGGAGCAGTAGTATTAGGCGGAGCAGCAGGAGTTGGCGCTTTTGCTAAAGAAGTGAATGTTCCATTTTCTAAAGCAGAAGAAATTGCAATTCAAGAGATAAAAGGAGCACATGTTGAGGAAATTGAGCTAGATCGAGAGAATGGCGAGGTTATTTATGAAGTAGAACTAGAAGGTACACATGATGATGCTGAGGTAGAAATCAATGCTACAACTGGTGAAGTTGTAAGAGTTGATGATGATCGTGATGATGACCGAAACCGTTCAGAAAAAGCTGTAAAGTCAGTTAAAATCTCAAAAGAACAAGCTATCTCAATTGCAAAAAATGACACACCAGGTAAAATCACTGAAGTAGAATTAGACGATGATTTCCACTACGAAATTGAAATGAAGTATGAAGGAAAAGAAGTCGAATTTGAAATTTCAGCTCTAGATGGAACGATTTTAGAGAAGGAAATTGATTCAGATGATGATAACGATGACGATAATGATCGTGACTAATAACTAAAACAAATGAGGCCAGGAGAATCCTGACCTCATTTTTTATTATATATGTTCCTCAATAACATCGGTTACATCATGTGGCCCGTATGATTGATTTGAAGGAATAACTAGTGTTAGACCTGAAGCTGGATAGTGTGACGAAGCAAAGCTCACACCTGGGTCATAGCCCATCACATGATATTTATAAATATCGGAATCCCTTTTACTAATCCAAACCCCATACCCATAATATTCATCTTCCTCGGCATGTACATGAGGTGTTAAAAGCAGGTTAGTCGTTTCCTTACTTACAAGCTTATGGTGTAAAAGAGCATCCCACAATCTCATCATGTCAGGTGCTGTAACGAAAGCACCCCCATCAGATCCACCTTTAATTGGAATGGAGTACATATTTGTACGCCATGATCCTTCTTCATTATCGATATAACCAATCGCGGTATTTTTCGGAAGATTGTCGAGAGAAAAATATCCTGAGTCCTCCATTCCACATGGTTTAAAAATGTTCTCGATTACATAATCTGTAAAGGACTTTCCTGCTATTTGCTCAATGATTAATCCTAATAAGATATAGCCGGCATTGTTATAGTGAAATCTTTCACCAGGTTCAAACATCATGCTGTTATGCTGGAATAAGGGGAGGAAATCCTTTAATTCACGAATAAGGTACATCGGATTTTGTTTCCAAAGTTCCTCAAAATCGTCCATTACATCTTCGTCGAAGTAGTCAGGGACACCAGAGGTATGAGTTAACAAATGATGGACGTTAATGTTCACATCAAAGTGTGGAAACTTGATAGCTAAGCAATCTTTTAATCTCGTTTGTGGGGTAAGTAACCCTTTTTCAATCAATTGGCAAATTGCGATCGCTGTAAATAGCTTACATCCAGATGCAATTCCAAACTTTGTGTTCACTATGTTTTTCATTTCTTCAGCTCTATTTGAATATCCATATGCTGCTTGAACTAATATTTCAATTTCTTGTTTTGCAAGAATAACTCCTGAAAATTGGCTCTGCTTACTAAAGTCATCGATAAACGTATTTATATTCATTTTTCCTAAATGCATAACGGTAAACTCCTCTTGGCGAATTTCAATTGGCATTTGTGACAACAACGATATTTTCAGGGACTCCAATATATGGTACCATATTTTTCTAGTTAGTTGTTTAGAAGGGAGTGATTATTCTAAAAGTATAAAAAACTCACTCATAAGTTGAAGTATAAATGTAACTCATTGGGAAATATAGTAAGAGCAGGTTTAACAAAATGAGGGGGAGGATACATGACTTATCTATTGCTATTAATTGGCTTTGCATTATTAATAAAAGGTGCTGACTATTTTGTTGAAGGTTCCTCGAAAATTGCAGCGCTACTCAAGGTTCCTCCAATACTTGTTGGGCTTACCATTGTCGCCTTTGGAACGAGTTCACCCGAAGCTACAGTAAGTATTATTGCAGCAATGGAAGGAAATGCAGATGTGGCAGTTGGTAATGTTATAGGAAGTAATATCTTCAATATTACATTCGTAGTAGGGATAACCGCATTGTTAAATCCATTAAAAGTCGAAAATACAACACTACAAAAGGAGATACCATTTACGTTCTTAGCAAGTGTTGCGTTATTCGTATTAATGGGGGATATGGTATTACAAAACGCGGAATTTAATGCGATTACCCGTACAGAGGGGATTATTCTCTTATTGTTTTTTTCTGTGTTCATGTATTACATTTTGGAGGCTGCCAGAAATAATCGAAATTCAACTGTTCAAGAAGAAGAAGTGATTATTGAGAAAAAATGGGGCAAATATATTCTTCTCACTGTAGGTGGATTAGCAGCGATTATCTTTGGTGGGGATTTAGTAGTGAATAATAGTATAAAAATTGCATATTCGTTTGGAATGAGTGAAACTCTTGTGGGATTAACCATTGTCGCAGTTGGTACATCCCTACCAGAGTTGGTGACATCGATTACAGCAGCAATCAAAAAACAAAGTGAAATTGCCTTAGGAAATATAGTAGGCAGTAATATCTTTAACATTCTCTTTGTGTTAGGAGCAGCGTCAGTTATTTCACCTTTACCTGTTGACGGAAAGATGTTTTTGGATGTTATTTTAATGCTTCTCTTAACTATTTTGTTGTTTGTTTTTTCGAGAACAAAATTTCAAATTGCTAAATCTGAAGGGATTATTCTTGCTGTTGCGTACATAGTCTATATGGTATTTATTATTATGCGAGGATAAAGCACCGTTTAATGCGGTGTTTTTTGTGGTTTAGGTAAGTGTAAAATTAAACGTATGGATTACTTGCACATGATTTTCTGCATCCAGCTCCAGTGCCTAGCCTTTCGAGGTCGTAAGCCAATCCATCAAGAAGGTCAAAGAACAACCTTCTCGTCCCGTCTTATGCTTGTCGGGACTGATCAAGGCGCTTGCGTATTTGTTCTTTCTCTACTTTGGAATTTAAGGTAAAATATATGTTAACCATAAAACTATTTAAGTTAACAATAAGTGTAGGGGGATGAGAATGTACAAACTACGTGGGCATCATTTGTTTTGTCTTTTAGGCTACAGGGGAATGGGATATTCTCGAGAGTATGTTGAAAATATGACTATTATACATCAAACACTACGAAATAACCCAAAGACACTTGTTAAAATTGTAAACGGGCCAGATCATTTATGTGAAAAATATCCGAATACCGGTGAATACCATTGCCAAAATGCCTCCATCTATGAAAGGGATGCTAATATACTGAAAAAAGTGGGCCTCCGAATTGGACAGATAATGAGGTGGGAGGATATTGAATCACTCATCCAGAAAAACGTAATCCCAACGGATATTCAATCAGTCTGCGAATCGTGTTCATGGCGAACTTATGGTGTTTGCGAGGAAGGAGTACAGGATGTTATCGACGGCAAGGGATTAAGAGAAGTAAATTGAAAATGCCTAATTTTGTACTGCGTCACAAAAGTCATGTAGACTTTGGCACAGTACAAAATTAGGCTTTTTTCATAGTAAATAAATGATAAGGAAATAAGCTATCATGACACATAGTCCCAATGGGAAACCAAACTTTGCCCACTCCTTACTTGTGATTTTTAGCTTTCCTGCTGCAATAATGTTTGGGATATTCCCTGGGATAAGCATCCCACCACTAATTAATAATCCTAGTAAAATGGATTGAATGGTAAAATGGTCCATTTCAGGACTGATTTCTGCAGCGGCGAGTGTAGCGTTATCAAGTGTTGAAGATATGATATTTACCCAGTAAAGCAACATCGGGTCGAGTCCAATAAAGTACTGATTGATCATTGGCTCAAATCCTGCACCCAACAAGGTTAGCCCCATGACGAAGAAATAAATCTTTAAGGCTCGTACGAAAATATCCTCATACGTCTCCGAATCCGACTCTTTTTCAGGTTTTGCCTTCATTCGTTTTGGTGGATCTACTACAAAGAATGCCAATAAGCCAAAAATAAAGAGTGAAACAAAAATTTGTGGACCTATCAATTTTATTAAAAAGAAAAACTCTTCATTAAGTTTACTAATGGCAATCGTTGATAAAGGTTCACCAATTGGTGTTAATGCAGCCCCCATACCAATTGAAAAGCAGGCAATGATTACAAAACGAATCATAGATGAACGCTCTAACTTTAGTGAAGAGGCTATTAGTACTAACACCAGTGCTGCAATGATGGCGGTTATTACACTTGAAATGAGTCCTAAAAAGACAACAACTCCCCCGATAAACAAGCGAAACGGGATTCTTCGACTCAAGCCAATAATGGATCTTTGTAATGGTGATTGAAACCATTTGAACAGTAAACCAGCAACTAATACAGCTAAGGTAATCTTAATAGGGTCTATTGCAGCCCCAACGAATAGTTTACTGCTAAATACCCCACCTACAACCGCAGCGAGAAGCCCCATAAAAAAGAGGAACATTTCTAAATTCTTCTCAACAGATTTGATGGAAAACGGTAAAAGTAGAACAAAGATAAGAATCACTAATAATCCAATAATCATTTACATTACCTCAACTTTTTTTATAGTCAACCAGAAGCAGTACTACATTCATATGCACAACATTGGACAATCTTGCTAACCAATTTTCTCTATATCAAAAAAACGATAATGTGTTTATTTATTAAAATGATGTTCTCAAACTAGCAATATAATTTAAAATTGTTTGTAACGAAATGAAATTCCAGGGTACTAATTTAGTGAATAAGAAAAACGTAAAAGGGGGAAGGGAATTGGAGCTTGAGGACTTATATAAAGAAATACAACCACGAATATATGCTTTTTTCTTTATAAAGACCTCTAGCAAAGAATTGGCCGAGGACCTGACCCAGGAGGTATTTTATGAAGCGATTAAGAGCATACACACCTATTCAGGGCAATCCACAATCCAGACATGGCTATTTGCAATTGCAAGGAATCGGTTGTTAAAACATTACCGCTCAAAGAAATATAAAAATGAGTTAACTGAGATGCTCAAAAAAGAAACTGGACAATCGACCACACCTGAGGAGGAAGTACTTAACAAAGAAGTAAAGCAGAATCTACTGGTGTATATAAATCGATTAGATGATGTTTCGAAGGAAATTGTGACCCTAAGAATCTATGGGGAATTATCATTTAAAGAGATTGGGAGCTTACTTGGAAAAAGCGAAAACTTTGCAAGAGTTACATTTCACCGAGCTAAGCTCAAGCTTCATAAGGAAATGGAGGGATATTATGAAGGATCATCGTGAACAAGCAATTATAGAAGACCTGCTTCCACTATATAATGAGGGTCTTTTAAGTGAAGACACGGCTAATTGGCTCGAGGAGCAAATTCAGGACAGTGATGAACTCCAAAAACTAGTAAGGCAAACGACTACACCACTAGAAAAGGAAGAAATCCAATCGACTGTTCATCATGATAAAATGATCACAAAAATAAAACGAAGGCTCGCACTTTATCAACTGATTTTTGTTGGACTGTCATTTTATCTAGCAATTCAAACATCCTTACTCAATGATAGCTTCGGCTTTATTTTATGGTATACAGTACTAGGCTTCCTCACGTATCTGTTTTACAAAGATATGAAAATCGTCTTATATATTTCATTTATCCCTATTTTTATATGGTCAATTGGCGATGATATCGGACACTACTTGAACGGACATATAGACGGTACAGTTTCATTTGGGCAATTTTTGTTTCAATCCGTAATGGGCTCCATCATAGTTACGTTAATTCATTATCTATTTGCCTTTATTGGCAACATAATTGGATTTTTATATCTTAAAATAAGGAACGGTGAGGATAAGTGAAAAAACGAAAGGTTATTTACAGTGTCATTATTAGCGTATTGGTGTTAATTGTTTTGTATTTTTATCATTCCTTTAACGGTAATCCAATTAGTAAATTCTACGCAAACAAGGTACTAGAAAATTATTTAGAAGAAACATATCCGAACCGTGAATTCAGAATCGAAGAAGGTTTCTATAATTTTAAGTTTTCGACCTATGATTTCAATGTGATTGAAATTGGTGGTACTTCCGAAAAAAAAGGACCAAATGAATATGAGTTTGCGGTGAGGGGATTCGTCAAGCCGTATGTGACTATAGATTCGATATACACAGAGAATTTAGATGAACCTCTTATGGAAAAATTAAGTACAGAAGCACAAGCAGAAATAACTGGATTATTACAGCAAACCGTTCCAGTTGTAAAAGGAATCAGCGTTTCGCTAGAAGTTCAACAAGGTACGTATGATATAAATACGACCTGGAATAAGGGTATGAAACTTGAAAAGCCAATTTATATGCATATTGTGTTAGATTCGACTAAGTCTACAAAGGAAGATGTTTTTACAGATGCTAAGGCTATTCAAAAGGTGCTAAATGAAAATAACTATAACTACGAATCAGTCACTATTAATGGGAACATCATCGATGATCCGAATGCAAAATATGTAAAAGATGATAATGGTTATGTGAAATATCACATATCATTTGCGAGTGATACAGAGTTACAAATGAAGGATGTTGAAGTGATTGACCAATAAATGAATTCAACCACATCTCTCTACATGTAGAGGGATGTTTTTTTTGTTGACTTTTAAATGGGTGATGATTATAGTTATCCATGTTAATAGTTAAACAGTTTAACTATTAAGTACGTGAACTTATATGAAAAGAGGTGAAAGTGTTAATGAGTAAAACAAATATTAAAGAATTGGTTGATTTGTATCTTCAAGTTTCATTTTCGGTGAATACCATTGCTGATTCACTCATAAAAGAGCAAATTGGGAGTGACCTCACAAATGACCAGCATTATACACTTCGCTACATAAATAAAGTGGGTTCGTGTACATCGACTGAGCTTGCAGATGTTTTTGAAGTGAAAAAAAGTGCAATCACGGCCATTATAAACCGCCTTTACGAAAAGGGATTAATTGAGAGAACGCGCGATGAAAATGACCGACGACTAGTCTATTTAACGTTATCAGACAAAGGAAATGAGTTGTTTTCAAAGACTGAGGAGCGGGTTCATAAGCTTGTAGAGACAATCATTGGTGAATTTTCAGAAGCAGAAATTGTTCAATTTCTAAAAACGTATGGAAAGCTGAATGATATTTTACTTAACAATAAAAACAACAAGGTGGTCGAGTAACCATGAATTTTATCATAAAACGGAAATGGTTTGTCCTAATTGCATGGATTGCAGTTGTCGCTGGGTTATTCTTGGCAGCTCCGAATATGGGCGATCTTGTGCGCGAAAAAGGACAAATAACGGTTCCAGAGGAATATTCATCCTCCATTGCAGGACAAATTTTAAATGATGCCAAAGCCGAAGAGGGCGGAGACGATGAAACGCAGGTTGCACTTGTGTTCCATGATGAGAAGAAACTAACTGACGATGAAATAAAAGAAGCAGAAAGAGCGATTCGCCTTCTAGAGGAAAATAAAGAGGAGATTGGAATCACTGAAATTCTGACACATTTTAACGAAGAGACATTAACAGAACAGCTTGTTTCTGAGGATGGAAAAGCAATTCTAGCATCTGTAACAGTAAGTTGGAACGAACGTGAGCCAAAAGAGGTTAGTGAACTACTATACGAAACGATCGAAGACGTAAAAGTCGACCACTTTTACACGAGTGAATGGCTCATTAGTGAGGATCTTGTAACAAGCTCACAAGAAGGCTTGAAAAAGACGGAAGGCATTACTGTTGTCTTTATCCTAATTGTTCTTTTACTTGTTTTTAAATCGGTAGTTGCACCAATTATCCCACTCGTGACCGTTGGATTTGCATATCTTGCGTCACAGTCGATTGTATCGATGTTAGTTGATAAGTTTGACTTTCCAATCTCAACGTACACGCAAATATTCTTAGTTGCTGTACTGTTTGGAATTGGAACGGATTACTGTATTTTACTATTGAGTCGTTTTAAGGAGGAACTTTCTAATCGAGAGAGTTTACCAGAAGCGATAATTGAAACATATAAGAATGCCGGTCGCACCGTTTTATTCAGTGGTATTGCTGTAATGATTGGGTTCGCTGCTATTGGTTTTTCCCAATTTATTTTATACCAGTCAGCAGTA
The DNA here is from genome assembly GCF_900156865.1 of Litchfieldia sinesaloumensis. Classification (GTDB taxonomy): domain Bacteria; phylum Bacillota; class Bacilli; order Bacillales; family Bacillaceae_L; genus Ferdinandcohnia; species Ferdinandcohnia sinesaloumensis. Next base: position 2,631,226 of record NZ_LT732529.1, on the reverse strand, counting down.
GCTGTTGCAGTAGGTGTTGCCCTATTATTAGGTGCATTATTTACAATCGTTCCTTTCTTCATGGCTGTATTAGGGAAGAAGCTATTCTGGCCATCTAAAAAGAATCTAGATCATGGAGACAGTAGAATTTGGGCGATTGCAGGTCGCTTTTCATTGGGGCGTCCACTGTTGTCGTTACTACTTGTTGCGGCGATTGTCACTCCGTTCTTAATCGTATATGATGGAGAATTGTCATATAACTCATTAGAAGAATTAAGTGGAGATGTGGACTCGATTAAAGCTTTCAATGCAATCTCTGACAGCTTTAGACCTGGTGAATCCATGCCCACTCAAATCGTTTTGAAAAATGATGAAGAAATGGACTCTACCGAGTATATCGAATTAGCCGAAAAAATTAGTCGTGAAGTGGAAAAAGTAGACCTTGTTGACTCCGTACGCTCTGTCACAAGACCAACAGGTGAACCAATTGAGGATTTATTTGTTGCAAATCAGGCAAAAACACTTGAGGAAGGTCTTGGCGAAGGAAAAGACGGGTTGACTCAAATCAAGGAAGGACTCGAAGAAGCAGGTAGCGAACTTGCAAAATCAGAGCCCGAGCTTAATACAGCTACTGAAGGTATTGGTGAGTTAATCACTGGTACAAATCAAATGCAATCTGGTCTGACTGAAATACAAACAAATTTATCAAAAATCGAGTCAGGTATCCGCAGCGGTACAACTGGAATTGATACAATGATTGCTAAAGTAGATGAAGCGAAATCCGGTGCAGAAGAGCTATTAAACTATTATAATAATGAGCTTCTCGTCGGATATAAAGCCTCACAAGCTGGGATTGCTACCCTACTTGAACAATATTCAGGAGTTGCTTCTAACTTGGATGAAATGTCTACTCAGTTGAATCAGCTTACACCACAAGGATTTGATGACTTCGAAAGTAGACATGTAGGAGTTGCTGCAGATCTATTTTATGTTGGATTAAGAGATGGCATAGAACGACTACAACAAGGAATTCCTGCTCTATCTGCTGGGGTTAAGGAATTGAATGGGCATCTATCTAAAACGAATACTGGATTAAGCCAGGCCAATGCTGGATTTGAACAATTGCTGAAGGAACAAGCTGCGCTACCTGAAGGACTAGGCCAACTTATTGCAGGTTTGGAAGAGCTTAAGAGTGGACTTGTGCAAGCAGCTGATGGCCAAGGACAAATTGTTCAAGGAATGCCTCAACTCACGAATGGCTTAGCTGGAATTAGCGACGGTCAAAAACAGTTACTTGATGGTTTCGGAGGACTAGGTGGTCAATTAACACAATTAACAGAAGGCCTCACTCAAAGTGCGGACGGTCTTGAACAAGTGTCCGATGGGTTAGGTTCTGCTCAAGAGTATTTGTCAAATCTATCAAACTCTGAAGAATTGAATGCATTTTATATGCCAGAAGAAGTTCTTGAGAGTGAAGATTTTGCACAAGTCTTAGATGTATATATGTCTAAGGATCGAAAGGTAATGACCTTCGATGTGATTTTTGAAGCAAACCCATACTCAAACGAAGCAATGGCCCGAATCGATGACATCGAAGAAGCAGTTGCTCGAGCAACGAAAGATACAAAACTAGAAAATGCTGATGTAGCCCTAGGTGGTATCACCAGCACCAATACTGATTTAAGTAAAATGTCTGAACAGGATTACTCACGCACAATTGTATTGATGTTTATCGGTATTGCGCTGATTCTGATTTTCTTGTTCCGTTCTTTAATCATGCCAATCTATATTATCGGTTCATTGATATTAACCTATTACACATCAATGGCAATTAATGAAGTTATCTTTGTTAATATTCTTGGTTATAGTGGAATTAGTTGGGCAGTACCATTCTTTGCATTTGTTATTCTTGTTGCACTCGGTGTCGATTACAGTATTTTCTTAATGGATCGCTTTAACGAGTACCGTAACATGCCAGTAGCAGAAGCGATGCTGTTATCCATGAGGAAGATGGGGACGGTAATTATATCAGCAGCCATCATACTTGGTGGAACATTTGCAGCGATGATGCCATCCGGAATGCTATCTTTGCTCCAAATTGCATCCATTACACTCGTAGGTCTGATGCTGTACGCATTTGTTATTCTGCCGTTATTTATACCGGTCATGGTTAAAAACTTCGGAATTGCCAACTGGTGGCCATTTAAACGACCAACAAATTAAAGAAAAACGAGGCACATCCTTGTGATGGGCCTCGTTTTTTATGGATTTTACAACTTACTGCCACTATGATTAAAATACTGCCACTAATTTATTTATACTGAGGCTAAGGTAAAATCTTCGACAAGGTATTTATCTCTTATATTAATCTGTGTAATTACTATAAATTTTTTCAATCTTTTCTTTAAAGGGTTCCATCGGTACAAACCGTGCTTCTCTTAGAAATTCCTTACCCTCCACAAATAAAAGTAGCACTGGCACGGTAAAAATAGAAAAATAACCTGCAATCTCTTCAACATGATCGGCATTTATATAACCAAGTTGAATCGTAGGGAAATCCTCCATTACATCCTTAACCTGCGGCAGTAATGCATGGCAAACACTACAGTTTGTTCTTGATATGAATAAAAAAGATAGCGGATGTTCTTCAATAAAATGTTTAACTGTATCCACGGATGTTAATTCTAAAAATTCTCTCATGATTGCCCTCCAATAATTAATGAATCTTTAACTAAAAGCTGTTAGTAGATTTAGATACATACGTCACTATGCTACATTTAACAAAATGGTTATTATTCGCCAACATTATACCCTGTGCGGTATAATATATACAATGAAATAGAGGAGGTTTAGGATGCATTTAATACAAATTGGCTCATTAGCCATCATGACAAAGTGGGTTATACTAGCGATTGGTCTAATTCTAGGGATAATTGTTGTACGAATATGGTTAACAAATAAGACATCAAAGGATCACATCAAAAGTATTCTCAATCTCCTTACGAATGGTATTTTTATTGGATTTCTTGTCTGGAAAGGGAGCTTGTTGCTTCTAGATCCGAAACTTGTGACAAAAAGCCCGTTGTCGTTGTTGTATTTTACTGGTGGTACAAAAGGATTGATTATTGCAGTTATTATTACACTCTTATACTTTTTGTATCACTTAAAAAAGAAGACGATTCAGCCATCACTACTCATTCTATCGATGCTTATCATGAGTCTATCAGCTTTAATGTTCTATGATTTGCTAACTTTATTTTGGTTGCAGGAACAGATGCCCCTCCATTTTATAAAAGCAATGAGCGCATTCTTTCTTTTATTGTTGACATTATATAGGATAGGACAACAAAAAAAGGACGTGTTTCAGGTGTTCAAAAAGTCAGCACTAATCGTGGCATTAACAGGGCTGGTCGCGTGGCCAATCAGCAGCCATATTTCATCCGCGAATCCAGTAGGACATGTAGAAACTGAAGACCTTGAAGTAGGGATTGCAGAAGGACAACTTGCTCCTGATTTTATCTTAAAAACAATCAGCGGGGAAGAAGCCAAACTTTCGGCATATCGAGGAAAGAGAGTTATATTAAACTTCTGGGCAAGTTGGTGCCCACCTTGTAAGGCTGAGATGCCGCATATGGAAGATTTCTATGTAGAACATAAAGATTCCGATGTCATCCTATTATCCGTAAATTTAACAACAGCAGAAAAAAAGAGTTCAGATGTTGAAAAATTTGTAGAGGAGTATGGGCTGAGCTTTCCAGTCATGCTAGATGAGCAAGGAGACATTGGACAAATCTATCAAGCCCATGCGATTCCGACTAGCTATCTAATTGACTCTAAAGGGATTGTTCGGAAAAAAATCGTGGGCCCGATGGATAAGGAAATGATGAATGAGCTAATTCAAAGTGTAGAGTAAAGAGGGAATGTGGAAATTTATCCAGGTTTCGGAGAAAATAGGGAATGCGCATGGTCTAATATAGGATGCCTCTAGCAAACCATGCGCAAAACCAATAAATAGGAAAATTCAGTTCGGTAAACAGCAATAAATGTAAAATTTATCCACTTGCGCATGATTTCTACGTATAAAAAGCGGTAAAAGCATTCGTAAGATGAGTATGCTATATTTTATCCAAAAACGTACTATTCACTTTTCTTTTTTTCATCCAGCTCATTTATTGTCAGTTCATCAACCAATGATTCAGCAGCCCGGCGATAAAATTGACTAGCTGTAATAAAGGATAATATCAAGAGCACTTTCTTAAGATGTTCATCATCATTGGACCCCAATACATCCACAACATCGTTTACTTTAATATCAATATTCTCTTTGAATTCAGCCGCATTTTTATTATGGAGAGCTAGATAGCTCTTATAAAAAGCCTCGAGGTCAAAGTCTTCTTCATTTGTTAGTCGTTGATTGATTCCATCCAACGTTGCCTTAATGTCATTGATTGACAGACCGCTTTTAAGTTGATAAATCAGACTTAACAAGATTAAATGATCCTTAGAATACTTTTTGTTTTTAATTGGTATGAGTAGCTTCCCTTTTGCGTAGTTATTGATCATTGTTTTGGTGAGGATTTTCTCATCTTCATTTCTTTTCGTTGAGTGAAAGGTGTTTTCAAAAAGTTGAATAACCTGATCCATATATAAATCAATTTGTGGGATATCTTCTAAATAAATATTTTTATTCACGTCTATGTTCAAAGTAATAACCTCTTTTTTAATAAATTCCTCTTTAGTTTACCTAACAATAAACATAAAGTAAATATTGACTACGTGTTGGAATGGGTATATGATTATATGTAGTATTGATAACTACGTTATATAGTGTTCTTAATAAATGATTAAGTGGTGATATATATGAAAGTTGTATGTTTTGGTGATAGTTTAACTAGAGGGGTATCATTTGTAAAAGGTCGCATGCGAATTTTAAAAGAAAATTACCCAGCCTTTTTACAGCAAATAGCGCCCGAGCAGGTTACTGTTTTAAATAAAGGCGTTTTTAATGATAATTCCGATTTATTATTGTCACGAGTGGAGAAAGACGTTATTGCTGAACAACCTGATTTCGTGATTATAAATATCGGTGGTAATGATTGCAACTTTAAGTGGAATGAAGTGGCTGAAAAACCAGAAGATGAGCATCAGCCAATTGTTCCAATTGAGCGTTATATGGAAAACCTAAAACAACTGATTCATAGAATAAAAGAAGCGAATATCACGCCTGTTTTGATGACATTGCCGCCTCTTGATCCCGTCAGATATTATCGGTTACTAGCCCAAAACTATGGTAGCTCAATTAGTCATTGGATTAGTCTACAGGGTGGGATAGAGCATTGGCATGGATTATATAACCGGAGTTTGAATTTACTTGCAGAACAATTACATGTTCCAAAAATTGATGTTCGAGCCGCAATGATGCAGTTAGGAGACGTAACGGATTTCATTAGTGATGATGGAATTCATTTGACAGGTAAAGGCTACAAAACAATGAGTAGCGAGATTTTTTCTACTTTTAAACAATATAATACAAATTGAAGGCCACAAGTTTTGGTGGCTTTTTTCTTTTGGTATAATACATCTCCTGTATTGTGGAAAACTGTTTATCAATAGACATTAGCAAAAGGAAAATATAAGATTAAGACATGATAAAGTGAAAAGGCAGATGAAAAGAAATGTATTACTATAAATCAGATTACATACTTACGATGAAGGATATTGTAAGAGAGGGACATCCACTTTTGGCAAAGAAAACGACAGAGGTACCAATCCCAATTGTAGAGAAAGACAAAGAAACGTTAATCAGTATGATGAATTATGTGAAAAATAGCCAGGATCCAGAGCTTGCGAAAAAACATGGTTTACGTCCTGGAGTTGGCTTATCAGCAAACCAAGTCGGCTTGGATAAGCGCATGTTTGTAACATATTTTACGGACTTTGATGACAAATTACATGAATACCATGTAGTGAATCCGAAGATTATTAGTCATTCCGTTTCGATGACTTATTTACCTGAAGGAGAAGGGTGTCTTTCAGTTGATCGCCCAGTAGAAGGCTATGTGCCTAGATATGAAAAAATTAAAGTGAAAGCTTTTGATCTCAATGGAAAAGAGATTTCACTCCGTTTAAAAGGATATGCTTCTATTGTATTCCAACATGAAATTGACCATCTTAATGGAATTATGTTTTACGATCATATCAACAAAGAAAATCCATTTAAGCTTCCTGAAAATGTCGAAATAAAAAGCTTGTACTAATTATATTGGAGGGATTGGCGTGAAGTATAACTTTGATGAATCGATAAATCGGATGCAAACGAATTCTGTTAAGTGGGATGAGGTTGAGAACGTATTTGGTGATAAAGAGATACTTCCCATGTGGGTTGCTGACATGGATTTTAAATCCCCACAACCTGTCATCGATGCTATTCAAAAGCGAGCAGAGCACGGAATCTTTGGATACACAACAAGACCAGCAGCTTATTATGAAGCAACAGTCGGTTGGATGAAGCGTCGGCATAATTGGAATATAGACAAGGATTGGATTTGTTTTAGTCCAGGAGTCGTACCAGCATTACATATTATTGTTCAAACCTTTACCAGCCCTGGTGATAAGATCCTGATTCAACAGCCTGTTTATTATCCCTTCATGAGTGTTATTGAAAAAAATGGTCGAGAGATTGTGAATAATCCTTTACGATATGAAAATGGTCGCTACTCCATGGATTTTGACGACCTTGAGAAGAAAATCGATACGGATGTAAAAATGATCATTCTTTCTAATCCACATAATCCTGTCGGACGTGTATGGACAAAGGATGAATTAACAAAGCTTGGTGAAATTTGTTTGAATCACAACATCTTGATAGTCTCTGATGAAATCCACTTTGACTTGGTTTATAAGGGGAATGTACATACACCATTTGCTGCGATTTCGGATCAATTTGCCCAGTCTTCCATTACTTGTACAGCACCTAGTAAGACATTTAATCTTGCAGGATTACAAACATCAAATATCATCATACCTAAAAAAGAATATCGGGAACGCTTTAATCAAGCGGTGGAGGAGGCCTTTCTAAGTATCACGAATACTTTTGGTGTTACTGGACTAATTGCAGCTTACGAGGAAGGCGACGAATGGCTTGACCAACTTCTTGACTATTTAAAAGGAAATCTAGATTTTCTTAAAGAGTATATCAAGTCAAATATTCCTGAGGTAAAGGTGATTGAACCTGAAGCAACCTATCTCGTGTGGTTGGACTGTCGAGAGTTTGGACTGGACTCGAAGGAACTGGAGAATGTCATCCAAAAACAAGGAAAAGTAGCATTTGACGAAGGGTACATTTTCGGAAAAGAAGGGGAGGGCTTCACAAGAATCAACATCGCCTGCCCAAGAACATTATTAGAAGAAGGTTTAAAACGATTTGCTCAAGCAATAAAAAATAGATAATAGATTTAGACTTGTCATTGTTGGCAAGTCTTTTTTAGTAGCAATGTATTTTCTTCCACCCATGTGAAAAACTAAGACGACTAAAAAAGAGGAAAGGAAATACAATGAAAAACGAAACATTTCGCAATCCAGTCTTTTTGATTTCAGCCATTATTATATTTATCCTTGTTATTCTAGGAGCGGTTGCTCCGAATAGATTTGGAGAAGTTGCTGAAGCTCTATTTTTATTTACAACCACAAATTTTGGCTGGTTTTATCTACTTTCTGTTTTTATTTTTGTCGTCTTTTTAATTGCGCTTGCCATTAGTAAATTTGGGAAGATTAGACTCGGTTCACAAGACTCAAAGCCGGAGTTTCCATTCTTCACATGGATTGGGATGCTATTTTCCGCTGGATTTGGTGCAGGACTTGTTTTCTGGGGAGTTGCTGAACCGATGAGTCACTTTTTTACTCCGCCATTCGTGAACTTAGATCCCCAAACAGAGGCAACAGCTCGAGTTGCTATGGGTTATTCCTTTTTTCACTGGGGGGTTAGTCAGTGGTCAGTGTTTGCTATTGTAGGCCTAATGATTGCATTTTTGCAGTTCAGGCGCGGAAAAGACGGGCTTGTATCAACTGCTGTAGAGCCAGCTTTTGGTTCCAATCCCATAGTGAAAAATACAATTGATTCCTTTGCTGTAATTGCTACAGTTATGGGAATTGCAACCTCTTTAGGATTAGGAATCTTGCAAATGGCGGGAGGACTCAAATCAGTCTTCCAAATTCCAAACTCCATCTGGTTGCAATTAGGACTAACACTTGTCATTTTAGTTCTCTATTTACTTTCCTCAAGTACAGGATTAAATAAAGGAATACGATGGTTGAGCAACTTAAATTTAGGGTTATGTCTAGTGTTACTTTTGTTCGTTTTCTTTGCGGGACCATCAGTGTTTATTTTAAATGCATTTACGTTAGCACTAGGTGATTACTTGAATAAATTCATAGAATATAGTCTTCGGCTCACTCCATATCGAGGTGGGACTTGGGTACGTGATTGGACCATTTTCTACTGGGCTTGGGCAATCGCTTGGTCACCATTTGTTGGGGCATTTATTGCACGTGTGTCAAAGGGACGAACGATTCGGGAGTTTATTATTGGAGTATTAATTGTTCCTCCTCTTATCGCGTGTTTGTGGATTGCTACATTTGGAGGTACAGCCCTTCATAGTGATTTAATGAATGGAACATCCATAGCTGAAGCGGTTAATGAAGATGTTACGATCGCTCTTTTTGAAACATATTCCCATTTACCATTTTCAAACGTATTATCATTATTATCGATTTTGTTGATTTTTACATTTTTAGTGACATCTGCAGACTCGGCAACTTATATACTATCGAGCATGACATCACGGGGTAGCTTGTCTCCGGGACTTCCTGTAAAAATCATAATGGGAACCCTAATGGCAGCGATTGCTGCAGTACTATTGATAGCAGGAGGATTGAATGCATTACAGACTGCTTCACTAATATCTGCGCTACCTATGACTATAATTTTGTTTATTATCATTTTTTCTTTCGTCAAAATGATTCAAAAAGAACCTAGACCACCGAAAAAACAAAAGAAAAAAGCTTGAAGGTGAACTTACCTAGCTAAATGAGACACATATAAAACACCATTTTAGGCTGCTTTCATTCCGAATTCTTTTGGAGTGAGGTAGCCTAATTTTTCTTGTATTCTATTCTCGTTATAGTGGTACAAATAGTTGTCAATTTTCGATGCTACGATAAAATTTGTCAATGAATTAAACTTAGAATACTGAAATTCCTCTGTCTTTAAATTAGAGTGAAATGATTCTATCACCGCATTATCCCAACAGTTTCCACGTCTGGACATACTACTTACCAAATGATGTTCCTTAAGGTAATTCTGGTATGTAAATGATGTATACACACTTCCTTGATCGGTGTGAATGATAATCCCTTTGGGATTATTCCTTTTGTTCAAAGCTTCTTCTAACGTATCAATCACTAATGGGGTTTGTTGATGATTATAAATCTTATAAGCTACGATTTCATTATTATACAAATCCATAATCGTAGACAGATATAATGTTTCGCTGCCATACTGGATATACGTAATGTCCGTTACCCACTTCTCATTTGGTTTACTTGCACTAAAATCACGATTAAGAATATTAGGTACAATGACTTCACTTTCTCCCTGCGATTTCCACTTGCGTTTTGGTTTCACCTTACACTGCAAATGATGCTTCTGCATAATGTTTTGAACTGTGTTCCTATTAAGATGAATATGATGTACTCGCTTTAGAATAGCTCTAATTTTCCTATGACCATTTCTATATTTAGTAGCCTTACAGATTTCAATAATTAAATCTTCATGTTCATTCCGATATTCACCAAACCCTTTAGTCCAACGATAATAGCTAGCACGTGGAATCCCTAAAACTTTTAAAATGGAAGTAACGGTATATTTTTCACGAAATTGTTCAACCAATTGTACTACTAGCCCTTTATCGACTCCTTTCTCATCGCAATATACTTTTTTAGAATTTCATTCTCCATTTTTAGGTGAGTTAGTTGATTACTTATTCGCTCGTCCTTACTTAAAGAATCGGGTCCATGCCCAAATGTATATTGTTTACCAATTGGCTGATCAAACCGATACAATTCTCCATTCTTGTACCATCTCATCCAAGTTTCAATTTGAGTTTTATTTTTGATTTTGTATTTGTTCATAATTTCCCGTGTTGTTAATTTTCCTTCAAGCTTATCTCTTACTACCGCCCATTTAATCTCTTTTGTATATACAGTTTTTTTGCCCACGCAAAAACACCTCCGAATAATGTCACAATACTTATCTCAAGTATTGCCATTTTGGAGGTGTTTTATATTGTCTCACTATTTTAGATTAGTCCAAGGAGATTAAAAACCTTCAAGCTTTTTTCATTAGTATTCAGTATTAAATGTTTCCTTTTGCTTACGCACGAGACATAGGATACCCGCAATGAGGTACAGAATACTAGCAATAATTGAGACTAGGAATGTTGCAAGCGTACTAAGTACTGCGACAACAATTAATATGATACCTGCAGCTTTTGGTCGCTTGTTTCCTTTAAGAAGAAATAGGGATACGATACCAAGAATGATTGCCAAAATACTAACGACAATGAAATACCAGCCACCAGCTGTTACCATCTCCGTAAGGGCCCCCATATCGACACCTTCAAGAGTCGGATCTTCCGCAGCAATGCTCTCCATTTCCTGTGCAAATTCATTATTGTCTCCTAAACCTACGAACATGAAGCCAAATAAAGTTAAAAATACAAAAAAACAAGCTCCAATAATTGTTAATACAAATTCACCTGTACGTTTCATATGATTGCTCCCCCTTAAAAAATATTCCTTTTTGATTGTACTACATAAAATATAGTATGCAATCCGTTTTTCTTCCTAATCTTCTCCAAAAATGGAATTACCTTTATTCAACAAGTTTGAATAAATAGTAGAAGGCTCCGGCATATACTCGGTATTATTCTCGTAAACTCATAAAAGTATCGAGCATACACTCTCCAAATTGCATTTGATTATATTTACGAAGAGATTTACAAAAGGTTTCAAATGGTTTAAAAAAATTTTTTCATCATAAATATCGAGCATATTTTAAACATGGATTATTACAATGATATTAAGTAAATATTATAAAAATTTTGCAAACCACAAACAATATATGTTAACCTAGGAATATAGGTTCTAAATTGGTAAATATACCAATTTAAGTTAAAAATGGTAGTTTAGTAGTAAACCTCAACTTTGAGGGTCTACATAAAAAAATATATAAGTAGGGGGAATGCAAATGCTTAAGAAGTACTCATTTCTTGCTTTGCTGCTAGCATTGGTTTTAGTCATTGCTGCTTGTAGCAGTGATAACACGAATGGTGACGACAAGGATGATGGTGGAGAAGGGAATGGCAAGTCAGAAACAACAGACCTTCTTATGGGTACGGGTAGCCAAGGTGGTACGTATTTTCCACTTGGCCAAGAAATGGCGAATGTATGGAACAAGAACATTGAAACTGTTAACGTAACTTCAACAGAATCAGGTGCATCTGTTGAAAACCTTGCGAAAATTTCAAATGGTGAGTTCGACCTTGGGATGACAGTTAATCTACCAGCTTATGATGCACTTAATGGAACCGGAGATTTTGACGGTAAGAAGGTAGAGAACTTCGCATTTATTGGACATATTTACCCTGAAGTACTTCAAATTATTACTCGTGAAAGCACGGGTGTTGAAACGATTGCTGATCTAAAAGGAAAAAGAGTAGCAATTGGACCTCCAGGAAGTGGAACACAAGCTGCGACAAAAGCAGTATTAGCGGCATATGGAATTAATGACGGAGACTATGAAGCATATCAAGAAGGTTTCGGTGATGCTAAATCGAAACTTCAGGATGGTACTATTGATGCTTCATTTGGACTACTCGGACTACCAGATGCCGGTATTGATGAACTTCAAGCTTCCGTTAGTGATGTAAAGTTCTTGGAAGTAACAGGATCTGAATTAGGTAAAGTTGAAGAATCTAGCGGTTACACAGGCTATACAATTAAAGCAGGCTCTTATGAGTGGTTAGAGGAAGATGCAAATGTTGTATCTGCATATGCAGTTCTAGTTGCAAATACTGACACAGTGGATGATGATCTTGCTTACCAACTTGCAAAAGTAATGATTGAAAAAGCTAGTGAAAATACACATGCACAGGCAGCCCATATGACAAAAGAAAATGCACTTAGTGGCTTAGGGGATTTACCAATCCATCCTGGTGCAGAAAAATATTACAAAGAAGCTGGAATTTTAGATTGATAGCTTCAATAGATCGAAGAAGGGCTTGACACTTTGTGTTCTAGCCCTTTTTTTCACAAAGATGTCTTTTTTCATTTAATACGATTTAACAGGTGGTGGAGAGAATGAAATGGTGGAAGAAAAAGGAGATGAAAGATTCGAACGAGCCTACTCAAAAGAATGAAAATGTATCAGCTGAGGAAATTCTTGAGAAGTATGACCGAGAGAGTACGTACCGAAGGGATTTAGGTCGGTGGAAATGGGTCGTATTAATAATGGCGGTTGGTCTCACATTATTCCATCTTTATACAGGGTATCGTGGTGCCTTTGAGGCACGGATTCAAGGGCCAATCCATCTTGGTACAGCTTTGGCTTTGATTTTCCTTCTTTACCCGATAAAGAAGGGACTTCATCGGAAACAAAAAAGTATACCTTGGTATGATGTACTACTCGCGATAATCTCATTAGGTGTCGGTTATTATAACGTAATATTTTATGAAGAACTTGTAACAGAGCGAATTGTTTTTGGCTATACGACCCCAGATTTTATTGTGGCAACATTAGGGGTTTTACTTGTCCTTGAAGCAGCAAGAAGATGTGTTGGTCTACCGATTGTTATCGTTTCGAGTTTAGCTATCCTTTATGCATTGTATGGAAATCTAATTCCTACAAAGCTATTTGCTCACCGGGGCTTTTCTTGGAATACGTTGGTAACGGATTTGTATTTAACTACGAAGGGAATCTATAGTACGCCAATTCAGGTTTCGTCGACCTTTATCTTTTTATTCTTATTATTTGGTGTGATGTTAATTCGAACGGGTGTTGGGCAATTCTTTAATGACATTGCGTTTGCTCTCACTGGTCGTTTTACAGGTGGTCAAGCGAAGGCAGCGGTTGTCGCCAGTGCAATGCAAGGTATGGTTTCAGGTAGTTCAGTTGCAAACACAGTTGGGTCGGGTTCGTTTACGATTCCAATGATGAAAAAAGCCGGCTATAAACCCGAGTTTGCAGCAGCAGCAGAGGCTTCAGCGTCAACAGGTGGGCAAATTATGCCACCTATTATGGGAGCAGCAGCATTTATAATGGCTTCTTATACAAATATCCCTTATAGCCAAATTATGTTAGTAGCCATTATCCCAGCCACACTTTATTTTCTAGGTGTATTTTTAGCGGTTCATTATGAATCTAAAAAGGTTGGAATTGTTGGCTCTCCAAAGGAAACATTACCAAGAGCTAAGAAGTTAATGCTAGAACGAGGGTATCTATTATTACCTCTTATTGTCATTTTTTATACGTTATTGACGGGAAGGACACCGATGCGTGCTGCATTGGTTGCGATTCTTGTTTCATTCTTAGTGAGTCTTGTTCGTAAAGATACAAGAATGTCTTTAAAGAGTATAATTGGAACACTTGAAGAAGGTGCAAGGGTTGCGTTGCCTGTTATTGCAGCCTGTGCGTCTGCAGGGATCATAGTTGGGGTTGTTGTTCAAACGGGTCTCGGTGGCCGCATTGCCGACGGCATTATTGCTTTAGGTGGCGGAAGCTTAATTCTTACCTTGTTCTTCACAATGATTGCTTGTTTAATTCTTGGAATGGGCTTACCAACTACAGCAAACTATGTTGTCACAGCGACGATGGCTGCTCCGGCGCTAATCCTCGGATTAGATGTACCTGTATTAGCTGCTCATATGTTTGTTTTCTATTTTGGAATCGTAGCAGATATCACACCTCCAGTATGTCTAGCTGCTTATGCTGGAGCTGGTTTAGCAAGGGCAAATCCATTTATGACAGGTGTTACTGCAACAAAGCTAGCGGCAGCTGCCTATATTATTCCGTTTATCTTTGTTATCAACCCACAAATGCTTTTAATTGATTATGAGATTCCTTTCTTGATTATTTCTATCGCAACAGCGATCATTGGGATGATAGGAATTAGTACAGCAATGGTAGGGTTCTTTATTAGAAGAGCGTTTGTATGGGAACGCATCATCCTGTTAGTTGCAGGTCTAAGTCTGATTTCGCCGAGTATTTATTTTGGAGTAGCTGGTGTAGTCGCCTTACTGGCCATTTTATTTATCCAATCTCGACGTCCGAAAGAAGACATTCAAGCACCAACGATGTCTATGAGCTAAGTGAATACGGAATGGGATGTATATTCACACACAAAACGACGTGTTCAATTGAACACGTCGTTTTTATCTATTTATTATTTTGCAATTTGATTCGGTCAATTGTACTTGGTGGTTCCTGGATCCAACCACGTTCAACAAGGATATTGAATCCTTTTTTTGCATAAAGGAAAATCTCAGCGATTGTTTTAGTGTAAAATGCTATAAGGTCTGGTCTCATCGATAGTGCTTGTGCATGGCTTATTAATGTAATATCGATTCCATTGAGCGCGTGGAAAAGTGTAACAACGAGCTTATCTGAAAAAGGTGCAACCGTTGAGCCTGTTACCTCTAGTGGGGTGGAGATATTACCCATAAGATTTTCCTTTTTTAATAAGTCATTAATAAAGGTTATTTGTTTTTCAGATATTTTCTTTCCTTCTCTAATAAACTCGAAAACCTCTTTGTCTTTTACAACCTGCATAAACCCCATACATAGGACAATTGCAAAGTAATTACGTTCGATATTAAAAAACATATCGGTGATTTCGATGACGTTTAATGGTCTTTTGTCACCAATCAATTTTGTTAAGTAAGATTTCTTTTCTATATACTCATTATCAGTCGGATAGACAATAGTTGGTGGCCGATCATAAATGCCTTTTTCGAGCATCAATTCAGTTGCTTCATTATATTGTTTTAAAGCATCAGAAAGGCAATTTGAAAAAAGTTTCCGCACATCTGCTCTTGCCGTATTTGAAGTCAAAAAACTAAAATTGACCATGTTCATCCGACTCATAGCATAAATAAAAGTTAAAGAAAAAGGATCATAAAACAAGGGTGGTGCCGATAGATTTAGATCCTTGTCTGTAAATTCATCCGGTAATGGTATCTTCTCTTCTGAAAATATCCGCCTAATCTCTTTCATTTGTCCACTGTATATTTGAAAGGACTCCTTCATCAGCGGTTTAATTTCTTCATCTTTTAAATGGTGTAGAAAATATTTGATTAAAGTAATAGTCATACTACCTTGAATAAACGTCGTCCATAATCCACCGATTTCAGCACTTGATAAACGAACATTATGTTTGTCCATGAGGCACCCTCCTCAAAACTCATATAAAGGTAGTATGGATAAATATTCTTTTTTTATGCTAGAAGGCTGCTATTTCAACCTTCCATGGTAGATAGCAGTTGATCAATTTCTTCGTTAATTTTTTTAATGGCCTCATAGCCTTCATCCGTTTGTTTTGAATCTCCTGTCGTAATTCCCTTCAGATGTGTGTTCATCGCTTCCATATATGTTTCTATTGAGGCTTGTACGTAATTCCTTAACGTGGATAAACTTTTATTACTTGGTTTATCATCGAGCTCAATTAGATTATAGATATACATTGCTTCCTCATTCGCGATTTGCATGGTTTCAATCGCAGCCTCTAGTTCATCCTCTTTTTTCATTTCGTCCAATAACATATTTAGTTCTTTATTGAGTTGACTAAACTTTTGCACATGACCTTGAAGATTTTCTAATAAAAGCTGATCTTGTGGTGAGAGGTTTTGATCAAGGGCGCTATATAACTCTGATGCGGTCTTAGAAGCTGAGGCACAACCAATTAAAAATCCAATTAATATCAAAGGTAAAATCCTAATTTTTCGTCGCATATTGGCCCTCCAAAAACAATTTATAAAAAGATATGAGACTTGTCCTAGTTTTATGCACTACTGATTGACAAACGTTGTGTATTATATTATCTTGAATTAAAGATATTTTAAATTAAACCATCTTTTATTCCTTGTTAGGGGATACTAGAAAAAGCATTTATTTTTTGGAGGGATCATTATGAAGCACATCTTCCGTGAGGGTAAAGATAAAACAAAACCAACACTTCTGTTATTACATGGTACTGGAGGTACTGAATCAGACTTGTTGCCATTAGCGACACATATTGATGAAGAAGCATCCGTGTTAAGTGTAAGAGGGAATGTGTCAGAAAATGGCATGCCACGCTTTTTTCGTCGATTAGCTGAAGGGGTATTTGATATAGAAGATCTTATATTCCGGACGAAAGAGTTACATGAATTCCTTGATGAGGCAGCAACTACTTATTCATTCGATCGAAATAATATCGTGGCAATTGGGTACTCAAATGGAGCCAATATTGCAGGAAGCTTATTGTTTCACTACAAAGATTCACTAAAAGGAGCGATCCTTCACCATCCAATGGTACCGAGACGTGATGTTGAGTTGCCTGATTTAACCGGTACCCCAGTTTTCATCACTGCAGGTAAGAATGATCCTATTTGTCCTGCACAAGAAACAATTGACCTACAAGACTTACTGTTGAAGGCAAATGCAATTGTGAAGGTTCATTGGGAAAATAATGGCCATATGTTGACTGGTACAGAAGTTGCAGCGGCAGCAGAATGGTATAAGAACCAATTCTGAAATAGGTCATAACCTACGGGATTCGGTAGGTTTTCCAAGTATTGAATATAAGAACGAAAACACCCCCTTGAATAGCACATTCAAGGGGTTTCTTGTGTTATATATCCAAAGGCCGTAAATTTGCTTCAATCTCACTTCGCTTTGGCTCAAGGAATGCCGGTAGGGCAAGTTTTTCGCCCAATGTCTCCAACGGTTCATCTACATCAAATCCCGGAGTATCAGTGGATAGTTCGAATAGTATACCGTTTGGCTCTCTGAAATATAATGCTTTGAAATAATAGCGGTCTACCTTACCAGAGTTCGGAAGTCGAGTCTGTCTTATTTTTGTAAACCAATGCTCATATTCCTCCTCATTAGGGATTCTGAAAGCTACATGGTGTACACCACCGCGGCCTAAGCGTTCTCTTGGTAAATCAGGTCGGGTTTCAATATGAACTTCTGCCCCAGAACCCCCTTCACCAGTCGCATAGACTAAAACCTCTGGAAAATCACCAGCAAGAGACGGATAGCTTCCAACTTTTCTAAATCTCAAAACATCGGTTAATGTACGAATGGTAGGCTCTGCATTAGCAACCGTTAAAGTAACAGGACCGAGTCCAAGTATTGCGTGCTCTAATGGAATGCCTTCAACTTTCCATGGTTCGCCTGCTGCAACCCCTGTATCTTCATTATCTGCAACGAGAATGAGCTTTGTTCCTTCAAAGTCCTGAAACGCTAATGTTTCGCGTCCAGCTCTTACTGTTACTTCCTCAGATGATAGCCCATATTGTGCTAAGCGATTCTTCCAAAAATGTAAGGAATCTGATGATTTTACACGTAATGAGGTAGAGGAAATACTAGATACACCTGGATGTGTACGACCAAGTCCTGGAATATCAAAGAAGGTAATTTCAGTTCCAGGGCTACCTTTTGCATCTCCATAAAAAAGGTGATAAGATTCTATATTATCTTGATTAACTGTTTTTTTTATGAGGCGCAATCCTAAAATTTTAGTATAAAATTCAAAGTTTCGTTCTGCTTTGCCTGTTAATAACGAAACATGATGTAAGCCTAATAATTCCATTTGAATATTCCCCCTTCGTAAAAACTCTATCTTCAATTATCTTGAATTCAAGATAATTATAACATGAATAAATCCATAAAGAAAAGGTCAGGGGAGACCCTGACCACATTTTTATTTCTTTTTCTTCTTTTGGACGTTTTGCTTTTCAGCCTCAACCTCTGTATAGGAAGCAAATTCAACAAGTTCTTCGCTAATACGATTGCCTTTTTTTACATTATTATTTCGTTGTGCATTTGCATTCCCACGCTTTGTTCTACCCATATGCTCAACTCCATTCTTAACGTTTCAATCGTAGTATGAGTAGTTTACTTTCGTTGTATGTAAGGATCAGGGGAGGGAAATTAGCCCATTTTATTACTAAAAGGGGATGTTTGTTTGTGTGGAAATCTCCAAATCGCAACTTGAATAAGGACGTAGTGTTAGGTAAGCGAGCGGTTCGTACCCGATTGAGTGAGCCGTAGTTTGGAATGGTAACGCAAGTGAAGGAATCGTTCCCGAAAGCCAGAGCAAGAGTAGTGGAAGGAAACAAAAGCGAAGGAATCGTTCCCGAAAGCCAGAGCAAGAGCCGAGGAAGGTAACGAAAGCGGTCGAAACTTGCCCGGATATCTGAACCGGATTCAGGAAAGGTAACGCAAACGATCAAATCATGAACCACTGAGTTAGTTCACTAGTTAATTCAAAAAAAATACCCCCAATTGTAGTTGTGGGGGTATTTTATAGAAGGTGACTAGCGATTTTGGTTAGCTTGAGATTGTTGGTTCTGTTTACGAACCTCTGCAGCATTGGTTTCGCTAGCAAATTCAGTACTGAAAGAGGAACCGTTAGAAGTGAATTGTTGTTGCCCAACAGATTGTTGGAGCTGTTGTGCGGACTGCTCTATCTGATTTAACTGCTGAGCAGCATTCAATTCACGTCCTGCAAATCCAGGGGCAGCCTGTTGTACCTGTGAAGAGCTCTGTTGAAATTGTTGAGCATTCATTTGCTCCGTTTGAGCTAACTGCTTGGCAGTTTGTTTAATCTGATTTAAAGCAGCTTGTGCCTGTGCTGGAATTTGCTGATTATTGTTGTTCATACGGAACCCTCCCAGACGAATTTTTTTGGATTAAACGAATGGCTTCTTCGTAAATCCTCTCTTAATTTGTGTGAAACAGCTATATTTTATGTCTTGAAAATAATGCAAAATGTGAGACATATTTACTGAATAGAAGATTTGTGACATCACCATTTACAAAAAGATACAGTGGAATTAGTGATTACCCTACTTTTATGCGCTCGTGCTTTTTGTACTTTTTGTTTAATTAAATTGATTTCCATTATATAATTTAATTTGTAGGAAGAGGTGATTTGAATGAAACGAATCGATTTTTGGGGTCGAGATGAATATGATGAAAGACTTCTAGAAGAAGTATTACGAGGTGTGAAGACGGTCACCTGTACTCCTAAGGTTTGGTATGATCAATTGCCAGAACAGGAAAAAAGTGAAAAGGGCGATATCATACAGGTTATTACTAAGCGTAATGAACATAAAGCAAATATCGAAATCACTGATTTTTATGAAATTCGATTTGGCGAAATTCAAGGAGAAATTGGTAATCGAATTGCAAAAGGTGAAAATTCGACCCTAGATGAATTTATTGAAGATCATATATTTAGTTGGGAGAAACCTCTACAAAATGATGGATATGAACTAAATGAAGATACCATTATTGTTGTGGAACACTTTAAGATAGCTGATATTTTTACTGAAGTAAAAGTAGATTTCCATCTTGTACCGATGTCTGAAGCTGAGGGATACAAGGTAAACACTTGGACTGACTTCGAATTGTTTGGAGAGGCCAAAGATTACTTTTATTCTGTTTATAGAGAAAAGGATTTTGTCACATTTGTTCGGTTTCGCCAAAATGAAACTGGCACCTATATGTACTATAAAGTAAATCCCGAATTTGAAGGACAAATAGATGAAAAAGAACTCGTGCTAAAGATCGAAAAATATGCAAAAGAAACTTTATTAGCGACAGATCTTATACATGAATGGAGTTCTATCTACACCTATCATAAATAAATGTCCTAATAATACGTTTTATTCGAGGTCAGAAAATCAAATTGACATTCGAATAGTTATAATTGTAAAATCGTTGGACGGGGACAGGAAACTGTCCCTATGTTTATGTAGAGAAACTGATGGGATATGCAGTATCTATCCCAAAGGGAGTAGTGACTTAAAATGAAACAGCTAAAGTTAATTTTGATTTTTGTGGTTTTGGTGTCTAGTCTTTTGCCTTTTCAGGTCTATGCTGAAACTGGTCAACAAATAGACGTCCCTGATATAAAGAGTGGAGCGGCTGTGTTAGTAGATACACATACAGGCTCTATATTATACGAGAAGAATAGCAAAACGAAAATGTATCCTGCAAGTTTAACGAAAATGGCAACTGCTATTTATGCGATTGAAACAGGGAATCTTGAAGACCTTGTTACGGTAAGTGCCAATGCTTACAATACAGGTGGCACACGTGTTTATCTGGAAGAAGGGGAGAAGGTAACGTTAAAAAATCTCATTCAAGGTTTGTTAATTAATTCCGGTAATGATGCTGGGACTGCTATCGCGGAGCATCTTAATGGCAGTGTCGATGACTTCGCAGATTCCATAAACGCTTATTTAAAAGAAAAAGTCGGAGTTGAGCAAACTCATTTTACAAATCCACATGGTTTATTTGATGAAGAACACTATACAACAGCTTATGACCTTGCTTTAATCACGAAATATGCAATGAAAAATCCCGTTTTTCGTGAGATTTTTGGAACGAAGGAATTAAAATGGGATGGTGAGAGCTGGGATACAACTCTTCACAGCCACCATTTAATGCTAAGGGGCGAAATCCCATTTGAAAGTGTGACAGGTGGGAAAACGGGGTTTGTCAATGAATCACGTCATACCCTTTCAACTTCTGCTGAACAGGGAGAATTGTCTTTAATTGCTATTGTGTTACAAGCAGATCGAAAAGAGATTGCATATGAGGATACGGTGGAGCTTTTTGATTATGGCTTCGAAAATTTCGAGGTTGCAGAAGTAACAAAAGAGCAACCGTTTATCGATGAGAAGAATGCAAGTTATCGTTTGGACAAGCCTCTTGCTTACACCAAAAAGAAAAACGAAGAAATAGAATTGGTTCTAAATGATCAAGGGGTACTCCAAATATTGGGTGAGGACGGGAGATTGCTTTCAATGAAACAACTTAAAATGGACATTCCAAACGAAGCGATGAGTACACGAGCTGAAATCACTCCGGCAGAGCAAAATGAAACGAACCCAATACCCGCCATCCTAATGGTCGTGTTTTTAAGTATAGGTATTGTTTACCTTCAAAAAACAATTAAGAACATGAAAAAAAGCACTTAATCACAGTGCTTTTTTTGTCTCCACAATTAAAACAGCCTCTATAATTTAATAGTCTCACTAGAATTTTTTCGTTTTTTCTCCCAATTCATCTTACAAGTAGGATTTGCGTGAGGTAGAATATACTCCTCGACTAGTTGTTTCATGATATGATCAGGAATTAAATTATAGTAAGAATAGTAGTGTTTTTTTTGATTTGTAGTGGTTACAACAAGGTTTTGGAAGACGCCACCGCTTAATTTTTCAGCATGCCATCCGTAATATACATCCGTGATTTCAGTTAAAGGTACACGATTTTTACTGTTTATTAAATATCCATCTTCCACTTTAAGTAATACCTTACTTTTCGAAAGAACAGAGGCTAGTCTCAGGATAGCACCGCCTGTAAATAGGACACCAATTAAGCCAATGATGATTCCAATATATCCTTTGAATGTACCAAGAGTAGCACCAATGATTAGGACGATTATAGAGGCAATAAGTCCGACTCCCACCCCTATATATAAGCAGCCAAGCCCGCCACTCTTATATACGAGGTCAACACCTTCTTTTTTTGGTATCAGATAATTATTCATAAAGTAACATCGATCCTTTCATAGTGGAACGTATCGAAAAGTTTCTATCCGTTTTACTGCGGTACTTTCGTGTATTTGTTTAAAAGCTCATTCATAGAAGTTCGTGAACTTAATTTAATGTTGAAATTATCTCCAACTTTTTCAATTTCATAGTTTTTCTCTTTATTATCTGTAAATAGGATTACTGTATCGACGATTGGTTCGTTCTTTTCACTAAATTCAATGAACATTAGGGTGTTCAGTTTGCCTTTTGACTGCCATAACACTTTAAAAAACTGGTCCATTTCTCCTTCAAACTGTGGAAGGTCAAATTGTTTATCATTACTATTGAATATTTCTAGTAAACCTTCGAATTCTTCCTGTGTAAGATTGAGAACCGAATTGGACAATGGCTTTTCCTTCTCTACATGAAAGAACTCTACAAGGTCATCGATTACATTTTGATGTGTGATTTTTTCAAATACATGTACTTGGTCATCGTATTTCGTATATTGTTTAATCACCATGCTATCCCCTATGTGGTAAGAGGCTGCATCTTCATCGTTTTGATCACCATGTTTAGATGCACGAACAGTTTGTTCCGCAGAGTTAATGAAAATAACGATTTCTTTCAAATCGTCAACCAATGTAAATTTACGATTTTTATAAATTAATAGGTCTTTTGATAATAACGAACGATTGGCGGTTTCCAACATGAGTTCTAATTTTTCGTCACTTACTTCTCCAAAATACACTTGTCTTAATGCATTCCCTTGTTCAAAATAACCTTCACTGTAAAAACTGAAGATTACCTCCTCTATGGAAAGTGAAAATTTCTGCATAATCATTATTATCCTCCAAATCCAAATTTACTAAAAAACTTACCAGCACCCTCAACCAAGTTAGCAGCATTTTCTTTTACAGCATTAAATCCTTCTTTTACTTTATCTACACTTTTTCCAATAAACTCTGTTCCTTTATGAATGGTGTCTTTAAATTTAACAGCGGTGTCTGTTACCCATTTTGGTGTATTTTTTGTAATGGCATCACCAACAAGGCTACCGAGGAATCCTCCAACACTAGCGCCGACAACAGTACCTACAGGGCCGAGTACGCTAAATGCTCCACCAAGGATGACGGCACCAGCTGTTGATGCTGCTGTATTGACGACTGTTTTATAGGCTGCATCACCAACAACTTTTGCGTTTTCTGTTTTTAACTTTTCAATATCATTACCATATAAGGCATAGTTTTCTGTAATTTTGATCGTTGCTCCAATACCTTCTGTTACAAGAGTAATTCCGCCGGCAAGAACAGCATTACCCTTTAAGAAACGAAGAGAATTTTTTGCCATAGCCCCCGCATTATTTTTAACAACATTCATTACACCTCTAGCACCATCATCTGATGCCCCAATCATCATGGCCTTCACATTATTGGCGTAGTTTACTACTGTTTTCGGGTATTGTTTCGTGAATTTATTGTAGATTAAGTCAGATAATGACTTATTTTTATGGAAAAATAGGGAAGATGGTTTTGCTAAAAAACGTGCGACAGTATTTAGATATTTGTTCCGTTCAATGAAGTCTACCACACGACCGGTCGGTATATTAAACTTCTTGAAAGTCTTGTCAGCCGTAACGTATCGGTACAAACCATTATCCATTTTCTCAAATTGAAAACCTAGTGCTTGGTATAGTAGAGCACTTGCTGAATATGCTCCTGCTGTAATTAGTCCATCCACAACTCCCCAAGTATTGTTATAGAATTCATATAAATTACTTGGAAGTAGGTTTTTGCGATACGCTTGAATCATATCTTCAATTTGTTTACCTTTCTGAGATACCTTACTTTCAGCTGATTGATACTTTTGGATTGTGTCTGTAATAAATGATTTTAATTGAATTAAATCACGTTCAATATTCTGCATACTACTAGCAGCATGCGTCAAACTGCTTTGGATATTAGTACGGCTTGAGATTTTAGGGTCGATACTATACTTGAGAGAATGTACATTTGATTTAATACTTGACAGCTTTGAAATAGATTGGCTTAAGCCCGGAACATTTCCATTCAACGCAGTAGTATTAATATATATTTGTGACAAAAAGCTTCACTCCTTTATAGATTATCAAGATAATTCGTACTAAACTTTCTTAGTATTGAGCCTATTTTAAAAGCATTCCATGGGTAAATTAATCACTCTAAATAATGGTAAAAAAGTAGCAGTTATTAGTAAAGGGGCTAAAGGTCCATTTTTCCAATATTTTTCCTGCATGAATTGTCGAAATGAGGTTGGTTGTTAGGTTGGTTTCGAAAAGAGGAAATGTTGCGGAATTCTAATGGTGAACCAATGAAAAAAGCACTTCTTCTTTGAGGATTTGAACCCAAAAAGTCAAGTGCTTTTTCACTCTGAAAAGACAATATATTTCTGGCCTATATAGTTTGTTATCGTGTAAAATCCTGTACCTAGTATTATGGCTATTTGGTTTGTGAATTGTTCAGAAAGGAAATCCGCGACTGTCTTACTCAAATAAAATGAAAGAAAATAGCAGCATATAATAACTGTAAGAAACAATGGGATACTCCTTTTAAATGAAGCTCTGCTACTAAAGGTAAAGCGCCTATTCATTACGTAGCTAACAGTCGCACCAATCAAATTACCTATAAATGTTGATTGCCAATAGGATAAACCTACTATTTCTAGAAAAAAGAAAATACTTGTTAGACCAACAAACGTATTCAAGAACCCAACCATCAAAAAACGGACAAACGAATTAGTTGCTCTTAGATAATGAGTTGTAATCAACCAGATGTTCACCCTCTTTCGGGGATTCAACATCTTCAGGGACACCTAGGTTAAATGTATCAATATCGACCACAAATTTAGGACGTCTTTTTGTCTCCTTATAAATCTTGCCAATGTATTCCCCAATAAATCCTAAGGCAATCAGTTGAAGCCCACCGATTAACCAGATTGAGGTAATTAGTGATGTCCAGCCTGTCTGTGTTTGTCCACTAAATTTTAAGTAAAAAAAGTAAACCCCAAATAGAAAACTTACTAAGAATGATACAAACCCCATTAAGGATATTAGACGTATAGGTGTAACGCTAAATGATGTAATCCCATCAAGGGCAAATGAGAGCATTTTGCGTAATGGATATTTGGTTTCCCCTGCCATCCTTTCTTTACGGTCGTAATAGACAGAGGTGGATTGGAAACCTACTAGTGGCACAACACCGCGTAAAAATAGATTGCTCTCGTTAAATTGTTCAAGTGCTTCGACAGCCCTTTTGCTCATTAGGCGGAAATCTGCATGGTTATAAACGAGGTTCACACCCATGAATGTCATCAATTTATAAAACCCTTGGGCTGAATGTTTCTTGAAAAATGTATCTGTCTTTCGTTCTCTCCTCACACCATAGACAACCTCAAACCCTTCAGAAAAACGCATCAAAAACTCCCGTATCACAGCAATGTCATCTTGTAAATCGGCATCAATCGATACAAGGCAATCAGATTGGTTCTTGGCTGCAAATAGTCCTGCCAATAAAGCGTTTTGATGACCAGCATTTCGTGCGAGCTTAAGTCCTTTTATTTTGTTGTCTTTTAGTCCATGTTTGTATATGATTGACCATGTTTTATCCTTGCTTCCGTCATCGACAAATAATAGTCTGCTTTTTTCAGATATGAGTTGGTCATTAATCAGTTCGTCCAGAAGAACCGTTAGTTGTTTTATTGTTTCCGGGAGAACCTCTTCTTCATTGTAGCAAGGGATAACTATTGTGAGTAATGGTGCATTCATGTTGTTTCCCTCCAGTCCGATGAAAATGACACATCGATATAGGAACTTCGACTATTTTCATCCACCTTTTTAAAATCTGTTTTTATTGAGATATTGATACGCGATATAAATAAATCTTCCATGCTGATTCAGAAGAATCGAAGGTTTTTTCATGGATCAGCTGGTTTTCAGCGGCATTTTTTATTGGCAATGACGAGATAATAAAGCGTCCGCCCATGTCGTGAAACGCCTGCATATTCAGTTCCATTCTCTTTATTTCTTTTTTAGAGTTTTTCTTGAACATATAATGTTTACCGAGCTCATCTAGGAAAATGTAGCACCGTCCGCCCCATTCATCGAAATATTCTCGTAGTTTATGATCCTTCTCTAATTCCTTCTCTATTATTTCGCGAAATTGATATTTGTAGGATAGTGGATAAAAGTTATTGTAGGTATCCAACGTGTAAAAACCGTTAAACTGTGCAATAGCGGGATGCAGACCAATGCTTGCTACACGATAATTCTCCTGTGGCAAACCAATATATGCTTTAATATCTCCAAATTGTTTTTCCGCAAAGAACTGTTGAAAAGAAGGCTTCTTTCTGTACACAATTTCTTCATTAAAAGAGGCTACGAACAGTAATTGTGCAGCTAAAAAAAACAGACATGCGTGTTTCCATCCAGCTCGATATTCCCAAAGTATTTTTAATGAAATAGCAAATAACACGTAAATTACCATTGGACGTAAGAAATGGTATCTTGCAAAATTAAAGGTATTTAGAAAATGAAATCGCTCCGTTAACGGAATCCATCCTTTATAGAACCAAAAAGCATACCATATGGACAAAACAGCATTAAGAATATGTAGGAAAATAAAGACCTTTTCTTGTTCCCAGCGTTTTTTCAATACTACAATATTTAAGGATAAAAGCGTAACTGGTAAAATGATCAACCCATGGACACTCATGACATGGTTATGTCCCAGTACATAATTTTTCAGAGATAACCGTACAGCCCGAAGGAATGATAACCGCGCATGAAAATATTCATCACGGCTATTCGGCTCATCCATGAAAAGAAACGAATACACGAGTCTGTACTCTACAACCATAAAAATAAATGTGAAATAAATGAGAGCTGATAAAAAACGAAGGTTCCATCCCTTACCACGGATCACATCAACGACCCAAAGTATACCCATAGCACTGATAAAAAAGAAAAAACCTAGAACGATGCTAGCGTAAAGAGACAGTAACGTAAGTGTCAACCAGTTTACCCACGACCTCTCACCTGCACGAATATTAAGAAGTGCCCAAAGTGCAAGTGGCATTCCAAGTGTACTTAGCATCCCTGATGGCCAAAAAGGTGTCAGAGCAAAAGCTAATGAAACCCCAATTCGTATCCAAGCCCATTCCTGATTCGTAATAAAGTGCTTTTTTAATAATAAATACATGCCAAGAAATGCAAATACCCGTGTGATGAATTGGCTTAAACCATAGGCAATCATTGGCGGGAAAAGTGCATGTAGCCAAACAATACCGCTAAATTCTGTACCAAATGCACCTCTTTGGAGATGACCGTTTATGATTTGGGGGATGGTCGCATCTACTGAACCAAGCATTTGACCGCTCTCTGCTAGAATCCGATACCAAGCTAAATTTGAATCCAAATTGTCATGAACCCGTAAATGTGCATTCTCTCCAAGGATGAAATAGGGAGAAACAAAAATGACAATGAGTAAAAGTGCAATTATGATGAGACGATACTCACGACGTTTCAGAGTTCCAGTATGAGACAATGGTATTTCCTCCAACTTCCATTTTTGCCACTTCCGTTTTTAGCGTCTCCGAAAGACGATTGGAATATGAATGAGAATAGAAAAAAAGTGGGGAAACCCCACTTTTACAGTTAATTTCCTTGTTCAGCTTGCTCAAGAGCTTGAACAATATCGATTAGTCCTTCTCCATAGTACCTGTCTTTCCCTACCTGTCCTAAATCCAAGCTTGTTCCTTTGATAATATCCATGATTTCCTTATTGGAAAGGTTAGGATTTATAGAGCGCATTAGAGCTGCAAGTGCGGCAACATGTGGTGCTGCCATAGAAGTCCCTGATAAAGCAGCATACTGTTCATCAATATACGTACTTGGAATAGTTACTCCTGGTGCAGACACATCAATATAATCGCCATAATTTGAAAAGTTGGCTCTATCACCGTTCAAATCTACTGCAGCTACACTTAACACTTTTGGATAAGCTGCTGGATAGCTTGGCTGGCTCGAATTATCATTTCCAGAAGCCGCAACCATGACTACGTCATGACGGTATGCGTAATCGACTGCCTGTTTTAACAGTTTTGAACCTTGGTAATTTCCGAGAGAAAGGTTTATGACGTCGGCACCATGGTCCGTCGCCCAAATGATACCGCGGGCTATATCAAAGGTTGAACCATATCCATCAGACCCCATAACCTTAATTGGCATGATTGGATTAAACCATGTAATCCCCGCAGTCCCTTCATAATTATTCGTTTGTGAAGCGATAATCCCAGCTACATGAGTTCCATGTCCATTGTCGTCATCAGGTACATTATTGTCCTCTAACATGTTATAACCACCTGCGATTCGATTAATCAAATCTGGATGGTCAAGGTCGACACCTGTATCGATAATTGCAATCTTGACATTTTCAGACCCTTGAGTGATGTCCCAGCCTTTTTCAGAATCAATCATCTTTAAATTCCATTGGAAATCACTATATAAGAAGTCGTTTGGAAGCTGTTGATTTTGCATTAAAATAAAATTCGGTTCAGCAAATTCCACATTTTTGTTGCTTTCAAAATACGATATCAACTCATTTGTCTTTTTAGTAGTTGATTCGAAGATATATGATGAATCAAGTTTTCGTAATAGCTTTCCATCAATTTCTTTTTCTATCTTCTTAATTTCATCAGGAGTTAAATGCTGCTTAAAGTCAACTACAACTTGATGGTGGTGGTAATGGCTTTTGTCTTTACCATTGTGGTCAATGACATCAATTTCTTCATGATTGTCTAATTGTTTTTGTACCTGGTTATAAAGTTGAATCGAATCAACATTCATAATTTGAGGAGGTACATTTATTTCTTCATTTCCTAATTGAATGGTGTTATTAGTAGTAGACGTTCTTCGGTTTGATTTGTCTTCGTCCTTATCGAAAAAAGTAAAGGAAACAAAGAGCGATAATCCAATTGCAATTAACAATGCAACAGTAGCAATTCTTTTTCTATTCCACATTTTATCTCACCTCAAACACTCTTTTCTTTATTATCCTGCTGGTTACTCTGTTTCATGCTTCGATTTCATTCCAATAATTTCATGGCAGATAGAAATTCCATGCATAAATTCCATACATTTCAAGGAATAACTAACAGAAGGGAAAGTTGTGGAACTAGAAAAAAGAGTGCTTAGATAGATGTTAATGCAAAAGGGAGGTAACTATGGCAAATTGGTTTAAAAAAGAACATAAAAAACCTCGTTTAACAGAGGGAATTTATCAAACATTTCGCAAATCACAAGACTTTATTTGCGCATTTAATAGCCAAGCCATTCGTCCTTTTTGGATTTGTTACCAGCGCAATATAATCGATACAAAAATGCTACAAGAAGGAATCCTTCCATATTTACTATATGCAAAGGTCTATTCAATTAAAGAGCTAAAAGGGATTATTCCGAATAAGGAGATTATCATTACAAAGAAGGAAGATGAAATTGAGGATAAGTTGCTTCAAGGCTTTATCATGATTCAATTTCATAAAAATGATAATGAATGTGCCCTGATTAATGCTGTGAAGTTTGAAAAAAGATCAGTTAGTGTTCCTGAAGTAGAATTTAGTGTGAATGGTCCAAAAGAGGCCTTCGTAGAGTCACTTGATACAAATATAAATCTCATACGAAGACGCTTGCCAGTGCCTGAATTACGAGTAAAGGAATTGACTGTTGGAAAAGTATCGCGAACTAAAGTAGCAGTTCTTTATATAGAAGACATTGTGGATAAGGAGAATGTTCAAACCGTTTTACAACGGATTAAGGATATTGAGTATGACCAGATAAGTGATAGCTCTTTTATCTCTCAAATGATTGTGGACAACTCGAACTCCCCTTTTCCGCAACTACTAGAAACGGAGCGTCCTGACAGAGCTGCCTCTGTTTTAGTTGAGGGGAAAGTGGTGATGATCACTGAAGGTTCTCCACAAGCGGTCATTACACCAACGACGCTTGTTGAGTTCTTTTCATCATTTGAAGATTATTTCATGAATTGGTATATTGCTTCTTTTGTTAGGATATTACGACTGTTTGCGGTTATCTTCTCAATCTTAATAACGCCTTTATATGTTGCTGTTCTTACCTATCATCATGAGTTAATTCCTAGAGATTTATTGGCGACCTTAGTTATC
Source organism: Litchfieldia sinesaloumensis (assembly GCF_900156865.1). Lineage (GTDB taxonomy): Bacteria > Bacillota > Bacilli > Bacillales > Bacillaceae_L > Ferdinandcohnia > Ferdinandcohnia sinesaloumensis. The sequence goes on along the minus strand of NZ_LT732529.1, from coordinate 2,601,169 downwards.
TCAAGACGTGAGGTACCTTTACCACCCATCTTGGAGGCCATTTTTCTAGAACTTACGATTGAACTACTTCGTGAGGCTGGGGCAAGACTTCCTGCAAAAGTTGGTCAAACAATCGGTATCGTAGGCGGTATTGTTATTGGAACAGCATCTGTTGAAGCTGGATTAACGAGTAATGTTCTTTTAATTATGATAGCACTTGCTGCACTGGCTTCTTTTACAACACCAGTTTATACAATGGGCAACACAATCCGAATTATTCGGTTTCCCTTTCTACTATTTGCCGAGTTATGGGGCTTATTAGGAATTGTTGTATGTTTCTGTTTTTTATTGACACATTTAATTCGATTAACATCGATTGGTCGACCATACTTAGAACCAATTTATCCTTTGCGTCTCAGGGATTTAAAAGATGCATTTGTTCGTTTCCCATTTTCTCAGCTCTCAAAGCGTCCAGTATACGTTCGTCCACAGGACAAAAACCGTGTTAACCAAGATAAGGTGAACCAGAAAAAAGACATTGATGAATAGACCTTACCTATTAGACGCATTTGATACAAGGAGTTGCAGCTATGGTTAAGATTAAAGAAAAATTTTTAGTTTCGCCTTACTTGGTATTTTTCTTAATTCACTCCATGCAAGTAGGGGTGGGGATGCTTGGTTTCCAACGAATCATTGCTAAATCAGCAGGTTATGATAGTTGGATTGCTGTCATCTTTGCAGGAATTGCGGTACATATCATTGTTTGGATGATTTATAAAATCCTTAATCATTCAAACGGGGATATTATCGATGTACATAGAGAGGTTTTTGGAAAATGGCTAGGAGGTTTTTTTAGCCTCTTATTTTGTATCTACCTCTTCACGATGGCGGTGACTGTTTTACGGACTTATATAGAGGTTGTACAGGTCTGGATATTTCCAGAATTTAAAGGATGGGTTTTTGGTTTTTTTACGATGGTTCTTGTTTACTACATTATTACTGGCGGATTTAGAACCGTAGCGGGTATTTGTTTTTTTAGTGTCGTATTTCCAGCATATATCTACCTATTTGTCGTCTTCCCATTAGAAGATGCTCAAGTGCGAAATTTATTTCCCATCTTGAATCATTCCTTCCTCGAAATGGTAAAGGCGGCAAAGGATATGACTCTAAGTATTCTAGGGTTCGAACTACTGTTGATTTACTATCCATTTATCAAAAATCCAGCAAAGTCGCAAAAGTGGGCTCATTTGGGAGTTTTAGCAACGACTTTAGTTTATATGTTTGCAGCCCTAGTAGCTGTTTTATTTTATAGTGCTGGTCAACTTGATAAAAAGATATGGGCAACGCTGTCCATGTTTAAAGTAATTGTCATGCCTTTTGTAGAAAGATTTGAGTATGTGGGAATCGCAACATGGTTTCTTGTAATCCTGCCGAATATTTGCCTAGCAATCTGGGGTGCCAGTAGAGGGGTTAAACGAATACTATCGGTTAAACAACGAAAGGTATTATTTTTCATCTTACCATTGGTTTTAGTAGCAACCAGTTTTTTTAAAACACGTCAGCATATCGAAATGCTTAATGAATATATGGCCATGTTTGGTCTCTATTATGTCTTTGGTTATATTCCGGTTCTCTTTGTTATCACACTAGCTATTCGGAAACTGAGGGAGAAAAAATGAAGAAGATTCTAATTGGAATTACGATAGTTGTAATTGCGGTTGTAACAATAATATATGGCAGAGTAAGACAGGAAATTATTGATGAAGTGAATATTGTTGCGGCCGTTGGGATTGATAGGGCAGAGGGTCAAAAGGTTAGGGGAACAGCTGTGATACCTGTATTTAAAGCCGATAAGAGCATAGAAAATACGAGCTTCACAGATGAATCTGTTTTAGCAAAGGAAATCATGAATGTTCTACAAAAAAAAGCAGCCGATCCTTTAGTAACAGGGGGAATTCGCGTTGCTTTGTATGAGGATGAGCTTGCCAAAAAAGGAATCTTACGGTACGTTGATGCCCTCCAACGCGATGCTAGTATAGGTTCAAAATTGTTATTAGCGATTGTAGAGGGAAAAACGAGTGAGGTGTTAGAGAAGAATTTAGGAAACCGGGGGACAGGGGAATATCTTTCTACAATCATTGAAAATAATATGAATAAACGAGATGTTCCTAATTCGGATCTTCATATCTTTATGTTTCGACATTATGCAAAGGGGATGGACCCATATCTACCCATTATTAAATTACTTGATGACGACAAGGTAGAAATCGTGGGAATCGGGTTGTTCCAAGATGGAAGATTGGTTTCACAAATTCCCGAACCTGAATTGTTTTTCTTTAAGTCGATGGTACAAAACTATGGTGAAGGATCTTATACCTTAAGTTTAAAGGGAAGCGATGATTTCGCGTCTATCAAGCGTATTTCTACAAAAAGGAAGGTACTTGTAGAAGAAGTAGACGGTGTACCTAAAGTGAACATATCGATTAAATTCAGAGGAGTCCTGAGCGAGTATTCAGGACAGAGAACAAATCCAAAGATCATTAGCCAGATTATAAATGAACTCGAAACCACCATTAAAGAGAAATGCGAAGAGATGCTAGGGAGTTTTCAAAAAATGAATATTGATCCAGTTGGTCTTGGCTATATGGCCAGACATTCACTACGTGATTTTGATAATGAACAATGGGAGGTGGATTATCCTTCTATAAAAGTTGAGGTTCATTCTAAAGTCATCTTGACAGAGACCGGTATTATTGAGTAAAAAAGGGTAGTTGCTTAATTTTAGGTATTTTATTTTCGGGGTATGATATACTTTTCGTATATAGAATAGATAAAAGTTAATAGGAGTGTCTTATTTGAAATATTTTATTATTACCGGAACCTCAAGGGGACTAGGAGAATCCATTGTTAACCAAATCATGGACAAGAAACACACCTTATTTTGTATTTCTAGAAAGCAAAACAATGAACTAAAAGAATTAGCATCCGAAAAAGGAGTTAATCTCTATTATTTTTCTTGTGACCTTCAAAGGACTGAAGAGATAGAAAAAATAATGGAACGAATTTTTTCATCAATTGATTTTTCAAACGCTGAAGGGATTTACTTGGTGAATAACGCAGGTATGATTGACCCAATTAAACCAGTAGGAAAGGCAAGTCCTAAAGAATTAACAGAGAACATTCATGTTAATTTGTTAGCACCAATGCTCTTAAGTACATACTTTATCCGTCACACGGCCTCTTTTGCAACAAAAAAGGTGATTGTGAATATCTCATCAGGTGCTGCAAACCGTGCAAGACATGGCTGGACGGCTTACTCAACGTCCAAAGCAGGAATTGATATGTTTACAAAATCTGTAGGGTTGGAGCAGGAATCAGCCGAGCATCCTGTAACAATTCTCTCATTTTCACCAGGTGTTATGGATACGGAAATGCAATCAGTTATTCGAAAAACAAAGCAAGAGGATTTTACAGAGGTTGAGCAATTTATTGAGTTTAATGAAAAAGGTATGCTACGATCACCTGAATTCGTTGCAGGTGTTATCTTAGACCTTATCTTTAATCAAGAGCTTATCAATGGTCATGTATATGATATAAAATCATTTGTATAATCTTAGCCCCCTTCAAGCTCTGTTTGGAAGGGGGCTATTTTTGTGCCAAAATAGACGATTAGAAAGAGTGTCTTTATAATGGAAAAAGAGAGAGGAGAGAGGTAAAATGACCCTTTTAAAAATCGGAGTAATTGGACTAGGGGCAATTGGAGAAAGACTAATCCAAGCTTTTACTGCACACAAAAACACAGAAGTTACAGCAGTAGTTGATACAAATAAAGAGCGGGCAATGTCTATGGCAAAGAAACTTGGAGGAGTCCATTGGTATGCTAACCACAAGGAGCTGCTAGCGAATGAGGAGTTAGATCTCGTCTATATTGCAGTTCCACCTAAATTTCATCATGCTGTTGCAATCGATGTAATAGAGAAAGGAATTCATTTATTATGTGAGAAACCACTTGCAAATTCACTTGAAGAGGCTAAAGAAATGTATGAAAGAGCAAAACAAGGTGGAATCATTCACGCAATGAATTTTCCACTTAATTATAGCAGTCCTGCAAATACATTTGAAAAATTAATCAAGCAAGGATACATAGGAAACCTTAGAAAGCTAGAATTATCAATGAATTTCCCTAATTGGCCGCGTTTATGGCAACAAAATGATTGGGTTGCTGGAAGAGAACAAGGTGGATTTGTACTTGAGGTAGGAGTGCATTTTATTCAGCTTACTCAACGAATCTTCGGTGAGATTACCCATTTAAATAGTGTGTTAGAGCTTCCTGAAGATGAATCCAAATGTGAAACGGGTGTTATCGGATCATTAGAAGTAAACGGAACACCATTTTTAATTAATGGGATTAGTCAAATCGCTGGATCCGAAAGAATTGCATACACCGCATATGGGACAGAAGGGACCCTCTCTCTAGTAGATTGGGGGAAGCTCGAGGGTGGTAAACTAGGTGAGGGGATTCAGCCAATTCATACTACTGAAATTCAATCTACGCTTCTCGATCATCTTGTTGCAGCCATTGAAGGAAAAGAAAATCGATTGTATACATTTAAGGACGGATATGATGCTCAGGTTATTTTAGAGAAGCTAAGAGCAATATAATAACAATAAGCTCCCACAAAAGTGGGAGCTTCAGACTGTTGACAAACGCTCGCATACTTCGTTGCTTGCCTCTCTCGTTGAGCTCATGAAGACAACTTCTATTCGCGTCTTCGATCGGCTGCGCGCCTTGTATGACAAGCACTTTCAAGTCAGTCTGGGAAAGCAATTCTTACTAGTATTGTTTGAAAAATGAGTGTAGACAAAGTCAAGATTGACTTTGTCTACACCATTAAGCTCCCACAAAAGTGGGAGCTTAATGGTTACTCTGCCAAATATTTCTCAATATCATCGAGCATTAGGTTAGCTGCTAAAACGCCACCAGCCGTATTCCAAATCGGGTCACTAACTTTGTGGTCATTTTCTTCTTTAACAGCATTTAACCCTTTCCAAAGGGGATTGTTTGTCCATTCTTCTTCAACCTTAGTAGCTTCACCACTACCTGTCTCATAGGTGAAATAGAAAATAACGTCCCCGTCCATTAAAGGGATTTTCTCTTGGTCAACTTCTCGTACAAATTGATCATCAGGATTTTCTGCAAATAAATCAACCTGTTGTTGAGGTCGTTTCAAGCCTAACTGCTCAAATATGACACCTGAAAAAGAATCCGTATAGTAAATTCGCGTTCTGCCTTCCATAAATCGAACGACTGATACTTCAGTATCTGTGTTAATCTTCTCCTTCACTTCATTCAAATGATCTTCGAATTCAGCAAGAATTTCTTTACCTTTTTCTTCTTTATTGATTGCTTTTGAATAAAGAGTAAAATTCTTTTGCCAATCCCCACGTAAATCTTCAGCAAAAACAGTTGGAGCGATAGCCTTTAGTTGCTCATAAATATTTTCTTGACGCATCTTATTGCCGATAATTAAATCTGGCTCAAGTGCAGCAATAGCTTCAATATTTACATTGCTTTCTTCTCCTACGACCTCGACACCTTCCATTTGTTCCTCAATATGGTCATACCAAGGGTCGCCAATCCAAGAACGAACAGCGCCAACAGGTTTAACGCCCATTGCTAACAGGGCCTCAGTTCCCTCATTTGTTAAAATAACAACTCGTTCAGGTTGTTTGCTAATAGGTGTAGTACCCATTGCATGTTCAACTGTGTATGTATTTTCACCCTCTGGATTTGCTGCATGATTTCCTTTATCGGTATTATCTGCTTCACCACAAGCAGCTAAAAGAAGTGATAAGAAAGCCAATGTTAGAAATCCATGAAATGCCATTTTTCTAAAGTTCATCTTGTATCCTCCTGTTAATTGATAATGATTTTCAATTACTTATAATGATAGAGTGATTTGGTTATGTAGTCAATATATAAATGAGAATAATTTTCATTTAGTTTGACAACAATTTTTACTTCCAATAGACTAAAAGAGGAATAGGATTTCGATCATTGCTGTTTAAGCTATGTATAAGATGGCATGGGTAAAGTAAAGCCTAGATATAAACATATTATTAACATAAACATGTTTAATAAATGTCATACATGTCTTTCTAAAAATGTAGTTCTGACACGGCGTTAGAGTTCACGAGTTAAATGCTTTTAAGAGATGGGGATTTAACTTATAGATGTCAGCTAAGGCGGTGTCACCCTGCACTTTTAACAATCAAGGAGTTATAACGATAATGATTTTGAAAACGAATCAAACAAAATGTGTAGGACTTATAATTGGAATACTGTTATTACTTATTTCGATGGGTGCAAGTATTGTTTACGGATATACGGATACCTCATGGCAAATGGCATATCAAACGTTTACTGCTTTTAACGGCTCCAATGAACATATTATTATTGAAACAATTCGTCTACCACGTGCTCTAATTGCCGCAGCTGTTGGGGCGAGTTTGGGCATTGCCGGGGCCTTAATGCAGGCACTAACAAAGAATCCGCTAGCATCACCAGGTATTTTTGGTGTAAATGCGGGAGCGGGTTTTTTTATCGTAGCCGCAGTATCCATTTTTTCAATTAATTCTTTACAAGCCTTCACATGGATTGCATTTTTTGGTGCTGCAGTTGCAGCTTTTATCGTATATTTTATCGGTTCGCTTGGACGTGAAGGTCTCACACCGATGAAATTAACATTAGCAGGGGCCGCAATGGCTGCTATGTTTTCTTCATTTACTCAGGGACTACTGGTCATCGATGAGATGGCATTAGACCAAGTTTTATTTTGGCTTGCAGGTTCTATACAGGGAAGAAAGCTTGAAATGCTTACAAGCGTTCTTCCGTATTTAGCCGTGGCCTGGATTACTTCCCTTCTCCTAGCCAATAAAATCAATATTTTAACGATGGGTGAGGAAGTGGCGAAGGGGTTAGGTCAACGGACAGGAACAGTAAAGCTCTTAACGGCTCTTACAATCATTCTACTAGCAGGCGGAGCGGTTGCTGTTGCAGGGCCTATTGGATTCATTGGAATCATCATCCCCCATCTTGCAAGGGCATTAGTTGGAGTAGATCATCGTTGGATTCTCCCGTTTTGCGGTGTTCTAGGGGGTATTTTACTTTTGCTAGCCGATATTTCTGCTAGATATATCGTTATGCCAGAAGAGGTTCCTGTAGGAGTTATGACAGCATTAATAGGAACCCCTTTCTTTATTTATGTGGCAAGAAAGGGGTTTCGTAGAACATGATTAAATATAAACCTTTCCGACTTGGAAAAAGAGATTTAATCTCATTTTTACTAGATACAAAAGCACTTGTAACATTTTTAATTCTTGTGATCATATCGATTGTCATATTTTTGCTAAGCACAGGTCTAGGAGAAATGAAGATTGATCCCATTACAGTTGTGAAGACATTGTTTGGATATGGTTCACGAATGGAGCAATTGGTTGTCACATCGTTTCGTTTACCAAGGATTATTATTGCCTTTTTAGTCGGTATGGCATTAGCTGCTGCAGGTAGTATCTTACAAGGAATGATTCGTAACCCACTTGCGTCTCCAGATATTTTAGGAATTACAGGTGGTGCATCTGTGGCGGTAGTTGCCTTCTTAACTATCTTTTCCAACTCAAGTAATGCACTAACCGTCAGTATAAAATGGATGCCTGTTGCTGCTTTTATCGGGGCATCTGTTGTTGCGTTTCTAGTATATCTATTAGCTTGGAAAAATGGAGTTTCTCCCCTACGCCTTGTGTTAATTGGAATTGGGATTTCCGCGCTCACCCAAGCTTTGACGACAACATTCATGGTAATGGGGCCGATTTATCAAGCAAGTCAGGCAAACATCTGGATTACTGGTTCTGTTAATGGGTCAACCTGGGCAAATGTACAAATACTAAGTCCTGTAGTTATTATTTTATTGATTTTCTGCTTTATACTCGCAAGAACCTTAAACATTCAGGAACTGGGTGAAGAACTAGCAACAGGAGTAGGTAGTGCCGTACAAAAACAACGTTTTGTCTTATTGCTCGTTAGCACAGCATTGACTGGTAGTGCGGTTGCGTTTGCCGGTGGAATCGGATTTGTGGGACTAATGGCACCACATATGGCGAGGAGATTAGTTGGTTCAGCCTTTGGAGCATTGCTACCCACAGCCGCCCTTATCGGAGGAATTCTTGTGATGCTAGCCGATTTAATAGGGAGGACCTTATTTTCACCAATGGAAGTCCCGGCAGGTGTATTTACTGCCGCAATTGGAGCCCCCTATTTTATCTATTTGCTTTATAAAAGTAGGAATAGCTAGAGACAATAGAACCATAACATTGAATGAGAGGGGGTACCTCATGTTTGCATTAGAAACAGAAGACTTAACTTTATCGTACGGTGACTCAATCATTATTGAAAATTTGCAGCTTGAAATACCAAAAGGGGAAATAACCGTCTTCATCGGGGGAAATGGATGTGGAAAGTCAACCCTGCTTCGTTCATTAGCGAGACTACTAAAGCCAACGCATGGAGCCGTTCTTTTAGAAGGAGAGAAAATAGCCAAACTTCCAACCAAAGAAGTTGCGAGAAAGCTCGCCATTCTTCCACAGGGACCAAGCGCTCCAGAAGGCTTAACCGTCCTCCAGTTAGTGAAACAAGGACGTTACCCCTATCAAAACTGGCTTAAACAATGGACCGAAGAAGACGAGAAAATGGTCAACCATGCACTTACAGCCACAAATATACTGGAATTCGCAGAACGAACTGTTGATTCCCTCTCAGGTGGGCAACGTCAACGTGCCTGGATTGCAATGACTCTTGCACAAAAAACGGATATCATCTTACTCGATGAACCAACAACGTATTTAGATATGACCCATCAAATTGAAATATTAGATCTATTGTTTGAACTTAACGAAAACGAGAAACGGACCATTGTCATGGTATTACACGACCTTAACTTAGCTTGCCGCTATGCACATCATATTGTTTCAATAAAAGATAAACAAATATACGGGCAAGGTAAGCCTGAACTGATTGTAAATGCGAGTCTAGTAAAAGATGTGTTTGGTTTGAATTGTGAGGTAACCATTGATCCATTGTTTGGGACGCCTCTATGTATCCCACATGGCAAGGGTAGACGTATCTTAAACAAGGTAGGGGTATAGCTAATGGCGAACCTTCTTACGGGTGAGGAAATTGGACACTTAAAGGAATTTAGGTTTAGTGACAGGCAGCTTGAATCAAGCTTATCAAGTCCAGTAATTGAGCTCTTTGAGGCAGGAAAGATGAATGAATATCTTCATAAAATCAAGCAGAAAATTTCTGCCCCTGATATACAGGTTGCTGCATCGATGTTCATGAAGCGATACGGATTTTTCGCTGTCCTCAATTTATATGCAATGACGATTTTAGATAAACGATTAAATGTGTCATTACAAAATGTCTCGCTTGAAACTAGTGATGAAGAGGAAATCTGGTACTGGAATCCAAAATTCTATTTTTATGATATTCAGACCGTGGATGCTCCTCTTACATCACGTGATGAATGGCGGGACGAAACCATTCGGGCCATTTTTCAGTTGAATATTCGAGAGGTGTTAATGTCAGTATCCAAACACTCTGGATTGTCAAAAAAGGTACTTTGGGAAAACATTGCAATTTATGTGTATTGGCTCTATGAGTCAGTCTTGGCAAATCCGAAGTATGATAAAAAACGAGAAACGATCCTAGGTGACTTTGTCTATATACTGAAGAAAGCCAATGGGGAACTATTTGGAGAGCTAGGCTTTAATCCATTGTTACGTTATTATGGCCCAAAGGAATTTCATCCAGAATATGAACAAAACATACGGACTAGAAAAACGTGTTGTCTCTATTATAAAACAACGAGCACCGAAGAGCGCTGTAAAACGTGTCCACTAAATTGTGAGTTAGGAGTTAGAAAACATGGACCCAAAAATAGCAGATCAAGTTGACGGATTATTAGAAAAGTACACAGAGCTATTACTAGGTGAAAGCTCACCTGAATTAAAGGAAAAAGTAAAACTCTGGTCTCTTTATATGCATATTTCTAAATCAATGCCACCCCTCGCCAAACATTGGAATGAAACATATCCGGATGCGAAGGAAGGAATAAAGGAAATCATAACAGAAATCAAACAATTAAATGAAGAACACCGTTCAAAAAATAAGTAAGAGATGATGCCCTATAAAGGCCTCATCTCTTTTTTTCTATTGTACATTATTATGGTTTGGAAATTGCGTTGTCGTATAGTTGTAAAACTGCTGCAATTTCTGTTGAACCTTTTGGGTATCCTCTTCCTCAAGCTTGTACCAGCCGTTTTTAAACATGAGATTATAAAGCTCTCTCTGACAATCCTGTGTTTCGTTAAAAATGGAACGGATATCCTCATAAAGCCCATCATGACTCATTTCATTAAGGGCTGTGCTGTATGCAGCTGTCATGTATTTTTCTGTTGCTAGCATGTCATTGATAAAATCACGGTCATTCATTTCTGGTGTTTTAGGAACAGATGTTTTTGGGTTTTTTACTTGATTTTGATTCTGATTCATTTGTTGGTTCATTATGTAGCCCCTTTCTTTCTATTGCATTTGTTGGCCTTGCATTTGGTTTTGACTCGGCTGCTGTGGTTGTTGACCCGTATGCTTTTCCATATGATCTAGAATTTGGCGATAGTGGCGTTGGTGCATTTGGCATGCTTTTTCCAGTGCCTGTGAAATCTCTGGCATCTGACATTGGCTAGCAAAGAAATGTGCCTTTTTTAAAGCTAACAAATTCCAGGACATCATGTCAGTCAAATATAAAAGGTCCTTTGAAGTAATAACCGCAGGAGTTTCCGACATTTGTGGCCCCTTTGGTGTATAGAAAGGTTGCTGTTGTTGCTGTGATTGCTGTTGTTGCATATAAAAACCTCCTCACTCAATTTTTCATTATTAGGTTGCCATCAAAACGTTTTTGTATGCAAATGCATAGGATAAAAACATAGTAAGTTTCCTAAATGTAAGCGTCCAACAAAATTTCTTAAGGTGTATATTCAAGGCGATGTAAACATGATAAAATGAAATCGCTAGATTACGAGAATTACAACTAGTGTGCATGACGAGGAGGAGACTTCCATGGAACAAATCTTACGAAACCTTTTTTTATTCTTGTCAAAAAATAAAGCGTTTACAAAACTAGCGAGAAAGTATGGTTTACGGTTTGGTGCAGCAAGATTTGTCGCTGGAGAAACCATAGATTTAGCCGTTAAAAAGATCAAAGAACTAAATTCAAAAGGACTCGCAGTTACCATAGATTACTTAGGTGAGTTCGTTGATAGTATCGAAGAAGCCAATCTAATGGCTGATGGTTCGATCGAGGCTATTAAAGCGATCGGTCGAGAAAACTTAAATGCACAGCTCTCATTAAAAATGACCTCAATGGGTTTGGACATTTCTGATCAAGTTGTAATGCGGAATATGAGAAGAATCCTTGATGCTGCTAAAGAAAATAACGTATTTGTAACAATTGATATGGAAGATTATTCAAGATGTGAGAAGACAATCGAAATCTTCAAAGAGCTTCGAAAAGACTATGATAATGTAGGGACTGTTATTCAGGCGTATCTATATCGCACTGTTCAGGATATTGAAGACCTAAATGAGTATAATCCTAATCTTCGCCTTGTAAAGGGTGCCTACAAGGAATCGCCTGAGGTCGCATTCCCCGAGAAAAAAGATGTTGATGAGAACTTCAAAAAAATCATTAAAATGCATCTGTTAAATGGCAATTACACAGCTATAGCAACCCATGATGAAGCAATGATTCAATATACAATGGACTTAGTGAAGGAACATAATATAAGTAGAGATCAATTTGAATTTCAAATGCTATACGGAATTCGTACAGAACGTCATGAAGAGCTAGTTAAAGAAGGCTATACCATGCGCGTATATGTCCCATACGGAACAGATTGGTACGGTTATTTCATGAGACGCCTAGCCGAGCGTCCAGCTAACGTTGCCTTTGTATTGAAAGGTGTCTTTGGAAAATAGGATATTATTCAGCAGTGCGAGGGAGTGATTTCCTCGCGCTGTTTTTTATGGTAAAAAAGATAGTTAAAGGAGAGCAGTCGTCAATGGAAGAGGTGAAGAGCCGATGGTTTGGGAAAGAGGTTATACATCTAGGGCATGAAGACTAGGTATAGTGAGAAATTTTTGGGGAAGATCTCATCAACATTGTTATGAAGACCTGAGTGGTTGGGAGATTACTTTGAAAGAGGTTCTCATAGGTGTTATGAAGACCTGAAGGAGTGGGATATTATTCGAAAGTGTAACTCATAAGTGTTATGAGGACCTGAGTGGTTGGGATATTATTCGAAAGAGGTTCTCATAAGTGTTATGAAGACCTGAGTGGTTGGGAGATTATTCGAAAGAGGTTCTCATAGGTGTTATGAAGACCTGAACGGCTGGGATATTATTCGAAAGAGGTTCTCATAAGTGTTATGAAGACCTGAGTGTTTGGGATATTATTCGAAAGAGGTTCTCATAGGTGTTATGAAGACCTGAACGGCTGGGATATTATTCGAAAGAGGTTCTCATAAGTGTTATGAAGACCTGAGTGGTTGGGAGATTATTCGAAAGAGGTTCTCATAGGTGTTATGAAGACCTGAACGAGTAAGATATCCTCATGGAAAAGGCCATCATAGTTGTTATGAAAACCCGAATGAGTGGAATAACTTCCGGAAAAGGTCATCTTGGTTGTAGAAATTTATAAAACAAGTCCAAGCCCCCTTCAAAAGCGAGATGAAGAGAAAAACAAGGAAGTTACCTCACACAACTCCTCTTCATAAGCAAGATGAAGAAGAAAAGAAGGCAGCAACCTCATCGAAATCCCCTTCATAGCGAGATGAAGAGGAAAACAAGGAAGTTCCCTCACACAAATCCCCTTCATAAGCAAGATGAAGAGGAAAACAAGGAAGTTACCTCACACAAATCCCCTTCATAAGCAAGATGAAGAGGAAAACAAGGCAGCAACCTCATCCAAGTCCCCTTCATAAGCGAGATGAAGAGGAAAACAAGGAAGTTACAAGCAAGATGAAGAGGAAAAGGAGGCAGCGACCTCACACAAATCCCCTTCATAAGCGAGATGAAGCATGCATGTCCCCAAAGAAATCGCCGTCGTTATTATGAGGGACTGCTAGAACGACCTCATCCTATAAAAATCCCGTTAAATTTTTTACAATAGGTGATCTACTCTTCTCCACCCGTATTATGCGCACCGTATTGTTGATTAGTGGATTGTGTTTTTCCGCTTCTTGCACGTGTATCTGGACCTGCATTACCTTTGACACTCGCTGCGCTAACAGCACGTTTTGATGGGTTTTTATCAACTTTAGCCATTTGATTGTCACCTCCATTTCATAGAATCACCGGAAACACCTATTTCAATCCAGATAATATTATTCAAAGGTATTCCCAACTTCTGTATTTGGAGATGAATGCAATAAGAAATACCCAATCTAGTAGGCTGAACCGGGTTTGAATAAAGTTAAAGCTCCTGCGGATGCCACGTTTTATCATAAGGAAGCTTTTCGAGCAAGCACGAAAAAAATCGGGCGCAAATAAGTGAAAGCGTATTTGATTAAATAAAAACAAAATTTGTTTCTTGAATATATTGCGAAAATTTAAATATTGCTTTATATTTAAATATAAAGAAACTCATTCTTATTGGATGCTTAAAATCCTGAGGAAAAATTGTATGGATATTTTTTTTGGGAGTAAAATGAATGAGTATTCATTCAAAATGCGTAAAAGGGGGAAACTGTGAATGATCCAAAGCATTAAAAGAGCTGCAGTCCTAGGTTCGGGAGTTATGGGATCAGGTATTGCTGCACACTTAGCAAACATCGGAATACCTACTCTATTATTAGATATGGTTCCTCGTGAACTTTTAGAAGACGAAAAAAAGAAAGGGTTTACATTAGAGGATAAACAAGTTCGAAATCGACTAAGTAATACAGCAGTCCAAAAGTTATTAAAACAAAAGCCGGCTCCGCTTACTTCAAAGGAAAATATCGCACTTATTACAACCGGGAATTTTGAAGATGATATGGCTAAGCTTGCAGAAGTGGACTGGATAATTGAGGTAGTTGTTGAAAACCTTGATATTAAGAAAAAGGTGTTTAGTCAAGTCGATAAAGTGAGAAAATCTGGGAGCATTGTAAGCTCGAATACTTCAGGTATTTCGGTTGAGGCGATGGTTGAAGGACGTTCAGATGATTTTCAAAAGCATTTTTTAGGAACACACTTCTTCAACCCACCACGTTACCTGAAGTTGCTTGAAGTAATACCAACAAAGCACACAAGCCCAGAAGTACTTACTTTTATGAAAACATTCGGTGAAGATGTTCTAGGAAAAGGTGTGGTCGAAGCAAAGGATACACCAAACTTCATAGCAAACCGAATTGGAACGTACGGTTTGCTCGTAACTGTTCGTGAAATGCTTAAGGGTGGATATAGTATTGGTGAAGTTGATTCTGTGACTGGTCCAATGATTGGACGTCCAAAGAGTGCAACTTTCCGTACTCTAGATGTCGTTGGGCTTGATACATTTATTCACGTTGCGAACAATGTCTATGAACAAGTAGATGGCGAAGAAAAAGAAGTCTTTGCGATTCCAGGCTTTATGAAGACAATGCAGGAAAAAGGGTGGCTAGGAAGTAAAACTGGCCAGGGCTTCTTCTTGAAAAAAGGAAAAGAAATACTTGAATTAAACCCGGAAACACTGGAATATCAAGAGCGTAAAAAACTCCAAACACCATTAACGGCATCAATCAAACAAGTAAAAGGAACAGCGAATAAGCTCAAGACCCTTTTATATGCTGAAGATCGTGCTGGGAAGCTTTTATGGAATATTACAAGCCCAGCTCTTATCTACTCTGCTACTCTGCTTGGTGAAATAGCGGATGATATTGTCGCAATTGATGAGGCAATGAAGTGGGGCTTTGGTTGGAAATTAGGTCCATTTGAGATGTGGGATGCAATCGGTCTTGAGAGTTCAGTGAAAAAGATGGAAGCTGAAGGATTGGTAGTACCAACATGGGTGAAAGAAATGCTGGAAAGCGGGAAGACATCTTTCTATAAAAAAGATAATGGTAATGTTTATTACTACGATAAAGGTGAATACAAGACAGTTAAGGTGAATCCAAAAAACATCAATATTAAAACGTTAAAAGAGACGAACGGCGTTATTAAAAAGAACAGCGGTGCTAGTCTAATAGACCTTGGCGATGATGTAGCGTTATTGGAATTCACGTCACCAAATAATGCAATCGGTTTCGATATTATCCAGATGATAAATTACTCAATCGAAGAAGTGACGAAAAATTACAAAGGTCTTGTAATCGGAAATCAGGCGAAAAACTTCTGTGTTGGGGCCAACCTCGCAATGATTTTAATGGAAGCACAGGACGACAATTACTATGATATCGAACTAGTTGTACGTCATTTCCAACAAGCAATGATGAATATCAAATATAGTGAAAAACCTGTAGTTGTGGCACCATTTGGCATGACACTTGGTGGTGGAGCAGAAATTTGTTTACCGGCTGCTAAGGTTCAAGCATCTAGTGAAACGTATATGGGTCTAGTTGAAGTAGGTGTTGGAGTTATCCCTGGTGGAGGTGGTAATAAAGAACTTTACATTAATCATCTTCAAGGAATGCCGGCTGGAGTAGAAGTAAATCTTCAAAATGTGGCAAATAAAGTATTTGAAACAATTGCAATGGCGAAGGTTTCAACTTCGGCAGATGAGGCGCGCCAAAATAACTTCTTAACGAAAGAAGATGGCGTAAGCTTTAATGGCGATCACCTCATCCATGATGCAAAACAATCAGTGCTAGCACTTTCAGCACAAGGCTATAAAGCACCAGTACGTAAAAAGGTGCCAGTTGTAGGTGAATCAGGCTATGCTACTTTACTTCTAGGTGCTCAAGCAATGAAATATTCAGGCTACATTTCAGACCATGATCTTAAAATTGCGAAAAAACTTGCCTGGGTACTTGCAGGTGGTAATGTTCCGTATGGTACGGAAGTTGATGAACAATACTTATTAGACTTAGAACGTGAAGCATTCTTAAGCCTAGTGGGTGAAGCAAAAACTCAACAAAGAATGCAACACATGTTAGTAAAAGGAAAACCATTACGTAACTAAACTACAGTTTTAAAGGAGATTGAATTCCTTCAATCTCCTGGTGCGGTTAAAAAGTTAGGAGGGAATAGATTGAGAGAAGCAGTCATCGTAGCCGGAGCGAGAACCCCGGTTGGAAAAGCGAAAAAAGGCACATTAGCAAATGTTCGACCAGATGATTTAGGGGCACTAGTTGTTAAAGAAACATTAAAGCGTGCAGGAAATTACGATGGAAACATAGATGATTTAATTATTGGGTGTGCGATGCCAGAAGCAGAACAAGGTTTAAATATGGCACGTAATATTGGGGCATTAGCAGGTCTTTCACACACAGTTCCAGCAATTACAATTAATCGTTATTGTTCATCAGGACTTCAATCGATTGCCTATGCAGCAGAGAAAATCATGCTGGGTCATTCAGATACGGCCATCGCTGGTGGAGCAGAATCTATGAGTCTAGTGCCAATGATGGGGCATGTTGTTCGACCAAATGCAAAGCTTGCTGAATCAGCACCTGAATACTACATGGGAATGGGCCATACAGCTGAACAAGTAGCAGTAAAATATGGCATAAGCCGAGAAGATCAGGATGCTTTTGCAGTAAGAAGTCACCAAAGGGCTGCAGCAGCCATTAAAGCGGGTAAGTTTGTAGATGAAATCGTACCAGTAGACGTAACTCTTCGTCATATCGACGGAAAAAATAAATTAATTGAAAAGCACGTTCAATTTTCACAAGATGAAGGAGTCCGTGAAGAAACAAATGTTGAGGTATTAGCAAAATTAAGACCCGCATTCTCTGTTACTGGTTCAGTTACAGCAGGAAATGCTTCGCAAACAAGTGATGGTGCAGCAGCGGTTATGGTAATGGACCGTGAAAAAGCAACAAATCTAGGTTTAACACCACTCGTGAAATTTAGATCGTTTGCAGTCGCTGGTGTTCCACCAGAAGTAATGGGAATTGGCCCTGTGGCTGCAATTCCAAAAGCACTTAAAATGGCTGGCCTTGAGCTTTCTGATATTGGGTTATTTGAATTAAACGAAGCCTTTGCATCACAATCACTTCAAGTTATCCGAGAACTAGGACTTGACGAAGAAAAAGTGAATGTAAATGGTGGTGCTATTGCACTTGGCCATCCACTAGGATGTTCCGGAACTAAATTAACCCTGACATTAATGCATGAAATGAAGCGTAGAAATGTACAATTTGGTGTTGTGACAATGTGTATCGGTGGTGGAATGGGAGCTGCCGGAGTATTTGAATTACTTGCTTAAACGAAAAGCCCGAAATAACCGAAATTGTAAAATTAGGCTAACTATAGAGTTAGCCTCCTATAAAACTTTTAGGGGGAAACAAAATGTCAAATGCAACTGATAAAGTCGTTTTAGGTGGAGGCTTCTTAATTGAGGATTTAGAAGCAGACCGTGTATTTACACCGGAAGATTATACGGATGAACATAAAATGATTGCTAAAACTACGGAAGATTATATTGAGAATGAAGTTCTTCCACAGGTTGAACATCTTGAAAATCATGAGTTCGAACGTTCTGTAAAGCTTTTAAAAAGTGCTGGTGAACTAGGACTCTTAGGTGTAGATGTGCCTGAAGAGTATGGTGGTCTTGGACTGGACAAAGTGAGCTCCGCACTAATCGCTGAAAAAATGGCTAGAGCTGGTGGCTTCTCGATTTCTCACGGTGCACACGTAGGAATAGGTTCTCTTCCAATTGTTCTTTTTGGAAACGAAGAACAAAAGCAGAAGTACCTTCCTAAGTTGGCTAGTGGTGAACTACTTGCAGCGTATGCTCTAACAGAGCCAGGTTCTGGTTCAGATGCTCTAGGTGCGAAAACAACTGCGAAATTAAATGCAGAAGGAACTCACTATATTTTAAATGGTGAAAAGCAGTGGATTACAAACGCAGGCTTTGCTGATGTATTTGTAGTATACGCGAAAATTGATGGAGATAAGTTCTCTGCATTTATTGTTGAGCGTGATTACCCAGGTGTATCAACAGGGGCAGAAGAAAAGAAAATGGGAATTAAGAGCTCTTCTACGCGTACATTAATTCTTGAAGATGCAGAAGTGCCAGTCGAAAACCTTTTAGGTGAAGTAGGTAGAGGTCATGTTATTGCATTTAACATCTTAAATATTGGCCGCTATAAGCTTGGTGTAGGAGCTGTTGGTGGTGCAAAGAGTGCATTTGAACTTGCAGTAACATATGCAAACCAACGTCAGCAATTCAAAACACCGATTTCAAAATTTGGCTTAATCCAAGAAAAGTTAGCGAACATGGCTGCTAAGATTTATGCGGCAGAATCAAGTGTTTATCGTACCGTTGGATATTTCGAGGATCGTATGGGGCAGCTATCTGCCGAAGAAGTTAATAATGGAAAAGAAGTGGCAAAAACAATTGCAGAATATGCAATTGAGTGTTCAATTAATAAGTTTTTCAACACAGAAGTGTTAGACTATGTTGTTGATGAAGGTGTTCAAATCCATGGTGGTTATGGCTTTATGCAGGAATATGAAATTGAAAGAGCATACCGTGATTCCCGTATTAACCGTATTTTTGAAGGAACAAATGAAATCAATCGCCTGTTAGTTCCTGGTACGTTCCTTCGTAAAGCATTAAAGGGTGAATTGCCTTTACTTGAAAAAGCAACACAGCTTCAAGAGGAGCTTATGATGCTTATGCCTGAAGAAATCGGCGAGGGTGTCCTAGAACAAGAGAAATACCTTGTTCGTAATGCGAAAAAAGTGGGACTTATGATTGCGGGGCTTGCAGCACAAAAATTTGGACCTAAGCTTGAAAGAGAACAAGAAATTCTTGCAAATATTGCAGATATTGCAGCAAATATTTATGCGATGGAATCTGTACTTCTTCGTACTGAAAAAGCTATTGCTAAATCTGGAGAAGAAAAGAATAAGCAAAAAATCCTTTATACACAAGTATTTGTTCAAGAAGCTTTCAATGAAATTGAAGCACATGCTAAAGAAACGCTTGTTGCAACAGAAGAAGGCGATGTATTACGTATGATGACTTCGGCATTACGCAAACTAACTCGCTTTACTCCAGTTAACGTAATTGCGAAAAAACGTGAAATTGCAGCAACCCTCATTGAAGCAGAAAAATATACAGTTTAATCTAAACTAGTAGAGGAAGCTCCTAATAAGGGGCTTTTTCTTTAGGTTTGAAAAGATTATTCCTTTTAATGCAGGATAACCGGCAAAGAAGTCGAAATTAAACAGTGACCCTATCCCAAATTATTTTAAATTCAAAATTTTATATGATAAAATAATTCTTGGTAGATAAGATAAGGTGGTGAGAAATATGGCTTTAACATTTTACTGGTATCCAAAATGTGGGACCTGTCGTAAAGCGAAAAAATGGCTTGAAGAACATCAGGTTTCATTTGAGGAAATTCATATTGTAGAGAATCCACCATCAAAAGAGCAGTTAAAAGAGATGTATCAGAATAGTGGATTAGAGCTTAAAAAGTTCTTTAATACAAGTGGTCAAAAATATCGTGAACTTGGGTTAAAGGATAAAATAAGTTCTGCTTCTGAGGAAGAGTTGCTTGAACTCCTGGCCTCTGATGGAATGCTAATTAAGCGTCCACTCACTACCGATGGTAAGAAGGTAACGGTTGGATTTAAAGAAACTCAATTTGAAGAAACGTGGGCTTAAATCGGATGAAAGACCTTAAATAGGACTTTTACATATATTTTGTTGAGGAACCTCTCAACAATTAAACTATTTCTTAAAATCGAATTAATGGAGGGTACAAAATGAACGCGCCTAAAGACTTACGTTATTCTGAAGAACATGAATGGGTAAAGGTAGAAGGGGATAAAGTACGCATCGGTATTACTGATTTCGCACAATCTGAATTAGGAGATATTGTATTTGTTGAGTTACCAGAAGTTGGTGACGAAATTAAAGCAGATGAGCCATTTGGAAGTGTTGAATCCGTTAAGACGGTTTCTGAACTATATGCACCACTTAGCGGTACAGTTGTTGAGATTAACGAGGACCTAGATGATAGCCCAGAATTTGTAAACGAATCTCCGTATGAAAAAGCATGGATGATCGTGATTGAACCTGCAAATGCTGGAGATATAGAGAACCTTATGACAGCTGAGCAATACGAAGAAATGGTAAAAGAAGAAAATCAGCTCTTTTTTTAATATCCAAATCTTAGCGTATAGGGAGTTGGAATGAAGATGACCGGAATGGACAATCTAACATTAAATACCGATGGAAGGGTGTTCATGATGGTATTGAAGCATACACGTATTGAAGTGACTGACCGAGTGGTTGGAAAACTTGGAAATAACGAAATGAACCTATATGTTGAAAAGGAACCAATTGGTAAAATACGTTTTACTAATGATGGGGCTCAATATGAGTTAAAACAAGGGTATGAGCAAGAATCGAGTAAAATATATACTTATGCAGATATACCTTCTACCCCAGATATGAAATATGTCGATTGTGATGATGAAAATGGATGGTGTTAAGACAGTGGAGTTCCACTGTCTTTTTTTTCCATAATAGTTCCCCAACCATTCACCAAATGAGAAACTTTGCTATAAAATGAAGGAAAAGCAGTAATAAACATCGAATAGAATGAAATAGACTGAATAAATGTACACTTGAAACAGGTGATGAAATGGTGGCTTTTGACGACTTTGAGAAAGTAATCATTGTTGAGGGGAGAACCGATAAAAAGAAGGTTGAAACAGTTGTGAATGAACCAGTAGAAATTATTTGTACAAATGGAACGATTAGTATATCCAGGCTAGACGAATTAATCGAACACTTATTTAATAAAGATGTCTATATTTTAGTAGATGCGGATCGTGCAGGAGAAAAGCTTCGAAAGCAATTTAAACGCGAATTTCCGGAAGCGCAGCATTTGTTTATCGATAAAACATATCGAGAAGTAGCAACAGCCCCTGAACATCATATCGCAACTGTTCTTTTATCAGCAAATATTGATGTTCACGCCGAGTTTTTGTTGTAATTTGATAGGGCATAAAATGCCCTCTTATTTAATAATCATGTTACAATAGGCAGCATAAACACTATAAAGGTTGTAGTTGAGATGAAAGAATGGAATGAAAAAGAAATCGATAGTCAACTCATCAGTCTAGATGAGTTTTGGTTATATTTATATACACCAATGTGCGGAACTTGTCAGGTTGCCTCAAAAATGATTACAGTGGTAGATGAACTTCTTCCTGATGTCACAATTGGGAAAAGTGATCTTAATTATTTACCTCAAAAGGCAATTGATTGGCAAATTGAAAGTGTGCCTTGTTTGATGCATGTAAAGAAAGGGCATGTAGTGAAAAAATACTACGCCTTTCATTCAGTTCCTTATTTATTAAATTTACTTACCAATGACTAGGAAACGCCATAAATGGCGTTTTTTTATTGCAATTTTTTAAAAAAGTTGTATGATATTTAGGGAATCGAAGTAATTAACTATTAAAAGTTGTTTATTGAAAACTGATCAACTAGGAGCACTTATGGGCATAATTAACAGCTGGAAAACGCAATACAAATCATACAATCAAAATATCAAACTATTTATTTTCGCGACTATATTTACACAACTGGGCATGGGTATGTTTACCATCATGTATAATTTTTATGTCCGAGAGCTTGGGTATTCCGAGCAAACAAATGGAACTATCATTGCAATGACGGCATTAGCCTCTGCAATTATTCTTGTCCCGGCAGGTCTGATGAGTGATAAATTTGGCAGAAAAAAAGTAATGGTTGTTGGAGTTGCAATTTCCACTCTCGCGTTTTTTGCTAGAAGTATCTTAGACGTTCAACAATTACTTGTAGGAACAGCATTCTTAACAGGATTATCAACGGCATTTATTCAAGTATCGGGAGTCCCTTGGTTGGCAGAAAACTCAACACCTTCCCAGAGGGTTCATCTCTTTAGTTTTCATTCTGCCATCATGATGGTTGCGCAGGTTGTTGGTAACATTGCCGGTGGTGTATTTTCAGATGCGTTTCAATATGTGTTTCAGCTCAGTGGGCTAGCGAGTGTGCGCATAACTCTATTAATAGCAACAGTTATCTATCTTGTTGGAATACTACCAATACTAAAGATGAACGAACAACAAAGGAAAAAACCAGAAATACAAAAGGTAGAATCAATCGGACAAAAACTAAGAGCAAATAAATCGCAAATCAAACTCATCGCATTGTTCGCTTTTGCACAAATGATTATTGGATTTGGATCTGGTTTAGTTATTCCCTACTTAAATTTATATTTTGCTGATCGATTTTTAGCTTCAAATACCGTCATTGGACTCATATTATCATTAGGACAAGCGGCGACAGCGGTAGCGATGATTATAGGCCCTGCTATTGTTAATAAAGTTGGGGAAGTTCGTGCGGTTGTCTATCTTCAACTATCTTCATTACCATTCCTGTTACTCACTGGATTTACTGAAAATATCTATATTGCTGCAATTGCATTCTTATTTAGGCAGGCACTAATGAACGCAGGAAATCCTATACAAGCCTCACTTGTTATGGGGCGAGTAAATGATTCAATGAAGGGACTCGCCAACTCGGTTAACCAAATGGTATTCTCACTAGGTTGGGCGTTGATGGGACCAGTGTCTACAACAATCGTAATGCTACACGGTGCTTATTGGGGATATGCATATGTCTTTACAATTACCTCTGTACTCTATTTAATAGGTTCACTTTACTTCTTAATCGTGTTTAGTAGAAAATCGTTTCAACAAGCGGAAAAGCCTCTTGCGAAGATATCATAATATGTCATATTTCCCGGGAAAAAAGGAGTAAAATTTGCGAAAGATACTTTTGGGTGTCGAATTAAATGAAAAAAACACGAAATTTAGAATTCCTTATTTTTTCTAAATATTCATGTTGACTTGTAAAAGAAAAAAGGTTACCATCATATTAATCCATTAAAGTATAAAACTTCATATTTGATCTTATCAAGAGAGGCGGAGGGAATGGCCCTATGAAGCCCGGCAACCGGTAATTTACACGGTGCTAAATCCAACAGACATTATATGTCTGAAAGATAAGAAGAGTAACTTATACATACGACCTCTTCTTATCGAAGAGGTTTTTTTATATTAAAAAACAAAGGGAGAGATTCAAATGAGTGAAAAACAAAAGAACTATAGACCAGAGACAATTGCGGTACATGGTGGACTTGAGGCGGATCCTGTCACGGGAGCAAGAGCGGTTCCTATCTATCAATCAAATGCATTTAAATTTAATACAACTGAGCATGCAGCCAATTTATTTGGTTTAAAAGAAAATGGGTATATCTATACCCGTATCCATAACCCGACAACAACCGTTTTTGAAGAAAGAGTTGCACAATTAGAAGGTGGCGTGGGAGCGTTAGCTGTTTCTAGTGGAATGGCGGCAATTACGACTGCAATTCTAAATATTGCTGGTGCTGGAGATGAAATTGTTTCTGCTTCTACGCTCTATGGTGGAACGTATAATCTATTCGCTAATACTCTTCCTAAATATGGAATTAAGACGCATTTTGTAAAGCCGACAAATCCAGAAGATTTCCGCCATGCTATTACACCAAATACAAAGGCAATCTTTGCAGAAACAATTGGTAATCCAAGCTTAGATATCCTTGATATTGAAGCTATTGCAAATATTGCACACGAAGCGGGAATACCACTAATAATTGATAATACATTTGCTACACCATATCTTTGTAAACCAATTGAGTATGGTGCAGACATTGTAATCCACTCTGCAACAAAATGGTTATTAGGTAATGGAACAACAATGGGTGGAATCATTGTTGATGGCGGTAAATTTGATTGGAATTCTCCAAAATTCCCTGGCTTTACAACACCAGACCCAAGCTACCATGATTTAGTATTTGCTGAGGCACTTGGACCTGTTGCATTCATTATTAAAGCAAGAGTTCAACTTCTTCGCGATTTAGGACCAGCGATTAGCCCATATAATGCATTTCAATTTAACCTTGGGCTTGAAACCTTACATGTGCGAATGAAAGAACATATTGCTAACACGAAAAAAGTTGTTTCTTATCTTAAAGACCATCCGGGTGTAGAATGGGTACTTTATCCTGGTGATGAGGATCACCCTAACAAGAAATTAGCTGATAAATATTTACCAAAAGGTGCTGGGTCAGTTATTGTCTTTGGTATTAAAGGTGGCAGAGAAGCTGGTGAAGCGCTAATCAACAACGTTGAATTGTGGTCACATGTTGCAAACGTTGGTGATGCTAAGAGTTTAATAATTCACCCAGCAAGTACTACACACCAACAATTAGGTCCTGAAGATTTGAAGGCGTCTGGTGTGACAGAAGATCTAGTTCGTTTATCTGTAGGGATTGAGAATATAGATGATATTTTAGAGGATTTGGAACAAGCGATTAAAGCAGCAAATGGAACAAGTTCTGTATCATCTATACAGACAGTTTAATAAGTACTTAAGTCACATCTTTTTCATTGACACCTTACCTAGTAGATGATAATATAACTTTCGTGTTGTTAAAGTACGATAATAAAAATTTAATATATATGATGACTCTTATTAAGAGAGGTGGAGGGATGTGCCCGATGAAACCCAGCAACCGTCAACATTTGTTGAAAAGGTGCCAATTCACACAAAGTATGATGCTTTGGAAGATGAGAGGAAGGAATCACTAAATTGTGCCTTTCTGCTCCTTTTTGCAGAAAGGCTTTTATTATATCTGTTGGAAATATCCGACTTATAGAATATAGGGTTTCCGATGTTGATATTGTTGATATTTATATCCCAATGCTTAACAATATAAATTTTTACTTAATCGTATAAACTAAGCATAGTCTCTCTGAATAGAAGGTGTGACAACGTGATAACACTAAAAAAAGTTAAAAAGATTTATCAATCCAAAACAAATCCTGTTACTGCTGTTAACGATATTGACTTGAATATTAATGAAGGTGAAATATTCGGTATCATCGGGTACAGTGGCGCAGGTAAAAGCTCACTCATTCGTCTATTAAATGGGCTTGAAAAACCAACAGATGGAACCGTTACTGTTGCGGGCCATGACATTACAGCGATTAAAGGAAAAGCTCTGCGAGACGCTCGTAAAGAAATAAGCATGATATTTCAACATTTTAATTTACTATGGTCACGAACTGTTAAGGAAAACATAGCATTTCCGCTTGAAATTGCAAAAGTTGCAAAAGCTCAACGTGATAAGCGTGTTGCGGAGTTAATTAAGCTTGTAGGTCTTGAAGGAAGAGAAGATGCCTATCCATCACAGTTGAGTGGTGGTCAAAAGCAAAGAGTTGGAATCGCAAGAGCACTTGCTAACAATCCGAAGGTCCTACTCTGTGATGAAGCAACATCTGCGCTGGATCCGCAAACGACTGATTCGATATTGGACTTGCTTGTTGATATAAATGAACGTTTAGGCTTAACAATTGTATTGATTACACACGAAATGCATGTAATACGAAAAATCTGTCACCGTGTTGCTGTGATGGAAAATGGTAAATTTGTTGAGCAAGGACAGGTACTTGATGTATTCAAAAAGCCTCAAGCCAATATAACAAAACGCTTCGTTCAGCAAGTAACAGAGCCTGAGGAAACAAAAGAAACAATCGAAAACTTACTTGATCGATATCCGGATGGTAAAGTGGTTCAGCTTACCTTCGTTGGAGAGGATACTGAGAAGCCGTTAATCACACGATTAATTAGGGACTTTAAGGTTGAAATAAATATTCTTCAAGGAAAGATCTCACAAACCCAAAATGGTTCTTATGGGACATTGTTCATTCATTTAGATGGTGATGCACATGAAGTCACTTCAGCCATCGAGTTTATCCGTGAACAACAGATAGAAGCTGAGGTGATTGAAAATGCTTGAGCAATTCCAACAACTCCTAAATTGGGAAAAGATGGTCAATGATTATCAGGCCCTTAATTGGGGTAACCTTTGGGATGCAACTGAAGAGACCTTATATATGACAGGAATCTCAGTGCTAGCTACTTTTATAATCGGTTTATTTTTAGGTTTAGTTCTCTTTTTAACAGATCGAGGAAATGCGTGGGAGAATCCACTGGTAAATCGGATTGTTTCAGCACTAGTAAATATTTTCCGATCGATACCATTTATTATCCTTATTGTATTACTAATACCATTTACAAAAATAGTAATGGGTTCGATGTTGGGGCCAAATGCCGCATTACCATCTCTAATTATTGGTTCAGCCCCATTTTATGCAAGAATGGTTGAAATCGCATTGCGTGAAATAGATAAAGGAGTTATTGAGGCCTCTCATTCAATGGGGGCAACAAACTCGACGATTATCTTTAAAGTATTAATTCCTGAATCCTTGCCAGCATTAGTTTCCGGGATTACTGTAACCGCAATTTCATTAGTAAGCTTTACAGCCATGGCGGGTGTTATCGGTGCTGGTGGATTAGGACACTTTGCCTATTTATATGGGTTCCAAAGCAACAAACCTGTAATTACATTTATTGCAACTGTTGCGATATTAATATTGGTATTTATCATCCAATTTGTGGGTGATTATTTTACAAAACAAACAGACAAGAGATAACAGGAGGAATTGCAACAATGAAAAAACTACTTTTCACACTATTTATTGGATTATTATCAATCGCACTTGTTGCCTGTGGGGGAAATGATGATGCAGGTAATGACGGAGATTCAAAAGAGGCTGAAGGAAACAAGAAGCTTGTTGTGGGTGCAACATTAGTTCCGCATGCTGAAGTACTCGAACAAGCGAAACCTTTATTAAAGGAAAAAGGAATTGACCTTGAAATAAAAGAGTTTACAGACTATATTTTACCGAATGTTGCTTTGCATGAAAAAGAAATTGATGCTAACTACTTCCAAACACCAGGATATTTGGACTTACAATTAAAGGATAACCCTAATTTTGATTTTGTAAGTGTAGCTGAAATTCACAAAGAGCCAATTGGTATTTATTCTAAAGAGTACCGCAATCTTAATGAACTTCCTGATGGCGCAAAAATCATCATGAGCAATTCATTCAGTGATCATGGACGTATACTACCGATATTTGAAAGAGAAGGAATCATCACTCTTAAAGAAGGTGTTGGTGATCAAGCAAGAGTAGAAGATATTGTAGACAATCCAAAGAATTTAGATTTCTCAACACTAATTGAAGCAAAACTACTTGCTACTTCTTTTGAAAACGGAGAAGGTGATGCGGTTGTTATCAACACTAACTACGCACTTGAAGGTGGCGTAAATATTGCCGAGGATGGAATCGCTTTTGAAGGCGATGACGTAGTACCAGCAAATCTTATTGTTGTTAACAAAGGTGATGAAGACCGCGAAGAAATTAAAGCATTGGTTGAAGTGTTAAAATCTGAAGAAATTCAGAAGTTTATCGAAGAAGAATATGCAGGTGCGGTAATTTCCGTACAATAATAATTATGAGAAGAAGAGAAGAAGCTATCTTAATCGGTAGCTTCTTTTCGTATTTTGAATATTACAAAGGAAAACGAAGTATAAGGCACTAATTCTATATTCAGTGCTCCTAGGGTATCAATTAACACTCAATAAGAAAAGGGATCCTCGATTCTTGGGGTATCTCGGCATTGAGGAAGATATTTGAAGGTGCTACCATAAGACTATGTTCAATTTGCTCTACCAAAAACCTTAGACGTATTGGTTAGGGCACAAAAAAATGAAGGGATTGGTTCAATATCAATCAAATCCGTTTGAATTATACGGGCGAAATGGAAAAGGCAATGCATCAGGCACATGGGATTGGCTATAAAGATTATTGTCGAAAGTTCAAAGAACGAATGCGCGTAGAGAAGAGTCGTGAACAGGAGTATAAACAAGGCCTAATGATTGTTGCCAGAATAGATCATAGAGTAAATATCTAAATAGAAGGTAGCTAAGGAACCCAGTGTATTGTCCACTGGGTTTTTATAATATAGAATGAATTATTTATATCTGTGAAAAATATAATCGTGTAAGTCAGTCTGAAAATTCTAATAGGGTACCTTCCTTCCTTACATATCTTTATAATTTATGTTATCTTAGTGTTGGACAAGATTTTAGGTGAAAAAATTTCATTTTGGCCTTATTTAAGTTCTCAAAAAATGAACTACGACAACAAAAAGCTCGGTATCAAATCTGTATAAATGTTGCTAATGTGTAAAGGTTGATATCACTTTGAATTTGTTATAAGATTGTAATGAGAATAAAATGAGAATGAAGTTTTGACTTAATTTGTCAATACTATACAAAATATTTTTTGTCTAATGGAGGTAGTAGTTATGGCAGGATCAACTTTAGTTATTAAGGATCTTCATGTCGAGATTGAAGGCAAGGAGATATTAAAAGGAGTTAACCTTGAAATAAACGGTGGAGAAATTCACGCTATTATGGGACCAAATGGTACAGGTAAATCCACATTATCATCTGCAATCATGGGTCACCCTAAATATGAGGTTACTAAAGGAAGCATTACACTAGATGGTGAAGATGTATTAGAAATGGAAGTAGATGAGCGTGCTCGTGCTGGTCTATTTTTAGCTATGCAATATCCAAGTGAAATTAGTGGCGTTACAAACGCTGACTTCCTTCGTTCTGCAATTAATGCACGTCGTGAAGAAGGTGATGAAATTTCATTAATGAAATTCATCCGTACGATGGACAAAAACATGGAAAAGCTTGAAATGGATCCTGATATGGCTCAACGTTACCTAAACGAAGGCTTCTCAGGTGGAGAAAAGAAACGTAATGAAATCTTACAATTAACTATGCTCGAGCCTAAGATTGCAATCCTTGATGAAATTGACTCAGGACTTGACATTGATGCATTGAAAGTCGTTTCTAAAGGAATTAATGATATGCGCGGAGAAGAGTTTGGTTGCTTAATCATCACTCACTACCAACGCTTACTTAACTATATTACACCAGATAAAGTGCATGTTATGATGCAAGGTCGTGTTGTTAAATCTGGTGGTCCAGAACTGGCACAACGTCTAGAAGCAGAAGGATACGACTGGATTAAGCAAGAACTAGGAATTGAAGATGAAACTGTAGGTCAAGAAGCGTAAGCGTTAGGAGGATTATTATGACAATCGATACGAAATTACCATTTGATAAGGACTATGTCAGAGGTTTTTCGTCTACTCTTGGTGAACCAAGTTGGCTACAGGAACTTCGCTTACAAGCTCTTGAAAAAGCAGAAGACCTACCAATGCCAAGACCAGATAAAACAAAAATTGATAAATGGAACTTTACGCAATTTGCTAATCATGTTGTGGAAAGTGCTCCTTACAACTCAATTGACGAACTACCTGAAGAAATCAAATCATTAATTCATGTTGAAGAAGAAAAAAACATATATATCCAACGAAATAACACTCCAGCCTTCATTTCTCTTACAGAGGAAGTAAAAAAGAGTGGTGTTATTTTTACGGATATCCATACAGCTGCACGTGAACATAGCGATCTTCTACAAAAGTACTTCATGACAGAAGCAGTTAAAGTTGATGAAAATCGTCTAACTGCCTTACATGCAGCGTTAGTAAATGGCGGGGCTTTCGTTTATGTTCCTAAAAACGTAGAAGTAACAGTACCTTTGCATGCGGTATTTATTCAAGAGAATAATGAAGCTGCACTATTTAATCACGTAATTGTTGTGGCGGAAGATAATAGCTCAGTTACTTACGTTGAAAACTATATTTCTACAACTGATTCTGTAAACACAGTTGTAAACATTGTTTCAGAAGTTATTACAGGAAACAATGCCAAAGTTACATATGGTGCTGTTGATTCCTTAGCAACTGGAAACACTACCTATGTAACTCGTCGCGGTGTAATTGGTCGTGATAGTAAAGTGGAATGGGCGCTTGGACTTATGAATGATGGTGATACCATTTCTGAAAATATTACCCTATTAGTTGGAGATGGCTCATACGCTGATACAAAGACAGTTGTTGTAGGGCGAGGCGAACAAAAGCAAAACTTTACTACAAGAATTACTCACCAAGGTAAGAATTCTGAAGGCTATATTCTAAAACATGGTGTTATGAAAGATAGTGCAAGCTCTATCTTCAATGGTATTGGACATATTGAACACGGTGCATCTAAGTCAAATGCTGAACAAGAATCAAGAGTATTAATGCTTAGTGAAAAAGCTCGTGGAGATGCGAACCCAATTCTACTTATCGATGAAGATGATGTAACAGCAGGTCACGCTGCATCTGTAGGTAGGGTTGACCCACTTCAATTATATTATTTAATGAGCCGCGGTATTCCTCAGGAGGAAGCAGAGCGCTTAGTTATCCATGGATTCCTTGCTCCAGTTGTAAACCAACTTCCGATTGAAGGAGTTAAGAAGCAACTTGTTGAGATAATTGAAAGGAAAGTAAAATAATGAATATCCAAGATATTCGTTCAATGTTCCCAATCTTAGATCAAGAGGTCAATGGTAACCCACTTGTCTATCTAGACAGTGCTGCTACATCTCAAAAACCTGTTACGGTAATTGAAGCACTTGATCGCTACTATCGAGAATATAACTCTAATGTACATCGCGGAGTTCATACTCTTGGTACTAAGGCAACTGATGCATATGAAAATTCCCGTGAAAAGGTTCGTAAATTTATCAACGCATCTTCAATGCAAGAGATTATTTTCACCCGGGGAACAACTACTGCAATTAATACAATTGCAGAGAGCTATGGGCGAGATAATCTTCAAGAAGGCGATGAAATAGTTATTACGTATATGGAGCACCATGCCAACATTATTCCTTGGCAACAAATTGCGAAACGCACTGGTGCGAAATTGAAATATATTCCTCTACAAGAGGATGGATCAATTGACATTAAGGATGTTGAAGCAACTGTAACAAATCAAACAAAGATTGTTTCAGTAATGATGGTTTCTAACGTTCTTGGAACAATCAATCCGATTAAAGAAATTACCGAAATTGCACACCGTAACGGGGCAATCATGGTTGTCGATGGTGCTCAAGCTGCTCCACATTTGAAAATCGACGTTAAAGACCTAAATTGCGACTTCCTTGCTTTTTCAGGTCATAAAATGTGTGGACCAACTGGCATCGGTGTGTTATATGGTAAGAAAGCATTACTTGAAAAAATGGTGCCAGTTGAAACTGGCGGAGAAATGATTGATTTCGTTGACCTTTACGAGTCTACATGGAAAGAGCTTCCGTGGAAATTCGAAGCAGGAACACCAATTATCGCTGGAGCCATTGGATTAGGGGCTGCAATTGACTTTCTAGAGGATATTGGTCTTGATAATATTCTCGAGTATGAGCACAAATTAGCAGATTATGCAGTTGAAAGACTGTCTCAGATTGAGGGATTAACAATCTACGGACCCAAACATCGTGCAGGACTAGTGACCTTCAATATTGAAGATGTTCATCCACATGATGTTGCAACAGTATTGGATGCTGATGGTATTGCTGTTAGAGCGGGTCATCACTGTGCTCAACCATTAATGAAATGGTTAAAGGTATCTGCTACCGCTCGTGCAAGTTTTTACCTCTATAATACAGAAGAAGAAATTGATAAACTAGTTGAAGGACTCATAAAAACGAAGGAGTATTTCAGCAATGGATTCTAAAATAAATCTTGATACCTTGTACCGACAGGTGATAATGGATCATTATAAAAAGCCTAGAAATCGTGGAGTTATTCAAGATGGCGCGTTAACAATTGATATGAATAATCCTACCTGTGGCGACCGCATTCATCTTACGTTAAAAGTAGATGATGGCATTGTTCAAGATGCAAAATACGATGGTGAGGGATGTTCAATCTCAATGTCGTCAGCTTCAATGATGACCCAGGCGATTAAAGGTAAAAAAATTGAAGATGCACTTAAAATGTCACAAATCTTCTCGGACATGATGTTAGGAAACGAATATGATGATAACATTGATTTAGGCGACATTGAAGCACTTCAGGGCGTTTCGAAATTCCCAGCACGCATCAAATGTGCGACATTAGCATGGAAAGCGATGGAAAAGGGATTTAAGAGCGAAAGAAATGAATCGTGAGCAATCTTTCTTAATATCTTGTTAAGAGGAAGCCTCACATAGAATGGAGTGAAGTAGAATGGCAAAGAAAATGCCTGAAATTGGCGATTATAAATATGGCTTTGCAGATAAAGACGTTTCCATCTTCCGTTCAGAACGTGGTTTAACTAAGGAAATTGTTGAAGAAATCTCTCGCATGAAGGAAGAACCTCAATGGATGTTAGATTTCAGACTTAAATCCTTAGAGCATTTTTACAACATGCCTATGCCACAATGGGGTGGAGACCTAAATAGTTTAAACTTTGATGAGATTACGTATTATGTAAAGCCTTCTGAGAAATCCGAAAAGTCTTGGGATGAAGTTCCTGAAGAAATCAAAGCAACATTTGATAAACTAGGGATTCCAGAAGCTGAACAAAAATACCTTGCTGGTGTATCTGCTCAGTACGAATCAGAGGTTGTTTACCATAATATGAAAGAAGACCTTGAAGATCTAGGAATTGTATTTAAGGATACAGATTCAGCTCTTAAAGAAAATGAAGATATTTTCCGTGAGCACTGGGCTAAGGTTATTCCTCCAACTGACAATAAATTCGCAGCATTGAACTCAGCTGTTTGGTCTGGTGGATCATTCATCTACGTACCACCAGGTATAAAAGTTGATACACCGCTTCAAGCATATTTCCGTATCAACTCTGAAAACATGGGGCAATTCGAGCGTACCCTAATTATTGTTGATGAAGGCGCGAGTGTACATTATGTTGAGGGATGTACAGCACCTGTTTATACAACAAACTCACTACACAGTGCAGTTGTTGAAATCATTATTAAAAAAGACGCTTATTGCCGTTATACGACTATCCAAAACTGGGCAAACAACGTGTTTAACCTAGTTACAAAGCGTGCAGTTTGTGATGCTAACGCAACAATGGAATGGGTCGATGGTAACATTGGTTCGAAATTAACAATGAAATACCCTGCGGTTATCCTTCGTGGTGAAGGAGCTCGTGGTATGACACTTTCTATCGCTATCGCTGGTAAAGGTCAACACCAAGATGCTGGTGCGAAAATGATGCACCTCGCGCCAAATACGACTTCATCCATTGTTTCGAAATCTATTTCAAAACATGGTGGTAAAGTAACGTACCGTGGAATTGTACACTTTGGTCGCAAAGCTGATGGTGCTCGTTCAAATATCGAATGTGATACGTTAATTATGGATAATCAATCAACTTCTGATACAATCCCTTATAACGAAATCTTAAATGATAATATTTCATTAGAGCACGAAGCTAAGGTTTCAAAGGTATCTGAAGAACAATTATTCTATCTAATGAGCCGTGGTGTTTCTGAGCAAGAAGCAACAGAAATGATTGTAATGGGCTTCATTGAACCATTTACAAAAGAGCTTCCAATGGAATACGCGGTTGAAATGAACCGCTTAATCAAGTTCGAAATGGAAGGTTCTATTGGTTAATAAGATACATGTAATAACTCGCTTGGAAAGCTCTCAAGCGAGTTATTTTTGTACATAAATTGATTTCATTGTATGTAGTAGGATTGCCATAGGTTAAAATGTAAGGTGATAGCAATACTTAAGTCTCTGATGCGTGCCTTTTACAAGATTTCGCAAGGTAAGACCCCTAATGCTTGCCTTTTACAAGCTTTCGCAAATAAGAGGGTAACGCAAGTGCAAATTGCATGCACACCTGCCCACTCCATCAACCTACAAACCAAACGTTATTCAAAGCAGGCAGAAACTAAAATTTAAACGGAGGTGAGACGATGATTTATATCGGTGTAACCGGCTGGGGTGATCATGACAGTCTGTATGCTGCTGGAACCCCACCAGGTGACAAACTAAAGGAATATGCAGGTCATTTTCCGATTGTGGAGGTGGATGCATCTTTCTATGCGATTCAACCAAAACGCAATGTGGAGAAGTGGGTGAAAGACACTCCGGGATCCTTTCAATTCATAGTAAAAGCCTATCAAGGGATGACTGGTCATCAGCGTGGAGAAATTCCATTTGAATCAAAAAAAGATATGTTTGATGCCTTTCGTTTGTCACTTGAACCTTATCAGAGAGTAAATAAACTCGCCATGGTTTTATTTCAATTTCCACCATGGTATGATTGTAAACGTGAAAATGTTGATTACCTCAGATGGTGTAAACAGGAAATGGGAGACATTCCAGTGGCTCTTGAATTTCGTCATCAATCATGGTTTTCGCCGCAACTTTATGATCAAACTTTAAAATTTATGCAACAAGAAGGGTGGATTCATAGCATTTGCGATGAACCACAGGCAGGGTCTGGTTCAATTCCAACTGTTCTCCATCCAACAAATCAACAGAAAACACTCGTGCGATTTCACGGTCGTAATATCCACGGTTGGACAAAGCCGAAAGAAGGCAATTGGCGTGAAGTACGTTATCTATACAGATATAATAAAGAAGAACTAGAGCAATGGACTGAACACATTCAAAACTTATCCAAATCAACTGAAGCGATGTATGTGTTATTTAATAATAACTCAGGCGGAGATGCAGCAGATAATGCAAAGCAGTTTATCGATATGCTTGGCATTGAATATCTCGATCTAGCTCCACGACAACTAGACTTTTTTAGTTGATACTCTACATGCTAGTAACAAGGAGGAGGTGAAAGGATTGATTGAAACACTACATATCTATCACACCAACGATCTTCATAGTCATTTTGATCGCTGGCCTAAAATAACAAAGTATATAACAGAAATGCGTCAGCTCCACAAACAAAATCATGAAGAAATGCTTTTGCTGGATATTGGGGATCATATTGACCGCTTTCATCCAATATCAGAAGCTTCTCATGGGAAAATAAATGTAGAGTTATTAAACCAGCTACAATACGATTACGCAACAATCGGAAACAATGAGGGGATTACGATGTCTTATGAACATCTCGATACCCTATATGATAATGCTGAATTTAAGGTGTTACTCGCAAACCTATTTGATAGGAATGGAAATCTACCAAACTGGGCAAAGCCTTATGATATTCATGTCTTACCAAGTGGCTTTAGAATCGGAATAATCGGTTTAACAGTACATTACATAGCATTATATAAGTTACTAGGCTGGAACATCAAAAATCCTTTAGTCGTATTACAAGAAACGCTTGACGAGCTCAAAGATAAAACAGACATGATACTATTGATGTCACATTTAGGGATCAATGATGATGAACAAATCGCAAGAGAATTCCCTGAGGTGGACGTTCTTCTCGGAGCTCATACGCATCACCTCTTTGAAGAAGGCAAACGAATCAATAACACACTGCTATGCTGTGCTCAAAAGTACGGGAACTACATAGGACATGTCACCCTTAAAATTGATACGGAGCAAAAAAAGCTTTTCGAGAGTACTGCTGCTGTTATCTCAACAAAATCACTTCCAGAAAGTACCGAAACGAATGAAATCCTTTCACAGTATTTAGAAGAAAGTACACAAGTTCTACAAAATGACGTTATAGCGAAAATAAAACAACCATTAAAAAGTGACTGGTTCTCGGAGACTTCATTTTCGAGGCTTTTAGCTCAGGTGCTCCGTGAGTGGTGCGAAGGAGACATATCAATGGTGAACGCCGGGTTGTTACTTGATTCACTTCCAATTGGGTATGTCACAAGAGAGGATCTGCATCGAATCTGTCCACATCCTATCAACCCTTGTAAGGTTTGGCTAAAAGGCGATGAATTGAAGGAAATCATTTTACAGGCAAATACTGAGGAAATGGTAAACCTTAAAATAAAGGGTCTAGGCTTTCGTGGCGAGGTGATGGGGAAAATGGTGTATGATGGAGTGGAAATTGAAACAACAAAGCTCTCGGATGGTTTAAACCATATTACCGATATAAAAATTAACGGTCATGAGCTTGAACCGGACAGAACATATTCAATCGCTACTGTGGACATGTTTACGTTTGGCTTACTTTTTCCAGGTATACGAGATGCAAAAGATAAAAAATATTTCATGCCAGAACTCCTACGGGATCTTTTAGCTGAAAAAATAAAAGAAATCGGTCAAATGGTCTAATGCAAACAGCCAAAAGAAGTAGCAAAAGATAAGACTATGACAAGCACCCATTTCTAACACAATTCTGTTCCTTATACATAAATTAATATGGAAAGGAGTGTGCTAGGAATGGTCTCAATGACACCAATCATAATTGATAATCATCAATTTACAGCCATTACCGTTAAACTTCCTAAGACGAATTTTATGGCAGTCACAAACGAAAATGGCTATATCATGTGTGGAGCTCTTGATGTTGCACTGTTGAATGAAAAACTTAAAGAACGAGGCATAATTGCTGGTAGGGCTGTTGGTGTTCGTACAATCGAGCAATTACTTGATGCCCCTCTTGAATCAATTACCATAGAAGCCGAAAACCGAGGTATTACAGTTGGTATGAAAGGCAAAGATGCCTTATTAAAAATGATTTAAACGACAACACCTGAGAGGGTATTCCATATAGACTCATCTGTAACATTTGCATAAAAAAGTTATCGTACATCCCCCCTTACTTGCATACATATAGCTTGTAAGGGGGGATATTCGTTTTGGCTAAATACAGAGGTCACCTGCATCTTAGAAGGAAAGGGCCCTTGCCTTTTCGATACGTCTTTTTATTAACGATTGTCTTTTTTATTGCCTCCACTGTAATAGGAGTATATATAGTTAACAAAGCGATTGAACCTGCACTAATCGCTTATGCGGAAAACGAAACAAAAAAAATGGCAGCAAGTGTCATTAAGAATGCAATTAACCAACAATTAAATGAGCAAGAACTAGTCCAAGAGGATTTAAGTATTGTACAGACGGATGAGAATGGAAAGGTGATTAGCTACAATACACAAGTTGTTAATAAAATGGCGACAAATACCCTCGGAAATATAGAGAGGTATTTGAAATACGTAAATGAGGGGGATATGAGTAAACTAGATCACCCTGATTTAGAAATTGAAACAAATGAAGTGACCGGGCAAACGGGTTTTGTTTTTAAAGTCCCTCTCGGAGAAGCGACAAACAATGCTATATTGGGTAATCTAGGTCCAGAAATTCCGATTCGCTTTCATATGATTGGGTTTGGTGAGACAACGCCACAAGGAAGAATCGACGAATGGGGTATTAATAATGGCTGGTTCCAATATAATGTTTTGGCAACAGTGACCATGCAGGTTATTTTACCATTTACGACGGGTGAGGTTGAAATTGAAACAGTAATCCCAGTTATTAACCAAAACATATTGCATGAAGTTCCGGAATTTTATAATAATGGCGGTGAATCTTCACCTTCTATAGAGTTCCCGGGAAATTAGTAAAAAATACTATACTAGAATAGTTGAATAGTAGGTTGAAATACATTATACTACTAGATGAATCTAAAATTTAATAAACCACCTTATCGGATCGATGGGGTAGAGGTGCGGGAAATATGAGTATACTATGTGAGGATGACAACTGTGATCATAGTGGAAAGGATTTTTCGCCGAAGCAAAAATAGACTCGTCAATGTTATTTTTGTTGGGGTTGCCTTGAAAAAGGGTAACACTGTCATTATAGAAACTTTCTATAATGGAGGGCTACTGATCGTGATGGAGGATAACATAACATTACCGTAAGAGTAATGATAGTTATTTTCTATCATTTACTCTTTTTTTATTTGCAAAAAAATAGAGTATCTTCTTTCACCACTTACGCCCTCCATTAACTATTATACTTGGAGGAACTCATCATGTCTGGAACGATTTATTCAATTATCCCACCTATTATTGCCCTTCTTATGGTTATCTTAACCCGAAGAGTTTTACTGTCACTTGGAGTCGGAATTGTATCGGCTGCATTTGTCCTACATGGAAATATTCTGAAAAATGACGGTGTCGGTGCTTGGCTCAAAGAAATTGTGCTGACCATCTGGAACAGTATAAAAGCAGTTTTTGTATCGGATGGCGCACTTAACACTTGGAATGTCTATATTATTTTATTCCTTTTTCTATTAGGTATTATAACAGCTTTTATTTCAATTTCTGGTGGTAGCCGTGCCTTTGGAGAATGGGCACAAACAAAAGTAAAGTCAAGAACTGGTTCACAATTATTGGCTGCAGTTCTAGGCATTCTTATTTTTATTGACGATTATTTCAATGCCTTGGCAGTTGGACAAGTGAGCAGACCGATTACAGACCGTAATCGTGTATCACGTGCAAAACTTGCTTATATCATTGATTCAACATCTGCACCTATTTGTGTCGTATCTCCAATCTCAAGTTGGGGGGCTTATATAATCGCTATCTTAGCCCCGATTCTAGCAACACACGGTGTAGCTGAGTATTCACCTTTATCTGCATTTATTCATATGATTCCATTGAATCTATATGTAGTAGTTTCAATACTAATGGTAATAGCAGTAGCAGTTTTTAATATAAATATTGGTAGTATGAAAACACACGAAGATCGAGCGATAACAACTGGTGAGGTTACAGATCCAGATAAGCCAGTTTTGGGGGAGTTAAAACAAGAATTACCTCAAAGTGAGAAAGGTTCTGTTGGTGATTTAGTATGGCCGATTATTGCTTTAGTAGTCGGGACAGTTGGATCTTTACTTTGGACAGGCTATAAGGCTTCTGAAGGAGCTATTACGATTTTTACGATTTTCGAAAATACAGATGTAACAGGGTCACTATTAAATGGTGGAATTCTAGGTATCATTGTGACACTTATCTTGTTCTTTGTTCAGGTTTATGGAAAGAAGGCTTTAGGTGTCGGACTTCTTCCTAAGGGAGCACTTGAAGGCGTAAAATCAATGTTACCAGCCGTTTACATTCTCGTTTTTGCATGGGTTATTGTAGACTTAATTGGTCAACTTGAAACTGGAAAATATCTAGCTGGTCTAGTTGAACAGTCTAATTTGAATCTTGCATTTTTACCGGTCATTCTTTTTATCGTAGCAGGCTTTATGGCTTTTGCTACTGGAACGTCTTGGGGTACTTTTGGTATGATGCTTCCAATTGCAGGGGATATTGCAGCATCTTCAGATATTAACTTAATGCTTCCAGCTTTAGCTGCTGTTTTAGCAGGCGCTGTCTTTGGAGACCATTGCTCACCGATTTCAGATACAACAATCCTATCCTCTACAGGAGCGGGAAGTCATCATATAGATCACGTGATGACCCAACTTCCTTATGCGATTACTTCTGCAGTGATTGCAGGAATAGGATATATAGTACTAGGACTAACTGACAGTAGTTTATTAGGATTGCTTACTGCTTTAGTATTAGTTGTTGTTTTTGTTTTCACCATGAAAAACAAACAAAAAGCGTAAAAATTATTATTCAAAATTTAAGAGAGAATCCTAAATAGTATGCTAAAGACAAGGGGAAAAGAACCCTTGTCTTCTTTTTGTGAAATGTAATTTGAATTTTAAAATAACTTTTGACATAGAGAGAAAGACTGGCTATACTAATAAATAGATTATAGAAAATAATCTGAAAATATTAAAATTTCCAACATAAGCCTAGTACTAAACGACTAATACGGTAACGGGCTAAAGTGGAAAAGGGGAGGTTTATTTATGGATAATCGTCCACAATGGGGGACGCGATTAGGCTTCATATTAGCTGCAGTAGGGTCAGCAGTCGGATTGGGTAACATTTGGCGATTCCCAGCGGTTGCGTATGAAAATGGTGGCGGCGCTTTCTTCCTTCCATATCTATTTGCCTTACTTACTGCAGGTATTCCATTGTTAATAATGGAATTTACAATTGGTCACAAATATCGCGGATCAGCACCACTATCGTTATCGAGAGTAAGCAAAGGAAAAGAATGGATTGGTTGGTGGCAAGTAGCAATCTCATTCGTAATTGCGACTTACTATGCCGTCATTGTTGCTTGG
This sequence comes from Litchfieldia sinesaloumensis, assembly GCF_900156865.1. Lineage (GTDB taxonomy): Bacteria > Bacillota > Bacilli > Bacillales > Bacillaceae_L > Ferdinandcohnia > Ferdinandcohnia sinesaloumensis. Next base: position 2,560,948 of record NZ_LT732529.1, on the reverse strand, counting down.
GCTATGTCTTATTCAGTGTTTTCTTTTGGCCAAAAATGGGGAGATGACACCGGTGGTTTCTTAATGGGTGAGTACCTAAACCGTATTGATTTAGCTGGTGGAGAAATTGGCCAGTTTGGTAGCATTGTACCCGGAGTATTCATTCCATTAGTAATTGTTTGGGTTGTTGCATTAGGTGTTTTATTTGCGGGAGTTAAAAGAGGAATCGAAATGGCGAATCGAATTATGATTCCTACATTATTGGTCTTATTTTTAATTATTGTTGTACGTGCAATTACATTAGACGGTGCTGCTGAAGGCTTAAATGCATTCTTTACTCCGGACTGGTCAAAAATTACTGATGGTAAGGTTTGGGTAGCAGCGTATGGACAAATTTTCTTTAGTTTATCAATTGCCTTTGCCATTATGATTACTTATTCAAGTTATTTACCTAAGAAATCGGATGTAACAAATAATGCATTTATTACTGGATTTGCAAATTCAAGCTTTGAATTGTTAGCAGGTATCGGCGTATTTAGTATTTTAGGATTCATGGCCGTCTCACAAGGAATGGGTGTAGATGAGGTTGTTTCGGCAGGTGTCGGATTGGCTTTCGTTGTATTCCCGCAGATTATTAACGAACTGCCGGCATTTAATGGATTCTTTGGATTCTTATTCTTTGGATCGCTAGTTTTAGCTGGATTAACATCATTGATTTCCATTGTTGAAACTTTTGTTGCTGGTGTTCAGGAGAAATTTAATATCTCTCGTACAAAATCAGTTGCATTAGGCGGTGGTTTAGCAGCTTTAATCTCTTTAGTTTTCGCAACGCAAGGTGGACTATTCTTCCTAGATACTGCGGATTACTTTATCAATAACTTCGGTGTTGCTTTAGCGGGATTAATTGAAGTTGTTGCAATTGCTTGGTTCGCAAAAGAACTTAAGAATCTTCAAAGCCATGCTGATGGCATTTCAGACATTAAGCTAGGTATGTGGTGGAGATTAAGCTTAGGTGTCATTACACCTGTCGTTCTAGGTTATATGATGTTTGATAATCTACGCCAAAACCTTACTTCCGAATATGAAGGATATCCGAGGGAATTTATATTCAATTGGGGCTGGACCGTCGCAATCGGTGCAATTCTCATTGGTGCATTGTTCGCAATTAAAAAGTGGAACACTGCCAAGGTTGAGGTGAAATCTAGCAAGGAGGTATCACATTAATGGGTACTAGTGCAATTGTGATGATGATTATCGGTATTATAATCATTTGGGGAGGTCTGGCAGCAAGTATAACGCATGCTGTTAAAAAATCAAAACAAGCTAAATAAGGTTAACAAAATAGATTATAAAAAGAGGGTCAAAAATTTGAACGGTAAAAAGGCTGTGGTAATCCTACCACAGCCTTTAATAAATTATCGTTTTCTCGATTTACGTTCTTCTCTTTCCCATGCTCGTAGGTGTGGGTACGGATCAAAGGACCATTCTGTATACCCATTATCTTTGTACATACCATAGTGTAAATGAGGAGGGAATTTCCCTGCTGTACCTGGTGGACCGTAACCAGAGCTACCAACAGAGCCAATGACTGTACCTGGCTCAACAACCTGACCGATTGCAATATCCTTTGCAAAGCCGTTTAAATGAGCATAATAGTGATATGTATTATTCACATCACGAACTCCAATACGCCATCCACCGTAACGATTCCATCCCTTCATTTCAATAACTCCATAGGATGTTGCTCTTACGGGAGTTCCATAACTTGCAAAAATGTCAGTGCCCTCATGCATTCTTCGGCCACCCCAACCACGAGCATCCCCCCATGTATTTTTATAACTATGATTATAACCAAGAGGCACAGGAAAGGCGTGTTTATCTAGGTCTAAGGTGCCGTATGTTGAATAAATCTTAGCAATCCCCATAATGAGTGAAACGGACTTATCTCGTTTGTAATAGTCCCATAAGCCAATTTTTAAATTATCGGGATCTGTTCCATACGACAGAATTTGATCTGAAATCGTAAGTAAAATATCTTCATCATTTGTTTGATCGGCGACACCATCACCGTTACCGTCGAGTCCAATACCTCCGAATAGATGAATGCTATATGGATTAGAGTCATTCGGATTTGGATTTAAAGCTCCAGCCCAAATCTCAGGTTTAATGTAGATCCCAATTAATCCAGTTTCCTTTGGAATATCTTTACGCGCACGACGAATACTCCTTTCATATTGATCAATAGCAGCATAATAGTACCAAGGAATTTGAGTAACAGTTTCCATCTTCGTATAGAGATTCATTCTTTCCTGTAAGATTTTCTGTTGTTCTTCATTTGCGCTAGCGTTAATAGGTATTCCAGTTAGTAGCAAACAAATTACAACTACGATACCAAGTTTTTTATTCACGCACGAAAATCTCCTTTCCATTGCTAATAAGTTCTTAAAAGGACATTTATCTGAGTCGAAAACTCCTATTTTTACTGGAAAATATATCTGATATAATTGGCTCTTCCTTGATAGTTTGTTTTATCCATCAGATTTTCATAATCGCTAATTGTTGGAAGGCAAATAAAAACAATAAATGCGAATACTTGGATTCTTTAGTTCGTTAGGAGTATAATAGGGTTAGCCTTTGCAATGGAGTGATGAAGTATGTCAAAAAAACAAGAATATCTTCGAAAGCCTGAATGGCTCAAAATAAAACTGAATACGAATGAAAATTATACTGGCTTAAAGAAAATGATGCGAGAAAAACAATTACATACCGTTTGTGAAGAAGCAAAATGTCCTAATATTCATGAATGCTGGGCTGTTCGTAAGACAGCAACTTTCATGATTCTTGGTGATACATGTACTCGTGCCTGTCGCTTCTGTGCAGTTAAAACCGGACTTCCTAATGAGTTAGATTGGAAGGAACCTGAGCGTGTAGCAGATTCTGTCGCAATGATGGGATTAAAGCATGTTGTTGTTACCGCTGTTGCTCGCGATGATTTAAAGGATGGGGGAGCTGCAGTATTTGCAGAAACAGTTCGTGCAATTCGTAAAAAGAACCCATTTACATCAATTGAAGTGTTACCGTCTGATATGGGTGGAGTCTACGAAAACCTCAAAACATTAATGGACGCTAAGCCTGATATCATGAATCATAATATCGAAACGGTTCGCCGTTTATCAGATCGTGTACGTGCCCGAGCAAAATATGATCGTTCACTTGAGTTTTTAAGACGTGCGAAAGAAATGAATCCCGATATTCCAACAAAATCAAGTATTATGATTGGTCTTGGTGAAACCAAGGAAGATATTATTGAAACAATGGACGACCTTCGTGCAAACAATGTTGATATTATGACAATCGGTCAGTACTTACAACCGACGAAAAAACACCTGAAGGTAGAAAAATACTACCATCCAGATGAGTTTGCAGAATTAAAAGAGATTGCATTAAGTAAGGGCTTCAGTCATTGTGAAGCAGGACCACTTGTACGATCTTCTTATCATGCCGACGAGCAAGTGAATGCGGCTAAATCAAATAAACAACTTAAGCAAGCATAAAAAAGGGGGATAATAATCCCCCTTTTTCTAATTGAGAAGTGTTCTACTCATACTGCTATTGATTTCCCTTTTGCAGCAGTTCTTTCCCAACACCTCTTTTTTCATCCTCGTTTTGCTCTCTATTCCCAACTGTTCCACCTATTCCAGTATCGTGTTCATCTCCACCCTCAGTACCAATACTTGGGTTCTTGAGGAATTCTTGGTCTTCCCTTGCTCTACGCTCATATTCAGGGTTCAGTCCACCATTGATTTCCCCATTTTCATTTTCTCCATCACTTAATTTATAGCCTTGTGGAGACTTTATCATTTGTTTGATTGTGGAAGTAATGATTTGGTCAACATTACGACTGTCTGAATCAAGTCTGCCGAAACGTTCTATTTGCTCCATCATGCTTGGGTCATCAGAAACATACACATGATAAAATCTTGGGACCACAGAGAGTGCGGCGCGTTTTACTTGGTCTGCAATTACGACACGATCTTTGGAATCGGTATCATATGCAACTAAGACTTCTTCATCAGTGACCAGAGTACCTACATCATTAACATTTGGTATAGTCGTACAGATTTTACTAATTAAATCTGCAACTGCTTCCCGATCCATTGAAGGCAACTTATTATATACATTCGCATCGCCTGGTACAGGGCTTTTTTGGTGACGAACATAGCCAAAGTTCGTCATTTCTTTACCCTTGTTTTTGACTCCATTTTCATTGTATAGCTCGTTTTGGTCTACGCGATATATTGAGTTTCCACTCTCATGGTAGACTCCAGCATTGTTGTCATCTGTAGCCCCACATCCTGATAAAGCGGTCAAGGCTACTAAACCTGAAATGATTGTGTATTTTTTCAATCTTGACACCCCCTCATTTGTAGGGTGGCCATTTTATCAAAAATTTCGCATAGTAATTGATGGGTTGATTGGCTATAATGGAAATATAGTAATGTGTTGAACATCCTCTAAAAGGGGTAAGAGGTGAAATTAGTGATTAGCATAAATAATAGTACATATGAGCTTGTTGATGAGCTAAAAGATGGATTTAATGAAGAGGCCTTTCGTGCAAGATATAGTGATATCCTTTCGAAATATGATTATATTGTCGGTGATTGGGGATATGAACAACTCAGGTTAAAGGGCTTTTTTGACGATAAGAATCAAAAAGCATCTTTTGATACCAAAATTAGTACGCTTTCTGAGTATTTATACGAATACTGTAATTTTGGTTGTGCTTATTTTGTTCTAAAAAAGGTAAAAAATAAATAAGTACAGGCTAATGAGGGCCTGTACTTTTCTTATGCAGAATTACGTCCAGCTCTAGGCGCCACCGGCTTGAGTTCTTAAGCCAATCGCTTCGGATGGTTGTGCTCGTCTTAAGCTTGACTTGCACAGGACAAGGAACGCTTCGACAGCATAATCATCGCACGAAGAAAATGCAAAGCATTTTCGAGGAAGTGCTGACATCAACGTTCGCCACAGGACGTGGCGGTCGTTAGTCGATGTTCCTTATGAACGGGGGCGCCTTGCGTTTTTATATCAATCATAAGGTGGTTCGGCATTTTCATCCTTGTCATCATGCGTAGGATGCGCACCAGGGAATTGTCTAGGGAGGTCTTGATGAAGTGATTTGAATTCATAATTAAAGTTGCTATAGGTTCGTTGCCCTTCTTCCCATGGCGTGCTCTTGTTCTCTACCGGTGTGTCTTTTCCTCGTGGTGTGCCATATGGCCCCTCTGGATATTCCTCAAACGTTAGGAAATTTCTCATGGTTTCCACATTTGAAAAATCCGTATACGTAACTTCTTCTTTGTCTCTGTTCTTATCTGCCACCTGAAAACACCTCACTTCTTGGTTATAGTGTCTTCACGCGTTTATCAAAATATGTTAGACAATTTCATACAGGAATGAGCGCAGTTCCTCAGCTTCTTCCTCTGTTAGTTGGTAGGCATGTTCAATATAACCTGGCTCGTCAAGGTCGTCTCTTCCAATAATCGCAAATCTGTTGCTTAGAATATTTAATACAATTTGCTTACCATAATAGCGATCAGATCTAATAATGGCCAAATCGTACCGCTGGTGTTCTCCCATAAAACTTACAAAGCGTGTTTGTGTATCAATCGTATCATCATATAAGAAAAAACGCTCAGTCATAACGTAAGAGTCCCCTTTTTAAAATCAGTTATTTACAATAATCATATCAAACGTTTCCAAAATAGAAAACGAATTCATCTAAACAAAATGGGATACCATGAATGAAGATTAACTTTATGATAGAATAGAGTGGTAATCATAAGTAAATATGTGAACTATAAATAGAAGGTGATACCATGTATTTTGTTGACCGAGAAAAAATTGAAAGAACCCTTCTTTTTTACAAAGAGAACTTAGAATTGTTAGAAGCGGAAAAAAATTGGACAAGTCCTCTCGAAAAAAAAGCATTGGAGCGGGTTTCCCATCTTGTAATTGAAGCGATTTTAGATATCGGTAATTCGATGATTGACGGCTTTATTATGCGTGACCCTGGAAGCTACGAAGATATAATTGATATACTAGAGGATGAAAAGGTGGTTACTACGAAAGCAGCTAATGATCTAAAAGAGATCATTCGATTCCGAAAAGTGATTGTTCAAGATTACCTTGAAATTAATCATAACGAATTAATTTCAAGCTTACAAAAAAATAAAGATAGCCTTGTGACATTTCCACAAGCAGTTCGAACCTACTTAGAAAACGAACTAGGACCAGTCTCAGCATTTAAAAACTAATAAAAGGTGATTGAAGTAGTGAAAAGATATAAAGGATACTTAATTGATTTAGACGGAACGATGTATCTCGGAACAGAGCGCATTAATGAAGCATGTGATTTCGTTAATGCCTTAAACGAGAAAAAAATCCCATATTTATTTGTAACAAATAATTCCTCTAGGACACCGGCACAAGTTGCAGCAAAGCTTCGTGATTTTGATATTGCTTGTACAGAAGACCAGGTGTTTACAACAAGCCAAGCTACGGCAAATTATATGTACGATTTAAAACAAGGTGACACTGTTTACGTAATTGGTGAAGAAGGAATTCGTAAAGCATTAGAAGATAAGGGTTTCACAATCAAAGAAGAGAACCCTGATTTCGTTGTTGTTGGAATTGATCGCTCAGTTACATATGAAAAGTTCGCGCTTGCTTGTCTAGCTGTTCGCAACGGTGCGACATTTATTTCAACAAATGGTGATATTTCAATTCCAACTGAAAGAGGATTTTTGCCGGGGAATGGATCTTTAACTTCAGTTGTTACTGTTTCAACAACAGTGCAACCCATTTTCATCGGAAAGCCTGAAAAGGTAATCATGGAGCAGGCACAAAAGAAACTAGGCATTGCAAAAGAGGATACATTGATGATAGGGGATTATTATGATACTGACATCATGGCAGGTATGAACGCCGGTATTGATACATTACTCGTTCATACAGGTGTTACAACACCAGCCCTTTTAAAAGGATATGACCGAAAGCCAACATATGCGATTAACAGTTTAAAAGAATGGATGGATCGAATATAAAAAACGCTCAATTGAGCGTTTTTTATATGGATAAAAGTACTCCAATAATTCCACTTCTGGTGAAATAATTTGTATACCAGCATACCATTAATATCCAATAAAAATGGACCAAATCATAGGATCTGGTCCACTTTTTTCTTATTCAACATTTGCTGCTCTATGGGCTAAACGGCTAGAAGCTGCTGCCGCAATTGCACCAACAATATCATCTAAAAAGGTATGACATTCCCCAGTTGATTTATCGTTTAAACGAGCTAAGATACCAGGTTTTTTCTTATCGATATAGCCATAGTTTGTAAAGCCGATTGACCCATAAACATTTACAATGGAAAATGCAAGAATCTCATCAACTCCATAAAGGCCTTCATCTACCTTTATTGTTGAAAGAAGTGGTTCCTCGAGTAAGCCTTTTTCAGCAAGTTTATCTAATTGAATCCCGGTTAACACTGCATTTTGAATTTCACGCTTTGTTAGAACACGATCTACGTTATGAATACAATCCTCCATTTTTAAATCTGGGTGATATTTGCTTTGTAGAAAGTGTACTAGTTCCGCAATATCTTGAATGGTAACGCCTCTTTCTTCTAGCCATTTTCTAGCAGTTCGTTCAATATCATTCATTTTATTTTCTTCACTCATCATGTCACCTAATTTCTTCTGATTTCAGAATAATTTTTCTACTATTTTCTAGTTTACCACAAGTAATCGGGTTTTGTTTCATATAGATGGAATATACAGATAAAGGCGTAGTTATATAGTATGTGCGAGGGGCGATAATTTATGAAAGAAACACTTAAAGAAAAATACAACTTAAAAGCGGAACGAATGGTGAATGCATTTGGTTATGAAGCTTTCATCTACCGAAGTATAGTATATTGTATTGTTCCAATAGGAAATTTGGAACAGGAAGAACTGTATGAAATTAAATATCTTAGTGATTTTATGATTCAAAAAGGAGATATCAGGGTAGGCTCACTCTTACTCACAACAGATGGAGAGTTAAGCACTATTCTTAATAATGAAGAGGTTGTCGTTATCAGATGTCCTGTATTAAATCACAGAATTACTAATTCATTGGGTTATGAATTAGCCCGTTTCCATAAAAGAGGCAGAACCTTTCCATATCAGGTAAGCAAGGTCAATCGAATTGGTCAATGGAAATACCTCTGGGAAAAAAGAGTAGACCAAATGGAATTATTTTGGAAGGAAAAGGTGAATCAACATCCAGATAATCATTTTGAAACATTATTTGTTGAGTCCTTTCCATATTATATCGGTTTAGCGGAAAATGCCATCCAATACCTTGTGGATACAGAGATAGATGAACCACCTACTCCAATTGATTCTGCAACTATTTGCCATCACCGATTTACGGAGAACACTTGGAATAAAGATTCATTTACAAAGCTTCCAACAGATTGGGTGTTTGATCATTATACTAGGGATTTAGCAGAATTTATACGTGGTCAATATGTAAGTGGACAGTCAAAGCAGAACGCCCAAATTGTACATTTCTTAAGGGAATATGAACGGGTTAATCCTCTGTCTCCTTTTTCCTGGAGGCTACTCTATGCACGCCTCTTATTTCCGCTACACTACTTCGAATGTATTGAAGGATATTACATGACCGATTCAGATATACAGAGGGAAAAGCAGCTTCACAGATTAGAATCTATCCTGACACATTCGAGTGAGAATGAACATTTTTTAGCCACCTTTTTATCGAATGTAGGTGTTGATAAGAAAAGAGTCAATATTCCTAGTATTGATTGGCTCCAAAAATAAAGAGAATATGGTACTATAAAAACATCGAAACAATACCAACTATTTCTTAGAGGTGGAACATGACAAAGCCATATGTTTTTATTACCAGAAAACTTTCCAAAGAAACGATTCAACCACTGATGGAAGTAGCGGATGTACATATGTGGAATGAAGAGGAAAATGCTGTCCCGAGAGAAGTACTTCTTAAAGAGGCGGAAAAAGCGGATGCTCTTTTAACGATGCTGTCTGAAAAAGTTGATAAAGAACTGCTAGATGCAGCACCGAAGTTGAAGGTAATCGCCAATTTAGCGGTTGGCTTTGACAATATAGATGTAAAATATGCAAATCAGAAAGGAATTGCTATTTGCAATACACCCGATGTTCTTACAGACACTACCGCTGATTTAACTTTTGCGTTGTTGTTAGCAACTGCTCGAAGAATTGTTGAAGCAGCTGAATTTGTAAAAAAGGGACAGTGGAAAAGCTGGAGTCCCTTATTACTAGCTGGATACGATGTTCACCATAAAACGATTGGAATCGTCGGGATGGGCAAAATTGGGGAAGCGGTGGCAAAACGTGCAAGAGGATTTGAAATGAATATTCTTTACCATAACCGATCTCGCAATATGGAAGCAGAGGAACATACAGGTGCTTCCTATACATCGTTTGATGAATTGATTGAAACATCAGACTTTATTGTATGCCTGACTCCATTAACAGCGGAAACATTAGGAATGTTCACGCGTGAAAGCTTTAAAAAAATGAAAAAATCTGCCGTCTTCGTTAATGTATCAAGAGGACCTGTTGTGGATGAAGAGGCTTTATATCATGCGCTTGTTGACGGTGAAATCGCTGCAGCAGGATTAGACGTATTTGTTCAAGAGCCTGTGGATGAGAAACATCCATTATTAACATTACCAAATGTTGTGGCATTACCTCACATTGGAAGCTCAAGCAAAGAAACGAGAAAAAATATGATGGAACTTTGTTGCAAGAATATTGAGCTAGTTCTTTGTGGACAACAACCTAAGACACTCGTAAACAAAGATTGGGGACTATCAGTTAAATAACTTCGATGGCACCTTCGTAAAGAAGGTGTTCTTTTATAGAAAGAATTTTTTTATAATAAAAATTTTTATAAAAAATTAGTGATTAAATCAAGGTGTTAAGCGTTTTCACAAAAGAACATTTAAAAAAACTCTTGTAATAACACCATATTACTACTATAATGTCCATTATAGAAAGACAAATGTATTTCTGAGGAATACATAGGGAGGCGGCAGAATTATGAAAAGTATTTCAGTTGGATTATTAGGATTAGGTACGGTTGGTAGTGGCGTCGTTACGATATTAAAGAACCATCAAGATAAATTAATGCATCAAGTAGGGTGCCCAATAGAGGTTAAAAAGGTATTAGTTCAAGACGTAAATAAGCATCGATCAGTGGATATAGATCCTGCATACCTGACAACGAATGCAAACGATGTAATTGATGATCCGGAAATTGATGTTGTAATTGAAGTAATGGGTGGGGTTGAGGATACAAGGCAGCTTGTTCTTCAATCTCTACGTAACAAAAAACACGTTGTAACAGCAAATAAAGACTTAATGGCTTTATATGGTACGGAGTTATTAGCAGTTGCGAGTGAAAATGGTTGTGACTTATTTTATGAAGCAAGTGTGGCCGGCGGGATTCCGATTCTCCGTGGTTTAGCAGATGGCTTTGCATCAGATCGAATCATTAAAATGATGGGAATTGTAAATGGCACAACAAATTTTATCTTAACTAAAATGAGTAAATTTGGTAGTGCTTATGAAGAGGTTCTAAAAGAAGCGCAAGATCTCGGCTACGCAGAAAGTGACCCTACAGCAGATGTAGAAGGTCTAGATGCAGCAAGAAAGATGGCCATTCTAGCTACACTAGGGTACTCAATGAATATTGACCTTAAAGACGTTCGTGTTCAAGGAATTTCTTCCGTTACTAGCGATGATATCGAATATAGTAAACGTTTAGGTTATGTGATTAAGTTAATCGGTACTGCACATCGTGAGGGTGAAAAGGTTGAGGTAAGTGTTCAACCAACCCTACTTCCAGAAACGCATCCACTTGCTGGGGTAAACGACGAATTTAATGCGGTATATGTGTATGGAGAAGCAGTAGGGGAAACAATGTTCTATGGACCAGGAGCAGGTAGTTTACCAACTGCAACATCAATCGTTTCAGATTTAGTTGGTGTTATGAAAAATATGAGACTTGGGGTAAATGGTAAAAGTAGCGTATCCCCTCAATATGAGAAAAAGTTAAAAGAAGACTCTGAGAAGTTTTCAAAATACTTTTTACGTATTCACGTAAAGGACCAAGTTGGGGCATTTGCAAAGATTACGTCACTATTCTCTGAGCGTGGTGTAAGCTTCGAAAAGATTCTTCAACTACCATTAAAAAATAAGGATGTAGCAGAGATTGTTCTAGTTACTCATCAAGCATCCCTACAAGATTATGAAGAAATTTTAGTTCAACTACGAGATCTACAAATAATCCAAGAAGTGAAAAGCTCGTATCGAGTTGAAGGAGGAAACCTAGCATGAGATGGCAAGGACTTATACAACAATTTCGTGAATATTTACCGGTAAATGAAAGTACTCCAATGCTATCCTTAAATGAAGGAAATACACCTCTACTTCCTCTACACACTATTTCTGAGGAACTTGGTGTTGAATTATATGTAAAAGTGGAAGGTGCAAATCCTACTGGCTCCTTTAAAGATCGTGGGATGGTAATGGCGGTAGCTAAAGCAGTTGAAGAAGGTAGTGATACAATTATTTGTGCATCTACTGGAAATACCTCAGCTGCAGCAGCGGCATATGCTGCACGTGCTGGATTACGCTGTATCGTCGTTATTCCTGAAGGGAAAATAGCAATGGGCAAATTAGCTCAAGCTGTGATGTATGGAGCTGAAATTATCTCAATTGAGGGTAATTTCGACCATGCACTAAAAATGGTGCGTAACATTAGCGAAACAGCTCCTATTACTCTCGTAAACTCCGTAAACCCATATCGTATTGAAGGACAAAAGACGGCTGCGTTTGAAGTCTGTGTGCAGCTAGATGGTGCTCCTGACGTATTAGCAATTCCAGTAGGAAACGCAGGGAATATCACAGCCTACTGGAAAGGTTTCAAGGAATACCATGAACGTCATAATACGGGGCTACCTGAGATGCGTGGGTTTGAAGCGGAAGGGGCAGCTGCTATTGCCAAGAATCAAGTAATTGAAAATCCAGAAACAGTTGCAACTGCCATTCGTATCGGAAATCCAGCGAGCTGGGATAGCGCTGTTGCAGCGGCTAATGAATCGAAGGGGAAGATTGATGAAGTAACAGATGAAGAAATTCTTGAGGCCTATCGATTACTAGCGAAAAAAGAAGGTGTATTTGCTGAACCAGGTTCTTGTGCATCCATTGCTGGAGTCATTAAGCAAGTACGTAGCGGAGAAATTAAAAAAGGCAGCAAAGTGGTTGCAGTATTAACTGGGAATGGATTAAAAGATCCAAATATTGCAATTGAGGCAACAACAATCAAACCTGTTGTCCTACCAAATGATGAACAGCTTGTCTATGAACACATTAGAGGAGCCGTTTTACATGAAGTCTGATCAAGCTTTTCAAATAAAAGTACCAGCGAGCTCGGCTAATCTTGGACCTGGTTTTGATTCGTTGGGGTTGGCAGTCAATCGATTTCTAACCCTTCAGGTCGAAAAGAGTAACGAGTGGGAGTTTATTCCACAATCTGAGGAAATCGCTGATACTCCAAGTGGTAAGGAAAATTTTATCTATCAAATTGCAGCAGGGATAGCTGATAAGTACTCTTGTGTGTTACCTCCCTGCAAAATTTTTGTTCATAGTGATATTCCATTAGCAAGAGGATTAGGGAGCAGTGCAGCAGCTATTATCGCCGCAATAGAGCTTGTAAATGAGCTTTGTGGCTTACAGTTAACACATCAGCAGAAGCTAAATCTAGCATGTGAATTTGAAGGGCACCCAGATAATGTTGGAGCATCGTTATTCGGTGGTCTAGTGATAGGGAGTCATCGTGGAAGTGAAGACACGGACCTTATTCACGTAAAGGATTTATCCTTTGACATGGTAGTTGTTATTCCTCCTTACGAGTTAAAAACAAAGGATGCACGTAATGTCCTACCAACAGAGCTTTCCTATCAAGAGGCAGTGAAGGCTAGTTCTATAAGCAATGTCATGGTGGCTGCACTTTTAACTAAAAACCTTGAATTAATGGGGAAAATGATGGAACTCGATCTATTTCATCAGCAGTATCGAGCAAAACTCATACCTGAGTTTGATAGCATTCGTCGTGTAGCGAAGAGGGCTGGAGCTTTTGGAGTTACCATAAGTGGAGCTGGCCCTACAGTAATTTGCTTTACCGAAAGCGGAAGAGGAAATCAGTTAAAAACGGATCTATCTCTTGTGTTCGAGGGTTACCAGGTCGAAGAACTATCAATCGAAACAAACGGAAGTAGGTTAACTAACTACACTTTCTATACATGAATAAAAGCGAAACCGTGCTGGTTTCGCTATTTTTTATACAGCTACTGTCACTTTCAAGTGCTTTATCTGCCGTTTTTATGAAATACTGCCACTACTGATTTTTAGGTCAAAAAAAGTGCCTCAGAACTTGAGGCACTCTTGTAATTATATTAATTAGAATACTTGTTCAACTTCGACTACACCTGGAACTTCTTCTAGTAGTGCACGTTCAATTCCAGCTTTTAATGTGATTGTGGAGCTCGGGCAGGTACCACAAGCACCTAATAAACGAAGCTTTACAACACCATCTTCAACATCGACTAGATCACAGTCTCCGCCGTCGCGAAGTAAGAATGGACGAAGTTTATCTAATACTTCTTGTACTTGTTCTCTAATATCTAATTCAGCCATAACGATTGACTCCTTTCCTCATACCTTTATAATTATTATAATCTGTTTCCTGTAAAAAATCTATTAACTTTATTTCGTAGATGAATCTAAGCTGCACATAAGTATCTTTCGGTGTCTATTGTATCAGATTTTTAGTACAATGAAAAAAGAAATGATTGGATGGGGGAGAAATCGAATTGGAAATGCAAAAGGTTGAAATTTGTGTATATGGAGCAGAAATATTATGTCCTAGCTGTGTGAATCTTCCTTCTTCAAAAGAAACGTATGAATGGTTGGAAGCAGCACTAAGTAGAAAGTTCCCAAACCAACCCTTTGAAATTACACATATTGATATTTTTGATCCACCTAATGAAGAGGAGAAAAAGACATTCGCTCAACGTGTGATTGAGGAAGATATGTTTTACCCGGTTGTTGTGTTAGAAGGGGCTATTGTCGGTGAAGGAAGCCCGAAGCTAAAAACTATTTACGCAGAAATGGAGAAATTCGGATATAAGGCAGCTGAATAAAGCAAACTAAAACCGCGGCAAACAACCGCGGTTTTTCAATCATCCATTATGATACTTATACATCCATAACACTCCAGATTTTAACATCCTAGGCACGCGACCAGTAAGTGGACGTTCAGCTACTAGACCAAAGCCTTCTTTTTTTCCAAGGGATCCAAGTACACCTTTTAATTTGATCTTAGGAAATTCGGTTGGTGGTTCTTCACCTTTCCAGCGTTTTAAAAGTACCTGTACAATCTGTTCGGCCTGACCTTCTGCAAGTTGGGCACTTGGCGCATGTGGTAAGCTTGCGCAGTCACCGACAACATAGACATGCTCATCGTTCGGTAAATTATGCTGCGTAGTTAGAACCACACGACCACTTTTGTCTTTTTCGACATCTAAGTCCCTGACAATTTTATTTGGCTGGATACCAGCTGTCCAAACAACAACATCACTTTGAACAGGTTGATCATTGTTATAAAGTACGTTTTCTTCAACTTTTGTAATGTTTGAGTTATTAATGATTTCAACATCATTTTTATCAAACCAGTTTTCGACATACATGCTCAGTTTTTCTGGGAATGCGGATAGAATATGCTTTCCTCTGTCGAAGAGTTTGATTTTTAAGTCTGGTCTACTTTCATGTAATTCACTAGCTAATTCAACCCCACTTAGTCCTGCACCAACAATGGATACTGTAGCTCCAGCGGGAAGGTTATTTAGTTTCTGATAGGTTTGTCGTGAACTGTCAATGGATTGAATGCTATAAGAGAATTCTTTCGCTCCAGGGACATTGTGGAATTTGTCCTCACATCCTAAACCAATTACTAAATCATCATACTCAATAGATTCCTGGTCCTTTAAATGGACAAGTTTTGAATTCATATCGATGCCCGTAATTTCCCCATAATGTACGAGTAAGCGATCATGTTCTGGAAATGTTACACGAACATGGGAGTCAGAAATAGTTCCTGCGGCAAGTGCGTAAAATTCCGTTTTTAAACTATGATAAGGCACTCGATCAATCAAGGTGATTTGGATATCCTCCGGTAATTGATTTGGCAAAAGACGATGTAAAATTCGCATTCCACCATACCCACCACCTAATATGACTAGTTTTTTCATGTTGATTATCCCCTTTAAAGTTCCTCTCTTTGGTTGAAACGTTCAGTTCGTTGTTCTAACAACATTTTATCTATACTGTAATCCTTTTCAAAGACACTAAAAGTATAGCGAAAATATGGCAAAATAACAACTTAATTCCCGAAATTTGACGTGCAGATAAAAAGGGAGTACGATAAGTAGTTGTAGTGAGGTGAATAAACCAGTGAATCCTATCATAGAATTCTGTGTTAGTAACTTGGCTAGTGGCTCAGAAAAAGCGAAGGAAATCCTAGAACAGGATCCAAACCTTGATGTGATTGAATACGGATGTCTGAGCTATTGTGGGCAATGTTTTGAGTCACTGTATGCACTTGTAAATGGGGATGTAGTAACTGGTGAAACAGCCGAAGAGCTTGTTGAAAACATCTATTCCTATTTAGAAGAGAACCCAATGTTCTAACTATATATACATTAAAAAAAGCAGTCAGTGGACTGCTTTTTTTCTTTTAACAAAAAAACCCTCCATTATAGTTAATGAAGAGTTTCTAAAAAAACGGGGGATATTCCCATTGTGCTCAAAGAATTTCCATTTTATACTAGTTTTAAGAAAAAATGTTTTAAACGGATTATTTGTAACAAAATCAGTTAACCATTATACTAATAGTAATAAGATATTTATGAGAGCTGTGAAAAAAAGGAGGTTACAAACGTGACAAATCATGTAGTCAACATATCTGAAGCAGCTGCTTTTCAGATTAAAGATATGATGAAACAAAATGAGGAAGAAGGATCATTCCTTCGGGTTGCTGTTAAAGGTGGCGGTTGTAGTGGACTTTCCTACGGAATGGGCTTTGAACAGGAAGAAAGTGCTGATGACCTTCATGATGAACAACATGGGATTAAGATAATTATTAATAAAGAAGACGCTCCGATTTTATCTGGTGTAAAAATAGACTTCAAACAATCTCTAATGGGTGGAGGATTTACCATCGATAATCCAAACGCAATCGCTTCTTGTGGTTGTGGTTCATCTTTCCGCACAGCAACAGCAGCTGGCACACCTGAAAATTGCTAAACCAAATGTTTGCAAAATGTGGCAACTTTAATTAAAAAAACAACACTTTTCTAACTTTCGTTAAAAGGTGTTGTTTTTTTAATTTTCTCAAGTTTCAAAAAGATCCTCAAACACTTGAAAAATCAATATAAAAGTCATATCATGAATTGTAGATAATAAATAGTAATATTCTTTGACAAATTACGTAATTTTTTTTGTCCAATTATGCTATCTTACGTGAAGGATATCACAAACTATTTTATCAATAAAAATAGAGGTTACAGTTGAAAATAGTAATACATCATTTTAACTGTAAAAAGAAAAGGTGGGCGTGATTACATTGAAAAAGCCAAAAATAGTTGTTTTAGGAGCAGGTTACGGCGGATTGACCACTGTTGTAAATTTACAAAAAACTTTAGGTGTTAATGAAGCTGATATTACACTTGTTAATAAAAATGATTACCACTACGAAACAACATGGTTACACGAAGCATCTGCTGGGACTTTACATGCTGATAAAGTACGTTATCAAATTGAAGATGTTATTAGTGGACATAAGGTTAAGTTTATTAAAGGATCTGTTGCAAAGGTAAATCGCGAAGGTAAACGAGTAATCCTTGAAGATGATACACAATTAGAATATGATTATTTAGTTGTTGCATTAGGCGGAGAGTCAGAGACATTTGGAATCAAAGGATTAAAAGAATATGCATTCTCCATTTCAAATGTGAACACTGCGCGTCAAATTAAAGAACATATTGAGTATCAATTTGCAACATATAATACAGAAGAAGAGAAAGACGATACTCGCCTAACCATCGTTGTTGGTGGAGCAGGATTTACTGGAATCGAGTTCTTAGGAGAACTTGTAAACAGAGTGCCAGAACTTTGCCGTGAATATGACGTTGACCAAAATAAAGTTAAAATCATTTGTGTTGAGGCTGCGCCTACTGCATTACCAGGTTTTGATCCTGAGTTAGTTGAATATGCAGTTAACCATTTAGAGCGGAAAGGTGTAGAATTCAAAATTGGTACTGCAATTAAAGAGGCTACACCAGAAGGAATTATCGTTGGTAAAGATGATGTAACCGAAGAAATAAAAGCAGCTACAGTTGTATGGGCAGCAGGTATACGTGGAAATAGTGTAATCGAAGCTTCTGGTTTCGAGGCTATGCGTGGTCGTGTGAAAGTTGACAAACACCTACGTGCACCAGGTCATGATGAAATCTTCTTTGTTGGAGATAGCTCATTAGTTATTAATGAAGAGATAAATCGTCCATATCCTCCAACTGCACAAATTGCAATGCAGCAAGGAGCAATAGTTGCGAAAAACATTGCTGTTCTAGTTCGTGGACAAGGAGAACTAGGTGAATTCACTTTTGATAATAAAGGAACTGTATGTTCACTAGGTGAGCATGATGGTATCGGAGTTGTTTTTGGCCGAAAGATTTGGGGTTCAAAAGCTGCATTCATGAAGAAAGTAATTGATAATCGTGCACTACTGATTGTGGGCGGACCGTCATTGGTACTTAAAAAAGGTAAATTAAAGTTCTTCTAAGATAGAAAAAAGGGAATGCAGCTAAATAGCGCATTCCTTTTTCACTTTATTGCCATGAATTGCAAGCGAAATCAATTGACTCAAGTCGTATCCCTTTAGTAAACTAGGAAGGGATTTGTACATAAAAGATTATACTTTAACATTTTTTGTGATTTTGTTGTCTAGCTCAAGGCGCCGTCAACTCGAAGGTTTAAGCAACCTGACTTTGAAGGTAAAAGACATTTTTGTCAGCACTCATCTTTACGCTTTTTGCCGATAGACGAATGCCTTATGCTTTTCTCATAGGAGGTGAGTGTCATGTCACTCAGTTTTTTACCGATTTTATTAATATCGATGCTACTGTTTTTCGTTTTATTTTTTGGAATTGGATTTATACTGAACATGCTCTTGCGGATGTCATGGATCATGACGATAATTTACCCAATCATTGCGATAGCAATTATTCAGGAAGTTTCCTTTATTGACTATTTTACTTCACCCGGTAGTGCATTTCGTTCCTTAGGTGAAAGTATTACAACCTTAGCACCACTAGATATTACGATTTTGCTTAGTGGCTTAGCTGGTGCGATTTTATCAGGAGTCGTGATTAAACTACTACGAAAAAAAGGATACAGAATGTTTTAGAAATAACTCTAAATATTGTGCAGAAAAACGTAAGGATATTATCTTACGTTTTTTTTATATGTATTATTTTCCACCCTTAAACGAATAATTTCTATTTGAATTGGAAAGAAATAGAGTCGTGAGAGGAGTGGAAAAATGTGTTGCAATTAAACACAATTATTAGAAGAGGTGCAATGACTTTTTTACTTGCACTTGCACTATTAACGACATTCCAATCTTTTTCAGGAGTGCAGACGAAGGATTTGATAAATTGGCTAGATAATCAAATCATGGAGAAAACTCAAACAGTGGCCATTAAAGGTGTAGGACTGGTTTCTCAATTATTATATGTTGTGAATGGAGATAAGACGGTAGTGGCTTCTGCTATAGAAAGTACATTACCAATTGAAGAGGCCATTGATTTTTCAAAGTTTCCGACAAAAACAGTTGTTGCAACTGGATATACTGCAGGAGTCGAATCGACAGGTAAGGATACTAATCATCCTTCGTATGGAATTACCTATTCAGGTGTAAAAGTAAAACGTGACCTGTATTCAACAATTGCTGCAGACTTAGATGTATTTCCAATAGGTACCATTCTATTTATCCCCGACTATGGGTATGGAGTAGTTGCGGATAAAGGTGGAGCTATCAAAGGAAACAAAATCGATCTTTATTATGAAACAGTAGATGATGTTTATGAAAAATGGGGGAAGAAAACCCTCGATGTGTATGTGATAAAAATGGGTGACGGTAAAGTATCAGAAGAAGAGATTGCTGCAATGAATGAGGATAAATCAATGCAGGTATTCCGTCAACAAATACTAGGTGAAAAGAGTTAGGGCTAATCATGTGATTAGCCCTTTTCTATTAGATTATTTGAAGTACTAAGGTTAACAAAATACCAGTCAATCCACCAAAGAATACCTCAATAGGCTTATGACCTAATAATTCCTTTAATTCACTACGCTTTTGAGCCTCGTCAAGTTTTGGCCATAGCTTTGCATCCTCTGCAAACTTTTGGAAATCTGCAACGAGTCTATTTAAAACAGTTGCCTGTTCACCTGCATGTCTGCGCACACCGGAAGCGTCGAACATAACAATCACAGCAAATACTGTAGAAATAGCAAAAAATGGAGAGCCAACACCTTGTTCAAGGGCAATAGCTGTAGTTAATGCTGTAACAGCAGCAGAATGTGAGCTGGGCATACCGCCTGTACTCGTAATCAATGACCAATCCACTTTTCTTGTTACAATAAAATGCAGTGGGACCTTCACAAATTGGGCAAATCCAATTGCGGCAAGTGCAGCCCAAAGGGGAAAATTCGTAAATAGCTCCATGTAGACTTCTTCCTCTCGCAAAAAACATACTAGTATCATCTAGTTATTTCTGTACTTGTAGACTTTTCCATGTAAAACAAAACAAAAAAATACAAGTTACATTTACTAGTATTATAAAAGAAACTATAGCTCCTTTGCAAAATGAATCTGCTCCAATGTTTGTTAGAAGTAATTTAGTGTCTCGAAGTATATAAAAAGTATATAATAAAAGAGTGAATAAAGTTGGAGGTGTTTTAATGTTTACTGTTAAAAATGAAGTTCAATTACAAGAATCTAGTGAAGCATTACTGATAGGTCTTTTCGCTAGAAATCAGAAGATAACTGGTCTTACACAAGAACTAGACTCATTATTAGACGGACAAATAACAGAATTGTTAAAAGAAGGAGACATTTCTACAAAACATAATACAGTTTCGAAGGTACATACATTAGGAAGGGCTCCTATAAAACGAGTTTATTTTGTTGGACTTGGTAAGGAAGAAAACCTAAGCTTCGAATCATTAAGAGAAGCGTTAGGAAAGGCTGTTAAAACGATATCGGAATCAAAGGTGGGAAGTTTTGCACTTGGACTAGATTCATTTGTAACAACCGGATTAGACGCACACGATGTTGCCCATGCATTTGGAGAAGCCTTAGCATTGTCTACATATAAGTTTGCTGACTATAAGCAAAAGTCAAATGAGCCAGAAAAGAACATCGAAAAAGTGATTGTTTACACGGATGGAAATGAGAATGAAGTTGAGGCTAGTCTAACTGTAGGTTATGCATACGGTCAAGGAACCAATTCTGCACGAACTCTAGTAAATCTACCAGGAAACATGCTTACTGCAACAGATTTAGCCAATTACGCAGCCGAGCTTGGAACTAAATATGGATTTGAAGTAGAAATCCTTGAAAAAGAAGAAATGGAGAAGCTAGGAATGGGAGCTCTATTAGCAGTGAATAAGGGATCTGTAGAGCCTCCAAAAATGATTGTACTCAAATACCAGGGGAAAGATAACTGGGAAGATGTTATTGGCTTGGTTGGAAAAGGTATTACCTTCGATACAG
Source organism: Litchfieldia sinesaloumensis (assembly GCF_900156865.1). Lineage (GTDB taxonomy): Bacteria > Bacillota > Bacilli > Bacillales > Bacillaceae_L > Ferdinandcohnia > Ferdinandcohnia sinesaloumensis. The sequence continues at coordinate 2,539,954 of NZ_LT732529.1, read as the reverse complement.
GAGGCTACTCGATTAAGCCAAAGGATGGCATTGTGGGTATGAAGTCAGATATGGGTGGTGCTGCTGCAGTATTAGGGGCAATGGAGATCATAGGCGAACTAAGACCAGAAAAAAATGTTGTGGCAGTCATACCTTCAACGGATAATATGATAAGTGGGGATGCATTTAAGCCTGACGATGTTGTCACTTCCATGAATGGTAAAACAATTGAAATCTTAAATACAGATGCAGAAGGAAGGCTGGCTCTAGCAGACGGCATTACATATGCAAAGTTCCATGGTGCGTCCTACCTAGTCGATGTTGCTACATTAACAGGTGGCGTAATTGTGGCTCTAGGAAATGATATAACCGGTGCAATGACAAACAATGAGGCTTTTTTTGAAAAAGTATTAGAAGCGTCGTTAGAAGCTGGTGAGCCAATATGGCGCCTACCAATTACTGAGAACCATAAGAAACGTGTTCGCAAAAGCCAGGTTGCAGACTTAAATAACTCACCAGGGCGAGATGGTCATGCAATATTTGCAGGGACTTTTCTAGGGGAATTCGCAGAAAATACGCCATGGGTACACCTAGACATCGCCGGAACAGCAACGACAACATCTGCTCACAATCTTGGCCCTGCAGGTGCAACCGGAGCTATGGTCCGTACCCTTGCAACTCTTGTAGAGAGATTTGGAGAAGAAAGCGAAGAGTAACATTAAGGGTTCCGGCTTAAGCTGCAACTCAGTTAAACACATTGCATTTTAGCGTGAATTCATACGAATTCACGCTTTGCTTTTTTTTTTGATAAATTAACGATTAATGAGGATTATTAAAGGAATTACCTGACTTTAGACATAAGCTAGCAGATATGGTCTACACTAGTATGAAGACACCTCACCTTCAGACACCAGCCCGTAAAAATGGCTTCCGGCTGTCCGAAGACACCTAAACTTCAGACACACTCGTAACTATTTTACATCCGCTTGTCTGTAGATTTCCGATTATATTTCTCAGGCGCTTTTTGGCTTTGACCTCATTGGTGAGATAAGAGATCAATTGTATGAGAAACTCAAAACGGAACTGTAACCTTATGGATAAGCTTTTTTCCTTTCAATAAAGAATTTCATACACCTCTCAGCTGTAAAAAAATATACCATTGACGACATCTCCTATCCTATGATATTGTAATTTAGTAATTTAGTTCTCTACCAATTTACCAAACTAAAGCGTTTTATAAAAAAACTAACAATTACGAGAAGGAGTTTTCATCATGAATGCAGTTGTTATAGCAGTTCTTGTTATGCTCATATTAAGTTTATGTCGGATAAATGTGGTGGTAGCTCTTGCAGTTGGAGCAATTGTCGGCGGACTTACTGGTGGTCTTGACGTTTCTACCACGGTATCAACCTTCACTGAAGGTCTAGGTGGAAATGCCACAGTTGCATTAAGCTACGCCCTATTAGGTAGTTTTGCGGTAGCTATTTCCAAAACAGGACTACCAGATGCGATGGTAGACCTTGCCATCAAAATGGTTGGTCAACAAGGGGATAGTAAACGAAAAACATATTCTAAAGTTCTAATTATCTTTATTATTTTAGCAATTTCAATTTCATCACAAAACCTAGTACCAGTTCATATTGCATTTATTCCAATCCTAATCCCACCTTTATTAAAGGTTTTTAATGAACTTGAAATCGATCGTCGACTAATTGCTACGGTCATTACATTTGGTTTAACAGCACCCTATATAGCACTTCCTGTTGGGTTCGGAGAAATCTTTCACGGTCTTCTTCAGCAGTATATGTTAGATAGTGGGTTAGATGTAGCAAAGCGAGAAATTCCAATCGCCATGTTGATTCCTACTGCAGGTATGGTTTTTGGCCTACTTTTTGCCATCTTTTTTACCTATCGTAAACCAAGACAGTATAAAAACATAGAAATTGCAAACCAGTCAAATACTAAATCAAGTTATACAAAAAAGAGTATTGCATTTGCACTTCTAGCAGTAATTGTAACCTTGAGTGTACAGTTGACACTCTCTCAAGTATTTGATGTTGATGGTATGATATTCGGAGCACTTGCTGGGATTGCGGTTCTTTATTTCAGCGGGTCAATGAAAGTTAGTCAAGCTGATGAAGTTATCACCAATGGTATGAAAATGATGGCTTTTATCGGGTTCGTGATGATTACAGCTTCAGGATTTGCAGCAGTGATAAGTGCAACAGGAGATGTTGAAGAACTTGTTACAAGTTCAGCTGCGTTAATGAATGGAAATCAAGTTCTTGCGGCGTTAATGATGTTGATTGTCGGACTTCTCATTACGTTAGGTATTGGTTCATCCTTCTCAACGATTCCAATCATTGCAACAATTTTTGTTCCTTTATGTATAGAGTTGGGCTTTAGTCCAATGGCTACAATTGCCATTGTAGGTACTGCAGCAGCTCTAGGTGATGCAGGCTCACCAGCATCTGATAGTACACTAGGCCCGACCGCTGGACTTAATGTGGATGGTCAACATAATCATATTTGGGATACGTGTGTACCAACATTTTTACACTATAATATACCACTTATTATCTTTGGCTGGATTGCAGCAGTAATCTTATAGGAGACCCAAGGATAAAAGGGATATGAAATCTTTCTTACAAAAGAAGATTTCATATCCCTTTTTTTTACATTAAACAGTAAAACTAATACAATTGTTAACGCCTTTCGAAGTGATAATCAATCTTTACATACTATTTATTTCCTTCTTCTTAGGGCCTATATTTGTGCTTTAAAATAGGGAAAACTAATTTGGATTAGGCAATCAATAAAAATGAGGTGATTTGATGGATCCATACGTAGAAGTCAGGAACGTCTCAAAGATTTTTGGTAAATCCCCTAAAGCTGCCATAGATTTATTGAAACAAGGCAAATCCAAAAAGGAAATCTTAAAAGAAACAGGACTAACAGTTGGTGTTAATAATGTAAGTTTTAAAATTTATCCTAGTGAAATATTTGTCATCATGGGACTATCAGGAAGTGGAAAATCAACTTTAATTCGAATGTTTAACAGGCTGATTGATCCTACAATTGGAGAAATTCTTATAAAAAATGAAGACATAGTTAAGATGAATGCTGCAAGATTGCGGGAAACAAGACAAAAAAGAATTAGTATGGTCTTTCAAAACTTTGCCCTTTTTCCACATAAAACGATATTAGAAAATGCCGAATTTGGCCTTGAAGTTAAGAAGGTTCCATTGTCTAAGCGTCGTGAAAAGGCAATGCAGGCATTAGAGGCTGTTGGATTAAAAGGATATGAACATCAATTCCCATCCCAATTGAGTGGTGGTATGCAACAAAGGGTAGGGCTTGCTAGAGCGCTAGCAAGTGATACAGATATTATCTTAATGGACGAAGCATTCAGTGCTCTAGATCCGTTAATTCGCAAAGATATGCAGGATGAATTAATTGGCATTCAAGAAGAGTATAAGAAAACAATTATCTTTATTACTCATGATTTAGACGAAGCATTGCGAATAGGTGATCGAATTGCACTGATGAAGGATGGTAGTGTAATTCAACTAGGCACACCTGAAGAAATTATGATTAATCCAGCAAATGAATTTGTGGAGAAGTTTGTTGAAGATGTTGATTTATCAAAGGTTCTGACCGCTTCACACGTAATGAAGCGTGGAGAAAAAATCAGTGTAGATCGAGGTCCAAGAGTTGCATTAGAAATAATGCGCAATCAAGGATATTCGAGCATATTTATCGTAGACCGTAAAAATAAGTTATTGGGAGCACTGACTGCTGAACAGGCACGTCAGGCAATCGAACAAAATAAAACCATTGCTGAAACCATGACAACAAAGATACCAAAGGTTTTAGAAGATACACTACTGACAGATTTGATGGATGAAATTGCAACATCTAGTTTACCGATATCAGTAGTAGATGAAGATAATCGCTTCAAAGGAATTGTAATACGCGGTGCTGTCATTGGTGCATTAAGTGGAAATAAAGACTCTTTGAATGAATTGGAGAGTGATTAATCAACATGGGTATTCCTAAAATTCCTCTAGGTGAATGGGTAGATTCCTTTGTCGCATGGCTAACCATCGCAATGTCTGGGCTATTTGCCTTTATAACAAATGTAATCGATGGGCTCTTGGAATTGATTGTAGACATATTAAGCATAGGGCCATCTATCATCTTAATTCTTGTTTTAACTCTCTTGGTGACCTATACAAGTAGATGGCCATTAGGTATCTTTACATTATTAAGTCTCCTATTGATTGAAAACCTTGGATACTGGGATTCAAGCATCCAAACAATTGCGATTGTTTTACTATCAGGATTACTAACAATCGTTATCGGGATTCCACTTGGAATCTGGTGTGCGCAAAGAAAATCTGTACAAAACATCGTTACTCCTATCTTAGACTTTATGCAAACGATGCCTGCATTTGTGTATTTAATTCCGGCCATTTTGTTTTTTGGGATTGGAGTGGTCCCAGGAATTATAGCTTCATTTATTTTTGCAATTGCACCTACGATTCGAATGACGAATCTAGGTATTCAGAAGGTGCCATCAGATTTAATTGAAGCAGCAAATGCCTTCGGTACAACTACTAGTCAAAAATTGTTCAAAGTTCAACTACCTCTTGCTACTCCGACTATAATGGCTGGGGTTAACCAAAGTATAATGCTAGCATTATCAATGGTTGTTACTGCTTCATTAGTTGGAGCACCTGGACTTGGAGCAGATGTTTACCGAGCAGTGAGTCAAATTGATGTAGGGCAAGGCTTTGAAGCTGGCTTGTCAATTGTTTTCATTGCAATTATTCTTGACCGAATAACACAAAATTTGCGTAATCCGGCATATAGAAATGTCGTTAAGCCTAAGATTGTATTTTCAATTTTAGCTTTACTTATAGTAGGTACAGCCATAGTTGTCTCAATACCAGCCAACAAGGACACTACAAATAAGAATGCAAATGGAATTGGTGCACAAACCGATTTCGAAATTGTAGGAATAGAACCTGGGGCAGGATTGATGGGATTGACCCATACTGCTTTAGAAGAATACGAACTAGATGAGTGGACGTTACTCGAGGGCTCGTCTGCTGCAATGGTTGCTGAACTACAGAAGGCATATGCTCAGCAAAGACCTATTATAATCACTGGATGGACACCACATTGGATGTTCTCATCATTCGAATTGAAATATCTAGATGACCCGAAAGAATCCTTTGGAGGAGCTGAAAGTATCCATACCATTGTAAGAAAAGGACTGGAACAGGATGTACCTGGTGCTTATAAAATCCTTGATCAATTTTTGTGGGAACCTAGTGATATGGAAGCTGTCATGGTTGATATTACAAATGGCATGGATGCAACTGAAGCTGCTAATAAGTGGATTGCAGCAAACCCAGATAAGGTTTCTGAATGGACAAACGGTGCCCAAACAGGACGCGGGGAAGGGGTTAATCTTGTGTTTGTTGCTTGGGATTCAGAAATAGCCAGTACCTATGTAATTGGCAGGGTTCTCGAGCAAAGTGGTTATGATGTGACATTGAGTCAGGTTGAAGTTGGGCCAATGTTTGCGGGAGTGGCCAATGGAAGTGCAGATGGAATGGTAGGGGCTTGGCTACCAACTACTCATGTTGAATATTATAATACCTATAAGAACGATTTCGTTGACCTAGGGAAAAATCTTTATGGAACGAAGAATGGACTGGTAGTACCAGAATACGTTGAAATTGATTCGATTGAAGACTTGAAATAAAACTTAGAGAGAGCATCCTTTTGGATACTCTCTCTATTTTGCGTTGTACTCAAAAACTGAAATACCTTGTTTTTTAAGATGCCTTTGTAGATACATGAATCACAGAACCTTTTGTTACCGCGCGATATATTCTTGGTGAAATACATGCTGCGAAAACAGTAAAAGCAAGATCCTTTACAATAAACCAAGCCATAACGGCCCATGCAGCACCGTAGCTCATTTTAACTTCTAGCCAAAAGTTTAATGCGAAGTACATATAATTTGTGCCAATAAAATAGTTCATAAACAAGCCGACAAATGCAGCAAGCATAAACGTTGATAGAGTTGGATTCCCCTTGGCATACTCTACGATTTTTCCTGCAAAATACGCTGTCGGGATGAATGATAATATAAATCCACCTGTACTCCCTATGATTGGAGCAATACCAGCTTCAAAGCCAGAAAAGACAGGTGCTCCTGCAATTCCAATCAGCATATATATGGACATAGAAATAGCTCCTAATCGACTACCAAGTAATAGCCCTGCTAATACTGCAAAAAAGGTTTGCATGGTTAATGGAACTCCCGCTACCTGTAAGAAGGGGACCATTGAGGTAATGTTTGCACCAATCGCCATTAGTGCTGCGAACATTCCTACATATGTAATTTCAATTGCTCGAATGCGTGGTTTGGATATTGTTGTCATCTTATGTTAACCTCCGTTAATTAATGGTTAACAAAATCGTAAAACAAGAACGATTATATGTCAACAAAAAAAATAAAAAGTTAACATAAATTAAAGTTTAAAATTGAATTCCATCACCGATACTTTTACGAGGAGGTGATGCATATGACACCGTATCAAGTAAAAGAAACCTTTGAAGTATTTGGGCTGCATCATCTATATGAAACTTTACAATATCCACTTTGGATAACTGGTGCAATGGACCATGAAGAATTCGAAGTACTTGAAGCATTTTTTGAGTCATACGATTTTGAAAATGTTGATAAAATATTTGTAGATGATTTCCTATTTCAATACCGAACCTTTAAGAAAGCATTTGAAAATCTGAATTAAACAGCGTCAATTTATTATTGTTAGAAAATAATTATCTTGTCCAATGTAAGAAAAAAGTGTCAAAAGGGATGTCCTGTAAATATAATGCCCATATCCGAAAATGTTGGGAGCGGTCGGAAATGAGTATTGGAATTGTATTAATGGGCCTTTTTGTCGGTTTTTTGGTCGGATTAACAGGTGTAGGTGGAGCGGCATTATTAACCCCATTTTTAATCATAATTGGCATCAATCCGCTAGTCGCAGTTGGAACAGATTTTGTCTATAACTCAATTACAAAATTCTTTGGATCTGTTCAGCATTTTCGGCAGAAAACAATTAATTTTAAGCTTGTAAAATATTTGGCTATAGGCAGTATTCCTAGTGCTATCATTGCCGTAGCCACATTGCATATTGCTGGTGGGGATAAGCTCATACAAGGTGAAATCGTAAAGCATGCACTCGGTTATGTACTTATGATGGTTGCTGTGGCAACTGTGATAAAGACGTTGTTTAGCTCTCGTTTTTCAAGTAGCTCTTATAGCTTAAAACCCATTGAGGATAAAATAAAAGGAACGATTCTTCTTGGTGCGATTCTTGGTTTTATTGTCGGATTAACATCTGTTGGATCGGGGTCTTTATTTGCTTTAGCGATGCTTTTATTTTATCAATTACGAGCTTCCGAGTTAGTTGGAACAGACATTGCACACGCCTTTATCTTAGTTACAGTTAGCAGTATTTTTCATGTAGGCTTTGGGAATGTTGATTTTCTATTAGTCGCAAATTTACTTTGTGGTTCTATCCCAGGTGTAATTATTGGGAGTTCACTTTCAGCAAAGGTTCCAATGAAACCTTTGCAAACCGTAATAGGGATTATCATTTTTATAAGCGGATTAAAATTAATTTATTAGATTGATTAATGCAGTTTCATTGCGAACCTCTTAACCTTAGTGTAAAATTACACTAAGGTTTTTTAAATGGGATATCTCAAAGGTGATTGATATGGAAAAGGAACATATAATAAAATTGTTATCTGAAAAAATGAAGTTGATTCGAATTGAAAAAGGGTATACGCAAGATAAAATGGCTGAGATTTTGGGGATTTCAAAGAAGACTTTGGTACAAATTGAAAAGGGAAGGATTCAAGCGGGATGGACATGTGTAGTTGCCCTATGTGCATTATTTCGAGATAGTGAAATTATCCAAACAACATTAGGCGAGGACCCTATAGATGTCATGGAAATTATCGGACGTAACGGGATTAATCGTGCGAAAGAACGAACTATGGGGGGGAAGGTCTGGTGGAAGGATCTTCAGAAAGAAGGAAGGTTTCGTCTCCAACAGAACCTAATAAGCCAACATTATCGAATCTTAGATAATGCGAACTTCCGGTGGTATTCTTCTTTTGATATAAAGGAAGCATATAGTAGGTTTAAAGAACTTACTGACGAATTAAATTAAATGAAATTAAAAAGTGGGGCGCATACTATTTTGCCCCATTTTTTTCTTCTTTACAGTTTTGCTTTTCGAATACATTGATGAAGGTAAATTATTGTTCATAGCTGCTTCTTCATTCAGTTTTTCATTTTTAGCCATATAACCACCTCCATGCAATTAATTAGTAATCGATTGTAAAATCATCATATCTATCATGGTTAAGATACTCATTTTCGCCTGTTGCAAAATTTATATTTCGAAGATCAAGCTCTGGGTCAAGCTGATTTACGAGCTGTTCTTCTTTACTTTGTGTAAGTTTCGTTATGTCTCTGTCTCTATTTTCCATTGATTTTACCTCCTCGTGTTTTTATCTTGTCCTAAACAGGCTCATTTTCATTCTGGTAAACAAAAAAGAACGACAGGCAAATTTTTACCTCTCGTTACTAGTCATTACAGCCATCTTAATGTAATTGTTAAATGACAGCATTCGACGCCATTAACCATTGATGATAACTCAATATTAATACCATCTGGATTAAATTTAGTTTTAATATCTGATTTAATTCCTGTGGATTTTAGTAACCGTTCTACTTCTTTGTCATTTGAGCTTTGAGCAGCTGCCATTACCTGCTGGGCAAATGGCTTTGAATCCGCTAATTTTGCAAGTACTAAACTCGCATCCTTCATTAGGTTTCTCATTTCAGTTGCGGATTCACTAAATAGCGTAGAATCCACTTCTGGGTATTTACGATAATACGGATATTGATAATACGATTTAGGTTCAGGAAAAACAGAATGTCTAGTTATATTTGAATAATAACCAGGATATAACACTGTCCTTGGTGGTCCCTGACGTCCATAGACAAACGGATGTTGATACAACGGTAGTAGACCTCCCCTTAATCAAATTTCCCTTACAATATATGTAATTATCTGATAAAGGTGCGGTAGACTTTTGGCATTCTCTACCGTCTGGTAACTCCCAACATTCTAAAAACAATACGTTCCCATAATCTCCAGGGTAGTACTGTCTTTAAAAAGATAGAGATCCTCGTATTTTTTCCTACTGGATAGCGAAGTTTAGGTAATGAAGGTTTTTCTGTGAGTTTTACAATAAATCTTGCAACCTCAAGTGGGTCGCCGTAGGTAGATTGCCCCTTTTCAAGCCTTTTTTCAATTTTTTTCATCATTTCATAATAGGGGGAAGTGGTGAGTATGGACCTTTTAGCAATCTTCTTACCACTACTCCAAATATTCGTCTGATATGAACCTGGTTCGATTAGGGCAACATTAATCCCAAATGGCCTTACCTCAAGCTGTAACGATTCGCTCCATCCTTCCAGGGCGTATTTAGAAGCAACATAAGGGGATAGACCTGGGAATCCAATTTGTCCACTTATGCTACTTATATTAATAATTGTTCCTGATCCTCGTCTTCTCATATGAGGGAGGACAAGCCTTGTTGCTTCAATTAAACCGAAAAAGTTCGTTTCAAACTGAGACTTGTATTCCTCTATTGTTATTTCCTCTGCAAATCCCCCCATAGCAAACCCAGCATTGTTCAACAAAATATCAACTCGTCCAAGATTTTGTAGAGTGTCATGCAATTCAGTTAATGATTTGGCATTGGTTACATCCAATTTACAAAATAGAAAATTATCTTCTAAAGTACGATCGTTTAATTCCTGTAATACATGTAACCTTTTTTGTAAATCCCTCATCGTAGCGACAACAAAATATCCCTTTTTTACATATTCAACGGCTGTCAAAAGTCCAAAACCACTTGAAGCACCAGTTATTAAGACAATGGGTTTTTCCATGTTTTCATCTCCCTTAAAACCAATTCCAAATCCGACATGGTCTATACAGCCGGTATTTGAGCTAAAATAAAAATGTTTCTAACATTATCCATTTAATCTTATAATAGAAGGTGATGGGAATCTATAACTAAGTACATCGACCTCAAAGGCAGGGATTTGATGGATATTAATGATATAGTGTCAGTTATCCAAGAGCACGGTTATCTAGGGCTTTATTTATGGCTTTGGGTTGGCGCATTTGTGATACCAATTCCAAATGAAGTCATTGTTTCTACAATTGGTTTTTTTGCATCTGAGGACATCTTCGTTCCGTGGAAGATATTCATGGTCACGTATATAGGTATCTTAACAGCTGTCACTACAAGTTATATTACAGGACGCTTTGCAGGGCATGTAATGGTCTACCTGCTGAATAAGAAAAATAAAATGAGAAATAAGATAGAACGCGCCTTATCCCTTATTGAAAGGTACAATATGTTCGCGTTGGCTTTATGCTATTTCGTTCCAGGCTTTCGTATTTTATTTCCGTTCCTATTTGGATTCAGTAAATTTCCTTTTGCAAAATTTGCAGCTACACTGTATACAGCCATATTGGTCTGGGTTTCATTAATCTTCTCGGTCGGATACTTTGCGGGGGAAGAATTCATTGAAGCCTTTATCAAATACTACGACCTAGTTATTGGTGTAACGGTTGGAGGGTTAGTATTGTATGTATGCATAAAAATAAAAAAGACCCGCAAGTTACGTAAACTTTCAAATTAAGAGACAGGATAATAAACGGTATAATCGTGTAATAGTTAGGAGTGGGAGAAGAAATGGTAGAAAACACATTGATTAGTGCGTTAGGCATCAAAATTGAAGAAGTAACACCTGATAGGGTGACAGCTTCTATGCCGGTAGATGAGCGAACACGTCAGCCTTTTGGTATTTTACATGGTGGGGCATCTGTTGCTTTAGCGGAAACAGTCGCAAGTGTAGGTACATACAATCTCGTTGATCAGGCAACACAAGGATGTGCGGGGCTTGAAATTAATGCAAATCACATTCGTGCAAAACAGAAAGGAATTGTAAGAGCAATTGGCACCCCACTTCATAAAGGTAAAACAACGATGGTTTGGGACATTAAAATTGTTGATGAAGAAGAAAATCTCATTTGTGTTTCACGTTGTACAATGGCTATATTGACATTAAAAAAGTAAAGAAAAAGCGAGGACTAAACAAGTCCTCGCTTTCTGTTATTGACTTACTTTACCTTTAGTACTACGTGCTTTGTTCTTTAAATCATCTTGGGTACTTTTCTCCCAAAGAGGAACCTTAGAATTATATGCAGCACGACTAATCAAATGGCCTGCAACAGGAGATGTCAGAAACAGAAAGACAAATCCTAAAATTACCCTCGCATTCATATAGCCTTCGATTACCCAGAAATATAAAAACGTTCCAAGTAATATAGAGAGAACACCTAATGTGGCACTTTTTGATACCGCGTGGTTTCTTGTGTACACATCAGGCAATCGAATGATTCCAATTGCACTTAATAGGCTTAAAAGCGCTCCGAACAAGATGATAACAGCAAATAGTATTTTAAGCATCTCGGTCATGTTCAATAACGACTCCTTTCTCAAGGAACTTCGAAAATGCAACTGTACCAACAAATGCGACAATCGCAATTAATAAAATGACCTCAAGGAATGAATTAGAACGCAGTATTACTGAAATAATTGCAGTTATACCGACGAGATTGACCCCTATTGCATCTAATGCAATTACCTTGTCTGGAATTGAAGGTCCTTTAATCACACGATATAAATAAGCAATTGTTGAAACGGATAAGCAGAGCAATGCAATATTTAGTAAAATCTCAAACATTATCTGCTCACCTCCAGGATTGCTTTTTCAAACGTGTTTTTGATAGATTCGATTGCCTCATCTATATCTTGCAAATCCATCGCATGAATATAGAGTAATTTTCGATCGTCTGAAATATCAACTACCAATGTTCCAGGTGTCAATGTAATTAAATTCGAAAGAACCATAATTTCCCAGTCCTTTTCTAGTTCCGTCGGTAGAGCAAAAATCCCGGGTTTGATATCAAGATTTGGCTTGACGACTACCTTCATAATTGCATAATTTGATAATATTAACTCTCTAAAGAATATCAAAATTAACTTTATCACTGCCCACACATTAAGAAGATAGAACCGGTGTGAGAAGGAACGACGAAGAACAAGGATTAGTAAAAGTCCGATCAAATAACCTCCAAAAAAGGATCCAAACTCATATGAATTCGATATAAACATCCACGAAAATGCAATAAAAATATTTAAAACGATTTGCAACAACATAATATCTACTCCTTTAAGACAGCTTGGACATAGATGGATGGGTCCGTCAAAACCTGTGCTGCCTGAGAGATATACGGATAGAACCATTCAGCGCCAAATCCAAGTGCAATTGAGAGTGAAAGTAGAAGAGTGATTGGTAATAGCAATCCTTTTGTTGAACCTTTTTCTTCTTCTTTCCTAAGTTTTGCTTCACCCCAGAATCCGTTAATGAATATTTTCATCACCGAGTATAGGACAAGAAGACTTGAAATTAAAATTGCTGCGACCAGCATATAATGTTCATTAGCAAGGCTTCCTTTAACAATTAGAAGTTTACCTATGAAACCACTAAATGGTGGAATTCCTGCAAGTGAAATGGTTGCAATAAAGAACATCCAGCCGAGATATGGGTGATGTTTGATCAAGCCACCCATTTTCTTTAAATTGCTAGTACCAGTTATCACTATCATGGCCCCGACTAATAGGAAAAGAGCTGCTTTAATAATCATGTCATGTATTAAATAATAAATCGAGCCAGTTAATGCTGTTGGTGTTAACGTTGCAACACCAACAAGAATTACACCAACCGCAGTTAAGATATTGTAAATAATGATTTTCTTAACATCCCAATAGGATACAGCACCAATTACACCTACCACAATGGTTAATCCGGCAAGTATACCAATTAAGGTATGAGTGAAACCTGTATCGTTATAGAAAATAATCGTAAATGTACGAATAATAGAATATACTCCAACCTTTGTTAATAGTGCTCCAAATAGAGCTGTAATCGGTGTTGGTGGTGCATGATAGGAACCTGGCAACCAGAAGAATAACGGGAAAATGGCTCCTTTTAACCCAAATACCACTAAAAATAAGATTGAGATAACAGTGACAAGACCAGGCTGTCCTAGTTCACTAATCTTCGCAGATAAATCAGCCATATTTACTGTTCCTGTTACTGCGTATAAATAAGCTACGCCAATAACAAATAGGGCAGAAGAAATGACGTTTACCAAGATATATTTAATGGATTCACGTAATTGAGGCTTTGTCCCACCATGTACAATAAGCACATAAGAAGACATCAGCATTACTTCGAAGAATACAAAGAGATTAAAAAGGTCTCCTGTTAGAAATGCCCCCAGTACCCCAACCATTAGAAATTGAACAGCAGCATAATAAAAGAAAGACTCTCTTTCTTTCCCTATATTCTTAAATGAATATAGAATACATGCTAATACGACAATGCTTCCTGCTGTTACAAGTAATGCAGCAAGCATGTCTGCTACTAACACTATACCAAACGGAGCATCCCAGTCCCCAAGGTTAAGGGTTTGAATGCCATTTTGATAGACATGATTAACAAGTAGCAATGACACGATTACAGTAAGGATAGTTGATATTAGGCTAATACCTCTTGCTGCTTTCGTATATTTATTTACAAATATCAGTATGATTCCCGTCATGAGAGGAATCAGTATTGGAAGGATTACAAAATTATTCATCGCTATCATTTCCCCTCAATTTATCCATGTTATCCGTGCCAAGCTCTTGATAGGATCGATATGCTAGAACAAGGATAAATGAAGTTACCCCAAAACTAATTACGATCGCTGTTAAGATAAGAGCTTGTGGGAGTGGATCAACATAAGCCTTTGTACCTTCTACTAAAATAGGTGCAGCGCCCTGCTTTAATCCCCCCATCGTTAATAACAATAAGTGTGCTCCATGACTAAGCAAACCTGTTCCAATTATGACGCGAATGAGACTCTTTGAAAGCATCATATAGGTTGCAGCCGTAAATAGAATACCGATGACAATAGCCATTAAGATTTCCATTAATCATTCATCCTCCCCGATAGTTTGAATAATGGTCATGGTTACTCCTACAACAACTAAATAAACACCGGTATCAAATAATACGGCAGTAGCAAGTTCAGTTTTCCCGAATATTGGTAAATCAAAATAACCAAATGTATGGGACAAGAAAGGTACATCAAACAAAAATGAACCCATTGCAGTTAATGTTGCAATTAATAACCCAAGAGCAGCCACCTTTTTAAAGTCAAAAGGTAAGGCTTTTTTCACTGTTTTCATATCAAATGCTAAAAGGAGAAGGACTATAGCTGCAGCAGAAATCAATCCACCGATGAATCCTCCACCTGGAGTATTATGACCCGCAAAAAAGAGATTTAAGGAGTAGGTAAGAATGATGAAAACAGTTATTTTTGTAGCTGTTTGTAGGATTAAATCATTTGTTTTCATCCTTCTTTCCTCCTTGTTAAGCGTAATTTAATCATTGTAAAAATACCGAGTGCAGCAATACCGAGAACGGTAATCTCAAACAATGTATCAAATCCACGGAAGTCTACTAGAATAACGTTAACGATATTGGTTCCTCCGCCTTCTTTATAGCTATTTTCGACAAAATAACTTGAGATGGAGTCAACAAGCCTTGTACTATTTGCAGAAATAGCAAGCAGTGTAACAATCGTTCCGACACCCAACGAGATAATTAGGTTTGTTACGCGGAAACGCATTGGTTTTTCTTTTTTCTGTAGCTTAGGCAAGTGATAAAAGCACAATAGGAATAAGGAAACTGATACGGTTTCAATGACAAGCTGAGTCAGCGCCAAATCTGGTGCACGGAATAGCACGAAGAATAAAGAAACTGTATATCCAACAGCACCAAGTGCAATCATGGCAGTGAGTCTAGACTTAGCAAAAATAGTCGTCAAAACGCCACCAATAAGAACGAGTGCCAGAACCGTCTCGTAGATCCGAACTGGTGCAACATGAGTTAAGTCAAATGCAAACCCATCTTTTATAATAAGTGCACTTCCTATCGCAACAATAAAAAACGCAAAAATAATCACTAAATAGTCGCGAATAACCCCAGTCATATAAAAGCGATTTAATCTCGATGCGGACCTTTCCATTGTTATAAGACCATTGTCATAAAGATTGTTTAAGGTTAAGCGCTTAGAGAAGATATTGTATATGCCAGCCCATTTTGTTAGGGTAAGGAACATTAATGTCCCTAAGACAACAACCCCAATGGACATATACAGCGGTGCATTCCAACCATGCCAATAGCCAAAATGAACATGAAAGTTCGAACCGCTATCTATCAAACTTGGGACAATTGACGCTACAGCAGGCTCAATTAAGCTTGGAGCTAAGATGTTTGAAAAGAACCCAAAGATAATAACAAGTGAAGCTAGGATAATAGGTGATATTAACATCCCTATCGGTGCTTCATGTGGCTTTTTATCAAGTTTTTCAAATTGAGCTTTTCCAGTAAATGTTTTAAAGACAAGAATCATACTGTAAATGAATGTGAAAACACTCGCAACCCAACCAAGGATTGGGAAAAGAATCCCCAATGTTTCCATATTGAAAATATCAAGTGTTGTTGCATTTACAATCGCTGTAAAGAAAGCTTCCTTACTTAAAAATCCATTAAATGGTGGTAATCCCGCCATTGAAAATGCACCAATTACAGACAATGTAAAGGTAATCGGCATAACGGTCATTAGTCCACCTAGCTTGCGAATATCACGCGTGCCTGTTTCATGGTCGACAATACCAACCACCATGAACAAACTTCCTTTAAATGTCGCATGGTTAATTAAGTGGAAGACAGCAGCTACGATTGCAGCCAAATAAAGATTCTCCTCAAGATGATCATAGTGAAGAGCTGCAGAACCAAGTCCAAGTAAGGACATAATTAATCCCAGCTGACTTACGGTTGAGAAAGCAAGGATTGCTTTTAAATCCGTCTGTTTTACAGCACTAAATGAGCCCCAAAATAAGGTGACAATACCAAAGGTAGAGATAATCCAGAACCATTCACTTGATCCGGCAAAAATAGGACTTAAGCGCGCTACTAAATAAATCCCCGCTTTAACCATAGTTGCTGAGTGCAAATAAGCACTAACAGGTGTTGGTGCTTCCATCGCATCTGGTAACCAAATATGGAATGGAAATTGTGCTGATTTTGTAAATGCACCTAAAAGGATTAATAGCATAGCAGGGATGAATAGCGAATTCGCTGGTAATGTGTCCACTTGAGCAATCATTTCACGAATACTAAATGTATTCGTCATGATAGACAGTAAAACAAACCCTGCCAACATTGATAGTCCACCAAATACAGTGATTAACATTGATTTTTGTGCACCATATCTCGACTTTTCACGATGATGCCAGTACCCGATTAATAGGAATGATGAAAGACTTGTTAACTCCCAGAATGTATAAAGAACAATTACATTATCTGAAAGAACAACTCCCAGCATGGCTCCCATGAAGCAAAGTAGGTATACATAAAAGTTATGTATCGATTCTTTTTCCTTAGAAAGGTAAAAGATAGAGTATAGGACGACTAATGCTCCAATACCAGTAATTAGTAGGACAAATAAAAGTCCTAACCCGTCAATGTACGCAGTAAAGTTGACTCCGATGGAAGGCATCCATTCTGCGGTACGAACAATTGGATTTCCATTCATCGTATTTTTCATGAATGAAAAGAAATAATAGAATAGCAAAACAGGCAGAATTAATACAAACCAACCTGTATGTATTCCACGCAAATACTTGCGTAAAAAAGGTATAAAGATAGCCAATATAAATGGAGATAATATGGCCCAATGTACAAGTGACAAAAACAGTACCCCCTTACTTTATAGTTCTTTTAAAAGTATATAACAATTAATAAGAACTTGCATGCCTTGCAACTTCTAGTGTTACCAAGATTTTTAGTTGTTATTAAATAAGTAGGAATCGTGTTTTTTAGGCAAAAAAAATTTTTTTAAATGAGGTGTATAAAATCTATGTTCAATATGAATGCTAGTAGCAAGAGGTGAGTACTGTGAATGTCAGAAAAGGAATTGTGGCTATTGCTATTTTTGCCTTCTTGTTTACCGTAGCATGGGTTATACATGACCAAACGAAGAGAGAATACATTGGAGAAGAATATAACGATCAACAACAATTTCAAATTCAAACACTAGATACACAAACAGAGGAAACAACAACGGTATATCCAAGATTTAAACCGCGAGAGTATATTCGAATTGAGCCGCGGAAATAAGAAATGAGTAATTGCACATCTATTAATTGCAGGTTAAAGACACCGCCAGAAGGTGCCTTTAAGTACAATGAGTATTTTGTTTAGTCCTAATTGGCTTAGACAAAGAAAAAAGGATGAGTTGAAAAACATCTCATCCTACCACTTGCTATTATTCCTTACGATTGGTGTGGGAATGGCTTTGTTGTGAAAAATCATTATTAGTATAGGGGCCACAAGAATAGCCAGGAATAAAAATATACTGAACAATATGTTAGATGTAAGGGTAGTACCAGCCTCATGTCCTGCTTCCATATATTCATCATAAAGCGAATTAATTTCCTGATCATTCGGGAAATCACCAAGCATTAAAAATTCCTTATTGTCAGCATCATAATAAAAGAAATCATGTTTTTGGAGATAAAAGATGCTATCTCGTTTTAATTTATAGGCTACGTGTCCCACTACTACATTCGCTGTGTATTTTTCAATTTTCTCTTCATTTTCTTCGGTATTAGGGTCGTCTGGCGTAATCACATTAACGACTTCGGCTTCCTTTGAAATTGAGTTTACAACATTAGCAGAGCCCACCGCATAATAATTAACTTCCTTTAGTTTTTCATTTACTGCTTTTGTAAAGTCGCTTTCACCTGAAGCACTAACTGTATTCAGGAAGGTGAAAAAAGCAAAACAGAAAACAATCATCAAAAACAGGAACCCTTTTTTCATAGAACCCCCTCTTTCCCTATAATAGTAACCCCTTAATCTATATGTATTTACAAAAAGGAGATTTACTACTAAAATCGAAATCATCAAGTATGGATTATGAGGATCAAAAATGAAAAATACGTATTTTACGAGTTATTTCCCACTAATTTCAATAATCCTTTTTAGTGTGTCATATGGGATTTGGACGGAATTAAAAACAGTAGAGGTACTTAAACAGGTTGGAGTATACAAAGGGATGCAAGAGTTTTTTTCGCCTACCTGGATTCAATTTTCGATATTTATAGTGTGTTTTTTAATTTACTTTATGGTATTTGCTGCATTAAAATTAATTGCCAATACATTGCTTGAACTTTCCCTTTTATTTTTTACAAAAGACAGCAATGGGGAGAGTTTGTCAAAAATTCGAATGGGTTCCTTTTTCTATCTAGGTGGAGGCACACTTTCCTTAGCATTTGTTCATTCCTTTTACGGTCTTCTTATCATTCTCATATTGGCTACACTGGGTTATTTTATTTTCTTTGTTTATAAAGTTCAAAACACTTCGACCTTTGGAGGGGTAATTGGCCTTGTTTTTTTTCTTACATTAAGCTGGTTTACATTTTTTATTTCAATAACCTTTGTTTGTATGAGATTGTACAATAGTATCATTGGAAGTTTACCGATTTAAAAAGCGAGCCTTATTGGCTCGCTTTCATAATATCTCTCCAAATATAGACTTGTGGTTTTTGAGCTTCCAAATAATATACACTTTTATTCTCATCATTTCCAACCCACACACCCGCAGTATATCTTTCAGTTAGGCCAACAAACCAGAGATCCTTAATCTCATTCGTAGTTCCAGTTTTTCCACCAATATAGCCGGATGAAAAGTTCGCTTCTTTGGCTGTACCAGTATTGACAACATCCGCAAGCAGCGCCCTTACCTTCTGATTAGCTGACTGACTCCAAACCCCTGTGGGTTCTTCATTCCAATCATAAAGAATATTCCCTTGTAAATCTGTTACCTTCGTAATTCCACGAGCTTGAATAAATTGTCCATTGTTGGCAAAGGTTGCAAATGCATTGGTCATTTCTAAAGGAGACATCCCATATGTAAAGCCACCAATAGCTGCAGGTAAACCATGGTCTTCCTTTACTACACTCGAAAAATGAAGTTTATTTAGATATTCAAACGCAGTTTCGATTCCGATTTCATCTAATAATCGGATAGCAGGGGTATTGTAGGAATACGTAAACGCTGTTTGTAAGCTAACATTTCCATATTGTCCGCCACCGTAATTCTGAGGGCAATAGCCGTTCTTGCAAAAGTTGTTGGCATTAACCTTTTGTGAAATTGAGGCACCTGTTTGATCAAAATACGGGGCATACACAAGTAATGGTTTTATCGCTGAGCCAGGTTGACGAGTTCCTTGAAAAGCCCGATGGAATGCAAATTTTTTATAGTTTTTTCCGCCCACAATGGCGACAAGCTGGTTCGAGGTATGATCAATCACTGCAACAGCTCCTTGAGCATGATCAGAAGGTAAATAACGTTCCACCGATTGCACAGCCGTCTCCTGAATTTTTGTATTTAGTACTGTCTCAATGATAATCCCAGATTCGAGTTTATCTTTAACTGTTTGATTTAATATATCATGTAGTTTTTCCTTTTCTTCTACTGAAGTTGCGGAGCTTAACTTCTCGGAGAAACCTTCCTTTTTTGAAATTAACATTTTAAGCTCCTGGTAAATATAAGTTGTATAATCTGGATAAGTATCCACTCTATCTTCCAATACAAGTTCAATCGGCTCATTAATTGCTCTTTGATACTCTTTAGGTGTGATTTTGTCGGCCTCTACTAGAATTTGTAATATGCGTTCCTGTCTTTCCTTCGTATTTGAAAATTGAGTAACCGGATTATAGAGTGATGGATTGTTCGGAATTGCGCACAAAAATGCAATTTGTGCTAGTGATGCCTCTTTAATAGGTTTACTAAAATAGAGCTGAGAAGCACTTTCGATTCCATAAGCCCCATTTTGAAAATAAATCGCATTGCTGTACGCAGTCAAAATTTCCTCTTTTGTTAGTTTCTGTTCCAACTGGTACGAGTATAAAAGCTCACTTAATTTTCGGTTATAGGTTTTCTCGTTTGTTAAATAGAGGTTCCTTGCTAATTGCTGTGTAATTGTACTTCCACCTTGATCGATAGATTCATTTTTAAAATTAATAAGGGCTGCCCGACCAATTCCTGTTATATCGAAGCCTACATGCTCGTAAAAATGCTGATCCTCAATAGCGATAAACAAGTCCTTTACAAGTGGCGGGATTTCGTCAGAGGGGAGGCTGGTACGATTTTCATTATGGTGAATCTCAGAGATGATGTTCCCTTTACTATCCTTAATATAGCTTGTCTGCTTCAATACAATTTGGTTGATTGGAATCTTTTCATCCAATACAGCGGGAAAACTTTTTGCCACCTTCAATTCGGTGTTTACTTGAAATAATACTAATATAAATAAAACTAAAAGAAAAAAAATAATAATATATCCAGTTTGTCTTCTCATGTATAACACTCTCTCAATAAGTACTATTATCTAATTATATAATACAATTTCGCCTAGGCGTATGTTACGTTTGCATTTTACAACATCAACTTGATACTGAATAAAGTAAAAAACAGATGACACGATTGTCATCTGTTTTAAGCAGCATGTTGGGTTGACTTTTCAGAATTACGAACAATGCTAAACCATAATGTAGCCGCACCCACTAAGAATAGGCCACTTGTGATGAAAAAGACAGTTGAGATTCCAAAAAATCCACTTAGGATTCCACCTGAAATCGGTCCAATTACATTACCTAAAAACCTGAAGCTAACATTATATCCTTGTACTTCTCCTTGCATGGAAAGTGGAGCAACTTGTCGAATGTAGGCCGTCATACATGGTATAAGCCCACCAACAGCCATACCAAATAAAAATCGACAAAGGACAAGTTGCCATAGTTCAGTTACAAGTCCTTGCGGGATAAACAATATCGAAGACGCAAGGAGAAGGAATGTAAGTATTTTTTGATGTCCAATTCGGTCACCTATTTTCCCCCATTGTCTCGTAAACAATAAATTCCCAAATCCAGTTGCAGAAAATGCCATTCCTGCTAAAAAGACAATATTACTACTGTCTGTCAAATGAGTAACGTATAAAGCTAGTAGGGGCTGAATACTAAAATTAGCAACTTGAATAAGTGTAGATATAAACATGACGGTTAATAACACAGGATTCGTAAAGATATGAGCTAAAACTTCCTTACGTGTATATTTTTTTACGGTCGTATTTTTTTCGTTAACACGTACCTCCTTAATTCCAAAGGCAACCAATACAACTGCTCCTAGTATCACAGTTGCGGTGAGAACGAAGGTATACTGGAAACCAACTGCATCCGCAAGCAACCCACCTAATAGTGGTCCGAACAAAGCACCAGATACATTCCCCATTTGAAGTGTTCCTAGTGTTTTCCCTGCTATTTCTTTCGGTGTTTGTGCTGAAATGAGGGCCAAAGAGGTTGGAATAAAGCCTGTAACAACACCCATGAAGAGCCTTAGAAAAAATAATTGCCCCACTGAGGTCACATATCCCATTAAAAAAATACTGATGGCAATGCCAGTCCCCGTTATTAGGAGAATTTTCTTGTAGCCATTGCGGTCACCGAAACGTCCCCAAAGTGGTGAAATAAAAAAAGCTGTTACAAAGGTTGCTGCAAAAACTAAACCTGCCCACCGTTGTACAAAACTATCAGAGTAATCACCAAACGTTTCAATATACAATGAGAGAAATGGCATAATCATTGTTGCACTTGCAGCAACAAAGAAATTGGCAAACCACATAATCACTAAATTTCGTTTTGCTGTTTGAATGTGTAACACCTTCTCAACTCGAATATTTCGGTTTACTAAATATTATAGAATATTATTGTACTTTATTGAAGTAGAAAATGCATATATATTATAAATATATTCTGAAAAATAAAAAGAACCGTGCTATAATAATTAAAAAGATGTTCGTCTATGTGTAAAAGTGTACTTGCTAAATGGTGGGTGTAAAGTCAGTTCTTTAAAAAACGAAAAAGGAGGTTTAGATGTGGAACATCAATATTTATTCATTGACTTTGAATTTACAATGCCAGAGGGAAAAGGCAACCCACAAGGATTTTACCCCGAAATAATCGAAGTTGGCCTCGTTTGCGTTAGGAATCAAACGATCATTGATCAATATTCTTCATATGTGAAACCTATAAAATTCCCAACGTTAACAAACCGGTGTAAATCCTTTTTAAACATCTCTCAAGAAGAAGTCGAACGTGGTGTAAGTTTTTCTGAATTTGTAAATAAACTTTCTGAATATGAACGCGTATCCTCCAGCACAATCATTACTTGGGGAAACATGGATATGAGGGTCCTTCGCCACAATTGTCAAAAGGCGGGAATCCCTTTTCCATTCCGAGGAAAGCAAAGAGACTTGTCCATGGAATATAAGCGTTTTTTTGGTGACCAAAATCAGACTGGTCTATGGAAGGCTGTGCAAGAATATGGCAAAGAAGGGACGGGTAAACATCACTGCGCGCTTGATGATGCACTCACAACGTTTAATATATTCAAATTAGTTGAAAATGATAAGCGTTATCTAGCAAAACCTGAACCAACCACAATCGGTGACCGAGTTGATTTCTCAAAAGTATTAAACAAATTTGCATTATAAAAAAGCCAATTCCCTACAAAGGTGAATTGGCTTTTTAGCTATATAAGATTATAAAATTCTTTACGTAGTTATTCGGTGTTCCTCAGGGCAGGCGCCTTGCGCTTTTCTATTTATAGTAACAATTTACAATAAAAACAAAAAATAATACCCTCTAGGTAGGATATCCTAATTGAAAAAGGAGGGATGTCTCATGTTTATTGGTCATAAAATAGAAAATCCTCAAACAATTCATTTATATATAGACCCTCATCTACCTGAGTTTTCAAGTGAACTCGGTACACAGGAAAAAGGAAAAAAGCTTCATTTCAATGAAAGTATCCGGTTATATCTTAAGGAAAAAGTTCCGAACCTAAACCCAACTATTGTAAAAGTGATGATGGGGACCATGGTGATTGCTACTGTCACTATGGTGGGTGGGTATGATTCGAATGTAAAAGCAGCTAGTCTTAATCAAGCAAGTTCACAATCCCAAACAACTCATACAGTAGCAAGCGGAGAAACATTATTCTCAATTGCAAAGAAATATAATCTCACTGTGTCCCAGCTCAAACAACTTAATCACTTACCCGGTGATATGATTTATACAGGGCAAACCCTCGTAATAAGTACAGAAGAACCACAGAAGAACACTTCATCGTATACGGTAACTCGTGGTGACACTCTTTACTCCATCGCCAACTCGTATAACATGAGTGTTGACCAGCTAAAGCAATTAAACAATTTAACTTCAAATACAATACATGTAGGACAAACGTTTCAGGTAGTCGGTACTGCACCACAGTCAACTGACATAGAAGGGAACACTTATACGGTGCAACCAGGCGATTCATTATACTCAATTGCTGATCGGGCAAATACAACCGTTGATCAACTCATGAAAAATAATAATCTTACATCGTCCGTAATTTATGTTGGGCAGACTTTAAAAGTAGGCACGAATACACCAACGACTCCACAGCAAAATGTAGCGGGTGCTACATATACGGTAAAAGCTGGAGACACCTTATATGGGATTGCTCGTAATTATAATATGAGTGTGGCAGACCTGAAAAACATTAATAATCTAACAAGCAATACACTTTCGATTGGACAAGTCTTGCAGGTGTCTGGAAACTCCAAGATCGAATCAAATACAGTGAATCGTGAACAAGTGCTTCAAGATTTGGTTAATGATTCATATAATTTTATTGGAATCCCTTATCTCTGGGGTGGCACAACGACAGCGGGGTTTGATTGTTCTGGTTTCGTTTCCTTTATGCATGCTAGACATGGAATAGATATCCCTAGAACAACATCAGCAGACTATTACACAATGGGTACGTCTGTCTCAAAGGCGAATTTGCAGCAAGGGGACCTTGTATTCTTCGCTGTTAATAATACGGGTCGTATTTCACATGTTGGTTTTTATGTAGGAAATAACAAATTTATCTCAGCCACATCCTCAAGTGGAATTGCAGTTGTATCAATGGATAATTCATACTGGTCAAAATATTATGTCGGAGCGAAGCGAGTCTATTAATAGAAAAAACCTACGGGAAGAATTCCCGTAGGTTATACTTTGTCAAATAACCCTAGGAGAAATCAGTCTCAGGCCTATTTGAAATAGTCACTCTCCAACACTTTCATGTTTTCAAGACTGCGTAAAGCCCACTCTGTACCTTCCGTCTCTAAATCACTTTTGGTCTTATCAACTGCTTCTTTTAAAGAAGCTTTATAATCAGGTACCTCTCCTGAAAATGGGCGGACCATCTTTTTAGGAACATTAGTCTGTTCATTAAAAGCAAGTGCCCTTCGTTCTTGAAACAATGGGACATTAACATCTTTTGGTGAGTGGATATCACCTTGCATAGGGTGTCTTAAAACAGCTTTTACCTTCACAAGATAATGTTCTGGTTTAATCGCGGTAATTTCCCCGATATATTTTCCTGTTTTATATATTCCAGTTACAATGTCACCGATTTTGAATTCCTCAGACATTATCCTCACTCCTCGTATAGTGAATTTCTAACTCTTTCCATTATAACCGACGATAATCAAACAAGCATCTATAACAACTGTTATGATATAATGATGAGTAATCATTATCGGTTGAAAGGTGTGTATACATGCTGTTATTATCAGTCTTAAACCTGTTCTTATATTTTCCTGAGGACAAATCTGAATATATTCCAGCCGGAATAACGACAGTTATCTGCTTAATTGTTGCATTTGTAGTGTTTCGTTTATTTATTAAGCATTCAAAGAAAGAGCAAGCCCAAGCTGAAGAACTTGAGAAACAAATAAGTAATCAAGAAAAAAATAATAGTATGAAGTAGTGATTGTATGGAAAATCAACAAGCCAACTTACAAATGATGATTATGCTTCAGGAATGGGATCCGCTTGGTTATGGAATCGGTTCTTATGAAACAGAAGCTGTAGATGTCTTGCAGGCGATCCATCAAATAGATGACCCTAGTAAATTAGCAAGAAAAATACAGTCCATTTTTGAATTCTCATTTGAGGAAATCATCCCACTTAAAGCTTGTAAGGATATAGCCCTAAAGCTCTTAATCATAAAAAACAACGCGACATGTGAACGATAAAAAGATGGGGCAACCCATCTTTTTTAGATAAACTCCGATATATATTCATAC
This sequence comes from Litchfieldia sinesaloumensis, assembly GCF_900156865.1. Classification (GTDB taxonomy): domain Bacteria; phylum Bacillota; class Bacilli; order Bacillales; family Bacillaceae_L; genus Ferdinandcohnia; species Ferdinandcohnia sinesaloumensis. Next base: position 2,514,415 of record NZ_LT732529.1, on the reverse strand, counting down.
ACCTTCTCAGGACATTCCTCAGGAACTAAATGTCCTGTATTTTTTATTGTAACTAACCTCGAATTTGGTAAGTCTTGATGTAGCCTTTTTCCGACTGAAAGCGGAACAACCCGGTCCTTCTCACCCCATATTAAAATGACAGGATGCTGGATCTTTTTTAGTTCTTCAGACGGTAAATCACCTTCACGGTGTCGAATCATTCTTGTTAACCCCATAAAAATCCCATTATCCGAAAATGGTTCTAAATACCCATCAATCATCTCTTTGTCAATAAGGTCATGATTGTGAACGACATTTCGTAAGTTATGCAATACACCTTGTTTAGCAAGTTTCCTTTTTACAATATAATGAAAATAGGGCAGGTAGGAGGAATAGATTAGCGACTTAGGCATTCTTTTCATATACCCAGAGCTACATAATAATACCAGCTTATTGACCAACTCAGGTGCTTGTTTTGCTATATACAAGCAAATCTGGCCACCCATTGAATGACCAACTAAATGTATATTTGAAAAATGAAAAGAGTTAATTAAGTCAATGACCACTTGTGCCAAATTTGTATACGAATATGTAAAGTTTCTAGATTTCTCACTTTTTCCAAATGGAGGAAGATCTATGGACAGTATCGTATAGTCCCTCTTTAAATAGGGAATCAATCTCCGAAAGCTAAAAGAAGAAGATAAGAATCCATGCAATAACACTAACACAGGTTTCTTTTTATCTTGTTGGTAAAGCTCATAATGGAGGTTAATCCCTTTAACATTAATAGTACCTATCAATCAAAAACACATCCTCCTCAAATTCTATCCATATTTTTCCCGAACACAAAAGAAAAACTCATAAATTTTAGAATGAATAAAAAATTTATCTCTGGTATAATAAGTGACATTAAAAATTCAAATATACAGTAGGGGTGACCTTTATGCAATTACAGGAAAATGAAATTGAAATACTAGAAATTATTGAAAATAATGGACGACTTCCTGTAGAAACAATCGCAAAGTTAGTTGGCAAAAATGTCGACGAGGTTGATCGTATTATCCGAAAGCTTGAAGACCAAAAAATCATTGTTGAATATAACACAATCGTTGACTGGAAAAAGGTTGAAGGTCACGAAGGTGTAACAGCCATGATTGATGTTAAGGTAACCCCGAAAAAAGGCGTTGGTTTTGATGAAATTGCCAAGCGCATCTATCATTTTAAGGAAGTAAAATCAGTTTATCTAATGTCTGGAGCCTATGACTTATCCGTAGTAATCGAAGGGAAAACCATGTCAGAAGTTGGTTCTTTTGTATCTGAAAAGCTCTCAACTCTGGATTCGGTTCTATCAACAACGACGCACTTTATATTAAAAAAATATAAGCACGATGGGACGATATTTGACCAAGGTGATGACGATAGACGGATTGTGGTGACACCATGACTTCCCATTATCTTTCCAAAAAGGTTCAAGAATTAAAGCCATCAGGAATTCGCCGCTTTTTTGACTTAGCGGTTACGATGGAGGGGGTTATCTCGTTGGGGGTAGGTGAACCTGACTTTGTAACACCCTGGTCCATAAGAGAAGCAAGTATCCAATCCATCGAATCGGGGATTACCTCATACACGGGAAACGCGGGATTGCTCGAACTTAGACAAGAAATATCTGCTTATTTGCAAAATTCATTTGGTGTAGCATACTCACCTGAAAAAGAGGTCATAGTGACAGTTGGAGGAAGCCAAGCAATTGATTTGGCTTTACGTGCAATTGTCGATCCTGGAGACGAAGTAATCATTGTTGAACCTACTTTTGTTGCCTATTCACCAATCGTTGCATTAGCTGGTGGAGTGCCGGTACCAGTTCATACAAAGAGTGAAAATGAATTTAAACTACAACCTGAAGAAATTGAAAAAGTTGTAACCGAGCGTACAAAGGCCATTATTATTTGTTCACCAAATAATCCAACAGGTACAATGCTAAAAAAGGATGAGCTCGAAGCGATTGCAAAAATCGTAGAAAAGCATGACTTAATCGTAATCTCAGATGAAATTTACGCTGAGCTTTCTTACGAAGGCCAATATACCAGTTTTTCGAGCATACCAGGTATGTTTGAGCGAACAATCCTTGTATCAGGATTTTCAAAGGGCTTTGCTATGACAGGTTGGCGATTAGGGTATTCAGCCGCTCCAACAGAAATTTCTGAAGCTATGTTAAAGATCCACCAGTATACAATGATGTGTGCATCAACGATGGCACAATATGGAGCAATCGAGGCTCTTCGTAACGGCCTTTCAGAAGTAGAGTCAATGAGAAAAAGCTATCGTCAGCGCAGAAACTTTTTTGTAACCTCCTTACGGGAAATTGGACTATCGTGTCATATGCCAGGAGGTGCTTTCTATGCTTTTCCATCTATTAAAGAAACGGGTCTGTCATCAGAAGAATTTGCACACCGTTTACTGATGGAGGAAAAAGTAGCTGTTGTCCCTGGAAATGTGTTCGGGGAAAGTGGAGAAGGCTTTATCCGCTGCTCTTATGCCTCCTCATTAGAACAACTACAAGAAGCTGTAAAACGCATGGGACGCTTCCTGAAGCATAATAATCTAGTCTAATAAAAAAGGACAAAACCAATTTTGGTTTTGTCCAACATACAAAAGGGGGAATACTAGAAAAGCCTTTGAAATCTAGAATACCCGATTTTCTCCTTCCTTAAACACTTCAACCGAACTCCTTTACGACGTCATATTTTCTTTAATTATTGGTAACTCTATAAATGCGAAATGCTTTACTTTTGAATAAATGGACATTTTGTGTTATAATTTTATATTGCGTATAAAAAGTGATTAAACTAAAGTTTTAGGAGTTGGGTAGCATGTCAGAGAAAATCGAAGTAGGAAGTGTTATTAAAGGTAAAATTACAGGGATTCAACCTTATGGAGCATTTGTTGCATTAGACGAAAATACACAAGGTTTAGTTCATATTTCAGAAGTAACCCATGGTTTTGTTAAAGATATTAACGAACATGTTAAGGTTGGAGATGAAGTAGAAGTTAAGGTTTTATCTGTTGATGAAGGAGCTGGCAAAATCGGCTTATCTATTCGTGCAACGCAGGAAGCACCAGAACAGCCGGTACAGCAACGAGCTGCAAAACCGAAAAAGCGTCCAGCACAAACACAACAAACGAACAATTCTGATTCACAAGGTTTCAATACTCTAAAGGATAAGCTTGAAGAGTGGATTGAACAATCAAGTTTTAAATAAGAATCTATTAAAAAAGAGGCAATCACTTATATTGCCTCTTTTTTTTGTATGAGTAAAGAAACTATGGAAATTATATCTAATGTGCAGAGGATTAATTCAAATGCTTTGATCTCAGCAAATGTGGCAAACTTCTGCTAAAAGATAGAAAGCAATCTACTTTACATCGATTACAAACATTGCCATAATTTTTGCTAGGAGGCGATTTTTAATGGAAAACTTTACATATTTTAACCCGACTAAATTAATTTTTGGGAAGGGTCAGGTTCAAGAATTGAGAAACGAAATACCTCAATATGGGAACAAAGTGTTGCTTATATATGGGGGGGGAAGTATAAAAAGAAACGGACTATATGACGAAGTGATTTCTTTATTGAATGAATTAGGTACTGAAGTTCATGAGTTATCAGGAGTAGAACCCAACCCACGTTTAACTACTGTTCGAAGAGGGATTGATATTTGTCGTAGGGAAGGTATTGAGTTCTTGCTAGCTGTAGGTGGTGGGAGTGTAATTGATTGTACAAAGGCTATCGCGGCAGGTGCTAAATACGATGGAGATGTGTGGGATTTTATGACTCGTAAAGCAGTCGCTTCTGACGCCCTTCCTTTAGGAACGGTATTAACAATTGCAGCAACTGGTTCAGAGATGAATTCTGGTTCGGTTATTACGAATTGGGAAACAAACGAAAAATATGGTTGGGGAAGCCCTGCTGTTTTTCCGAAATTTTCGATTCTAGATCCAGTCTATACCTTTACACTACCAAAGGATCAAACTGTATACGGTATAGTTGATATGATGTCACATGTTTTGGAACATTATTTTCACCATGAACCAAATACGTTAACACAAGACCAGTGGTGCGAGTCTGTTTTACGTACAGTCATTGAAACCGCACCAAAACTAATCAATGATCTTGAAAACTATGATCACCGTGCAACCATTATGCTAAATGGAACGCTTGCCTTAAATAAAATGTTAAATATGGGATATAACGGAGATTGGGCAACCCATAATATTGAACATGCAGTGTCAGCCGTATATGATATTCCTCATGGCGGTGGACTTGCAATTCTATTCCCAAATTGGATGAAACATGTCTTAGATGAAAACATTGGTCGATTCAAGCAATTGGCAGTTCGAGTGTTTAATGTCGACCCTGAAGGGAAAACCGATCGTGATATTGCACTTGAAGGAATTGAAAAACTTCGAGAGTTTTGGGTCTCAATAGGTGCACCATCTAGACTAGCAGATTACGGCATCGGTGAAGAAAAACTTGAACTTATGGCTGAAAAAACAGTTGTATATGGAGAATTTGGTCGTTTCAAGGTCCTAAATAAACAAGATTCATATGATATACTTCGAGCATCTTTATAACTAAATTTGGTGGAAAGTCCCTTTGATCTTATCGAAGGGATTCTTCATTTTTTTAACAAAAGTGAAAACTTTCACGTATTTGATTTTATAATTTTATAAACAATGAAAAAAGCTCATACTAACTGTGGTAGCGCTTTTTTTTGAAAAAAATAAATTGGATACGCTTACAGGTAGACTGTAGTCTTGATTTATCAGAAAACTTTGGTTACAGTGGAAAGAGGTTTTTAAAATACAAGGGTGGAGGTATTGAAAATGACACATGTTCGTTTTGATTATTCAAAAGCATTATCATTTTTTGGAGAACATGAAATTACATATCTACGTGATGCGGTAAAGGTCGCTCACCATTCTATACATGAAAAAACTGGTGCGGGTAGTGACTTCCTAGGTTGGGTAGATCTTCCAACTAACTATGATAAAGAGGAATTTTCACGTATCCAAAAAAGTGCAGAAAAAATCAAGTCCGATTCGGATATTTTGCTTGTCATCGGTATTGGTGGTTCTTATTTAGGGGCCAAAGCTGCAATTGATTGGTTAAACCATTCCTTCTATAATTCTCTAACGAAGGAACAGCGTAAAACACCACAAATCGTATTCGTTGGAAATAACATTAGTTCCACTTATATGAAAGATCTTATGGATTTACTGGAAGACAAAGATTATTCAATCAATGTTATATCCAAATCAGGTACAACAACAGAACCAGCACTTGCATTCCGTATCTTCCGTAAGATGTTGATTGAAAAGTATGGTAAAGAGGAAGCGCGTGGCCGTATTTTTGCAACTACAGATAAAGCTCGTGGTGCATTGAAAACATTAGCTACAGAGGAAGGCTATGAATCCTTTGTTATTCCTGATGATGTAGGGGGCCGTTATTCTGTATTAACTGCTGTTGGATTACTACCTATTGCAGTAAGTGGTGCAAATATCGAAGAAATGATGAAGGGTGCACAGGCTGCAAGTGTTGATTTTTCTAAATCAGAACTTGAAGAAAATCCTGCGTATCAATATGCTGCAGTTCGAAATGCTCTATACAATAAGGGCAAAACAATCGAAATGTTAATCAATTATGAGCCAGGACTTCAATATTTCTCTGAATGGTGGAAACAATTATTTGGTGAGAGTGAAGGGAAAGATCAGAAAGGGATTTACCCATCATCTGCAAACTTTTCAACAGATCTTCACTCACTAGGCCAATACGTTCAAGAAGGACGACGTGATTTATTTGAAACAGTTATTAATATTGAAAAGTCCCGTCATGAGCTTATTGTTGAAGCAGAAGAGAATGATTTAGATGGATTAAACTATTTAGCTGGAAAATCTGTTGAGTTTGTTAATACAAAAGCATTTGAAGGTACAATGCTTGCTCATACAGATGGGGGTGTACCAAATCTAATTGTTAATGTACCAGAAATGGACGAGTACTCCTTTGGCTACCTTGTGTATTTCTTTGAAAAAGCATGTGCAATGAGTGGCTATTTACTAGGTGTAAACCCATTCGACCAACCAGGTGTTGAAGCTTACAAAGTAAATATGTTTGCATTACTTGGTAAACCAGGATTTGAGGACAAAAAAGCTGAACTAGAAAAACGTTTATAATAAGTCTTACGTAAATATAAAGGGATTCCTATCGATAGGAATCCCTTTAACTTTTAATGATTAGAATTTGGTCGTTTTTTCTGATTTCAAGGGAAAGTGGAGGGTTTATAGTAATTTCTTCTTCCCGTTTAATCCCTATTAGTATCTTCCCTTCTTTTAATAAGGTTTCACTTGCTTTTTGGAAGCTTAATCCGATTAAATCAAAGGTGGTATCTAAGTATTGAAGTTTTCCGCCCTTCAGATCGACTAACATTGCGAGTAAAGCATCAGAAACTCCATGTGACAGAATACTATTGACCATGACTAGACTTGAAATTCGATTCGTCTGAATAATTTCATCCGCTCCACCACGCTTTGCATTTTGAATCTGGTGGGTGGTAAGTATTTCCACGATTGTAAAAACATCTGGATTTAAACCTTTGATAGCTAACAATGTCAGGATTGAGAGCATGTCAGCGTGGACCTCATCCTTTCCTTGGTCGGCAGTGACAAGGACCATATCCGCTTCTTGGATATTTGCTTTTATTAACGTATCATCACGAGTTGGATCACCTTTAATGAAATGAAAATGATTACCTGGCATCGGGTTTTTTTCTAATGTGTCATCGACTAGAAGAATTTCGGTGTTAGAGGCTGGGGTTTTTAGCACGGATATTGTTTCTCTTACTCGTTCATTCCAGCCAATGATGATAATATGTTTCTTTCCGTAAAAGTCCGATGTTCCTTCAATATAAGCGTTCTGTGTAACCAATGCTGATGTTGATATCGCGGCAAAATATCTCGTTACAATCCCAACACCGATAAAAATAAGAAACATACCTACGATTCTTCCCATTAAACTAGAAGGGGTGTAATCTCCATATCCTACAGTCGAGGCGGTAACAATTGCCCACCATACGCCATCAAAGATAGTTGGGAAGTTTTCTGGTTCTATAAGATGAATAATAGTCCCGAAAATGATGATGACCAATATGACAATTCCAATTAGTTTCGCGATTAAGAAACGCCTAAAGAAGGAAGCTAATATACTTGTAACCATACTGGCCACTCCTTTCTATAAGATGTTATTCTTTTAACTTTTTTCCTTTTTCATCTTTTGGTAGAAAGGCGAAGATTTCTTTTATGATGGTATTGATTCTTCGAGTAATTTCTTCATCCCCAAAGGTTTCCTTCGCATTTTCAATAGCCTCAATGACCTCTTGATCAAATTCAATTAGTGGCTTATCCGCCTCTGCTTCATTGTAAAGTCCAATGACAACATCTAAGCCCTCATTTAATTTATCAATCGAATCACTAAGTGACTTCTTTTCATTTTCATTAAGCTTCATACTTTTTGCTCCTCTTCCGAGTGTTTCTCTATAGTGTGTGCAAAAAGTTGTTAATTTTGCATAAAATACCAAGACAAAAAGCCCTATTCTAAGAAAAGAGCTTTTTAATCCCAGAATCCTTTTATAAATTTTTCAAAGATATCGGAACTAAAGTAAAAGAATGAACAGAGGAAAAAGACAATTACGAGACCAGTTAGAATCCAACTTATGGTTTCTTTCTTCACACGATCACCCCTACTTTATACTATTAGCAAATTGTCATGTTTCATACAAAGAAATATACCTCTAGGAATTCCTAGAGGTACTTTATAAATAAATGATAGGGGATAAGAAAAAGATTGCCTCTAATTATGAGAGAGTAACTAGAGGCAAGAGAGAAATGAAAACTTCATTGAAATAGACGTATTGTTTCATTAAAAGTTACAGATTTAATAAAAAAATTCATAGAATTTCAATCATTCTTTTTCTATTTTTAGCATACATTTAGGACAAGTGTAAAAAAAGAGGGGGAATCTAAATTGGCGTATCCAGGATCAAAGGGTTGGTATGTGAAACAATTGAAAGAAAAAGGAATCTTCCATCATCCGGTAGAACGAAAGAAGCTCGAGACCTATAAGACATATATCTTACGAAAGCTTTATCTTGAACTAATCGTAGATAAAGAAAAATAGTAGTATTCACCCTAGGTAGCCTAGACTTTAGGCTACTTTTTTATTGTTAGCATTTCCTCCAACCAAGCTTCACTTTATATATTATAATAGGTTAGTAGGAGGGGACAGAGTGGAGATAGTCGAAGTAGATTTATCAGAACGATTTGAGGTAGCCTTCAATCGAATTCATAAAGCACTAAGTAAAATGGTTCGGTCGGTAAATGGGAATATTTTTAGTCAATTAGTTGCACATGGTTCAAAAAGACATGCCATTATTCGTTCACATAAAGATGAACTCTTTCAATTTGCAAAGCTTCGAAATGCGATTGTTCATGAGAAATTACGTACTGATTTTTATATCGCTGAACCCCATCGCGAGGTAGTCGAGCGAATTGAAGAAATTGCTACTCTTTTAGAAAAACCGGTTACAGCCTTATCAATTTCAAATAGCCCAGTTGTCTATTTTAATTACTATTCTTCTATTAAAGATGTGATTTTATCGATTCATAAGAATACGTATACAAAGTTTCCTATTTATAAAGACGGAACATGTATCGGGATTTTGACGTCTGGAGCTGTAATCAAATGGATGGCTAAACATTTAACAAATGACGTTATAGATTTAGCTAATATACATGTAGGAGAAGTAATTCCTTACGAAACAAAACATTTAATTGATTTTGTTGATAAGGAACGTGATATCTTTGAAGTGGAAGAAATGTTTGAAAAACGCCATGCTCATGGTAAAAAGTTGGAAGCTGTAATCATTACTGAAAATGGACAAATCGATGAAAAACCAATTGGTATTATTACTTCTTGGGATTTAATTGAAATTGATTAAAAGGCACAGACGAGTGCCTTTTTTGCATTTAAATAGAGTAAGAAAATGTTGCTTCAATACGGGCGGTAATTGTTAGCTCACCTGGTTGAATGGGTGAAGCAGTTTCACTTTTTGCAAACATCGCAGTTTGGAATGGAATGGGAGGTGATTGTTGCGAAAGTTCCTGAACATGAAGTGGGATTTCCTGAAGTTGAACACCTAGTTCATTGGCAATTGTACGAGCTTTGCTGGTAGCATCCTTTAGAGCATTTTCAAGTGCTGTTGCATAATAGACCTGAGGATCTGAGACAGTGAAATTAATGCTTGTAACAGAATTAGCTCCGTTCTGAACAGCCATATCGACTATGCTTCCAGTTGATTGAATAGGCACATCTGAAATCTGAAGCATATGGGTCACCCGATAGCCCCGCAGGGTCTGTTTCGAGTTTTCAAAGTCATATAGAATGTCAATTCGAAAATCTACTGTTTTAATGTTCTCATTTGGTACTCCAGCTCCCAAAAGGGAATGAACCACATTATTTGTTAGTTGGTTATTTTCATTTTGAGCAGCCGAAACAGTATTGCTTTCGGTAATTACACCCAACGTGATGGTTGATGAAGTCGGTGTTACTGAAACAATTCCTTCCCCATTGACCTTCAATTTATTTTGATTAGTATGATTGTTTCTAACGGGCATGGAACGCATCGCCCAAGGTTCGTAAAGGTACATTATAAAGCCCCTTCCCTAAACTATTCTTTTGTATTGTATTAGTTTATTCCCAGTTAGGTGTTGAAAAAGAAAAATTAAATGAGATAGGCAAGCACTACCTATCTCATACGATTTAATTCACGGATACTATGATGTTCTCTTTCTAATTACTGCTCCAAAAATAACGTGTAAACATATATCTCCTGTAAAGTGAGCAATCATAGCGATTTCAATTCCATACTTCCAATATAAATATCCAAACAGGATTCCAGGAATGGCATTAAGTAAAACAGTACGGTAGAAAACAATATTTGATCTTCCGAAAAGTCCAAAAGCAACCGGCAAATGCCCTACGCCAAACAGAAGGGCGGCAAAAATGATTCCAATCCAATACGAAACTTCTCCTAGACCTAAAAGTCTTGATAGATAAACTACCACTGTCATCAGGAATAAGCGGGTTAACACTTCCTCTGAAATCCCTCCATAAAATGAAGCCAAAAGGGATTGTGCTTTTGATGGTTCATCTATTGTAACCTTTGGCATTTTTTTCATAAACAAGACATCCAAAAGCATAATTAAGAATGCTGCAACAGTTCCAACAACAACTCCAAGAAAGATTGTGCTTGGAATGGAGTATGGAACAACAGTGTCGTGTAACCAATGATCAACTAACCACCAATGTAAATCGACTTTTGGAGCAAGCCATGTACCAATAAATGCAGAAACTCCTAATAAAATGACACTTTGAATAATGCTAATTAAAACAAGTACAGGTGTAGGAGGAATCTTCTTAGTAGGATTCTTTTTCGCATCTTCTACGATTCTTCCTTGTAACATTTTAAATTGATATGGCATAACGACGATTGCACCAATTGACGCTGCAATCCAAAAAATAAAAAACTCTGTCATCTTGAACACCCTCATTCATTCTATTTCCTGTAGATAATACGAATGAGATAATGAGAAAGTTCATATTATTATTTATTACAAAAAAAAGCACCCATAAAGGGCACCTTAATTATACTTGTTCTTCTTTAACGTCATTCATGATGGATACTATATTTTTCACCCAATGATTATTTAGGCCAGTGGCGTCATTTGCTGCTTGACTTGGGGCGTAAACTGATTGAATTTCAGCAATTGTTCCTTTTCCATTTTCGACATAATACTTCTTTAAATAAATGGCCTTAAAGTGAATACTATCTTCAATAGAAAGAAATTTTTGCCAATTAGTTCCCCCATTAACTAACTCCTCACAACCGGGGTTTGGATATTCTTCACCAAAGATATCAGCGTATATATCAGGCATACACGTAATACCACCAATATTGTTCCATGGTGAAGTCGAAAGATCAGAATCACCCCAACCTGTTTCCTGCGCAGCTAATGCGGCTAAAAATACAGGATCAATATCATGTTCTTCGCCCGATTTTACAAAATTTTGTCCTAAGCCCTTTAAATTTCCCTTTAAGTGCTTGTCCAGCTCAGAACCGGAAATGGAATTTTCTTGTTCAACATTATAATGCTCTGATGCCAGTTCCACGGGCTTATTCTGTGGAATCTCTTTATTTATTTCCTCTTTATTTATTTCTTCTTGCATCTTATTTTTATTTATTGTTTCTGCATTTGAATGATTTATCGTTGCAAAAATACTAATCCCCATAATAATTAGTACACCAATAAAATAGAGAAATGGGGGTTTTCTTATAAGAGTTGAGATTTTCAATGTATCCTACCTCCTTCATAAGACCTTTATCCTACTCGAGAAACTATCCTAACATACTAAAATAACAGTTGTGTTACAAACATGTTATGACAATCTTATAAAAAGATGACAGATAGAATGGGTATTTGCAAATACACTACAAGTCTAGTATAATCTGAAACTGTATGTTCGTTGTCAGAAACGTAAACATTTTCCATTTTTATCAATAAACTGGAATTAAATTGCTTTATTCAGTAGCAATTTATCCGATTATAAATTGGGAGAATGAATGTGAAATAATATTAAACCTAGTAATGCAACCACGGCTGAATAAAGTATTGCCTCCGGCGGATGCGACAGATTTTCAAAGGAAGTTTTTCGAGCGAGTTCGAAAAAATCTGGCGCAAATACGCCAAGGCGTATTTGATTAGGTCGGCAAAAAAATACAATGAAAGGTGTTTGTTATGTATTATCAGAGTTTGCTAATGAAAGAGGATCTGGATAAGAGCCCGTCAGAGGTCAAACAAGATTTAGAGGATTTACAGTTTCAGCTTTATCGCATGCAGGACAACATAAAAGAGATATCAAAAAAGCATCAAATTATTGGAATAGATCAATCAAAGGATGAAAAGTGGGTAATCGTATCTGCACTTGATGATGGGAATCGTTGCCAAATTATGGTGCATGATTGTGAGACCGCCTATAGAGGTAACTGGGATTTTTCTCTTCAAGCGAAATACCAAGATGATGATAATGCGATCCATATTGGAGATATAAAAGGACCTGCGAACCAGGGGTATGGATCAATTTGCATGAATCATTTAAAGGAAATTGCACGTGAACAGAACATACCTGTCATTAAAGGAGATATTGCAAAAAGAGACTGGGATCACGTTGATCGTCTTGTCTATTTTTATGAAAAACACGATTTCGATGTTGAAATCGATCCTACAACAAAATCGGGTGAAATTATTTGGAAAAATTAATCAAAAAACGAGTGGCCTGCTTACCTTTTATCATGGTAAAGCGGGCTTTTTTTATTTAGTATAGAGGAGATTATAAGCGATATTAGGTTTTTAAAGTGAGGCCTTATGAATTGCTTGCAAGGTATGAAGGTGAATAAAGTTTGTTCTACTCTTGTAAAAAATGGTACCATATACAAAATAACCTAGGATTTAACATAGGAGTTTACGTCATGAAAATAGTTAACCGAGGATTAATGCTAGGAATAGCAGCAATCATTCAAGGTGCCGCAATGGCAACCTTTTTATTTCCACATTATATTCCAACTGGAGGAGCAGCTAGTGTTGCTGTGCTGTTCAATTATGTAGCGGGTACTCCCTTCGATATTACACTTTGGGTTATAAATGCAGGCTTATTATTTGCAGCAGTGAAGTGGCTTGGAAAAGATACAGCCATTTGGACATTATATTGTGTTACAGTAACAGCACTCACCATTCGTTTCATCACTCCATTCATACAATATCCAGTTTCAAGTGTAATCATTGATTTACCTGTTGGTTCGATGATTTTCGGTTTCGGGATAGGGATTTTATTTCGAATGGGGGCTTCATCAGGCGGAATGGATATACTAGCATTAATCATCTCAAAGCTAAAAGGCTACCCACCTGGGAAAACCCTCTTTGTGATTAATGGCACGATACTTTTAACTACTGGATTTGTAGTAGACTGGAAGATTATCATCTTTGCAATCATTGGCCAATTCATTAGTACAAGAATATTGGATTTAGTATGTAAGGCCCATTTGCCGAGAGGCCTAAAAAAACAACAAGATGCTACTATTAATTAAGAAAGCAAAAGCAAGGACCTAAAAAAAAGGTTCTCGCTTTTGCTTGAAAGGTATTTACTCGAACTCTAATTAATTCATTGAAATCCAAACACTCTTTACTTCTGTGTAGTTGTTTAGTGCATAAGATCCCATCTCACGACCGATACCAGATTGCTTGTATCCGCCGAATGGAGAAGCTGCGTCAAATGCATTATAGCAGTTCACCCAAACTGTTCCTGCGCGAAGGTTATTCGCGATATAATGTGCTTTTGAAACATCTTGCGTCCATACTCCAGCTGCAAGACCATACTCAGAATTATTGGCACGGGCAATTAATTCATCTAGGTCATCATAAGGCATAGCCGAAATAACCGGGCCAAAGATTTCTTCTTTTGCAATTGTCATTTCATCCTTTACATTTGCAAAAATGGTTGGAGAGACAAAGTAACCTTCTTCGTACGGTTTCTGACCACCAACTACCAGCTCAGCGCCCTCATTAACTCCTTTTTCAATATAGCCTAAAACGCGATTTTGTTGTTCGATTGATACAAGAGGACCAATTTCTGTATCGGAATGTAATCCTGCTCCTTGCTTAATCTTTTCAGCATGGCTTGCCATGTCTGCGACAACATTATCAAATTGTTTCTTTTGAATAAAGACACGTGATCCTGCACAACAAACTTGGCCTTGGTTAAACATAACTCCATTTAACGCACCAGGAATCGCTTTTGATAAGTCAGCATCTGGTAATATAATATTTGGTGATTTACCGCCTAATTCTAAGGTTACACGTTTAAGACTTTTAGAAGCTCTAGCCATAATCATCTTTCCAACCTCTGTTGAACCAGTAAATGCAATCTTATCTACCTGTGGATGATCAACAAGCGGTTGGCCAGCCGTCTCACCAAAGCCAGGAACGATATTTACAACCCCTGCTGGGAATCCAGCCTCTTCCATTAGTTCTGCTAAATATAAAGCCGAAAGAGGTGTTTGTTCTGCAGGCTTTAACACAATTGTACATCCTGTTGCTAAAGCTGCACCTAGTTTCCACATTGCCATTAAGAGTGGGAAGTTCCAAGGGATAATTTGTCCAACAACACCAACGGCTTCATGACGAGTATAGTTAAAGAATGGTCCGTTTACAGGAATTGTTTGTCCAACAATTTTTGTAGACCACCCTGCATAATAACGCATATGTTCAATTGCTAGAGGAATATCTGCATTTGATGTTTCACGAATTGGCTTACCATTATCCAATGTTTCCAATTGTGCCAGCTCATCCTTATGTAGCTCCATCAAATCTGCCAGTTTATACATGATACGACTTCTCTGAGCTGCAGTCATCTTTGACCATGGACCTTCATCAAAGGCTTTTCGAGCAGCTTTTACAGCACGATCAATATCCTCAGGACCTGCTTCAGATACGGTAGCTAGAACTTCTCCAGTAGCAGGATTGTAGGATTCAAAGGTCTTACCGGAAGCACTCTCAACAAATTCTCCGTTGATATAAAGCTTCTTTGTCCCTTTTAAAAATGATTCAACCTTTTCTCGTAATGAAATGATTAATTGGCTCATTTTCTTCCTCCTTTTTATATGAAACTAGCAACAAAGCATTTTTGATAACGCTTTCACTATATATGTTAAACATTTTGAATCTCGTAATCAATCAATTTGTAGTAAAAAGATTTCGACTATTCACGACGTTTTTTTTCGACAAAAAAGAATGGTTGAGATTTTCAACCATTCTTTGCTTATATTTATTAAGGTACAATTGTGACCGGACAGGGTGCATCATGGAGAACCTTGTAGCTAACGCTTCCGAGTACAGTTCGTTTGATTGCCCCAAGCCCTCTGAATCCCATAACAATCTGTGTCGCTTGATGCTCTCTTGCTTCAGCGCAGATTTCTATTGACGGATCACCAATTCGTAACTTTGTTTCTACAGGTACTGAATAACTTTTTGTTTCGTGTAGAGCACAATCAAAAGCAAGTTTACTCTCGTCATTTTGATAATTTTTGATTTGTTCAGACCCTACAAAACGTTTGACATTAGGAGTATTATAACTTGGTTGAACATTAAGTAATACGATTTCTGAATCACCATTAACTGCTAGCTTTAAAGCGAATTGTAACGCTTTAATAGAATGTGTAGAACCATCCACAGGAACAAGTAATCTATTCATATAGAAGCCCCTTTCATTATGATAGGATTGATTCTTTTTCGTATTTGAGGTGGTAAGTAGCAGCTGATTGAATAAAACCAATCCCTATCTTTATTATAAAACTTATTCTTTAGTTGTAGGGCTGCTTTAACAAAGTTGTCAAAATATAAGTATGAATAGTGAGTGAAATTTTAGGAAAGAAATAGAATACCAATCAATGGATGAGATATGAGGTGAGACGTTGGAGGTAATGAAGGAGATTCTGATTGTGTATGGAAGAATAATAACAATACTCCCACTTTTACTGCTTGTGACCCTTTTTATGGGGAAGAGATCAATCGGTGAATTACCTGTTTTTGATTTTTTAATTATAATCACGCTTGGATCTGTAGTCGGTGCAGATATCGCTGATCCGAAAGTTGAACATATACATACAGCTATGGCAGTGATAGGTATAGCGCTCTTACAAAAACTCATTTCCATTTTAATTATTAAATACAGAAAGGTTGGAAAGGCCCTAACTTTTGAGCCAACCATCGTTATTATGGATGGTGAATTTAAAGTGGAAAATTTACGTAAGATTCATTATTCAATTGACAATATCCTACAGATGCTTAGAGAAAAAGAAGTCTTTGATATCTCAGTAGTTAACCTAGGGATTATCGAGTCAAATGGAAAGATATCAGTCTATAAAAAGGTAAATAAATCACCAGTATTAAGAGAAGATATAGGAGTAGAAAGTCTCGAGGATAGATTGCCAAACCCTGTCATTATCGAGGGGAAAGTTGATCATGATACCCTAGCAGGAGTAGGGACAAATGAAGCGTGGATTATGGAACAACTTGGAGCAAAAGGATTGAAACTTGAAGATGTATTCTTTGCATCGCTAACCGCAGATTTGAAGTTACATGTATCTCCTGTAAATAGAGATACACCTAATTATATGAAACACTAAAAAAGCCATTTTCAGTTTTACTAGAAATGGCTTTTTTGTATGGAGTTGATGGGAATCGAACCCACGACCCTTTGCCTGCCAGGCAAATGCTCTCCCCCTGAGCTACAACCCCTTATGAACGTAGCAAAATTATAACATGTATTTTATAAATAGACAATCATTCATGATATAGTTGGTTGAAAAATCTACTTATTTCGAATGGTCCTTATTATTTAATCTATAGAGGTTCTTGTTTGGAACAATCCAAAATTAGATGTATAATGAAACTGCATTATAAAACCGATATGATTAGTGAGAAATGTTGAATAAATATAAGTATAAAAGAAAAAGGTGCTGATTACGTTATGAAATTTCAAGATGTAACGAGCATGGAGGAGCGGCTCCATTTAATGGAGGAATTAGCTCAGCGTTTTTTATCAAGGGCGGCTGAAGTTGATGAAGATGGAAGTTTTCCATTTCAAAATATATCCGACCTTAAAAGCTCTGGTTATACGTCTTTAACCTTGCCAAGAGAATATGGAGGGGAAGGAATTTCCCTTTACGACTTTGTTCGTTTTCAAGAGTATATTGCAAGAGGTGATGGGTCAACTGCATTATCGATAGGGTGGCATATGGGAATTATTCAAGATCTTGGAGAGAAAAAACCATGGAAAGAACCTATGCTCCAAATGTTATTTAATGACGTAAAAGACGGAGCTCTTATCAATAATTGCGCGTCAGAACGACAAACAGGAAGTCCTACACGTGGAGGTAAACCGACAACCACTGCTGTTAAAGAAGGAAATCAATGGGTATTAAATGGAAGAAAAACATTTTCTACAATGTCACCTATACTCGATTATTTTAATGTAACAGCTACCATTCAAGACAGTGATCAAGTTGGCTATTTTCTAATTCCTCGAGTAACGAAGGGAGTAGTAGTAGAGGAAACATGGGACAGTATAGCAATGAGGGGAACTGGAAGTCATGATGTAGTATTAAATAACGTCAAAGTACCTGAAGACTATTTGGTGCAGATGATTGAACCTGGTAATAAGGGGGCGTCCGGTTGGTTGCTACATATACCTGCATGCTACCTTGGTATAGCCCAGGCCGCTCAAACCTATGCCATTAATTTTGCAAAAGATTATTCTCCAAATAGTATTAAGGGGTCTATATTGGACTTACCAAATGTTCAACACAAAATCGGGGAAATGGAATTAGAGTTATTGAGAGCACGACATTTTCTACATTCAGTTGCTAAGCAGTGGGACGATTCTAGTGAGGAAGAACGCAATAAAATGTTGCCAGAGCTTGGGGCAGTAAAACATGCTGTGACTAATGCTGCTATCTCAGTGGTAGATTTAGCAATGAGGGTCGTTGGCGCTCGTAGCTTATCACAAAAAAATCCGTTACAGCGGTATTACCGAGATGTACGTGCTGGGCTTCATAACCCACCAATGGATGACATGACAATCATGTTACTGGCAAAAAACGCAAGCAAATAAATAATAATCTATACGTGAAAAACTACCAATCTCTTCATTTAGATTGGTAGTTTTTTTCTTGAAATACATTTCTTTTTGCATGAGGATGCCGAAAGGTTCATATATTTCTACTAAATAAAAAGTGAGACTTTTCTTACATTTTAAATATTAACATACAGTATGAAATGGTAAACTTTAAGTAAAGGACGCGTTTTAAGGAGGGGGATCTCGTGGTCTATGTTTATGTGCTAGCCTCATATTTTATCGGGACGATTATGACTGCTTATGTGGTCATGAAGTTTATGAAAGGTGAGGATATTCGTAAACTTGGTAGTGGGAATGTTGGGGCTCGAAATGCTGGTAGGTTGCTGGGAAAGAAGGGTTTTTTGTTAACTGCCATCGGTGATGTTCTAAAGGGCATACTTGTAGTTGCAGGCGCAAAATATCTAGGATTCTCGTTAGAACATCAAATTCTAGCATTAATAGCGGTTGTAGTTGGGCATATTTGGCCAATCACACTCAAATTTAAGGGTGGAAAAGGAATTGCGACTGCAGCAGGTGGTTTAGTTGTGGTAGCCTATCAGCCCTTTCTAGTATTTGGTGGGATTTTTTTACTTTTATTAGTGATTTTGAGAAGTTTCACCCTCGCTGGGATGACGGCATTCCTGACAGTACCTTTTATTTATTGGTTTATGGACTATTCTTTATACGAATGTACTCTTGTTTTTATTGTAATTGCCTTATTGTTAGTGGCGCATCGGGATAATCTTAAGGAAAAATTGGCAAGAAAAATCATTTAAATGAGGTGATTCAATAGTGTCTTTTGTCTATAAAATAGCTCGGACAAAACAAGAATTTGACCAAATCCATCGTCTGAATTACAAAACCTTTGTGGAAGAAATTCCACAGCATGAAAAAAACGATAAAAAATTGTTAATCGATAAATTCCATTATGAAAATACGTATTTAATATGTGTAAAAGACACCAAATTAATTGGGATGATTGCTGTTCGTGCCAACCGCCCATTCTCACTGGATCATAAACTTCCTAACCTGGATGAACAACTTCCAGTAAGACCGAAAAATCCATGTGAAATCCGTTTATTATCGGTAGAGGAAGAATATCGAAATAATGGTAGAGTGTTTTTTGGACTCGCTCAACTCATGTCTAATTTCTGCCTAAAGAAAGGGTATGACGTCGCTTTAATTTCTGGAACAACCCGACAAGAAAAATTATATCGACAACTAGGATTTAAACCATTTTCTTCATTAACAGGTACTGCAGAAGCTTCGTTTTGGCCAATGTACTTAACTAAACAAACCTTTGATGAATCATTAGCGGGAAGAATATTAAAAGAACCTGTAAGCTTTTTGCCAGGACCGATTAAAATAGCCCAAGCTGTAAAAGAAGCACTTGGCGTTGAACCGGTTTCCCATCGTTCAGACGAATTTTCTTACCAGATGCAATCGGTTAGGGAAAAACTATGTACTATGACGAACGCAAAATATGTTGAAGTATTAGTAGGCTCAGGAACATTAGCGAATGATGTTATTGCAGCCCAGTTAGCTTTGCTTGGAGGAAGAGGTTTAATTCTCAATAATGGTGAGTTTGGCTCAAGGCTTATCGATCATGCTAATCGAGCTGGCTTATCTTTTACAAAACTTGAAAAAAAGTGGGGTATTCCCATAACAGTAGTCGAAATCGAGCAGGAACTTGAAAAAGGCAAGTATACTTGGCTTTGGGCTGTCCATAGTGAAACCTCAACAGGAATGCTTAACAACATAGAGGGTCTTAAGAAACTCTGCCAGTTAAATAAAGTAAGACTATGTCTTGATTGTATTAGTACAATTGGGGCAGTTAAACTTGATTTAAGTGATATATATTTAGCATCAGGAGTTAGTGGCAAGGCAATTGGAGGCTATACCGGTTTATCTCTAGTTTTTCATAATCATGAAATTATACCAAATCAATCGATACCACGATATCTTGATTTAGGGATGTATGCTCATAACGATAGTATTCCGTATTCACATTCTTCAAACTTGCTGGAAGCCTTAGACAAAGCTTTACATAAGTATGAAAATAACGACTACTATCTCGAAATAAAGAATAGATACGAGTTAATTTGTAACTACTTAGAAAATCTAGGTCTTCAGATATTAACACCACGTGAATATTCATCACCAGCCATTATGACAGTATTGTTGCCAGAACATATTTCATCAAAGGATTTTGGAGATGACATGGCACTTCAGGGGTATTATCTTCACTATGAAAGTGCCTATTTACAAGAAAAGAAGTGGATTCAAATTTCATGCCTAAGTAACCATGACGAAAAGAAAATTCTTAAAATGTTGACTGCATTTGAACTACTATTACATCAATATACAAGAGAGCCTTCGAAATAGAGGGCTTTTTTGTATAGTGCATTTTCTTTGTTTTTGTAACATTTCTTACCAAATTACGTCTAAGTGGAAAAAGGGGTGACATGTATGAAGAGTAGATGGATTTTTTATATAACTTCAGTGATTCTGATTACGGTTATGACGGTTCTATTTTCCACTTCTAAACCGACTGTTGTGAGTCAAAACGATACAGAGATTGGGCCAGTAACAAAAGAGCAACTCCAAGCTATTTTTAAAGATGCTATTAAAGAGGAGAAAAGAAATCGAAGGTTCAGTTTATTTTCAAGTAATGCGGCTAGAGAAGATATGGCTACTTCTAACGAATCCTCTGCAGGTGATAGTGCAAAAGATAGCGGGGGTGGATTTTCAGAGACGAATACACAAGTCCAAGGAGTTGATGAAGCTGATATTGTAAAAACAGATGGAGAGTATATTTATCAACTTATTGATGGGAAGTTAAATATTATTCAAGCTGCCCCTGCAAAAGAAATGCAACTCGTGACATCTCTGCCTTTTTCTCATACCTTTTCACCCAATCAATTATTCATATATAAGGACCAGCTTGTAGTCATCGGACATTCTTTTCGTGATGTAGCCCCAGATGCAAAATCAAGCCAAGACAAAATGATTTATCCCCCTAGGCATTTCGAAGCAACTACCGCGATTGTTTATAACATTAAGGACGCAAAAAATCCTAAGGAAATTCGTAGAGTTGAAATCGAGGGTAATCACGTGACTTCACGCAGAATTAATAATTATGTTTATTTAGTTTCAAATAAATACCCTTATTATTGGATCATGGAGGATACGAAGATTGAGGATGTTGAATTGAGGCCACGTTTTTCAGATACAGCGAATAGCAAAGAAAGTTCACTAATCCCATATGAAAGAATTCAATATATCCCAGGTTCTAAAGATACCAATTACACATTAATTGCTGCTTTTGATTTAGATGACTCAAAGAAAGAAGCCTCGATTACTTCTTATCTAGGTAGTGGAGACCAATTATATATGTCAAAAGAAAACATCTATATTGCCGTTGCAAATTATTATGGTATGCCTTTTAGAGAGGGAAGTTCTGATTCTCCTAATACTACAGTCTATAAATTTTCTGTTAGCGGAGAAAAGGTAGAACTCCATAGTTCAACCGAGGTGCCGGGTACCATATTAAATCAATTTTCAATGGATGAATACAAAGGTACGTTTCGAGTGGCCACCACTAAAGGTGATACGTGGAATAACGCTAAACCCTCTGCAAACAATTTGTACATGTATGATGAAAATTTAAATCAGATTGGTTCATTAAGTGATCTTGCACGTGGAGAACGTATCTATTCGGCACGTTTTATGGGGGAACGTATTTACATTGTCACATTTAAACAAGTAGATCCCTTGTTTGTAATAGATGCAAGCAATCCTAAAAGTCCAAAAGTACTAGGAGAATTAAAAATTCCTGGGTTTAGCAACTATCTACATCCTTATGATGAAAACCATCTCATCGGGTTTGGGCATGACACGAAGATTATGACAGATAAATCAGTCCGTGGAGAACCCATCGTGTACACTGACGGTGTGAAAATCTCACTTTTTGATGTCCGAGATGTAAGTAATCCAAAGGAAAAATTCACTGAAATCATTGGTGGTCGAGGAACATACTCTCCTTTAAATTACGATCATAAGGCTCTATTATTTAGTAAGGAAAAAGGAATTTTCGCCTTCCCAATCACTGTCTATCAAAATGTAGAAGGTAAACAATATGAACAAAGCTTTGAATTCACAGGAGCCTATGTCTACGATATTAATTTAGAAGGCATTACATTGAAGACAAAAATATCTCATCAGACTGGTGGTCAGTATGAAACCTGGGAGGGAGAGATTCAACGTGTTCTTACAATCGGTGATACGGTATATGCAATCTCACCAACTAAGGTTTCTGCTTATACTCTAAATGATTATCAGAAAATCGCAGAAGCATCTCTAAAGTAAAAGGATAGAACTTCTTCTATCCTTTTTTCTCATTTATCCTATATAATATATAGAATTATATAGAGAAATGAAGGGACAAACATGAATCAACCTAAAATAAATCCATACTTCGTTCTGGCAATTGGTGTGATTGCAGTATCGACATCTGCAATTTTTGTGAAGTTAGCAAATGCACCAGCACCAGTTATTGCGTTCTATCGATTATTTTTCACAGTACTACTAATGCTTCCGATTTTTTTATGGAAACATGTAAACGAGTTAAAAGTTATTACAAGAAGGGATTGGCTATTTTCGGCAATCTCAGGTATATTTTTAGCCCTCCATTTTATCCTTTGGTTTGAATCACTCAACTATACATCGGTAACAAGCTCAACTGTTTTAGTTACTATGCAACCTGTTTTTGCATTCGTAGGAACCTTCTTCCTGTTTAAAGAAAAAATAGGAATAGGAGCCATTTTAAGCACATGTCTCGCGTTAGTAGGGAGCATTATCATAAGTTGGGGTGATTTCCAAGTAAGTGGAAGTGCCTTATATGGGAATTTTTTAGCGATTATATCTTGTATGATGATTACAGCCTATCTTTTATTTGGGCAAACTGTTCTAAAACGCCTATCTCTTATCGCGTATACATTTGTTGTTTACAGTTTTAGTACCATTACGTTGTTTTTATATGTTGTTATACTAAATCATCCACTTGGTGGATATGCAGGTGTTGATTGGATCTACTTTTTACTACTAGCGATAATACCAACTTTGCTCGGTCATAATCTCTTTAATTGGTCATTAAAATGGGTGAGTACATCAACGATTTCTGTAAGTATATTATTTGAACCTGTCGGTGCTGCTATTCTAGCGTATTTCATCCTATCAGAAACAATACTCTACACACAGATTATTGGAGGTTTCATAATTATCACCGGTATTTGGTTATACTCTTTTGGAGAAAGAAAGAAAAAACAACAACAGGTTCAATTGTCAGAACAGAGTCTAGGGTAAATAGAAAATCCATGTCTATCATAACTAGACATGGATTTTTGATACGTTATGCATATTTGCGATTCATAAATACAGTACCTATACCAATGATTATCAAAAGGGCTCCTAGTAATAGGAGGTTTGAGTATGGACTTGCTGTAGTAGGGAGCCGATTACCTTGAACTTTAACACTCATTTCTTGAGCGAGTGTAGCAACAGTTAATAGTTTTTCACCACGTTCGATGATAAAATCAGAAGCAAGCATTTCCTCCGATACTCTTAGATCGAGTAGATATTGATCATTTCCTCTATAAATCTCAATAAGCAGGTCTGCGCCATCGAGTGACTCCTTTTCGAGAAGTTCTGTATAAGCGACCGCTTCTTTACTGCCATCCTTCAATAAAAAATATCTTGGTTGCAATTCAAATATTTCAATCATTTTATCATACATGACAAGAAGTTCTTTTTGCTGTTCTGAAGATAAGCTTTCGGAATTGTTATATGAAAAATATTGTTCCAAATTTGTACTTATTGAACTCATTTTTTGCTCAAGGTTTATATTATTTAAACTTATAAAATGCAGTAATAAACCGCCAATCTCATCCTCTGTTAGCCCTATTTCAGAAAGCATTCGTTCAGCCTCTACCAATACTTCAGCATGATTTATATAGAAATCAACTGTTATTTCCAGATCCTTTATGAATAAGTAATCCTGCACCGATTCACCAAACCCACCTAAAATATGCTGTAATTCGTCCTCGCTAATATTATGTTTTGTGAGTAAAGTTTGGATCGTATCATCGTTAACAGGTTCGCCTAAATAGGAAACTAACTCATTGACACTTTCGAAATCTTTTAAAGATAAATCATAAACGGCTAAATAATCCTCAAGGTCACTTTCTGTTAATCCGGTTTCTGTTGTATAACTTTTCAATTCCTCTGGAGTAACCTCAGCAAACACCCCATTTGTAAAAGACGAGAGTTGGAATAAAAATAATAATCCAACCAGTAAAAACTTTTTCATTCCTCTTCCTCCAAGCGATTATATTCATAGTTGTAGTATTTTCAACTTTTACCAAATAATGCATGGTAGAGTAAAAATGAGGAAAAAACCTAAATCCTTAAAATAGATAATCTAACTACTCGTTTATTTTAAAAGTTTTTGCTATTTCATGGATTGTATCGAGTTCTGTTTTTATATCTGATTCACCGTAATGTCCAGGATCAATTATGTGGAAGTATACATCATAGATGACCTCTTGTTTGTTTGGCTGAATGAAATAATGGACAGTTTGAATTGCATGCATTTGCTTCACGTGAAAAAGAACTCTTTGGGTTGGCTCTTGAAAGTCCTCAATTAAATCATTTTCATATATCCCAGGCTGTGCCAATAGTTCCTGTTTCTTATCAGTATCAATTTTTATAATGCCGCCTACCAAGTTTCCATTTTTCAAAAAGATATATTCGCTACCTTCTTCTTGTATAATAATTTGTTCCGGGAGATTAATCGTAATAGAGGAGACTCCTTGTAGAAGCTCCTTTTCAACGATGGACTGATAGGCCAACCATCCTGTTCCAGATAAAAGAAATATCATAACGGCTGCTGATAGGAAGGGGATAATAAATCGGTTATATATTGAATTGTTCAAATTCTTTGGTTCATTTATTCTAATTTGTTGCACTATCTTGGACTTTTGGGCTTCGTTTAATTGAAATCTAGGGAATGATTTATTTGTGTAAGAACCTTTCATAATCTTGTTCCTCTCCTTCATTAATGGACTTAAGCTGTTTTTGTAAAACTTTAAGTGCCCGATGGTAGGTCAATGAAACTTTATTATGTGACCAATTTAAAATGGAGGCTGTTTCTTCAACACTAAACTCTAAAATCAAACGTGAAACAAGTACTTCCATATAAGGCTTCTTGAGAGCAAGAATTAAGTTATATATATCATTAAGAATCTCATCTGAGAGTAGAGAATTCTCTGGATTAGATTTATCAATCGGTATATAACGATTCGAAAGTAAGTCTATAGATTGAAAACGAATACGTCTTTTTCGACGAGTTTTATCAATTACTAAATTTCGTGCAATGGAAAGTAACCAGGTCTTAGGACTTGAGCGCTTTTCATAAGATGAAAACGAACCGAGTGCTTTCACAAAAACCTCTTGAACATAATCATCGACATCAAAAGATCCTGTGTAATAAATAAGAAAGTTATATACATCATCTCCATATTTGTAAAACCATTCTTCGATTTGATCAATCTGCTCCAAAAGTCGTTTCCCCCTTGTTTACATCTCTATATATTAGACGATTAAGGCATTACTATCTTTCATATTAATTGAATTTATTTAAAGTAGTGAACAAAAAAAACTGACATTATCCAAAGAAGGGATTAATGTCAGTTTTTAATAAGAAGAATATATATTTAATAATAAAACGAACTAGCAAAAAAACTAAATACAATACCCATTATGATAGATGATATAAACGTAATAAAGGAACTAGCTTCAATTCTTCCTTCATTATTACTAATTCTTAAACCCTCGAAATAGCTGAAAGAGAATAAAAACAGACACATACCAAATGATAATAACATTCCTACTGCTTGCAAGAAGTCTAAATCCAATACCTTTCCTCCTCCCAATATCGCTTTTAATACAATATATGGGCTAATCTAGTAAATATGATTAAAACAATAGAGAACGTAAAATTGAATAATATAAAATAAAATAGCTTTAACTAGAGAAAGTATTTTGTGTTATTACTATTTCTAGTATAATAATTACTATCACTAGTAAACAATTACGTAATAGAGAAGAGAAACGAGTGATTTTTTATTTTCACTAAAAACTTTTTTGAAAAATGACTTGTAAAAGTGAAAAAGAGATGATATATTAATTCTTGTCGCCAAAACGAGTGACAAAGTAAATGAGTGAATGAGAAAAAAACTTCTAAAAAGAAGTTGACACTCATAGGTGAAAATGTTATATTAGAAAAGTCGCTTCAACAAAGCGAATGAATAAAAGTTCTTTGAAAACTGAACACAATACAAGCGTCAACGTTTTAATTTTGGTAACAAACTATTGAGCAATCAATACTCTTATTGGAGAGTTTGATCCTGGCTCAGGATGAACGCTGGCGGCGTGCCTAATACATGCAAGTCGAGCGAACTTTTGGGAGCTTGCTCCCAAAAGTTAGCGGCGGACGGGTGAGTAACACGTGGGTAACCTGCCTGTAAGACTGGGATAACTTCGGGAAACCGGAGCTAATACCGGATAACATCGAAGACCACATGGTCTTCAATTAAAAGGTGGCTTTTAGCTACCACTTACAGATGGACCCGCGGCGCATTAGCTAGTTGGTGAGGTAACGGCTCACCAAGGCGACGATGCGTAGCCGACCTGAGAGGGTGATCGGCCACACTGGGACTGAGACACGGCCCAGACTCCTACGGGAGGCAGCAGTAGGGAATCTTCCGCAATGGACGAAAGTCTGACGGAGCAACGCCGCGTGAGCGAAGAAGGCCTTCGGGTCGTAAAGCTCTGTTGTTAGGGAAGAACAAGTATCGTTCGAATAGGGCGGTACCTTGACGGTACCTAACCAGAAAGCCACGGCTAACTACGTGCCAGCAGCCGCGGTAATACGTAGGTGGCAAGCGTTATCCGGAATTATTGGGCGTAAAGCGCGCGCAGGCGGTCCTTTAAGTCTGATGTGAAAGCCCACGGCTCAACCGTGGAGGGTCATTGGAAACTGGGGGACTTGAGTGCAGAAGAGGAGAGCGGAATTCCACGTGTAGCGGTGAAATGCGTAGAGATGTGGAGGAACACCAGTGGCGAAGGCGGCTCTCTGGTCTGTAACTGACGCTGAGGCGCGAAAGCGTGGGGAGCGAACAGGATTAGATACCCTGGTAGTCCACGCCGTAAACGATGAGTGCTAAGTGTTAGAGGGTTTCCGCCCTTTAGTGCTGCAGCAAACGCATTAAGCACTCCGCCTGGGGAGTACGGTCGCAAGACTGAAACTCAAAGGAATTGACGGGGGCCCGCACAAGCGGTGGAGCATGTGGTTTAATTCGAAGCAACGCGAAGAACCTTACCAGGTCTTGACATCCTTATGCCATCCCTAGAGATAGGGCTTTCCCTTCGGGGACATAAGTGACAGGTGGTGCATGGTTGTCGTCAGCTCGTGTCGTGAGATGTTGGGTTAAGTCCCGCAACGAGCGCAACCCTTGATCTTAGTTGCCAGCATTTAGTTGGGCACTCTAAGGTGACTGCCGGTGACAAACCGGAGGAAGGTGGGGATGACGTCAAATCATCATGCCCCTTATGACCTGGGCTACACACGTGCTACAATGGATGGTACAAAGGGCAGCGAAACCGCGAGGTTAAGCGAATCCCATAAAACCATTCTCAGTTCGGATTGCAGGCTGCAACTCGCCTGCATGAAGCCGGAATCGCTAGTAATCGCGGATCAGCATGCCGCGGTGAATACGTTCCCGGGCCTTGTACACACCGCCCGTCACACCACGAGAGTTTGTAACACCCGAAGTCGGTGGGGTAACCGCAAGGAGCCAGCCGCCTAAGGTGGGACAGATGATTGGGGTGAAGTCGTAACAAGGTAGCCGTATCGGAAGGTGCGGCTGGATCACCTCCTTTCTAAGGAAACTGAAGTTCTACGAACTTCATAAAAAGACGCTTTGTATTGTGGTCAGTTTTGAGAGTGCTTTTTCTCTCAAAGTCGTTCCTTGAAAACTAGATAACGTAACAAAACATTCATTGAAGTAGTAAAAGTTCTTTTAACAACTTTAGGCGCACGAGAAGCAAGGAGTTCGAGGAACCGAGTGAGGAAGCACCGGAGCGTACTTAAGGTACGTGAGGATGCTGACGAATGAGGTGACGAAGAAATCCGCCGCTTATCGAAGCCGAACAGGTTAAGTTAATAAGGGCGCACGGTGGATGCCTTGGCACTAGGAGCCGATGAAGGACGGTACTAACACCGATATGCTTCGGGGAGCTGTAAGTAAGCATTGATCCGAAGATTTCCGAATGGGGAAACCCACTGCTCGTAATGGGGCAGTATCCTTACCTGAATACATAGGGTAAGAGAAGGTAGACCCGGGGAACTGAAACATCTTAGTACCCGGAGGAAGAGAAAGCAAACGCGATTTCCTGAGTAGCGGCGAGCGAAACGGAAGATAGCCCAAACCAAGAGGCTTGCCTCTTGGGGTTGTAGGACACTCTATACGGAGTTACAAAGGAACGGAGTAGACGAAGCGACCTGGAAAGGTCCGTCAGAGAAGGTAACAACCCTGTAGTCGAAACTTCGTTCTCTCTTGAGTGGATCCTGAGTACGGCGGGACACGTGAAATCCCGTCGGAAGCTGGGAGGACCATCTCCCAAGGCTAAATACTCCCTAGTGACCGATAGTGAACCAGTACCGTGAGGGAAAGGTGAAAAGCACCCCGGAAGGGGAGTGAAAGAGAACCTGAAACCGTGTGCCTACAAGTAGTCAAAGCACATTTATGTGTGATGGCGTGCCTTTTGTAGAATGAACCGGCGAGTTACGATCCCGTGCAAGGTTAAGTTGAAGAGACGGAGCCGCAGCGAAAGCGAGTCTGAATAGGGCGAAATAGTACGTGGTCGTAGACCCGAAACCAGGTGATCTACCCATGTCCAGGGTGAAGTTCAGGTAACACTGAATGGAGGCCCGAACCCACGCACGTTGAAAAGTGCGGGGATGAGGTGTGGGTAGCGGAGAAATTCCAATCGAACCTGGAGATAGCTGGTTCTCTCCGAAATAGCTTTAGGGCTAGCCTCGAGTTAGAGTCTTGGAGGTAGAGCACTGATTGGACTAGGGGCCCTCATCGGGTTACCGAATTCAGTCAAACTCCGAATGCCAAAGACTTGATTCTCGGGAGTCAGACTGCGAGTGATAAGATCCGTAGTCAAGAGGGAAACAGCCCAGACCACCAGCTAAGGTCCCAAAGTATACGTTAAGTGGAAAAGGATGTGGAGTTGCTTAGACAACCAGGATGTTGGCTTAGAAGCAGCCACCATTTAAAGAGTGCGTAATAGCTCACTGGTCGAGTGACTCTGCGCCGAAAATGTACCGGGGCTAAACGTATCACCGAAGCTGTGGATTGTTCTTACGAACAATGGTAGGAGAGCGTTCTAAGTGCAGCGAAGTCAGACCGTAAGGACTGGTGGAGCGCTTAGAAGTGAGAATGCCGGTATGAGTAGCGAAAGAGGGGTGAGAATCCCCTCCACCGAATGCCTAAGGTTTCCTGAGGAAGGCTCGTCCGCTCAGGGTTAGTCGGGACCTAAGCCGAGGCTGAAAAGCGTAGGCGATGGACAACAGGTTGATATTCCTGTACCACCTCTTTACCGTTTGAGCAATGGAGGGACGCAGGAGGATAGGGTAAGCGCGCTGTTGGATATGCGCGTCCAAGCAGTTAGACTGGTAAGTAGGCAAATCCGCTTACCATAAGGTTGAGCTGTGATGGCGAGGGAAATATAGTACCGAAGTTCCTGATTCCACACTGCCAAGAAAAGCTTCTAGCGAGGTAAATGGTGCCCGTACCGCAAACCGACACAGGTAGGCGAGGAGAGAATCCTAAGGTGATCGAGAGAACTCTCGTTAAGGAACTCGGCAAAATGACCCCGTAACTTCGGGAGAAGGGGTGCTTTTTAGGGTGAATAGCCCTGAAAAGCCGCAGTGAATAGGCCCAGGCGACTGTTTAGCAAAAACACAGGTCTCTGCGAAGCCGCAAGGCGAAGTATAGGGGCTGACACCTGCCCGGTGCTGGAAGGTTAAGAGGAGGGGTTAGCGCAAGCGAAGCTCTGAATCGAAGCCCCAGTAAACGGCGGCCGTAACTATAACGGTCCTAAGGTAGCGAAATTCCTTGTCAGGTAAGTTCTGACCCGCACGAAAGGTGTAACGATCTGGGCACTGTCTCAACGAGAGACTCGGTGAAATTATAGTACCTGTGAAGATGCAGGTTACCCGCGACAGGACGGAAAGACCCCGTGGAGCTTTACTGCAGCCTGATATTGAATTTTGGTACAGCTTGTACAGGATAGGTAGGAGCCTTGGAAGCCGGAGCGCCAGCTTCGGTGGAGGCATTGGTGGGATACTACCCTGGCTGTATTGAAATTCTAACCCGAAGGCCTTATCGGCCTTGGAGACAGTGTCAGGTGGGCAGTTTGACTGGGGCGGTCGCCTCCTAAAAAGTAACGGAGGCGCCCAAAGGTTCCCTCAGAATGGTTGGAAATCATTCGTAGAGTGTAAAGGCACAAGGGAGCTTGACTGCGAGACCTACAAGTCGAGCAGGGACGAAAGTCGGGCTTAGTGATCCGGTGGTTCCGCATGGAAGGGCCATCGCTCAACGGATAAAAGCTACCCCGGGGATAACAGGCTTATCTCCCCCAAGAGTCCACATCGACGGGGAGGTTTGGCACCTCGATGTCGGCTCATCGCATCCTGGGGCTGTAGTCGGTCCCAAGGGTTGGGCTGTTCGCCCATTAAAGCGGTACGCGAGCTGGGTTCAGAACGTCGTGAGACAGTTCGGTCCCTATCCGTCGTGGGCGTAGGAAATTTGAGAGGAGCTGTCCTTAGTACGAGAGGACCGGGATGGACACACCGCTGGTGTACCAGTTGTCCTGCCAAGGGCATAGCTGGGTAGCTATGTGTGGAAGGGATAAGTGCTGAAAGCATCTAAGCATGAAGCCCCCCTCAAGATGAGATTTCCCATAGTGTTAAACTAGTAAGATCCCTCGAAGATGACGAGGTTGATAGGTCAGAGGTGGAAGCATGGTGACATGTGCAGCTGACTGATACTAATCGATCGAGGACTTAACCAAAAAAGAAAAGCGTAGGCGACTGTACTGCCTCGACAAGCGCTGGAACTTCTGACCGAAAAGTCGATAGACTTTGACAGAAGAAGTGAAGCGACCTCGAGAGGCTAGGAGCCGGAGCTAGACAAATCACTTCATGAATGTGCGTACGTTATCTAGTTTTGAAGGAATGAAAATTTCTTCTTGAAATATTCTTAGGATATAGTTATAATGTATCTTGTCTTTACTTTATCTAGTGACGATGGCGAGAAGGTCACACCCGTTCCCATACCGAACACGGAAGTTAAGCTTCTCAGCGCCGATGGTAGTTGGGGCATTGCCCCTGTGAGAGTAGGACGTCGCTAGGTTGGAAGAGACGGAGGATTAGCTCAGCTGGGAGAGCACCTGCCTTACAAGCAGGGGGTCGGCGGTTCGATCCCGTCATCCTCCACCATAAAATATTAACCATATAATTTGCCGGTGTAGCTCAGTTGGTAGAGCAACTGACTTGTAATCAGTAGGTCGTGGGTTCGACTCCTATCGCCGGCACCATTTATTAGAGCCATTAGCTCAGTTGGTAGAGCATCTGACTTTTAATCAGAGGGTCGAAGGTTCGAATCCTTCATGGCTCACCACTTTAATTAAATATGCGGGTGTGGCGGAATTGGCAGACGCGCTAGACTTAGGATCTAGTGTCTTTGACGTGGGGGTTCGAGTCCCTTCACCCGCATTACGCGGAAGTAGTTCAGTGGTAGAACACCACCTTGCCAAGGTGGGGGTCGCGGGTTCGAATCCCGTCTTCCGCTCCAGAAGTTATTTTATACATTGCCGGGGTGGCGGAACTGGCAGACGCACAGGACTTAAAATCCTGCGGTAGGTGACTACCGTACCGGTTCGATTCCGGTCCTCGGCACCACTTTAATAGTAATGCGCCCGTAGCTCAATTGGATAGAGCGTCTGACNAATAGTTCCTAGACTTATAATACCCGTAAGTAGCCCACTGCCAGTTAATGCTGGCAGTTTTTCTGCTTTACGTTTATATTGGAATAGGACAAGTAATAAGTATTCGGTTTGTATATATAGTAGGTGACAAAATAGGAGTTGATGAAAATGAATCATGAGGAATTAAATGACCAATTGATTGTCAGAAGAGAAAAGTTACATACGCTACGCGAAATGGGGTTAGATCCATTTGGTAAGAGATTTGAGAGAACACACAGCACAAGTGAATTAATCGAACTATATAATGGATTTACAAAAGAACAACTTGACGAGAAAGAAATCAGCGTAATCATTGCAGGACGTATTATGACAAAACGTGGTAAAGGGAAAGCTGGCTTTACCCATATTCAGGACCTTACTGGACAAATCCAACTATATGTACGTGTTGATGCAGTTGGAGAAGAACAATATGAAGTATTCAATATTGCCGATTTAGGGGATATAGTTGGAGTATCAGGTACTGTCTTTAAAACAAAGGTTGGAGAACTTTCTATTAAAGTTACTTCATTTGAACTTTTATCAAAAGCACTTAGACCACTACCAGATAAATTCCATGGGTTAAAAGATGTAGAACAGCGCTACCGTCAACGTTATCTTGATTTAATTATGAGTCCAGAAAGTAAAGAAACTTTTATTACTAGAAGTAAAATTATCCGTTCAATGAGACGCTATTTAGATGACCATGGTTACCTAGAGGTCGAGACGCCGATGATGCATTCAATCCCAGGGGGAGCATCAGCTCGTCCGTTCGTCACCCATCATAATGCTTTAGATATCCCACTTTACATGAGAATTGCAATCGAACTTCATCTAAAGCGTCTAATTGTAGGTGGAATAGAAAAAGTATATGAAATTGGTAGGGTATTTCGAAACGAAGGTGTCTCAACTAGACATAATCCAGAGTTCACTATGATTGAATTATATGAAGCGTATGCGGATTATAAAGACATCATGAGTCTAACCGAAAACCTTGTTGCTCACATTGCGCAAGATGTACTAGGTACAACAACTGTAGCCTATGGGGAATACCAAGTTGACTTAAAGCCTGAATGGAAACGACTGCATATGGTTGACGCAATCAAAGAATATGTAGGAGTAGATTTCTGGAAAGAAATGAGTATCGAAGAAGCTAGACAGCTTGCAAAAGAGCATAATGTAGATATAAACAATAATATGCAGTATGGACATATCGTAAACGAATTCTTTGAACAAAAAATTGAGGATAAGCTTATCCAACCAACTTTCATATACGGACATCCGGTTGAGATTTCACCTCTTGCGAAAAAGAATCCTGTAGATCCTAGATTCACAGATCGTTTCGAGCTATTTATAGTAGGAAGAGAACACGCAAATGCATTTACAGAATTAAACGACCCAATTGATCAACGTCAAAGATTTGAAGCTCAACTTAAGGAAAGAGAGCAAGGAAATGACGAAGCTCACATGATGGATGAAGATTTTGTAGAAGCGTTAGAATACGGAATGCCACCAACTGGCGGACTAGGAATTGGTATCGATAGACTAGTGATGCTCTTAACTAACGCTCCATCAATTAGAGACGTATTACTATTCCCTCAAATGCGTCACAAATAAGTTTTTTGGAAACAGAGTGGATATCCACTCTGTTTATTTTTAAAAAGACTTTTCTAATATAATATTTTTATTAAAAAACACTTGCGCTTATCTTCGTAGGGTGATATATTATAAATCTGCCGCCGAGATGCGGTGGTGAAAATAAAAAAAGTAAAAAAGTTATTGACTATCAAATCGATAGATGATACTATTAGAAAGTTGCTTCAAGAGAGCAACGCTAATAAAAAGTTCTTTGAAAACTGAACACAATACAAGCGTCAACGTTTTAATTTTGGTAACAAACTATTGAGCAATCAATACTCTTATTGGAGAGTTTGATCCTGGCTCAGGATGAACGCTGGCGGCGTGCCTAATACATGCAAGTCGAGCGAACCTTTGGGAGCTTGCTCCCAAAGGTTAGCGGCGGACGGGTGAGTAACACGTGGGTAACCTGCCTGTAAGACTGGGATAACTTCGGGAAACCGGAGCTAATACCGGATAACATCGAAGACCACATGGTCTTCAATTAAAAGGTGGCTTTTAGCTACCACTTACAGATGGACCCGCGGCGCATTAGCTAGTTGGTGAGGTAACGGCTCACCAAGGCGACGATGCGTAGCCGACCTGAGAGGGTGATCGGCCACACTGGGACTGAGACACGGCCCAGACTCCTACGGGAGGCAGCAGTAGGGAATCTTCCGCAATGGACGAAAGTCTGACGGAGCAACGCCGCGTGAGCGAAGAAGGCCTTCGGGTCGTAAAGCTCTGTTGTTAGGGAAGAACAAGTATCGTTCGAATAGGGCGGTACCTTGACGGTACCTAACCAGAAAGCCACGGCTAACTACGTGCCAGCAGCCGCGGTAATACGTAGGTGGCAAGCGTTATCCGGAATTATTGGGCGTAAAGCGCGCGCAGGCGGTCCTTTAAGTCTGATGTGAAAGCCCACGGCTCAACCGTGGAGGGTCATTGGAAACTGGGGGACTTGAGTGCAGAAGAGGAGAGCGGAATTCCACGTGTAGCGGTGAAATGCGTAGAGATGTGGAGGAACACCAGTGGCGAAGGCGGCTCTCTGGTCTGTAACTGACGCTGAGGCGCGAAAGCGTGGGGAGCGAACAGGATTAGATACCCTGGTAGTCCACGCCGTAAACGATGAGTGCTAAGTGTTAGAGGGTTTCCGCCCTTTAGTGCTGCAGCAAACGCATTAAGCACTCCGCCTGGGGAGTACGGTCGCAAGACTGAAACTCAAAGGAATTGACGGGGGCCCGCACAAGCGGTGGAGCATGTGGTTTAATTCGAAGCAACGCGAAGAACCTTACCAGGTCTTGACATCCTTATGCCATCCCTAGAGATAGGGCTTTCCCTTCGAGGACATAAGTGACAGGTGGTGCATGGTTGTCGTCAGCTCGTGTCGTGAGATGTTGGGTTAAGTCCCGCAACGAGCGCAACCCTTGATCTTAGTTGCCAGCATTTAGTTGGGCACTCTAAGGTGACTGCCGGTGACAAACCGGAGGAAGGTGGGGATGACGTCAAATCATCATGCCCCTTATGACCTGGGCTACACACGTGCTACAATGGATGGTACAAAGGGCAGCGAAACCGCGAGGTTAAGCGAATCCCATAAAACCATTCTCAGTTCGGATTGCAGGCTGCAACTCGCCTGCATGAAGCCGGAATCGCTAGTAATCGCGGATCAGCATGCCGCGGTGAATACGTTCCCGGGCCTTGTACACACCGCCCGTCACACCACGAGAGTTTGTAACACCCGAAGTCGGTGGGGTAACCGCAAGGAGCCAGCCGCCTAAGGTGGGACAGATGATTGGGGTGAAGTCGTAACAAGGTAGCCGTATCGGAAGGTGCGGCTGGATCACCTCCTTTCTAAGGAAAAAGTCGAAAAGCGAAGGTGACTGTTCAGCCTCGACAAGTGCTGGAACTTCTGCAGGAAAAGTCGTTAGACTTTGACAGAAGAAGTGAAGCAACCTCGAGAGGCTAGGAACCGTAGCTAGACATAAGAAGTTCTACGAACTTCATAAAAAGACGCTTTGTATTGTGGTCAGTTTTGAGAGTGCTTTTTCTCTCAAAGTCGTTCCTTGAAAACTAGATAACGTAACAAAACATTCATTGAAGTAGTAAAAGTTCTTTTAACAACTTTAGGCGCACGAGAAGCAAGAAGTTCGAGGCGACGGGTTTTTGAGCAGCGGAGTGCACTATAGGTGCATGAGCAGCGGAGAAAGCAAGTCAACGAAGAAATTCGCCGCTTATCAAAGCCGAACAGGTTAAGTTAATAAGGGCGCACGGTGGATGCCTTGGCACTAGGAGCCGATGAAGGACGGTACTAACACCGATATGCTTCGGGGAGCTGTAAGTAAGCATTGATCCGAAGATTTCCGAATGGGGAAACCCACTGCTCGTAATGGGGCAGTATCCTTACCTGAATACATAGGGTAAGAGAAGGTAGACCCGGGGAACTGAAACATCTTAGTACCCGGAGGAAGAGAAAGCAAACGCGATTTCCTGAGTAGCGGCGAGCGAAACGGAAGATAGCCCAAACCAAGAGGCTTGCCTCTTGGGGTTGTAGGACACTCTATACGGAGTTACAAAAGAACGGAGTAGACGAAGCGACCTGGAAAGGTCCGTCAGAGAAGGTAACAACCCTGTAGTCGAAACTTCGTTCTCTCTTGAGTGGATCCTGAGTACGGCGGGACACGTGAAATCCCGTCGGAAGCTGGGAGGACCATCTCCCAAGGCTAAATACTCCCTAGTGACCGATAGTGAACCAGTACCGTGAGGGAAAGGTGAAAAGCACCCCGGAAGGGGAGTGAAAGAGAACCTGAAACCGTGTGCCTACAAGTAGTCAAAGCACATTTATGTGTGATGGCGTGCCTTTTGTAGAATGAACCGGCGAGTTACGATCCCGTGC
Organism: Litchfieldia sinesaloumensis; assembly: GCF_900156865.1. GTDB lineage: Bacteria > Bacillota > Bacilli > Bacillales > Bacillaceae_L > Ferdinandcohnia > Ferdinandcohnia sinesaloumensis. Next base: position 2,477,930 of record NZ_LT732529.1, on the reverse strand, counting down.
AAGGTTAAGTTGAAGAGACGGAGCCGCAGCGAAAGCGAGTCTGAATAGGGCGAAATAGTACGTGGTCGTAGACCCGAAACCAGGTGATCTACCCATGTCCAGGGTGAAGTTCAGGTAACACTGAATGGAGGCCCGAACCCACGCACGTTGAAAAGTGCGGGGATGAGGTGTGGGTAGCGGAGAAATTCCAATCGAACCTGGAGATAGCTGGTTCTCTCCGAAATAGCTTTAGGGCTAGCCTCGAGTTAGAGTCTTGGAGGTAGAGCACTGATTGGACTAGGGGCCCTCATCGGGTTACCGAATTCAGTCAAACTCCGAATGCCAAAGACTTGATTCTCGGGAGTCAGACTGCGAGTGATAAGATCCGTAGTCAAGAGGGAAACAGCCCAGACCACCAGCTAAGGTCCCAAAGTATACGTTAAGTGGAAAAGGATGTGGAGTTGCTTAGACAACCAGGATGTTGGCTTAGAAGCAGCCACCATTTAAAGAGTGCGTAATAGCTCACTGGTCGAGTGACTCTGCGCCGAAAATGTACCGGGGCTAAACGTATCACCGAAGCTGTGGATTGTTCTTACGAACAATGGTAGGAGAGCGTTCTAAGTGCAGCGAAGTCAGACCGTAAGGACTGGTGGAGCGCTTAGAAGTGAGAATGCCGGTATGAGTAGCGAAAGAGGGGTGAGAATCCCCTCCACCGAATGCCTAAGGTTTCCTGAGGAAGGCTCGTCCGCTCAGGGTTAGTCGGGACCTAAGCCGAGGCTGAAAAGCGTAGGCGATGGACAACAGGTTGATATTCCTGTACCACCTCTTTACCGTTTGAGCAATGGAGGGACGCAGGAGGATAGGGTAAGCGCGCTGTTGGATATGCGCGTCCAAGCAGTTAGACTGGTAAGTAGGCAAATCCGCTTACCATAAGGTTGAGCTGTGATGGCGAGGGAAATATAGTACCGAAGTTCCTGATTCCACACTGCCAAGAAAAGCTTCTAGCGAGGTAAATGGTGCCCGTACCGCAAACCGACACAGGTAGGCGAGGAGAGAATCCTAAGGTGATCGAGAGAACTCTCGTTAAGGAACTCGGCAAAATGACCCCGTAACTTCGGGAGAAGGGGTGCTTTTTAGGGTGAATAGCCCTGAAAAGCCGCAGTGAATAGGCCCAGGCGACTGTTTAGCAAAAACACAGGTCTCTGCGAAGCCGCAAGGCGAAGTATAGGGGCTGACACCTGCCCGGTGCTGGAAGGTTAAGAGGAGGGGTTAGCGCAAGCGAAGCTCTGAATCGAAGCCCCAGTAAACGGCGGCCGTAACTATAACGGTCCTAAGGTAGCGAAATTCCTTGTCAGGTAAGTTCTGACCCGCACGAAAGGTGTAACGATCTGGGCACTGTCTCAACGAGAGACTCGGTGAAATTATAGTACCTGTGAAGATGCAGGTTACCCGCGACAGGACGGAAAGACCCCGTGGAGCTTTACTGCAGCCTGATATTGAATTTTGGTACAGCTTGTACAGGATAGGTAGGAGCCTTGGAAGCCGGAGCGCCAGCTTCGGTGGAGGCATTGGTGGGATACTACCCTGGCTGTATTGAAATTCTAACCCGAAGGCCTTATCGGCCTTGGAGACAGTGTCAGGTGGGCAGTTTGACTGGGGCGGTCGCCTCCTAAAAAGTAACGGAGGCGCCCAAAGGTTCCCTCAGAATGGTTGGAAATCATTCGTAGAGTGTAAAGGCACAAGGGAGCTTGACTGCGAGACCTACAAGTCGAGCAGGGACGAAAGTCGGGCTTAGTGATCCGGTGGTTCCGCATGGAAGGGCCATCGCTCAACGGATAAAAGCTACCCCGGGGATAACAGGCTTATCTCCCCCAAGAGTCCACATCGACGGGGAGGTTTGGCACCTCGATGTCGGCTCATCGCATCCTGGGGCTGTAGTCGGTCCCAAGGGTTGGGCTGTTCGCCCATTAAAGCGGTACGCGAGCTGGGTTCAGAACGTCGTGAGACAGTTCGGTCCCTATCCGTCGTGGGCGTAGGAAATTTGAGAGGAGCTGTCCTTAGTACGAGAGGACCGGGATGGACACACCGCTGGTGTACCAGTTGTCCTGCCAAGGGCATAGCTGGGTAGCTATGTGTGGAAGGGATAAGTGCTGAAAGCATCTAAGCATGAAGCCCCCCTCAAGATGAGATTTCCCATAGTGTTAAACTAGTAAGATCCCTCGAAGATGACGAGGTTGATAGGTCAGAGGTGGAAGCATGGTGACATGTGCAGCTGACTGATACTAATCGATCGAGGACTTAACCAAAAAAGAAAAGCGTAGGCGACTGTACTGCCTCGACAAGCGCTGGAACTTCTGACCGAAAAGTCGATAGACTTTGACAGAAGAAGTGAAGCGACCTCGAGAGGCTAGGAGCCGGAGCTAGACAAATGACTTCATGAATGTGCGTACGTTATCTAGTTTTGAAGGAATGAAT